>NZ_JBNDLX010000003.1:0-712527 GCF_050436285.1 Paraburkholderia sp. GAS82
TTGCGCACCTTCGACAAATCGCCCCATCTGCGCCTCTCATTCCAGCAGGTTGATTCAGTCTAGGCGATCATTAGAGTTTTTACACAGCCTCGGCCGCTTTCCGGCACGTGACCTCGTACCGTATATCGTTGCGCAGGTGGTCGGCGCCGTGCTCGGCGCCTTCGTGCTGTCGTTGATTGCCAGCGGCAAACCGGGCTTCGACCTCGTGTCGAGCGGCTTCGCCAGCAATGGCTACGGCGATCGCTCGCCCGGCCACTACTCGCTGATGGCGGCGTTCATCTGCGAAGTGGTCATGACCGGCTTCTTCCTGTTCGTGATTCTCGGCGCCACCGACAAGCGCGCGCCGGCTGGCTTCGCGCCGATCGCCATCGGACTGTGCCTGACGCTGATCCACCTGATCTCGATTCCAGTCACCAATACCTCCGTCAATCCAGCCCGCTCGACGGGTCCGGCGCTGTTCGTGGGTGGCGCAGCTGTCGACCAGCTCTGGTTGTTCTGGGTTGCGCCGATCCTCGGCGCTGTGATTGCCGGTCTCGTGTATCCGGTTGTCGCGGCAAGCCGTGCGCCGCTCGAGTCGCGCTCTGCGCTGGCCGATTGACGAATCCGTAGCGCCAAAGGGCGCATCTATCTGCAAAGCGGGCGCTGTGGCGCCCGCTTCTGCTTTACGGACGGCCTCACGCACAGGCGGCCCTCAGTGCGAGCGACGCGCGGCAAGGCGCAGCGCCACTGCTAGAATCGTCCGACTTTCACACGGCTCGCAAAGAGGCTCCCGATGAACCGTTCCCGTCGATTCCTGCAAGGCGTCGCATTCTGGCTCGCGGCCTCGTGTGGCACCGCCATGTTGCCCGTCACCGCGCATGCGGCCAGCAGCCAGGCGGCCGGCCCCGCCGTTGAAACGCTGGTGTTTGTCCGTCACGGCGAGAAGCCGGCGCAAGGGCTCGGTCAGCTCAATTGCCAGGGTCTCAACCGGGCGCTAGCATTGCCTGCGGTAATCGCCGCCAAGTTCGGCAAACCTGACGCGATCTTCGCGCCGGATCCGGGCGAGCAGAAAAACGACGGCGGCCATCCTTATTACTATGTGCGCCCGCTGGCCACCATCGAACCCACCGCCATCCAATTCCAGATGCCGGTGCAAACGCCTTATGGCCTGACGCAGATAGACCGGCTCAGCGCCACGCTGATCGATCCGGCATATCGCAACAAGCTGGTGGTGGTGGCATGGGAGCACAAGCTGATCGAGAAGCTGGTGCGCCAGATGGTGAGCGCTCACGGCGGCAACGCCGCAGACGTGCCGAAGTGGCACAGCGACGATTTCGACAGTATTTATATCGTCAAGCTCGACTGGCAGGGCGGCTCGCCGCGTGCGAGCTTCCAGCATAGCGACGAAGGGCTGAATGGGCGGTCTACGGATTGCCCGTGCGCGGCGTTGGCGCCCGCGGCGGCTTCAGATGCGGTGCATTAGGCAAGCTCATCGTCCATGGCGAACAGCTTGCGCAGGTGACGAGCGACGCCTGCTTCGAAGTTGTTGCCGATTCGCGGCACGTTCGGCAAGCGCGTGATCAGATCCGGGTTGGCGTTTTTCATCATGAACGGATGGCCAGCGGTTTCGAGCAGGTCGATGTCGTTCATGTTGTCGCCGAACGCGATACAGCGGCCGGTCTCTACGCCGAGGCGGTCGAGCACGAACTTCAGCGCACGGCCCTTCGACACGTTCGATGTCATGACCTCAAGGCAATCGGGCAGCGAGTAGGTGACATAGAGGGCGTCGCCGAACTCGCGTTGCAGATTGGCCGCGACCGGTGCGAGATCGGCCGGCTCGCCAATATAGAGCGCCTTTGCAATGCCTTCGCCGTGATGCCGACGCAGATCGGTCACTTCGTAGCTAAAGCCCGAATCCTTATGGAGACGCAAAAGTTCTGGCGCGTCCCGATCGATTAGCCAATCGTGATCTGCAAACAGATTGACGATCACCCGCCCATGCGCGCCCGCGATTTCCGGCTGCACGAGCCGGTGCACGGTGGCGGGCGGAAGATCGTCCCCGTAGATCATGGTGTCGTCCGGCGCATGCACGCGTGCGCCGTTTGACGTGACCAGGTACGGCCGGATGCCCAGCAGATCGCGGATGCCCGCCGCGTCGCGGTAATGGCGGCCGGTTGCGATGATGAATTGCAGGCCGTCCGCCTCCAGCCGCCGAACCGTGGCAACGGTGAATGGGTCGAGTTGATGGTCTCCGTCGAGCAGGGTGCCGTCGAGATCGGTGGCAATGACTTGGTACATGGTGTGAGCAGCCGGCAGCATCGAAGGCGCTATTTTATCGTTGCTTGCGATGCTTTCCCCGGATTAGCCCGCCAGATTCAAACCGAGCCGCGCGGCTTCCTGCTGCGCAAGCTGCCACGCACCGTGCGCCGAATCGCCCAGCGGCGCGCGCAGCCGGGCCTGTAAATGCTGCGGTACGTAGTCGCGCAACGGTTGGCCGAGGCCACCGCACAAGGCCACCGGCAGCTCTCCGGACGCGTCTAGCGCTGTAATCATCTTGCCAATTTCTTCTCCGGCCTCTTTGAGCAGGCGCGCGGCGAAGGGATGGCTGGCATGCGCGATGACGATGGGCGCGAGACTCGCGTAGGCGGTCTGATTGGCGTTGCAAAGCCAGACAATCAGGCCGTCGCGGTCCTGCGCGCCCACCCGTTCGAGCAGTGCCTGGGCCAGTGCATCCAGCGGCGCGCGGCCGTCCAGCGCCTGCTGCGCGTACACGACTATGCGCAAGCCGAGCCAGGCGCCACTTGCCTCATCACCAGACGGGAAGCCGAAACCGCTGGCGATCCGGTACTCGCCGACACCATCTGCCGCGGCAGCCACGCTGCCGGTGCCAAGCGCCACGATGACGCCGTGCGCCCCGCCGTGCGCGCCGAGCAGGGTCGTGTAGGCATCGTGTTCCACGGCGAGACCCGCTAGCTTCGGCGCCTGGGCGTGAAACGCAGCAAGCCAGTCCGGGTTGTTGAATCCCGCCAGCCCGCAGCCCAATACGCAACGCTCCCATTGCGGGGCGACCCCGGCCTGCCGGAAAGCCTCGGTGCAACCTGCCAGGATGGCCTGCCAGGCACGCTCGATACCGAGGCCCAGGCCGGACGGGCCACTCGCCGCCAGAGCCAGTTCGCGGCCGTGGGCGTCACCGAGTACGACACGCGTGCCGCTGCCGCCGCCGTCGACGCCGATCAGAAAGAGGTCTGTATTCATCAAGTGAGTGTGGGTGAAAAGAGTTGCCGAACCGGAATGCCGCATAGCGTGGCAGACCAGCGTGGATCCGGCAACTGGCCGAACGGCCGGCTTGCGATGCGCGGGCGTTCCGCTATGCTGGCAAAGCCCGGACGCGCCGGGATTTCGACACATCAAATGCAGGAGCCGGAACGTGACACAGCGATGCAACTGGGTATCGAGCGAAGCGCTCGCACACTACCACGACACCGAGTGGGGTGTCCCTTCGCGCGACGATCAACATCTCTTTGAAATGCTGGTACTGGAGGGCGCCCAAGCCGGTCTGTCATGGTCCACGATCCTCAACAAACGCAGCGGCTACCGTCGGGGATTCGCCAACTTCGATATCGACAAGGTGGCCCGCTTCACGCCAAAGCATGTCGACGCGCTGGTCGCCGATGAATCGATCGTACGGCATCGCGGCAAGATCGAAGCGGCCATTACCAACGCGCGCGCCGTGCAACAGATCCAGGCGGAACACGGGTCGCTGGCGCAGTTCATCTGGTCTTTCGTTAATGACACGCCCATCCAGAACGAATGGACCTCGTACCAGCACGCGCCGGCCTCAACGGAGATTTCCGACGCGCTGAGCAAGGGACTCAAGCGCTACGGCTGCAAGTTCGTCGGTTCGACGATCTGCTATGCATTTATGCAGGCTGTCGGCATGGTGAACGACCATCAGACCGACTGCGATTGCTACGCCCGCTGCGCCGCCCTCGGCAAAAAGGGGCGCAAGCGGAAGGCCGGCTGAGGCGCATCCGCGAGTTCCGAGGCCTAAGGTACGCCAGGCGCGTCGCCGGTCTCGGATCTGCGCCCCGGCCTCGTGTGGTTTTCGCCACACTTCGGACGCAAAACCCAGCGTCTGCGGGAAAGTCCTGAGCGCGCCCGTGCCGCCCCCTCACAGCCTTACCCAGCTTGGCTTTGCGGGCACTCCACCACCTGCAGATCTCTCGAATCGTGTCAAAATTGCGGACTTGCGCGCTGCACCGCTACGTTTTTACCTGATTCAGTCGTTATAACGATTGAAGGGACAACAACTGCGCTTGAACCACCCATGAATGACCGCTGCGCGTAGACGCAGGGGGAGAACAACCATGAAAAATCCAAACTTCCTGACGTATCAGGAGATTTTCGACAAAGCCGTCAGCCATCTTGACGGTCAGGGGCGCGCCGCACTTCTGCCGCGTGGCGGCGGAGCCTATCGGGGTTACTGCGGTGGCTGCCCGGTCGGCAGCTTTATCAAGCCGCGCGACTATATGACGGCAATGGAAGGCATTCCGGTGCGCTATATCGGCAAAACCCCGATCGAAGTGCCTGCCTATATGGATGTCGGAGTGGCCGCACTCAAGAAAGCGCTGCTGCGAGCCCATATCAATATCTTCGACCCCGCCACCATCGACCTGCTAAGTTGCCTACAAAACGTGCACGACGTATTCGGCACGTGGGAATGGCAGGAACGGCTGGTTTCGATTGCCCGTCAGTTCGGCTTGTCCACGGCGCAGCTGAAAACCGCCGCCTGAGCCGCCATAAGGCTTCCCAGAAACATCCTCGGAAGCCTCGCTGGAATTGCTCCCCCAAATACAAAACGGCGGTGTGGCTTCTTGCGAAGCTCACACCGCCGTTCGGCTGTGCTTGAAAAGCGTGCTTAGTGCAGCTTTTTCGGCAGTTGCTGGCTACGCAGGCGCTTGTGCAGGCGCTTCACAGCAGCGGCCTTCTTGCGCTTGCGAGCCGTCGTCGGCTTTTCGTACGATTGGCGTTCACGCAGTTCTGCGATCAGGCCATTCTTTTCGATTGCGCGACGAAAGCGGCGGATCGCCACTTCGAACGGCTCGTTTTCCTTCAGAAGAATCGTCGTCATGTAATTCCTAACTAAATCGCTGGATACGGGTAATTGCGCAGTGGTGTGTGCCACGTACGCGCCGGCCTCCGGTCATTTCGCAACATGGCCAATAACAGGCAAACGAAACCATGAACGAAACGAAAGGCAAAGCGGCCACGGAGGCCGGAAAAGAGAGGTGGGGAGTTCACCACGAAACAGGCAAAGATCTCAATTCACTCCCGATGATATCAGGAAAATACCGTGCCTACCACCATTTTAGCCATTCCGCCAGGCACTTGCGTCATCCAGCAGACGCATGTCCGAGCCGGTCAGCATCAGGTGGACTGACGCCGCAAGGCTCTCGAGTTGTTGCACGGAAGTCGCGCTGGCGATCGGCGCCGTCACGCTGGGACGGGCGATCAGCCATGCCAGCGCCACCGTGGCGGGCGTGGTGCCGTGCTGGTCGGCCACGGTATCGAGCGCATCGAGGATGCGCGTGCCGCGTTCGTTCAGATACTTTTTGATGCCGCCGCCACGCGCGCTTTTCGCCAGATCCGCGGTCGAACGGTACTTGCCCGACAGAAAGCCACTTGCAAGGCTGTAATACACGACCGCACTGAGGTGCTCTTCCAGAATGACTGGTTCGAGATCGGTTTCATAAGCCTCGCGGTCGTACAGATTATATTCGGGCTGAATAATCTGGTATTCCGGCAGACCGTGCTGCCGCGACACCGCCAGCGCCTCGCGAATACGCGCGCCGCTGTAGTTCGACGCCCCGATCACCCGCACCTTGCCGGCCTCGATCAGGCGCTGATAGGCGCCCAGCGTCTCGGCGAGCGGGGTATCGGCCGCGTCCTTATGCGAAAAATACACGTCGATGTAATCGGTTTGCAGACGGCGCAGCGAATCTTCAACGGCCGCCTGGATGTTGCCGGCGCTCAAACCCTTGCGCTCCGGGTGGTTGCCCACCTTGGTAGCCAGCACGATCTGGTCGCGCTTGCCGCTGCGGCGAAACCACTTGCCGAGAATCGTCTCGGACTCCCCGCCCCGATTACCGGGCACCCAAGCGGAATAAACGTCGGCGGTGTCGATAAAGTCCAGACCGGCGTCGACGAAGGCATCGAGGATCGCGAACGAGGTCGTCTCATCGGCGGTCCAGCCAAATACATTGCCGCCGAACATGACCGGCGCCACCTGCAATTCCGAATTGCCAATCCTGCGTCTTTGCATGATTTCTCCAGGGAATGCGATTTGGAAAGAAAAAGAATACGCCGACTTTTCAACCTCCGTCGTCGGCGCCAACAGCCTGCCAACAGGCCGCTTAAACCGGCTTTCGACCGTCCGGCACCGTAATTCCTGGTAAGACAATTAGGTCCGAGTTGAACAAAGTCCCTCAAGTTTTTTTTTCTCACGCCGACATCCTGCTCAGAGGCGGCCAGCAATGAACGAGTGCACCGCCCATGTCAACGTGGCAGTAACTTTAGGGCAACAGCCTCTTGGGAGATTTTCATGCTCAGCATTAACAGTAATATCAGCTCGCTGGTGGCTCAGGAAAACCTGAACAGCTCGGGCGATGCGCTCCAGCAAGCTATCACTCGCCTCTCGTCGGGTAAGCGTATCAACAGCGCGGCAGATGACGCTGCTGGCCTGGCAATTTCCACAACGCTGCAAACGGCAATCAACGGCCTGAACCAGGGCGTGTCGAATGCAAACGACGGCGTGTCGATGGTGGAAACGGCTTCGACCGGTTTGAGCCAGATCACGCAAAGCCTGCAAACGATCCGCTCGCTCGCCAACGAGGCAGCAGGTGGCTCGCTGTCGTCGACCAACCAGGCAGCCCTGCAACAGGAAGTGGCGCAGCAAGTTGCTGAAGTGAACCGCCTGGCTTCGCAAACGACGTACAACGGTATCAACCTGCTGAACGGTTCGGCTGGCCTGATCAACGTTCAAGTCGGCTCCAACGTCGGCCAGACTGTTGCCCTCGACCTGAGCCAAGGCGTGTCGGCTGCTTCGCTGGGTGGTGGTTTCGTGCAAGCCGGCAACACGCTCGGCACGATCACGGGTCTCGACCTGACCTCGACCGGCGCAGAAAACACCAGCGGTGCTGCTGGCGCGATCACGCAAATCAACGTGGTGTCGAACGGCACGGGCGGCTTCACGTTCACGGACCAGAACAACCAGGCTTTGTCGAGCACGGCTGTTTCGAACCTGTTCGTGACCACGACGTCGAGCAGCGGTATTCAGTCGCTTTCGCTGGCAACCAGCGCCGCCGCAACCAACGGCCTGAGCCTGACCGGCGAAATGACCGGCATTCAGACTGCTGCGGCTGCTTCGTCGTCGACGACGGCGGCTGGCACGGTGTTCGGCACGATTTCGGGCATTGACGTCGATCCGGACACGGGCCTTGACGCTGCAGCTGGCACGGCTAACGCAATCACCTCGGTTACGGTCGAAGCAAACGGCAACGGCGGCATCGAGTTCGTCGACCAGAACGGCAACCAGTTGACGACGGGTGCGACGGCCGGCCTGTTCACCACCAGCGGCACGGGCATCTCGTTCGCCACCACGCCGACCAGCACGTTCGGCAGCACGGCTTCGGGTACGGGTGTCGGCGGCGGTCAAACGTCCGGTACGCTGCTGTACAGCGTCAACGTCAACAACGCACCGACGTCGGTTTCGGCGATCAACATCAGCACGACGCAAGGCGCCAACCTGGCGATGGAAACGGTCGACAACGCACTGGCTACCATCAGCAACATTCAGGCAACGCTGGGTGCAGCACAGAACCGCTTCACCGGCATCTCGACGTCGCAGCAAGATGAGTCCACCGACCTGTCGAGCGCACAATCGCAGATCACCGATGCGGACTTCGCGCAAGAAACGGCTAACCTGAGCAAGGCGCAGGTGCTGCAACAAGCGGGTATCTCGGTGCTGGCACAAGCCAACTCCAACCCGCAGCAAGTTCTGAAGCTGCTGCAGTAATCGGTAAGTTAGCAATAGCGTGAAGCAGTAGACGCGGGTGAGCCGGTCGTTACACCAACCGGCTCATCCGCGAAAGCATTTGCAACGGGAGGCTTGTCCTCCCGCCTCGCATACGGACCCGACACCTTAGACACGACACCAGTCGCGTGGTCCACGCCACGTACGGAGTTTATTCATGTCAACTATTTCGAGCGCGACGTCTAGCGCATCCGCCGCCGCCTCCGCGGCCCTGGCAGAAGCGGGACAGTCGCTCATTTCCGGTTCGACGGGCAATTCCTCGCTGGATGTCAACTCACTCGTGTCGACACTCGTCAACGCGAAGGTTGCGGGTCAGACAGCAGCGCTGGAAACCGAATCGGCAAACGACACAGCTCAGCTGTCCGCGATCGGATCGCTCTCGGCCGTGTTGTCGGAACTGCAGATCGGTCTCGCGCCGCTCTTCAACGGCTCGCTGCAGTCGAGCTTTACCGCGACCGCGAGCGGCACGGGCATCACGGCAACTGCCGGCACCGGCGCCGCGGCCGGCACATACACAATGGTCGTGTCGCAGGTCGCAGCCTCGCAGAGCATGTCGTCAGGCGCCTTCAGCACCGACCAGGCTGCGGCCATGGGCACCGGGACGCTGGCCGTGTCGATCGGCGGCAAGTCGATGAACGTCAATATCACCTCGTCGGACGATTCGTTGAGCGGCATCGCTGCCGCCATCAACAGTCAGGCCTCGACCTCGGGCGTCGCCGTCTCGGCCTCCGTCGTCACCGGCTCGAATGGTTCCCACCTGGTGCTCAGTTCGACGGCGACGGGCGCATCGAACGTCATCAACGTCAGCGTCAGCAACGTGTCCGGCGACAATGGGATATCAAGCCTCGGCGTCACGTCGACCGCGGGCAATGACTCGGGTACCTCGTCGTCAGTTACCTCCGCGGGCAGCATTGCATGGACCCAGAATACATCCGCAGCAGACGCCGAGTTCACGATCAACGGGACTGCAGCCACTAGCGCCAGCAATTCGATCACGTCGGCCCTGTCCGGTGTGACGATCAATCTGACGGCCGCCGCAGCCGAGTCGGCTAACTCGACGCAAACAATCACCGTCGCAACGGACACGTCGACCCAGATAAGCGATATCGAGAACTTCGTCACGGAGTACAACAACGTCGTAAGCGCCATGTCGTCGCTGTCGTCGTTCTCGTCGGCTGGATCGAGCGCGAACGGGGCACTGGTGGGCGACTCGATGCTCACCACGATCCAGACCACGTTGGGCAATATCGTGAGCGGCACCACCGGGGGCTCGACGCTGGGCGCACTGGGCATTTCGCTGCAATCGGACGGCCAGTTGACGATCGACACGACCACGCTCACCAACGCGGTCACCAACGATCCCGCGCAGGTTGCGTCGGTTTTCAACGGGACGAACGGCATCGCCGAGCAGTTGAACACCAGCATCAACGCGTTCACGGGGACGAACGGCGTCATTGCCGACCGTTCGACCGAGCTCAGCGACGACATGACGAGCGTTCAGACCCAGCAGACGGCGTTGGCGGCTTACACGGCGCAATTGACCTCGCAGTACAACAACGAGTTCACCGCGCTGAACAACCTGATGGCGACGACCAACTCGGATTCGGAATACCTGACCCAGTTGTTCGGCGGTGCTAACAGCGCGGGCGCCATGGCAACCGCAAGCTCGGAGTAAAGGAGCCCTTAAATGACGGCAGAACGCAACGATATGGACCAGACCCAGCTCGTCGAGCGGGTCTACGAACTGACTCTCGCTATCGGCCATGCAGCGAGCCTCGCCGACTGGCAGGAAGCATCGCGTCTGGCCGACGTGCGCTCGCCGTTGTTGATGTCGATCCGCGCACAGCAGACCACGGCTTCGCTCGAACTGATCCGCCGGATCCAGTCTCTCGACAACGCACTGATGCAAGACGCCAGGTCATCGCGAGACGAAATGGAAACGGAATATCACGCGGCGATACAGCGCAGCCGTTCGGCGAGCCAGTATCAAAGGATGGCGCTGCTGCGGAGATAGAACAGCCGCTGTTCCATAGGGTTTTCCATCGCAGAATAACAACAACACGCTGTCGTTCAGGCGTGCTCGTTCGCCTCAAGCCCGCTTCGCGCGGGCTTTTTTTCGTCCTCCGTCAGCACGGCTGAAACAGGCGGGACCAGGCGCGAAAAGCGGGCAAATCTGCCCTTTACTCGCCGGATCGCAGAAACCGAAGATCTCTAGACTCTCTACATCAAGATCGCCGTACGACTGTTCGGGCGCGCCAGAAAGGGAAACAATGAGTACCGATGTCGACTTGCAGATAGCGGTGGTCCACCATCGAGCAGAGCAGTTCCCGGAAGCGGAACAGCTCTATCGCGCCATCCTCAAGACCCAGCCGAACCATCCGGAGGTGAACCATAACCTCGGGATTCTCGTCGTCCAGCTGAAGCGGCCCGCGGAGGGTCTGCGTTTCCTCGAAACCGCGGTTGCCCTGTGCCCTGAACGGCGCGACTACTGGGCCGCCTATGCCGATGCGCTGGTTCTCGCAGGACAACGCGAGCGGGCAGCTCAGGTGCTTGAATCGGCGCGGGAGCATGGTCTGGTATTCGACGCCATTGCCGCCGCCCCGGAGCAGTCTGGCGGTGAACCGGCCGCCGAACCGATGGATGCGGTCGCAAACGAATTCATTGCGACGCTCGAAACGCTTTCCGCCAAGGGACTCAACGACAGCGTCGAGCAACTCGCGCAACAGATGGTGCAGTTGCTGCCAGAGCACGGCTACGGCTGGAAGACGCTCGCTTATGCGCACCTGCGACGAGGCGACCTCGCCGGAGCACTGTTGCCGCTTACCAGAGCGACTTCCCTCCTGCCGTACGACGACGAACTCAAACGCTACCATCGGGCGGCCGCCGCGATGGAGGAAGGCCTGGCGCTCGACGCGAAGCGGGACTTCGTCAATGCCGGCAAATCCTTGCAGGAAGTACTCGCCGTCTATCCCGATCATCCGGATGCCAATCACAAGCTGGGCGTCATCGCCATCCGGCTGGGGCAAGCCGAGGCTGCTGTGCCTTACCTCGAGCGGGCGTTGGGAAGCGACCCGAACAAGATGCAGTATTGGGCCAATTACGTCGACGCCCTGGTGCAGGCCGGGCAGATGAAGGCGGCCTGGATGGCGTTGCAGATGGGACAGCAGCGAGGGCTGAGCGGCCCTGCAGTGGATCAGCTGATTGCGATCATGACGGCGATGTCGACGACGGGTTCCTACAAGATCCGGCCGACGCAGCCCTCCACGAATGCGGACACGGCTCCGGCTGCAGATGCCGCACCGGAATCCGGACCCACGCCCGAAGCCGCCTCGTCCTCAGCGCCGGAGGCTGTGCCAGACAGAAAAGAACTCGAGGGCTATGCCGCGCTCTACAACACCGGACGCACCGACGAAGCGCTCATCGCCGCGCGAGGACTCGTCAAACGCTATCCCAGCCACGGATTCGGCTGGAAGCTGCTGACCCTGATCCTGTACAGCCTCGGCAAGTACAACGAAACGATGGAATACATGCCCACGGCTCTCAAGCTGTGGCCAGACGACATCGATCTTCTGCAAGCGTCGGCCGCGATCCATGAGTCAAGAGGTAAGCACGTCGAAGCTGAAGCAGCGTTGAGAAGCCTGTTGAAGCTGGACCCGAATCATCTGGAAGGGCTTCGCGTGCTGAGCATCGTGCTGATGTCTCTCTCGCGCGTGCTGGAAGCGGAAGAGGTCTGTCTCAAGGCGATGCAGGTAGCGCCGAAATCCGCTCTTGCCCATTGCACGCTCGGCGTGCTCTATATCAAGCTCGGTCGACTCGTCGAAGCGAGCGACTGTTTCCGCCGTGCCATCAAGCTCGATCCGGATCACGATCTTTCGTACAACAATCTGGCGTTCTGTTACACCGCGCGGGAAGATGTCACGCCTGCCGAAGTATTTGCCGAACACATCCGCTTCGGCGACCACTTCGAGCGGCCGCTCAAGCCTCATTGGCCACAGCACGACAATTCGAAAGACCCCGATCGGCAACTTCGGGTCGGCTTTATCTCCGGTGACTTCTGTCACCACGCGGTCGCCAATTTTATCGAGCCGCTGCTGATACACCTTTCCAAAGACCCGAGTCTCTCGCTGTACGCGTACTCGAATACGCCGCGACGCGACCATGTCACGGAACGGATTTGCACACTCTTCGGCACCTGGTACGACCTCTTCGGTCAGAAAGACGATTACGTGACGGATCTGATTCGCGGGGATCAGATCGATATCCTTATCGATCTGTCCGGACACACGGCGAATAACAAGCTGCTCACGCTCGCACGCAAGCCAGCGCCCGTTCAGGTCTGCTGGATCGGCTATCCGGGCACAACGGGCCTGAGCGCGGTGGATTACTTCCTCGCCGACCGGTTCTGGGTACCCTCCGAGCAGTTCAGAAACCAGTTCACCGAGAAGATCGTGTATCTTCCCGCGGTCGCGCCGTTTCTGGCGGACCAAATGAGCCCGCCGCCCAACCTGCTGCCGGCGATGTACAAAGGGTATGTCACGTTCGGCAGCTTCAACCGTGTGGACAAGATTCGCCGCGAGGTGATCTCCCTGTGGTCCGAATTGCTTCACGCCGTACCCAACTCCCGGATGATGATCGGCGGTATGCCGGGCGACGGCAGCCGCGGCAAGTTCACCGAATGGTTCGCTGAGGACGGCATTGCGGCTGAGCGCGTCGAGTACCAGGCGCGTGCAAGTGTGCCGGTCTATCTTCAGCAGCATCATCATGTGGATATCTGTCTCGACAGCTTCCCGTACTCTGGCCTCACCACCGTCCTTCACTCGCTATGGATGGGTGTACCGACACTCACAATGCCCGGCCAGACCGTACCCGGTCGCAGCGGACTGACGGCAATGTCTCACGTCGGACTCGAAAACTTCATCGCGACCGACAAGCAGGACTATGTACGCCGCGGTGTCGCGCTGGCCTCGGATGTCGCGGCACTCGCCGTGCTGCGTTCGGGCCTGCGCGCGCGCTGCCAGCAATCGCCGATGTTCCAGCCGCAGATCATCGCCGAAAGTGCCACACGGGCACTGCGTGTGATGTGGCGGCGGTGGTGCGCCGGCCTGCCCGCGGAATCCTTCGACGTGTCCAACGTCTGACGCACGATGATCAAAGTCGCAATCACCGGCGCCACAGGATTTGTCGGCCGACACGTACTCACCGCACTCGCCGCGCATGACATCGAAGTCGTCGCGACAGTTCGAGGCGAGCGCCCGGATACGCCACAGATCCGCAACGTCAGATGGGTGACACTCGACGTCGCGTCGGCGCCGCCCAATGCATTTGAATTGCTTGGGAAGCCTGACGTATTGATTCACCTCGCGTGGGGCGGTCTGCCGAACTATCGCGCGCTGCGTCATTTCGAAGTGGAGCTCCCGGCGCACTATGCATTCCTTCGGCAACTGAGCGCGGCCGGCCTGAAGTCGTTGCTGGTTGCCGGCACGTGCCTCGAATATGGATTGCGCAGCGGCGCACTCAGCGAGACGGACCCGACATCGCCCATCACGCCGTATGGATTCGCCAAAGATGCGCTGCGTCGGCAGCTCGAATATCTGCAGCGCAATGGCGAGTCCAGCTTCGCGCTAACGTGGGCCCGTCTGTTCTTCATGCATGGCGAAGGGCAAGCCGCTACGTCCCTGCTTCCGCAACTCGAGAAAGCCGTTGCGCAAGGTGACGCAAGCTTCCGGATGTCGGGTGGCGAACAGTTGCGCGACTACCTTCCCGTGAATGAGGTCGCGGCAAAACTGGTCGCACTGGCGCTCAGGCAGCAGAACGTCGGAATCGTCAACGTCTGTTCCGGCACACCGCGTTCCGTGCGCAGCCTCGTCGAGCAATTCCTGCAGGAGCGCCAAGCGAAGATTGCGCTCGAACTCGGCCACTATCCTTACCCTGACTACGAGCCCATGGCTTTCTGGGGCGCGCGAGACAAACTCGAGCGCGCACTGAAGGACTCAGGTACGGCTCAATCGTCATTCTCATCAAGCGAACCAACATGAAAGTCGTGATTCTCGCTGGCGGGCTCGGCTCGCGACTGTCCGAAGAGACGCAGTCCCGGCCCAAGCCGATGGTAACCGTCGGCGACCGGCCGATTCTCTGGCACATCATGAAGATCTACGCCTCACATGGCATGACGGACTTCATCATCTGCTGCGGCTACAAGGGCTATGTCATCAAGGAGTATTTCGCCAACTACTTCCTGCATTCGTCCGACGTCACCTTCGACCTTGCGAACAACAGCATGGAGGTACACCAGCGCTACGCCGAACCATGGCGCGTCACGCTGCTCGACACCGGCGAACACTCGATGACAGGCGGCCGTCTGAAACGCGCATCGCACCTGCTGCGGGACGAGCAGGCGTTCTGCTTTACATACGGCGACGGCGTAGGCGACGTCAACATCACCGAACTGGTGCAGTTCCACAAGCGCCACGGCCGTCTCGCGACCGTGACCGGCGTGCAACCGCCGGGACGTTATGGTGTCCTGCAGTTCGCAGAAGACGAAAACGCCGTAGTCGGCTTCGCGGAAAAGCCGCAGGATGGCTCTTCGTGGATCAACGGCGGCTACTTCGTGGTTTCGCCGCGCGTACTCGACTTCATCGAAGGCGACTCGATGCCCTGGGAAGACAAGCCGATGCAACAACTCGCCTCAGCGGGCGAACTGCAGACGTATCGGCACGACGGCTTCTGGCAACCGATGGATACGCTGCGCGACAAGATGCAACTCGACGCGATCTGGGCGACCGGCAACGCGCCATGGAAGACCTGGTGATGATGACGCCGAGTTTCTGGTCCGGACGCAGGGTCTTCGTGACCGGCCATACCGGATTCAAGGGAAGCTGGCTGTGCCTCTGGCTGCAGCGGCTTGGCGCGCACGTGACCGGGTTCTCGCTCGATGCGCCGACGCAGCCGTCCCTTTTCGAAGAGGCCGAAGTCGCGCGTGAAATCGAACACATTGTGGGCGACGTGCGCGATGCGGCTGCGCTGCGCAACGCGATACAGCATGCGCGCCCTGAGGTCGTCTTCCACCTCGCCGCGCAGTCGCTGGTCCGGCAATCGTATGCGGACCCGGTCGAAACCTATTCGACGAATGTGATGGGCACCGTCCACGTGCTCGATGCCGCGCGTCATGTCGAGAGCGTGCTCGCCGTGGTCAACGTCACAACGGACAAATGCTACGAGAATCTCGAGACGCGCCGCGCGTATATTGAAAGCGACACGCTCGGCGGCCGCGATCCGTATAGCAACAGCAAGGCCTGCTCGGAACTCGTGACAGCGGCGTTCCGGCAATCGTTTTTCGCACACGGCCACGGCCACAATGACGGCACTGCAACGCGCGCTGGAATCGCTAGTGCGCGGGCCGGCAATGTCATTGGCGGCGGCGATTGGGCAGTCGACCGGCTGGTGCCGGATCTGCTGCGCGCGTTCGACCGTGGCGAACCGGCCATCGTGCGCCGCCCTCACGCAGTGAGGCCGTGGCAGCACGTGCTTGAACCGCTTGCAGGATATCTGGCGCTTGCCGAACGTCTGCATGCTCAGCCTGAGCACTACTCGGGCGCGTGGAATTTCGGGCCGCGTCCCGACGATATGCGAGCCGTCGACGAGATCGCCGAGGCATTGACCTCCGCGCTCGGCGAAGGCGCAAGTTTCGTCGTGCAGCCCGAGGCCGATGCACCGCACGAAGCCGGCCTCCTGCTGCTTGACGCCAGCAAGGCGCGCGGCGAGCTCGGTTGGGAGTCGCTGCTCAAACTGGAAGAAGCGCTCGTCTGGATTGCGCAGTGGCACCGCGCGCGGCAACGCGGCGAAAGCGTGCGACACATCACGCTCGAACAGATCGGGCAATACGAAGCCAGGATCGGCAGGATGACGGCCCATGGGGCCACGTTCGCTGCCGGGTAATTGCGAGGATTGAAGTCTTGAACTGCCGCCACTGTGGTCAACCCCTTACGTTCCCGTTTCTCGATCTCGGCTTCGCACCGCCTTCGAATGCCTATCTGACCGAGGCCGATCTGACGCGGCCGGAACGCTACTATCCGCTCAAGCTTTTTGTCTGCGACGCCTGCTGGCTCGTGCAGACGGAAGATTACGCCGCGCGCGAGGCGCTGTTCGATGCGGACTATGCGTACTTCTCTTCGGTATCGGAAAGCTGGCTGGCGCATGCGCGGCACTACGCTGCGTCGATCACCGAAGAGCTGTCGCTCGGCCGCGACTCGTTTGTGATCGAGGTGGCGTCGAACGACGGCTACCTGTTGCGCAATTTCGTCGCAGCGCAGATCCCTTGTCTGGGCATCGAACCGACCGCGAGTACAGCGGCACGCGCGGAGGAACTCGGCGTTCCGGTGCTACGCGAATTCTTTGGCGAGCAACTGGCGCGTACGTTGGTCGAACGTGGTCAACTGGCGGATCTGATCGTTGGCAACAACGTGTTCGCCCATGTGCCGGATGTCAACGACTTCACCAAGGGTCTGAAGACTGTTCTGAAACCCGGTGGCACCATCACGCTGGAGTTTCCGCATCTCGTCAACCTGATCGACGAAGTGCAGTTCGATACCGTTTATCACGAGCACTTCTCGTACTTTTCGCTGCAGGCTGTCGAACATATTTTCCGTGCGGCGGGCCTGCGCGTCTGCCGTGCCGATCAGCTGAAAACGCACGGCGGAAGTCTGCGCGTATTCGGTTGTCATGCCGACGATCCACGCGTGGATGACGTTTCCGTCGAACGCATTCGCGCGCTCGAACAGGAGCGCGGCATCACGCGGCTCGACACCTATCGGGATTTCCAGCAACGCGTCGACGAAGCCAAGAACGGTCTGCTACGCTTTCTGCTCGACTGCAAGGATGCAGGGACCAAAGTCGGCGCCTATGGAGCAGCAGCGAAGGGCAACACGTTCCTCAACTATGCCGGCGTAAAACCGGATCTGCTGCCCTATGTGTGCGATGCGGCGCCGTCCAAGCAGGGCAAATTCATGCCCGGCAGCCACATCCCGATCATCTCGCCGGCAGAACTCGCCCGAGCGAAACCGGAAGTGGTATTGATCCTGCCGTGGAATATCTCGGATGAGGTCGTCGCACAACAGAAGCCGGTGCTCGGTTCAGAGGTGCGATTCGCGGTAGCGTTGCCTCGCGTCAGGTATCTGTGACGCGAACGGTGCGGCGGCTTAGCCCGCCGCCTGACCGAATAACGTCTGCACCGTTGGCAGCGCGCGATCCCGATCCGACAGCAGCGTCACCTCGCGTGGCCATGCAATGGCGAGTTGAGGATCATCGAAGGCAACGCCCCGCTCGGCCGCCGGCTTGTAAAAGGCGGTGTGCAGATACAGCAGGCGGCTGTCGGGCTCGAGGCTCTGAAAGCCATGTGCGCATCCTTCCGGAATGAACACGGCCCGGCAATTCTCCGGGGACAGTTCCACGGCTTCCCATTGCATAAACGTGGCGCTGTCGGGGCGGAGATCGACGATCACGTCCCACACGCGGCCTTCTACGCACCGAACCCACTTCGCATCCGCGTCGGCACCGTGCTGAAAATGCAATCCCCTCACCGTGCCGGCCAGGGCCGTGTGCGACCAGTTGATCTGTACGATCTGCCGCGCACCGTGAGCCTCGGCGAAATCGTTCGCACAGAATAGCCGCATGAAACTGCCGCGGGCGTCGCCCCTTGGGGTGCTTTGGGCTACAAATGCGCCCGCTATGGACAGTGCGCTTAACGGGTTATCTGCCATACGTATGGTCTAAAGAGTGGCCGGAGGTTCGTTCGATCTGTTTCAAGCCACGTGCATGGTGCGGCGATCGCCAGTCACCAGGTTGAGCTGGCCAATGAACTTCTGCTCCCAGACCTTTGCGTCGTAGGTCGCGGTGAGATGTTTCAACAGAAGATAGCTACCTAGCCGTTCTGCGCAAAACGCCCAGGCGCGCGCCTGGTAACCCGGCCGCTTTCCAGGAAAGCGTGCGAAGCATGCCCGCACGACCGATTCGATCGACGTCATGGTGCGTACCCAGAAATCCATGGGAAAAACGCCCAGCTCGATGCCGCCTACGATGAACACCTCGCCATTAACGAACTTCGGCACATCGACCGGCTGCAGCACACCGAGTTCCACCGCCTCTGCCGCAAAACGCAGGAAGTCCTGCACGAGGTGAAATTTGTTGTACTGGTTCAGGCATCCGCCTTCGAGCAACGCGGGCCTCACAAGGAGGAAGTCGCGCTCGCCGGGCGCCATGAGTTCGGCAAGCGGCACATCGTCAAGCGCGTGACAGTCCCAGCTATCGCCCACCTGAATAGCCTTGCCAGGTGTCGCGTCGATCCGCGTCGCAGTGACAAATTTCCGGTACTGGCAAATGCCGACATGCCGCGCCTGAATCTGATTTTCGACGATATAGTTTTTCAGCGCGAAGCTGCCCGCAACCCCGCCTAGTTGCGGGTGATACGGTTCCCACTCGGGCGCGAGATCGCGCAGATTGGTCTTACCTGGCCCCTGAGCTCCGCCCAGAGAAAACGTCGAAACATACGAGGGGTACTCAACCGGCTTCGCCACGTGAGTGAAGCAGACATACAGCATATCGTGCGAAGCCCGCAGCGGGGTTTCCAGAAACCCGTCCTTCGCCCGTGCCAGCCGTTTGCCCTCGCACACCTGCAGGACGGCCCCTCGAAGTGCATAGAAACTGTCCAGCCGACTTTTCTCCGGTGCCGACTGATACTGCACCTTCAGGTCGTTGAGAAACACCAGTTGATCGTCATAAGTCCGATAAGCCGGATTCGACGAGGGCATCAGATTCGCGTCGTAGGCGCAAACCTTGATGTCTGGACACAACGTCAGCACGAGGGAGGCGATTCGCTCCATCAACAGCACCTGCATCGCAACCTGCGGACGATGCGGCACAAGTGCACGGAATTGCGCGCGGAACGTGGCGTCGTCGCCTTCGAAAAGGTCGTAGAGCTTTTCCGTGAGCGCAAACCATGTCCGCCAAAAGGACGGCCTGGCGACGAAATAATTGAAGTGCACCGTGGACCGCGAATCCATCGACAGCGTTCGCAGATCAACATCAAGGCCCACGGCCTGCAGATAGATTTCGGCCGCCTCGACGAGACCCGGGTAAAGACGATTACCCTGCTCGAACACATTCAGATAGCACGCGCTGTCCTGAAGGGATGGCGAAAAGGTGTACACCTCACCATCAGGATTGCTGCTGATAAATTCACGCACGCCCTGTGCGGTGAGTCCGGTTTTATCGGCGAAGTCCGGCGAAAGGAAACCGTAGAGTTCGTTCTCATCTACGGAGCGGTTCAGGAAGAAATCGCGGATGGCCGAGTACTCGCGCCAGTCCGGCTTGAGACTCGCGCTATTGTCCAGTTCGCTGAAACCATGATCCAGCCGTTGACGCTCAGACTCGTCATGGAAGACCTGAAAAATATTCGCGTTCATCTCCACCTGACCGTTCGTCGTCATTGTTGCTCCCCGCAACTCAATCAGCGACCGCTAACTGGAGCTTCCGCCCACGCGTCGCCAGCCCATACCAATCTGCATTCTCCGTAGTATGGCCGAGACCCAGGCGCTGCCAGTCGTCAAACTGACGGCAGATTTGGGTCCAATTTGGGCGATGAGACGAGAATGGGGGTGCTCTCCGATACGCCTTGCTGACGGGCGCAAATCATCGTAATTCGAGGCCCAGTCGTGCCCAGTCTGGATGTGGCGTACCGGCCCGCGGCCCCCCCTACTGGAACGTCGCATTCAACGACAATTCCACGGAATTCCCCTTCGGCCGGTTGCTCACATTGAATTCATTCACCCAGCGCAGCGTCGCGCCGACCGGGGTTTTGCTGATCTTGCCGTTCCACGTGACCATCGGCCCGATGCCCACCGAATGCCCTTCGGCCCCGCCCACGAAGTCCGCGATCCCGCCGCTGTCGTGACCGAACTGCTGAATATAGCCACCCACCACGCCGACACCCCAGCCCGAACCGAAGCGTTTGAGCGCCAGCAGATCGAGCACGCTGATCGGTGCGTTGTGATATTGCGTCTGGTTATTGACGGTGTAGAACTCGACCCCGTAATTCAACGACAGTTCGATGTTCTCTTTCGGCAGCAACCTGGTGTACGCGAAGGTCGGCGTGAACGTCCACGTATTCTGCCCGGCGTTGGCGAGCCGGCTGGTGTTGTACGCCCCGGTGGGCGCATAGATCTGCACGCTCAACGCGATGTGGTCGGTCTTGGTCAGGTGATAACCAGCCACCACCGGAGTAAAGAAGATATCGGCAAACTGCGTGGCGTGGTCATCGGGCAAGCGGCCGTGAAAGGAAGAAACATCGGTGTACTGCAGCGGCACGCCAAACGACGACGCAAAATTCCACCCCCCTGCGGTGATCCCCCAGGTCTTGATCGCGTTCACGATGTTGTACGAGATGTGGTAGTCGAGGCCGGCCGTGACCTTCCCGGCGATCGGCAACGTCTTGCTCGCGCCAAGCGAGCCCTCGTAGTAGATCGAGGTGACCGAGATGATCCAGTCGTCCGTGGGCGGCACGATACCGGCATACGGCGCGATCTGCATGCCGGTGATGGGGCGTCCGACACCGCCTTCAGTCGCCAGCGCCCGCGGTGAAAAAGCCAGGCCGGCGGCGGCAACAGCAAACGCGCCAGCAGAAAACCGCGCGGCAAGATAACCACCGCGAAACACGAGACGACGCTTATTCATGGCGATCCTCACAAATTTCGCCTGACCTCCCGTGGTCAGGACAGTTGCCCGCATCGTTATTGTTTACTTCGTATCCCTTATGGCATTTCCAACTTAAACCCGATCTACTACTGTGCTTCGTGCACAACGCCGGGTGGCGTCCACGTGCCATCCAGCGCCGCCGGTTCCGGCCAATAGGCCCGCACGTAAAGCGAAAAATCTTCGTTGGCCGGCGCTGGCAGCCAGTTGCCTTCCTTGCCGGCGCCCGGCGTCGAACTCTGCACGTAGATCGTCAGCGAGCCGTCGTCGTTGTACTGCAGGTTCTTGTTCTTGGTGCCCAGTGAATAGCGCTTCTGATCGTTCGGCGAGAAGAAGTGATGCGCGTTGTACAGCGTCAAGGACCAGAAGCCCTTGACCGGCGGCAGTTGCCCCTTCGGGAAAGTGACCGTATAGCGCTGCGCGCCGTTGAGGCGCGCGCCGGATGCGTCGGAGTCGGCATAGAAGTATTTCGTCTCGTTGGGCTTGTTGACGAAAATGTTCGACTTCGCCACCGCCGTGCGCGTGAAATAGTCCGTACCGAATTCCGCACCGTTGCTGATGGTGTTCCAGTGCGCAGGCAAAGGCTTGCCGAACGTGTTGAAGTTGAAGAGCGGCGCGACCAGCCTGGCGTCCGTCTGCGCAGCCTCGTCCACGATCGCGGACTTGATGGCAGGATCTTTCTGCGCGGCAGCCAGCAGCGCTTTCGCCTGGGCATACAACGCCTCCTCGCCAGGTTGCGGCGGGGTCTGCTCGAGCACCGTCGGCAGTTCGTCCCAGAACTTTGCAGGGTCGACCCATTTGATCTCTTCGGCACTCGCGTCACCCGAGCCGAAGCTCGGCAGCTTCGACCAGTCGGTCACCTTCATCTTGCCGTCGTACTCGCTCAGCGGGTACAGACCCACCTTGCTGATGACCGCCTGAACGGCCACCCGGTCTTCCGGTGTGTCGTCCATGAATACGCGCGGAATGAAGCTGCCCACCGCCGTGCCGGAGCGAAACACCTGGCGGATGCCCTTGGGCACCTGTCCATGCCAGTCAGGCCCGACGAACAGATAGAAGCCTGGCTTCGTACCGTACAGCTTGCCGAGACTGGCGAAGCCATCGGTACGCAAGTCAACGGCCTGATATACCCAGAAGCGCTCGCCGAAATCCGGCACCTGCACCACCACGGGCGTCTGGTTCAGATCGAAGATGGCCGAGCCGTACACCACATCCTGATTCGGACACGCGACGAAGCGCTCCTGCGGCTCGATATAGTCGTGCAGCATCGACAGGTGGTTAGGCGGCGCAACCGGCACGATTCCGCCATTCAGGCCCGACTGCGGCACCTTCTGCATGGCCAGCAGACGGTTGTAGACGTTGACCATCGGCCACGCCCAGAAATAGGTCTGGCGCGCCACCAGCCGGGCGTAGGCCTCCGAGATGGCATAGCCTGGAACCGGGCCCGGAACCGAGAGCGCGGTTGCAGCCTGCGCCTGCGAACCGCTCGGCGCTCGCGCGAGGATCGGGCTGGCGAGCGACGCCAGCACCGCCGCGGTGACCCACGTTGCAGCTTTCTTATTCATGTCGGGCTCCGACTCGTCCATTTGAGTTCATCGCTTTTGCGGTGCCGGGAATTTCCAGGTACCGTCGAATACCGACGCGTCCGGTCCATAGATGCGCGCAATCACGTTGTAGGCACCCTCGGGAGCGGGCAACCAGTTGGACTCCTTATCAGCACCGGGCGTGGTGTGCTGGACGTAGATATCGAGCGAGCCGTCGGGGTTGTATCTGATGCCCTTGGTACGGTCGCCGATCGAATAGCGGTTGATCGGGTTCGCCACCAGATGGCGCCCCGGCAGGTCGTACATCGTCATCGACCAGAAGAACTTCGCCGGCGGCAGGTCTTTCTTGTCGAAGTGGATAAGGTAAGGTTGCGAGCCCAGCAATTGCTCGTGATCGGCATTAACACGTGTGCCGACGTAGACCGCTTCTTCTTTCGTGTTGCCGTAAATGCCCATCCCGGCGGCTACCGCGCGTTTCATGTAATCGCCGTTCAGATCCTGCCGGCTGCCGAAGAGATCGTAAGAGCTGGTCGTGTGTTTCTCGGCGTCGGCCAGCGCCGCTTTGCCGTCGGCGACGCCCTGTTCGATGGCCTCGCGCGTCGCGGCAGGCAGCGCGGCGGGATCGAACGGCTCTCCCGGTGCGATGCCGATCTTCGCGAAGCGCTGCATCAGATCCACTTCAGATGGCGCCGTCGGCTGCGTGAACTGCAGCATGAAATTCAGGTACGAGATGAAATCGATCGAGGTCGCTTTCGCCTCATCCCACTTCGGGAACGTGACCTTCGGCGCGGGTGGCGGTGCGCTGGTATGTTCGAACGCGGAAAGCGGCGTGAGCTGGTATTGCTTCTGGATCGCCTGGACGTTCTTCACATCGGCCGGGCCACTCAAGGCAGTGCGGCCCAGGGTGAGGATGATGTCAGTCTCCGAGCGGAACACCTTGTCGATGCCCTTCGGGGTATCGCCGTGCCAGTCGGGGCCTGCAAACAGGTAATGACCCGCGCCGTTGCCCGTAGCGCGCGAGCCGACATAGGCAAAGTTATACGTGAACAGGTCGATCCACTGGAACACGTAGTAGCGGTCGTCCTTCACCGCCGGCACCGTCAACACCCAGGGCTCGCGACGCAGATCGAGCCACGCCCACGAGTACGGCGTGTCGTTGTTCGGCGTGACGATCTCCTTGTTCTCGGGACCGTACGGACGCGAATAGTTGCGAAATTTGCCGAAGCCACCTACGTAGGACTTCGAGCCAGGATCGAGTACCTGCTCGTACAGCGTCTTGTAGTTGAACAGCATCGGGTAGGCGTAGATGTACGCATCTTTGGCGATGCCGCGCGCCTCCTCGGGTGATGCGGTTATCGTCGCTGCAGCGGTACTCGCCTGAGCACCGGCGTACTGGTGCGACAGCGTCATGAGCGTCATCCCTGCCGATATCGCGCCAAGGCGCAGGAGCCTGGATATTTTCATGGATAGGCATCTCCCAGAGGGGGTTGGCTACTTGCCGAACGTCAGGTTGATTCCGGCAAAAATCGTCACTTGCGGCAGGCCCGCACCGGAATGGGCGACGGAATACTGCGGTTCGATGAACGCGTTGTAGATGGTCGAACCGCTCTTCCATGCCTTGCCCGCGCCAAGGCCGACGGGGATGTAGTACGTGCCGTGCTGCAGGTCGAAGCTCCAGATACCGGTGGAACGGATGTACCAGCCGCCGGGCAGGTTGAAGATGGCGAACGGCTGCGTGGTAAGCGACTGGGTAGTCGGCCGGCCGGTTTGACCGGCAAACGAGTGTTGCCACTGAACCAGCGCGCCGAGCAGATGCGCGGGGGTCGCATTGACGGCGACGGCTGCCAGACCGCCTTGCCATTTGCCGGTGCCGAGACTTGGGTCGGTGGCCGTGGGCGCGGTGATCAGTGGACCGACGCCAATCTGCACGTCCGATTGCGACAGCAGAAAAATGTCGAACAGGTTGATGTCGCCGAGGCCGGTGTTGTAGCCGCCGGTCGGGTCCGGGCGCGTGCTGATCGGCACCGTCGCGCGGAAAATCTCCGGCACTCCGATCGGTCCGAGCGGCCCCACCGGAACGGTCGGCCGCAGCAGCAGGTCGTTGGTGTGACCGCCGACGCCGAACAGGCTCGGGGTGTAGTAGTCCTGGATGTTGAATGAGGGCGCCAGATTCAGCGGGTTATTGCTCTTGTTGGCGTCGTCTGCCGAAGCCTGCGCATAAGCGCCTGACGAGAATGCCGCCGCCCACAACATCGTACTCGCTGCAAGACATCGCTTCGTGGTCATTGGATTTTCCGGCTTTAGGCAATGGACAAACGAGCGTATCCATTTGCATGACGCAAATAGAAGTCTGACTATTAAATCGGGTATTCGGTTAATACTGGATCAAGCGCTAATGGCCCCTTCTCACTTGCGCGTGGGGGAATGGTCTGAAAGCCAAAGCACGCCCCGTACGAGTCTCGCGGGGGCCAAAAATAGATGCCAGGAGTTGTAGTCGATCACTGTCATCGCCTGAAAATACTAGCAAACGTTTTCAAAAAATATGGAAATAAATTTGTAACACGAACGAAAGCCTGTCTTTCCAGTTTTTATTATGCTTAAAAACGGCCAAAACAAATCTCCTTTTGAAATAGCGACATCAATTTCAAGGAATTGATTCGAATATAAAAACAATTTGTCCCGGCGCGTGTGGCAACCCGGCCAGGGCGGGCGAACCAGGGTCTGAACTCGACGTGCAGGTGTCCACCGCCACCCGGCGTCGGCAAAATACGTGACAAACCGTTAAATAAACGCGCCGGATGTGCTATCTAGTAGGCGCGAAAAGACTAGCGGCGCACCGAGCGCCGCACGACATCACATACTCACGAGGCTTTCATGATTGGCTTGATGCGCAGATCCTGGATCGGCTTGACCGTCGTCGTTCTCTGCGCGTGCACGACCACGCCCCACCCGAGCGGGACGCAAGGGTCGCGTCCCGCCCGCGCGCCTTCCAGCAATTCGACCATGGCATCGTGGAACGACACCCCGGCGGAGCGTTCGATCATCGATTTCGTCACGCGCGTGACGACGCCCGAATCGAAGGACTTCGTGCCGCGCGCCGAGCGGATTGCAGTGTTCAATCTGGACGGCACGCTCTGGGTCGAACAACCCGCCTCCGTGCAACTCGTCTTCACCTTGCAACAGGTGAAGACGCTTGCGCCGCATCATCCTGAGTGGAAACGCCAGGAGCCGTTCCGGTCGATCCTGCGCGGTAATCTGAAACCGGTAGCAAGCAGCGGCAACGCCGGAGCGATGAAGCTGCTGGCTGCCACCCACGCGGGTATGACGACGGACACTTTCGCCTCGATGGTGCACGACTGGTTCGACACCGCGAGCGATCCGCGCTTCAACCGGCCCTATACGGCGCTCGCGTATCAGCCGATGGTCGAGTTGCTCGCTTACCTGCGAACCAACGGCTTCCGAACGTACATCGTCTCGGCCGACAGCGTCGAATTCGTTCGCACGATCTCGCAGAGCATGTACGGCGTGCCGCCTGAAGACGTGATCGGAAGCACGGTTCGTTATCAGTACGGGCTGACGAACGGCACGGCGACACTGACCCGGCTCGCGCAGGTCGATACGCTTAATGACGGCGCGATGAAAGTGCAAACCATTCAGGCTGTGATCGGGCGCCGGCCGCTAATGGCGTTCGGCAATGCCGACGGCGACCTGCCGATGCTCGAATGGACCACCTCGGGCAACGGTCCGCGTTTTGCGGCCCTGCTGCATCACACAGACGCGCAGCGCGAATATGCCTACGATCAGACGGCACGCAGCGGGAAGCTGGATAAGGGACTGCAGGAAGCGAATGTGAAGGGCTGGCTGCTGATCGATATGAAGGACGACTGGCGGACCGTATTCAAGGGCGATGCGGACGCGGCAGCAACGGGTAAATGAAGGGACGGTGATGGGCGGCGCCGCGCGCCGTACCCTACGCGATGCCGTACGCAATGACGCATCGGCACGCGCGGCCTGACCTGCCCGCCGCCGCGCCGCGTGCCGGGCGGTTTTTCCAAGGCTCAGCCGCCCATCATCCGCGTTTCATGCGGAACGACCCACGAGCGGTCGAACTCACCTCTCGCGATAGATTGCAGGGCCGCCTCCTCCTTCTCCCCCTGCTTCTTCGCCCCGGCAATCACCGCCTCGACTTCGGCAACGGGGATCGCCAGCACACCGTCTTCATCGCCGACGATGATGTCGCCGGGATGCACGACCATGCCACCCACCGACACCGGCACATTGATCTCACCAGGCCCGTTCTTGTACGGACCGCGGTGTGTCACGCCACGCGCATACACGGGGAAATCGCCCTGCCGAAGCGCGCCGACGTCGCGAATGGCACCGTCGATCACCAGACCTTGAACCCCCAGGCTCTCGGCAAAGCTAGACATGATCTCGCCCATCAGCGCCTGCGAAAGGTCGCCGCCGCCGTCGATCACCAGCACATCGCCCGGCCGGCAAAAATCGAAAGCGCGATGAATCGCGAGGTTGTCGCCACCGCGCGTGCGGACCGTCACTGCGGTTCCAGCCATCGGCCTGGGCCGGTGATAGGGCTGCAGCCCGACTGTGCCGCTCGCGCGCGCCATGTTGTCGCTCAGCAGCGAAACGGCCAGGCCACGCAACGTCTCGAGAATCTGCGGGCTGGCTTGCGGCGCGGATTCGTTGTGGTGCCATCCAATGGGGTTCGTCACAGGAGTCTCCTTTCAGGAAAGCTGGCGTTCGAGTTGACTGGACAGGCGCCCATACACCGCGCGCGCGTTGTCCTCGAAGATACGTTGCCGGTCCGCGGGCGTGAGCCACGGAATCGCGTCGATATAGCGCCGCGTGTCGTCGTAGTAGTGACCGGTCTCGGGATCGATGCCCTGCACCGCCCCGATCGTCTCCGAGGCAAACAGGATGTTCCCGACCGGAATCACCTTGGCGAGAAGCTCGGCCCCTGGCTGGTGATAGACGCACGTGTCGAAGAACACGTTTTTCATCAGGTATTCGGTGAGAAGCGGCCGCGTCATGTCCTGAGCAAGGCCGCGATAGCGTCCCCAGTGATACGGAACCGCGCCGCCGCCGTGCGGGATGATAAAGCGCAGCGTCGGGAAATCGGCGAACAGATCGGCGCTCAGCAACTGCATGAAGACGGAGGTGTCGCCATTGATGTAGTGCGCGCCCGTAGCGTGAAAATTCGGGTTGCACGATGACGACACGTGAATCATGGCCGGCACGTCGAGCTCAACCATCGCTTCATACAGCGGGTACCACGAGCGGTCGGTCATCGGTAAGCCGTTCCAGTGACCACCGGATGGATCGGGGTTGAGATTGCAGCCGATAAAACCCAGTTCCTCCACGCACCGACGCAACTCGACGATGCAATTTGCCGGCGCTGCACCGACCGCTTGCGGCAACTGGCAGACACCGACAAAGTTGCGCGGAAACAATCCGCACACGCGATGGATCAGGTCGTTGCATTCCTGCGACCAGCGCGCATTCGCGTCTTCCGTGCCCAGATGGTGGCCCATCCCGGCTGCGCGCGGCGAGAAGATGGTGAGGTCCGTGCCACGTTCGCGCTGAACGCGCAGCTGTCCGCGTTCGATACTCTCGCGAATCTGCTCGTCCGTGATGGCCGGACGGGGCGGCACCGGCGTGCCGTCCTTCAAGGCTGCGATCTGTTTGGCGCGCCAAGCTTCGTGCTCGGGCGGCGAGGTGGTGTAATGGCCGTGGCAATCGATAATCATTGCGGTTTTAAGTGTTGCGGCTGATGGGGAGATTTTCGGGGTGCGTGTCGCTGGGCGGCACCGAATCCAGATCGCTTTCACGCGGCGTCACGCGCATCACCAACGCGATGATCGTGGCGATCACGAGAAACGCGGCAATCGTCAGGAGTGCGAGATCGAATTTGCCCGTCGCGTTTCGCACGAGCCCAATGCTCCACGGACCGACCAGGCCGCCGACCTGCGCTACGGTGTTGATCAGCGCGATCGTCGCGGCGCCCGCAGCGCCGGAGCGGAACGACGAGGCGAGACTCCAGAACAGCGGATTACCCGCGTAAATGAAGAGTCCGGTTACGCAAAGCAGCACGTAGGCAATCACCGGATTCGGCGCATAGGCACTGCCGGCGATGGCGAGCGCGCTCATTCCATACACGAAAGCCAGATGCTTCTTCCGGTCGCCGGTGCGATCGGATCTACGGCTAATGAGGAAGGTGCCCAGTACGCCAAGGAGCGGCGGGACGGCAGACAGAAAGCCGACTTCGATATTGCTCAGGTGTCCGAGGCTTTTGACGATCTGCGGCAACCACAGGAACAGGCCGTAAATTCCGACGAGCGCGCAGCCGAACAGGCATGCGAGACTCCAGACGCGGATATCCCCGGCCACGCGCAGAAAGGAAAAATGCGTCTGTCCGCCAAGCGCTTCGCGCTCCGCTTCCAGCGTGGATTCGAGCCACTGTTTCTGTTCAGGTCTGAGCCACGCCGCCTCCGCCGGGCGCTCGGTCATGATGCGCAGCGTCAGCAGACCGAGCAGCATGGCAGGCACGCCCTCGAGAATGAACATCCACTGCCAGCCGTTGAGCCCTAGGATGCCGTTGCCGTAGGTCATCAGCGTGGTGGAGATGGGACCGCCCAGCACGGCAGAGAACGAGCCGGCAATGATGTATCCGCCCACCGCCCGGGCCCGGTAGCGCACCGGAAACCACTTGGTCAGATACACCGCCACGCCGGGCAGAAAGCCCGCTTCCATCACGCCCAGCAGGAAGCGCAGGATGTAAAAGCTGGAGTCGTTGAAAACAAATGCGGTGGCGGCCGCTACGGCGCCCCAGGTCAGCAGAATGCGCGCTATCCAGCGACGGGCGCCGACGCGATGCAGCAGCAGGTTGCTCGGAACCTCGAGCAGCATGTAGCCGAAGAAAAAGATGCTTCCGGCGAAACCGAACACGGCCGGGCTAAAGCCCAACTGCTTGTTCATGTCGAGCGCGGCGAAGCCGATATTGATCCGGTCCAGGTAGTTGAAGAACATCATCGCAAACAATAGGGGCATCAGCCGCCTATAGACTTTGCGCATGGTCTCCGCTTCGATCGCATCGGTCATCATCGTCTCCATCATGTTTCTGCGCGCCTGTTTATTCAGGCGTCGGTCGAACAACAGTACTACCTTGACGCGAGTCCAATCCCATCATAAGGAACCGGGCCAACGGGCGTCCAAGACGTGTTCCTTATTCTTGTATAAGTTTTTTCTTATAGTGCGACGTTTTCCTTGCTGTCGCACTCGGGCAGGCAATCGAGGAAAGCGCGCAGATGCGGCGAGGTGTCGTCCGTGCGAAAGCGTGCGGTGAGCGTGGTGATCTGCGACGAGACCGGCCCGTCAAGGTGACGATAGACCACGTCGGAGCGGCCATGCCGCGCGACGGATTCACCGATAAAGGTCACGCCGAGTCCTGCGGCAACGAGCGCGATGGCCGTCTGAATCTCGTACGCCCGATAGCCAACAGGCGGCGTAATGCCGGCGTCGCGGTACAACGATTCGACGAATCGCGAGAACTGCGCGTGCGGGTACTTCGGATACAGGATCAGCGGGGTGTCGGCGAGATCGGCGATGCGCACGGTTTCTGACGCGGCCAGCGGATGCTCGGGTGCAAGCGCGACCACTACGCGCTCATGCAGTAGCGGCAACGTTGTACATCCGGGGAGCACAGTGGCCTGTCTGCCGATTCCGATGTGAATCCGCTGATCGCGCAGCGCGTCGCCTTGCTCCTCGGTCAGCATTTCGAAGAGCTTGAGTTCGACCTGGGGATAGGCCTGGTGAAACGCTTTCAGCGCAGGCGGAAGCACGCTATACATCGTCGAACGCGTGAAGCCGATGCTGAGCCAGCCACGCGATCCAAGGCCAATTTCGCGAGTGCCAAGCGCGACCTGCTCACAGGATGCGAGGATCTGCCGCGCCTCTGTGCATAGATAGCTGCCGGCTTCGGTCAAGCGTAACGGCCGGCTGCCCCGGTCGACGAGCTGCGCGCCCAGTCGTTCCTCGAGGCTGCGAATCTGCTGGCTCAGCGCGGGCTGTGCCACATGCAGTCGCTCCGCCGCCCGGCTGAAATTCAACTCCTCCGCGAGGACGACAAAATATTGCAGGGCTCGGAGATTCATGGCGTAGGTATTCCTGTCCGGTTGGTCCGGCCCACGAACGCGGGTGAATGGTGCACCGCGCAACGGGCGGATGATTCTGGCCCAGCTTGGCATAGCGGCTCTTGAACGGTTTGGGCCGCTATGCCCAGAGCGGAGTTCAAATCACCGCCCTCTTGCAAAATGCTACTCTGCGACGTCCTATACCTGCGGCCACGGCTGAACAGGGCCGAACCGCTTCAGCAACTTTGACAACAGTGAAATTCGACACGACGACAGTCCGGCTGATTCTGGCCATCGCGGATGAAGGCAGCATTTCCCGGGCCGCCGACAAGCTCAGCCTTGCGGTGGCTGCTGCGTCCCGGCGCGTGTCGGATCTCGAAGCGCAACTGGGCATCAAACTGTTCCAGCGCGTGCCGCATGGCGTTGAGATCACCGAGTCCGGTACCAAGCTGCTGGACTACATCCGGCAGATCGACAACCTCATCGACCGACTTGAAGGCGATGCAGGGGCGCTCAACGAAGGGCTCGACGGGCGCATTATCATCGGCGCGCCCAAGGCGGTCGTCATCCAGTTTCTTGCTCGTGAGATTGCTGCGATCCAGCGCAAATTCCCGCGCATCTCGCTGAAGGTTGTCGAAGAGAACAGCAAGATCGTGCAACAGCTGCTGCGCGACAAGGTGATCGACGTGGGGATCTACGAGAACAAAAGCGGGTTCCTGGATCTGCCGAAATTTCCGTACCGGGAGGACCGGCTGGTTCTGGTCTATAGCCGCGCGCATTTCCGGTTTCGTGACGCGCCAGTTAGCATCGACGAGTTTCTCGATTTGCCCGTTGTGAGCCTCGGCAAGGGGTCCGCTGTGTTGTCCGCCGTGCAGCGCGCGTATCGCAGCCGCGGGCGGGAGTTTCCCAACAATTTCACCGTCACCGGCTTCGACACGATGCTGGCGCTTGTGCGCAATGGACTCGGTGTGGGATTGATGCCACCTGACGTATTGCGCAGTTTTCATCCTGAAGAGGCGCTGGCGTCGGTGGAACTTGTCGGCGACTGGCATCAGCGCAACTACGTTCTGTCCTGTCTCGAAGGGCATGCGCAACAGCAAACCCTTCACAACGTCGTGGACGAGCTTCTTCGCAAACCGGCGTAGTTCGACCTCCCCGGTTTCGCGAGGCGCGAAACCAGACATGATTCCCTCATCCTTGCGGCGGCTCCCCCGGTAGGCGACAGTGATCGCATAACGACTACCTGGAGACGAGATGCCATTGCGCGTCCTCATTGCGGCTATCGCCGCTGCCCAAACCTCTTTCTGACCCCTTGTTGCAGCTGTGGCTGGCGCTATGCGTGCCGCCGGGTTGCTGCTTCGCGCGGCTTTAACGCCGTGCCTCCACTGAACATTTTTTCCGAGGAAACATAAGATGACGCAATCGACGCATCTACCGCTGCAAGGCATCCGCGTGCTGGACGTCAGCCAGGTCATGGCGGGACCGTTTTCCTGCATGCTGCTCGCGGACATGGGCGCTGACGTGATCAAGGTGGAACCCCTCGAAGGCGACCAGACGCGCGGCGCGATGGGCTTCAAGATGAAGGGGCCAGACAGCATGGGCTTCCTGAACATGAACCGCAACAAGCGCTCGCTGACACTGGACCTCAAGAGCGACGAAGGACGTGAGTTCTTCTACGAGCTTGCCAAGACTGCCGACGTGATCGTGGAAAACTACCGGCCAGGTGTCGTGCAGCGGCTGCGCATCGACTACGAGACGATCAGGGAGATCAATCCCAAGATCGTGTACGCCAGCATTTCGGGCTTCGGTCAGAGCGGACCGTGGGCGTCGCGACCAGGCTTCGATCTGATGGCGCAGGCCATGTCGGGCGTGATGAGCGTGACCGGCTACAAGGGTGAAAAACCGGTTAAGGCGGGCGTGCCGGTGGCAGACATCGGCTGTGCGCTGTTTGCCGTGTACGGCGTGCTTTCGGCGTACATAGGCGCCCAGAAGACGGGCGTGGGACAGCATATCGACGCCTCGCTGTTCGATTCGGTGATGGCGTTCTCGATCTGGGACATGTCGGAATACTGGGGCACCGGTGTGCCGCCGACCCCGCTCGGCACCAGCAACAAGATGAGCGCCCCCTATCAGGCCGTAAAGGCACGCGACGACTACTTCGTGATGGGCGCGACCAACCAGAAACTGTGGAAGAAGCTGTGCGAGTTGCTGGAGCGTCCTGATCTGGTCAGTCATCCTGACTATGCGAGCGTGTCGTTACGATTGAAGAATCGCGAGGCGTTGATCGAAGCGCTGGAGCAGGAATTCGGCAAGCGCGACAGCGCGGAGTGGGTCGACGTCATGCTTGCCGCCGGCATTCCGGCCGGCCCGATTCTGTCTTATCCAGAGGCGTTCGAGAGCGAGCACGCCGTGCATCGTCGCATGTGCATGGAGATCGATCATCCGAACGAAGGCAAGGTCAAGAACATCGGGTTTGCCGTCAAGATGCTCGGCACGCCACAGACGGTGCGTCGTCATCCGCCGCTGCTAGGCGAGCACAACGACGAGATCTACGCCGAAATCAACGGGACCAAGCCATGAACGAACCCGTCAGATTGACCGTCCATGAGTCGGGGGCGGCTGAGATTGTGATCGACCGGCCTGAACGGCATAACGCGATGACGATCGCGATGTATGAATCGCTACTGGCGTTGGTCAGCGAGTGCGAAAGCGACGATGCCGTGCGCTGCATTCTGTTCCGTGGCGCGGGCGGTAAGTCGTTTATTTCGGGCACCGATATCTCGTACTTCAAGGACTTCCGCGATGGACGCGATGGCGTCGCTTATGAGGCGCTTGTCGAGCGGGTCATCGATGCGGTGGAGCGGATCCCGGTCCCTACGGTTGCTGTGATCGATGGGTGGGCCGTGGGCGGCGGCCTAGCGCTGGCGACGGCTTGCGATTTTCGCGTGTGCAGCGGTGCCTCGCGGTTTGGCGCGCCTATCGCCAAGACGCTTTCCAACACGCTGTCGTCGCGCAATATTGCGCGGTTGCACGCGGCTTTTGGCGTGCCCAGGGTCAAGAAGATGTTGATGCTCGCCGACTATCTCTCGGCTGAGGAAGCCTTGGCGTGCGGGTATGTCTATGACGTTTGCGGACAGGATGAACTGGGCAACGCTGCGCATGCGTTAGCGGAGCGGCTTATTGCGTTGTCGCCGGTTACGCAGAAAGCGGTTAAGGAGAGCCTGCGGCGCATTGTCGTCGAACAGCGGCTCGATGATGAAGACCTGATCGAAGAGGTTTACGGCAGCGCCCGCTTCAGGGACGCCGTGGTCGCTTTCACCTCGGGCTCAAAGAAATAACGACACGGAAACGTGAGGAGACCGACATGAAACGATTCCAGCTCAAGGCGACCACCACCGTCCTTGTGATGCTGTGCCTGATGTACTTCATCACCTACGTCGACCGCGTCAACATAAGTACCGCCGCCGGGCAGTTCAAGTCTGAACTTGGGCTAAGCAATACGCAGTTGGGTTTTGTCTTTTCGGCGTTTGCGTATCCGTATGTGGTGTTTCAGTTTATCGGCGGGTGGGTTAGCGATCGGTTTGGAGCCAAGCGGACGTTGATCGCCTGTGCCTTGATCTGGGCTGTGGCGACAACGCTGACTGGATTGGCGGGTGGGTTCGGGACACTTGTTGCGGCGCGGTTGCTGTTGGGGCTCGGCGAAGGGGCTACGTTTCCGGCGTCTACGAGTGCGATGGCTTCGTGGGTGACGCGCGACAGACGCGGGTTGGCTCAAGGGATTACTCACTCGTCGGCGCGGTTAGGGAACGCGGTGGCGCCGATGCTCGTGCTCGCGTTGATGACCGCGTTTAACTGGAGGTTTTCGTTTTATCTGCTCGGTGCGCTTAGCGCTGGGTGGTTGGTGCTTTGGTATGTGACTTATACCGAGAAGCCTGGGGATCATCCGCGGATTACTGCTGCCGAAATCAGTAGCTTGCCGCCGCCGACGGTTCGGCCCGCGGAAGTACCGGGGACATGGTTGCGGTTGTATCGGCGTTTGTTGCCGGTGTCTGGGGTTTACTTTTGCTACAACTGGATTCTCTGGCTGATGCTCGACTGGATGCCGCTTTACTTCATGCATAGCTTCCATCTCAACATCAAGAAGGCGGTGCTGTTTACTTCTGGGGTGTTCGTTGCGGGGGTGTTTGGGGATCTCGTGGGTGGGTTGGTCAGCGACCGGTTGCTAAGGCGTACTGGGAATCTGAAGCTGGCGCGCAGTTATATGGTTGCGGTTTGTATGTCGTTGACGGGGTTGTCGTTGCTGCCCGTGCTGCTGATACATGATCCGATGTATTCGCTGGTTTTTCTCGCTGCGGCGATGTTCTTCAATGAGATGAATATCGGGCCTATGTGGGCCGTGCCGATGGATATCGCTTATGACCGGTCTGGGACAGCGAGCGGGATTATGAGTGGGACGGGGTTCACAGCGGCGATTGTTAGTCCGGTTGTGGCGGGGTATCTGGTTGACCGGTCGGGGAGTTGGGATGTGACTTTTTTGCTTTCTATCGGAGTGATGGTTTGTGGGGTGGGGATGACGTTTTTTATGAGGCCGGGGGTGGTGTTTGGGGCGCAGCGCAGGAACGCGGGGCGAGTGGGGAGACGTGCTGCGCTGCCGCTTGTGGATGAGTAATGAGAAGGGGCGATGTGAGTCGCCGCCTTGTTTGGCTGGACCCTGCATACGCTGAAAGGACTTAAAAAAACACCGTCGGGTTCTGAGCGCTTGCGCCTGTCTCGCGGCTATCTATCACGGATATCGCCCGCTCCTGCTATGCCTGAAAGGCATGTCCCCCTACCCACAAGGTCTTTGTTGCGCCTTCTGCGGAAACCTATAGTCCTTGCACGGCCACCGGTTAAAGGTGGCGCTACAAAGCTCTTTGCCTGATTGCTGGAACCCTCGCGGACGAATGCCGTACTGCCGTCGACGTTCAAAGCGTACGAAGATGGTTTTCGTCGATCTCTGCGATGGTGCGGAGCCAGGAAGGTACTCGTTCTAAAAGTGCTCCGGGCGAAGATAACGGGCAATGAATCGTCAACCGAATCAGTGACGCGATGAGTCGCGTACGGACTCCTTAGGAAATGACATGTCTAACTTAGCTCACAAAGTGGCCCTCGTTACCGGCGGTTCACGCGGTATTGGTGCGGCAATTGCGAAACGCCTCGCCGCGGATGGGGCGAGCGTGGCCCTCACATACGCGAAGGACGCGAACGCGGCTTCGGCCGTGGTCAAAGAGATTGAACTCAGCGGCGGGAAAGCTATTGCGATTCAGGCTGACGCTGCTGATGTTAACGCTGTCGAGGCTGCGGTTGAAAAGACCTTTACGACCTTCGGCCGGCTTGATGTGCTCGTGAACAATGCCGGTACGGCCATTCCGAAAACGTTCGAAGACACGACGCTGGAGGAGATGGATAAAGTGATCGACATCAACATCCGCGGCGTATTCGCTACGACCAAGGCTGCGCTGAAGCGTTTGAGTGACGGTGGCCGCATCATCATGATCGGTTCGGCGGTGGGCGAGCGGGCTATTACGCCGGGGCTGGTGCCTTACGCCGCTACCAAAGCGGCTGTCAGGATGTTCACTCAGGCGCTTTCTAGAGAGGTTGGGGGCCGGGGTATTACGGTCAACAACGTTCAACCGGGGCCGATTGATACGGACCTGAATCCCGCTTCGGGCGATTGGGCTGTGCCGCAGAAGGCTGCCACGGCGCTTGATCGATATGGGCGCGCTGAGGAGATTGCTGCGATGGTGGCGTTCGTTGCTGGGCCGGAGGGGTCGTACGTTACCGGGACGAATCTTACGGTTGATGGGGGGATGAATGCTTGAGGTGGGGTAAGTGTTCAATGTCCGGGTTTGGGCAGGGTGATGGCCGTGTGGGCGGGATGGCGAGTCGATGGACCAACGGAGTCGGCTCCTCTCGGCGAGCGACCGCCGACAACACAAGCGGTTATTGAATGCAGCAGCTATTACAGGCTGCAGTCAACTTATGTGCAAGGCATATTCAGCCCATTGCCATCATTCGATTCGCCTGCGCACACCCGCCCTAAAAACTCTATGATTGTTTGCTCATGCATGGTCGGCCGCGGCCTCTCGGGCAGAGGGGACGAGCGTGGCAGAATGAATCAAGCGTAATTGCCCGTTATCGACAGGTGTGCGGCGCACTGGCACTCGCAACGGGTTATATCGTTGCAAACGGGTTACGGAGATTACGCAGCACTGGGGAAAGGACGTGAAAGAGGATTCTGATCCATCGTTTTCCCAAGAACTTGCTGGCCTAGCCGAGTGGGATCGAGCTTTTTGGCTCTCGCGCGCGTTCCTCGAAGCGAGTCGATGCTTGTGCGAAAGCATGTCCGAAGGTGGTTTCAGTTCTCAGTATTCCTCGAGTCGAGTCATATTGCACCTAGCTCGCCAAGGCGTTGAGTTGTTCCTGAAAGGAGCGATTGCCGCTGTTTCTGGGCAAGGCTCAGCGCCGAAGACCCACGACTTAAGCAGACTCTTCCTCGACTATCGTCGCCTTTATCCCGAGTTAAGGTTTTCTTTCAAAGTCCCACCCCGCTTCAGCGTCAGCCTAAACTTCGACCTATTTCCGGAGGATCAGGAGCGGTTCCATTCGACATTGGATCAGCGCCATAGATATCCCTCGGATCGAAAGGGCAACACGTTTGCCACCAAGGAGGTGTTTGATCCGATAGAGACGTTGAAGGAACTCGAAGAACTTGATCGCGAGTTGAAAGTCTTGGAGTGGGCACGCATTCGACCGCATTTACGTGGCGAACCCGAGATCAAGTAGAAATCCTGCGGCGCGGCCAGCGACTTTGGGTTAACAATCGAGACATCGTGGCCATGCGTATCGCAGGGCACAGTGCTGCCGCGCGGATACGCGGATCGGCACTCTGGTCGTCTCAACACCGGGTTCCCTGGACGAAAAAATCCCGCAACGCCCTATCTGGCGGTGATTTTTCAGGATTCAGGGAATAACCGTCCCAAACTTTGCTTTGCCCACGGAGCGGTTCTGCCGTGACAACCGGGGTGCCTGTCGGCTACTGCTGAGTGGCCGCGTGTCGTCTTGCACACCACCAAATCTTGCCGTGACTGCGCAGATGATTCTCGTCCAATTGTTCGTGGTCGTTGATTTCCCGGTCCTGCAACCACAGAATGGCTTCGCGGCTCCCCTCGACAAGTCGGGTGGATGAATTCCGCATTCCAAAAAACATCACAATATCTAATGAGGGCCATATGCGTTTAGAGGAAGTCGTAATCCATAACTATTGTTCATGCTCGTCGGTTCGAGTTTCCCTTTCCAGCTTTAATCCTATAATTGGATACAACAATTCTGGAAAATCAAATATATTGCGAGCTATCAGCTGGCTCCTTCGTAAATCCGTTCTGCCTACTGCCGCATTTCACAATTCCACAGTTCCGGTGATCGTGGAGGGACTAATATCTGCAGTCAATGTTAATCTACTCCCCCCAAACCAACGCAATCAAATCGATCCTTTTATAACACAAGGGCAGCTGCGATTTAGGCGACGTCAGGATATTCCAAATGCACCCGCAGGACAGATTAAAGTGGACGTACTCAATCCACAAACCGGACAATGGGATGCAAATCCAACAGGCCTAGACAATGCCATTGGTGTCTTGTTTCCCGATCCCCTTTATATAGAAGCAATGGACGACGCCGCCGACGATATCAGCCGCTTCGCAGCAAAAAATACAATAGGATTGCTTCTAAAATACACACTGGACCAAATCCGCGCGAATAATGCGGCAGCTTTAAATAACGTTTTAACAGATCTGCAATCCGTGGGTGCACACCTACATGGTCCCACCCGGATACAAGAAATAAATACCCTAGAAGGCGACGCAACTCAGGCGATCGACGATTTTTTTCCAGGACTTTCACTTCACTTGGATATTCAGGCGCCCTCTTTTGACGACTTAATCAAGAGCGCAACGATCTCACTCTCTGACGCTCCCGGACTTCAACGTCCATTCACTTCGTTCGGGCATGGTGCGCAACGCACGGTACAAATGGCGCTGATAAAATTGCTGGCATCGCAAATTAATCAGCAGGCTGCAGCAGGCTCAATTACTGTGTTACTTATCGACGAGCCCGAACTTTATTTACATCCACAAGCAATTGAGCTTCTACGAGAATCACTCAAATTACTTTCTCAGCAAAATTTTCAGGTTATTTTTTCAACGCACTCACCCCTACTCCTAGGCGCAGACGACGTGCTCAACACGAGCATGGTCTATAAAACGGTGGCTAGTGGAACCGTGGTTCGGGACAAACTAGCTGATGCGGCAACTACGATAGCTGCTAACCCACATCACACAAGTGTAGTTTTCGCAATTCAACACGCCACATATCTAATGTTTTCCGAGACGGTCCTTCTCGTCGAAGGAAAGACAGAAATGATGATTCTTCCGACGCTATACAAAGCGATCAAGGGAAGGACACTGGCTCAAGACAAAGCTTGTCTAGTCGATGGGTCAAGTAGCACCTCCATTCCACCAATGATGCACGTCTTGCGGGCTGTGGGTTTCTCACCAAAAGCCGTCGTCGACCTAGATTTTGTGTTTAGGGTAGGACTTCGCTCCGGTTTGATAACTAACACTGACGCGGACTTTGCCGCATGTCACGCTTGGTTCGCCGCAAATCAGCCAGCGCAAAACTTTCAACTCGATCCAGACGGCTTGCCGGCCAGAAGAAGCGCGGCGGGCGTAGTCGCAGCCGTCGGACCAGAGAAAGCGTTCGGTCTAATGGCGGCAGCAATGAGCGCTGAGGTGGCGCGTCTATCTGCCCACTTCCGCGCTCACGGGATCTGGGTGTGGGAGAGAGGAGCGATTGAGGCTCATCTGGGTATTCAGAAGAGTGATGCTGCCCGGATGGCCTTCATAGGGGCCTTGCAGGCAAATGGGGATGCTAATCACGCAACCCATGAGCAGGACCTTGTCGACTTCGTGGCTTGGATCTAAAGAAATCGGATAGAGGCGATCGAGGGCGCGTCAAAATGCATCAGCTCTCTGTCGCGGCACGTTCGTGATTTCCCCCTGGATCGCCTTAGTCGATTCGCTTTAGATGAATTGCCTGATGCATCAAAGCCAGCGGGTCAAGCGCAACTCGCAGGCGAGGAGGGGACTGCAAAAAAAGAAGAGCTATTTTTGAGTGATGGTGGCCGGCCCCTTCGGACCAACGATACGGTCACTAGCCTTTGAGCGCTACGCCGCTCCAGCAACACCGATCATCTTAGGCGTCCAATCGCCAGCCGACCTGTTTGAGCCAAAGGCCGCGGTCCCTCAAAAACCTCTCCTCCGCTCCGACGAGCTGACGGGCCGAAATAGGTAGGCTGCGGCGCTTCACATTCCGCAGCAGCTGGCGCTTTTTTGGAGAGTTGCAATCCGCGAATGCCGCGACTATTGTGGCCTTGTCTCCTCTCCATATCGCCTGCTGATATGGAATTGCCCGTCCTTGAGGCGGGCGTTTTTTTACAGGCTTTCGTCTGCACCGTCGGGATCCGTTAGAGGGCGCGTGCACAAGTCGCTAACGGTTGTAAGAAAGAGCGCCACGGCCACTGGCTTCTTTAAGCAGAGATCCCAGCCGGGCTGGAGAAAATCCGGTGGTGGCGTGGCTGACTGTCCGAGAATCGGGATATGTGCGAGATCGGGTCGAGCCCGAATCGCGCGGCTTAGGGTCAGCCCGTCCATCAATGGCATTATCCAGTCGGTGACAATGAGGTCGGGCACGTCGTGTTTGAGGCATTCGAGCGCCTCGATGCCATTGCTCGCGCAAGTCACCCTGTATCCTTCGTTGACAAGGATCAGGGACCAGACGGTGAGAAGCTGCGGCTCATCATCCACGAGCAAGATAGAGTACATCTGTGGCCACCGATTGGTCAGTTTTCGTTTTTCGCTGCCGCCACATTGCGCAAGAAACGGTCCCAAAGAGCGCTCGCCACCACAACGCTTGTTTGTGTCTCGCAAGTTTCTATATGCGAGGGGCGCGCAAACATAGGTGCCTACTTTGGGACGCTCTGCACGCGGTGGGGCGCGAGCGATCAATCGACCAATTCATGCCCTCGCCAGGGGCCCAGGCTCAAGGCAGCATTTTCTCGATGATCGGAAGCAGCATGTCGAGTGAGAGAGGCTTGCGGCAATAGGCGATCACGGGATTGGGCTGTCGCGGTATGTCAACGGCTGCGCTGCAAAGGATTATCGGGATTGACCGCAGGTCCGGATCTGCGAAGAGGGCAGCGCATAGCTCTGGGCCGGACATGACTGGCATCATGCAGTCACTGAGGATGAGGTCCGGCCTAGCCTTGCGGATCAGCTCAAGCGCGACCGCACCGTCGGGCGCTGTCATGACGGCATAGCCGACCTGTTCGAGCAGCAGGCTCCAGATAGTCAGAAGATCGAACTCATCATCCACGACCATGATCGTTTTCATGGCGCGTCAACTGTCGAGCCGGCCAACAACCCCTGCGGCGGCCCCGCGGCCACCGAGCAAACCCGCCGCACCCGGAAAAGCGTCGACAACATCGAGTCCCTTCTCGGTAATGACGAGCTCCCGAAGCGAAGAATCGTGCGCGCTTTCGCGCTGTTTGACCACGGAGATCATTCGATGCAGACCCGTGTCGGTTTCCGCATAGCGCAGCAAAATGAGATTTTCAGTCATGGCCGAGAGACGCATTCCGCGCATAACGGAGGGATCGGAATTGAACGGCACTTCTTCTGTGAGAAGCGTTGTCACCCCTGCGGCGCGTAACTGATGAGTCAATGCGTTGAGGAACAGACCAAACCGGCCAGTGCGCATTGCTGAATCACGAAACCCGTCGATACCGTCAAGCACAAGTCGCGTCGCGCCGGTCTGCTTCACCGTAGCGAGAGCGGTGGCTGCCAGTTCGTCTATTGCCAGTTCAATAGCCGGTTGCCACTGGACGGTCAGCCGCCCGTCGTCGCACGCCGCCTGCAACGGAATTGAAACGGATTCAGCCTTGCCGATGAGCCGTTGCGGCGACTCGTAAAAGCCAAGATAGACGGACTTTTCGCCGCGTTGCGCACCGGCCGATAGAAACTGCAGCCCAAGCAGCGTCTTGCCGATTCCCGATGCGCCCATCAGGGTGGTCGTGGAGCCCTTTATAAACCCTCCGCCGAGCAACTCATCAAGACGTGGAATACCCGATCCGAGGCGCGCCTTGAGGTCGGCCGGTCCAGGCTGCTCCGCACATCGTGCTTCCAGCCGTGGAAACATGACATGGCCGCTGTCCGTTATACGAAAGAAATGCTTGCCCAGCATGTGATCGCGAGCACGCATCTTGTGGACTTCAATTTCGCGCGTGCGACGCATGCCATCGCTGTAACGGTTGAGCTCAATCAGGCCGTCGACGAGCGTATGTTCGGGATGCGGCTCGTTACCCGACAAAGGAGCCAGCAGCAACGTTGTACAGTTCATGGCAGCAACCAGCGCGTTCAACTCATGGATGAATTTGGACAGCGAGAGGTCCGTTTCACTGAACTCGCGTGCGCTGCGAAAGCCATCGACGATGAGCAGACCCGGGCGGTACTGGTGGAGGCTCAAGGCAACCTGCTTGAGGAAGCCATCAAGTCCGCCCTGCATAAGCGCGTGATAGCCCGAGACGAAAAACATTTTCTCCGCGACCGCTTTCTCGTCAAAGAAGCTGAGTGCGCTCAAATGCCCGAGGAGTTTGTCGTGCGATTCAGCGATCAAGGTCATATACAGCACCTTCTCGCCCTGGAGGACACGATGGAAGCCGATCTGGCTCGACAGAATCGTCTTGCCCGCGCCAGCCATGCCTTCTATCAGGTACAAAGCGCCGCCGACCAGACCTCCGCCGAGAATGGTATCGAGGCCCGGTACACCCGTTTCGACGTTCGAATGGCGCGACGCTGGAGATGTGTGAGTTGTCATTTTTGAATCGTCTGCGAAGGTTCAAACAAGGGGCCGCCGCGGAATCAGCAAATCCCCCGATAGAAAGCAAACCGTGTACCTGACTCGCCGCGCCGACAGGAAAGCGCACCCGACAAGGTGCAACGAAATTTTACCTTCTCGGTATCGTTTGTGATGGTCGAAGCATGGAGAGATGGAGCCCGAGTCGTTGGCCCACTGGTGCGTTTTGCGCGCGCAAGTCGAGCATCACGACCGCTTTACATCACAGCGTGACGGTTGCCTAGACCGACTCAGGGATGGGAAGAGGTCGATCAGCTTCAAGGTCGCGGTAACGGTTCGGTACGACGCTGGGATTATCGATCGCTTCCGAGCAAGCGGGGACGGCTGGCAAACGCGGATGAATGACGCGCTGCGCGACTGGCTAAAGACGCACCGCGTATGACGCACACTCCACGCCATACGCGGGCGAGTGGGTGTAATTTAGGTGTAGTTCAGGAAAGCAGAAACAGGCAGATTCGCGAGAACCCCTGTCAAAATTGGTGCGCCCGGCTGGGATCGAACCAGCAACCCCTGCCTTCGGAGGGCAGTACTCTATCCATTGAGCTACGGGCGCATTGACACGAAAAGCGCCGTAAAACCGTGAAACCGGCACCAAATCGAGACCGAGAGGATACCCGGTTTCAGCCGACCCGTCCACCGACCGCCCGGCACACGCCACGGGCGATCCAGCCCATATCCCCCAGCCCAAACCGCCGATAGGGGTAAACGCCCGCTGAATACCCCCCGCCAGCCCTCGCCGCCGCTGAAACCTTCCGTCTATAATCGCCAGTGGCTATAAAGAATAAGGTCGTTGGCGTCACGCTGTACCGCTCACAATACCCACGGGAGACGAGACAAGCATGAGCGAAGCACCAAATCACGAAGCCCCGATCAAGACACCCGGGCAGCTCATTGCCGCCATCATTGCCGGTTTTGCTATTCCAGTTGTCATCATCGTCCTGCTCGCGATCTACGCGGACAACTGGACGCGCACCGGCGCCGGTACCGACAGTCTCTCCGACGCCGAGGTCAGCGCCCGCATCGCGCCGCTAGCCCAGGTCGACATTCGCGACGCCAACGCGCCGCGCGTCTACAAGACCGGCGAGGAAGTCTACAAGGCGGTCTGCTCGGCCTGTCACGCCACCGGAGCGGCAGGCGCACCGAAGTTCACCAACACCACGGACTGGGCGCCGCGCATCGCGCAAGGCTACGACACGCTCGTCCACACGGCCTTGACCGGCACGGGCGCCATGCCCCCGCGCGGCGGCACCAGCCCGGACGACTTTAGCGACTTCGAGATTGCCCGCGCCGTCGTCTATATGGCGAACAATTCCGGCGGCAATTTTGCCCAACCGGCGACCCCGACAGCAGCGCAAGCGGCCTCAGGCGCTGCCGCGGCGGCTGCACCCGCTTCCGGCGCCCCGGCTGACGCTGGCGCGGCAGCGGCGTCCCAGGCAGCGGCCGCGCTTGCCTCGATCGCCAGCGCACCGGCAGCCGCGCCTGGCGGAGACGCAGCGCAAAGCGCGGACGCCTCGCAGGCCGGCAAGGCGCTCTACACGCAGGTTTGCCAGGCGTGTCACGCCGCTGGCGTGCTGAATGCCCCGAAGTTCGGCGACAAAGCGGCATGGGCACCGCGTCTCAAGGATCCGATGGACACGATTTACAACTACGCCCTGCACGGCAAGGGTGCGATGCCGCCTAAAGGTGGATCGAACGCGTCCGATGCCGACGTGAAGGCAGCCGTCGACTACATGGTCAGTGCAGCGAAGTAAGCGGTAACCGGTGCGCAACCTGGGCATCGGTTAAACAAGCAAAACCAAAAGAAAAATCCCTGCACCGTGGCAACACGAGCAGGGATTTTTTACGTTCAGGCGCTGACTAGCGCTACAGCACCGGACGTCACAAAGGCCAAAACCGCCCTCAAGGCTTCTGCAACAACGCCTTCAAACTCGCCAACCTGTCCTTCGGCGTCATCGGCGCTTCCTCCGCCGTCGGCGGCGGTGCCTCGTCCAGTCCCATCTCAGGAATAAACCGCGACGGCTCGCACACCACCGTCTCCCGCGCGCGCTTTCTCTTCTTGCACCAGTTCAGATGCAAACTGCGCTGCGCCCGCGTAATCGCCACGTACATCAGCCGGCGCTCTTCCTCGATACGCGCATCGTCGATCGGCGCGTCGTCCGAGCCGCCGCGGTGCGGCATGATGCCTTCCTCGACGCCCACCAGAAACACGTGCGGATACTCGAGCCCCTTCGACGCATGCACCGTCGAAAGCCGCACCGCGTCCGGATCTTCCTCTTTACCTTCGAGCATCGACATCAGCGCCACCGTCTGGATCAGGCCCAGCAGGTTCTTGCCGGTATCTGCGAGACCGTCTGCGTTGTCGTAGCCGGTCGCCTCGGAGCCCGCTTCCGGCTCAGGCTTGGTGCCCTTGCGCTTCAACCACTCCACGAACTCCAGCACGTTCTGCCATTTCGACTGAGCCTGGCGCTCGTCGAACGCGTCGTAAAGGTAGGCCTCGTAGTGGATCGCGTCCATCAGGTCGTTGAGCACCTCGGTGGCCGGATCTTTTTCCGCGCGGTCGGTGAGGCGCTGCATGAAATCGCAGAAGGTGCGCAGCGGCTCGACCTGGCGCACCGACAGCCGCGCCTCGATCCCGCCCATATACACCGCCTCGAACAGCGACACCTTCGCCTGACCCGCGAACGACCCGAGCGCCTCGAGCGTCGTGTTGCCCACGCCGCGCCGCGGCGTAGTGATGGCGCGGATGAAAGCAGGATCGTCGTCCGCGTTGGCGATCAGGCGCAGATACGCGCAGATATCCTTGATCTCGGCCTTGTCGAAGAACGACTGGCCGCCCGACAGTACATACGGAATCCGCTCGCGCCGCAGCACCTGCTCGAAGATCCGCGCCTGGAAATTGCCGCGATACAGGATCGCGTAGTCGCGGAACTGCGCGCGCCGCTCGAACTTGTGCGCCGACAGGCGGAAGACCACGGACTCGGCTTCGTGTTCCTCGTCATTGCAGCCCGTCACGGTGATCGTGTCGCCCATGCCGTGTTCGGACCACAGCTTCTTCTCGAACAGCTTCGGGTTGTTCGCGATCACGTTGTTGGCGGCCGTCAGAATCCGCACTGTCGACCGGTAGTTCTGCTCCAGCTTCACCAGATGCAGTTTCGGAAAATCCTTGCCGAGCTGCGCCAGATTCTCCAGGGTCGCACCGCGCCAGCCGTAGATGGCCTGATCGTCGTCGCCCACCGCCGTGAATGCAGCACGCGGGCCGGCCAGCTGCTTCAGCAGCTCGTACTGGCAAGCATTGGTGTCCTGGTACTCGTCGATCAGCAGATAGCGCAGCTTGTTCTGCCAGCGGTCGCGCACCGCTTCGTTCTTCGCGAAGAGCTCGGCGGGCAGGCGGATCAGATCGTCGAAATCCACCGCCTGGTAAGCGTGCAGCGTGGCGACGTAGTTGCGGTAGACAATCGCCGCCTGGTGCTCGTCCTCGTTCGCAGCAATCGCCACCGCCTCTTCCGGCATGATCAGGCCGTTTTTCCACAGCGAGATGATCGACTGGATCTTGCGGATGAAACCCTTATCCGTCGAGCCGACCTGTTCCTGGATCATGCCGAAGCAGTCGTCCGAATCCATGATCGAGAACTGCGGCTTCAGGCCCACGTGTTCGGCCTCCTGGCGCAGAATCTGCACGCCGAGCGAGTGGAAGGTACACACCGTCAACTGATTGACGGGCACCTTGCGGCCTTCCTTACCGGGCGTGGTCAGCGTCTTGCCTTCGAGCAGCTTGCCGACGCGTTCGCGCATTTCCGCCGCCGCCTTGTTCGTGAAGGTAACGGCCGCGATATGGCGCGGCTCGAAGCCTTTGACTTCGATCAGGTGCGCAATTTTCTGCGTAATCACGCGCGTCTTGCCACTGCCTGCGCCGGCAAGCACAAGACAGGGACCATCGAGGTAGCGCACCGCTTCGTTTTGAGCGGGATTCAGGCCAGCGGACATCGTGTTTGGGCGGGGGGCGTTGCGGGTTGAGGGTGCGGGCAGGGATGCTAACACGAAGCCGGTGACGGCTCGGACATGCCACAATTACAGGCCGCGCGTCGTCGCCGCGGTGGCAAAGCGGCGCGCATTCTTGCAGGAAACTCACATGTCTGCACCGCTGAAAACAGGATTGATGGGTTACGGTTTTGCTGGCGCCACCTTCCACGCGCCGGTGATCGAGCACTGCGGCCGGGCCACGGTCGCTGCGATCGCGACAAGCAAGCCCGAGCCCGCTCGGGCTGACTATCCGCACGCCAAAGTCGTGCCCGATCTCGATGCGCTGCTCGCGCTCGACGACATCCAATGCGTGGTGATTGCCACGCCAAATGACACCCACTTCGACTTCGCCAAACGCACGCTCGAAGCCGGCAAGCACGTGGTGGTCGACAAACCGGTCACGCTGACGGCCACGGAGGCGCTCACGCTCGCCAACCTGGCGCTGGCGCGAGGCCTCACCTTCGCGCCGTTCCACAACCGTCGCTGGGACGGCGATTTCCTCACCGTTCGCGATCTGCTCGCCAGCGGTGAGCTGGGCCGTATCACCCACTACGAGTCGCATTTCGACCGCTTCCGTCCGGATGTGCGGCCGCGCTGGCGCGAGGAAGCGTCGCGCGGCGGCGGCCTGCTGTTCGATCTCGGGCCGCATCTGATCGACCAGGCGCTGGCGCTCTTCGGCACGCCCGCCACGGTGTCGGCCACCGTCAAAACGCATCGCGATGGCGGGGGCGCCACCGACTACGTTCATCTGCAGCTGGGCTACGCGGATCTCGAAGTCGTGCTGCACGCAACCACCCTCACCGCGCTCGCGCCGCCGCGCTTTGCAATCGACGGCACGCGCGGCAGCTATGTCAAGCGTGAACTCGACACCCAGGAAGATCAGTTGCGAGCAGGTTTGCGCCCGGGCGACGCCGGTTTTGCTGGCGGCAACCCGGCGGGTCTGCTGCGCGTACTGGACGCGAACAATCAGGAAACCGAACGCGCCGTGCCGACCCGCGACGGCGACTATATCGGCTTCTATCGCTCGCTGGCGGCAGCCATCCTCGATGGCGAGCGTTTCCCGGTTAGCCCTCAGGACGCCGTCGACGTCATGACGATCATCGAACTGGCCGCGCGCAGCGAAGAGGAAGGCCGGCGCCTGCCCTTCGAGCGAATCCGCTGAGATCGCCGCGCAAGTCGCAGCTTACATGCTGACAACCGCTGCTAACAGTTCCGAAAGGGACGCTCCGTTACAATATGTTTCTGAATTCAGGTCATCGTGTGGCTGCGGCTAGCCGTTGCTTCACGATATCGATCTAACCGTCGATCAAGACCACGACGACCGCAGGCAACTGCATGGGACCGGAGTAAGCGCTCAAGCGTTAACTCCGACCAACAAAAGGAGAGTACGCATGCAACGTTTCACCCGTGCGCTGGCAAGTCTGGCACTGGTTTCTTCGCTGGCCGCCTGTGTGGTCCCGCAACAGGCACCGCCCCCGGGACCTAACCCGCACGAAATCGCAGTTCAGCGCCTGAATCAGGTTTACGGCCGCGCTGACAACCTGAGCCGCCGCATCGACAATCACGTCAATCAAGGCTATTACCCGCCCCCGCAAGGTGGCGCGCTGCATCACCGCCTCGACGTGATCCGTCAGGAAGCGCGTGACATGTCTGCCCAGCATGGTGGTGGCCTGTCGGGTGAAGAGCAGCGCGTGCTGAACCAGGAACTCGACGGCGCAGCACACGCAATCGGCGAGTAAGCCGCTCAGTCAATCTGTTCAGCAATTCGCCGTGAAAGCACAGGCGCGGGGGTCATTCCCCCGCGCTTTTTTTGGCGCTCGCGCCGCCCGCTGCACCGCCGCATAGCTCTCCAGAGCCTTCATTTGACAAGCCTCGGGGCCTCGCGTACATTCGCCGCACGCGTCGGGAGAGAGCGTTGGCCGCCATGTTTTTTGCGGGCCGCGCCGCCGAAGGGGCACACCCACAAACTCTCAGGCAAAAGGACCGGCTGCGTCGAAGAACCCGTCTGATTCCGGCATCGTCCGAGCTTCATCAGGCACCGGTTTTTCGCACTCTGGAGAGCGGCAGTAGCCACCGGCATCGAACATCATCGAGCCAGGCAGGCTGCCCACCGAAGGGGCGCGCGTTTCACCGTGATGGCTTGCAGTCACTTGCAAACCCGCACGGCAGCGCAATCTCTCAGGTATCGAGGACAGAGGGGTCATGCATGGCATCGCTCGCAGGCTTTTGGCCGCGAGGAATGAAGCCGCATGGCCTTTTTGTTATCCGTCGAGATTGCCTGAGGCCCTGATGACCGAACTCAAACACACCCCGCTTAACGCCACCCATCGCGCGCTGAAGGCCCGCATGGTCGATTTCGGCGGCTGGGACATGCCCGTCAACTACGGCTCGCAAATCGACGAACACCACGCGGTGCGCACCGACGCCGGCATGTTCGACGTGTCGCACATGTGTGTGGTCGATTTCGCCGGTGAGCGCGTCCGCGCGTTTTTCGAACACGCAATCGCTAACAACGTGGGCAAGCTGCAAGCGCCGGGCAAGGCGCTCTACACCTGCCTGCTGAACCCGAACGGCGGCGTGATCGACGATCTGATCGTCTATTTCTTCTCCGAAACCCACTTCCGCCTGGTGGTCAATGCTGCCACCGCAGAAAAGGACATCGCCTGGTTCGGCAAGCTCAACGCCGAAGGCGGCTATGGCCTGACCATCACGCCGCGCCGCGATCTGTCGATCGTCGCCGTGCAAGGTCCGAACGCCCGCGAAAAGGTCTGGCAAGTCGCGCCGTCCACCCGCACCTCCACCGAACTCCTCAAGCCGTTTAACGCCGCCATCGTCGAGAACACGCCGTTCGGCGAGTTGATGGTTGCCCGCACCGGCTACACCGGCGAAGACGGTTTCGAAATCGTGCTGCCTTCCACGTCCGTCTGCGAGTTCTGGGACGCATTGGTGCGCCAGGGCGTGCGCCCGGCCGGTCTCGGCGCACGCGATACGCTGCGCCTCGAGGCCGGCATGAACCTGTACGGCCAGGACATGGACGACAATGTCTCGCCGCTTGACGCCGGTCTCGCCTGGACCGTAGATCTGAATTCGCCGCGCGACTTCGTCGGCAAGGCGAAGCTCGAAGCGGACGGTTGCCAGTGCGCTTTCGTCGGACTGATCCTGCAAAAGGAAAACGGCAAGGCTGCCGGCGTGCTGCGCGCCCATCAGAAGGTCGTCACGCCGCACGGCGAAGGTGAAATCACCAGCGGTACATTCTCGCCCACCATGCAGGAATCCATCGCCTTCGCACGCGTGCCGAAGGACGTGAAGCCCGGCGATGTCGTCCACGTGCAAATCCGTGACAAAGCCCTTCCCGCAAGCGTGGTAAAACTGCCGTTCGTGCGCAACGGCAAAGTTCTTGCTGCTTAAGCTTTCGTTGCGCGCGCTTCCTCCTTTTTAAGTTTTTACCGTACACACCGCACAGGAGCATCCGATGAGCATCCCGGCCGATCTGAAATACACCGAATCGCACGAATGGGTCCGCACCGAAGCAGACGGCACGCTGACGGTCGGCATTACCGACCACGCGCAAGAAGCGCTCGGCGACATCGTCTTCTTCGAGGTCCAGGAACTGGGCAAGACCGTTAGCGCCGGCGACACCGTCGCGGTCATCGAATCCGTGAAAGCCGCCTCCGATATCTACGCGCCGGTCTCGGGCGAAATCATCGAAGCCAACACGGCTGTCGCCGATACGCCTGACTCCGTCAACAGCACGCCGTATGACAGCTGGCTGTTCAAGATCAAGCCGGCAGCCGATGCGACGCATGACCGCCTGATCGACGCCGACGCATACAGCAAGTCGATCGGCGAGTAAGTTATTTCAAACCCGCTTTAACCGTCAGGTGCGGCGTCCGACGAACGCGGATGGCCGCACCGCCAGGAACACCCCATGAAGCTCGAACACCCGGATCGTCTGATGAACCGCACTCCTCTCTCGCTCGCCGCGCTCGAAGTGCATGACGCCTTCGCTGAACGGCATATCGGCCCGGATTCGGCCGACAGCCAGGCGATGCTCGAAGCCCTCGGCTTCGCCTCGCGCGCCGCGCTGATCGACGCCGTGATTCCGAAGACGATCCGCCGCACCGAAACGCTGCCGCTCGGCCCCTTCGCGCAACCGAAGAGCGAGGCCGAAGCGCTCGCCGCGCTGCGTGAGCTGGCCGACAAGAACCAGGTGTTCCGCTCGTATATCGGGCAGGGCTATTACAACGCGCACACCCCGACGGTGATCTTGCGCAACGTACTCGAAAATCCGGCGTGGTACACGGCTTACACGCCGTATCAGCCGGAAATCTCGCAAGGCCGTCTCGAAGCGCTGCTGAACTTCCAGCAGATGATCATCGACCTGACCGGCCTCGCCATCTCCAACGCATCGCTGCTCGACGAGGCCACCGCCGCCGCCGAAGCGATGACGCTGCTGCAACGCGTGGGCAAGCCGAAGTCGAACGTGTTCTACGTCGCCGACGACGTGCTGCCGCAAACCATCGAAGTGGTGAAGACGCGCGCTACGCCGGTGGGCATCGAAGTGAAGGTTGGCCCGGCTGCGGATGCCGCGAGCGCCAACGCCTTCGGCGTGCTGCTGCAATACCCGGGCGTGAACGGCGATGTGCGCGACTACCGTGCCCTGGCTGAAGCTGTCCATGCTGCAGGCGGCTATGTGGTGGTTGCCGCCGATCTGCTCGCGCTCACGCTGCTCACGCCGCCGGGCGAATGGGGCGCGGACGTGGCTGTCGGCAACACGCAGCGTTTCGGCGTGCCGGTCGGCTTCGGCGGTCCGCACGCGGCATATCTCGCCGTGCGCGACGAATTCAAGCGGCAAATGCCGGGCCGTCTCGTTGGCGTCACTGTCGACGCACAGGGCAAGCCCGCGCTGCGTCTCGCGCTGCAAACGCGCGAACAGCACATCCGCCGCGAAAAGGCGACTTCGAACGTGTGTACCGCGCAGGCGTTGCTCGCGATCATGGCCAGCATGTACGCGGTGTATCACGGCCCGCAAGGTCTGAAGACGATTGCCCAGCGTGTGAACCGCGTCGCCGCGCTGCTGGCGGCCGGTGCGAAAAAGCTCGGCTATACGCTCGTCAACGAAGCATTCTTCGACACGCTCACGTTCGAAACCGGCGCCCGCACCCAGGCGCTGCACGACGCGGCGGTCGCCAAACGCATCAACCTGCGCCGCGTGAGCGACACGCGCGTCGGCATCTCGCTCGACGAAACCACCAAGCGCAGCGACCTCGCCGATCTGCTGGCCGTGTTCGCGCAAGCGGCGTTCGTGAGCGAAGTGCCACAAATCGACGCGCTCGACGCCGAACTGCCCGCGGAAAGCTCCGTGCCGGCCGCGCTCGAACGCACCAGCGCGTATCTCACGCACCATGTGTTCAACCGTCATCATTCGGAAACGGAAATGCTGCGCTACCTGCGCAGCCTCTCCGACAAGGACCTGGCGCTCGACCGCTCGATGATCCCGCTCGGCTCCTGCACGATGAAGCTGAACGCGACCTCGGAAATGCTGCCGGTCACGTGGCCTGAGTTCGGTCAGATTCACCCGTTCGCGCCGGCTGAGCAAACTGTCGGCTACCGCGAAATGATCGATCAGCTCGAGCAGATGCTCGTGGCGGCGACCGGTTACGCAGCAGTTTCACTGCAGCCGAACGCCGGCTCGCAAGGTGAGTACGCGGGTCTGTTGATCATCCACGCTTATCACGCATCGCGCGGCGAAGGTCATCGCAACGTCTGCCTGATTCCCGCGTCGGCGCACGGCACGAACCCGGCGTCGGCGCAGATGGCCGGCATGCAGGTCGTGGTAGTCGCCTGCGATGCGCAAGGCAACGTCGATATTGAAGACCTGAAGGCGAAAGCCGCGCAACACGCGGACAAGCTGGCTGCGATCATGATCACGTACCCGTCGACGCACGGCGTGTTCGAAGCCAACGTGCGCGAAATCTGCGAGATCGTGCACGCACACGGCGGTCAGGTGTATGTGGACGGCGCCAACATGAACGCAATGGTCGGCCTCACGGCGCCGGGCCAGTTCGGCGGCGACGTTTCGCACCTGAACCTGCACAAGACGTTCTGTATTCCGCACGGCGGTGGCGGCCCGGGCGTCGGTCCGGTGGCAGTCGGCGCGCATCTCGCGAAGTTCCTGCCGAACCAGACGTCATCGGGTTACGAGCGTGCGCCGCAAGGCATCGGCGCCGTGTCGGGCGCGCCGTATGGCTCTGCTTCGATCCTGCCGATCTCGTGGATGTACATCGCGATGATGGGCGCGAAAAACCTCACGGCTGCGACCGAAACCGCGATCCTCAACGCCAACTACGTCGCCAACAAGCTGGCGCCGCATTATCCGGTGCTGTACTCGGGCCCCGGCGGACTGGTCGCGCACGAATGCATTCTCGACCTGCGCCCGATCAAGGAAACCAGCGGCATCACCGTTGACGACGTCGCCAAGCGCCTCGCCGACTACGGCTTCCACGCGCCGACCATGAGCTTCCCGGTGCCGGGCACGCTGATGGTCGAACCGACCGAATCGGAATCGAAGGAAGAACTCGACCGTTTCATCGAAGCGATGATTGCGATCCGCGAGGAAATCCGCGCCGTCGAAGATGGCCGCTCGGACCGTGAAGACAATCCGCTCAAGCACGCACCGCATACAGCGGCCGTGGTGATTGCGGACGACTGGAAGCATGCGTATGCGCGTGAAACCGCTGCGTATCCGCTGCCGTCGCTGATTGCGAGGAAGTACTGGCCGCCGGTTGGCCGTGCAGACAACGTGTATGGCGACCGCAACCTGTTCTGCTCCTGCGTACCCATCGCGGATTACGAGTAACCGCGTCGCATCCGCTGGCTTGAACCGCGCGCCACCTGACGGTGACGCGCGGTCCTGTCGTTCGTGCCCGGGAACGGCTAACATCACACACCAATCAGCCCAACGAAGGAGTGTCGCATGGTGCGAAAGGTGCTAATGATGGAAAGCCCGAGCTATTCACGGCGCATGCCGTCCTGGCAGGCCGCGGGCACGCCGCTCGCGACGCTGCTGCTGGTGTGCGGCGCCGTCATGCTGCCGGTGCGGCACGCCCGCGCAGCGATGAATTTCTGTGCAGCGCCAGCGCTGCAAACCAGCGAACGCACAAATGCCGATCCGGGCGTCAAGGCACTGGTCGCCAACGTGGAAGCGCATCTGAACGATCAGGCGCACGCGGTGGCGACCTTGCATACCGAAGGCACCTTACCGCACGAAGGGATCTACGATCAGAGCGTCGAAGCCGAGAAAGATCTGGACCTCCTGCGTGACGCGGCGCTCGCCTGGCGCGCCACCAGTGACGACCGCTATCTGAAACTGGTCGACCGTCTGCTGTACGCCTGGGTCACGACGTATCAGCCGAGCTTCAACCCGATCGACGAAACCCGTTTCGAAGGCTTGATCCTCGCCTACGACATGACCGCAAGCGCGTTGCCGGTGAAAACGCGCAACGCAGCGATGGCGTTTCTGACGAAGCTTGGAAACGGTTACATCGCGCAGATCGACGCGCAACCGCGCCCGCTAACCGGCTCGTTTCGCAATAACTGGCAGAGCCACCGGGTCAAACTGATAGCGATGGCCGCCTTCACGCTCGATAACCGCAAGATGATCAACGCGGCGCAGCGTCTGTTTGTCGAACATATTGGCGACAACATCGAGCCGGACGGTTCGACGATCGACTTTAAGGAACGCGACGCGCTGCACTACGTGACTTACGATCTGCAGCCGCTCGTGACCGCCGCGCTGGCCGCGCGCCGTCACAACCGCAACTGGTTGCCGGAGAAGGCCACCAACGACGCGACGCTGGGCACCGCGCTGAACTGGTTGACGCCCTACGCGTTGGGCACCAAAACGCATGACGAATTTGTGCATTCGGACGTCCCGTTCGATGCGAAGCGTCGCGAAGCCGGCTTGCCCGGCTATTCGGGTGACTGGGATCCGAAGAACGCGGCTGAACTGTTTCACCTGGCGGCGCGTCTCGATGGCCGCTATGCGCCGATCGCGCTGCGGCTCGCGCCGACCCCGCCCGCGTGGCTGGCCGTGTGCCTGCCGTTGCCGGCACGTTAACCCCGTTTTTTATATGCAGGAGCAGTAATGGCAGTCAGTGTGTTCGACCTTTTCAAAATCGGCATTGGTCCGTCCAGTTCGCATACGGTCGGGCCGATGCGCGCGGCGCTGATGTTCGTCCAGGGGCTCGAACGCGACGCACTGCTTGCGGGTACGGCTTCAGTGAAGGTGGATCTGTACGGCTCGCTCGGCGCGACCGGCAAGGGCCACGGCACCGATCGCGGCGTGATGCTCGGCTTGATGGGCGACGCGCCGGATACCGTCAATCCCGATACGATCGCGCAGCGTCTCGAAGCCGTGCGCACTTCGCGCTCTTTGCCGCTGCTTGGCACACACCCGGTGCCGTTCGTGCAGAAGGATCACATTTCTTTCTACCGGCAGGCGCTCGCCGAGCATCCGAACGGATTGAAGCTGCACGCGTTCGATGCTCAAGGTCAGACGCTGCGTGAGGCGACTTACCTGTCCGTCGGCGGTGGCTTTGTGGTCACTGCGGGGGCGCCGAATACCAAGGTGCTGAGCGCGGTCGATCAATTGCCGCATTCATTCCGCAGCGGCAATGAGCTACTAGCGCTGTGCAAGGCGACCGGCAAAAGCATCGCGCAACTGATGTGGGAGAACGAGCGCGTTTGGCATACCGAAGAGGAAACGCGCGCCGGCTTGATGAAGATCTGGGACGTGATGCAGTCGTGCGTGGCGCGCGGTTGCGGCATCGGCAATCCGGATGCGGATGGCAATCTCCCAGGTCCGTTCCAGGTGAAGCGGCGTGCGCCGCAGTTGTATCGCTCCCTGTCGGGAAATCCTGAACTGGCGTTGCGTGATCCGCTGTCGATGGTGGACTGGATCAATCTGTACGCAATTGCCGTCAATGAAGAAAATGCCGCCGGCGGTCGTGTCGTGACTGCGCCGACGAACGGTGCCGCCGGCATCATCCCCGCCGTGCTGCATTACTACACGCGGTTCATGTCCGGCTCGAACCAGCAAGGCGTGATCGACTTTCTGATGACCGCAGCAGCGATCGGCATTCTGTACAAGCTGAATGCGTCGATTTCCGGTGCCGAAGTGGGTTGCCAGGGTGAAGTGGGCGTAGCCTGCTCGATGGCCGCCGGCGCACTCGCGGCGGTGATGGGCGGCACGCCCGAGCAGGTCGAGAACGCCGCGGAAATCGGCATGGAACATAACCTCGGGCTGACCTGCGATCCGGTTGGCGGCATGGTGCAGATTCCGTGTATCGAACGTAATGCAATGGCGTCGGTGAAGGCGGTCAACGCGGCACGGATGGCATTGCGCGGCGATGGCAGCCACTATGTTTCGCTGGACTCGGTCATCAAGACGATGCGTGAAACCGGCGCGGATATGAAGACCAAGTACAAGGAAACTTCACGCGGCGGGTTGGCGGTGAATATTGTCGAATGCTGATTTGTGGCCGGGTCGCTTCGTTAGGTCGCTCGACCAGCAGCGGCTCGGTGACTTCATACAAGTCGTAGCCAACGCATCCCTTACAACGCGCCGCCGCTGCCACGCTGCGCGGCGTTGCCTTGGCAGCTTGTGCCAATAGCCCGATTAGCGGCCCGACATTGCCCTTTCCAGTGACACCGGCCGCCGAGTCGGCGTAAGCTGTCGAAGCCCGTCGGCCCCACGTGGCCGACCAGCCGACCGACGAGATCCGACTGGAGGCTTCACCGCAATGCCGCTGACGAATGTTCCCGCTTCCGCCACCACTACCGGTGCGCGCCTTGTAGTCGATGCCCTGCTGACGCACGGTGTCGAACGTGTTTTCTGTGTGCCGGGCGAGAGCTTTCTCGCCGTGCTCGACTCGCTGCACGACGAGACTGAACGGATCCAGACCGTTGTCTGCCGGCACGAAGCGGCCGCCGCCAATATGGCCGAAGCGGTCGGCAAACTGACCGGTCGTCCCGGCGTGGCAATCGTCACGCGCGGACCCGGCGCGACGCATGCGTCGATTGGCGTGCACACCGCGTTCCAGGACTCGACGCCGATGATCCTGCTGATCGGCCAATGCGCGCGCGAGCATCTCGATCGCGAGGCGTTCCAGGAAATCGACTATCGACGCATGTTCGGCCAGATGGCGAAGTGGGTCGCACAGATCGATGATCCGCGTCGCATTCCGGAGTATCTGAGTCACGCGTTCCATACTGCGACGTCAGGACGGCCAGGGCCTGTCGTGCTGTCGTTGCCGGAAGATGTCTTGAGCGACGCGTGTGCGGTGGTGCCAGGCGCGCCGGCTTATCACCGTGTGGCGGCATCGCCGTCTGCAGCGCAGATGGATGAGCTAAGGCAGTTGCTCGAAGGCGCACAGCGGCCGATGGTCATCGCCGGCGGTAGCGGCTGGACATCTGAGGCGAGCGCGGACCTGCAGCGCTTCGTCGAGAACTGGCAGTTGCCGATCGGTCTCGCGTTCCGCTTTCAGGACACGCTCGATAACGAGCATGCGAACTACGCAGGCGATGTGGGACTTGGCATCAATCCCGCGCTGGCCAAGCGCATCGCGGATGCGGATCTGCTGCTCGTGTTTGGCCCGCGAATGGGTGAAGCCACGACCGGTGGCTATACGCTGCTGGACATTCCGAAGACCAGGCAGACTTTGGTTCACGTGCATCAGGGCGCGGAGGAATTGGGCCGCGTGTATTCGGCAGATTTGCCGATCGTCTCCGGAATGCCTGAACTCGCGTCACTTCTCGCGGCCCTGCCGCCTCCTTCTTCAAAACCGGCATGGGCGGGAGCTGCGGAAGAGGCGCATCGCTCCTACCTCGAGTGGCGGGTGCCGCGGCAGATTCCTGGCGACGTGCAAATGGGCGAGGTGATTCAGCAGCTGCGCGCGCACTTGCCCGAGGACGCCATCGTGACCAACGGCGCAGGCAACTACGCGACGTGGCTGCATCGACACTTCTCATACCGGCATTTCCGTTCGCAGCTCGCACCGACCAGCGGCGCGATGGGCTACGGCGTGCCGGCGGCGATTGCGGCGAAATCGCTCTATCCGCAGCGCACGGTGGTAGCGCTGGCCGGCGACGGCTGCTTCATGATGTCGGCCCAGGAACTGGCGACGGCGATGCAATACGACCTGCACGTGCTGTTCATCGTCGTGAACAACAGCCACTTCGGCACGATCCGCATGCACCAGGAGCGGCACTATCCGAACCGCGTGCATGGCACCGGCCTCACCAATCCGGATTTCGCGGCGTTCGCGCGATCTTTCGGCGCACATGGCGAGACGGTGGAACGTACCGAGGATTTCCTGCCGGCGCTCGAGCGTTCGCTCGCGGCGAAACGCGCAGCGGTAATCGAGATTCGCATCCCGCAGGAAGCGAGCACGCCTGGCGCGACTCTGGAGCAGATTCGGGAGCAGGGGCGCAAGTTAAGGGGTGAAGGGAAATAGCTGACGTACGAATGACTCTGTCGGCGCGGCCGCTCGACGCTCTCGCGACGACGGCCGCTAGGCCGAGATCACAGCCAACGCGCCGAGCTCCTTCATCAAAGCCGGCTTGCGCCCCTCGATCACATCTATCTGAATCTGATAGATCACGGATTTGATCACTTCTGTCTGATTCATCTCCGTATCCTCAGTCAGCGTCTTGATGTCTTCGGCGATGCGCGGCGTGACCTTCATGGAGAGACGTCTGCGCGCGGCTCCGCGCTGCTCCTTGAAGCGCGCCACGGCTGAGCGATGCGCCCTCATCAACCGCTCCCGAGGATACTCGCCGGAGGCAAACCGATGCAGATACAAGATCATTAAAACCTTGCGAAACTCGGTTGAGCTCGCGCTATCGATTGTGTACGCAGCAAGATCAAGCATATCCAGATAAATAGCGGGCAACTGCGCCTCGATGGCCTTCACTTCCTTCTGACGGGTTTCGCGAATAGCCGGCGTGGACTGCGCGGGGATGGCGACTACTTCATCGCACACGTCGCAAACTGAGACGAGGATGTCCTTGACCTCACCCTTGCCGTCACTGAACGGCACATTGCGGCGCGCAAAGGTCGAATTCACGAGCTGCTGACAGCTGTGACAGATCGCCTTGCTCTTCTCGCCTTCTTCATACAGTTTTGTGTTCATGGTCCTGCTCACTGGTGAACGCTTATAAACATGGTGTCTGGATCGCCGACGAAGTAAAACTTCACGTACCAGCCACCTGACGCGATGACATGCACATCGATCGACGCGAACCTGTGATGCGGCGACGATACGTATTCAGTGTCATCACTCTTGACGATGACGCGTTCCACTAACTGCGGCGTCACCTCCCCCATAGCAAGAAGGTTTTTGACATCGACGTTACGACGCGACTCATGCTGAAACCTGCCGGACCTAAGCGCGGCGACGACCGCCTGCTTAACCTCGCGATATTTAACTGGTATCGTCAAAAGCACCCCCGAATTATACGACGTTTATCGTATTAAATGTCGATGTGACCGATTTCATACACCATCGCAATTGTTGAGGAGTTTTGATCGACCGACGAGTCATCCAAATGGCCAGGCGTGGAGAGACGAACCGGCAACGCCCGTCCGATGGACTCCAGAGTCGCGGCATCCGAACAGACGAGAGGACAGCAATGCTGGCATTGCGGATATTTTTGCGGACACCGTCTGTATGCGCGGCCAGGTTTGTTCGCCGGCCGAATTGCGCCTCGACTATCAACGACCAATTTGCAGACTTTTCTGCATTGAAGTGGGATGGCACGCGGGGTAAAAATCTTCAGGAGCTAAATAGGCTCCGCATCGCGGCCTCCTAACGTTTGCAGTCCTGCTGAATCAGGTCGCGCCTCTCAAAACAACCGCAGGGAGGCTAGGTCAATGACAGATCTGCAAGACGCACTGCAAGCCCTACCGGGTCGAGAGGCGTATCACCTCGACGTACCCGGCACAGACAGCGTAGAGACGCTCTCAGTCGTATCTTTCGAGGCCACCGAGAAGATGGGGGAGCCCCGACGCTCCCTGCTCCGAATCATCGGCCCGACCTGACGGCACATGCCTCGCGGTTTTCCGGCTAACTTCATCGAATCCGAAAAATGACCCTCCCCCAAAGCCATCCACCGGCCCCGCAGAACCATCCGGCTATCACTCCGGCTGCGCCCGCGGCTGCACCCCAGTCCGCATCGCCGCTGACCTGGCGCTATCCCTTTCCCGCAAGGGACGGTAAGGAGGCCGCCGATCCACAGGTGTTTTACAGCGCACTGGGCGCGATGAGTGACGGCTTCTTCCCTCTCGGTGTCAATGGTTTCCCACACGGCGGCGTTCATTTCGGCCCGGCCTCGGCCTCACGTCTGGAGCAGTCCAAAGGCGTACGCGTGATTGCCGACGGCGATATCGTCGCGTTCAAGCTCGACGATGCGTATCCGCATCTGCTTTTCTCGCAGGATCGTCGCTGGTCCATGTATTCGACCGGCTTTGTGCTGGTGCGCCACCAGATGACGATGCCGGCTGCACCGGGTAGTAACGCGGCGCAGCCCGCCGACGAGACGCTGACATTCTTCAGTCTCTATCTGCACATGGCAGACTGGAGCACCTATCTGTCGGACAGTAAGCTTGTGCGGCCAGGCTGGTGGCCAGGCGTGGACGCGTTCCGTATCGGGGCGAAAGACACGCAGAATGGCGGTGGCGCATCCGGTGCGTTCGTGTACACGGCTCCGACGGTAGGAAAGAACAAAAGCCGGTACATCAAGGGGGAGCGAGTTGGCTTTCTGCCAGAAGGCAGCGAAATCACAATCAGTGAAACGCGTGGGCCGTGGGGGCATATCAAGGAGATCACCGCAGGCAATATGGTTTCGCCCACGAGTGGTGGCGTTTTTGGGTCGGACGACCTGAATGTCCCATGGGTCCATCCAGACGACGACACAACTGGTACAGCACCCGTTACACCTGAAAACGACTGGGGGTGGATCTACCTGCACGATCAGCAGGCCGTGAAAGAGCCGATAGGTGTCGGCACGGTGATTACGCCGTCCGGGACCACGCCGATCCAAGTGAAGGCGGGAACATTGTTGGGCCAGCTTGGGGAATACATCGATTACGAAACCTCGACGCCTTTGCCGCCCGTCCCGAGTCGGCAGTTGCTGCATCTTGAAGTGTTTGCCGACGAAACACTAAAGAGTTTCATCGAAAAAAGTCGCGCACGGGCAACGCAACTGCCGGTAAGTGATCGAACCATCCTTGTTATCCAGGCGGGTGCGAAGCTTGTCGCAAAGCCGACTGACGCCGACCTCTACCTTGGCGCAGCGGTGCAGCTTGCCAAGCTCACCCTCACCTCTACCAGCCCGAAAACTGGGCCCTGGGTTCACGTCCAGCCGTGGATTAATGGTGCAGGTCATGCGCAGCAATACCAGAATCCCGTCTGGATTGCTCGTTCGGGGTTGAGCCGTCTCGATTCTCCGAACGGTCTCCCGGCCTGGAAATCGTTCCCGCTGCAATTGAGCCAGGTGGGTTCACCAGTCAATGCAGATCTGGTGGCATATCCAAGCACGGAGCTTGATTCACTCGGTGATGGAAATGTAGCTGTCGATGACAAGGGAGTAACCTGGTGGCGCCTCGAACTCGGCACGGGTTCGGGACAAACGGCATCGGGTTGGGTTTGTGGTGCGAAGCTGGGCAGTAGTGCAACCCATCCAGGCACACATTGGGAGAGTCCGTGGGCATGGCCGGGCTTTGAAATTGTGGACGCAACAGGGATCAACCTCACCGACGCCTTCAAACGAAATCTTTCGGTCACCGGTTCGGCGAATCCGAAAGAACAGAAAGCATTCGCGCCATCCACTGAGGCGGTAGGCAACAGTGCTCTCCTGTCAAAGCTTGAGCAGACTGTAAGTCGCTTGCCGTCGTCTCGTGGAGTAAAAGATGAACGAGGTAAGGACGGCAGCGTAATTGTGACGGCGGTCAAGTTACGGCAGGCACTTGGACGGCGATGGCTGGCAAGTGATCTGTGCCATGTCATCTTGAAATACGAGAGCGAATGGGGCGGTGGCATGAACCGCTGGGAAGCGCTTACGCCGCTCATGCGTAACGCGGCCGAGAACTGGAAATGCGAGCTGGAGCGGATCAAAAAGCTTCAGTGGTGGGATTCAGTGAAAGATAAGGTGGAAGGTTTTCCGTCCAGCCCAGTGGTGAATCACATACATCCGGTGGCTTTGATTGGGAATTTCTTGCGGTACGGCTTCCGATTCACGCTGGAAATGGTGCAACACATTTTCCCCACAGCGACCGTTGCAACGTTGCAGGTCGTCATAGACGAACTGAATACAAATATTGAATTGTTCAAGCTGGACACATCCCTTAGGCGAGAGCATTTTTTTGCTCAGGTCCGCCGGGAGGCGGGTCCGTCATTGGCGGTCCATGATGGCGAGAGTTTGAACTACCCGCCATCAAGATTGATACAAAAATTCTCGTATTTTCAGCAACATCCTAACGAAGCCGAACAATATGGGCGCACGAGCGCACACTCCGCCGATCAGGAAGCTATCGCGAACCGCGCCTACGGAGGCAGAAACGGCAACGTTCAGAATGGAGATGGGTGGAACTACCGCGGAAGAGGTTTGATACAGATTACTGGGAGAGCGCAATATGGGAAATTTTCAGCGTGGCATCGGCAGAATTCGCATGGATGGCCAAATGAGGCGAATTTAGATTTTCTAGATGATTTCCAATTGGTCGGACAGATCAAATACGCGACAAGGTCAGCGGCTGCCTATTGGGTAGACAACCAAATGTATCAAATTGCGGATGAAGGCACATCAAGCAACGTTGTAGACAATATCACTAAGGTGATAAATCCAGGGCTTTTTTCCCACCGTCTTGGCCAGCCTATTAACGCAGAAAACATGGCCGACATCGTCGATAGACAGAATAATTTTTCCGCCATTCACAGCTGGCAAGGATTGAAGTGATATCTATGAGGAAATCTATTTTTCTTACTTTCACGCTCTGCCTACGCGTCAGTGCGGCGAATGCACAAGTTCAATCTTTGCCAAGCGAAGATTCGCTTTGTCGTGAAGGCGAGGACATTTACTTCAGCTGCCCGCTGGAGAATGGGAAGACAATTTCAGTTTGCGCGAAAAATAACATCAGCCCGAACCAAGGTTACGTTAGATATGAATACGGAAATAAAGAAAGCAGTTTCAATTATCCCCTCGAAAATATGCCACCGGGTGATAGATTTGCGATATCTGACGTTTCCGAGGGAAGCATTCATCGCTTACACTTGAAATTTACGCGCGGAATGTACACTTACGTTGTGTCTTCAGTGTGGCCAGGAGAGCTGTATGTGTCCAAACGCGGGAATATTGCTTTTGACAAGGAGTGTCAAGCCTCGCGCTATAAAAGTTTCTCGAATAAAATTTTCGATGGAATAAGGCAGGTAGCGCCCTCCAAGGTTGATTTTCACTGAGTCAAATCATAGAAAGGTGGCAGACGTGAGCCGACGTCACCGGCGGCGCAGGCGCATTTTAAAAATTCCACCATTGGAATTTTTCCACCAAACGGGTGGCGGTAAGACCGACGTAGCGAGTGGATACTTTCCTAATATCCACCCATAGGGCTTGAGCCTGGCGTTTGCCTTTTCGGCAAAAAAATAAAGCCCTACGAGCCATGAGAGACCCGTAGGGCATAAACACCAAACCAGCCATTAACGCTTGAAAAATCAACTAAACCGAACCATCCTCAAGCGCCGCGAGGCAAAAAGCTCACTTCCCACCAACACTCTGCAAAGTCGTCCACTTCCCATCAACAACCTTGTAAAGCGTAATCCCACCATTCTTAAGATCACCCTTACCGTCATACTCAAGATGAGCCGCAGTAACAGCCGGCATATCCGTCTTGGCGAGGAACGGCAAATACTTAGCCGGATCGGTCGAATTAGCCTTCTTCATAGCAGCGAACATCGCCATAGCACCATCGTATGCATACGGCGAGTACGTCTGCACATCCTCATTAAAACGCTTCTTATACTTGCTGACATAGTCAGCACCACCAGGCATCTGATCAAGCGGCAGCCCAGCCAGCGAAGCAACAGTCCCATTAGCCGCATCGCCAGCGAGCGACAGGAACGTCGGCGTATGAACCATCTCACCGCCCATGAGCGGAGCCTTGATACCAAGCTCCCGCATCTGCTTGACCATCGGCGCAGCTTGCGAATCCGCACCACCGTAATAGATCAGATCCGGATTAACCGACTTCAACTTGGTCAGAATCGACTTGAAGTCAACAGCCTTGTCATTGGTGAACTCACGATCAACGATCGCCCCACCTGAAGCCTTGGCCGCCTTCTCGAACTGATCAGCCAACCCCTGCCCATAAGCCGTGCGGTCGTCGACAATAGCAATCTTCTTCATGCCAAGATTCTTCACCGCAAACGTCCCAGCAACCGAACCTTGCTGCGTATCGGACGTCATCATGCGGAAAGTCGTCTTGAAGCCTTGTTGCGTGTACTCAGGCGCCGTCGCCATGGCGATTTCGGGGATGCCCGCGTTCGCGTAGATGCGCGAAGCCGGGATCGTCGTGCCCGAGTTGAAGTGGCCGAGCATGCCCTTGATGTTGTCGTCCACCAGCTTCTGCGCAACGGTCGTGCCGGTGCGTGGATCCGCCTGGTCGTCCGCCGAATCGAGAACGAAGCGAACCTGCTTGCCGCCGATCATCGGCTTGCTTGCGTTTTCTTCTTCCACAGCCAGCGTGATGCCGTTCTGGAAGTCCTTGCCGTAGTGGGCCTGTGCGCCCGTCATCGGGCCGGCAAAACCGACCTTCACGTCTTCGACCTGCTGTGCGTTTGCTGTCCCCGCCAGCGACATGGCTGCGACGAGCGCGGCGCCTGCCAGCTGTTTCATCTTGTGTTGCATAGCTTCTCCTTGGTACCAGGTGTGAGTGGAGCGGTTTCGGGGTCGCCGTACCGCTTCCATTTAATTGAATCGACCGTTAAAGGTTCGCTCAACCGATCGTCATCAAATTCGCATTGCCGCCTGCGGCTGCGGTGTTTACGCTGACCGAACGCTCCGTCAGCAGACGTTCGAGCGCGTAGTCCTCTTCGCCGCTTTCCAGCGCGCGAGCCGCCACGCCCTGCACTGAGACGATCGGACCCACCCGCTTGGCCACTTCCTTCACCAGCGAAAGCAGTTCATCGCTGTCGCCTTCGAACAGCACGGCGTCGAAGGGCGTGTCGGCGCTCTTCTTCACGCTTGCATACGGCTTGAGTGCCGCAGGCAGCGCCGACACCAGTTGTTCGCCTGCAGCGCCGTCGAACAGCGCGCGGTTGCCCGTGGCAAGCGCCGCAGCAAACTGCACGCGTGCACCGCTCGCCGTCGACGCCACGCACAACACCGTGCCGCGTGCGCCGAGCGTGTAGGTATTGCGCTCGCCGGTCGGGCCAGGCAGCACCGCTGTGGCGCCCGCGAGGCCCTGCGACAGGTAACCGTCGCAACGCGCTGCCAGCGACGCCTGACGCTCGTTAATCAGCCAATCACGCAGCGCCGTCAGCGCCGAGGACGGATTGTCGCCGTTTTCCGTCGCCTGCGGGGCGTCGGCGATCAGCGACTGCGCCAGCGTCTTCGGCAGACCGGCCGGACGCGTCGCCAGCAGACGCTGCAGATAAAGCGCGCCGCCTGCCTTCGGACCCGTGCCCGACAGCCCTTCACCGCCGAACGGTTGCACGCCGACCACCGCGCCCACCACGTTGCGGTTCACGTAGATGTTGCCGACATGCGCGCGGCTGATCACATGCGCGATCGTTTCGTCGATGCGTGTGTGGATGCCGAGCGTCAGGCCGTAACCGGTCGCGCGGATCTGTTCGAGCAGCTTGTCAAGCGCGTTGCGGCGGTAACGCACCACATGCAGCACCGGCCCGAATACTTCGCGCTTCAGTTCGTCGATGCTGTCGAGTTCAATCAGCGTCGGCGGCACGAAAGTGCCTTGCGCGCCACCTTCCGGCATCGGCAGTTGCACGACCTTGCGGCCCTTCTCGCGCATCGCCGCAACGTGCGCGTCGATACCGCGCTTCGCATCGACGTCGATCACCGGACCGACATCAATCGACAAACGATCCGGGTTGCCCACCGCGAGCTCGCGCATCGCGCCGGTCAGCATTTCCAGCGTGCGATCGGCCACATCGTCCTGCAGACAAAGAACGCGCAGCGCGGAACAACGTTGACCGGCCGAGTCGAACGCCGAGTTCAGCACGTCCGCCACTACCTGCTCGGCGAGCGCCGACGAATCGACGATCATCGCGTTCTGCCCACCGGTCTCCGCGATCAGCGGAATCGGCTTGCCTTCTGCATCCAGACGGCTCGAAAGCGTCCTGTTGATCAGGCGTGCCACTTCGGTCGAACCGGTAAACATCACCGCTCGCGTGCGCGCATCGGCTACCAGCGCCGCACCGACGGTTTCGCCGTCACCTGGCAGCAGTTGCACCGCGCCTGCTGGCACACCCGCTTCGCGCAGGATGCGCACCGCTTGCGCCGCGATCAGCGGCGTCTGTTCGGCCGGTTTCGCCAGCACCGTGTTGCCGGCAGCTAATGCGGCCGCAACCTGACCCATGAAAATCGCCAGCGGGAAGTTCCAAGGGCTAATACAGACCACCGGCCCGAGCGGACGATGCGTGTCGTTCGAGAACTCGGTGCGGATCTGCGCCGAGTAGTAGCGCAGGAAGTCAATCGCTTCGCGAATCTCGGCGACGGCGTTCGGCAGCGACTTGCCCGCTTCGCGCACCACGAGACCCATCAACGTATGCATCTGCGCTTCGAGCAGATCGGCCGCACGCGCGAGGCAATCGGCGCGCGCTTCGACCGGCGTCGCTTGCCAGATCGGCGCGGCGGCCACCGCATTCGACAGCGCCGCGCTCACATGTTCCGGCGTGGCTTCGACAACCGTGCCGACGAGATCGCGATGGTCAGCCGGATTGCGTACATCGCGTGCGGTACCCACGGCGATTTCGTTGTCTTCGAGCATCGGCGTCGCGCGCCACGGATGATGCGCGCTCGCCAGCAGCGCCGAAGATAAGGACGCCAGACGATGTTCGTTCGACAGATCCAGTCCCATCGAATTGACGCGTTCCGCACCATACAGGTTGCGCGGCAGCGGGATCTTCGCGTGCGGCGCGCCGAGCGGCACGACCTTCGACGCTTCCTCGACCGGATCGGCCACCAGATCCTTGATCGCCACGTTTTCATCAGCGATGCGGTTCACGAACGACGTATTCGCGCCGTTTTCCAGCAGGCGTCGCACCAGATACGCGAGCAGCGTTTCGTGTGTACCGACCGGTGCATACACACGGCACGGACGATTCAACTTGTCGCGACCCGTGACTTCTTCGTATAGCGGCTCGCCCATACCGTGCAAGCACTGGAACTCATACTGGCCAGGATAGTAGTTCTGCCCCGCGAGGTGATAGATCGCCGAGAGCGTATGCGCGTTGTGCGTGGCAAATTGCGGATACACCGCGTCCGGCGCACCGAGCAGCTTCTTCGCGCAGGCGACATACGACACGTCCGTATAGATCTTGCGCGTGTACACCGGATAGCCTTCGAGGCCGTCCACTTGTGCACGCTTGATTTCGCTATCCCAGTACGCGCCCTTCACGAGCCGGACCATGATGCGATGACGGCTGCGGCGCGCCAGATCAATGATGTAATCGATCACGAACGGACAGCGCTTCTGATATGCCTGCACCACGAAGCCAATGCCATTCCAGCCCGCCAGTTCCGGATCGAAGCAAAGCGCTTCGAGCAGATCCAGCGAGATTTCGAGGCGATCGGCTTCTTCCGCGTCGATGTTCAGGCCAATGTCGTAGCGACGCGCGAGGATCGCGAGCGAGCGCACGCGCGGCAGCAGTTCGCTCATCGTGCGTTCGTATTGCGAGCGCGCATAGCGCGGGTGCAGCGCCGACAGCTTGATCGAGATGCCTGGGCCTTCGTAGATGCCGCGTCCGCCGGCCGCCTTGCCGATGGCGTGAATCGCCTGCTCGTACGACGCGTAGTAGCGCTGCGCGTCGGCTTCGGTGGTGGCCGCTTCGCCGAGCATGTCGTACGAGTAGCGGAAACCGCGCGCTTCGAATTTGCGGCTGTTGGCGAGCGCCTCGGAGATGTTCTCACCGGTGACGAACTGCTCGCCCATCAGGCGCATCGCCATATCGACGCCCTTGCGGATCAGCGGCTCACCGCCCTTGCCGATCAGCCGCGTGAGCGCCGACGACAGGCCCGTTTCGCTATTGGTCGTCACCAGCTTGCCGGTGATCATCAGCCCCCAGGTCGCGGCGTTGACGAACAGCGACGGCGCCTGGCCGACGTGTGATTTCCAGTCACCCTTGCTGATCTTGTCGCGAATCAGCGCGTCGCGAGTGGCGCGATCGGGAATCCGCAGCAGCGCTTCGGCGAGGCACATCAACGCCACGCCTTCCTGGCTCGACAGCGAAAACTCGTGAATCAGCCCTTCGACGCCGCCGCCCTTGCTCTTGCCACGCAGCGTTTCGACGAGCTTGCTCGCCATCGCCTGCACATCATTGGCGAGGTTTGCCGGCAGACGCGCCTGACCGAGCAGGAACGGCACGCATTCCGGCTCAGGACGACGGTAGGCCGCTGTAATCGCCGCGCGCAACACCGATTGCGGTTGCACGTTCTGCGCAAAATCCAGGAACGGGTGCGACGCCCCATCCTCTTCGGATTCGACGCTCGCGCCATCGGCCAGATCGGCCGAGCCGTGCGCGCCCGACAGCTCAGCGGGCAATTGACCGTGCTCGATCCGTTCGAGGTACGCGAAGATCGCCTGCTTGATCAGCCAGTGCGGAGTGCGTTCGAGACGGGTGGCGGCATCTTTCAGCCGGGTACGCAGGAGGTCGTCGACCTTGACGCCAAGGGTGGTGCTAGCCATGTTTCCTTCGTATGCCAGCCAAGCCGCGCCGGCCAAAGACTAAAAAGTTGGCCGAATCGTACGCCTCCCAATAAAAAGGTGCAACCACGCGGATGGCATGGTTGCACCATTGTCAAAACCTTGTGCGACCGGGGTTTGCGGGAGTTGGCGCACCTGCGAGCGATCCCGGAGCCGGATCGGTACTTTCCCCTACGAAATTCTTTTTTGGCGACCCTTATCGAAACGCAGAATCAGGCCGTTATACAGAACATGATGCGCACAAGCGCACGTAACGGGGTTACGGGGTGTTCGAAATGGAAAAGTGGCTGGTACTGGCAGCAATCTGGAGCATGTGCGCAACGTGCGCATATCTGTTCGTCCGCGGCGCGACGTACTCCGACACGCGCGAAGCAGAGGATGAGCTTGCAGTGATCGACAGCGCGCGCCGCGCGATCGGGAAATAAGCCTTCCCCTTACGCGTTTGGCGCGAACTGGTTGCAGGAGTCGTCCGGCGAGACCAGCTGGTCGTGCAGACGGCAGAGCCGGCTCGTGGCTACGCTCGCCCCAAACCCCGAACTGAATACCACGAGGCCCGGGATGCTCTGCTCAAGCGTGTGTCGATCGTCAGCGCGGTATCGGCAACCGGCGCAACTCGGCCGACGCGCACGCAGTGCGCGCGCCGCCGTCTCGGTCCGCTCCTCTGCGGGACTCGTCATGAGCCCTGCCCCAAACTATTCCAATACGATGCGAACACGTGCGCGGACAGCGCGTAGCCGATGGCGACATTGACGACGACGCCGGCCGTGAACGCGAGGAACGGCTTGATGCCGGTGGCCGTCAGCAGGCGCAACCGCGTGGTCAGCCCGATGCTCAGGAAGCAGAAGATGAAGGCCCAGGTGCGCAGCGCAGTAATCGGCGCGACGAACTCCGGTGTCACCACCTTACGGTAGTCCGCCAGCGAATAGTGGCTCGCGATCCACGTCACGAGCGCCGACGCAATCACAAAGCCAATCACGAATTTCGGAAAGCGCGCCCAGATCTCGCCCGGGTTTGCCTTCGACTTGACGCCACTTTCCTGGCTCTCCCAACGGGTCGAGGCGACGAACGCCAGCACGAACGCCCAGATGCCGATCCAGATGTCGCGCCCCACCACCTTCATCAGCGTGAACGCCTGCACGGAGGCTTCGGGCGCGCCGGCGATAGCGCCGCCAGCTTGCCTGGCCAGGTCGCCATAAGCCTGGGCGGCGGCGATGCCGGCCGCGTCCGCGAATTCAGAGGTGCCGATCCACGCGCCGCCGACCGCCGTCGAAAGCCCGAGCGAGCGCGAGGCGAACGGCAACACGAAGATCATGACGATGGCCCACAGGATCACCAGCGTGATCGCCACCGAAGCCTGTTCGCGTTTGGCGCGCACAGCGCCCGCAATCGCGATGGCCGCCGAAACGCCGCAGACCGCGCCGCCCACGCCCAGCACCGCCGCGAAGCGGCGGTCGAGGCCGAAAGCCCTGGCGACGAAGAAGATCACGAAGAACGTCACCAGCGAAACAATGCTTGCCTGTCCGACCGCAACCGGACCGGCCCACACAAGCAACGTCAACGGTAGCGTTGCGCCGAGCAGCACGATGCCCACCTTGATGTAAAACTCGACGCGCAACCCGGCCGAGAACCACTCGGGCAACCCGAACACATTCGAGACCACCAGACCGAGCACGAGCGCAACCAGCGGTGGTTCGAGGTTGTACCGGGAAGCACTGGCCCATGCGCCGAGCGTGAAAATCAGTATCGAGGCGACGAACAGGATCAGGAACGACGGCAGAAAATGCGCGAGCCGTTGCTTTAAAGCCGCGAGGCTGACGCCAAACAGCACCGCGAACACGACGAACAGCGCGGCATAGTTCGGCAGGTGTTTGAGCAGGTCTTGAGCCGCCAGGACCGGATCCGTCCATTTGACCGGCGCAACCGCGAGCCATTTGATGCTGCTACCCGAGGCAAAGAACCCCCACGCGACGACGATCACCAGCAGGCCGATCCACACGGCCCACCAGTCTTCGGTCGCGAACAGACCGCCGCCATGTTTGACGTCGGTGTCACGGTTGGAATCGGATCTGGCCGGTGCTGCTGCTGCGCCCGCCGGCAGGCTGTGATTGGTATCGCTCATCGCAAAGCCCCGAGAGTTGAGGTGCGTCGGCGCGGGAGAGGTTGGGATTGTTGTTAAAACTGCGCCGATTCTGGCGAAATATAGTTGAGCGGCTTTCGGAAATGAAACGACCTTTCGCTCTATGAATATGACTGAAAGGGATTTGCACGTCAGCCGGGTCCGGTAGGCCCGACGACGGCGGCCTCAGATATCGAGCGGGTCGACCTCGAGATTCCAGCGCAACACGCCCTTCAAGCTGCGCAAGACCGGCTGCCAGGCGCGCAGCGTGGCCTGTAGCGCGCCGCGCGAAGCGCTCTCGATCAGCAGTTGCGCGCGGTGCACGTGCATGACCTTGACGATGGTCAGCGGCACGGCGTCGTAGACCGTCACCCGTTCGGCGGACGGCATTTCCGCCAGCGCCACGGCGGCTTGCTGGAGGAAAGCGAGCGCCGCTTCGAGCGTGCGACCTTCGGCGCGCAACAGTGCCTGATAGACAAACGGCGGCAAATGGGCGTCGCGGCGTTCGGCCAGCGTCGAGTTGGCGAAGCCGCCGTAGTCGTGCCGCCCCAGCGCGTGATACAGCGCGTGCCGGGGATAGCGCGTCTGCACCAGCACCTCGCCAGGGAGTCCTGCCCGACCGGCGCGGCCGCTCACCTGCATCAGCTGGGCGAACAGGCGCTCGCCGGCGCGGAAGTCGTGCGAGAACAGCGCCGTATCGGCGTTAAGCACGCCCACCAGCGAAACGCGTTGAAAGTCGTGCCCCTTGGCGATCATTTGCGTGCCCACCAGGATGTCGACCTCGCCCGCGTGCACGTCCGAGAACAGCGCCTGCGCGCTGCCTTTGCGGCGCGTGCTGTCAGCGTCGATGCGCAGCACGCGCGCCCCGGGCACGGCGCTCGCCAGGGTCTCTTCAACGCGCTGCGTGCCACGTCCGAGCGGCGCAATGTCCACGTTGCCGCAGTCAGGGCACGAACGTGGAATGCGTGCTTCCCAGCCGCAGTGGTGGCAACGCAGCGCACGCTCCGGCTTGTGCAACACGACGTAGGCGCTACAGCGTGGACAGCCCGCCACCCAGCCGCAGGCGTCGCAGGCCAGTTGTGGCGCGTAGCCGCGGCGGTTGAGAAATACGAGGCTCTGTTCGCCGCGTTCCAGGCGGGTCTTCAGCGCCGCGATCAGCGGCCCGGACAGGCCTTCCACTGACGCCCGGCCACGTCGCCGTTCTTCTTCGAGATCGATCAGCTTGACGGTGGGCAACACCGCCTCGGCGACCGCCCGCCGCGCCAGCGTGAGTCGCGTGTAGCGTCCCTGGTCGGCCTGCCACCAGCTTTCCAGCGAGGGCGTCGCGGAGCCGAGTACCACCGGCAAATCCAGTTGCTTGGCACGCCAGATGGCCAGATCGCGCGCCGAGTAGCGCAAGCCTTCCTGCTGCTTGTAGGCCGGATCATGCTCCTCGTCGACGACGATGATCGCCAGCTTCGGCAGCGAGGCGAGTACGGCGAGCCGCGTACCGAGCACGATCCGGGCACGGCCGCTATGTGCCGCGAACCAGTTGCGCGCCCGTTCACCCTCGGCGAGGCCGCTGTGCAACGTGACGATCGAGGTGCCTTCGAGCGCCGCAAAGCGCGCGCGGAACGCGGCTTCGAATTGCGGCGTGAGATTGATTTCAGGCACGAGAACGAGCGCCTGGGCGTCGGGCCGCGCCGCCAGAATCGCGGCAAGCGCGCGCAGATACACCTCAGTCTTGCCGCTGCCGGTCACGCCGTGCAACAGGAACGGCGCGAAGCCGTTGGCGTCACGAATTGCTTCGACGGCTGCGGCTTGTTCATCGGTCAGGGTGGGCAGCGGCGGTGCGGCCCGCTGCGCCGCGCTGCCCGGCGACGGCGCGAGCAAAGCCAGTGCCGCCGCTTCGGTCACTTCCCGCTCTAGCCAGCCTTCGGCACGCCACGCCTCGAGGGTCGCGACGGCTTTAGGATGGACGGCGCGGGCGTCGGCGACAAGTAGCGCACCGGCCTCGGCGTCGATGAGCGCCTGCGCCAGTTTTCGTAATGCAGTCGCCCGCGCGGGTAACGCGTCGGGCAGCGCTGCCCGGCCGGCCGGCAACAAACGGTACAGCTCCTGGGGCGCGAGCAGGCGCGCCCAGCGCGACGGATCGCGCAACGCCTGCGGCAAAGCCGGCAATGCGACTTCGCCAAGGCCCCGCTGGTAGTAGTCCGCGGCAAAGGCGGCAAGCGCCAGCCATTCGGCGGACAAGGGCGGACAGGCATCGCATAAGCTGTCCACGGCGCGCAGTTTGTCGGCCGGCACATCACTGTGAGTGGTCACTTCACAGACTAGCCCGACCACCTGGCGCCTGCCGAACGGCACGCTGACGAGCGTGCCCGGCAGCGGCGGCTCGGCGGCGTCGCAGCGATAGTCGAACAAGGTCGGCAACGGATGATCGAGCGCGACGCGGACAAAAACGGGGCTCACGTAGGATTCAGGATCGCAATTGGGTCGGCGCAGGCACTTCGGTCATCGGACCGATGCCCGACGACGAGTCAGTCAACCGGGAGAAGTTAAAGTAAAACATCACTTCCGGCGCTAAGTTTTGGAATCTACTGAACAATTGGTGTTGGCCCGGATGTCCTGTGGATAACTTTGTTGAGAACTCGCTCTGGAAGGCCCGAAAACCGCGCCGTTGCTACGTTGTGTGGGGTACCGCACACTCCTCCCTGATCCGACGAAACCCTTGCCAGTCAAGGCCCTGATCGGATGCGCACGCAACTTGCAAGCAGATTGCCGCGACTAAACCCTCTACCGCGCCGCAGCGTGATGAATGTGTATAAGTCAAGTCTTGACAACTGCGGAAGCGCCGCCTGACGGCCCAGTTGACACTATTTTTCCCTTAGTCCGAGAGCCCACGTCGCCGCACCGCAACAAATCTGTCACGTGTTTGGCGCGGCTCCCGCTGCTCCGGCAGCGCGAATCGCGCGGCTGTGGCGATGGACTTCATCGACCAGTTCGGCGACGTTTTCCGGCGGCGTGAACTGCGAAATGCCATGACCAAGGTTGAAGACGTGACCGGGATGATTGCCGAAGCTGTCGAGTACCGCACGCGCTTCGATACGAATCGCCGAGGGCGGCGCGAACAGCACCGACGGATCGATATTGCCTTGCAGGGCCACCCGACCGCCGACCCGCTCGCGGGCGCGGGCGAGATTCACCGTCCAGTCGAGGCCAACCGCGTCGACGCCGGTGCCTGCAATCTCGTCGAGCCACAAGCCGCCGCCCTTCGTGAAGGTGATGACCGGGACTTTCTCGCCGTCGTGATCGCGTTTGAGCTGGCTTACAACCTGCGCGATGTAGTGCAGTGAGAAACGTTGGTAGATGCCGTCGGCCAATGCTCCGCCCCAGGTGTCGAAAATCATCACCGCTTGCGCGCCGGCTTCGATCTGCGCGTTCAGGTAAGCGGCCACGGACCTGGCGTTCACCTCCAGAATCCGGTGCATCAGATCTGGACGGGCGTACAGCATGGATTTCACTGTGCGGAAGTCGGCCGAGCCGCTGCCTTCCACCATGTAGCAGGCGAGCGTCCACGGGCTGCCGGAAAAGCCGATCAGCGGCACGCGCTGACGGCCTTGCGCATCCGTCAGCGCCTTGCGGATTTCGCTCACCGCGTCGGTCACGTAGCGCAGCGTGGCGCCGATATCCGGCACGGTGAGGCGCGCGACGTCGGCCTCAGTGCGCACCGGATGCGCAAAGCTGGGACCTTCGCCGGCCACGAACTCCAGCCCCAGGCCCATGGCGTCGGGCACCGTGAGAATGTCGGAGAACAGGATGGCCGCGTCGAGCGGATAGCGCTCGAGTGGCTGCAGCGTCACTTCAGTCGCGTACGCCGGGCTCTTCGCGAGGCCAAGAAAACTACCTGCACGAGCGCGCGTCGCGTTGTATTCCGGCAGGTACCGGCCGGCCTGACGCATCAGCCAGATCGGCGTGTAGTCGGTCGGCTGACGCAGCAGCGCGCGCAGGAAGGTGTCGTTGAGAAGGTTATGGGCCACGTTGCGTACGACTGAAGGCAAAGGGGCATTTTACCGGACGCAGCGGGACCGATCCCGCATCTTCGTTGATCGGGGCAATAACGGTCCGCTATGGCGTTGTCCCGCGACCGGCCGTCCGGCTAATGTTCAAGGGCGGACTGGCAGGCTATGATCAGCGGCCTTATGTGGCAATGACGGGATTCGAGGAGATCCGATGAGAAAGGCAGCATGGATTCTGGCTTTGGCGTTGCTCGCTGGTGCAACCGGGACGGCGAACGCGCAGAGCGCGGCGGGCTCGGCCGCGACGGTTGGCGGCAACAGTACGTCCACAGCACCCTCGCGCCTCGACGAGATTCTCGCGCGCGGTACGCTGCGCGCCTGCACGACCGGCGACTACCGGCCGTACTCCTTCTACAAGGGCGACGGGCAGTTCGAAGGAATCGACATCGACATGACCGAATCGCTCGCGAAATCGCTGGGTGTGAAGGCGGAGTACATCAAAACGTCGTGGTCCAACCTGATGAACGACTTTGTAGCGGAGTGCGATATCGCTGTCGGCGGCGTCTCGCCATCGCTCGAACGGCAAAAGCGCGCGTTTTTCACCCGGCCGTATATGGTCGACGGCAAGACGCCGATCGTGCGCTGCGATGACGTGAACAAATATCAGACCGTCGCCGAGATCGATCAGCCCACGACCCGCGTCATCGTCAACCCCGGTGGTACAAACGAGCGCTTCGCGAGGCAGTTTTTCCCGCACGCGAACCTTACCGTGTATCCAGACAACGTGACGATCTTCAAACAGATCCTCGCCGGCAAGGCGGATGTGATGGTGACTGACGCGTCGGAAACGTTGCTGCAACAGAAACTCAACCCTGGCCTGTGCTCGGTTCACCCTGACAAGCCGTTCCAGTACGGAGAAAAGGCCTGGTTGCTGCCGCGCGGCGACGTGGTGTTCCAGCAATATGTCGACCAATGGTTGCATCTGGCGCAAGCTAGCGGCGAATACCAGGCAATCTCCGATAAGTGGTTGAAGTAGCGCGGTCCAATAAGCGGCGCGCATCGACACAATCCTGTAACCGCGTATCTGCACGTAAGTCGATAGGGAATTGCGCGATTGACACCCTCGGCTGCGCGGTCCGACCCGCGCAATGAGCCGGCCGGATTTGAGCGCGCGCCGCGGCGTTACAGGTGCTTTCATCACGCAGGTGCCAAGGTTAATGGCGCCGCATCGGCCATCTGGCCGCTATCCGGCGGGCGTGGCGCGACCCCGGCGGTGGTTTCATGCGGTGAAGTCTGAATCAGTTGCGCTGCACGGAGCGCCGCGGAAGCATCAATTGAACCCGAGTAATGATGGTCAAAGGCATCGGTAGAAATTACGTTTTAAACAGCTTTCAATGGCAATAAGACCCGCGAAGCCTTATCTGGCGGGCGTTACAACCTGAAACACTTTGTTACCGTCATACCGGACTTATTCGCCCACAATGCTTTTCAACGGTTTCAACACGGATGTGGCTGGGTGCGTGGTGTGAGCGGATACGATGCACTTGCCGGTCGGCGTCACGCCGAAGCCCTGGAAAGGGGCATCCCTGCTGGGGCCGTGGTCGACGCGTAGAGCGTCCACCCAGTCGGTTCCTCCAATGGTCTCCTCGCGCTAACCCCGTAGCGTGTGGTTTTTAGCGGGCTCCAGGCCCGCTTTTTTTTTGTTTAGCCAAACGTTTGCGCGCTGCTCTGGTGAGCTCTGCCCGGGCTGCTGCTAGTCAGGTTTCGCGAACGGTTGCGCCTCCCCCCCTCAAACACGGCGGCCCCACGACAACGCGTGGCGCCGCCGTTGTCGTTTCAGGCGGTCTTGTCTTCCCGGATCTTCAACTCCTCGATCATCCGTTCGCGCATCACGAATTTCTGTATCTTGCCGGTGACCGTCATCGGCAGCTCATCGACGAAGCGGATGTATTTCGGCACCTTGTAGTGGGCTATCTGGCCACGGCAAAACTCCTGCACTTCCTCGGCGCTCGCCTGTTCTCCGGCGCGCAGCACGATCCACGCGCACACTTCTTCCCCGTACTTCGCGTCCGGGACGCCAAACACCTGAACGCTCTGGATCTTCGGATGGCGGAACAGAAACTCTTCGATCTCGCGTGGGTAGATGTTCTCGCCGCCGCGAATCAGCATGTCCTTGAGGCGGCCGACGATATTGCAGTAACCGTCGGCGTCGAGCGTCGCCAGATCGCCGGTGTGCATCCAGCCGTCGACGATGCTTTCGTGCGTCTTCGCCTCCTCGCCCCAGTAGCCCTGCATCACCGAGTAGCCCTTTGTACATAGCTCGCCGGTTTCGCCGACCGGAACGACGTTACCCAGCGCGTCGATGATCTTGACTTCGAGATGCGGCTGGATACGCCCCACCGTCGAGGTCCGCTTGTCCAGCGGATCAATCGTCGAACTCTGGAAAGAAACCGGGCTGGTTTCCGTCATGCCGTAGGCGATCGTGATTTCGGCCAGATGCATCTTCGACACGACCTTCTTCATGGTCTCGATCGGGCATGGCGAGCCGGCCATGATGCCGGTACGCAAACGCGTAAGATCAAAACGCGCGAACTCTGGATGATCCAGTTCTGCGATGAACATGGTGGGAACGCCATGCAACGCCGTGCATCTTTCTTCGGCGACGGCTGCGAGTGTCGCAGCCGGATCGAAGGCTTCGCCGGGAAAGACCATGTTCGCGCCGACCGACACGCAGGCCAGCACCGCCAGCACCATGCCGAAGCAGTGATAGAGCGGCACGGGAATGCAAAGGCCGTCCTCTTCCGAGAGCTCCATCGCCATTGCAATATAGCGTGCGTTGTTGACGACGTTGCGGTGCGTGAGCGTAGCGCCCTTCGGGTTGCCGGTCGTGCCGCTGGTGAACTGGATGTTGATTGGATCGTCCGCGGACAACGTGGCATCGATCGCATCCAGTTTTACGGAGTCGAGCGTGGCGCGGCCCTGCTCGATCACGTCGGAGAAACTCAGCATGCCCGGCGTCCCCTGGTCGCACATGCGGATCACGACACGCAACTCCGGCAAACGCACCGCACGCAGATTGCCGGGAGCGTGCGTGGCAAGTTCGGGCGCCAGTTCCTGCAGCATCTGCAGATACATCGACGACTTGAAACGTTCTGCGGCGATGATGGCCTTGCATCCGACCTTGTTTAGCGCGTACTCGAGTTCGGCCAGCCGGTATGCGGGATTGATATTGACCAGTACGGCCCCGATGCGCGCCGTCGCGAATTGCGTGAGTAACCACTCGACCCGGTTCGGCGACCAGATGCCGACACGGTCGCCTTTGCCGATGCCCAATGCGAGCAAACCGGCCGCGAGCACGTCGACCTCTTGCGCGAAAACCGCCCACGTCCAGCGGATGCCCTGCTCGCGGAACACCACGGCAGGTCGGCCGCCGAAGCGGCGCGCCGTGTCGCGCAGGAATCGTCCGACCGTCGCGTCGCTCAGCGGGATATCGGTCGAACCACGGACGTAGGAGAGCCCGTTCATTGGCTTGATGAGTGCGGCTCGACCTGACGCTTGCGTTGCCATGGCGTTGTCTCCGTGAACGGATGCTCGCTCTGTTATGCACCCCCATCAGGATTGCCGCTGCACGCGGGCCCGAGAGGGTCGGGAAATCTTCCGACGGCCTGGCGGTGTTTCTGCGATTTCTGCGAATGGTTGCTGCCGATTGTGCCACCGGGGTATGTCCGCGCGGCATCAAGTGTTACCCGCAGGCAAGCTCGTCGAGTCACGAGCCTGAGCTCGCTTCCCTTGCCGTAAACGTCAATCGCAGTCGAAAAAAAAGCAGCCTCTCGGCTGCTTTCCTTAATGCGCTTGCGACTCGCTTAATTCTGACCGCGCAACTTGCGCAGACGCTGGATCGCAGCGAGCTGCGCCGTCGCATACGCGAGCTCCGCCTGAGCGGTCGCGTATTCGAGGTTCGAGCCCGTGTTTTGCAGCGCTTCTTCTGCACGCTTGCGCGCGTCTTCGGCCTTGGCTTCGTCAAGATCCTTGCCGCGGATAGCGGTGTCGGCCAGAACCGTCACAGCACCCGGTTGAATCTCAAGAATGCCGCCGGCGACGAACACAAACTCTTCTTCGCCGTTTTCAGCTTCGATGCGCACCGCACCCGGACGAATCCGCGTGATAAGCGGCGTGTGGCCCGGCAGAATGCCGAGTTCGCCCGCTTCGCCAGGCAGCGCCACGAATTTCGCCTGGCCCGAGAAGATTTCCTCTTCCGCGCTGACGACGTCTACTTTAATGGTTGCCATATCGACTCCTGTGCCGACCAAAGTTAGCGCCTTAGCGCTTACTTCGGTCCCATGCAAAGCTCGACGAGGGTAGCGCCTTGGCGCTCGCTCTCGTCCCATGCAAGGCGGGTTGAGCGTATTACGAGGCGCCGGTTTCGCAAAAGCTACCCTGAAGGTAGTGCTTGCGGGCAAACCGGCGCCCGCTTCGTTACACCCGACCGTTACTGGATCTTCTTGGCCTTTTCGAAGGCTTCGTCGATCGTGCCGACCATGTAGAACGCCTGCTCCGGCAGATGATCGCACTCACCGCCCACGATCATCTTGAAGCCGCGGATCGTTTCCTTCAGCGGCACGTACTTGCCCGGCGAGCCCGTGAACACTTCAGCGACGTGGAACGGCTGCGACAGGAAACGCTGGATCTTACGAGCGCGCGCCACGGCGAGCTTGTCTTCCGGCGCCAGTTCGTCCATGCCCAGAATCGCGATAATGTCGCGCAGTTCCTTGTAGCGCTGCAGCGTTTGCTGCACGCCGCGCGTGATCGAGTAGTGCTCTTCGCCGATCACGTTCGGGTCGATCTGACGCGAGGTCGAATCGAGCGGGTCGACTGCCGGGTAGATACCCAGCGAAGCGATGTCACGCGACAACACGACGGTTGCGTCAAGGTGGCCGAAGGTCGTAGCCGGCGACGGGTCGGTCAAGTCATCCGCAGGGACGTACACGGCCTGCACCGACGTGATCGAGCCAGTCTTGGTCGACGTAATACGTTCTTGCAGCTTGCCCATTTCTTCAGCCAGCGTCGGCTGATAGCCCACTGCCGACGGCATACGGCCGAGCAGTGCCGACACTTCGGTACCGGCCAGCGTGAAACGGTAGATGTTGTCGACGAAGAACAGCACGTCCAGACCTTCGTCACGGAAATGCTCAGCCATCGTCAGACCCGTCAGCGCGACGCGCAGACGGTTGCCCGGCGGCTCGTTCATCTGGCCGTACACCAGCGCGACCTTGTCGAGAACGTTCGAGTCCTTCATTTCATGATAGAAGTCGTTCCCTTCGCGGGTACGCTCGCCAACACCGGCGAACACGGAGTAACCACCGTGTTCCTTGGCGATGTTGTTGATCAGTTCCATCATGTTCACGGTCTTGCCCACACCGGCGCCACCGAACAGACCCACCTTACCGCCCTTGGCGAACGGGCAGATCAGGTCGATAACCTTGATGCCTGTTTCGAGCAGTTCCGTGGACGGCGACAGTTCTTCGAACGCCGGAGCCTTCTGGTGAATACCGCGCGTCACGTCCGAGTTGATCGGACCGGCTTCGTCGATCGGACGGCCCAGCACGTCCATGATCCGGCCGAGGGTCGGCTTGCCGACCGGCACGCTGATCGGCTTGCCCGTGTTCTTCACCGTCGTACCGCGGCGCAGGCCGTCGGATGCACCCAGACAGATGGTACGAACGACGCCGTCACCCAGCTGCTGCTGGACTTCGAGAGTCAGTTCCGAACCGTCGAGAATGAGCGCGTCGTAAATCTTCGGCATGTGGTCACGCGGGAATTCCACGTCGATCACCGCGCCGATGCACTGTACGATCTTGCCTTCTACCAAAGCAGTAGTACTCATCGCTTTTCCTTTAGATACTCAATTCTTCACTCGCGCAAAGGCGCAGTTTGTAGCGCTCGCCCTGAGGCGCGCCTGACCGTGATGGTCAGACCGCCGCAGCGCCGCCGACGATTTCCGACAGTTCTTTCGTGATCGCTGCCTGACGGCTCTTGTTGTACACGAGCTGCAGTTCGTTGATGACCGTCTTCGCGTTGTCCGAAGCGGCCTTCATTGCGACCATCCGTGCCGACTGCTCCGACGCCATGTTTTCCGCGACGGCCTGATAGACCAGCGCTTCCACATAACGCACGAGCAACTCGTCCACCACCGCCTGTGCGTCCGGCTCGTAGATGTAGTCCCACGACGTGTTCGGCGTCGTGCCCTCGTCTTCCTTGCGCTCGAACTGGTCTGCCGACAGCGGCAGCAGTTGCTCGATCACGGCTTCCTGCTTCATCGTATTGACGAAGCGCGTGTACGCCAGGTACACCGCCGAGATCTTGCCTTCCGAGTACATGTCGAGCTGCACCTTCACCGCGCCGATCAGCTTCTCGAGGTGCGGCGTGTCGCCCAGCGCCACCACGTTCGACGCGACCTTCGCACGCAGGCGGTTCAGAAAACCGAGGCCCTTGCCGCCGATCGCCGTTGCTTCGATCGTCTTGCCCTGGCCTTCCAGTTCCTTGAACTTCTGCAGTGCGGCGCGCAGCACGTTCGTGTTCATACCGCCACACAAACCCTTGTCGGTCGTGACGAGGATCATGCCGGCCGTCTTCGCGCCGTCGTTCGACACCATGAACGGGTGACGATACTCGGGGTTCGAACGGCTCATGTGCGCAGCGATGTCGCGGACCTTGTCGGCGTACGGGCGAGCAGCGCGCATGCGCTCCTGAGCGCGGCGCATCTTCGATGCGGCCACCATCTCCATCGCTTTCGTGATCTTGCGCGTGTTTTGCACGCTCTTGATCTTGCCGCGAATTTCCTTCATTCCAGCCATTGCTTGCTCCTTTGTCGGCCCGAGTTACCGCTTTAGCGGTTACTCGGGTCCCATGCAAAGCTTCGGCCCGAGTCAGCGCTTTAGCGTTACCCGGGTCCCATGCAAAGCGATCGAAGCAGCGCGGGGGCATTCACATGCGGCCCGCGCCGCTTCAAGGTCCGTTTATGCCTTGCGGGTCACTCGCGGATCAATAAGCGCCGGACTTCTTGAAGTCTTTGACGGCCGTATGCAGCAGGCCTTCGTCGTCCTTCGAGAGTTCCTTGGTGTCTTCGATGCGCTTGATCAGGTCAGCGTGCTTCGACTTCAGGTAATCACGCAGGCCCTTTTCGAACGGCAGCACTTGCGCGACTTCCAGATCGTCGAGGTAACCGTTGTTAGCAGCGAACAGCGCGATTGCCAGTTCCCACACCTGCAGCGGCTGATACTGCGGCTGCTTGAGCAGTTCCGTCACGCGGCGGCCGCGTTCCAGCTGCTTGCGGGTGGCTTCGTCGAGGTCCGACGCGAACTGCGCGAACGCAGCCAGCTCACGATACTGCGCCAGGTCGGTACGGATACCGCCCGACAGCTTCTTCACGACCTTCGTCTGAGCCGCACCGCCCACACGCGACACCGACACGCCGGCGTTAATTGCCGGGCGGATACCTGCGTTGAAGAGGTCGGTTTCCAGGAAGATCTGGCCGTCGGTAATCGAGATCACGTTCGTCGGAACGAAGGCGGTCACGTCGCCTGCCTGCGTTTCAATGACCGGCAGTGCAGTCAGCGAACCGCTCTTGCCCTTCACTTCACCGTTCGTGAACTTCTCGACGTACTCTTCCGAGACGCGAGCCGCACGTTCGAGCAGACGCGAGTGCAGATAGAACACGTCACCCGGGTAAGCTTCGCGGCCCGGCGGACGGCGCAGCAGCAGCGAGATCTGACGGTATGCCCAGGCTTGCTTGGTCAAGTCGTCATAAACGATCAGCGCGTCCTGACCGCGGTCGCGGAAGTATTCGCCCATCGAGCAGCCGGCGTACGGTGCGAGGTATTGCATCGCAGCCGATTCCGAAGCCGAAGCAGCGACCACGATGGTGTATTCCAGCGCGCCGGTTTCTTCGAGCTTGCGGACCACGTTCATGATCGACGAAGCCTTCTGGCCGATCGCGACGTAGATACAGAAGAGGTTCTTGCCCTTCTGGTTGATGATCGCGTCGACTGCCACAGCCGTCTTGCCGCACTGGCGGTCGCCAATGATCAGCTCGCGCTGGCCACGGCCAACCGGCACCATGGCGTCGATCGACTTCAGGCCGGTCTGGACCGGCTCCGACACCGACTTACGCCAGATCACGCCTGGGGCAATCTTTTCGATTGCGTCGGTCTTCTTCGCGTTGATCGGGCCTTTGCCGTCGATCGGGTTGCCGAGTGCATCGACCACGCGGCCGAGCAGTTCCGGACCCACCGGCACTTCGAGAATGCGGCCCGTCGTCTTGACGATGTCGCCTTCCGAAATGTGTTCGTATTCACCCAGAATCACGGCGCCGACCGAGTCGCGCTCGAGGTTCAGCGCGAGACCGTAGGTGTTGCCCGGGAATTCGAGCATTTCGCCCTGCATCACTTCCGACAGGCCGTGAATACGCACGATACCGTCGGTCACGGAGATCACGGTGCCCTGGTTGCGAACGTCTGCGCTCGCATCAAGGCCCTGGATCCGGCTCTTGATCAGCTCGCTGATCTCAGAGGGATTGAGTTGCATTATTCGCTCCTGATAGTCAATTCTGTTGCGTGCCAGCCGCTTCAGCGCCTTAGGCGCTTCAGGCCGTCAGAGCCGTTTGCATGCTGGCAAGCCGCGCGCGGACCGAGGTATCGAGCACTTCATCGCCGACTGTCACGCGCACACCGCCGATCAGCGACGAGTCGACCTCGACCACCGGCTTCAGCTTGCGCTTGAACTTGCGTTCGAGACTGGCGACGAGTTCATCCAGCTGCGCGCCTTCGAGCGGGAATGCGCTGACGATCAACGCATCAGCCGCTCCTTCGCGCGCGTTCTTCAACTCTTCGAACTGCGTGGCGATTTCCGGCAGCAACGGCAGACGGTGGTTGTCCACCAGCATTTGCACCAGATTCTTCGCTTGCGCGTTGTCCTTGAGCGGCGACTTGACCGCGGCCAGCAGCAGATCGCTGACCTGGGCGCGGCTTACTTTCGGGCTCGTGGCGATCGACAGCACTTCGGGCAGATGCGCAACCTGTGCCAGCTCCTGCACGAACGTGGACCAGGCGGCGACGTCACCAGCTTCGGCCACGCCAAACAACGCTTCTGCGTACGGACGGGCGATGGTTGCAAGTTCGGCCATGATCAGAGCTCGGCTTTCAGTTGATTCAGCAGGTCAGCATGCGCTGCCTGGTCGACTTCGCGCTTCAGGATCTGTTCAGCGCCCTTGACCGCGAGAGCAGCGACTTCGCCGCGCAGCGCTTCGCGCGCCTTGACGACCTGTTGCTCCGCGTCCGCCTTCGCTTGCGCGAGGATACGAGCGGCTTCAGCTTGTGCCTGGGCCTTGATTTCGTCAGCCAGCGTCACTGCGCGCTTTTCGGCGTCAGCAATACGTTGCTGGCCGTCGTTGCGTGCCTGCGCCAGTTCCTGGTCGACGCGCTTGTGCGCGGCTTCCAGTTCTGCCTTGCCCTTCTCAGCAGCAGACAGACCTTCGGCGATCTTCTTCGCGCGCTCGTCGAGGGCGTTGATCAACGGCGGCCACACGAACTTCATCGTGAACCACGCGAGGATCAGGAACACGACCATTTGCGCAAACAGGGTTGCGTTGAGATTCACGGTGTTTCCTTAAACGTTGCTAGTTCGGAAAGTGAAACGGCAAGGCGCTCATCGATTCTGTATTCGATCAGCGCCAAGTGCCCGTTCCGCCCTGCGCCTTCACCAGTTATAGCTCAGGCGCAAACTTCCGAGGAACCTCAGCCTGCCAGCTTCGACAGCAGCGGGTTCGCGAACGCAAACAGCATTGCCACACCAACGCCAATCAGGAACGCCGCGTCGATCAGACCAGCCAGCAGGAACATCTTGGTTTGCAGCGGGTTCATCAGTTCCGGCTGACGAGCGCATGCCTCAATGTACTTGCCGCCCATCAGGCCGATACCGATACAGGCGCCGATTGCACCCAGGCCGATGATGATGCCGATACCGATGGCGGTCAGACCCTGGATGTTGGCGATGAAAGCTTGCATGATCACTCCTTTGTGAAAAGTCTTTTTGGAACTGGTTGGAACTAGGATTTAAAAAACTAAAAAGCTAAGGCAATTCGTTGTTCGACAGCGCAGGTTAGTGCGTATCGTGTGCCTGGCCGAGGTACACCAGCGTCAGCATCATGAAAATGAACGCCTGCAGCAGCACGATCAGAATGTGGAAGATTGCCCACACGCTGCCGGCGATCACGTGGCCGATGAAGCCAAGCACCGTCGTGTCCGCGCCGAAGCTCCAGATGCTGCCCAAGAGAGCAATCAGCAGGAACAGCAGTTCGCCCGCGTACATGTTGCCGAACAGCCGCATGCCGAGGGAAACCGTCTTTGCGACGAACTCGATGATGTTCAGTGCCAGGTTCGGGATCCACAGCAGCGGATGCGCGCCGAACGGAGCGGACAGCAGTTCATGAACGAAGCCGCCGGCGCCCTTGATCTTGAAGTTGTAGTAAATCATCAGCACGAACACGCCGAGCGCGATGCCGATGGTGCCGTTCAGGTCGGCCGTCGGCACGATGCGGTGGTGCGGGATGACTTGCGAAAGACCAAGCCAGCCGATCACGCGGCCCGGCAGGTCGACGGGGATGAAGTCGAGCGAGTTCATCAGGGCAACCCAGACGAACACGAACAGTGCGAGCGGCGCAATGAAGGTGCGGCTGCCGTGGATCATCGACTTGGACTGATCTTCGACCATCTCGACCAGCATCTCGATAGCGCACTGGAAACGACCCGGCACGCCGGCGGTCGCTTTACGTGCAGCGAGATGCAGGATGAAGATCGTGGCCAGACCGCAAACGATCGACCAGAACAGGGTGTCCAGATTCCAGACGTGAATATCGAAAATCGACGTCTGGTGCGCGGTGGAGAAGTTCTGCAAGTGGTGCGCGATGTACTCGGACGGATCCATCGCGCGCGTTCCTTCGCTAGCTGCCATATCGTTAATGCCACCCAAATTGTCGAAAATCAGTTCGGGCTGTTCCCGCCGCAACACTCTATTGCGGGAACACGCCGGCGCAGGTCATGTCATACCCGCGCGCCTTTTTGCCAGCGCCGCGCGCCAGCCAGTATTTTTTGCGTTACTTCACCGCTCACCGCCAGGCAAGCGCGATCCAGTATGTCTTCAATGCAATGAGGTAAGTCACGAGCAGCGGCACCCAGCGTACGTCGTGATACCAGAAAGCGATGGCTACAAACATCGCGATCGTTGTCCCCATCTTGAGCGCTTCGCCGATCATCCAGCTCATGACTGTTTCGGCGCCGCTCAGTGTTCTAAGGCGTGCCGCGAACATCGCGCCCGGCACCCAGCAGATCGCTCCCCCCAGGAACGCGGACAGCGCAGCAGCGCCCGGCGGCTTGTAGAACAGCCACCACACCAGCGTAGCACCCAGGGACAAAACCATTTGCGCCGCCACGACCTTGAACGGCGTGACGCGCGATGGACGACTCACATTCGGACCGAACAGCTTCTCTGCTTCAGCCCGCGTGAGCGGAACGATATTGTTATCTTGCTGCTCGGCATCCCACGCGTCGTCATGCGTAACGTGCTGGCCGGACGTGGCGGAAAACGTGCGTTCTGCGCGGCCTTCGTCGCGCCGATTTTGGGGCGCTTGATTCGACGTTTTAAGCGCCATCGCAGTATTCCGGAAGTCTCGTGCCGCCCGTCAGCTTACGTGAAGATTACGGGGTTGTCGTGCAATTAAATCCGGGCGATTGTAAGCGATAGTTGCAGGCAATTCAAGACTTTAGGCCTTTCAATAAAGCGCGTGAAACGGCCCGCCATGATGCGGGAAATGGCGCTTCGGAGGTAGGACGACTCCAACTGTAAGGCTGTCGGGGGGCCACGAAAAATGCGGCTTGAATTGCGCTGATTGGCGGTGCTTTGGCTACCATGTGGACGTCATGGCGTCCGTATCAAATATGCAACAGAAGCCAGCCACCTACTGCTCCGGCAGCGAGCCAGAAGGGTATGGCATAGAGATGAAACGGCAGCCACATACCGCGCTGTTTCGACAGACGCACTGCAATCAGATTCGCCAGCGAGCCGATCGCGAAACCGAAGCCGCCTACGCTGACGCCGTATGCGAGCGCACGCCAGTCCTTGGTGAACTCGGCGAGCATGATGGCTGCTGGAACGTTGCTGATGCCTTGCGACAGAATCGCCCCTGCGGCAAAAGCGCGCAGCGTCGTCGCGAGACCTAGTTGGCCGACGAACTGGTGTACCCACGGTAGCGCGGCCACACTACGCAGCACGATGAACATGAACACGAAGATCAGCAGCAGCAGCCAGTCGATCTTGAGGACGATCTCGCGGCGCCAGAGCAGGAAGCCGGCCATGATGCCCGCCAATCCGATGCCCGCATGATGCGTGTCGGCCAACAACACGAATGCGACGAACAGCACGGCCGCGACCCCGAGCAGGCGCCGGTCGACGTCGTAGGCACCGGCGTCTTTCGACAGATCCAGCGCCTTGCCGCGAAAGCTGAACGCCGCCAGCACGTAAAGCATCGCCATCAACGCGGCACACAATGGAGCCAAGGCCGCAACGAAGCCGCCGAAGGAGGCCCCACTGGTCTGCCAGAGAAACAGGTTCTGCGGATTGCCGAGCGGCGTCAGGATAGAACCTGCGTTCACCGACAACGCGATAAAAATCACAAGGCGCTTGAGCGGCAGCGGCGTGAGCTCATGCAGTGACAAGGTGAGCGGCACAACCACAAACAAAGCCACGTCATTGGTCAACAGCGTCGAGAGCGCAGCCGCGAGTCCGATCAGCAAAAACGCCAGACCGCGCTCCGAATGGATGTAATGGACCACGCGGTGCGCCATCCAAATCAGGAATCCTGATAATTCGATGGCCTTGGTCAGGATCAGAAGCCCCGCCAGCGTCAGGACGGTCTGCCAGTCGACGAGCCCCGGCAGCGAAAGCCACGGGCGCGGGTGCAGACACTGCAGCGCGACCAACGCGACGACCAGAACCGATAGAACCGGCTCTTTCGTCGCGAGGGCGATCAGCTTGTGCAGCGGATTGCTACTGGCGGTTTTGGTCGGGCGTTCGGCCGAGGTCAAAGCTATTGATCGCTCACGCGGTCGCGTTGCCGCGCAGGCGGGCAAGAATACCTTCGAGTGCGTCGAGGTCACCGAACTCCACCAGCACCTGGCCGCGTCCCCGGCGGCCGAGCTTGATCTTGACCGTCGAAGCCAGCAGATCCGACAACTCTTCTTCGAGGCGGCGCGTATCGCGGCCACCGTCGTTGTTCGCCTTTGCCTTTACCGCCGGCGCCGCTTTCGTCGTGGTGGTCACCAGCTTCTCGGTCTCACGCACCGACATGCGCTTGTTGACCACCTGGTTGGCCAGCGTGATCTGCGTAGCGGCGTCCACTGCCAGCAACGCGCGGGCGTGGCCCATATCGAGATCGCCGGCAAGCAGCATTGTCTGCACCGGCGCGGCCAGGTTCAACAGACGCAGCAGATTCGACACCGCGCTGCGCGAGCGCCCCACCGACTCAGCCGCCTGCTCGTGCGTAAAGTTGAATTCGTCGAGCAGACGCTGGATGCCCTGCGCCTCTTCCAGCGGATTCAGGTCTTCACGCTGGATATTCTCGATCAGCGCCATCGCGGCGGCGGCCTGATCGGGTACATCGCGCACCAGTACCGGCACTTCGTCCAGACCAGCCAGCCGTGCGGCGCGGAAGCGCCGTTCGCCGGCGATGATTTCGTATTTGTCCGCTGACACCGGGCGCACGAGGATCGGTTGCATCACGCCCTGCGCGCGGATGCTGGCCGCGAGTTCCTGCAGCGCGCCTTCGTCCATGCGCGTACGCGGCTGATACTTGCCGGCCTGCAGCTTGCCGAGCGGCAACACGTTAGGCGCGCCCTCGATCTTCACCGCCTCGGTGATATCCGCACTGCCGCCGAGCAGCGCTTCCAGCCCGCGACCCAATCCCTTCTTTCTTGCTACTGCGTTCATCGTGCTTCCTCGATCAGCTTGGGATGCATGGTCACGCGTCAGATCGCGCGCACCCGTTCAATCATTTCCGCGCCGAATTGCACGTACGCCTGTGCGCCACGTGAGGCCCGGTCGAACACCACACCCGGCAACCCGTAGCTGGGCGCCTCGGCCAGACGCACGTTGCGCGGAATGACGACGTCAAATACCTTGTCGCCGAAATGCGCTTTCAACTGGTCGGAAACCTGTTGTTGCAGCGTGATGCGCGGATCGAACATCACGCGCAGCAGGCCGATCACCTTCAGGTCGCGATTCAGGTTTGCGTGAACCTGCTTGATCGTATTGACGAGGTCCGAGAGCCCTTCGAGCGCGAAGTACTCGCACTGCATCGGGATCACCACGCCGTGCGCCGCACAAAGGCCGTTAAGCGTCAGCAACGACAAGGCCGGCGGACAGTCGATCAGCACGAAGTCGTACTCGTCCTGCACCGGCGCCAACGCGTCCTTTAATTGACGCTCGCGATTTTGCACACTCACCAGTTCGACTTCCGCACCTGCCAGTTCGCGGTTAGCCGGCACGACATCGTACGAAACCGCTTCAGGCCGCACCCGTGCATCTGCAACCGACACTCCATCCACCAGCACCTCGTAAATGGTATTGGTGCAGGCAGCCTTGTCGACACCGCTACCCATCGTGGCGTTGCCCTGCGGATCCAGATCGATGAGCAGAACACGCTGTCCCTGCGATGCGAGGCTCGCGGCGAGATTGACTGCTGTCGTCGTCTTGCCGACGCCACCCTTCTGGTTCGCAACGCAGAAGATTTTTGCCATCGTTGGTGTGTCCCTTTTTGCTGCCTGGATAAATTGGAATGCGCTTATGCCCGGTTCGCGGGGCTAACCAGCGGGATCCTGCTTCACCTCGACGAGGTGGCGCTCGGCATCGAGCGACGGCACCTTGAGCCGGATGATCTGCTTTGCGTGGGAGCCCGCGGGCAGCCGTTCGATCTCGCCGTCGGGTCGAACACCCTTCATGGCCCAGATCGCACCCTGCTCCGCTACCAGATGACGGGCCAGTGTAACGAAATCCGCGAGCTCTGCGAATGCACGCGAGACGATTACATCAAACTTTGCCGGTACTTCCACGCCAGGCTTCAGCGTTTCGACGCGGCCGGTCACCACCGACAGGTTGGCGAGCCCGAGCTCCGCTTTAGCCTGCGCCTGGAATGCAGTCTTTTTATGGACGATGTCATTGAGCGTGACGGTCCAGTCAGGCAAGACGATGGCCAGCACGATACCTGGCAGACCGCCGCCGGAGCCGACATCTAGTGCAGAAGATGGGCCGAGCCCGGAAAGGTGCGGCACGATCGAAAGCGAGTCCAGAATGTGCTGGATCAGCATCTGCCGCGGATCACGGATGGCCGTGAGGTTGTACACGGCGTTCCACTTGGCAAGCAAGGCAACGTAGTCGAGCAGCTTGCCGAGCTGAGCGTCGCTCAGGTCAAGGCCCAGCTCCTTGACGCCCTCGTCAAGCAATGCGGCCAATGCTTCCCTGCTGTCCGCGCCGCCAAACCCCTTCTGCCGTGCCGTCATTGCGTCACCGGCGTGGAGTCGGTGCCGCTATCGGCGGCTCCGGCTGGCTTGGTCGAGCGACGTCCGAGGCCGCGCTTCAGGTGAACCATCAGCAACGAGATCGCCGCTGGCGTGATACCTGAGATGCGCGATGCCTGGCCGATCGTCTCCGGACGGAACTGCGTCAACTTCTGGCGCGCTTCGAATGACAAGCCACGCACTTCGGCATAGTCCAACCCGTCGGGCAGACGCGTGTTTTCGTGCGACTCGTTGCGCTCGATTTCTCCAGCCTGACGCTCGATATAACCCTGATATTTGATGCCGATCTCGATCTGCTCCTTGATCTGAGCCAGCAAGACGTCGTCATCGGCAAGGATCTCGGCCGGTGCGCAAACACCTTCGCGCAAGCCACACACGCCGTCGTACGTCACGCCTGGACGGCGCAGCAGATCAGCAAGGCTGTACTCGTGGTCGATCGGCTTGCCGAGCAAGGCAGTGGCTTCGCCCGCGGACAGCGTCTTGGGATTCACCCAGGTCGTGCGCAGGCGCTCTGTTTCACGTGAAACAGCCTCGCGTTTGCGGCTGAATGCGTCCCAGCGAGCGTCGTCGACGACGCCCAACTCACGACCGAGCTCCGTCAGACGCATATCCGCATTGTCTTCGCGCAGGCTCAGACGATATTCGGCGCGGCTCGTGAACATCCGGTACGGCTCCGACACACCGCGCGTTACCAGATCGTCGACCAGCACGCCGAGATAAGCCTGATCGCGGCGCGGGCACCACGCGTCCCTGCCCTGCACATGCAGCCCCGCGTTGATACCAGCCAGCAGACCCTGCGCGGCAGCCTCTTCATACCCGGTCGTTCCATTGATCTGACCGGCGAAGAACAGCCCGTTGATAACCTTCGTCTCCAGCGACGCCTTCAGCCCGCGCGGATCAAAATAATCGTACTCGATCGCGTAACCCGGACGCAGGATGTGCGCGTGCTCAAGGCCAACCATCGAACGTACCAGGTCCAGTTGCACGTCAAACGGCAGGCTGGTGGAAATCCCGTTCGGATAAAACTCGTTGGTCGTCAGACCTTCCGGTTCAAGGAAAATCTGGTGCGATTCTTTCGACGCGAAACGATGAATCTTGTCCTCGATCGACGGGCAATAGCGCGGCCCCACCCCTTCGATGACGCCCGTGTACATTGGCGACCGGTCGAGCCCGCCACGGATGATGTCATGCGTGCGCTCGTTGGTATGCGTCACCCAACACGGCACCTGGCGCGGATGCTGTTCAACGCGGCCAAGGAACGAGAACACCGGCACCGGATCGAGATCGCCCGGTTGCTCTTCGAGCTTCGAAAAATCGATCGTGCGACCATCGATACGCGGCGGCGTACCCGTCTTCAGTCGGCCCTGCGGGAGCTTGAGCTCTTTAAGACGCGCCGATAACGACACCGCCGCCGGATCTCCCGCGCGGCCACCGGTGTAGTTGTTCAAGCCCACATGAATCTTGCCGTCCAGGAACGTCCCAGCCGTCAGCACGACAGCGCGCGAGCGGAAGCGAATTCCGACCTGCGTCACTGCGCCGACTACCCGGTCCCCTTCGACCATCAGGTCGTCCACTGCCTGCTGGAATAGCCAGAGATTCGGCTGGTTCTCGAGCCGATGCCGGATGGCCTGCTTGTAAAGCAGACGGTCGGCCTGGGCGCGCGTAGCCCGCACGGCAGGACCCTTCGATGAATTCAGGATGCGGAACTGGATGCCGCCCTCGTCCGTGGCTGCGGCCATCGCGCCGCCGAGTGCGTCGACTTCCTTCACGAGATGGCCCTTACCAATGCCGCCAATCGACGGATTGCAGCTCATCTGTCCGAGCGTTTCGATGTTGTGCGTCAGCAGGAGCGTCTTGTTGCCCATGCGCGCCGAAGCCAAAGCGGCTTCGGTGCCGGCATGACCGCCGCCAACGACAATTACGTCAAATTCTGTGGGATAAAGCATCGCGGATCTCACGCCGGGACACCGCGTGAACCTTCTAAGGAAAATGTATGGGCGAATTATAGCGGGTTCGCTTTTGGCCCGAATTTCGTCCGAATGGCCAAGGTATAAAAAAAGCGGTGTGTTTCACGTGAAACACACCGCCCGATACCGCTCAAACCATTGATAGGAAACGCTTTAGGCCACTCTCTTCGTCAAACCAAGATACGTTTCGATCACCCGTGGATTCTGAGCCAGATCGGCAGCAGGTCCCTCGATCGCCAGTTCGCCGGTCTCCAACACGTAGCCGTAGTCGGAAATCTGCAGCGCCGCCCGTGCATTCTGCTCGACCAGCAATATCGCCACACCTGTCTGACGCAACGCGCTGATGATGTGAAAAATCTCCTTCACGATCAGCGGTGCGAGACCGAGGCTAGGTTCGTCCAGCATCAGCAATTCCGGCTTGCCCATCAACGCGCGCCCTACCGCGAGCATCTGCCGCTCGCCACCGGACAAGGTGCCGGCCGCCTGCTTGCGACGCTCCTTCAACCGTGGAAACAAAGTAAAGACGGGCTCAAGCTGATCCAGATAACCGCGTTCGCCCGCCCGCTTGCGCCGGTAGGCGCCCAGCACCAGGTTGTCTTCCACGCTCATCGTCGCGAACAGTTCGCGCTTTTCCGGGACGAGACACATGCCGCGCGCCACCCGCTTTTCAACCGGCACCGCGCTGATATCCTCATTGTGATAAAGGATCCCGCCCTTCGCGCGACCGCTCACCGGCAGCGCACCCATAATCGCGTTGAGTAACGTCGACTTACCCGCACCATTGGGACCGATCACTGAAACGATCTGCCCCGGCCGCACCTTGATGCCGATGTCATGCAGCGCTTCGACCTTACCGTAGCGGACCGATACGCCCTCCACGTCCAGAATCGGCACAGCGGAATTCATCATCGTTCTCATCAGTCCACCCCGCCCAGGTACGCTTCGAGCACCGCCGGATCCTTTTGCACATCTTCCGGCAGCCCTTCGGCGATCCGCGTCCCGAACTCCATCACGATCAGCCGATCGGTCAGATTCATGACGAAATCCATGTCATGCTCGACCAGCAGCACGCTCATCCCCTCTGCCTTGAGCCTGCGCAGCAGGTCGGCGAGTTGCTGCTTTTCCTGGTAACGCAGGCCTGCAGCCGGCTCATCGAGTAGCAGCAGCGTGGGATCGCAGCACAGCGCGCGGGCAATTTCGAGAATTCGCTGCTGACCGAGCGCCAGGCTACCCGCCTCGTCATACATATGCTGTTCCAGCCCCACCCGGCGGATCTGCTGCGCCGCTTCCGCCATCAGCCGCCCTTCTTCCGCGCCATTCAGCCTGACAACGCTGCGCCACACGCCGGCGTGACCGCGCAGGTGTGCGCCGATCGCCACGTTCTCGAGCACGCTCATAACCGGCAATAGCTTGACGTGCTGAAATGTACGGCCAATTCCGCGTTTGACGATCTGACGTGAGGCGAGCGCATCGATCCGTTCGCCCCGGAAGGTGATCTCACCGCGAGTCGCCCGTAGCGCGCCGGTCACCAGATTGAAGGTGGTCGACTTGCCTGCACCGTTCGGTCCGATCAACCCGATGATTTCACCCGCCTTAACCTCGAAGCTGACATCGTTCACCGCAACTAGTCCACCGAACTCTTTGCGCGCCTTATCCACATTCAGGAGCGTTTCGCCGGCCGCCGGTTTGCTGCGCTGCGGCAATGGCTCGGCCTGCTCTGGCACATGAGCCTGCGGTCCGCGCGGAAACAGGCGCGCCACCAGCGGCCAGACGCCCTGCCGCGCATGCTGCAGCAGCAACACCATCAGCACACCAAAGACGATCACTTCGAAATTGCCGCTTTCGCCCAATAGCTTCGGCAGCAGCGTCTGCAAATAGTCCTGCAGGACAGTCAGGATCGCCGCTCCGAGCACCGCTCCCCAAACATGCGAGACACCACCCACAACCGCCATGAAAAGGAACTCGATACCGTGGTTCAAGCCGAATGGCGTCGGATTCACCGCACGCTGCAGATGCGCGTAGAGAAAACCGGAGATGGACGCCAGCACGGCGGCATAAATAAAGATCACCACCCGCATCCACGCGGTATTGACGCCCATCGCCTCGGCCATCGCCCCGCCGCTCCGCAGCGCTCGAATCGCCCGTCCCGGGCGGCTATTAAGCAGGTTCTGAACGGAGACGACCGCGCCAAGCACCACCAGCCAGATCAGGTAGTAGATATGCCGCCCCGACTCGAGGCTGACACCGAGCACGTTGAGCGCCGGAATGCCGTTGATGCCGTCGTATTTGCCGAGAATGTCGAGATTGCCAAACAGATAGAACAGCGCCAAACCCCACGCAATCGTGCCGAGCGGCAGGAAGTGCCCAGAAAGCCGCATAGTCACCGCACCGAGGATCAGCGCAATCAACGCGGTCAACACCACGCCTACGATCAGCGCGAGCCACGGTGACACGCCGTACTGCGTAGTCAGGAATGCGGTGGCGTACGCCCCTACGCCGACGAACGCCGCCTGCCCGAAGCTCGTCATTCCACCAATGCCCGTCAGCAGCACCAGACCGATCGCCACAATCGCATACAGCCCGATGTAGTTGAGCAGCGTCACCCAGTACTCCGGCAGATGCACCGGCTGCGGCAGCACCGGTAGCGCGAAGATCACCACGAGGAACAGCCCGAAGAGCGCGCTGCGCATGATACGTTTCATCGTGTCACTCCTCGTCCTCTTCCGCGTGCGGGCTGGCGAAACTGCGCCACAGCAGCACCGGGATGATCAGCGTGAACACGATGACTTCTTTATAGGCACTCGCCCAGAACGACGAATACGACTCCAGCAGGCCCACCAGCACGGCGCCCGCCGCCGCGAGCGGGTAGCTGACCAGTCCGCCGATGATGGCCCCCACGAAGCCCTTCAGACCGATCAGGAAGCCCGAGTCGTAGTAGATGGTGGTCAGGGGTGCAACGAGGGCGCCGCACAGCGCGCCGAGCCCTGCTGCGAGCGTGAACGCGAGCTTGCCGGCCTGGGTCGTGCCGATGCCGACCAGCCGGGCGCCAACGCGATTGACGGAAGTTGCCCGCAGGGCCTTTCCTGAGATGGAGCGGTCGAAGTACAGATAAAGCGCCGCGATCAACACCAGCGCCGCACCGATCACCCACAAGCTCTGTCCCGAGACCGACAGGCTGCCGACGTTGAAGGTGGCATCCGAGAAAGCATTGGTGCGCGAGCCCTCCGCGCCGAACATCACTAGCCCAAGCCCGACCATCGCAAAGTGCACCGCGACCGCAACGATCAGCAACAGCAGTGTCGTGCCTTCGGCGATCGGCTCGAAAGCCAGCCGGTAGACGAACGGTCCCATCGGGATGACGATCAGCAGCGTCAGGGCAATCTGCGCGAGCATCGGCAGCGGCTGTGCGAAGAGTTCGTGCGTCACCGCGTACACCGCGACCGGGAACAACAGATACTTCGCCACAAGCATCGCCAGCGTGCGCATCGCATGGGCGCGCCGCTCCGGATGCCCCACCATGCCCGCCGTCTCGACCACGAAACACGCCGCGCCCATCGCCATCAGCAGCCAGCAGGTAGCGGGAAACTTCTGCGACTGCACTGCGGCGAGCGTTAGCGCGCCGTACGAAACGAACTCGCCCTGTGGGATAAAGATGACCCGCGTGACGGAGAACACCAACACCAGAGCGAGCGCGAGCAGCGCGTAAATCGCCCCGGTGGTGATGCCGTCCTGCGCCAGGATCGCCGCGATAGATAGATCCATACTTCCTCGTCATGAACCGTCGAAACCTGGATGCTGCGAAGCCGTCACTCGTTCTGCAGCTTCCACTTGCCGTCGACAATCTCCACGATCACGCGCGCGCGCGTGTCGAGGCCGTTGTGATCGGTCGCCGTGGTATTCATGATGCCGTGCGCGAGCGGCAGTTCCTTGATGTTCGCGAGCGCATCGCGCAACGCCACACGGAACGCTTCAGTGCCCGGCTGCCCCTTCTTCAGCGCTTCGGGAATCGCCCGCTGCAGCATCTGGCCGGCGTCCCATGCATGGCCGCCGAACGTCGATACCGAACCCGCGCCGTAGGCCTTTTCATAGGCATTTTTGTATCCCTCGGACGACTGCTTCACCGGGTTCGAATCGGGCAACTGATCGGCCACCAGGATCGGACCGGCTGGCAGCAGTTCGCCTTCGCAATCTTTGCCGCACACGCGCAGGAAGTCGTTATTGGCAACGCCGTGGGTCTGATAGATAGTGCCCTTGTAGCCACGCTCTTTCAGCGTCCTGGCCGGCAGCGCCGACGGCGTGCCCGCGCCCGCGATCAGCACGACGTCCGGATTGGCGGACATCGTCTTCAGCACCTGGCCAGTCACGGATGCATCGGTGCGGTTGTAGCGCTCATTGGCGACGACCTTCAGATGATGTGCGGCCGCGGCGGTGCTGAACACGTTGTACCAGCTCTCGCCATACGCGTCCGAGAAGCCGATGAAACCTACCGTCTTCACACCGTGCTTCTCCATATAGCCAGCAAGCGCGTCAGCCATCAGGCTGTCGTTTTGCGGCGTCTTGAAGGCCCACTGGCGCTTTGCATCCATTGGCGCGATGATTTCCGCCGAAGCCGCCAGCGAGATCATCGGCGTCTTGGCCGCCGAGACCACGTCGAGCATCGCCAGCGAATTTGGCGTCGCCGTTGAACCAACAATTGCGTCGACGTGATCTTCATCGATCAGCTTGTGAGTGTTCTGCACAGCCTTGCTGGTGTCGGTCGCATCGTCGAGCACGATGTACTGCACGCTCTTGCCGGCAATTTGCTGCGGCAGTAAAGCGATGGTGTTCTTCTCAGGAATCCCGAGCGATGCGGCCGGACCCGTCGTCGACAAGGTCACGCCAATTTTCACCTGCGCTACGGCCGTGCCCGCGCCGCATACCAACGCAAGCGCGATGGCCGCGCCTACCCACTGCTTCGTTTTTTTCATTGCGAATCTCCGAACGCTTGACGCGCCCATTTGTTATCCGGTTTATCAGCCGAATGCCTGAATCTGTGACCGGTCCAACGTGACTGCCGTTATTTTCTCTGCCGGTCCCGCCTACGACGATCTGCGATTATGCGCGAGCGACAAAAAAGGCGCGTAACTGCTCGCGCCCTCTCGTTAGTTCAATAGCAGAATTTAACGCGGCATTCATTCCGCGCAATGCCGAATTCATCCTGCTCCGCGCTCGATCGTGCAACTCGCTCGAATGGAACCGGCCAATCTGAATCCCAGCCCGACGCGCGGTGAATGACGAGTGTAGAGGACGCGAGCCGCCTGCGACAAGCGTTGCGCGTGCATCAGCCCGGCGACGAAACACCCAACTGCGGCAGAACCAGCTCACTCGATCAAGCGGAAAATGTGCAAAACTGAATGAGAAAAGCCGCAAGAAAACGCACAGACAAGGCGTAGGACAAATGCGCAAAACGGGTAAATGAATTTCCGAAACCGCAAATAAAAAGCGCTGTTGGATCAATATCCAACAGCGCTTTCGTCTGGGCACTTAGTGCCTCATGTCTCCTCGTTCTCCACCTGCAAATTCGGTGTTCATCAGAACTGCGTGAAGATTAAACAACCGCCCCCATCCGGACAACTAGCATTTACCCTAGTGGTGCATCGCAGCACTGTATTGGGGCACATTTTAAACATTGCGATGCAGCCCTCGCGGCGCAGGCGATTTTGCCTCTTTTACCGATTTGCATCGGACACCGAAGCATCTCGCGATCGCACGCCTGTTACGCGCGCAGCGGGCGAACCCGCGCCACAATCTCACCGACGATGCCACGCCGAAACGCCAGCACGCAGGCGATAAAGATCACGCCCGTCACAATGGTCGCCGACTCGCCCAGCGAATTGAACCACTGCACCCCAGTCGCCGATGCGAGCGCACCGCCGATATCGCCAAGCCGGTCCTCGAGCGCGACGATCAGCGCCGCACCGAGCAGCGGCCCGAACAAGGTGCCCATGCCGCCGACCAGCGTCATCAGAATTACCAGACCCGACATGGTCCAGTACGCGTCGCTCAAGGTTTCGAAACCGAGCACCAGTACCTTCAACGATCCCGCCAGTCCCGCAATCCCCGCCGACAACACGAAGGCCAGCAGCTTGAAGCGATCGGTGTCGTAGCCGAGCGAGACAGCCCGCGGCTCGTTCTCCTTGATCGCTACGAGCACCTGTCCGAAAGGCGAGTGAACGATGCGTACGATCAGCAGGAACATCAGTACCATTACCACCAGGATCACATAGTAAAGCGTGATATCCGACGACAGGCTCAGCAAGCCAAACAGCTTGCCGCGCGGCACGCCCTGCAGGCCATCTTCGCCGTGCGTGAACGGCGCCTGCAGAAACACGAAGTAGACCATCTGCGCGAGTGCGAGCGTCACCATCGCGAAGTAAATGCCCTGCCGGCGGATAGCAAACAGCCCGACGACCAACCCAAGCAGTGTCGCCGCCGCCGTGCCAGCGAGCACGCCCACTTCCGGCGGATAACCGAGGGTCTGGATGGCGTAGCCGGTCGTATAACCGGCCATCCCCAGAAACATGGCGTGCCCGAACGACAACAGGCCCGTGTAGCCGATCAGCAGGTTAAAGGCCGCAGCGAACAGCGCGAAGCACAGCACCTTCATCACGAACAACGGATAGACGCCGATGAACGGCACGGCAATCAACGCGAGCAGCAGCAGCCCGTACAGCGCTTTTCTTTGCATCACTTTTCCTTGCCGAAAAGACCCGCCGGGCGCACCAGCAGAACGAGCGCCATGATGACGAAGACGACCGTCGCCGAGGCTTCCGGGTAGAACACGCGCGTGAACCCTTCGATCACGCCGAGCAGCAAACCGGTGAGGATCGAGCCCATGATCGAACCCATCCCGCCGATCACCACCACCGCGAACACGGTGATGATCATGGGCTGCCCCATCAGCGGCGAGACCTGGATCACAGGTGCGGCGAGCACGCCGGCAAATGCAGCGAGCGCCACGCCGAAGCCGTAGGTGAGCGTGATCATCAACGGCACATTGACGCCGAACGCCTCCACCAGTTTCGGGTTCTCCGTGCCGGCGCGCAGGTAGGCACCGAGGCGCGTCTTTTCGATCACGAACCACGTGGCGAAGCACACCACCAACGAGGCGAGCACCACCCACGCGCGGTAATTTGGCAAGAACATGAAGCCCAGATTGGTCGCGCCCGAGAGCGCGTCAGGCACATCGTACGGCTGGCCCGAAGAACCATAGATGGAGCGGAACACGCCTTCCACCACCAGCGTCAGTCCAAAGGTCAGCAACAGGCCGTACAGATGGTCGAGCTTGTACAGCCAGCGCAACATCGAGCGTTCGATCAGAATGCCGAACGCGCCGACGATCAGCGGTGCGAGCACCAGCATCACCCAGTACGGCAGATTGAAATACGACAGCCCCATCCACGTCAGCATCGCGCCCAGCATGAACAACGCGCCGTGCGCGAAGTTGATCACGTTAAGCAGCCCGAAGATGATCGCAAGACCCAGGCTCAGGATCGCGTAGAACGAGCCGTTCACAAGCCCGAGCAGCAACTGGCTCAGCATCGCCGAGAGCGGAATGCCAAAGATTTCCATTGAACCCCTTAGCCCTTAACCTATCGTCAAGGTGAGATCGAGCTACGCGTGTTTCCGGCGACACGTAGCTCGTACACAGCCTGTGCGCAGCATCGTGAACCGGCCCGTCTGCCGTCCATGCAGAGGACCGGCAAACGGGGTTTCAGCCGAAGCTTATTTCCACAACGCGCAGCGCGTTTCCGCCTTGGTCGTGAACGCCTGATCGCCCGGAATGGTTGCCGTGATCTTGTAGTAGTCCCACGGTTCTTTCGATTCAGCCGGCGTCTTCACCTGCATCAGATACATGTCGTGAATCATGCTGCCGTCTTCACGGATGTAGCCCTTGGCGTAGAAGTCGTCGATCTTGGTCTTCTTCAGTTGGGCCATGATCTTGTCCGGATCCGTCGAACCGACCGCCTGCACCGCCTTCAGATAGTTCGTGACGGCCGAGTAATCGGCGGCCTGCAGGCTCGACGGCATCTTCCTGGTCTTGTCGAAGTAACGCTCAGCCCACTTGCGGGTGGTGTCGTTCTTGTTCCAGTACCAGGAGTCGGTCAACACCAGACCTTGAGTCGTCTCGAGTCCGAGACTATGGATATCGTCGATAAAGATCAGCAGCGCCGCGAGCTTCATCGTCTTCGTGATGCCAAACTCCTTCGCGGCCTTGATCGAGTTGACCGTATCGCCACCGGCGTTGGCAAGGCCCAGCACCTGCGCCTTCGATGCCTGCGCCTGCAGCAGGAACGACGAGAAATCCGAAGCCGACAACGGGTGGTGCACGTCGCCGAGTACCTGGCCGCCGTTTGCCTTCACCACGGCCGCAGTCGCCGTCTCCAGCGCCTTGCCGAACGCGTAGTCAGCCGTCAGGAAGAACCACGTCTTGCCACCCTGCTTCGTCACCGCGGCGCCCGTGCCTTTCGCGAGCGCCGTCGTGTCGTACGCGTAGTGAATCGTGTACGGCGTGCATTGCTCGTTGGTCATGGTGTCCGCGCCAGCGCCGACGTTGATATAGACCTTGTGCTTTTCGCCCGCCACCTGGTTCATCGAGAGGCCGGTCGCCGAGTTCGTGCCACCGATCAGCATCTGGACGCCGTCGCGGTCGAACCATTCACGTGCCCGCGATGCGGCGATATCCGCCTTGTTCTGGTGATCCGCATAGAGCAGTTCGATCGGCTTGCCGTTGACCTTGCCGCCGAAGTCGGCGATCGCCATACGGATCGCTTCGAGGCCGCCCGGGCCGTCGATATCGGCATAGAGGCCGGACATGTCAGTGATATAGCCGATCTTGACCGTGTCGTCGGCAGCTCGCGCGCCGCCCATCATCACTGCGGCGCTGGCCGCGGCAGCAAAGCAGAACGCTGAAAGTCGCGCGAGGGTTTTCATTTTCATTGGTGTCTCCTTGTTTCCTTGCTTGTGGTTATCAGAGGCAATCGGGCGCTTATCGTTTATACGCCCAGCAGATCGTGCAGCGCCGGCATCTTGCTTTCGAGTTCACCCGCCCCGAAGTGCTCGACGATGCCGCCATGCTCCATCACATAGAAGCGGTCGGCGAGAGGCGCAGCAAAACGGAAATTCTGTTCGACCATCACGATCGTGTAGCCGCGCGCCTTGAGCGTCACGATCATGCGCGCGAGCGCCTGCACGATGACCGGTGCAAGACCCTCGGAGATTTCGTCGAGCAGCAGCAAACTCGCGCCCGTGCGCAGGATGCGGGCTACGGCGAGCATCTGCTGCTCGCCGCCCGAGAGCCGCGTGCCCTGGCTCATCCGGCGTTCGTGCAGGTTCGGAAACATCGCGTAGATTTCGTCGAGCGACATCACGTGCGCGGCATCGCCGACCATCGGAGGCAGCAGCAGGTTCTCCTCACAGGAGAGGCTCGAAAAGATGCCGCGTTCCTCCGGGCAATAGCCAATGGCGCAGTGCGCGATGCGATGGGTCGGCATATCGATCGTTTCACGACCGGCGACGCGTATCGAGCCGGTACGGCGGCCCGTGAGTCCCATGATCGCGCGCAGCGTGGTCGTGCGTCCGGCGCCGTTGCGGCCCAGCAGCGTCACCACTTCGCCGCGGTTCACCGTCAGATCGACGCCATGCAATATATGGGATTCACCATACCAGGCCTGCAAGCCCGCTATCTCCAGCGCGGGCTCCGCAACGGCGAGCTCGCTGACTTCGACATTCTCGCGCTCGGCAATCGTGCTCATGCGTGCGCTCCGGCGAGCGCAGCGTCGGCGCTGCCCATATAGGCCTGCATGACCAGCGGACTCCTGGATACTTCAGCGTACGTGCCTTCGGCGAGCACCTCGCCGCGCTGCAGGACGGTGATCGTATCGGAGATGCCGGCAATCACATTCATGTTGTGTTCGACCATCAGAATGGTGCGGCCGCTCGACACCTTCTTGATCAACGCCGTGACGCGATCGACGTCTTCGTGACCCATGCCCTGCGTGGGTTCGTCGAGTAGCATCAGTTCGGGCTCCATGGCGAGCGTGGTGGCGATTTCGAGGGCGCGTTTGCGTCCATAGGACAACTCGACCGTCAGCACATCGGCGAAATCGGTCAAACCGACCTGGGTCAGCAGATCCATGGCGCGATCATCGAGTTGATGCAGCGAACGCTCGCTTTTCCAGAAATGAAACGCCGTGCCCAGGGCACGCTGCAGACCGATGCGCACGTTCTGCAATGCCGTCAGATGCGGAAACACAGCGGAAATCTGAAACGAGCGGATGATGCCGCGCCGGGCGATCTGTGCGGGCCGTTCGCGCGTGATATCGACGCCGTTGTAGACGATCTGCCCGGCAGTGGGTACGAGAAATTTGGTCAGCAGATTAAAACAGGTGGTTTTGCCGGCACCGTTCGGACCGATCAGCGCATGAATCGAGCCACGGCGTACGCGCAGGTTGACGCCGTTGACGGCGACAAAGCCCTTGAACTCCCTGGTCAGCCCGCGCGTTTCGAGAATCGTATCGCCGAGAATCATGTTCCCTTCCATGCGAAGTAAGGCGAAGCACTACGATCTTCCGCGCCAAAGGCTGCGCGACGTTTTGATGGCGACGACACCCCCGTGCCGATCGTTGGCGTGGTGCACCAATGCGGACGGTAATCCATGGCGCGCGACGCAGCATGGCGTCATTGTCGCGCCAATGATGCACCGCATTCATCGGGATTTGCACTTAGTATGCAATTGCGCGCCGCGGGACCCGCGGCGCGCAACGGGCCTGCCTGTCATGCAATGGACATCGAAGCGGTGGAATTTGTCTGCAATGCCTGCGCCGCAGCGCGTGCACGACGATCCTCGCGAATCATGTCGCTCGCGCGCTCGGCGATCATCAGCGTTGGAGAGTTGGTGTTGCCCGAGGTGATGGTGGGCATCACCGAGGCATCGACTACGCGCAAACCCTCGACTCCGATCACGCGCAGACGCTGGTCGACGACGGCGGCGGGATCGTCCGCGCTACCCATGCGACAGGTGCCTACCGGATGAAAGATCGTCGTACCGACCTTGCCGGCCGCCCGCTGCAGTTCCTCTTCAGTCTGAAACTCAATGCCGGGAAGAATCTCCTGCGGCCGATACGGGGCCAATGCGGGCGCCGCAGCGATACGCCGCGTGAGACGCACGGCATTGACGGCAACGTGCCGGTCGTAATCTGTGGACAGGTAATTGGGCGCGATCAGCGGCGGCGCATCGGCCTCGGGCGACGTGATATGAATACTGCCGCGCGAGGTGGGACGCAAATGGCACACCGAGGCGGTAAACGCGTTGAAGCGATGCAGGGGCTCACCGAAGCGATCGAGCGAGAGCGGCTGCACGTGATACTCGAGATCGGGCCGCGTGAGCGAGCGGTCTTCCGGGTCCGACTTCGCAAAAGCGCCTAGCTGTGACGGCGCCATTGCCATGGGTCCGCTCTGAAACAGCGCGTACTCCAGACCAATCATGAGCTTGCCCCACCAGTGCGCGGAGGCGGTGTTGAGGGTGCGCACGCCATCGACCTTGTAGGCCATCCGCAATTGCAGATGATCCTGGAGATTCTCACCTACACCGCGCAGGTCATGGACGACGTCGATGCCAAGGTTTTGCAGACGTACGCCATTACCGATACCGGAGAGCTCGAGCAATTGCGGCGAGTTGACGGCGCCAGAACTGAGGATGACTTCACAACGGGCCTTGGCGAAATAATTGGTGTTATCGCCGCGATATTCGACGCCGGTGCAGCGACGCCCATCGAAGACGACGCGTTGCGTGAGCGCACCCGTAATGATGGTGAGATTCGGGCGCTTCAGCGCGGGCCGCAGAAAGGCCTTCGAGGCGTTCCAGCGAACACCGCGCTTCTGGTTCACGTCGAAATAGCCGACGCCGGTGTTGTCACCGCGATTGAAGTCATCGGTGGCAGGGAGACCGGCTTGCTGCGCGGCTTGCGAGAACGTTTCGAGGATTTTCCACTTGAGGCGTTGTTTTTCGACGCGCCACGGGCCGCCGGAGCCGTGCGATTCGTTGGCGCCGCCGTAGTAGTCTTCGCTGCGTCTGAAGATGGGGAGGACGTTGTTCCAGGACCACGAGGGGTCATTGGTGACGCGGGCCCATTCATCGTAGTCTTCGCGCTGGCCGCGCATATAGATCATGCCGTTTATTGAGGAGCTACCGCCCAGGACTCTGCCGCGTGGGTATGAGAGGGCGCGGCCGTTCAGGCCGGGTTCTTCTCGTGTTTTGTAGAGCCAGTCGGTGCGGGGGTTGCCGATGCAGTACAGGTACCCTACCGGGACGTGGATCCAGTGGTAGTCGTCCTTGCCGCCGGCTTCCAGTAGAAGTACTGATATTTCTGGGTCTTCGCTCAGGCGGTTTGCTAGCACGCAGCCTGCTGTGCCGGCGCCTACTATTATGTAGTCGTATTCGCCCTCCTGCGTTCGGGTAGCGCTCTGTTGGGTTGTGGTCATCGCTTTGTCTCCGTGTTGCTGCTTTTTGTCTGCTTGGCGTGGTTTGTTTTTGCCTGCGGCGCCTTGGTTCGTTGGTGTTACTGTGGTGTTGGCCTTTCCTTGCTTTGTTAGTGGTCTATTGGCTTCGCCCCTGTGCGGGGCGGCACTTACTTTCTTTGCCGCCGCAAAGAAAGTAAGCAAAGAAAGCGGGCTTCCAACCGCTAGCTCGTAGGTGTCCACCACTCGTGTGAACACGGAGTGGTCCGCGCACGAAACGTGCGCTCGCACCACACGAGCTCGTGACAAAGGACTCATCCACCCCACTCCGCACTACGTGCGTCGCGGATGGGTCTGCCGAGGAAAGCAGGGGACGTGTGCGCGCGTATCCGTTTCGCACCCCGCCGTCGCTGCACAATTCCTTGTCCATTCGCTTATCGTGTAACGTCATACTTAGGTATCCAAACACTTTCCGCATTGCCTTGCAAGTCGACGCTCGCACCCCACCCTCGAAGACCCATCCGCCACGCTGCGCGTGGGCGGGATGAATGAGTCCTTTGTCACGGAGGGTGAGCGCACAGGGGCGACGCTAATAGACCACTGACAAAGCAAGGAAAGGCCAACCCCGCAGGAACACGGGCCAGCGCCGCACAGACAACAACAAAACCCAAAGCGTAAGCCCCACCACGACCAAAATCTAATGAGTATTGCTCAACTGCCGTATAAGCCGCGCTAATATCAGCAGATGGACCTAACCCTGCTACGAGCATTCGTCACTGTCGCCCACGAGGGCAACCTCACCCGCGCCGCGGTGCAACTACACCTAACCCAACCAGCCGTCAGCCTACAGATCAAGCACCTGCAGGAAACGCTAGGCCTGACATTGTTTACCCGTACCTCACACGGCCTATCATTAACCCGCGACGGCCAGGCGCTCCTCCCACACGCAGAACGAGCCCTCACCGCCGCCAGCGACGTAGACCGCGCCGCCGCTTCATTACGCCACGAAGTGCGCGGCCGCTTACGCATTGGCACCATCCTCGATCCGGAATTCCTCCGCCTCGGCGGTTTCCTCAAACAACTCGTCGAGACCTGGCCACACATCGAAACAGCGCTTCGCCATGGCATGTCCGGCTGGGTCCTCGAGCAGATCCGTACAGGCGAGCTCGATGTCGGCTACTACATCGGCCAGCCATCGGACGACGAAACGCGTGACAGCGCCATATTCCACGCCGTCACGCTGACGCACTTCCAGTACCGCGTGCTCGCGCCCGCCGGCTGGAAAGACCGCGTTAAAGGGGCGCGCGACTGGCGCGCGCTCGCCGCCCTGCCGTGGATCTGGACGCCGCCCGCGTCCGCCCATCACCGGCTTCTGTCGCGCCGCTTTGCCGAGGCCGGCGTCAAGCCTGTTAAGGTGGCTGAGGTCGATCAGGAGCCGTCGATGCTCGATCTGGTCAAATCCGGCGTTGGCCTGACCCTCGTGCGCGACGCCACCGCCATCGCCGAGGCCCATGCGCACGCGCTCACCATCGTCGAGGGTGTAACGGTGCCGACCCAGTTGAGCTTCGTCACGCTAGCCGCCCGCAAGGACGATCCGGCCATCGCCGCTGCCCTCAAGCTCATCGAGCAGCAATGGGCGATATGAGTCCGGCTCATGACGGCGAGAAGGCTTGCGGCGGCGAATCACATGAATCACCCAAATCACCGCCAACGTAACGCCACGGTCACGCGCTTTTTGCTAGATTCAGGGTTCGCGCACGTTGTCCGCGCAGCGCTTTTGTTTTGAGTTCGTCCGAGTTTGTCCTTCACGGCACGCTTCATCCTGTCCCACCCGAAGCCGCCGAAAATCCATCCTTCCTCAGGAGCCTGACATGGCCCGCAACATCGAAATCAAAGCCCGCGCCCAGCACTTCGATCAACTCAGCGAACGCGCCGCGGAACTGTCGCCCGAGGCTCCGCTGATCTTCCGCCAGCAGGACTTCTTCTACGATGTGCCGCGTGGCCGCCTCAAGCTGCGGCAGTTCGACGACGGCACGCCCGCTGAACTGATCTTCTATCAGCGCGACGACCGCGACGGCCCCAAGGCTTCGTACTACACGCGCAGCCCCGTGACCAATCCGGAAGCCATGCACTCGCTGCTCGCCACGGCATTGACCACACGTGGCATCGTCACCAAGGAACGCCACGTCTACACGATCGGACGTACGCGGATTCACCTCGACCGGGTGGACGGTCTGGGTGACTTTGTCGAGCTGGAAGTGCTCCTCGCGCAGGACGACGAGGAGGAAGACGGGCACGCCGAAGCGCATGAGATGTTTGCGAAGCTAGGGGTGCCGGAGTCAGATCTGGTGGCCGTCGCGTATGTGGATCTGCTCAGCCCGGATAGCGAGCCACGCAAGGTTGCATAGTCCGTCAGGCGGCCAGCGGGACCGCCCGGCGGGTCACCGCCCGCTGCCTGCCTGGCCGGCGGCGGCCCCCGGCGCCAGATGCCCCAACGGCAACGGCCCGTTGCGCTTGAATGTAGTGAGCACGATATTCGAGCGCACACTGTCCACCCCCGGCACGCGCATCAGCTTCTTCATAACAAACGACGACAGCGCGTTCAGATCGGGCGCAACAATGCGCAGCAGATAATCCGCATCGCCGACCACCGCGTGGCACTCGAGCACCTCCGGCAGCATATCAATCTGCTGCTGAAACTGTTCGACGATCGAGTCGCCGTGATGCTTGAGCTTCAGACTCGTAAACGCGGTCACGCCGAGGCCCAGCTTTTCGGGCCGCAGCACCACGCGATAGCCGTCCACCACGCCCAGCTGCTCGAGACGTTGCAACCGCCGGCCAATCTGCGACGGCGACAGCGGTACCTGCTCGCCGAGTTGCTGATGCGTCGCCCGTCCAAAGCGCTGCAAGACCTCGAGCAACGCGAGATCGAAGTGATCAAGTTCAAGCATGATGATTCCCCGCATCAATATATCGTTTAACGCACGATTATTGCATACATAACTCAATCTATGCTTCGTTCACGCTCTCTATAAGCATTTACCGCACCGCACAGCAATGTCTGAGCTGCCTGACACGTGAAGCCGTCGCAACGAGTCCGACCAGCATACCTCTCCTGCGCGGCCGTCACCTCCGCACATGCTCAAACACGCATCGCCCTGCGCCGAGCCTTGATCCGTGAAAAAATAGGCCAATGTCCGCGCAACGCGCGCCGCTCCGATGCGGGCGCGCTACCGGCCGCCAAGACGGTTGCGCTCAGGCGCACCACTGCAGATCAGGAGGTATCCTCATGATTCACAAACTCACTTCCGAAGAGCGTTCCACGCAATTGGGCGAGTTGCGCGGCTGGGTAGCCGTAGCCGGCCGCGACGCGATCCAGCGACAACTCAAGTTTGCCGATTTCAACGAGGCGTTCGGTTTCATGACGCGGGTCGCAATCAAGGCCCAGGAAATGGACCACCACCCGGAGTGGTTCAACGTCTATAACAAGGTGGAGATCACCTTGTCGACGCATGAGGCGAATGGGCTAACGGAACGGGACATTTTGCTGGCCCGTTTTATCGATCAGATCGCCATAGGGGCACAGTAAAACTGGTGGTGAATGTCGTGCATAAAAGTGCGTTTGCAGTACGATGAAAGCGCTTTGCAGGCATTCAGACGCGCAAACCTTCACTTCTACAGGCCATTCTTAAGGCGAACGTAAGAATTCCATGCTTCCCTCGCGGTCTCATCCAAACCTTCCGGTGGTAGCGCGTTCCGACGCTGTACAATCATCAGCGCATACGGCTTGGAGAGCGCGCTTGCCTCCTTGCACAGAACGAGTTCGTCGCCGCTCGAAGGTGAGCGGGCGCGCCAGAAGTTGATCGCGGCTTCCAGTTCGTGGATCGTTATATCGGACATGACTCTCGTGATCGCTCGATGGACGCGCAGGTACGGCGACGCCGCCAGGCACCCTGTGCAGCAGGCGCCCCGGCGAACCGCGTGCCCGAACGCCTAAACCCATTGTACTTGAGCGAAACCCATGCGACTCCTTCTGATCGAAGATGACCGCCCCATCGCACGCGGCATCCAAAGCAGTCTCGAACAAGCCGGCTTCACGGTCGACATGGTCCACGACGGCATTTTCGCCGAACAGGCCCTCACGCAAAACCGTCACGAGCTCGTGATCCTCGATCTCGGCTTGCCCGGCATCGACGGCATGACGTTGCTCTCGCGTTTTCGCCAGAGCAACCGGCATACGCCGGTGATCGTGCTGACCGCGCGCGACGAACTGAACGACCGCGTCCAGGGACTGAATTCCGGCGCCGACGACTACATGCTGAAACCGTTTGAACCGGCCGAGCTCGAAGCGCGCATCCGTGCCGTGATGCGCCGCAGCGGTCCGCACGGCGACATGCCGCGTCCGGAAGTGTCGTTGGGCGGCGTGCGCCTGTCGGGCGTCGATCGCCGCATCTTCAACGACGACAAGCCGCTCGAACTGTCGCCGCGCGAATTCGCGGTGCTCGAAATGCTGCTGCTGCGTCATGGCCGCGTGGTCAGCAAAGCGCAGTTGCAGGATCACCTGACGCACTTCGGCGGCGATCTCGGCGACACCGCGATCGAAGTCTACGTGCACCGTGTGCGCAAAAAGCTCGAAAACTGCCGTGTCGAAATCGTCACGGTGCGTGGCTTCGGCTACCTGTTGCAGGAAATCCGTCAGGCCGCATAATGGCCATGAAGGTCCAGGGTCGCCATCGCGGCCCGATGACCTGACGGCGCTGGGCCGGCATGGCGCATCCATCGCGAGGATGCGCGGTTCGCCGTTGCCCAGCGGCTTTCAGCGGCTCACGTGCCGCTCGGCCTCTTTTATCGCGTTCGACCATGCCCCACCCGGCCGCGAATAGCCTGCGTCGCACGCTGCTGCGCCGCCTTGCCGCTCCCCTCTCCCTGCTCGCTCTGATGAGCGGCCTGATCGCTTACTGGCTCGCGTGGCAGTACACGCAGCACGTGGTCGACCGGTCGCTGGCGGACCTCGCCACGGCCATCTCCAGACAAATCCAGATTGCTGGCCCGAATGCGAAGGCGACCGTGCCGCCGCTCGCCCAAGCCATGTTCTCCGATCCGATCGAGCACCTGATCTACCGGATCAGCGACGGCGACACTGAAATCGCCGGCGATGCCAAACTGCCGCTGCAGGGCAAAAGCGTGCGCATCATGCACTACGCCTACGTGTTCGAAACGCAGTATCAAGGCGTCACGATGCGGGTTGCGCAGGTACGCGTCGATCAGCCAACGGGCAACCCGATCGTCATCGAGGTGGGGCAGCCGGTCGAGCACCGCATCGAGATCGCCGCCGAATTCCTGGTTGCCATCATGATGCCGTTGCTGCTGCTGCTGCTCGCCGGCTGGGTAATCGTATGGCGGGTGGTGAACCAGCAGCTCAACCCACTCACCGATCTGGCCGACTCGCTGAACCGGCAGACCCACACGTCGCTCGAGCCGGTTGACGAAACCTACGTGCCGGTCGAAATCCGTCCGCTGACGGGTGCACTGAACGCGCTGCTCGACCGCCTGAAATCCGCACTCGACGCCCAGCGCAAGTTCATCGCTGACGCAGCACATCAGCTGCGCACGCCGCTTACCGCCGTCAAATTGCATGCGGAACAGGCGGCCATCGCCCGCGATCCGCAACACACGTTGGCGGCCGTGCGTGAACTGCGCGCCGCTGCGGACCGTGCGGTGCGTCTGTCGAACCAGTTGTTATCGCTGGCGCGCGCCGAGCCTGGCGAGCAGGCCGCGCGCTTCGTCAACGTCGACATGGCGGCGCTCGCCTTCGACACCGGTGCCGAATGGGTGCCGCGTGCGCTCGCCGTGCACGTCGACCTCGGTTTCCAGCGTCTGGACGACCCCGCCAACGATCGCCCGCTGATCGCGCGCGGCAACCCGGTGCTGCTGCATGAGGTGATTGCCAACCTGCTCGACAACGCGCTGAAGTATGTGCCGCCCTCGCGCTTCGACGGCGGGCGTATCACGGTCACCGTCTCGCAGAGCACCGTCGGCGATGTGCGGATGGCTGAGATCGTCGTCGAAGATAACGGGCCTGGTGTGCCGCTGGTGCAGCAGGCTGATCTCTTCAAACGGTTTTTCCGCGGCGACGGCCAGAGCGAAAATGGTGTCGATAGCGGCGCGGGCCTTGGCCTCGCCATCGTTCACGACATCATGGTGCTGCATCACGGCAGCGTGCATTACGAGGATGCACCAGAAGGCGGGGCCCGCTTTATCGTGCGGATTCCGCTCATTCGCGCCGAAGCAGTGCGCGACACCGAGAACCGGCGCACCAAAAAAATCGGCGCACCAGGCGCCGATCGATCTGTTATTTCGCAGTAGTTTTCTCGCCCTGGATGGCCGCGCCATGGCCGGCCATCCAAAGGCTGTGCGCGGGCACTACTTCTTCTTTTTCTTGCCCTTCTTGTCGCTCTTTTCCGGCGGCGCCAGCATGGTGCCACGGCACTTGCGCGCGCCGCACCGGCACTCGTACTCCTTCTGCAGCTTCTTGGTCTGACGTGCGTCAATCACGAGGCCGTAGTCGTAGAACAGTTCTTCGTCGGCCTCGATGTCGCGCAACGCGTGAACGTACACGTGCCCGTCGATTTCTTCGGCTTCGCAGTTCGGCGCGCACGAGTGGTTGATCCAGCGCGCGCTATTGCCGTCCACCTTGCCGTCAATGACGCCCCCGCCATCCAGCGCGAAGTAAAACGTATGGTTCGGCTCTTTCGGATTGTGTGGATGACGTCGCAAAGCTTCTTTCCACGAGATCCGCTCGCCCTTGTATTCGATCAGGCGCTCGCCGGCCGCAATCGGTTCGACCGCAAACACGCCTTTGCCATGCACTCCAGAACGGCGCACGGCGATCCTGCGTGAACTCATTGAATGAATCCTTGTGAAGAACTTGAGGTGAACATCCCGGCCCTCGTCAGCACCGGCGACACGCCAGCAGCCGGATTTTCCGACGCGAATAGCAAACGCGGCGCCATGCAGGCGCCGCGTCATCTTGCAACGCACTTGCGTCACATCCGGCATCGTACACGCTTGCTATGGCTTCCTTCAACCGTCAAACAAGCATCAGCATGTTGTGCCGGCGACAGATCTAACGCTGTCCGAACGAAATCTCACCAAACAGCGCTTTCTGATCGCGCGGTTGCGAGCGCCAGTATTGCGGCGGCGCTTCGACTGTCGCGCCCAGTTGGGCCGCGGCATGCCAAGGCCAGCGCGGGTTGTAGAGCAGTCCGCGAGCCAATGCGATCAGGTCTGCGTCCCCCTCTTCGATCAGTTGCTCGGCGTGCAGCGGATCGGTGATGAGACCCACTGCGATCGTGGGGAGGCCCGTAGCCTGCTTCACCGCGCGCGCGAACGGAACCTGATAACCCGGTTCGAGCGGGATCTTCTGCAACGGCGAGACGCCTCCTGACGACACGTCGATCCAGTCGCAACCGCGCTTTTTCAACTCCTGCGCGAAGGCGATCGTGTCGTCGAGACTCCAGCCGCCTTCGACCCAGTCGGTTGCGGAAACCCGCACGCCGACCGGCTTGTCGGCCGGAAACGCGGCACGCACGATTTCGAATATCTCCAGCGGAAAGCGCATGCGGTTTTCACGCGAACCGCCATATTCGTCCTGGCGTTGATTGGCGATCGGCGACAGGAACTGATGCAGCAGATAGCCGTGTGCGCCATGCACTTCCAGCGCGTCGATACCAAGACGCGCTGCGCGTCGGGCCGATGCCGCAAACGCCTCGCGAATGCGGTTGAGACCAGGCGTATCGAGCGCGAGCGGCGGTTCCTCGCCTGCTTTGTGCGGCAGCGAAGACGGTGCGTGGGGCAACCACCCGCCCTCGGCAACCGGAATCAGCTGACCGCCGTCCCATGGCGTGTGGCTCGAGGCCTTGCGCCCGGCGTGCGCGAGTTGCATCGCGACCGGGATCGAGGAGTGTTTGCGGATAGCTGCAAGCACCGGCACGAGTGCGGCTTCGGTCGCGTCGTCCCACAGGCCGAGATCGCCCGGGGTGATGCGGCCATCGGGTTCGACCGCCGTGGCTTCGATGCACAGCATGCCTGCGCCCGATAACGCCATGCTGCCCAGATGGATCATGTGCCATGCGGTCGCCTCGCCGCGCTCGGCGGAGTATTGACACATTGGCGACACAACAATGCGATTAGCAAGTGTCACGCTACGCAGCGTGAGCGGAGAGAAAAGCGCGCTCATGGATTACGCCTTTGGGATTGCGGAAGAGCGAATGAGGATAGCACCGTGCCCGATTCGTTGCTGGACAGCAGTACGTATCCATCAGCCGCGGCACCCGATGCCCGGCCGCTATTGCGCCTGGCACTACGTACGGTTTATGCCTTCTTCTCGACCTGATCGAGCCACTCGCCGAACATCAGGCGCGCGCCCTCTTCCAGGCGCGGACCCAACCGGGCGGTATCGGCACGGAGTTCACGCACATCGATGCCTTCAGAGGCGATTTCCCCGGCATTGCCGATCAGCCAGGGCTCGAAACGGTCGGCCCGGATTTCCGGGTGGCATTGCAGGCCGAGCACATGTTTGCCCCAGCTGAACGCCTGGTTTTCGCAGGCGACTGTGGACGCAAGGTGCGTCGCGCCTGCGGGCAGGTCGAAAGTATCGCCGTGCCAATGAAGCATGGAGGTCAGTGCGCCGTCCAGATGCCGAAGCGGCGACGCGCGTCCGGCTTCCGTCAGCGTGAGCGGCGTCCAGCCAAGTTCGGTCTGAGGTGCGCGGTAGACCCGCGCGCCGAGCGCGCGTGCAATCAGTTGCGCGCCAAGGCAAATGCCGAGGGTCGGCAAACCTGCCGCGATACGCTTTTCGATCATCGACAACAGCGGCGTAATGGTCGGATAGCGCGCATCGTCAATGGCGCTGATCGGGCCGCCGAGAATGACCATCAGCGAAGGCGCAACAGGATCCGGCGCCTCGATGCGGGCAAATCCGACATCGAGATAACGCACCGGCCGGCTGCGCTCGCCCAGCACCAGTTCGAGACTGCCCAGATCTTCGAAGTGGACATGGCGAATAGCCAGAACTTCGTGATTCATCGGCACATCTCACCCTCAGTTTGAACAAAAAATAAGTCGTCCGACGGCACAAAACCGGCCAGGCAGGCCGCGTCGAGCGGCTGCCATGACCGGTTTCGCCTTACAGCAGACCTCGCGTTACTGCGCGTAGATCTTCCAGATTTTCTTCTGGGTCGCGACGTCAGCCGTTTCGTGAACGGAGCAATCCAGGCGCACTTCCGTATCCGACATGTTCAGGTCGAGCAGCTTGCAATGATGCGGCGTCTTCTTCGCATTCTTGCTCGGCTCGAAGTGCGTACACGTCAGACACATGCGGTGCGGCGGGATGTCGTCCTGCTCTTCGAGCTGACGAACCGTCTTCAGCAAGGTGCGGTAGAACAGCGCCTGCTCGTCGTCACGCAGTGTACCGACTGCCTTCGACAGGAAGTCCGGCCATTGCGCAGCGCGCTTGGCTGCCGTGCGGCCACGAGCCGTCAGACGTACCGCGAGGGCGCGGCCGTCGTCGAGCGCACGGCGCTTTTCGACCAGTCCCTTGCTTTCCAAAGTGCTGACTGCGTCGCTTGTGGTCGCGGCCGTCAAAGCCGTTTCACGTGCGATCTCGCCCAGACGCATCGGACCCTTGCGTTGCATCAGCAACACCAGAATCTCGCCCTGGGTCGGCGTCAGTCCCGCGCCTTCGGCCCACTCCCATGCCTGGCTTCGCATGGCCGTGCTCAGTCGCAATAGGCTGTGGGTAACTCGCCCGGTTGCCTGCTCTCCGTATACGCCTTCGCTCATAATCTTTCGTTGGTTATTGACAGCATGCCGCTGTTTAGCTGGCCGTCGGGTGCCAAACACGCCGGCAGCCTGTGTGGGGGCAGCCTCGCCCGAACCACGGACGGACTGAATCAACTATCTCGAAAATGTACCGCTTCGTACGCCATTGCTGGCAAACACTACAACACTTTTTTGCTATCTCCGACACAGTCGCCTCCCTGAAACCGGTCAGCGACTCCACCATGCCGAAGCAGCGAAAACGACATTCTATGCGAGAGCGGCCAATCGTACAGCTAAGTTATTCACGCTCACCTGTGGATAACCACTGAAAAAGGCCCGGGACTGCCTGTGCACCGATTCTTGACAAGCCTTTCGTCCCCTCTGCGCCCGCAAAGTTATCCGGACTTTCCACCCTGGATCCTCGTCCGAACCGCGCAGTTATCATTAACGCATGACTTTGACTTTTCAGGGAATTATTCAGTTGTCCACAGGCCGGTGTCATGCTTGTTAACTACTACTACGTATGTATACGTAAACTTTGGAAATCTCTAAGGAACACTTACTGGAATCAGGACGACGAAAAAAATTCGCAAAAAATTCTCCGTCTGCAGATTCCAGCCGGGCATCGCCGACCTTATTCGCTTACGCGCGCCACTGCAAACATTGTTGCCGAACCGCCTCATGCAACGATTTTTCATGTTCGAAGACCGTGCGTAACCAGGTTGCATCGTTGACCTGACCACGCGCGATCGAAGCGACTTCGGCCAGCGCTTTCCCCGAACCGAGCGCCTCGGCATGCGGCGCGATCCGGTCGAGCGTCTCGAGGATGTCTTCTGAAATCGTTTTACGCTCGCCGGTCTGCGGATCGATACAGGTTCCCTCCAGTCCAAAGCGGCACGCTTCGAAACGATTAAATGTGTAGACAAGGTAATCGTCTTCCTTCGGCGTCAGCGGTTTATCGAGCAGCAGATGACGCGCAAGGGTCTGGATGTAGCAGGCAATCGCCGCGGCCCGATCGACCGACAGCGGCGTGTCCATCACCCGCACCTCGATCGTGCCGAAGCCCGGCTTCGGACGAATGTCCCAGTAAAAATCCTTCATGCTGTTTACGACACCCGTGTGAACCATCTTCGAAAAGTACTCTTCGAAGCTGTCCCACGTCAGCATGAACGGCGCGCGGCCTGACAGCGGAAAGGCAAAAACCGAATTCAGACGCGCCGAATGAAAGCCGGTATCGACGCCTTGCACGAACGGTGAGGATGCCGAAAGCGCGATGAAGTGTGGAATAAAACGCGACATCGAGTGTAGGAGAAACAGCGCGCTGTCCGAATTCGGACAGCCGATATGCACGTGCTGGCCGAACACGGTGAACTGCTTGGCGAGGTAGCCATACAACTCGGAAAGGTACTGAAAGCGAGGCGTGTCGACGATCTGCCTGTCGCTCCATTGCTGGAAAGCGTGGGTGCCGCCGCCGCACAAGCCAACGTTCAGATGATCGGCGGCGCTGACCAGCGTGTCGCGGATCGTGCGCAGATCGGTCAACGCCTGCTCATGCGACGTGCAGATGCCGGTCGAGAGTTCGATCATGCTTTCGGTGATCTCCGGCGTGATGTTGCCGGGGATTTTTTCATCCTTGATGAGCCGCAACAGATCGGAAGCGGCTTTGGTCAGATCATAGTCATGAGTATTGACGATCTGCATCTCGAGTTCGATACCGAAGGTGAACGGTTGCGAATCGACGAAGCGTTCGAGTGACATGGCGTCCCCTGATTCAAGTCCGCGGGACAGGCTAAACCTGCCCCGCCGTTTCAATGTTCAATGTCGCATATGCATGCAGAAATGCGGCGCACAGCATTGCGGCGCGCAGCTTGCGCGCAACACGGCAGCGCGCGAGCCATTCATTCTCGCCGTTCGCCCACCAGCGCAAGTGAGCGATACACGAGCCACGGTCCCACAATCTGTAGTACAACGATCGAACACATCATGATCGCGCGCAAGCCGGGATCCAGATTCGGATAGAGGCTGTAGGTATCGTCAACCAGCAGATAGGCGAGCGCGGACATCGGCGAAAGCGAAAGTCCAAGCGCAACACCCTGCTTCCAGTTCAATCCGCTCGGTTTCGCGAAGGCGAGCACGCCAACCAGCTTGCCAACGAGGCGCGCAAGGATCAGTCCAAGTGCCGCGAGTCCGCCAATGCCGATGTCTTTCCATTCGAACGACGTCAACGTCAGCACGAAAAGAATCACGGTCAGCAACCAGCCCGCAGTGCCGAAATGCTGCGGCCAAAGCTGCGGCCGCGCTTCCATGTTCTTCACGATGATGCCGGCGGCGAGCAGACTGAGAATGGTCGACAGCTTGAACAGATGTGCGATCGCAATGGCCAGCAGCACAAGTCCGAACAATGCGACGAAAGAATGCTCGTCCTGCATGTTCATACGGCGATAGAAAAAGATGCAGGTGCGTGCGAGCGCAAACGCGAGAACCAGTGAGCCGATCAACAGGTAAAGCGGTTGCAGGATCGTGGCGAATGCGTTGCCGTAGGTTTCCTGATGCAACCATCCTGACACAAGTTTTTCGATCACAACCGCGTACATGCTGTTGAGCGCTGTCAAAGTCAACAAACGCTGCGTGACCTGCCCTTCTGCACGCAACTCTGTTTTCAGCTGAATCACCATGGCAGGCGAAGTGGCCATCGCGATCGCCGCGAGCACCAGGGCAACGATTAGCTGGACATGAAGAAACAGCAGAACTGGCAACACCAGCACGAACGTCAGTGTCGATTCCGCGATGCTCGAGAGAATCAACCAGGGGTTGCGGCGGATCCAGCGCAAGTCGAGCCGGCTGCCGAGTTCGAACAGCAAAAGGCCGAGCGCGACATCGAGTAAGGGTCGGGCAGCTTTCGCCGAAACGGTATCGATCACACCGAAGCCTGCGGCACCTGCCACCAGACCAATAACGGCGTAACCGGAAATACGCGGCAAGCGCCACGCGCGATAGCAGAGTTCGCCGCACAAACCAGCGGCGAGCAATGCGAGCCCTGCCCAGAAAATGGCATCAGGTGAGAGCGGCCAGCCGGGGAAGAATGAAAACGCCGACTTCATCTTGGTGGGTTCTCCTTTGTCGATCCGAGTTAGCGCTTTAGCGCTTACTCGAGTCCCATGCAGTTTTATCGCGGTCGACTGGGGTTGGCGCTTTAGCGCCTACTCCAATCCCATGCAACAGAGTTGCTGTGAGCAACGGCAGGCGACACGAACCGGCGGAACACCGGTGACCCCATCAACACACCATGCTTTCATCGCTGCGTGTGTTTTGTGCCGACCAGCGCTGCGAAATACAACGATTGGATGAAAGAGCGCCGTCGATCTGAATCAGAGTCCGATGGACCGGCACCGTTCCATTGGTGCGTCTGCCGTTTGACGGAGGGCAGGACGCGGAAAGAACGGCGATTGTGCCATAGCTTGTCGGGGTCTACGGAAACCACTCGAATTGCGGCCTGAAGCGGTAAAAATGAGCGTATTTCGCCGCAGAACAAGAAAAAGCGACCGGTTTGGATTCTGCTCTGACGCTCAGATGTCTGTCACTTCACCAATCTGCGACGTCGGTGTTTTTTTTTTGCCGAGCCGCAAAAGTCCCTGCGATCCAGGTTTTTGCATTCTCGATAAGCGCCGTCTCACCGCGGTCTTTCTGTTTATTGGTTTACTCGTATGTATACGTAGTAGCAGTTAACAAGTCCGGTCCATTTCTGTGGATAAGTCATGTTTACCGAGCCGAATCAGCGCGTTGTCGAACGCACAACCCGCTGCACAGGATGTGCGGTTGAGGCCAGGAGCCGGGGGTAACTTTTTGCGTTTCTGGTGCGCGACGAAGTTACCCCGTTTACGTCCACACGCCGTCCACATCACTTGCGCCTGCATTCCGACAGGTTATCCACAGTCTGACGTGGATAACTTTTTGCCTGGCTGGCTGGCTATCGGGCTGTTTCCTGACGCAATGCACGTAATAGAAAACGTGCGGGGTCGAGATCTTCGGCGAGGTCGCGCTCGATCGGCCAGGGTTCGCCTTCGATCTGCGAGGCGATCAGCTCGGCGCCGAGGCCGGCCCAGACGAGGCCGCGGGAGCCATAGGCGAACGCACCGTATAAACCGTCCGCGCGCGGCAGATCGAGTGGCCACGCGCCGCGCAGACGCTCCCGGTCCTGGATGGCGGCGGCTTCGTCGGCGAGCGCGCCGATCATCGGCAGGCGGTCGCTCGTTACACAGCGAAATGCGACGCGCCCGGCTAGCGACGCAGCATGCTGCTGGTCAAACGCAGTAGCGAAGCTGGGCAACATCTGTGCGAGACGTTGCAGATTTTCGATGTGTCCTGCAGCCTGCATGGAGCGCTCAGGATCGTCGATATCGTAGGTTGCCCCTGTCAGCGTGACGCCATCGGGCAACGGCACGGCGTAGCCTTCGCCGATCACGGGCAGCGCGGGCGACGGCACGCTGCCGGCGGGCAGCAAGGTCAATTGACCGCGCACGCTTTGGGTTGGCGCGTATCGCAAGCCGGCGACGCGCGCGGCGTCATGTGCGTTTGCAAAGATCACGACCGGTGCGCGCGCAAGCGTGTGTCCATTCGCGTCGAGCACGTTCCATTGATTGCCCGAACGTTCGACATGCGCGGCTTCAACGCCAAAACGACGCTCGAGTCGTTGACCCGCCGCTGCGCATTGAGCCGCGCAAAGGGTAACGGGATCGATCCACCCTCCATGTGGAAACAGCCATCCGCCGTGTGCAACCGGAAGCTTCGCAATCCTCTCTGCCTGCACACGTTCGAGCGGTGTCACGTAGTCAGATGGATAACCGAACGCCGCCAGTGACGCCGCCATCATGCTGGCTTCTTCGTCGGTCGCGGCGAGTTGCAGCAGGCCTTCCGCGCCGCGTACCGGGCGATGTCCCGCGTGCGCCAGCATCGCCCAGCGCTGCAGTGCATATAGAAAGCCGGCGCGTGTGATGCGCGAGGCGACGCTGTCGTCACGCGAGAGCATGGGATGAAATACGCCAGCGGGATTGCCCGAAGCATCGCGAGCCAACGCATCGTGCCGTTCGAGCGAGGTCACCTGCCAGCCTCGTGCGGTGAGGCGCTCGATCAATGCGCAGCCTGCGAGCCCCGCCCCGATCACGACCGCATGCCGATCGTCTACCGCGAGCGGCACAGGCGGTTCGTGCCGCCGCACTCTCCAGCGTGGCGCAAAACGGCCCACCAGCATGGCGCGTTTCCAGCCGAAGCCCTCGACCTTGCGATACTCGAAGCCAGTCTGCGTGAGTGCGCGTTTCACGTCGCCCGAGCTCGTGTAGGTCGAAAACGTAGCATCTTCGCCAGCGAGACGTGCGAGCGATTTGAAGATCGCCGGTGTCCACAATTCGGGATTTTTCGCCGGCGCAAAACCATCCAGATAGAACGCGTCGGCGCGCAGCCACAGCGTCGGCAGAGTGTCGACGGCGTCGCCGAATACCAGTGTCAGCGAGACGCGCCCCTCTTCGAATTCAAGCCGGTGGGTGCCTGGAACCAGCATCGGCCATGCGTCGGCGAGGCTTTGTCCGAGGCCCGTAATCGATGCGTCCGCAACTGTCGCGGCATACGCGCGCAACAGATCAGCCCGTGAAAAAGGGTGTTTTTCCGTCGAAACGAAATGAAGCCGCTCGCACCTTGCGGGGTCGGCGCGCCACGCGGCCCAGGTCGTCAGGAAGTTGATGCCCATCCCGAAGCCCGTCTCGAGCACCGTGAAAACGCGTCGGCGCTGCCATCGTTCCGGCAGGTCGTTGCCTTGCAGGAAAACGTATTGCGCCTGGGCAAGACTGCCCACAGCGCTGTGATAGATGTCGTCGTGGCGAGGCGAAAACGGCGTGCCGTTGTCGCGAAACGCCAGCGTGGCAGGGATCAGCGGATCGGTCATGCAGTGTGAAAAACCTACGGACGAGCAGGTCAAGCGTTGCCGGACGAGGCGCGCCGGCCATCGCGCAGCAAGTCGCTAAAAGTCAGAAGCAAGCCTGCAGCGGCTCAAAACACGGCTGGAACGTTGGCAAAAACCAACGCCAGCCTCATGTAAAGCCCTGGTTAGGCGGCCGTTTCGATTCCAGGAATAGCAAAAATGGTAATTTCACGGCTGGATGGGGCCAACCAGCCTGTATTTCTTCGAAACCCTTGTCCAGATTGGGTTTGCGCTGCGCTATCATAGCAAGCGCCGCGAAGGGAAGCGGCAGCACGGTCGTCATTGCGCAAGCAGCCCGTCGCGTTGTCCGGGTAGCTGCACAGCCGTAGCTGCTCGACGGCGCGGCCCGCGCACGTATAATCGGCGCGTTCGCGCTGTTCGTGTCAACCTAAACCAGAAAGGAACCTTAATGAACAAACAGGAACTGATCGACGCCGTCGCAGGTCAGACGGGCGCCAGCAAGGCTCAAACCGGCGAAACGCTGGACACGTTGCTCGAAGTGATCAAGAAGGCTGTGTCGAAGGGTGATGCGGTCCAGTTGATCGGTTTTGGTAGCTTCGGTTCGGGCAAGCGCGCAGCACGTACGGGACGTAACCCGAAGACCGGCGAGACCATCAAGATCCCGGCTGCCAAGACCGTCAAGTTCACGGCTGGCAAGGCGTTCAAGGACGCAGTCAACAAGCGCTAAGCACAGCAGTGCTCCGTTGTTGAAACCCGCCTCGGGCGGGTTTTTTTTCGTCTGAACGACGCACGCTCAGTGATGGTGATGGACGATTTCACCATCGCCGTGGTCGTGATCATGATCGTGATCTTCTTCGGCATCGAAATCCCAAGCCGGGAATGGATCGGCAAATTGCAGCCATCCTTGCGGACCTAACGCGTATTCGTCGTCGGTGAGCAGGCACGCATCGAACTTTGCGCTCCACACGGCCGGGTCGATACCAACGCCGATCATCACCAGTTCCTGACGCCGGTCGCCGACGCTGAAGTCGTTCGCATCGCCATGCCAGTCGGCGGCGATTTCCGCAGCGAGTTCGTCGTCGCCGTCTGGCCATTCGCTGCGATCCTGGGCGGCCCACCACATTCCCGCTGGGCCGTGGCGGCATGCGCCGCCCGCTTGTGAAAGCGAGCCGGCAATGTCGTTACGCGTGGCGAGCCAGAAGAAACCCTTGCTGCGTAGCACGCCTTTCCATTCTTCATGCAGCAGTGCCCACAGACGCCCGGGATGAAACGGCCGGCGCGCGCGATAAACGAAATTGCCGATGCCGAATTCGTCTGCTTCGCCGCCGTGATCGTGCCCGTGCTCGTGATCATGCTCCAGCGACGCGAGCCAGCCGGGCGCGCTCGACGCCGCATCGAAATCGAAGCGCTTCGTGTCCAGCACTTCTTCGAGCGGCACCACGCCAAAGCGGCTCACCACCTGCACGGCGCGCGGATTGATGCGAGCGAGAATCCGCTGCAGGCGCGTCAGATCGTCCGCACTGACGAGATCGACCTTGTTCACCACCAGTACGTCGCAGAACTCGATCTGTTCGATCAGCAATTCCACCAGCGTGCGGTCGTCTTCTTCGCTCGCTGCAATGCCGCGTTCGGCGAGCGCGTCGGCCGAACCGTAATCGCGCAGGAAGTTGAAGGCGTCGACGACCGTCACCATCGTGTCCAGGCGCGCGACATCGGAGAGCGACTTGCCGTCATCGTCGACGAAGGTAAAGGTTTCGGCGATCGGCATCGGCTCGGCGATGCCGGTCGATTCGATCAGGATCGCGTCGAAACGCTGCTCGCCGGCAAGACGCCGGATCTCGACCAGCAGGTCGTCGCGTAGCGTGCAGCAGATGCAACCGTTGCTCATCTCGACAAGCTGTTCTTCGAGGTGCGAGAGCGCGGCGGCATCGCGCACGAGCGTCGCGTCGATGTTGACGGCGGCCAGATCGTTGACGATCACGGCCACGCGCAGACCGGCGCGGTTGGCAAGAATGTGGTTCAGGAGCGTGGTCTTGCCGGCGCCCAGAAAACCGGAGAGCACGGTGACGGGCAAAGTCGGCTGGTTCATCGCAGTACGGAAACGGAGAGGTAAGGAGGCGTGCCGGGCACTCAAGCGCAGTCGCAGGGCCGATGGCAGCACGAAGCCGCATTGTGCATCAAACCCGCGCCGTTCGCGCAAACTCCGGGCAAGCCACCCCTCAGTGCGACGCTGCGATCAGGTTCCACTTACGCAGGATACCGACAATCTGCTGCGCATACTGGTCGCGCAGCGACGGCGTTTCCGAATGGTAGGCGCCCACCGCTTGCCAGGTGTTGCCGTACTTGTTCATCTGCTGGCGCAGATGCCAGGCGGCAATATAGACGTTCTTGCACGGCTCCATCAGCGTGTTGCTGGAGATGCCATACAGGGCCAGCGTGGGGAGATGAACGGAGTTGATCTGCATCAGGCCGTAGTCGGTCGAGCCGTTGGCGTTCTTATGCAGCGCGTCGGGCCGGTTGTGCGACTCCTGCCAGGCAATTGCCCGCAAGATCAGCGGATTGACCTTCTGATAACGGGCAGCCTCATCGAAACAGTCGGCGTGCGCCTGCCCCGCTGCGAACAGCGTGCCGAGTACCGTAGCGACAGTCAGAAGAGTCCGTTTCATCGGTCAAGATGACTAAGCAATTCACATAGGTAAGATGCGGTAAGGCATTTTGCTCGCGCCTAGCATGCACCTGTGCATGCCCGCAAACCCGCCAACACCGAGCCTGTGGCGGACATCGGGGAAAACCCGCGTAGCCAAACCTGCGTCCGGCAGGATGATCGGCTCGTATGATACCGGCAGGCAGTCGAGCGTCAAGTCGGCTAACGGATATAAGCGCGCTAAAAACGAACCTCGCAGACGGGTCGGGCAAATCCTCACCAAAGCTTTCAAAATTTTTACGTTGTGCGAGCTTGTTTAGAGTAATCACACCGGAGCCGTTGTTTTGTGACAAATCCGACATGAAAAACTGTTACTGTTCGTTTTTTCCGGACATAGGTTGGAAGGCAGTCGGGGTTGTCAGCGCCCGCGGGGGCGATGACAAGCCGTGGGGACCGCTGGTACGCACCTATGTTTGCTGCGCATGACAGCGGGTCGCTTCGGCGGTCGGCATCGACATCAAACTCCATGAGAAGAAATCGTATGGCATTGCGTCGCGTCGCAACGGCGCTGCTGGTGGCTGGCCTGATCGGTGCGCAGACCGCACACGCCCAGGTGACACTCAACTTCGTCAACGCCGACATCGATCAGGTGGCCAGGGCGATTGGCGCTGCAACCGGGAAGACGATCATCGTCGACCCGCGCGTCAAGGGTCAGTTAAACCTCGTCTCCGAAAATCCGGTGCCCGAGGACCAGGCGCTCAAGACCCTGCAGTCTGCTTTACGGATGCAAGGCTTCGCGCTGGTAGAGGATCATGGCGTGCTGAAGGTCGTGCCCGAAGCCGATGCCAAGCTGCAGGGTGTACCGACTTACGTCGGCAATACTCCGGTGGCGCGCGGCGATCAGGTGATCACGCAGGTGTTCCAGCTCAGGAACGAATCGGCCAATAACGTGCTGCCGGTGCTGCGTCCGCTGATCTCGCCGAACAATACGGTGGCGGCCTATCCGTCCAACAACACGATTGTCGTGACGGACTACGCCGACAACGTGCGCCGGATTGCCCAGATCATCGCCGGCATCGACACGGCTGCGGGCACGCAGGTTTCGGTGGTGCCGTTGAGAAACGCCAACGCGCTCGACATCGCACCGCAACTGACGAAGATGCTCGATCCGGGTGCGATCGGTGCGACCGATGCGACGCTAAAGGTTTCGGTTACCGCCGACGCGCGCACCAACTCGCTGCTGATCCGTGCATCTAACGGCGCGCGCCTTGCGGCCGCGAAGGAGCTGGCGAAGCAGCTCGATGCGCCGAGCGCCGTGCCCGGCAACATGCATGTCGTGCCACTGCGCAACGCAGATGCGGCGACGCTCGCGAAGACCTTGCGCGGCATGCTGGGTAAAGGCGGCGACAGCGGCTCATCGAGCGGATCGAACAATGCGAATTCGTTCAACGCGAGCGGCAGTTCAGGCAGTTCGTATGGCAGCAGTTCGACGGGCACCTCGGGCACCCCACCGCTGCCGTCGGGGGGACTCGGAGGCGGCTCGAGTTCGTCGCCGCTCGGCGGAGGCGCCAGCTCGGGCGCAGCCGGCGCTTCTGGCGATACGATCGGCACCGACAAGGACAAGAGCAGTGACGACAACCAGCCTGGCGGCATGATCCAGGCGGACGCGGCAACCAACTCACTGATCATCACGGCGCCCGAAGCGGTCTATCGTAACCTGCGCTCGGTGATCGACCAGCTGGATGCACGGCGCGCCCAGGTCTATATCGAGGCGCTGATCGTCGAGCTGAACTCCAACACGAATGCCAATCTCGGCATTCAGTGGCAAGTCGCGAACAACTCGGTGCTGGCCGGCACCAACCTGGCAACCGGCACTGGCAATAGCATTATCAATCTGACGGCGGCTGCGGCGACGGGCGGCCTGGCCGCCGGCGGTCTCGCCAGTGCGCTTACGACCAGCAACCTCCAGCAAGGTCTCAATGTTGGTTGGGTGCACAACATTTTCGGTGTGCAGGGACTCGGTGCGTTGTTGCAGGCCCTGTCGCAGACCGCCGACGCGAACGTGCTGTCGACGCCTAACCTGATCACGCTCGACAACGAGGAAGCCAAGATCGTCGTCGGTACGAACGTGCCGATCCAGACGGGTTCGTATTCGAACCTGACGAGCGGCACCTCGAGCGCAGCGTTCAATACTTATGACCGCGTCGACGTGGGTCTGACGCTGCACGTCAAGCCGCAGATCACCGACGGCGGGATTCTCAAGCTGCAGCTCTACACGGAAGATTCGGCGATCGTCACCGGCACGACTAACGCGACGACCAACCCGGCGGGCCCGGAGTTCACCAAGCGTTCGATCCAGTCGACGGTGTTGGCCGATAACGGCGAGATCATCGTGCTGGGCGGCCTGATGCAGGACAACTATCAGGTCAGCAACAGCAAGGTGCCCCTGCTGGGCGACATTCCGTGGATCGGCCAACTGTTTCGCTCGGAATCGAAAAGTCGCAACAAGACTAACCTGATGGTGTTCCTGCGTCCCGTGATCATCACCGATCACGCTACCGCGCAGGCCGTGACGGAGAACCGTTACGACTACATCCAGGGCGTGCAGGGTGCGTACAAGTCGGATAACAACCTGATCAAGGACAAGGACGATCCGGTGGTACCGCCGATGCCGATCGGCCCGGCCGAGGGCGGTGCGCCCGCAATGAACCTGTTCAATCTTGACGAGATGCGCCGTCAGCAGATGGCGCCGCCGGCTCCCGCTTCCCGGGCGCCGGTGTCGAATGGCGGTGCCGTTCCGAACGGTGGCGCCGTTCAGAGTGGCGGTGCCGTCCAGAATGGCGGTGCGGTGCCGAATGGTGCTGCAGTCCAGACTAATCCTGTGCCGACCAACTCGCCTGTGACCACGGCGCCGGGAGCGCAGCCGTGAGTACGCCGTCCACACCGTCGTCAGGTTCTGCGTCTTCGGCAGCGACCCGGGCCGGTGCCGCGACGACGCCCGCGTTGACGGTGGAGCCTGCCGAGCGCGGCGCGTCATCGGCAGTCGCCGCACGGCTCGTGCCCTATGGCTTCGCGCGCAGTGGCCAGATTCTGGTTGCGCATCAGCACGCCGACAGCCTCGAAGTCTGGATCAGCGACCGTACGAGCGATGCTGCGCTCGCCGAGGTCGCGCGTAATTTCGGCGCTCTTACGGTAGTGCGTTTGCCCGCTGACGAACTCGCGCTGGCAATCAACCAGGCCTATGCACGCCACGATGGCAGTGCAGCGCAGGTGGTGGGCGAAGTGGAAGGTGAAGTCGATCTGTCGCGTCTGATGCAGGAGATCCCGGAGGTCGAGGATCTGCTGGAGTCGGAAGACGACGCGCCGATCATCCGCATGATCAACGCCCTCCTCACCCAGGCGGCGCGCGAACAGGCTTCGGATATTCACATCGAGCCGTTCGAGAATGCCTCGGTGGTGCGCTTTCGCGTCGACGGTACGTTGCGCGACGTCGTGCGGCCGAAGAAGGCGTTGCACGGCGCGTTGATCTCGCGGATCAAGATCATGGCGCAGCTCGATATCGCCGAAAAGCGCTTGCCGCAGGATGGCCGGATCACGCTGCGCGTGGGTGGCCGCCCGGTCGATGTGCGGGTTTCGACGTTGCCGACCGGGCACGGCGAGCGTGCCGTGTTACGTCTGCTCGAGAAAGACGCGTCGCGTCTGAATCTGGAAGCGCTCGGCATGGGCGCAGACACGCTGGCGAAATTCGATAAGCTGATCGGCCGCCCGCACGGCATCGTGCTGGTGACCGGGCCGACCGGCTCAGGCAAGACAACGACGCTCTACGCGTCGATGTCGCGGCTTGAGACGGCGACGACCAACATCATGACGGTCGAAGACCCGATCGAATATGACCTGTCGGGCATCGGCCAGACTCAGGTCAACGAGCGGATCGGTATGACTTTCGCGCGGGCGCTGCGCTCGATTCTGCGGCAGGATCCGGACATCATCATGATTGGTGAAATCCGCGATCTCGAGACCGCGCAGATTGCTGTGCAGGCTTCCCTCACCGGTCACCTGGTGCTGGCGACGCTGCACACCAACGACGCGGCCTCCGCCGTAACGCGTTTGACCGACATGGGTGTCGAGCCTTACCTGCTGGCTTCGTCGCTGCTCGGCGTGCTGGCGCAACGTCTGGTGCGCAGGCTCTGTCCGGTGTGCCGCGAAGAGCGCCCCGATGCGGACGGGCACATGCAGTGGCATCCGGTGGGTTGCGAGAAGTGCGGCCACTCCGGTTACGCAGGACGGCGCGGCGTGTACGAGTTGCTGCTGATCGACGACACGATCCGCACGCTGGTCCACCGTAACGCGGCCGACTCGGAGATCCTCGCGGCGGGTCGTGCCCAGGGTATGCGGACGCTGCGCGAAGACTCCGACCGCTGGCTCGCTTCCGGCCTGACCTCGCTCGAAGAAGTGATCCGCGTGACGGGCGGAGCATAACCCCATGCCGGCATTTCGTTTCGAAGCGATCGATGCGACGGGCAAGGCGCAGAAAGGCGTACTCGATGCGGATAGCGCGCGCGGCGCCCGCACGCATCTGCGCGGCCAGGGGCTTACGCCGCTGATCGTCGAGCCAGCCTCGACCCGCACGCGCGGCGAGCGCAATCAGCGGCTCTCGTTGGGGCGCCGTCTGTCGCAACGCGAGCAGGCCATTCTCACGCGTCAGCTGGCCAGCCTGCTGATCGCCGGCTTACCGCTCGACGAAGCGCTCGGTGTGCTGACCGAACAGTCGGAGCGCGACTACATCCGCGAGCTGATGGCGTCGATTCGCGCGGAAGTGCTTGGCGGCCATTCGCTCGCCAATGCGCTGCACCAGCATCCGAAAGATTTTCCCGAGATCTACCGTGCACTCGTGGCCGCCGGTGAACATACCGGCAAGCTGGGCCTCGTGCTGTCGCGTCTTGCCGACTATATCGAGCAACGTAACGCGCTCAAGCAGAAGATCGTGCTGGCCTTCACGTATCCGACCATCGTCACGATCATTGCTTTCGGCATCGTCACGTTCCTGTTGAGCTATGTCGTGCCGCAGGTCGTCAACGTGTTTGCGAGCACCAAGCAGCAGTTGCCGGTGCTGACCATCATGATGATGGCGCTCTCCGGCTTCGTGCGGAAATGGTGGTGGGCGGTGCTGATCGCGGTCGTGCTGGTGGCGTATATCGTGCGGTCGATTCTGGCGCAGCCCGGCCCGCGTCTCGCCTTCGACCGCTGGCTGCTGACCGCCCCGCTGCTCGGCAAGCTGGTACGCGGCTACAACACCGTGCGCTTTGCCAGCACGCTCGGCATTCTGACCGCAGCGGGCGTGCCGATCCTGCGCGCTCTGCAGGCGGCAAGCGAAACGCTCAGCAACCGCGCCATGCGCGACAACATCGATGACGCCATTGTGCGCGTGCGTGAAGGGACTTCGCTGTCGCGTGCACTGGGTAATACGAAGACGTTTCCGCCGGTGCTGGTGCACCTGATCCGTTCAGGCGAAGCGACTGGCGACGTGACGACGATGCTCGATCGCGCGGCCGAAGGCGAATCCAACGAACTCGAGCGGCGCACGATGTTCCTGACGAGCCTGCTCGAGCCGTTGCTGATTCTCGCGATGGGGGGCGTGGTGCTGGTGATCGTGCTGGCGGTGATGCTGCCGATCATCGAGTTGAACAACCTGGTCCAATGAAGCCTTCAGGCGCGCGGCCACGATGGACGCGCGCTCGATGCTTGCGAAGCGGTTGGCGGCGGGTTTGCCTAGCGCACGTAGATGGTGGGGCCGGCGGGATTGGCAGGCAGGAACACTTCGGAGCGCACACCGTTGCGGTCGATGATGATCGAACGGGGGCGCACTTCGTAGAGCTTGGCGCCTTGCATGATGGCGCTGCCGAGCGAGACGGCCCGCGGCGGTTCGCCACCCGCGCTGAGGATGGCGGCGCCGCCTTCCTGAAGCGAGAGGATACCGAACAGGCGCACGTCCTGGTTGGCGCTGCGCTGCAACTGGCCGCCGAACAGCGTGGCCGCCTGGTCGACCGAGACCGGTGGGTTCACGGCGGCAGCGGGCAACGGGCCGCCTCGCAATGCGGTGAGCGTGACGACCCAGTAAGTGAGCGTCGCGCAGAACACGGCGAACAGTGCGAGCGACAGAAGGCGAATTTGGATGGCGTTCATGCGCATCATTGTACGGACTATTGTGAAATTTGCGTTGGGGGAAAGTGCCCCTGCCTGGAGGGGGAACGAGAAACCTGGGACGGCCCGGCGTTTTCTCGCAACCCTTCAACTGCATGACATTAAAATGACAGAACGGGAGTGTTAAATCGCACGCTGATCCCGGCTGGCGCGACACTCGCCCGACACGAAAATCTTCCTGAAAAGAGGTAGCAAGCTATGCAAATGTGGACCACTCGCCGCACTGAAATCGCGGGTCTGCGCAACATTCGCCAGCGTGGTTTCACGCTGATCGAAATCATGGTGGTGATCGCGATTCTCGGCATCCTGGCCGCGCTGATCGTCCCGAAGATCATGAGCCGGCCAGATGAAGCGCGGCGCGTCGCTGCGAAGCAGGACATCGGCACGATCATGCAGGCGTTGAAGCTGTACCGTCTCGACAATGGCCGCTACCCGACTCAGGATCAGGGGCTGCGTGCATTGATTGAAAAGCCCTCGACCGATCCGGTCCCGAACAACTGGAAGGACGGTGGTTACCTCGAGCGTCTGCCGAACGATCCGTGGGGCAATGGGTATCAGTATCTGAATCCGGGCGTGCACGGTGAAATCGACGTGTTCAGTTACGGCGCCGACGGCAAACCGGGTGGCGAAGGTAACGACGCCGACATAGGCTCGTGGGAATGACCGGTTGAGTTTATTGCGCGCACTCTCGCTTATCGCCGGCACCATGTCTCTGTCCGCTTGCAAGTCTCGTGTTGCCCCGGCGCATCTGGCGAAGGTGTCGTACGCGGCGTCGCGCGACGCCTGGCAGCAAAGCGTCGCGGCCACGCCGGACGGACGTCGGCGTGCGAGCCGGCAGATTGGCTTTACGTTGCTGGAGATGCTGGTGGTGCTGGTGATTGCCGGGCTGCTGGTGTCGCTGGCGTCGCTCGCGGTGACGCGCAATCCACGCACGGATCTGAATGAAGAGGCTCAACGGTTGGCACTGCTGTTCGAATCGGCTGGCGACGAAGCGCAGGTGCGGGCCCGGCCGATTGCGTGGCAGCCGTTCGATGGCGGCTTTCGCTTCGATATGCACACCGACGACGGCTGGCGTCCTTTGCGTGACGATCTGCTGGGTGCGCGTCGCTGGGAAGGCGGCGTGACGAGCGTGTCAATCGACTATCCGGGTTCGGACGTGCACCCGTCGCGGCTGGTGTTCGGCACGGAGAGTATCGACGCGCCGGTGCAGATCACGCTGTTTTCCGCTGTCGGTCAGGCGCGAATCGTGGGAACGGGCAATGGCCGCTATGAGGTGCGTTGAGATGAGCGGCCGGATGAGGGATGTCGGGTGTGCCCCGATGCATCGGAAGTCACAGGGCGGCTTTACGATGATTGAAGTGCTGGTGGCGCTGGCGATTATCGCGGTGGCTCTCGCTGCCTCGATGCGTGCGGTGGGCAATCTGGCGAACAGCGAGGTGGAGCTGCATCAGCGTCTGCTGGCCGGTTGGAGTGCGGACAACATGCTGGCGCAGTTGAAGCTTGCACATAGCTGGCCGGATGTGGGGTCGAGCAGTTACGACTGTTCGCAGGGAAATCTGCAACTGCTTTGTACGGAACGCGTGACGGCGACACCGAATCCGGTGTTTCGCCGGGTGGAGGTGGCGGTAACGACACCGGGCCGCGCCGGCAATCTTGCCCAGATGGTGACGGTGGTGGCGAATGAAACGAACCGTTCGCTCTGAGCGCCGCGGTCGCCGGACGGCGCGTGGTTTTACGCTGATCGAGCTGCTGGTCGCGATTGCGATTCTGGCGGTGATTGCGGTGTTGTCGTGGCGCGGACTGGATCAGATCATCCGCGGACGGCAGACGATCACGAGCGCGATGGAAGACGAACGCGTGTTCGCACAGTTGTTCGACCAGATGCGAATTGATGTGCGGCATGCCGCGACGGATGACGAGTCGGGGGCCGCCGCGGTGTCGGTGAGCGGGAACGTGTTGCAGATCGTGCGCGAATTCGACATGCCGGATACGGCGCCGCGCTTGCAGGTGGTGCGATACCGGGTGACGGAGGGCCGGGTGACGCGATATGCATCGCCGCCGCTGGGCACGATGGGGGAGTTGCGAGGGGCTTTGCGGAGTGGCGAAGGCGACGGATGGAGTGCGGTGCCATTGATGGGGGGAGTTGGCTCGATCGGTGCGCGGCTGTTTGTGCCAAAGGTTGGCTGGACTACGCAGATGAGCGATGTGCAGGCGGCGATTGCCGAGAACGATAACAATCTCAAGGTTCCCCAGTTGGGGAGTGCGCCGCTGCCGCGGTCGGTGACGGGGCTTGAGGTTGTGATTGGGGCGACTTCGCTGGCGCGGCCGGTTACGCGGGTTTTTCTCGTCGGAGAGTGATTAAGTGGGTTTGGGTTTGCTACCGTCGGGGTTCGGGCTTTCTTTTTCTGCTGCGCAGGCTGGGGGGGTGTTTGCTCTCTGTTCTGGTTTTGTTTGTTTTGGCCTTTCCTTGATTTGCTTTTGGTCTATTAGCGTCGCCCCTGTGCGGGGCAGCACCTACTTTTCTTTGCAGCGGCAAAGAAAAGTAGGCAAAAGAAAGCCGCTCACCCCGCCAGCTTATAAGTGTCCCCCTCTGTCCATAACCCGGAGTGGTGCGCGCACGCAATCATCCCTCGCACCCTCCTCGTTAGTGACAAGGCAGTCATCCGTTCCAGCGTCGCGCTTCGCGCCCCGCCGCCGGGTTCAGCCCCCCGCTCAAGCCGCAGTGGCACTTGCTTCCGCGCCGCGCGCCCAGCAACCCACCAATGGTTGTGCCCAACCGTCACGCACAAAGTGCGTGGGCGGGATGAATGAGTCCTTTGTCACGGAGGGTGAGAGTGCGGGGGCTCATTTCGTGCGCGGACCACTCCGGGTTATGGACAGAGGGGGACACCTACAAGCTGGCGGTGTGAGCCCGCTTTCTTTGCTTACTTTCTTTGCGGCGGCAAAGAAAGTAAGTGCCGCCCCGCACAGGGGCGAAGCTAATAGACCACTAACAAAGCAAGGAAAGGCCAACCCCGCAAGAACACGGACAAGCGCCGCGCAGGCAAACAAGGCAAACAGAAAGGCGCAAACCGGCGTAGCCATAATCACAGCATTACTAGTAGTAGCCCTATCAGCAATCCTTGTCTCAGGCATCCTCTGGCGCCAGCAAGTACAAATCCGCAGGATAGAAAACCAGCGCCTGCTATCCCAGGCCCAATGGATATCAAGAGGCGCCCTCGACTGGACCCGCCTGATCCTGAGATCCGAAGGCGACACCTCCGCAGGAATAACCTACCTGGGCGGGGTCTGGAGCGTCCCCATAGCCAAAACACGTCTCTCTGACTTCCTCGGCCAAATAGGCGAAGTCCGCGCCGCCGAAGGCGCCGACACGTACCTATCAGGCTCGATAGAAGACGCCCAATCCCGCTTCAATCTGCGAAACCTGGTCTCAAGCCCAGCGCCTGGCATGCTGCAATTGAACGTGTCGCAAATCCAGGCCTTCCAGCGTTTGCTCAGCTTGCTTGGCCTCAACGGCTCGGTCGCACAAAATGCCGCGGTGCAGGTTCGCAACAGCCTCGCCCATTCCGCGACGCGCTTCCAGACGACCGCCCTGACCAGCGGCTACACAGCGCCGGCCGTCGTAGGCGGCGCCGTCGGCGGCAATAACTTCACCGATAAACCGGGTATCAGCGACGACGACGACAATCCCTCTGTCGTGCCCCTGCAAATGACGGGCGTCGATTCGCTGCTTGATGTGCCTGGCTTCTCCCCCGACATGGTCGCGCGTCTGCGTCCCTTCGTGACGTATCTGCCCACCACTACCGCAGTCAACATGAATACTGCACCGGCCGAAGTCGTTGCCGCTGTCATCGAGGGTATGAGCCTGTCCAATGCGCAGGCGTTCGTTGCGCGCCGCCAAACCGTGTTCTTTCATAACGTCGGCGATGTACAGTTGGCCTTGCAGGGTGCGGGTGTCCCGCAACTGTCGATCGACCCCAGTCTCTACGACGTCAACACCAGTTACTTTTTTATCCACGGCCGAGTCGATCATGAACGCGCGGAAGTGGATCGTACGACCCTCGTCTATCGCGATGCGCTCACACACACCACCCGCATCGTGAGCGTGCAGGATCAACTATGAATAACGCTTTTCCCGGAGAGAGTGGCCTTTGAGCACACTGATCGTCCTTCTGCCGCCGCGTGACCCGGCGGTGCCATCGCAGGAATGGCAACTGCCGGAGCTGCCGTTCGTGTTGCTCGACAAGTCGGGCCGCACGCAGCGCGCCGGTCGGGCCTCGCTCGCGCTGCTGCCGCGTACCTCGTCGACGGTCCTGATGGTCGCGGCCCGCGACCTCCTGATGATGCCCGCTACCCTGCCCCCGCTGAAGGGACCGCGTCTGCGTCAGGCATTGCCAAACATCGTCGAAGATCAACTGATCCAGGATCCGCAAACCTGTCATATCGCGCTCGATCCGCAACCGCTCGGCAAAGGCCGGCATCTGCTCGCCATCATCGATCGCGGCTGGTTCCGCTTCATCTGCGAAGCTTTCGCTGCAGCCGGTCATCGCAGCGTGCGTGCCGTGCCGGTTACGCGTTGTCTGCCGTCGGCTCCGGTCACCGTCGCTGCCACTGAAACCGCCGCCGCGCTCGCTGAAGCCGAGGCCGAAGCAGCCTCGGCGACGTTGAAACCCGGGGCAGCGGCCAAGCTCGCGGCTGGTCTGCCAATCGAGCCGCCCGCGCCAGTCGTCGCGGCCGTGCTCGGCGCCGTCGTCTCCACTGCGCCCGCCCTGCTGCTCGAGGCGGCGCCGGAGTCCAGCACCACTCGTGTGGAACTGGCGATTGCGCGCGGTCGCCAGGGCGAGGGGCTCGCGTTGCCGGCGACGGCTGTCAACAGTACTCTCGAGGCGCTCTCGGGCGCCGCGCCGGTCACGCTTTATCAGCTCACCGAGGTGCCGGGTAACGAGCCGGGCATGGGTTCGGGCGCGCAGGCGAAACTCGCCGGCCAGGTGCAGGGCGCACAACCGTTGCCGTTCGAGAAGCTCGCGCGCCGCGCACTCGAATGCCGTTTCGATCTGTGTCAGTTCGAGTTCGCTTCGCAGCCTTGGCGGCTCGATCGCGCCACGTTACGGCGTCTGCGTTTTCCGATCGTGCTGGCGGTTGCCGCGCTGGTGGTCGCGATCATCGGCGTCAACGTGCAGTGGATGGTGCTCGCGCATCAGCGCGATGCGATCAACGCGCAGATGACCGAGGTGCTGCTCAACACTTTCCCGAAGACCACCGTCGTGCTCGATGCGCCCGATCAGATGTCGCGCCAGATGCAGCAGTTGCGCGTGGCGGCGGGTGAACTGTCGCCGGACGACTTCCTGTCACTTGCCTCCGGATTCGCGCGCTCGCTCGGACCGTTGCCGGTCAACGGCATCGCGGCGCTCGACTATCACGACCGTCGGCTGGACGTGACGTTCAAACCGGAAGTCAAAGTGGATCCTGGCTTCGCGCAACGTCTGTCAATCAACGGGTTGTCCGGCGCGATCGATAGCAATACCGGCAAGTGGACCATCAGGAGCGGACAATGAAAGCGGAACTTGCTCAAACGTGGGCCGGATTCTGGGACGGACGCACCGAGCGCGAGAAAACGCTGCTGCTTTGGGGGGGCGTGGCCCTCGGCGTGGTGATTGCGTGGTCGATCCTGTTGGCCCCTGCCCTCGACGGCCGCGCGCATTTACGCGAGAGCCTGCCGGCGATACAGCGTCAGCTCGCGCAGATGACGGCGCAAGCCGATGAAGCGCGCAGCCTGTCGTCCGCTGCTCAAGGCGTGGCGCCCACTGGCGGCGCCCTCAAGGATGCGCTCACCGCTTCGCTTACCGAACACGGTCTCGTGCCGCTGCAAGTGCAGTTGATGGGCAACGCTGTGCAGGTCCAGTTGAAGAACGCGTCGTTTCCTGCGTGGACTGCCTGGGTCGACGATGTGCGCAAGCAGTTCAAGGTGCAGATTGCCGAAGCCCATATCACGGCGCTCAAGGACGATGGACAGGTCGACCTGACGGCGTCGCTGCAGCCATCGACCGCCAAATGACGGTGCAGCCACAGGATCTCGCATGAATTTCTGGATGCGGCGCCTGCGCGCTGCCCTGCCGTGGCTGCTGGTCGCGGTGTTGTCGAGCGGTACGGTTTTGCTGGTGCTGTTGCCTGCGGCATGGATCACGCCGCAGTTCACGAAGGCGAGCGGCGGTCACGTCAATCTGGTCGATCCCGCCGGCTCGCTCTGGAATGGTTCGGCCACGCTGATGCTGGCCGCTGGATCGGATACCAGCTCGGCGACGCTTCTGCCGGGCCGGATCGAATGGCACACCGCCTTCTGGCCGCTCTTCACCGGCCGCGTGCAGATGACGATGCTGCAAAGCGAAGCGATGCCCGTTCCTGTCACCGTCGACGCTACCCGTCGCGGCGCCGTGGTGTCGCAAGGTTCGATCGCCGTGCCGGCGACGTTGCTCAAGGGCCTCGGCGCACCGTTCAACACGCTCGATCTGCAAGGCGAAGTGCGGCTTGCGTGGAGCGACTGGCGCAGCTTCGGCCAGGAAGCGTTCGGACAACTGACGGTTACGCTGAACGATGCCAGTTCGCGGGTGTCGCTGGTCAAGCCGCTTGGTTCGTACCAGGTGGTGATTCAGGCGCAAGGCAACAGCTCGACCATCGATCTCTCGACGCTTAAGGGTCCATTGACGCTGAAGGGTCACGGCATGGTGGGGGGCGGTGTGTCATCGTTTAACGGCACGGCGAGCGCCGCCCCCGAGGCGCGCGACAACCTTGCGGGCCTGCTGAATCTGCTCGGGCGGCCGAGCGGTCCGGATACGGTAGCGTTGACCTTCGTGCACTGATCGCGGCACTGAGCGCTACGTGCGGCACTGGCGCTCGTGGTGGAGAAAGGCGAAAGGGGTATGGCCGCGTGACGGTCATACCCCTTCTGTATAAATGCGGTTTGTTTGCTGCCAATCCGACGCGGTTGCTTTCCTAGTCGCTTCTGACAGCCGTCGAAGGCGTTGAGATTGCGGAAGCAGCATCCGGCGGCGCCACGGTGCCGGTTTCTCTCGCCATCTGCGATACATCCCAGCCGCCGCCAAGGGCCTTCACCAGACCCACCGACGACACCATCCGCTCTCCCGACAGCGTGGCCAGTTTCTGCTCAGCGGTGAAGGCGGTGGTCTGCGCGGTCAGCACGCTCAGGTATGCCACGGTGCCCGACTTATACTGGTTCGTGACGATAGCCAGCGCTTGCTGGGCCGAAATGACGGCTTGCTGCTGCACGCCGATTTCCTGCTCCAGAATGCGCTGCGATGCGAGGTTGTCCTCGACGTCCTGAAACGCTGCCAGCACCGTTTGACGGTAGACCGCCACGTCCTCGTCGTAGGCGGCGCGGGCCGCTTCGGTCTGCGCCGAGCGCAAGCCACCATCGAAGATCGTGCCGGCAAGTTGCGGGCCGAGCGTCCAGAAGCGCGCTGGCGCGGTGAGCAATTGCGACAGCACGGAACTCTCGAAGCCGCCGCTCGCGGATAGCGTCAGCGACGGGAAGAACGCGGAGATCGCCACGCCGATCTGTTCGTTGGCGGCCTTGGCGGCGCGCTCGGCCGCCGCGATGTCGGGTCGGCGCTCGAGCAGCGCAGACGGCATCTGCGCGGGCACGGACGGCGGCGTTGCGGTGAGCGGCACAGGCGTAATCGAGAAAGTCGAGGCGGGCTGGCCGACCAGCACTGCAATCGCGTGTTCGTCTTCAGCACGGGCGATGCCATTGTCGATCGCGGCGGCCTGTGCCGATTGCAGTTGCGCCTGTGCCTGAATCACGTCCGAGCGTGCGGCGACGCCCTGTGCGTACTGGTTCTGCGTGAGCTTGAGCGATTTCTCGTAAGCGACAACCGTGTCGTCGAGCAGCTTCTGCATTGCATCGAGCTCGCGCAGCGAGAAATAGGTCTGCGCCAATGTGCCCTGCGCGGACAGCCGCGCATTGGCGAGCGTGGCGGCGGCGCCCTGCTGGCCGGCTTCCTGCGCGCTGACGGTGCGGCTAACCTTGCCCCACAGGTCCGGCTCCCAGCTCGCGTCGAGTGACAGGTTGTAGCTGTTGCTGACGCTCGAGCGCGTCCCCGAGGTCGAGCTCGCTGCCGAGCCATTGCCCGAGCGGGTCAGGCCGGCCGAGCCGCTGATCACCGGGAAATACGCGGCGCGGGCTTCACCGACCAGCGCGCGGGCCTGCCGGTAAGCGGCGGCATATTGGGCGACGGTCTGGTTCGAGGTATTCAGCTTGTCTTCGAGGGCGTTCAGTTCCGCGTCGTCGTAGATGGCCCACCATTGACCGCGGTCGTGCTGATCGGACGGTTGCGCAACCTTCCAGCCTGGCGCCGCTTCCTTATAGGATGCGGGCACGTCGGTGGTGGGCGTCTTATAGTCGGGGCCCACCGCGCAGCCTGTCACCAGCGCGGCGAGCGCAGCGGCAACTGCGAGAGTCAGGGCGCGCGGAGCAACGGCCCGCGCGTGCGAGCTTCGGTCAAACTGCATGCAATCAATTCCTGTCGATTCGGCCGAGGCGCGTTCCTGAGTGACAACGGGATCCCGGGAAGGTCGGCGGGCGGAATGCCCGGATGACAAAGCGAGACGGGACATCGCGACGATCCGGAATGGTAGCGTACGCGATGCCGATGACGCAGAAAATTGAAAGAGTAATGCGCGACGCGCGGTGGGTGTGTAACCGGTCCTGCGGAGACGGTTACGTGCCGTTACGGCAGGGCTGTGCGCCCGTGAGGCCTGGCAGCGTCGGCGACTGTTTGGCCGGCTGGGCCGGGTGGCCGTTGCGGCGACGGTCGATCCACGCAAAGAACAACACCCCGAGCGATCCCCCCGGCAGCACGAACATCACCACGTAGAGCGCGAGTTTCCACCAGCGGTACGGGCCTTGAAAGCTCTGCACTGCGGAGTCGTGAAGCGAGCGGCTCAGGCCGCTCAGGGTGTTTTTCAGGTACAGCATGACGGGGATCCTCTGCGCACCGCCAAGGTAGGGTGCGCGGCAAAGCGGTCAGAACATGGTCTCGGGTGGCGCGAATCGCGCGTAACTCGTTGCCTGTAATAATATTGACTATGCAATTAAATTTCAAGATACTTTGCTGCACGTCAGCATGCCGTGTTGTTTTTTCACCCGCATGACGAAGCGAATTTTCAGATTGACTTGTCTGCTTAGGCAGCTAAAATCCGGTCTGCTTCCTGATGTTTCCAAAGCGAGTTTTCGATGACCGACGGTCCCTATAACGCGGACGAGATTCACCTCGAATCGAGTCTTGGCTATTACCTGTCGAAAGCGCGCAATGTGCTGGTCGAACGGATGGATCGGGCGGTTAAGCCGTTGGGCCTTACCGCGCAGCAGATCGGTGTGATCCTGATGCTGTCGTGCGAGCGGGCCCATACGCCGTATGAGCTGTCGCGCGCCATGTCGTACGACAGCGGTTCGATGACGCGCATGCTTGATCGCCTTGAAAAGAAAGGCTTTATCGTCCGCACGCGCAGCGATGCCGACCGCCGCATGGTCAAGCTCGAACTCACGCCGCAAGGTCGGGAAGTCGCCCGGCAGTTGCCGCGTTTGGGTGCCGCGGTGCTGAACGAACAGTTGCAAGGTTTTACCGCTGAAGATATTGCGACGCTGACGACGTTGCTCGGCCGTCTGATCAAAAACGGCTCGGGGAGCGGGACCGATGACGGATTCATGGCCTGCCCTGGAGCAGGCAATTCACCGTCGCCGGAAGACAGCAAGTAGCCGGGCAAGAAGCCACGATGTAGCCACGAGACGCGTTTTTTCACGCGTCGATGTTTAAGCAGGTATCTGTCTGGGCAGAAAGTGACAAAACATCTATGGCACCGCGTATGGCGGTGAAATATGCATGCTGAGTCAAGCTTTTTGTCCCCGGCAGCTTTGCATGGAGTCGGAGTAAGCGCAAAAGCGCCAACTTCGGCCGACAGGAGATTCGATCATGGCCGCTACGGCTCCCGCAGTTGCCCCACCCGCCGCTGAACCGGCGCCGCTAGCCGGCGGCACGCTGGCGTTGCTCACTCTTGGTCTCGCTCTCGGCACGTTCATGGAAGTGCTCGACACCTCGATCGCCAACGTCGCTGTGCCGACCATCTCCGGAAGTCTGGGCGTTGCCACCAGCCAGGGCACCTGGGTGATTTCGTCGTATTCGGTCGCCTCGGCGATCGCGGTGCCGTTGACCGGTTGGCTCGCGCGACGGGTGGGCGAGGTGCGCCTGTTCACGCTCTCGGTTCTGCTGTTCTCGATCGCTTCGGCCTTGTGCGGCTTTGCGCAGAACTTTGAATCGCTGATCGCCTTCCGGCTGCTTCAGGGACTGGTCTCCGGACCAATGGTGCCGCTTTCGCAGACCATCCTGATGCGCTCGTATCCACCGGAGAAGCGCGGCCTCGCGCTCGGCCTGTGGGCGATGACCGTGATCGTCGCCCCGATCTTCGGGCCGGTGATGGGCGGCTGGATCACCGATAACTATACGTGGCCGTGGATCTTCTACATCAACGTGCCGATTGGCCTGTTTTCGGCGGCGTGCGCGTTCGTGCTGCTGCGCGGCCGTGAGACGAAAACGACGAAGCAGCGTATTGATGCAGTAGGCCTCGCTCTGCTGGTAACCGGTGTGTCGTGCTTACAGATGATGCTCGACCTCGGCAAGGACCGCGACTGGTTCAACTCCACCTTCATTGTGGCGCTGGCGATCATTGCGGTGATTTCGATTGCCTTCATGCTGGTCTGGGAGACGACCGAGAAGGAGCCGGTGATCGACCTGTCGCTCTTCAAGGACCGCAACTTCGCGCTCGGCGTGCTGATCATCTCGTTCGGTTTCATGGCGTTCTTCGGTTCGGTGGTGATCTTCCCGCTCTGGTTGCAGACGGTGATGGGCTACACAGCAGGCATCGCAGGTCTGGCCACCGCGCCGGTCGGCTTGCTGGCGCTCGTGCTATCGCCAATGATCGGCCGCAACATGCACCGTCTCAATCTGCGGATGGTAGCGAGCTTCGCGTTTGTCGTATTCGCGTTCGTCTCGTTCTGGAACTCGACCTTCACGCTCGACGTGCCGTTCAGTCACGTGATCTTGCCGCGGCTGGTGCAGGGTATTGGTGTCGCCTGTTTCTTCGTGCCGATGACCACGATCACGCTATCGAGCGTGTCCGATGAGCGTCTGGCGAGCGCCTCGGGCCTGTCGAATTTCTTCCGTACCTTGTCGGGCGCAATCGGCACCGCGGTTAGCACAACGTACTGGGAAAACGACACGATCTACCATCACGCGATCCTGACGGAATCGGTAAGTACCTACGCTCCGAATACGACCACCTATAGCGATTCACTCACGAGCCTCGGCTTTGCCGGCCAAGGCTTATCTGCGCAATTGAATCAGATCGTGACGCAGCAGGCGTACATGATGGCCACCAACGATTTCTTCCGCATCTCGTGCGCCGCCTTCATCGTGCTAGCCGGGCTGGTGTGGATTACGAAGCCGCGCAAGGGCGCGGGTCCTTCGCTGGGGCATTGAGCGCCATTGAACGGCTTTGAACGGCGCCGTCGGCCGGGGCGGCGCCGTTTGCCTACTGCGACACAGGCACGTCTCCCGGCGTGCTCACCGATTGCGCAGGCGCGGACTCCAGCGGCTGACTGGCCGGCGTGGCCACACCGGTGCCTTGCGGTGGCACGCTGACCGGCGCTCCACTTCTCACGAACTCCTTGAAATCGGCGCCCGCTTCCCACGGATTCGGCTTGCAGCCCAACGAGCTGTCGCAATGTGCCGCGAAGCCGATGGTGGCGGTGCCGTCGTTGTTCGACGTCCTCGTGATCTGATATGCGAGCGCGCGTTTGCCGCCATCGGGGCCGGCGGTCTGGATCAGCGAATCGGTGGCGGCTTCGATCTTGTAGGCGGAATGGCTGCTCACCCAGCTCTGGGCGCGTTGCCACCAGACGCTGCATTCGCTTGTATTCGAACAGGTGAGCGGCGTAGTGGCGATCTGCATGACGTCGGGATTCACCTGCCCGCGCGTCGTGCAGCCTGCGGTCAGAACACACAATGTTGCCAACAGAGCTTTCTTCATCGCGTTGCTTCCTCCCTGCGTGTAGACGACCGGATGCGCGTAGCGCGCGCCGATTGTCATTCAGTGTAAGGGTTGGACCCGTGCAATCGGGTGGCGTTTCATTCGTCCGTACGAGCGCGAATACGTTCGCGCGTGCGCGTGGCTCAAACTCAAACGCTAAAGCGATTCAACGTATACGCGCGATACGCCGCCACGAACGCGTCGAAAGATCCGACCTCTTCGCGCTCGAGTTTCGCCTGCTCTTCCAAAGACTTCACGGCCAACTCGCCGAACGCTTTCTCGACCTTCGCATCAAGCGGCCGCGAGCGGAAATACGCCGCGTGCGCTTCGCTTTGTTCAAGACCGAACTCGAGGAAGCTCTGTTTCCTGTCGCGCAGTGTCTGCAACACGCGCGCGGAAGGCGTTAGCGACGCATCAGCGAGCTTTGCGCGCTGCGCGGCGAGTGCACGTGCGTGCGCATCGCTCCCGTGTAACGCGTCCAGCGCCTTCGCTGCGATCTCGATCTTCGCGAACAGTTCGTCGGCCCATGCGTGCATCGCGACCTGCTGACCGTCGCGCGTCAGTTCGAGGCCGGGCTTGCGCCCTTCCATCGTGACGCGCCCGAAGTTCTGGTTGGCTTCGCAGTAAGCGTCTGCAGGCAGCGAAGGGCTATCGTCGAGTGCGCAGACCAGCAGGTAGGCATCGAGAAAGCGCGCGGTTTCGAGCGCAATGCCAGTCGGTTCGAACGGATCGATATCCATGCAGCGCACTTCGACGTATTGCACGCCGCGCGCGGCAAGCGCGTGCAGCGGACGCTCGCCCGGATACGTGATGCGTTTGGGGCGGATCGTCGAGTAAAACTCGTTTTCGATCTGCAACACGTTGGTGTTGATCTGCACCCACTCGCCGTCGCGCTGCGTGCCGATTTTCTCGTACGGTGGATACGGTTGGCTGACCGCCTTTGCCAACGCGTCGAGGTAGCCTGGCAGCGTGTCGTAGTCGGCCCGCAGCGCCGCCTGGGCGGTGGTGTTCGAGTAGCCGAGATCGCTCATCCGCAAGCTGGTGGCATAGGGGCGATACAGCGTGTCGGCGTCGAACGTCTCCAGCGTATGTTTGCGATCGCGCAAAAAGCGCCGGTCAAGCACGGGCGACGCGCCGAACAGATACATCAGCAGCCAGTTGGTGCGACGGAAATTGCGGATCATCGCGAGGTAACGGTCGGACTGGTAGTCCACCGCGCTCGCCGTGGATTGCTGTTCGGCGTGCAGCAGGCGCCACACTTCTTCGTTCAGCGAATAGTTGTAGTGGATTCCGGCAATGGTCTGCATCGTACGGCCGTAGCGCAACGCAAGGCCCACCCGGTACACGTACTTCAGCTTGCCGATGTTCGACGCACCGTACTGTGCGATCGGGATGCCGTCGTCAGTGGCGGGCAACAGGCCCGGCATCGAGTTGTTCCACAGGATCTCGCCATCGAGCTTTGCGTAGACGAAACGGTGCAGCTCATCGAGCTTCTCGAGCGTGATCGCGGCGTCGTGCTCTGCCGGTGTAATCAGTTCGATCAGCGCTTCCGAGTAATCAGTGGTCAGAGACGGATGGGTGAGCGCCGAGCCGAGCGCGCGCGGATGCGGCGTCATGGTGAGCTGGCCGTCGTGCGTGACGCGCAAGGCTTCCCTTTCGATGCCACGCAGGCCGGTCGTCAGCGCGTCCCGCTGCGGGCCGGCAGCCAGCAAGGCCAGGCGGTGCGAAAGCAGGTCGGTCGGGCGAGAAGGTGTTGTCTTTGGCATTGATGCGAGTCGGACGTTGTCGGCCGCCATGCGCCGCTCACGTGAGGCAATGTGTGGTCGACAACGTCCGGCGGAATTTTCAGTAGCGGGCACTTTAACATCTCGTCACCAGGCCTGCTTGAGGCCCCTTCGAGCGCCTCCTGAGCGGCTTTTGCCGAGGTGCCGCGAGCTGCTGTCGTCCCGTCCACTGTACGCCGCGCAAAGCGCCCGCGCGATGCGCGCTTGCCCCACTCGCCTGCTTTGCGTGGCGCTAGCCGCCGCGCGCCGCGCCCGCGCGGTCCGCCACTTCATTCCACAGATGCATGGCCGCGTATGCGCGCCAGGGCCGCCATGCGTCGGTACGAAGCCGTTGCTGGGTGGGCCGTACCAGAGCCGGATCGCGTGCCGCGATGGATTGCATCAGCACCAGGTCCCAGGCGGGCCAGGCGTCGGCGTCGCGCCAGGCGCGCATCGCCACGTATTCGACGGTCCACGGCCCGATACCGGGTAAGGCCAGCAGCGCGGCGCGTAAGGTGGCGGTGTCGACAGCATGACTGTCGAGCGGCACCGCGCCGCTTGCTACCGCTGCGGCAAAGCCTTGCAGCGCCGCCACGCGCTTGCCCGGCATGCCGATCTGCGCCATGTCCGCGGCGGCGAGGGCGGCCGGCGTCGGAAAGCGCCACGCGGTGCGCTCGTGCGGATGGTCTTCGATACGAAGACCTGCGCGCTGCACCAGCCGGCCGATGATCGTCGTGGCCGCCTTCACACTCACCTGTTGCCCGACGATCGCGCGCACCACCAGTTCGAACGCCGACCATGCGCCAGGCACGCGCAAGCCGGGCGCGGCTTCAATCAGAGGCGAGAGCCACGGATCGGAGGCGAAATGCGCGGCGATCGCCTTTGGATCGGCGTGCAGGTCGAACATCCGGGCAATCGGTGCACCCAACGCCTCCGCGTGCTGGCCGGCAGGACCTTCGATGGTGGCGACCAGACATCGTTTGCGCGGGTGGGGACGGACGGTTAGCGTGCCGCTGTCGCCGGCCCAATCGATGGCGCGACGGTACGCGCCGTCCTCGACCGCTTCGACGCCGGGAGTAGCGCGTCCATTGAAGAATCGCAGGATGCGCGGCCAGTCGAAGGGTGCCTTGAAGGGCAGCTCGAGGATGACGAGGTCGGTGGCAGTGCTCACGCGGCGTGGTCCAGATTGGGGGTGACAGCGGCGGTGGGCTTGGCTTTGCGTTTGCCTGCGGCGGTGCTGGTTGCGCTTGCGTTTGCTGTCGGGGTTGCCTTCGCTTTCATGGCCGCCCCGACGCCCGTTTCGACACCTTCACCCACGCCCGCATGCAGAGCCTCGGCATCCAGCAGCGCAGCCTTGCGGGGCAGTCCCCAGCGATAACCAGCGAGCGCCCCGCCCTTTTGCACGACCCGATGGCACGGAATCGCCAGCGCGACCGGGTTCGACGCGCAGGCGCTTGCCACGGCCCGCACCGCGCGCGGCGAACCGACCGCCTCGGCGATGTCCGAATAACTGCGCGTCTCGCCATAGGGAATGCGCCGCAGCGCGTCCCAGACGCGCTGGCGGAACGCGGTCGCGGCGATGTCGAGCGGCAGATCGAAGCGCTGACGCGTGCCATGCAGATAGGCGTCGACTTGCGCGATGAACGGTGCGAGCCGCTCCGCATCCTCGACCAGTTCCGCGTTGGCGAACTCGCCGCGCAGTTCGCTGGCAAGCGCGATGGGGTCGTCGCCGAAGCCGATCTTGCAGATACCTTTGGCAGTGGCGGCAACCAGCACGAATCCGAGCGACGTTGGCGCGCTGGCGTAATGCACGGTCAAGCCCGCCCCTTTGCGGCGGTAAGCCGACGGCGCCATGCCCAGCTCTCCCGGCGCGCTCTCGTACATACGAGACGGCGACCCGAAACCGGCGTCGACGGTGGCGCGCGTCACGTCCGTGCCGCGCTGGAGCGCATCGCGGAGCGCGGCGCCGCGCTGGGCCGCCTGATACTGCCGCGGCGACACCCCGACCACGCGCTTGAAGAGCCGCTGCAAATGAAACGGGCTGACGTGCACGGCATCGCTTAACTGCGTGAGCGTGAGGCGCTGTTGCGGATCGGCGTCGAGCGCGGCGCACGCGCGGTTGACGATCTCAAGTTCGCGCGGCAGACGGCCTGGCTGACAGCGCTTGCAATCGCGATAGCCGGCGGCGCGTGCGGCGTCTGTCGTAATGAAGAAATCGACGTTTTCACGACGCGGCTGGCGCGACGCGCACGATGGGCGGCAGAACACGCCGGTGGTTTTGACGCCGTAGAAGAAGGCGCCGTCGGCGTGCGGGTCGCGTTGGGTCACGGCGTCCCAGCGTTCAGCGGCGGTAGTCCAGGCAGATGTCACGGTGTGGTTCATGATGTCCTCGAAAAGACAGTTTCGATGGTCACCAATTTAGTTTGCATGGCGTCAGACTACGCTCCGGTTCTTGCTCTGTCATTGCGCGGGCCTTGTGGCGATGGGGTTTTGGGACCGGTTCCGCATCTGTTGCGACAAAACGCCACCCTATCGGGTTTTCCCTTAAAAAGTTATTGCGTCGCACCAACCCCGTGTGTATAGTAGGCCTTGTCTCCTCCATGTCTCCTCCTGATATGGATTCAGCCTGCTCCCTGAGAGCGGGCTTTTTTTTGCCTGTCATCAGCTGATTCGGCCCCGTATTTCTCCGCTCCTGCATTCCAAGGGCATACGCCCAGCAGCCCGCCTTTCTCCTACACTCGAACTGATTGCTAGAGAACCGGCCAAGGGGCGTTTTTCATGAAGATTCACATTCGCGAGATCGACCACGTCGTCATTCGGGTCGCTGATCCCGAGACGGTCACCCGCTTCTACTGCGACGTGCTCGGTTGCAGCGTCGAAAAAGAACAGCGCGATATCGGGCTGATCCAGTTGCGGGCGGGACGCTCGCTGATCGATCTGCTGACGGTCGGCGCCACGATTGACCGGCCCGATAGCGGCACGCCGGGTGAAGGTCGAAATATGGATCACCTATGCCTGCGCGTGGAAAAGTTCGACGGCGAGGCGCTGAAGGCGTATCTGAGTGAGCGCGGCGTACGTATCGGCGAACTGGGCGTGCGATATGGCGCCGATGGTTTCGGGCCGTCGCTGTATCTGTTCGATCCGGAAGGCAATATGGTCGAACTGAAGGGGCCGCCTGAGGGTGCTGCCTGACCGGGCGCGCCTGATTGACCGCGCCCTTCTTAAGCGTTCGCCGGCGCTTTCAACACAGTCCATTCAATCGGCACCGGATCTGAGTCCGCGCTGCCGAGCCAGGCCGCGCCGTCCTGCACCGTGCACTGCAGGCGCATGGTGCGTTCGGCCAGCCTGCCGAGCGCGGCGCCGACTTCCTCTCCGAGCGTCCAGACCGTGACATTGCGCAGCCGGTCCACCTTGTTGCGCACCCCCTGCCACCAGATCTCGGAAGTGCGGCCACCGTAGGCGATCACCACCACCTCGTTGGAGCGGCCGCTCGCCTTGGCGATGCGCCGCTCGTCTGGCTGGCCGACTTCGATCCAGGTCTCGATTGCGCCGGTCAGATCCTTTTGCCAGAGATCGGGCTCGTCGATGTCCGACAGGCCTTTGCAGAACTCGAGGCGTTCCTGTGCAAACAGCGCGAACGCCGCCACGCGCACCATCATGCGTTCGTCGGTTTCCGACGGATGGCGCGCAATAGTCAGCGCGTGATCGGCGTAGTAGTGCCGATCCATGTCGGCAATCTGCAGTTCCGCCTTATAAATCGTCGATTTCAGAGCCATGCCACACCAGGAGCCCGCGCTTGCGGACCTCACAGAAAAGGAATCATCGGCGGCTCGCTGCCGCCTACCGTTTTGTTTGTACATCGCTCGCTCCTCCACAGGGCTGCGGGGCCGGCGCGTGATGCCAGAAAAAGCTGGCAGCGAAACGTCGCCGGCTGGACTGCAGCCGTGGGGTGGCGAGGACGGATCATGCACGAGAACGCCTGCCCTGGCTGCTTTTTTCAGCCATTACAGAGCATTTAGCGTGCCACCGTGGGGTCGAAGGCCGCACCATACACGTCGGCGGCCGCTGTGCGCAAGGCTTCCAGCACCACGGACGCCGCCGGCGACAGCAATTGCGACTGGCGCGTGATGATACCGAACGTATCCATTCTGCACGGTAAATCCACCGGCATCCGTTGCAACATGCCGTACTGTTGGTATTGACGCGCCACTTCGTCCGGCAGGACAGCCAGCATGTCGCCTTGCAATAGCAGGCTCGAAATGGCCAGGAAATTGTTCGTATTCACCACGTCTTGTGGCGGATTGAGTCCAATCTGCGAAAACATCAGGTCAAAACGGTGGCGCAGCACGCTACCAGGCGGATGCAGCACCCAGCTTGCGTTCACAACATCGCGCAGCGTCAAACCTGTCTCATTTTCGAGAGGATGGCCGGTCCGCGCGACGACGCAAAGCGGTTCATCGGCGAGCGGCTCGTAGCGCACCTCAGTCTTGAGCGGATTCTGCCGTTCGAGCACCCGGCCAATCATGATGTCGAGCTCGCCCTCTGCAACCCGCTCGAGCATCACGTCGGACGTTTCCACCTGCAGCCAGATCTGCAACTGGGGGTAAAGCTCTTTCACGCTTGCGATAGCGCGTGGCACCATCGTCGCTGCGGCCGCGGCGATCACGCCGATACGCACCTGGCCGGTCAATCCGGCACGCAAGGCCGATATTTCATCATGCGCGTGACTCAGGTTTGACAACACCATGCGCGCGTGCCGGATCATCACCTCCCCATACATCGTGGCGAGCATACCGTGTGGGGTGCGGTCGAACAGGCTGACACCCAGCATGTCCTCCAGCTCCTTCAGAAGGCGCGACGCGGCGGGCTGGGTGATGCCGAGCGAATCGGCGGCGCGTCGTACGTTGCCCTCCTCTTCCATTGCGGCCAGCAACATCAGCTGCCGGGTTTTGAGTCGCCCGCGCACAAACCAGTTCGAATGACTGCGTGTCATGTTTATCCCGATAGCGTGGCCGAAAGCCGTCTGCCTCATGCGGCGGCTTCGATCATGCCATACCGGAATTGATATTCGGAATGCTGGAAAGCGCTATGAAACGCTATGCTCACCGACGTGGGTGTTTTGCGCATGAGGCGAATCGATCACAATGCGGATCGACGTCGGTCACTGCGAGCGGAGAAAAACAAAACGGCCAGGCGCGGTGCCTAGCCGTTTCCATTTACGTCGACGGACGACGTAATGTGTCTTTAATTCCGCGAACTCACCACCCGGCCCCTTTTAAGGGCCGTGAATTGCAGCAGACTGCCCAGGTTTTATAACCTGGCGGTACAGTCTTTACTGCTTGATGAATCGATCGTTAGCCCAGAGGCCTTCCGTATCGCTATTGCCCGAATTGACGAATTCCACGTCGTGTCCGACGACGCGCACAACGCGGAAACTCGAATTCTCCGGTGTCGAGATGCACTGATAGCCAGAGAAGAATTCCTGCATTTGCTGCTGTTCGCCAGCCTGCGCGTGCTGATCGGCGGCGTCGAGTTTATCCTTCGACAGGCAGCCATAAGCATTCGCTTTGAACTGGATGGTTTGCTGCGGCTTGACCATCGCGTCCTGGGCCTGCACCGCTGATGCGGCCAGCAATCCCGTTACGGCGAAAAGAAGAGCGACTTTCGATTTCATATTTGCCTCCGTGCGGGTTATTACTCAGGTTAGCTATGTATTTAACTTCTAGGTCATACCCGCATCTTGCACTTTAGAAGAACCTGAGCCAGCAGCAAGCACATCTTGTGTGCGCTTGCAACAGTGGCGAATTGCCGCACCCGTTATCGCAGGATAATGCGACGTCCTAAATGATGAAAAAGGCAGGCTTCGTCATGGATTCCTCAATGTCGCCGAACGCGCCTGGCTTTAACTGGCAATGCTCCGCGGGGTATATACGAGTAAACCAGCATCGATAATTAAGCGTCTTAATACGAAAAATCCGGCCGCTTGATGCGCCGCACACAAAGTCATTCACCAGATAATTGGAAATGAGACAAGTATCGGTTTAATTGCAGGACAAAAAGAGTGCCAGGTCTGTCGTGGCGATGTCGGGTGTGATGAAGATTGCCTGGCGAAAAGTCGCTTGCACTCGCCGAAAGTTCATGGATAAATCAGCCGACAACTTTCGGAGATCCTCCTATGACGCTTGCCCACTGGCTGCCCTTTGCGATTGCTTCGGCAATCCTCGTCGCGATCCCAGGCCCGACGGTACTGCTCGTTGTTTCGTATGCGCTGGGACATGGCCGCCGTTTTGCGCTCGTGACAACCGCTGGCGTCGCGCTCGGCGACCTGACGTCGATGACCGCATCCATGCTGGGCCTCGGCGTGATTCTCGCTGCGTCCGCGGCCCTGTTTACGGCGCTGAAATGGGTTGGCGCGGCTTATCTGATCTACCTTGGCATCAAGTTGTGGCGCTCCCCGACGCGCGATATGGAGGCGTCTGATGTGACAGACGCCGCGAATATCGTCGAGACCCGCTCCAGCCGCATTTTCGCGCATGCCTTTGCGGTGACGGCGCTCAATCCCAAGAGCATCATTTTCTTTGTCGCATTCGTGCCGCAGTTCATCGATCCCCATGCGGCGGCGACCTCTCAGATCATCGCTTTTGAAGCGACGTTCGTGCTGCTCGGTACGTTCAACGCGCTTTGCTATGCAATGCTTGCCTCGGTCGCCCGACGGGCGATCCGCAGCGCGCGCGTGCAGCGCGTCGTAAACCGCGTTGGGGGAAGCCTGTTGGTCGGGGCGGGAATTTTCGCCGCCACATGGAAGAAAGCGAGCGCGTGATGGCTCGGTAACGATTTGGCGCGGCGGCGCGAGATCGCTGGACGCGGCAAGCGAACCGCGTTCAGTTGCATCACGTTAGCTACTTCGCTCAACCACGGGCGCGTGACCATCGCGGTCAGTCACGGCGCGGATTCGCTGCGAAGAACTCGTGCTGGAACATGCACATGCGCAACGCATTGTGGTATTTCCCGTTGCCGAAAAACTCCTCGATCAATTCGGCTTCGTGCCGGAAGCCGCATTTCTCGTACACGTGAATTGCGGCAGCGTTCGACTTGTCGACGATCAGATAGATCTTGCGCAGATTCAGCACTGAAAACGCGTAGTCGATGGCAAGCCGGGTCGCAACCGTTGCATGGCCACGGCCCTGTGCCTGCGGGGCAATGATGATCTGGAATTCGCCGCGCCGGTGAATGTAGTCGAGTTCGATCAATTCCGCGAGGCCGACCGTTTCACCGTCGTTATCGATGGCGACGAAGCGCCGTTCGCGCTGATCGTGCACGTGCTGGTCATAGAGCTGCGAAAGCTCCGAGAACGTTTCATAGGGTTCTTCGAACCAGTAACGCATGATCTTGGCGTTGTTGTTCACTTCATGGACGAAGCGCAGATCGTGACGCTCGAGCGGCCTTAACACGAGCCTGGCATCGCGTTCGATTGTCATGAGATTCCCCCCTTGAGAGTTATTGGTTTTAGATTGCGCCGGATTGACCGTGACGGGAAGAAAACAACTGCGATACCTGTACGGCCAGCGAATTCCAGCGAGCCAGGGTTAGTCCCGTGTGCGTCGTGGGAGTTCTTGAAGTGCCGTGTGAACAGTTGCAGCCTGACGTTCGCGGGACAAGGCGTGGCGCGGGTTTTGCAGGAGCAGGGCGTCCGTTTGTCGCAACCGGCGGACAGGTGTCCGTGAGTGCGCCGGCGCACGCTGGGCACGAGAAGTGCGCCTACAATGCAATTACGGATGGGCGAAAGGAGAGCTGTGATGGAGCACCTGGTACTAGGCGCGTTTCTGATCGTGCCGCTGCTGATAGTCGCGTTCCTGTTCTCCGATGAACTGTGGCAGGAGCATCGCCAGCGCGCGCAGAGAGACCACCCGCGGCATATCGACTGGCACCATCCGTTGCGCAGTTTGTTGCATCGCAATTGATGCCGTTCTGAGTTCTTCGTGAATGTCGGCAGCGGTCCTCTCTAAGCGCTGCAGTCCGCGTAGATCTCCTATGGCTCGCCGACGGCCGCAGCGCTCTCTATAGCCGCGCGTATGGGCCTCAGTTGCTCCCACTGGCGAGCTGGGCACGGATACGCTGCGCGAACCCCTCCAGCGTGGCTTGCGGCGCTACCTCACGAGCGTGCAGGCGTAATGGCACACCTTCCCAACGTGGGATGACGTGAAAATGCACATGCGCGACGGTCTGGCCGGCTGCCGCACCGTTGAATTGCCCGATAAACACGCCATCCGGCTTGAGCGCCTTTCTAACCGCGATGGCGATCCGCTGCGTCATGCGTATGCATTCAACGGTCGCCGCATCGGAGAGCTCGAATATCTCGGACGCGCCTTCTTTCGGCACCACCAGCACATGGCCATCTGCCTGCGGCATCAGGTCCATGAAGGCCAGCGTGGCGTCACTCTCGGCAACCTTGATGCACGGTAGCTCGCCGCGCAAAATCCTTGCGAAGGGGTTTGTCTCGTCGTACTTCATGGCGTTCCTCGAAGTGGCGTGCAGGGGTCTTTTTCACTGCCGCATCATGATTCGAGTCGTAGCCGGGCGCAAGCGTGAGCGTGCGTCAGGGGGAGCGCGGGCGAGGGCAACGCCGCATTAGTAGGACCAATCTACGGGGAATATCAGAAATTCGCGTCACGCGTACTAAAGTTTGCGCGGAACAGGCCGACATCCTGGCTATGAACGACGAACAATCCATCCCATTCGGGCCTGGGCATCCGCAGTATCTCGAGGCGCGGGCACTCGCGCTGAGCATCGCGGCAATTCGTAAGGCTCAGGGCAAAAGAAATCCGGTCGATTTTGTGGTTGGTTCTCCCGACTGGGAGCGGGCAGGCGAAGACTTCGCCCGCGACGTGTTGCGGGTACTCAGCCGCGAATAAGCCCGCTTGAGGTTCAACGCGTAGTTTCACGTAGCGGGCCCGTTCTCTGCCCGATTACGCACGGCGTCAATGCCGATGACGCATCCAGTCCACGTGATGCGTGTCCAGCCAGCGTTGCCGGCGCTCTCCACGATCGCCGCCGTCGCGACGGTGATGCGAAGAAACCCACAATGCTATGCCCACCACGGCCATGACCAGTGGTCCGAGCAAATAAGCCATCACCGATTCAGTCATAGGACCCTCCGTCGAGGTCGTGACCGCAACTACAGAGAATGGCTGTATTTTAGGCGATTCGCGAGCGAAAGCATTGCTTTAAACGCCTGAATTCCACGGTACCGATTGGCGCGGTCGGTGGGTCCGGATCAATGTCCTGGTAATTGGACGCTCGCCTGTTAAAAGCGCCAGCCGCGACCTAAGATAAGTATCGGGGGCATACCGATACGAGGTGGCCATGGACGAGACCATGATGGGCGTCGCGCTGGGTTTCTCGGTGCTGTTGATCGCATCGTTATTCGTCGTCGCGCACTACCGGCGTGAACACCTTCGACAGCGTCTGATCCGCAGCATGCACGGGCATCGTCTGCACGACTTCACGCGCTCGCGGCACTGATGCGCGATGGGGAGCGATGACCGCGAGCGTCATCGCGCATCAGCGGATATTGTGCTTCTCAAACCACCTGATGAGCCGATCCCGGTTGATGTGAGTCGCGCGTATCGCGGTGCCGAACACAATGAGAATGGTCGCCATCGAAATGGCCAGCATTGACTCGGTCATGGATGCCTCCCTCAAGCACGTAACCTTGCTTGCAGTTTAGGCGTTCCAGGGGCACCAACAAAAAGGCCGCCAAATCGGCGGCCAAAAAACGGTACTACATGCGCGGGGGATCACGCACGGTAGGGACTCTAAGCCATTGCAAAAGAGGATGTGGCCGAAGCGCCGCAGAGGTCTGAGATTTGTCGGATTCGGACTGCATCCGTGGTCGATCACTCGCACATGCCCGCCAGGATGGCGTCAGACGAATTGATCTGGACCGCTAACGTTTGCGCGAAGGTGTGCACTGCGAAATGTCCGATGAAAGCGGAGAGGTGTCATTCTGGCGTCATTGGGTTCGCGTGTTGCGGAGTTGAGGGAGGTCTTCCTTGCGGGAAGGGTTCGCTAACCATCGGGCATTGCTTGTCGGAGTATTTTTTTTGCCCAAAACATAACCTAGTGAACCCGACAAGAATGCTTATCCGAATTGCGTTTTCTGGATATATGGAATGTCCTGTGTACCAACCAAGACCGCAGCGTATCCGGGTGAACCGCTCACTCCTGGCGCAGCGTAAGGTGGCCAATGCCTAAGAGGCGGCCCCGGATCGATTGCTCTCACTCTGTGGCTCGTCTGCGATCTGCGCTTCTACGAAATCCGCCCATCGTTGCAACACGTTGCGCTGGTTGGCCGCGTCCTCCGTGCGCGTCGGCTCGTTCGCAGCCTCTTTTGAAGCGCGTGCGAGCGCTCTCGCGATGACATCTGCGGGTTGATCCATCGCGAGCAAATGGGCTTCCGCGGTACGCCGGAAATCGTGCAAAACGAAATGCTCAACATCCAGCCCGAGCGCTTTCACCGCCTGATTGAGGGTACTTTTTGCGATGGGGCGATCGTCACCCCTGACGGTGGGGAACACGAAGGTTCGGCTGCTTTTCGTTTCGCGTAGTTCGCGCAGCATCGCCACCGCCTGGCGCGGCAAATACACTTCATGTGCGCGGGCATTTTTCATTCGGGCGGCGGGAATTTTCCACAGGGACGCTTTCAGATCGAACTCGGCCCAGGTCGCTTCAATCAGTTCGGACTTGCGGACCATCGTCAGCACGAGAAGGTGCAAAGCGAGCTTCAGCGGCCGACGGACGCGCGAAGCATCGATCGCGCGCAATGTCGTGCCGAGTTCCTCGGCGGTGAGCACGCGCGTTCGGCTGTCCGGTGTGGCGATGAAGCGCGCGGGAACAGTCGTCGCAGGATTGTGGGTGGCGAGTTGCCGGGCAATCAGGAATTCGTAGAGCCGCCTGATCACGTTGCGCGTATGCAGGGCCATTTTGGGCGACCCGCGCAACTTGATCCGTTCGCAAATCGCGAGGACGTCCTCAGAGGTCACTGCGCCGATCGGCTTGCTGCCGATTGCCCGCAGCACGTCTTTATCGAGCGCGCGTCGTGTGGTGCGCTGATATTCGTCGGACTTGCTCGCCATGGCCGCCGACATATACAGCTCGGCCGCGTCGCGTAGAAGGTCGACGCGTTTCTCGGCGCCGCGGTCGCGGCGGGCGGTTGCCGCCGGCGATACGCCGGCCGCGACCATCTCGGCGTATTTGCGCGCTCGTTCGCGCGCGACTCGAAGCGAAATTCGCCGATAGTCGCCAATGGTGGTCAGCGGCTGCCGTTCGCCGTCGAGCGTATAGCGAAAGCGCCAGACCTTGTTGCCGGTCGGCATGACCTCGAGCACGAGGCCATTGCCGTCAGCGACGGAGTAGCGGGTTGCGCGGGGCTCCATCGCGCGGATCTGCGTTTCGCTGAGGGGAGGGACGATTTTGGGCATGCCTGGATCGCTTTCTTTGGTACACAGTGCATCGAGAAATGCGAAAAAGACACTCTGTGTACCAAAAAGCGCTGTTTGATAATGCCCCGAAGTATAGCGATTGCTTGCTATTTCAGGTCGAAGATATAGGCCTGAAGTGAAAATATGTGGCTGACGCCCGCCCGCTATCTATTTCCCAATACAAAACCGGCTAAAAATCACTCCCAAAAGGTCGTCGGAGGTGAACTCACCGGTGATGGAATTCAGCTGCTCCTGAGCAAGCCGCAATTCCTCGGCGAACAGGTCGAGTGCCTGCGCGTTCTGGTCAGCGTGCTGCGCAGCCGTTGCGAGGTGTTCCTGCGCTGCGCGCAGGGCGATCAGATGCCGCTCGCGTGCGAGGTATACGCTCTCCGCGCCGGCCTGCCAGCCGGCGATCCGCAGCAACTCGGCACGCAGTAACGCGATGCCGTCACCCTGTTTCGCGGACAGTCGCACCTCGCGCAGATCGACGCCTTCCGCCTCATCCAACGTACGCACAGCCGGAGCGACGTCCGTCAGATCGGTCTTGTTCATCACCCGCAGCACCGGCACACCCACCGGAAAACGGGCGGCAATCGCATTGTCCTCGGCGTTCATGCCGGTGCGTGCATCGAGCAGATGCAGCACCACGTCCGCGCGCTCAATCTCGTTCCACGTGCGCTCGATGCCGATCTTCTCCACCTCGTCCTCGGTTTCGCGCAATCCGGCGGTGTCAATCACATGTAGCGGGATCCCTTCAATCTGGATGGTTTGCGCGACCTTGTCGCGAGTCGTGCCGGCGATCGGCGTGACGATGGCCAGTTCGGCGCCGGCAAGCGCATTGAGTAGCGACGACTTGCCGACGTTTGGCTGACCCGCCAAGACCACCGAGAGCCCCTCACGCAGTAGTGCACCCTGACGCGCTTCATTCAGCACGTGGGCGAGCTGGTCGCGGATCCGCGCGAGCTTGCCGCGTGCATCCGCGGCTTCCAGAAAGTCAATTTCTTCTTCGGGAAAGTCGAGCGTCGCCTCGACCAGCATCCGCAGCGTGATGACGTCTTCGACCATGGCGTGGATGTCACGCGAAAACGCGCCTTCCAGCGAGCGGCCCGCCGAGCGCGCGGCCGCCTCGGTGCTTGCCTCGATCAGATCGGCGACAGCCTCGGCCTGGGCCAGATCCAGCTTGTCGTTGAGGAAGGCGCGGCGGGTGAACTCGCCCGGTTCCGCTAGCCGCAGCCCGACCGCGCGGCCGGCGTCGATGCATCGTTGCAATACCAGTTGCAGCACGATCGGCCCGCCGTGGCCCTGCAGCTCGAGTACGTGCTCGCCGGTGTACGAATTCGGCGCCGGAAAGTAGAGCGCGATGCCGCGGTCAAGCGCGTCGCCGTGAGCGTCGAGGAAGGGCACATAGCTCGCGTGACGCGGCGCGAGGATTTGTCCTGTGAGCGCTTGCATGAGCGGCTCGGCCGCAGCCGAGCCGGCACGCCCGAACGAAATCCGGACCACGCCGATTCCGCCACGACCGGGCGCAGTAGCAATGGCAACAATGGGATCGGAATCGGTGGCGAGCATGGGATTGGGCGCGGCAGCAGAGGAAACTGGAAGAACGAAAGGCCCTACGAAGGGCGCGAGGCATTGTAACGCGAGCGGTTCGCGGGGCTTCCGCCGAGGGCGACAACGAGGTATTCCGGTGTATTAGGCGCCTTTTATTAGACAAATACGGATTTATCTCATTTACGATAAGATCAGTCTTCGGACAAATAAGACTATCTGCGTGGATTGGATTCGCCAAACGGCCACGGCAGAAGGAAAAAAGCGCAAACTGAGTAAATTGCGCAAGGCGTTATCTGGCGCTTATCTTGAGCTAAAAATAGCGTAAATGCGCTAAATTGTAGCCTAAGCAGTTGTCCACTGTTGGCGCGCCGGATTGCACAATTTGGCTCATGCCGACCTCCAAAGAAAAATCAGCGTTCGCCAAAAGACTGCAAGATCAGATTGCCCGGAAGAACATCAAGGGTGGGACTCAACTCGCCAGGCAATTCAATCTGCTGCATCGCGGCGAGGCGCCTGTGTCGCCGCAGACCGCGCATAAGTGGCTGACGGGCCGAACCATTCCTACGCCGGACAAGCTGCAGACCTTAGCCGATTGGCTAGGCGTCGGTGTGCATTGGCTGCACTATGGGCCTCCACCGCCGGTGGGCGCGAAGTCGAAGCCACTCGCGCCCGGGGAGAAATATCCCCTTACTCCGGAGGCGATCGAGCTCGCCTCGAAGATCGAAGCGCTGGATCCGAAGGATCGCCATTTCCTCGAAGAGTTTGTCGAGCGGCTTTACGACACCGGCAAAGAGTGACTCCGACGCGCCGGCCGTGTGCGAATCCAATGAAAAAGCCGCCCGGCGCAAACCGGGCGGCTTTTTTTCAACCAACTTGAGCAGAAAAGCGAACCCGCTCTGGGTTCGCTCCGGCAATTCAGACCACGGCGCTTACGCCGTCTTGGCCTTCGGCTTGCCCATCATCCGCGTGATGTAGTACTGCTGGGCGATCGACAGCACGTTGTTGACCACGTAGTACAGCACCAGACCAGCTGGGAAGAAGAAGAACATGACCGAGAACGCGATCGGCATGAACATCATCATCTTGGCTTGAACCGGATCCGGCGGCGTAGGGTTCAGACGCGTCTGCAGGAACATCGAGACGGCCATCAGCACCGGCAGGATGAAGAACGGGTCTTGCTGCGACAGATCGTGAATCCACAGAATCCACGGCGCGCCGCGCATTTCCACCGACGACAGCAGCACCCAGTACAGCGAGATGAACACCGGGATCTGGATCACGACCGGCAGACAGCCGCCGAACGGATTGACCTTCTCGGTCTTGTACAGCTCCATCAGCGCCGAGTTCATCTTTTGCGGATCGCCCTTGAAGCGTTCACGCAGGGCCTGCATACGCGGCGTGATCGCCTTCATGCGCGCCATCGACTTGTAGCTGGCGGCCGACAGCGGGAAGAACACGGCCTTGATCAGCAGCGTCAGCAGCACGATCGACCAGCCCCAGTTGCCGACGTAGCTGTGGATCTTTTCCAGCAGCCAGAACAGCGGCTTGGCGATGATCGTCACCCAGCCATAGTCCTTCACGAGCTCCAGACCCGGGGCGATGCCTTCTAGCATGCGCTCTTCTTCCGGACCGGCGAACAGCCTGGCGGAGACGTCAGCCGACTGGCCCGGCGCGATGGTCGGCACCGCTTCCTTGATGCCCACCCGGTACAGCGACGGATCGATCTTGTTGACGTAGATGTCGCGCTTGACGCCTTGCTGCGGAATCCATGCCGTCGCGAAGTAATGCTGCACCATGGCGATCCAGCCGTTATCGGCCTGGTTCGCATAGTCTTCCTTGTTCTTGTCGATGTCGCTGAACGTCATCTTCTGGAAGTGGTGCTGATCCGTGTACACAGCCGGCCCAATAAACGTGTGCGAGAAGCGCGGCGTTTCCACCGGCTGACTATCGCGCACCAGTTCCATATAGACGGTCGGCGTCACCGGCGTCGTGCCTACGTTGACGATCTTCGTATCGACGCCGATCACGTAGCTGCCGCGCGTGAACGTGTACGTCTTCACGACCTTCACGCCGCCCTTGACCGGCGATTCGAAGCTAAGCGAGAACGACTTGGCGTCGCCCGTCAGATCGTGCGGCTGGTTGGGCGCCGGCGTATAGATGTCCGTGTGGTTCGGGAAATCGCCGCCCAGCAGACCCGTGCGCGCCAGATACGTGTGATCTGCGGTGTGGTCGAACAGGGTGATGACTAGGTCCGGCTGGTTGCCACTGCCCTTGTTGATCAGCGACAGCTTCGACAGCGTACCGCCGCGCGTGTCGATCTCGCCGCTATAGACGTCAGTCGTGAACGGGATCAGTTGGGCCTGGGCAGCGGGCGCGGCGCCCGGAGCGGAGGTGTCGGTCTGCGGCAAATCGGCAGGCTGGGTTCCCGGCGTCGTTGTGCCCGGTGCTGCGCTGGCCGCGGTTTGCGTCGGCGTGGCGTTCGGGAAGAACATCGACGGGCGTCCGTGGTCGCGCTGCCAGTTGTCGAACAGCATGACCGCTGACATGAAAAATATGACCCATAGGACGGTGCGTTTGATATCCATGCGTTGTCTCAGTGTCGATGGAACGGCGCGTCAGCGCTTTTCAGAAGTGGGAGGCGGGACAAGATCGATGCCGCCCGCCGAAAACGGGTGACAGCGGCAAATGCGCCTGGCGGCGAGATAAGTCCCGCGCGCGGCGCCATGATACTGGATTGCTTCGCGCGCGTAATCAGAGCAGGAAGGGTAAAAACGGCACCGGTTGCCGAGCAGGGGACTCACGGCAACCTTGTAGAAACGCAATAAAGCGAAAAGTACCGTTTGCATGACTAGTGCGGCCGAGCGGCGCCGCCCAAGAAGGAATACCGGGTGATGCCCAGGCGACCGGGCCGCTTGACTGGCCCCATGAGCGACCAGTCCATCAGCCGCACGAGCATCTCCATAAGCGTCATTGCGTGGCGGGCGCATCCGCGGGCGGCGCCTCACGACGGGCAATTTCGCGTGCTGCCTTGTCGAGCAGCACCTCTATTTCGTTACGGCACAGCGTCTTCAACGGCAGCGACGAAGCGGCAGGCATTGCCTTCTTGTCGAAACGCGTATGCAAACGCAGCAGCACATCCCAGCCGCCAAAGTCTGCGCGACGCAACCGGAAGGCTTCACGCGCGAGGCGTCGCACCAGATTCCGTGTGACCGCGCGCGGAGCATACTTCTTGCCGATGACGAGACCAAGGCGCGCGTCATTGCCGGTGGGCCGGGCGTACACGACGAAGTGTTCGGTGCGGCGCCACGGGCGCAAACGAAAAACGGATGAGAATTCATCCGTTTTTAGCAGCCTTGCGGCTTTGGGGAAGGCGGCTTGCGCTCGCAACGGAACCGAATCCTGCTGCGGCGCTCCTGCCGTTCCCGCGCTACCGCGGGCATCGCGTTGCACAGACGGAGCGCGCAATCCGCTCGCCAGCCTTAGATGGCGAGGCGCTTGCGGCCCTTTGCGCGGCGTGCGTTGATGACCTTGCGGCCACCAGCGGTCTTCATGCGAACGCGGAAGCCGTGGGTACGCTTGCGACGGGTAACGGAAGGTTGGTAAGTACGTTTCATGTTGCTCTCACTTGGCAGAGAAATAACCGCGCGAGCATCGCGGAAAGTGCAATGGCCGGTGGTTCAAAAATTGGTTTTCGCGGAACCCGCTATTTAAACCGGTTTTCTTTTGGTCGTCAATAGTTTAGCGTCGTATTCCACAGGCTGGGCCGACGGCAAACGTTTGATCCGTCCCTGTGGATAACTCCCTTTCCTGGATGTTTTGGCGGTAGAATCTCGTCCTACTTCCCAAAAATCCTGCACGCCGCTCCGGCTCGCTTGCCCCGCAAACCCTTGTGGCACAAGCGCCTGGAGCCGTTCCGCCTGGCCGCTCAGGGCCTTGTTGTGTATCTGCAACAAGGGGGCGGGCGGGGCGCCGTGTAAACATAACGACAGCAACTCGATGAACGAATTCTGGCAACACTGTTCCGCACTGCTAGAGCGTGAGTTAACGCCCCAGCAGTACGTGACGTGGATCAAACCGTTGGCCCCGGTTGCCTTCGATGCGGCAGCCAACACGCTGAGCATCGCAGCACCCAACCGCTTCAAGCTTGACTGGGTCAAGAGCCAGTTTTCCGGCCGCATTTCCGATATGGCGCGTGACTTTTGGCACGCGCCGGTCGATGTTCAATTCGTCCTCGATCCCAAAGCAGGCATGCGCAGCACGGCTGCCGCGCCGGCCCAGTCGCGGCCGTCGCAGTTTGCCGGAAACGCCGGCACGGCTGCCGTCGATGCAGCCGTCGGCGCGGTTCAAGCCGCGCATGGCGCACGTGCTAATGGCGCCAATGGCGGTGGGCAGGGTGCAAACGCCGGCAACGGCGCGCATCAGAACAACAGTGACGACGGCGGCGATCTCGATCTACCCAGCCTCGACGCGAACGAAGCTGCCGCGGCGCGCCGCACATGGCGGCCGGGCCAGAGCGCCGCGCAGCAAGGCAGCGCGGAGAGCGACTCAATGTACGAACGTTCGAAGCTCAACCCCGTGCTGACCTTCGACAATTTCGTGACCGGTAAGGCCAACCAGCTGGCGCGTGCCGCCGCGATCCAGGTGGCGGACAACCCCGGCATCTCGTACAACCCCCTGTTTCTATATGGCGGCGTGGGCCTCGGCAAGACTCACCTGATCCATGCAATCGGCAACCAGTTGCTGATGGACAAGGCCGGCGCGCGGATCCGCTATATCCACGCGGAACAATATGTGTCTGACGTGGTGAAGGCGTACCAGCGCAAGGCGTTCGACGATTTCAAGCGCTACTACCACTCGCTCGACCTGCTGCTGATCGACGATATTCAGTTCTTCTCCGGCAAGTCACGCACCCAGGAAGAGTTCTTCTACGCATTCGAAGCGCTGGTGGCGAACAAGGCGCAGGTAATCATCACGAGCGATACGTATCCGAAGGAAATTTCGGGCATCGACGACCGCTTGATCTCGCGGTTCGACTCCGGCCTGACGGTGGCGATCGAGCCACCTGAGCTGGAAATGCGCGTGGCGATTCTGATGCGCAAAGCGCAGTCCGAAGGCGTGAGCCTGAATGAGGACGTGGCGTTCTTCGTCGCCAAGCACCTGCGCTCGAACGTGCGCGAACTGGAAGGCGCGCTGCGCAAGATCCTCGCGTACTCGAAGTTCCACGGGCGTGAAATCTCGATCGAACTGACGAAAGAAGCGCTGAAAGACCTGCTGACGGTGCAGAACCGGCAGATTTCGGTGGAAAACATCCAGAAGACGGTGGCGGACTTTTACAGCATCAAGGTCGCCGACATGTATTCGAAGAAGCGGCCGGCGAACATTGCGCGGCCGCGCCAGATTGCGATGTATCTGGCGAAGGAACTGACGCAGAAGAGCTTGCCGGAAATCGGCGAACTGTTTGGCGGGCGCGACCACACGACGGTGCTGCACGCGGTGCGCAAGATTGCCGCCGAGCGTGGCACGGATGCGCAGTTGAACCACGAACTGCACGTGCTCGAGCAGACGTTGAAGGGGTGAGAGAAGGGTAGTTCTTGCGCGTCGCGGAGGCCCGATTTCGGGCTAATGATTCGTGCGAAATCCGGGTCGCGAAAGCGCTGCCTAAAATTTGGGCAAAAAGCAGGAAAAATCGACCTGTTTATTTCGGAACTCGCCCCCATTTTAGGGGAGCGGTTCTGTTTTCAGGCACAATACAGGTTTAACCGCCCGGCGGCTTGGGGCGGATGTACGCCGTGACTGGCGCAGCGTAGCGCCGGCGGGGGCCGGGGCCGCGTGCAGGATTGCCGAGCGAGGCGCGCAGGCCGTCACATCAACGAAGGAAACCTATGCAACTGGTCAAGACCGAACGCGATAACCTCCTTAGGCCGCTGCAAACCGTGAGCGGCATCGTCGAACGCCGCCATACGTTGCCGATCCTCGCCAATTTGCTGATTACCAAGAACGGCCCCGACGTGTCGTTCCTGTCCACCGACCTCGAGCTTCAGATCACCACGCACGGCGACTTCGGCGTGGGCGGCGATTCGGTTGCGACAACGGTAGCGGCGCGTAAGCTGCTCGACATCCTGCGTGCCATGCCCGACGGCCAGGTCACGCTGACGCTGAACGACAAGCGCCTCACCGTGCAATCCGGCAAGAGCCGCTTTGCGTTGCAGACGCTGGCCGCGGACGAATTCCCGACCGTCGCTCAAGCTAGAGACTTCGGTGCGAACCTGGTGGTTCCGCAGAAGACGTTCCGTCAACTGCTCGGCATGGTCCATTTCTCGATGGCCCAACAGGACATTCGCTACTACCTGAACGGCATGCTGCTGGTAGTGGACGGCGACCAGTTGATGGCGGTGGCAACAGACGGACACCGTCTGGCGTTCTCGTCCATGAAGATCGAAGGCTCGTTTGCGCGCCAGGAAGTGATCATCCCGCGCAAGACGATTCTCGAATTGCAGCGCTTGCTGGAAGACATCGACGACACGCTGAAGATCGACATTGCAGCGAGCCAGGTGAAGTTCACCTTCGGTCAGGTCGAACTGGTGTCGAAGCTGGTGGAAGGGAAATTTCCGGACTTCCAGCGCGTGATTCCGAAGTCGCACAAGAACCAGTTCCTGATTGGCCGCGAAGAACTGCAGCGTTCGCTGCAACGCGCGGCGATTCTGACCTCGGACAAATTCAAGGGCGTGCGCTGCATCATCGAGCCGGGCCAGTTGAAGATCATGTCCACCAACGCCGACCAGGAAGAAGCGCAAGAAGAACTGGAAATTGCGTACACCGGCGACAGCGTCGATATCGGGTTTAACGTCACGTATCTGCTCGACGTGCTGGCAAACCTGAAGGTCGACATGTTGCAAGTGAGCCTGGGTGATGCCAGCTCCAGCGCATTGATCACGATTCCCGAGAACGACGAATTCAAGTACGTCGTGATGCCGATGCGCATCTAACGCGTCCAACATCGAGAAGAACACCAAGGGGCGCAGTGCCCCTTTGGCGTTTTTATGGTGTTTTGAAAAGTCCCGAGCAGCAACCAGGCAGCAACGCAGAACCGGAAAAAATCCATGACTGACACGAACAATTCGCAACCCGATAACAGCTACGGCGCCTCTTCGATTCAGATCCTCGAGGGTCTGGAGGCGGTCCGCAAGCGACCGGGTATGTACATCGGGGATACTTCAGATGGCACCGGTTTGCACCACCTCGTCTTCGAAGTGCTGGACAACGCCATCGACGAAGCGTTGGCTGGGCACTGCAACGATATTCAGGTGATCATCCACGCGGACAACTCGATCTCCGTCACCGACAACGGCCGTGGCGTGCCCACCGGTCTGAAGATGGACGACAAGCACGATCCGAAGCGCAGCGCCGCTGAAATCGTGATGACCGAGTTGCACGCCGGCGGCAAGTTCGACCAGAACAGCTACAAGGTGTCCGGTGGCCTGCACGGCGTGGGCGTGTCGTGCGTGAACGCGTTGTCGGCGTGGCTGCGTCTCACCATTCGCCGCGACGGCAAGAAGCACTTCATGGAGTTCCACCGTGGCGTGCCGCAGAACCGCATCATTGAAGAGATCAATGGCGTGGCCGTCTCGCCGATTCTGGTGACCGGCGACACCGAAAACCGCGGCACCGAAGTGCACTTTCTCGCCGACGAGACGATCTTCGGCAGCATCGAATATCACTACGACATTCTGGCCAAACGGATTCGCGAACTGTCGTTCCTGAATAACGGCGTGCGGATTCGCCTGACAGATCAGCGTACCGGCAAGGAAGAAGATTTCGCGTTCGTGGGCGGCGTGAAGGGTTTTGTTGAGTACATCAACAAGAACAAGGCCGTGCTGCATCCGAATATTTTCCACATCAGCGGCGAGAAGGACGGCGTGGGCGTGGAAGTGGCTATGCAGTGGAACGATAGCTATAACGAGAACGTGCTGTGCTTCACGAACAACATTCCGCAGCGCGATGGCGGGACGCACTTGACCGGCTTGCGCGCGGCGATGACGCGCGTGTTGAACAAGTACATCAACGATCACGAAGTCGCGAAGAAGGCGAAGGTTGAGACTTCGGGCGATGACATGCGCGAAGGGTTGTCGTGCGTGTTGTCCGTGAAGGTGCCGGAGCCGAAGTTCTCCGCGCAGACCAAGGACAAGCTGGTTTCTTCTGAAGTGCGGGCGCCGGTGGAGGACGTGGTCGCCAAGGCGCTGGAAGATTTTCTGCAGGAGACGCCGAACGACGCGAAGATCATCTGCAGCAAGATTGTGGATGCGGCGCGCGCGCGGGATGCTGCACGCAAGGCGCGGGAGATGACACGGCGCAAGGGCGTGCTGGATGGCGTTGGTCTGCCCGGGAAGTTGGCGGATTGCCAGGAGAAGGATCCGGCGAAGTCTGAGATTTATATCGTCGAGGGTGACTCGGCAGGTGGGTCGGCCAAGCAGGGACGGGATCGGAAGTTTCAGGCGATTTTGCCGTTGCGCGGGAAGGTGCTGAACGTTGAGAAAGCCCGCTATGACAAGCTGCTTTCTTCGGAGCAGATTGTTACTTTGATTACTGCTCTCGGCTGTGGGATCGGCAAGGAAGACTACAACCTTGAGAAGCTGCGTTATCACCGGATCATCATCATGACCGATGCTGACGTGGACGGTGCGCACATTCGGACGCTCTTGCTGACGTTCTTCTATCGGCAGATGCCGGACATGATCGAGCGTGGCTTCATTTATATCGCGCAGCCGCCGCTTTATAAGATCAAGGCGGGGAAGGATGAGCGGTATTTGAAGGATGCGGCTGAGCTGAATGCTCATATGCTGAAGCTCGCGCTCAATGGGTCGGAGCTTGTGACGGCTGAGGGTGCTACGCCGATCGCTGGGGATGCTTTGGGTGAGCTCGCCCGGTCGTATCTGCTCGCGCAGGGTGTTGTCGATCGGTTGAGCCGGTTGTATGACGCTGGGGCGCTCGAGGCTGTGATGGATGGGGTTGTGCTCGATCTTTCTTCGGAAGAGGCCGCGGAGGCTTCGGCCAAGGCGTTCGAGGCCAAGCTCAGGGATGATGCGCTGAAGCCTGAAGTGCGGGTTACGACTATGTATGACCAGGTGCGGGAGCTCCGGTCATTGAAGGTGTCGCGGACGCATCACGGGAATCAGAAGATTTCCGTTCTGGATGAAGAGTTTCAGTTGACCGCGGACTATCAGCAGCTTGTGACTACGGCGCTGACGTTTAAGGGGTTGATTGGGCCGGGCGCTGTGATCAAGCGCGGCGAGCGGAGTATGGCTGTTAATGACTTCAAGAGTGCTATGAAGTGGTTGATTGCTGATGCTGAGCGGAATGTTTCCAAGCAACGCTATAAGGGTCTCGGTGAGATGAACCCTGGGCAGCTTTGGGAGACTACGATGGATCCGGCTGTTCGACGGCTCCTCCGAGTGCAGATTGAGGATGCTATTGCGGCTGATGGGATTTTTACTACACTCATGGGGGATGATGTGGAGCCGCGTAGGGCTTTCATTGAGTCTAATGCGTTGAGGGCGGGGAATATTGATGTTTGAGGGTAATTTTTCTGCAGGGAAACGGAATCGTTGGACTAACACCAGGTTAACTGGACTCGAATGTACGGGAATGATTAGATTTTCGTGCTCCTCATCAGACAACACCGGACGGTAGGTGCGCGCCGCATGTGTTGAAGGGTGCGGTTCGGCTGTGGTTGGCTCAAATTACCGGATCGCCTAACTCGAAGGGTTGCAGGTGAAAAGCCTGTAACCCTTTTTCGCACTTGGGTCTGGGGCAAAGTCGCCATGGAGGTGGTCTCGATCAACATCGCGGATGTCGATGTCACACATTTAGCGAAAGACGTGCCACAAAAGTGAAAATCGCGTGCTTAATTAGTGAGAATTTCCGTACGGTGTTGCGCGATTTGCAGAGCAACTGCATGCGTGAGAGCTAATGTGAGCCCCATGCATGATGCGGTCCGTGTGTCCGGCGGGAGGACGACGTGACTAAAGATGTCGAAGCATCTAGGACGGCTGAAAGCCCTGTTAGATAGGAACGTGCCCAAGGCGTCCAACACGTCCCCCGGAAAGTCCTCGGCTCCTGTTCACTACATAAAAGCGCCGTTGGGCCGTGACGTTTTCCAATGCCCGCCATCCCCTGCCGACCGAGGATGAGGGTGTATTTTATCGAACAGCGTTGGACATGCAATCGGTACTGATTTTCACGAAATACGAAAAAATTTCCCATTATTCGATTCGCATGAAGGACGCGCGAAATTAATCCCGGGATTTTGTTGTTTAACATTTAATAACTGGCCGATTTTTTCGATGTTCCGTAAAATCGCGCTTATGCGCGGGGGCGCGATAGCCAACAAGAAGAGGCGGTATGGGTGCGCAAGACCTAATCGGGGTAATTACTGGCGGACTCGCCCAGAGTGACCGTCTGCTGAAGCTGGATACTTCACTGGGAAATAATGTCCTGGTGCCTCAGCGCGTCGTGGGTCATTCACGAATTGGTCGCCTCTACGAATTCACGGTGGATGTCGTATCGACATCCGACACGATTGAACTGAAAAGGCTGATTGCCCAGCCCGTGACCCTATGGATTCAGCAAACAGACCGATCCTATCTGCCTCATCACGGCTACGTGCATACAGCCCGTCGCCTTGGGTCCGATAGCGGCCTCACAAGTTTTCAAATCGCGTTTGCATGCTGGATGCATTTCCTGCGTTTTCGCAAGGATGCACGAATCTGGCAGGACAAACCCGCTGACGAAATCCTGACTGATGTATTCAACATGCATCCGCAGGCACAAGGAGCATTCCGTTTCGCGTTGAGCAAGCCGCTGCCGACGCGCTCATTCTGCGTGCAATATGAGGACGACTGGAATTTCGTGCAACGACTCATGGAAAACGAGGGCCTGTTTGGTTTTTTCCAGCAGGCGAGCGATGGCAAGTCGCATACGCTGATCGTTACGGACAGCCTTGATACGTTTCAGCCGCTTTCGCCGCAGACGGTTGATTTCTATCGTGCCGGCACGAACAGCGAAACGGATGCTCTTGTTCAGTGGTCGGGCACCCGGACATTGCAAAGCACGCTATTGACCACCCGCACCTTCGATTACGCGTCGCCCACTTTGCCGTCCAATCCGAAGGGCACGAATATCCCGACGCTTCCCGCTCAGGGGAATCTGCCTCAGCAAGCCGAAGTATATGAATACACGGGCGCCTATACCTACGACAAACAGGACCGGGGCGACAGCCTGTCCAAAATTCGCATGGAAGAGTGGGAATCCCGGGCCAAGCGTTTTTTCGGCTCCGGCGGCGTGCGGGGTGCGGATGCCGGCCTCTGGTTCCAGCTGGACGATCATCCTGCACACGTCACGGATAGCACCCAGAACCGGCAGTTTGCGATTATCGAGACCGCATGGTTCGTTGAGAACAACCTGCCGGCGTCCGGCCAGGCTGTGGATTTCCCTCATAGCCTGAAGAGCGAACTGACGGCAGTCAGGGCAAACCACGCCACCGGAGATGGGGCGAAGGTCAAACACGCCGACGGCAGTGAGGGCTACTTCCTGGTCGAAATCGAAGCCCAGCGCAAGGCTGTGGCGTTTCGTAGTCCGTTTGAGCACCACAAGCCGGAAATGTCGCTGCAGTCAGCAATTGTCGTGGGGGCTGCCAACCAGGAGGTCTACACCGACTCGCTGAACCGCATCAAGGTGCGCTTCCACTGGGACCGGCTCAACAACGGCGACGAAAAGGCATCATGCTGGGTACGCGTTGCCATGTCCGATACGGGCAGCGGATACGGCGGGGTTCACGTTCCAAGAGTCGGCGAAGAGGTCCTGATCAGCTGGGTAGGCGGCGATTGCGACAGGCCGTTGGTGACGGGCAGGGTCTACAACGGTACGACACAACCCCATTGGCATTCCAACGGGTTGCTGTCCGGCTATAAGTCCAAGGAATATCAGGGCAGCGGCTATAACCAGATGGTGATGGACGACGCGACAGGTCAGAATCGCGTTCAGCTTTATTCAACGAGCGCGAATGCGCAATTGCATCTGGGGTACCTCATTGAGCAGTCGGGTAACGCGAGAGGAAGTTACCTGGGTAGCGGCTTCGATCTGAAGTCCGACGCCTACGGTGCCGTGCGGGCGGGTCAGGGCCTGTACGTCACCACCTATCCTGCGAGCAGTCAGCCGCTGGATGCCCGGCAGGCAACCTCGCAACTGGTGAGTTCGGAGAGCGTGCTTGAGACGATGTCCGATGCCAGCACGACGAGCCAGGCAGAAAGCCTCAAGGATGGCCACGACGCGCTGAAGTTGTTCACGGACGCGACGCAGAATAGCGTGTCGGGCTCGTCATCAGGTGGCAATACGGCTGGCGGCGGCGCCGGAAGCGCGAATGCGTTCAAGGAACCGGTCATGCTGTTCGGTAGCCCGTCAGGCATCGCTCTGTCCACTCAGAAATCCGTTCACGTTACGAGCGATGCGCAGATCAATCTTGTCAGTGGTCAGAGCACGCATATCGCAGCCGGCAAATCGCTGATCGCTAGCGTTACGGAAAAGCTCAGCCTGTTTGTGCAGAACGCCGGGATGAAGCTGTTTGCGGCCAAGGGTAAGGTGGAAATTCAGGCCCATTCGGACAACATCGAGGTTACTGCGCAGAAGACACTGAAGTTGCTTTCTGCAACCGAAACGATCGAAATTGCGTCAGCGACTGGCATTCTGTTGACGAGCGGCGGCGGTTATATCCGCATCCAGGACGGCAACATCGAGATCCACACTCCCGGTATGGTCGACATCAAGGGCGCAGAGCACGCGTTTGCGGGTCCGGTGCGCGGCAATTATCCGCTACCGGATCTTCCTCAAACTACGCCAACCACGTATAGCCAAAAACCAAGTTTCCGGGGAATCGATGATGGTAGTTCAATGAGCGAGGTCGACTATCTGCTCTTTACCACTCCGGCGGAAGGCGAGGCAGCAAAGGTTGTCGCCTCGGGAACGTCGTCGGCCGATGGCGCCGAACGCAAGCTAACCGAAGAAAATCCCGATGAACTGGGGCTATTGTTTGGACAGGGTGAGTGGGGCACCTACTACGACCTGGATATCGACCGAAGCGAAGCGGATGCCGCCGATACTGGCGTGACGGATGGTGACGGAGCAATCTGACAAATGGCAACCGAATACACAGTGCAGCCGGGTGACACGCTTAGCGGGATCGCACGTCAAAATGGCGTGAGCGTCGATCAGATAACCAAACTGAATAACATATCGAACCCGCAACTGATTTACCCAGGGCAAAAGCTGAAGCTCTCGAACCCGCCGCCGCAGGAGGGTAGCGACGCAACTTTCAGTGAGGTGATGATCAGGTTTGTCGACGCGATAGGTGCTCCGATTCGCAACATGAAGACCACGATCGCCACAGCCACGAACAACTTCAATTTCACTACCGACCTGGACGGACTGATCCCTGCGGTTTCAACTCAATCAATTGACGAACTGATTCAGGTGTCGGTCGAGAAGATCGGTGGAGGCATCAAGAAGATTGCTACTCTCAAACCGCCAGTGGGTTTGCATCAAGCCACGATTCGTAGTCCCAAGCTCAAGGTCGAAAGTCCGTTGCGTGTTCATCAAGGCGGTGGTGACCAGGTCGAAAGCGCCCCGCTAAAGCTCCAGCCCGGAGATGTCAAGCACGATCGCAACACGGCGGGTAATCCGGTGGTTAACGTTGGCGTGGAATGTCCGAACAAGGATAATCTACGGCTGGGCGCAAACTCGCAATACCGTGCGTTCATCGTTTCGGCCGCCAATAGTTATAGCCTGCTGCCCCAGGGGCTCGCTGCGTTCTGTGAAGCGGAAGCTGCAAAGAAGCCCGGTCCTGTGAAGGAAGTGCCCGTACTCGACAAGCACGGCAAACCGGTGGTTGACAAACAAGGCAAACCAAAGACGAAGAAGGTTCACGGCAGGGCCGTTGAGTGGGATCCAAGCGTTGTCAACGCGATTGGCGCGGGGGGGCTAACACAATTTCTCGTGGGAACGTGGACCCACCAGGCAACGCTCAAGGGAAGCTACCTTTCGAAAAAGGTCGCTGCAGAAGAGGAAACACGCAACGTCAAGACCTTGTCTAAGACGGATATTCTTGCGATGCGTCTAGATCCAGAAACTTCGATCAACGTTGCCGCGGACTACGCGTCGCAGAATTTGGCCAGTCTGACCAAGAGCGGGGTTGACGTGGCAAGTGTGGCGGATGTCGACAAGATGAAACTGGCCTATCTCGCTCACCACGAAGGAGCAGGAGGGGCTGCGGCTATCATCAATGGCACGCTCTCCGACGATCACGCCGACACGCTGCTCCAGTCACAGTTCAAGACGAAGAAAGACGATGGCAAGGATAAGGCGGACGCCTACCGCAAGAAGACCGGCCTTCAGGGTGCTGCTGCGTATAAGAAGTTTCTTTTCGACTATATCGACGCGAAAATTTCCGTCGATAATTTCGCCTGCGATCCTTCGAAGTTTCCCGCCTCCAAACCGGTTGCCGATATCGTTGCAGCCATCCAACCGAAGAAATCGAAATGAAAAACTGCAACACATGGTTCGTGGCATCAATCCTTGTAGTCGTCAGTTTTGGGGTGCACGCGAACCCCACCTTGTCCTGCGACGCCGATAAGGGCAGCATCTCGCATTCGCTTGAAATTACCGAGAAAGGCAGTGGTGTGCCTGATTTCTCGTATCTGTCGAGTACGCCGTCACAAGGACTTGCGCTGAATTGCACGATCGATTCCACGCTTGTGAATGGCACGCCGACCGTCTCTGGCAGCACGGTGACCTATCCTCTTAGCAGCGGCGATTCCTTAAGTATCACGAAGCAGCCGCATGGCTATCTTCTCGATATGTCGAAGATGGATGCTGCCAACTATTGCAGCGGCATCGTAGCGAAGAAGGTGAGCGTTAGCTACGGGAAGAAGAAGTGCGACATCCGTTGACCTGTAGTTATACCGGTGACGCACGGACATGGCGCACGAAAGCGATGAAGCGGCTTGGACGCGAGCGAATCTATGAAACGATAGGAGCGCAGGAAGAAGGCGTGGCCGCGACCGAGCTTGAGATACGCGACCTGCAGCTTGGTGCGCTCGCCATTGATGACGGCCCAGTCCTCGCTCCAGTCGAACGGGAACGATTTGCCGGCCGCAAACCGGAGCGGAACGAGTATCCTCCGACCGATCATCTTCCAGGATGAAGGAGTCTCTTTCGTCGAAGTGCGGCATAGAGTGACTTCTACTGGGCCGTACTCGGCCGAAAGCTGCCGGCCGGCAACGCAGGATCAGCAGTGACATTTTCTTTATGATCTGCCAACGTCGACCGCCAGTGCATTCGCCCGGCGCTCCGGCGAGATACCTTGCTTGACCGCGCGGCGGATCACGTAACGATCCTGAATCGTTGATCTGGTTCAGCCTGTTGTTGTAGGTGTAGATTTCCCCGTCAGTGGCCACCAAGCATGTAGTGATTTATTATGCATCAACCGACATGAACTGTTGCGAAGCAACTAGCCTTGGCGGCGGATCGCACTTGCAGATGCAAAGATCGTCGCTCAAGGCGGCGTGCCGGCCATCGGGCGCGGTCATCACCTGACGGGGACCGTCACATTTGATTTTGCCCGTCGTATCGCATGCAGGACATTGCACGTCATCGCCCTCGTGAGCGACATCGTGACCTTCGAGCCTGATTGTCGTTGGCGTGGCGATCACTGTACCGTTCGCGGTGGTCTTGTCGGCGTTAAGGATTAGATAGCGTTTCATAAAAGGAGGAGCGCTTTTGGTCGTGTGCCGGCTAAATTGCCGATGGTGTACCCGAGGAGTGAAATCACGTCGGGTCTAGGCAGATAGGGGATGGCATCACGGCTTGATCGCTAGTTGGTTGGCTTTGATCCATCGAAGCAGATGTTTGCCAGAAGCGTTGACATAGTCCACATAAGCCCAGCCGGCCGGCGACTGCTTCAATACCCTCACCGCATTGTTCTGGACCAGATAGGCCCGGCTAGCTTGGACATCGTCAGGTGCCATATAAAGCGTTGCTTTTTGCACCAATATGGTCGCCGCACGACGCTCGCGTTCCATAGCTGCCGGCGCTGGTGTACTGACGGTGCCGTCAGCATTTGAAAACGCGGCGTCGATCAGCCGCGCATCGTTTTGCGCACCTGCCGCATGCAGGGCGGCCGCAATCTTTCCATAGGTTTCGCGATTGGTGGACGACGGCGGATCGCAACGCAGGAGATTGTCGGCACCGGAATCGTCGTCAATTACTGACCGGGGCGGCTGACCGGCGCTGATAGAGCTCAGCAGCCGGCTCGCCGATGGACGGTCGTGCTTTAGCATCACGTTCGACTGATCGTCCGTTCCCCACTGTGCACGCTTGCCGGCCTGCCAGCCCGCTCCGCATATCTCACCAGTTTGATCGGCAGTGGTACATCCTGTGCGCACCTCAATGATGGAACAGTATTCCCGACTCAGTGCGGACTCCGCTTGCTCTGGCCCCGCCGACGCCGCTCCCGATTCGACTCGCCCGATGACAACGAATTGTCCAGACGGCGAGATATCGCTCTCGCTCGGCGGTTCAATTTCTGTACCACCCGCGTTCGATTTGCCGGCTCTTGGCAGCAGGCTGAACGTCGCTCCGTTTGGAAAATAAAATATTGCCTGTTGCCAGGTACGTTCGGGCAATGGTGCTCGCGGGTTCGAGGCGTTCCTGTAGAGAATGGCTGCGCCACCCGGCAAAGCGAACCGGAGCGTGGACGATGCTGGCACGGCGGCAGCGCCGGTCAGCAGCGGGACCGTAGCGATCACTGTGCCGATACGAACAGCCTTAAATTTTGAAGTCGTGTTCTTCAAGACGGCATTCCCGCTGTTTGAATTTCGGCGCCACGATTGCTGTCGACGATGATTTGCCGCACACATACTGCCGCCTGCATCAAGTCCTCACGAGCCACCGACAAGATCCGCAGATCGTACCCAACGAACAATCTCGTTGCCGTTGGCCTGCCGATAACGAATCTGCGACCAGTCACCAACCGCGTCAAGCACCACCACTGTATCGCCGCTAATCAGATACCCCATTTTCTTCCCGTCGTCTTTTGGCCTGCCGTATAGATAGGCTCGTTCCGCAGCGACGTGGCGGGTGCTCTCATGAGATGAGTGGGCTGTGTCTGCGTTATTCGGCTCGCGCGACGTCGACGCATATTGATGGATCAGCGCAGCAAGATTCGATTGTTGCTGCTCAGTTGGCAGCGCCCCAAAATAATCCTGATCCGACGCGGCAATTCGTCCTTTGGCAGTGTCGACGGTGATCTGCTCTTTATCGTAATGTACATACGTCGGCTCGAAACAGTAACCGTTTTCTGTGTTTGCGGGTCGCTTCTCCAGCAAAACAAAGGTACTTTCCGAAACCTGCCGCGACGACGGTGGCGTGCAATATGGGCGTGAAGCGAACTTGTCCGGCACTGGGCCGGATGGGTGTTGCAGCAAAAATTGCTTCAGTACAGGGCGGCCGTAAACGAGTTTGCGTGCTTGGTTACCTTCCGCGTCCGAGAGGAAATTTGTGTCTTGTTCTTCCGTCCCGGCGTCCTCACACGTCGTCAAAAAAGCATTCCCGCCAACGTTCCATCTTAGCGTCACTGCGGCGTCGCCACACAGCGCCTCAGCTGCAGGTGGCTTGTCATTGACGAAGACGACGCATTCGTTGTTTGCGCAAGCAGACGCCGGGAGTTCGGCGGCGCCAACCATTTCACATGCGAGCAGACAGACGCCCAGCGTCAGCGCAGAAAGTTTATACGCCACATACCCACCTGTTAAGTTTGTCTTTCAGCAATTTGAACTGTGAATTCGCTCTTGCTACTGTTACGCCGTTTTCCGTCGACGTATAAGTTTGCTGAGTTAAGATTCCCATGCGCCGGCTAACGCATAGGGAAACGTATTGCGATCTCGCGGTTTTTGCCCGCTCAACGACAGCCATCTTGATCAAATCAGATTGAGTCTCGATGCCGCCGGCGGTCAGTCGCTGGCGAATCGCTTCCTCGGCACTATCGAGTGAGCGCTGCTGAATGGCCAAATCGAATAGTGCACAGTAGTTCACCACACTGATTCGTTCCAGCAAATCAGGCGCCAAAGATCGCAACAGTGTCAGGCATTTCAGCAGATCCTCGTGTGTTTGCCTTGCGGCCCACTCCACCTGAATTTCCTTGAATGCTTCGACATCGGCCAATTTCTGGAACGGTACCATCCAATCCGAATTGCTAGCCTGTTGTGCGATAGCCCATGCTTTCAAGGGGCCACCTGACGACGACGACAAGGCCGTGTTGAAGTGATCATATTCAGTCTGTGACGGAAAGGCATCGCGAAACGCTTGCGTATCCGCTGCCTGCATTGCTCTCAATACAGGTCCTAGCGTATTCTGTCCCGCGTTCCACTGCACTAGTCCATAAGACATGCCCTGTTGGTCAAAGTTATTGGCGACCGTCGCATAGCGCATAGGTACGCCACCTTCGAACGTAGTCGAGATCGCCAGAGCAATCGTCTGCACATCGATCAATGGCATGCATCCTGCACTATCTGCGAAATTGCCAACTATTCCAACTGGATGCAAGTGATACACAAATGGTGAGGAAAGTGGCTGCAACGCGCTCGCGCAAGCATCCCACATCTGCAAGAGTTTGATCCGCTCTTTCTCCGTCTTCCAGTACGGGAGTCCATCGTGCATGAATGGATCGAGCGCATCCCATTTGCTCATCTGTCCGCCCCACTCGCTCTCGTATTTCACTACCAGATGATCCACACGGTCCGCGCGCCATTTCAGATTCAATGCGGTGAGCAGATCCTGGCCGCCGACCTTACCTTGTTCCTGGCTTTTTGGCGTCAGAATCTCATCCAGCTTGGCAATTAGCGCATCGCCTTTTGCCGCATTGAAACTGGCTTCGAAAGCAATTTTTTCGTCGGCCGTTGCGTTGTCGCCCTTCAGGTAAAGATATCGCTTGTAGAGATCGGCGGTTGCCAGATTCGACGACAACAGCTCGAAACCAGCCCATGCCCATTTGTTTTGCAGCGAGACATTCGGTTGGCCCGATGCGCAAACGAAGCCGTTGACCGTATTCATAGTGGCATCGCCTGCGTCGACTTCGTACCAGGTTTGCTTCTTATCGTCTACATGCTCAGTAAAACCAGCGATGCTGACAACACGCGTGTAGTCACTGGTTCCGGTCGGCGCTGCAGTCAACGACAAGGGAAAGGAATTCCACGCACGCCGAGTGTCATGGCTCGCCACCTCACTGCGCATAATCCAGTAATTCGTCGCGCTGGCGGCCCCGGCCGCCTTGACCTGCACCTTGGTCCACATACCCGCGTGCGGCGCATCATCCGTGAGCGTGACAGCAGTATTCGCTGGCAGCGTCAAATCGCCGTCAGTCTTATAGGTGTATAGATTCGCACCTTTCGACAGCACCAGCTGGGTCTTCGGCTCTTGCGTCAATTGCGCCGCACGCGCCTGGCTGCGCGCAAGGAACGCCTGCAAATCGTCACCTGCGAAAACCTCGACATGCAGCAATGCCCGTTGCGGGCTGGGCGGCAAGGTCGATGCATGTTCGACATTTTGATATTCGCCCAGATAGCCGATCACTTCGCCGGCACCGATGCGAATGGGCTTGGGGAGCAGATAGATACTGTCGAGCGCTTCGGGATCGATCTCACTATCGAGCCAGGGAAGAAATACCCAACCATGCGATGCGTCTTGGGGCACCGCTTTCCCTGGCACAACCGGGACGATGTCGCCGGAGACGATACTTGAGATGCGCCCCCAGTTCTTCGGCGCATGCGCCGGACGTTGAATCTTGACTTTGGTGCCCGACGGCAAAATGCCGATCTTCTCCCCTGCATGACCATGGTTGTCGCGATGCACATGCGAGCCGGTGACTGGTTCCCCGGCCTTGACGTTCTCCTGCTGATCGGTGGCTCGCTTATCGCTGACCGTGTAAAGCGGCTCGGCGTTGTAGTAGCTCGGCCAATTTTTCTTGTTCTTGTCCTGTTCCGAACGCTTGTACACCGAGCAGGGTGCCAGATGCATATACAGGCTGAAGAAAACTAGCGAATCCGCCGGGTCCGTGCTCAGCTTGTTCGGTTCGTTGTTTGCAGGCGTTGTCGTCGGCGGTTGCGCCGGAGGATTGCTCGGCGGATGAGGTACGTTGTTCGGCGTATTTGGCGAGGTGGGGGCATTCGGCGTATTCGTTGGCGCCGCGGGCAAGGTCAGCTTGTGCTTGACCAATGTGAAGCTTCGCGAATACAGCGCCGTCGATTTGTCTGGATAAGACAAATGCTGGTAGTCGCTGTCGAGCCGGTAAGCCACGACCACACCATCGGCAATGCAGCGCACACCGCCGCTACGGTCCATCGCGCTATCGGCTGCCGTCGGCGACCTGCCAGTCTGATCAAGGTGAATCCCCCCATGCCATAGACCGTTCAAGCCCAGCGGGAAAGGGCCATCGCTCCCCTGGAGCGCGGCCAGATAGGCGTCCGGGTTCACCGTTCCTGTCGCACTTTTCTGCGGAAAAGGATAGGCCCATTGCGAAACCGGGGTTAACGTATCGCCATTGTCGGCTGCCATGCTGTAAGTTTCCTGACTATTCTCATAAAAGCGCTGCATGCGCGCAGGGCACGCAGCCACTTCGCCAAGCGCTTATCCCGAAAACGAGGTCGAACGCTTCGGCTTTCCGTCCGCCGCTACCCACGACGGGAACGTCGTATCCAAGCGCGTCGGTCCCGAAAAATCATGCGATGCCCCCTTCACATCGACCGTCCCCGGCGCGTGGATCTGGATATTGCCGTCAGCAATACGGATATAGGCGCCGCCGCTCGTCAGCAAGATCCCCTTCTTGGCCGTGACCGTGACCATATCGGTTGCCGATATCAGCGTCAGCCCCTTCTGCGCCGTCAGTTCGATCACATCCGACTGCGCCTGCACTTGCACGGGCCCCTTTCCGGCAAACAGTTTGATGCCGGCGTTCTGCACGAACAGACTTAGCTTCTCCGTGACGCTTGCGATCAGCGATTTACCTGTCGCCACATGGGTGTTCTGCCCGCTGACGAAGTTGATCTGCTGGTCTGCTGTGATCTGCGTCGACTGCTGGGTGGACAGCGCAATACCCTCCGGACTGGCCGCCAAGAGAATCGGCTTCGCAAAGCCGTTGGCGTTGCCGGTGCCGCCACCGGCAGTACGACCGCCGCTAATCGCTCCTCCCGGCACGCTGTGCTGGGTCGCATCGGTGAACGCCTTCAATGCGTCCTGGCTAGGTTGCAGAGTTTCTGCATTGGCCGCGACACTGGACTGCGACAGGCTCTCGATCAGGGCTTCCGAGCTGACTAGTTGCTCGCTGGCCGGCGTGGCATTCAGCGGCTGGCTCACGGATGTTGGATGGGTCGAGACGAACAGCCCTTGACCCGCGCGGATTGCGCCATACGATTCCGACTTCAAATCAAAGCCCGTCCCAAGGTAAGCGCCACGCGTGTTATCCGTGTGCTGCACCAGATACCCGAGGTGTAATTGGGAATTCGCCGTGCTGCTCAAGAGCTGCACCCGGTTCTGGCCGCTTGAATCGTCCATTACCATCTGGTTGTAACCGCTGCCGCCGTACTCCTTCGAGCGGTAGCCTGACAGCAATCCGTTTGAATGCCACTGCGGCTTGGCTGACCCGTTATACAGCCGCGACACCACGACCGGCCGGTCACAGTCCCCGCCGATGTGGTCGATCAGTACTTCCTCTCCCACCCGCGGCATGTGTACGCCGCCATAGCCGTTGCCCGTATCGGCCTGCGCTACCCGCACCCAGCACGAGGCTTTCTCGTCACCCCCGTTGATGCGGTCCCATACGAACTGCACCTTGATGCGGTTCAGCTCGTCCGTGTAGACCTCCTCACCTTGCGGGCCCACCACGATCGCCGACTCGAGGTGGGTCTTCGGTTTCCGATGCTCGAACGGACTGCGATACGGCACGCCCGTGCGCTGTGCCTCGATCTGCGTCAGGTAGAAGCCCTCCGAGCCGTCCGCGTGCGTCACTTTGAATGCAGTACTACTAGCCCGACTCGCACGCACCTCGTCTACCGTGGCCTGCAGGCTGTGCGGATAGTCCGGGCCCCGGTTGCCCGCGGGCACGTTGTTCGCGATCACCCACGATGTCTCGATCACCGCGAACTCCTTCTGGCTCGCCTGATCCCGGTCGTGGTCCGGGTGGCCACTCAGGATGAAGCGCCGCCCGGCGTCGATCCTCCTCACCCCCCCCCACGCCCTCAAACCGTTTGGCCCGCGACTCCCATTCTTCCATCCGGATGCCGGAGAGCTGGTCGCCGCGGTCTTGTTTCGGATACGTGTACGCCCCTGTGTATTCGTATATCTCCGCCTGATCCGGTAACGCGCCCTGATTGGGCATCGTCGGCAAGCTCGTGCCTTTGGGGTTGAACTGCGTCGACGGACTTTTGTAATCGAACGTGCGCGTGGTAAGCGTCGTGCTTTGCAGCGTGCGTGTGCCCGACCACTGCGTGAGCGCGTCCGTCTCGCTGCCGGTACCCGCCCGGTAGAACGATACGGTTTCCGGCGACAGCCCATCGAGCGTCGCGAGCCGGTCGGTGATCACCAGCGTGTGCGATTTGCCGTCCCGCGCCTGCTGCCAGAATCCATACAGGCCTTCCGACTCGAGCAACCTGTGCACGAAGTTCCAGTCAGTTTCGTCCTGACGGCAGTACGAACGCGGGGGCAGCGGTTTCGAGAGGGCGAACTGGAACAGCCCTTGGGCCTGTGGATGGGTGTTGAATACGTCCGTGATGATGTCGTCGGCGGTCTTGTCCTGCCAGATGCGCTGGTCGCGGCGGAACTTCAGAAAGTGCATCCAAGAGGCGAAACCGAGCTGGTAGCTTGTCAGTCCGCTGTTCGAGCCCAAGCGCCGGGCAGTTTGCACGTAGCCGTTGTGGGGCAGGTAGGACTTGTCCGCCTGCTGGATCCATAGCGTGACCGGTTGCGCGATGAGCGTCTTGAGTTCCACGCTGCCACTGGTGGACACCACGTCGACGGTGAATTCGAAGTGACGGCCCAGACGCGAGCGGCCCACCACCCGCTGTGGGACCAGCACGTTCGAGCCCAGCGGTGTGTCCAGCTTGAGCAGGCGGTCACTCTGCGACACGCCACCCGTGATCGTGTTGATTAAGTCCTGCGCCCCCATGCTACCCCGCCTTTCTTATTCAATACGCGCCCCCGCGTTATCGCGGCGATTTTACAAAACATTTCGGGAGAGAATCAATTAATGTTGGATTTAAAATGTTAAATCGATACATATTTTAATTCACGACGAATTAATGCGTTTTGCATTTCGGAAAATGTTTCTTATTTGACTGATTGGCTTGGATTGACAGGAAATATTTGCCAGGGTGGGTCGCCGACAGTATTCAAAAAATGGAGCGGTAGTAGTTCTTCGGTCTTCAGTTGAAGAGCGTAGGTGGTGCGTGTGGGTCGCAACTAACCTGCGACCTATTATCGGTAGCGTTGCGAACGACAAGCTTTCGCGTGCGTTCGAGGTCGTCCCACTCGGCCACCGTTAATGACCGTCGGTTGTTCCAGTTACCCACACAGGGCGCTTCGAGTGTGGCTCACTCATGATGTTTCGGTTCCATTTCTATGTGAAATGCCGCTCCGGCAAAAGCTCAAATAAGCATAAAAGCCGTTGGCATCTTGCCGACGCGAGCGGCCGTATACGACCCGAAGCCGCCTGTCGTTGGGTGCTCTGAGACCGCTTACAGTCGGCTAGGGAGACCGTTGGCTCCTTTTCGCCGCTCAGTTCGTTGGACCAGCGGCTTGTCTTTCGGCGCAGTTGTATGGCAGTCTTAGCGAAATAGCAACGACCGCAACTACGAAAAACAATACCAAATGAAAGGAAACACGTGGTTTTGGAAGGTCCGCCGTCCTAGGCCTTACTTGGACGATTGGTCCCTTTGGAGTAATCGAGAAAGTCGTCTTCTTGAGGCGGTCAAACGCAGCGAGAACGTTGGCACCTAGCGTGCATGCATTCAAAGCCGTTCATGGATGACATAGTTGATTCGCTTGGTTTGATCGCGCGGCACGTATATAGCAATGCGAGATCTATTAAGATTAACGCTAGCAGTAACTGGGTTGACAAGACACCGCAAGTATATTGGGGGACGCCACGTCGAAACGTGGAGTTGACGGATCTCTTGGTCGTTGTGACGCGCCGATTGAACCGTCTGCCAGCGACGCGTTACGCAATTCTTCTTCAGGGAAAATGCGTTGAGCGACCTGATCGCCCGAATGCCGAAAACATGTAAATCCGGCAAAGACTCAACCCTAAAAGAGCGCGATTTGCTTGAGATTAGTTCGGGTGAGATCGAACTCATGAACGGAGCGCATTCGATAGGCAAGTACCATCTCGATGCTGAAGGAATATCAACTCGCGGTATTGGGGACTTCGCTAGATATCTCCTTATCCCAACTCGTAAATCGGCGATTCGGGGAAGGTGGTGTCATCCCCATGTGACCCTATGGCCATCGTCGAGAAGGAGCGTTGACGGTCCGCGTACGCGCTATTCCGAGTTGCTTCTTGACATGGCTGGCCTGACTTCGGTCCAGGTTGAGCCGAAGCTGCGTGCCATCAAGGTTGGAAGCGAATGGGAAAGATTGGTCGACGATCTGTTGCAGTGGGCGCAGACAAGGCCAATGAGCACTCGGTTCTCTGGATTTCCGGTCGCTGTCAGTACTGAATGGCAATTTACCCGTCAAAAACAACTCGGAATACACCGCGTTTCACGGGTCATTCACAAGTTACAAAGCGCTTTGCCTTCGCAATGGCAAGAGCGACTCACTCGAACTTTAGCCCCTTACGCTGCGTTTGTCGCACGTCCCGGAAGCAAGCACTTCCCGCCAGATCAACAAGGCGATAGAGAACAAACGCCGGATGGCGGGGGGATGCTTATAGTGCACATCGAATTACTTATTTCGGGCGACGATCACGAAGACCAAGCCTAAAGGGACATTTTGAGAACCGACGATTCCAATGGTCCATTTTTAATTCGTCTTGACCATGATAACGATGCGTCGTTGATTGAAGTACTAGCCTTGTCTTGTATTTCCGATCCCTGCGGAATGTCGTTCATCTTCTCACGACTTTCCACGCTATCGCTGTGCGAGGCGCTGCGGGCTAGACTGGAAGTAAAGTGCGAAGATCGAACGAAGTGGCAATTGAAATTCTTCGACTCGCGCACGCTACCGGTCCTGTCCCGTACCCTTTTCCCCGAACAATTTCAACGTTTCTTTGCCATTGTTTGCGAATGGTTCTATCTCGATCGCGACCTGGCACTGCAGGTAATTGCAGGTAGTGACGAGTTATATGACGCCTACGAAGCGCCGCTCCGTTTGAGCGAACAGCAGGGCGGCTCTTTCGTCGATGCCGCGATGCCTGACGCGATTCTCCATGTGATCAGGACCACCGACGACGATCTGACCGCGGCTTTTGCTCCCAAGGAACTTTATCGCATCGTGTCATCTGCAGTGGCCAACGCAACGGCGGAGGAACGCGACAGCGCTCCCGCGTTAGCGGATCGCGCGCGACGCGCGTTGCTGGATATACTGCCTCAACAGGATAAAGCGTGAAAATCAACGTAATCGCCGAGATCGTGCGCTTTGCTGAAATCGGGCTGCTTGCTTCTCTGGAGGAGCGACAAAAAATATGATGGCTATAAAGCTACTCAAACTCAGCCTATTTGCTGGCATCGGCATGTTGGCACTTGCGAGTCTTAACGGCTGTGCTAAGGAACCTTTCGAACTTGAATTAGTTGGCTATGACTATACGGATCGGGCTATTCTCGATTTTTCGGTCAACGGCGCCTCGGGTGGGAACATCTTCCTTAGTACAAAAACGTCTGGTGGCGGCAAATATGCCTGCTGTGTGGTTCTGGATCGCGCGACGAAGACACCGTTCTGGGTGGATGTCGAATATATGCGAGAGGCACTTGTAGCATATCCGTTAGAACAGATCGTTAAGGCCGCCGACACCGTGCGACAAAAAGCGCGTGTCGAGGTCACAGGTGTAATACCGGACAAGCCAGCCTACCTGGAGATTCATTTTTACCCTGACGGCCATATTGAGGGGGCGTTGTCCGGCGATGATGGTCCTTCCTCACCCCGATTGAAGCTTGAGCGCCGCTTGCCCTACTTACGCTAATCGGATCTCCTCCATGCTTGATGATACGCAAATACCTTCGGCAGCAGGTTTAAGGCCGTTGACCCTCGCAGAACGCAGACAGCGTGCGGAGGCGATGTCGTGCCTCGACCCCGTAAAGAAGCCTGGTTCTTTTGATTGCTCGCAAACGATCTGAGTGTCGATTTTCTTCGACGAAACGGGTAATAATCGTTTCAACGATACGGCCAAGCTTAAGCACAGCGGGACTCGGCTTCACCCCGGGCGGAGAGGCACGCCTGAATAAGGCTCGCGCTGATTTTGACAAACTGGTGGCTAAGGCGAAGGCGCGAGCCAAAAATCCGACGCAGCCGATTCGAATGATCAATCTCGCGCTTATCGGATTTTCCCGCGGCGCTGCTACTGCGCGTGCTTTTGCCCTGCGAGTCGCAGCGGACTGCCGTGAGAAGGCTGGCAGCCTGTCCCTTGGCAAGCTTGACCCGTCGTCCCGCGAGCTGACAATAGTCGAGCGATACACCTCTGTCAATGCTTAGGTGTATCGAGCGTTTCGAGATATTCTTTGACGCGCGCTAACCAATCCGTCACGACGGCTAGAACAATGAAATTCTTTTTCTCTTGTCTGCGCTCCGCGATCCTGGGTCTCGTCGGACTGATTTTTCTATTCATAGGTCTACTCTGCATCGGCGATGCAATCACGCTGCTGCAGGCGCGCAGTTGGCCCGTGGTTGCAGCGCATCTGGACGAATGCACTGCTCAGCTTCGCTATGGAAAATCGGATGCTTCATGGCAGCTGACGGCCGAATTCAGTTATGGACCAAGACTCGCCCAGCATTTCGAAGACGTCTGGACACCCGATGACTCTCCGACCTACACCAAATCGCAAGCCGCGCTGATCAGCGCGAGCGAAGCATCGGCGATCACCAAGCGTTTCTGCGACAGGCAAGCGGCAGCGACGCTGCGCGTGTCGACGACCGATCCGTCGCGTGCACGCAGAAGCGAGGCAGTCGATGCGGGCGACTGGAAAGGGGACCTCGGTGGCGGATTTATCGGCATGCTCATGGGCGGCGCCATGTGTGCGATTGGCTGGACTCTCTTTCCCCGTCAGCCCAAACTGGGGAAGACAATGCGAGCAAGAGCGCGACTCAGGGGAGCTGCGCCGCGCAAGACCAGAACGCGATGATCCACCGTCAACGCTTAGACATTCCGCGGCACATCACTTTGTCGCCACCACACACCTAAAACTACCAGCCACCCTCCGATCCCCACGCCCGTCATACCCCGCCACCTCCGGATAAACACAAAGCCGCCTCTCAAACCGCACTCCCGCCGCCGGCTTGTCATCCACATACTTCGTCGACACAAACTCAGCCGGCGCCTTCCCATCCTCCACCCACCCCTGCAGCGCACTCACCACATCCCGCTGCCGATTCAACACCGTAGGCGGCAACTGCCCCCCAATCGTCCCGGGCCCAGGCCCACCACCGCAATGACTCATTCCCGGCACCATCACCAGCCGGAAAAATCGCTGCGCATTCGGTACGCTTCCTTCACGCGCTGCCACCGCGTCAAAGAATTCAATTGGCAAGGTTTGCGCGTTCAATGAATCAGCCCATCCCTGCGTCATGATCAACTTGCCGCCACGCGCCTTGAAGCGTGAGAGATCCGTGTGCATGGCATCGCTGATGGGCGCGAGCTTTGCATCGACGCGATCTGCATCGGCACCGAAATCAAACGTCGTCCAGTCCCAATCAGGATTGTCGAACACAGTATTCGCGACCAGCGGTTGCGCATAGTTCGGCACTAACGCACCCTGAATCAGGTTCCACTGACTTTCACTGCCTCGCGCAAACCCAGGATAAAGCTGCTTCCCATCGCGAGAATCAAGCACCGGCGAATACAGCCGCTCGGCTTCATGAACCTGGGCCGCGCTCAAACATCGCACGGGGTCATCACCGCTTTTGCACTGCAACTGCGCCGGTTCGAAATGACACGCCAATGGGTTGTCCAGAAAACCGTCCTCGATTGCCGCATCGCCCCCGCAACTCTTGAGCACGGCACGATTGAGCAGCGTGAGCGCCGCCGGTGTCAGCTTCGCTTCAGGCTGCTGCGCGGGCAGCCTGGCGCCCCACAGAAAGCTTTCCATCAGATGGCTATAGCCCATGCCCGGCGACCCAGCATGCACGCCGTCATAGTCATCCGGAAAGTATTCGACTTCTTCCATGGCTTCCGCGCCGCCCGTCGAGCAGCCGCTGTAGTAAGCGTGCTTCGCGCTCTGACCGTAGTAAGCACGGGTGATCGCCTTCGCCGCGACTGTCATCAGGTGAATCGATGTGTGACCCCAATCGCGTAACTGTACGGGGTTGCGGGCCCATTCGAGACGCTGACCGATCGCGCCTTGCGCGCCGCCCTTGTGGCCGGTATCGGTATTGGCCGCGACAAAGCCACGCGCTACAGCGGGCGCCAGTTCGCTGTACACGATCGAACCGCCAAAGCCGCCCGACCCCACGCCGAGCAAACGTCCGTTCCAGCCATCGAGCGGCAGCCACACTTCGATCCCCACCTGTTCGGTGGGTTCGGTGCTCACCGTCGCGACGACGCGGCACACTTTCACCGATGTCGTCACAGGCTTGCCGTCGGGATCCTTGAAGACGCTGCCCGCCGGGAGGACTTGTGCGGACTCGATTCGCGTGTCCTTGATGTTGGTTTGCTGGAGCGCACTGCAGTTTGAAGCCTGCTGCGATTCGTCGGCACGCGCTGCGCTAAATCCCGAGGCTGAATAACACGCCACTGCCGCCGCGATCATTCTGGCAACTTGCAAGGACCGCTTCTTCGATCGCGCAGAAATCTCAACCGCCTGACCGCTATGGCCTACCATCCTGTCTCCTCCGTGTTATCTGCCTAAGTTAATAAGCATTCGGTGTGGCGTGCGCGAGATCCATAGCGCTCGCATCTAGTCCTTAGCAGGAACCTCAAGATTCATCAACGCGGAACTAACCGACTTCCCATGCGCATCGATCGCAAGCGAACGCGTCACACCACCGCCAAGCGCTTCCTTCAGCACGAAGTTCATCGCACCAATCAACGGCAGTTCATAGCGAATCACCTCACCGCGCACCACGTCGCCCAGATGCGCCTTCACCCGTTCTGGCGTGACGTGCTGAAGCAGATGTCCATAGTCACGCCCGTCATAACAGATCACGGATACGTTCAGCGTGTTGCCTTTGTCGCCGGTGCGCGAGTGCGCAAGTTCTCGCAGTTTCATATCAAACCTCCACGATCGTGTATGTCGGCTGCACCAGATCTCGCGGCAGCAGGACCGATTGCACGGCGACCACCTCACGTGTGCTTTTGGTCACGCCGCCACCGCCCGCCGGTCCGTTCGTGTAGAGCGTCTCCACTTCGTTGCAGACACGAATTGCCTCGGCCTTCGAAGTCGTCCGCCCCGCTACACGTGCTCGCACTTCGTACGGTTCTCCGCTGCCACTACCAAGGGAAGGGCCATAAAGCGAATCCATACCAATCAGATCGAAGCGCAATTCGCTCACATCGACACCGGTCATCGTCAGCCGTTCGCGCACAATCTCAAGCGCGAGCCGGCCACGGGCTAACGCCCCTGGCCCGCCGTAGGAAATCTGCCCCTCACCGATATACCCATCCACGTACGCCACCGAAACCTTGAGCGTCGGTGTGCGCGGCGTCCCACGTCCGCCCGTCACACGCACGCGGTCCTTCGCCTGCTCCGCAACTCGTACCTGCGTAAAATCCGCCACTACATCAGGCTGCAGATAACGACTCGGATCATGGATCTCATAGAGCAACTGCTCCTTGCAGGTTGCTTCCGTTACGAAGCCTCCAGCGTGAGCGACCTTGGTGATAACCACCGAGCCATCCGCTGAAACCTCACCAATCGGAAAACCCAGGCGCGCGAGACTGGCAACATCCTTGAACCCAGGATCAGCAAAGTACCCACCGGTGATCTGCCCGGCGCACTCCATCAGATGCCCGACCACCGTTGCCCGCCCGAGTCGATCCCAATCGTCGAAGGCCCAACCAAACTCGTGAATCAACGGCGCGGTGAACAACGAGGGATCAGCTGCACGTCCAGTCAACACAACATCCGCTCCAGCGTCTAATGCAGCCACGATCGGCGCAGCGCCAAGGTAGGCGTTAGCCGACACGATGCGCTCGTCGAAGTCAGCAACCGCGTGCCCCGATTCTTCAAAGCGGAAGGCACCGCTGCGCACGACATCGAGCACATCGTCGCCCGTAACCGCAGCGATCTTCAGACCGCCAAGCCCCAGTTCACGAGCAATCGCTGCCGTCTTGCGCGCCGCCGCGAGCGGATTCGCCGCCCCCATATTGGAGACGATGCGCACACCGTTACGCCTCGCCACCGGCAACACCGCATGCATGCGCGCCTCGAGCAGCGGGTCATACCCACTCTCAGGATCCTGTCGCCGCGCCTGCTGTGCCAACGCAATAGTCCGCTCTGCAAGACACTCGAACACGAGATAGTCGAGCGCGCCGTGCGTCGCAAGCTCCACTGCCGGCTCGATACGGTCACCTGAATAACCGGCACCGGCACCAAGGCGAACCACCCGTGAGGAATCCACTGTATTCATCGCAGCTCAACCAGATCAAAGGGGAAAAATGCCCAACACAACGCACGCAATCGTCATCACGATCGACGCACCGAACAGGAGTGGAAACGTGAATTTCTGGTGATCGGCGAGATCGATGCCAGTCAGTCCGCACACAAGAAAAGTCGCGGGCGTCAAAGGGCTAACCGGGAACCCAGTGGTCATCTGACCCAGCAATGCTGCCTGGCCGATCTTCACCGCTGGCACTCCAAGCTGACCTGCAACCTCAGCAATTACAGGCAGCACGCCGAAATAGAAAGAGTCGGGATCGAACAGCAGGCTGAGCGGCATCGAAACCAGACCGAGCACGACGGGAATATGCGAGGCCATCGTCGCCGGCACGAACCCCACAGCGGTTTGCGCCATCGCCTTGAGCATGCCGCTGCCTTGCATTACACCGGTGAACACCCCAGCCGCGAGCAGAATCCCGGCCATCATCAATGCTGCCCGTGCATGAGCATCGATCCGTTGACGTTGCATATCGACGTTCGGATAGTTCACGAGCAACGCTACGCACAGTCCCACCATGAACACGAGCGCGGGGGGCACTTTCTCCCCCATCACGACCATCGAACCCAACACGATGATGGTCAGCACGATGTTGAACCAGAAGTTGCGCGGTCTGCGCAGCGCCTGCTGTTCTTCGGTGAGTTCGCGCTGCGGCATGGGGACATTGCCGGCAGCAGCTGTCAGTCCGAGCCGCCGTTCTTCGCGCAGCCCAAGCCAGAACGCCATCCCGAAGACAAACACGAGGCCGATGATCTGCACGGGAATCAGCGGATTGAACAGCTCGGAGATCGGCAGATGCAGCGACGCGGACGCGCGAATCATCGGCCCCGTCCACGGTAGAAAATTGATGCCCGCCGCCATCGACGCCGCCGCGGCCAGCACGCGCCGATCCATGTTCAGGCGGTCATAGAGCGGCAGCATCGCGGGAATCGTCACGAGAAAACACACCGCACCCGAACCATCGAGGTGAATCAGCAGCGCCAGCAACGTCGTGCCCATGACGATGCGCGTCGGCCGCGTGCCGACCGTTCGCAGGATGCGATCGATGATCGGATCGAGCGTCCCCGCATCCGTGATCGTGCCGAAATAAAGAATCGCGAACACGAACATGCCGACGACAGGCGCGAGGCTCTTCAACCCGTCGATCACAAACTTGCTGGTTTGCAGCCCGAAGCCGCCAATCAGCGATGCGGCGATCGGCACGATGATCAGCGCGACCAGCGGCGACATGCGTTTGGAAAGGATCGCCGCGAGCAGGACGACGATGGTGGCCAGACCCAGTAATGGCAACACGTGTTTGTCTCCGATCTTGTCTTTTAGTGTCGACAAGCGTAGGTTGCACGCATGAATAGAGCAATTGAAATGATTTGATTGCAGCAATCACACTTCGTAATGGATCTGAACCTTCGCGAAATCCGCGCTTTTATCGCCGTCGCTGAAGCCGGTAGCTTCACGCGAGCCGCCGTGCGCTTGCATTTGTCTCAACCGGCGTTGACGGTGCAGATCCGTCGGCTCGAGGAAACGCTGGGCGCACGTCTCTTCGACCGCAACAGCCGGAACGTCGCGCTGACGCCGGTCGGCAGGGAACTGCTCCCCGTTTTACAGAAGTCGTTGCGGGAGATGGAGCATGTTCTTCTCGACGCACGCGCCTTGAGCGATGGCTCAACCGGTGCGGTCCGCATCGCCTGCTTGCCGTCGTTCGCGGCCAGTCTGCTGCCGGATCTCGTGCGCGATTTCAGACAACAGGTGCCGGGCGCGGCATTCGATATTCGCGACGTGGTCGCGAGCGTCGTCAATCGTCTGGTGCGCAGCGAGGAGGCCGATCTGGGTCTGACGGGTGGCGAGGTGGTCGACCCATCGCTCGAAGTGCTCCACGCGGGTGAAGATCGCCTGTGCATCGTTTGTCCGCTCGACCATCCGCTTGCGAAGAAGCGGCGCATCACGCTCGAGAGCCTCGCAGGCTATCCGCTGGTGCTAACCGCTGCGGGCACGAGTGTGCGAGCTGTCGTCGATGCCGCGTTCGAGCAGGCGGGCGTTGCCCCCGTGCTCACCTGCGAGCCCATGTACATGATGACCGCCGTCGCGATGGTACGTGCAGGTCTAGGGCTGACGATTCTGCCTGGTTCGGCCCGCGAGATTCTTGCGGAGAAGAGCGTCGTGGCGCGCGCCATCGACGATCCTCGTTTTGTTCGCCCCATCGCTCTCGTCAAGAAACGCGGCCGAACCTTGCCGCCGATAACGGAGGCGTTCGTGGCCGCGATCGCGTCGGCGGTAGAAGGGACGCGCAAAGGCAAAGGTAGGTAGCAGGAAGCGAGTTATCCACACACCCGTTTGGACAACACGGGGATAAAGCCCCTAACTTCCTGTGGGTCGAACCTTGATAAAACGCTGGCCCGTCACGGCGAGGCAAAAGTTGTCCCTGGCTTAGACGGCCTGTTCACGAACCGCCCGTAGGGTTATGGAATCCGTAGCGCCTTGATCTGCCAGTGAAGATTGGCGTTGTCCACAGAAAGCGACCGCCCTTGTTAACTATTACTACGTATATATATGTATACAGTGAAAGACATAGAACGCACATGGACCGCATCGCATCGCCTCTGCGCAAAAGCGTAGCAGACAGGCTCACTTTCAACGTCTTCAGCAACGTCAGGCCAAGGGCAAGCAGATCTCCGTCAGCAATTCGGACGGCGCCGTGTCTTTAGGATTGTTCAGATACTCTTCAAAGACAGGCGCATCGGCCGCTTCATGTTCCGATTGCACGAGCCATTCGCCATATAGCCATTGATAGGCCGCGGCCATATCGGCATACGGTCCTTTGTGCTGCAACACCGCATACCGTCCGCCGCGCACGTGCGTCGATGAAACCGGCGCCGCTACCTCAACCGCATCCGGCAGCACCACGCCAGCCTTCGACCGCAACTCCGCTTCGGCCACGATCCCTGGATCGTCATAGTAAATCCCGATCATCCGCATCTCAGGCGAAAGCAGGTTTCGCGCAGCAAGCCATCCGATCAGTGCATCGAAAGCCTTACCGATCTGCATATACGAGCCGACATGATCGATTGTCAAAACCTGCATGGCGGGCACATCCCGAATCACCACTTCACGCATCACCATTTCGTCGTCTCCCGATTGCGCCGGCCGAAACCGGCTATGTGTGCCTTGCTTGCGATATTGCGCCGGCGGCATGCCGAACACCGTCCGAAACGTCCGTGAAAACGACTGCAGACTGCTGTACCCGGAGCGCTCCGCAATCTCTGCAATCGGTAGCGAGCCATTCGCCAGATACCCCGCCGCGCGATGTAGCCGCAACCTGCGCACCGTCGATGCCACGGTTTCACCATGCATCGCCTGATAGATCCGATGCCAGTGGTAGGGCGACAGGCAGGCGATCTCCGCCAGCCTGTCGATATCGAGCGGCTCGTCGAGGTGATCGTAAATATGGTCGAGCACGCGGTTCAAACGCGCTTCGTAGCGTGCCCTGTGACTGAGGTCGTTCATGGTGGTAGCGAAGAGAGCAGGCGTTGAGTACGAACCAAAGTACCACGCCGCGATTTACCAAATCCTGCGGATTTCGCGGAGAGAGTCCAGGAAAAATTTGACTGCATTCAGTGCTGCGATGCAGCAAAAATCCCTCAGCCAACGTAAAATTCGCAACGTCTTTCCCGTTATCGATCTTTGCCGACCTCTGATAACGGCTCGATTAATGGCCTACTACCATTGCTGAGGCCTGTCCGCTCAGGCAGAGCACATGCAGCACGTGCGGCGCGCCATTCGAAGCATGTGACGGATCAACCCGCTGCGCGAGCAGCGGCGACGGAGTCGTAGAGATGAGTTATAGGGAAGTCATCGGCAGTCGTACCTACCTGTTTGCCGATCTGAAAACGCTGATGGCAAAGGCGAGCCCGCTGCGTTCGGGCGACCAGCTCGCAGGCGTTGCCGCAGCCACCGAGGAAGAACGCGTCGCGGCCAAGATGGCGCTTGCCCAGGTACCCTTGCGCACCTTCCTCAATGAGGCGCTGATTCCCTACGAAAGCGACGAAGTCACACGCCTCGTGATCGATGATCACTCGCCCGAAGCCTTCGCCGAAATCGCCCATCTGACGGTAGGCGATTTCCGCAACTGGCTGTTGAGCAGTGAGACGGATGCCGTCGCGCTGACTCGAATCGCAGCAGGACTGACGCCAGAGATGGTCGCCGCGGTGTCGAAGCTGATGCGCAACCAGGATCTGATTGCCGCGGCGCGCAAACGACCGGTGGTCACGCGGTTTCGCAATACGGTGGGCTTGCCGGGTCATATGTCGGTGCGTCTGCAACCGAATCATCCGACCGACGACGTCAAGGGCATCGCCGCTTCGATGCTCGATGGCCTGATGTACGGCTGCGGCGACGCGATGATCGGGATCAACCCGGCCACCGACAGTCTTGCTGCGATCACCACGTTGCTGCTGATGATCGACGACTTCCGGCAGCGTTACCAGGTGCCGACGCAATCCTGTGTGCTGACTCACGTCACCAATACGATCGCCGCTATCGAGAAAGGCGCGCCAGTCGATCTGGTGTTCCAGTCGATTGCGGGCACCGAGAAAGCCAACGCCGGTTTCGGCATTTCGCTCGCACTGCTGCAGGAGGCCTACGAGGCGGCGCTTTCGCTGAATCGCGGCACGGTCGGCAACAACGTGATGTATTTCGAAACCGGGCAGGGCAGCGCGCTCTCGGCGAACGCACATCATGGCGTCGACCAGCAGACCTGCGAAGTGCGCGCCTATGCGGTGGCACGCAAGTTCAATCCGTTCCTCGTCAATACGGTGGTCGGCTTTATTGGTCCGGAGTATCTGTACGACGGCAAGCAGATCACGCGCGCCGGTCTCGAAGATCACTTCTGCGGCAAACTGCTCGGCGTGCCGATGGGTTGCGACATCTGCTATACGAATCACGCGGAAGCAGATCAGGACGATATGGACAACCTGCTGACGCTGCTTGGCGCCGCCGGCATCAACTTCATCATGGGCGTACCCGGCGCGGACGATGTAATGCTGAACTATCAGAGCACGTCATTCCACGACGCGTTATACGTGCGTGAAATCCTGGGCCTAAGACGCGCGCCTGAATTCGAAGAATGGCTGGAGTCGATGCAGATTACCGATACGCGCGGCATTCTGCTCAACGGAGCCACCCGGCAGCCCTTGCTCGAAAGCGCGCATGAATGGATGGGGATCGCATGAGCAAGGATTTCCTCGAAAAGAACCCATGGAACGCGTTGCGTCAGTTCACCAATGCGCGCATCGCCTTGGGCCGTGCGGGCAACAGCTTGCCGACCGCGCCGCTGCTCGCGTTCAATCTGTCGCATGCGCAAGCTCGGGACGCGGTGCATCAGCCGCTGGATGCGGAGTCGCTGCACGAGCAGTTGCGCGCCAATGGTTTCACGACGCTCGACGTGCATAGCGCTGCGCCGGACCGGCAACACTATTTGCGCCGTCCGGACCTGGGCCGGCGTTTGTCGGACGAGAGTCGGGAGGTGCTTAAGCAGGTTGCGGTGGAACCGCCCGAAGTGGTGTTCGTGATTGCCGATGGCTTGTCGGCCTTCGCCGCCGCGAAGCAGTCGATCCCGCTATTGCAGGCGGTATGTTCAAAGCTGGGTGACTGGAAGATCGGACCGGTTGTGATCGCACGGCAGGCGAGGGTGGCGCTTGGCGACGAGATCGGCGAACTGCTCCGCACCAGGCTCGTCGTGATGCTGATTGGCGAGCGTCCAGGTTTGAGTTCGCCGGACAGCCTCGGCATCTATCTGACGTATGCGCCTAAAGTGGGCTGCAGCGACGCGCAGCGCAATTGCATTTCGAATGTACGTCCCGAGGGATTGAGCTATGCGGGCGCGGCGCACAAGCTGCACTATCTGCTGACGCATGCGCGCCGACTGGGCCTGACTGGCGTAGGTCTAAAGGACGATAGCGACGCACTGCTTGAAGCGCCGCCGGCAACGGCCGATATCGCGTTGACATCCGAAAGCGAGTAGTACGGCGCGATGCAATTGCCTCACGCATCCGCCCGTTCAACCGGATGCGTTTCCAGCCACGCATTCTCATCGTCCTCGAAGAGCCGCGAGCGCGTCAGAAACCGCATCCCCGTGGGCCGCTCGAGCGAAAACATCCCACCATTGCCCGGCACGACGTCGATGATCAGCTGTGTGTGCTGCCAATACTCGAATTGCGATTCGCTCATATAGAACGGCACGCCCGCGATCGTGCCGAGTTTCACATCGGATGAGCCGACCATAAACTCTCCCGCCGGAAAACACATCGGCGCGCTGCCGTCGCAGCATCCTCCGGATTGGTGAAACAACACCGGCCCATGCTCGGCCTGCAGTTTCCCGATCAACTCCGCCGCTGCCGGCGTCACGATCACGCGTTCCACTTCCTTGTCGGCCATAACATTCCCCGCTGAAGAAAAGAAAGCGAGCCGCACGATGCGGCCCGCTCACAAGGAACGTCTTGCTCAGAAGAAGCCGAGCGGCTTGTCGCTGTAGCTGACGAGGAGATTCTTCGTTTGCTGATAGTGATCGAGCATCATCTTGTGATTTTCACGGCCGATGCCCGATTGCTTGTAGCCGCCGAACGCCGCATGCGCCGGATACGCGTGATAGCAATTGGTCCACACGCGGCCGGCCTGAATGCCGCGTCCCATGCGGAAAGCGCGCGAACCGTCGCGGCTCCACACACCGGCGCCGAGACCGTACAGAGTGTCGTTCGCAATCTCCAACGCTTCGTCTTCGTTCTTGAAGGTCGTCACCGACACCACCGGCCCGAAGATTTCTTCCTGGAAAATACGCATCTTGTTCTGGCCGCGGAATACCGTCGGCTTCACGTAGTAGCCTTTCTTCAGCTCACCGTCGAGTGCATTGCGCTCGCCGCCGATCAGGCATTCCGCGCCTTCCTGCTTGCCGAGATCGATGTACGAGAGGATCTTTTCGAGCTGTTCCTGCGAAGCCTGCGCGCCGATCATGGTCTTGCTGTCGAGCGGGTGCCCTTGCGTGATTGCGGCAACACGCTTGAGCGCACGTTCCATAAAGCGGTCGTAGATCTTTTCGTCGATCAGCACGCGCGACGGACAGGTACAGACTTCACCCTGGTTCAGCGCGAACATCGTGAAGCCTTCGATCGCCTTGTCGAAGAAGCTGTCGTCGTGGTCCATTACGTCGGCGAAGAAAATATTCGGACTCTTGCCGCCGAGCTCCAGCGTTACCGGGATGATGTTCTGACTCGCGTATTGCATGATCAGGCGGCCAGTGGTCGTCTCGCCGGTGAAGGCAATCTTGGCAATGCGCTTGTTCGACGCGAGCGGCTTGCCTGCCTCGAGACCGAAGCCGTTGACGACGTTGATGACGCCTGCCGGCAGCAGATCCTGAATCAGTTCGAGCAGCACAAGGATCGAGGCGGGCGTCTGCTCTGCCGGTTTCAGTACAACGCAATTGCCGGCTGCCAGCGCTGGAGCGAGCTTCCACACCGCCATCAGGATCGGGAAGTTCCACGGGATGATCTGCCCCACCACGCCGAGCGGTTCGTGGAAGTGGTAGGCCATGGTTTCGCTGTCGATCTCGGAGATCGAGCCTTCCTGGGCGCGCACGCAGCTTGCGAAGTAGCGGAAGTGATCGATGGCAAGCGGGATATCCGCGGCCATCGATTCGCGTAGCGGCTTGCCGTTGTCGATCGTCTCTGCGACGGCGATACGCTGCAGGTTCGCTTCCATGCGATCGGCGATGCGGTTGAGGATGTTGGCGCGATCGGTCGTCGAGGTCTTGCCCCATGCCACTTTGGCGCGGTGCGCGGCATCGAGCGCGAGTTCGATATCGGCTTCGCGCGAACGCGGAATCGACGTGAACGGTTCACCTGTAATGGGCGAGATATTGTCGAAGTACTCGCCGCCAACCGGCTTCACCCATTCACCGCCGATAAAGTTCTGATACTGCTTTTTGTACGGGAATTCGGTGGTCAGAAACTGCATTTCTGCGTGGTTCATCTGTGCGCTCCTCACATGTTCGAATGGTGGAATACCCGGCGCGGCGATCCGCTTGCCGCCCGTCGAATACGCCAGAAGCGTGCCAACGCATGTGACCGGGGACTCAGCGTGGTCCGGTGGACACCATTGACGTACCTCGTTGTTGAAACTGTTCAATGTGCTCAGTGTGGCGCGTGCTGTTTCGGAGCAGAGGGTGTGCAGGGTGTTCAGGAATTGAGCAATCCGCAGAGCGTGAAGACTGCAATGGGTGAGGTGAACACGAGGCGTGAGGCCGCCGCGTACCGCAGTAGCGGTTGAGTGGTTGCGGCGAGTTCAAGCTTACTTGCGCAGGAGTCGCAAGCCGTTGCCCACCACCAGCAGACTGGCGCCTGCATCGGCGAACACGGCCATCCACATCGTGCCGTAGCCCATCAACGTGAGCGTCAGAACCACCGCCTTCAGGCCGAGCGCCAGGGCAATGTTCTGCACCAGTATCGAGTGCGTCGCCTGCGAGAGCCGGATGAAGAGCGGAATCTTGCGCAGGTCGTCGTCCATCAGGGCGACGTCTGCGGTTTCGATGGCGGTGTCGGTGCCCATCGCACCCATCGCGAAGCCGATGTCTGCGCGAGCGAGCGCCGGGGCATCGTTGATGCCGTCGCCCACCATGCCGACCGTCACACCATTGGCCGACAGCCCTTCTACGGCCTTGAGCTTGTCTTCCGGTAACTGGTCGCCGAGTGCGCGATCGATGCCGACCAGGCTCGCGATGGTTTCGGCCGTGTGCGAGTTGTCGCCGGTCAGCATGGCCGTTTGCACCCCCAGCTTGTGCAGGTCGGCAATCGCGGCGCGACTGCTCTCCTTCACCGTATCGGCGACGGCGAAGAGGGCCAGCACGCGTTCTTCGTCCATCAGCATGACGACGGTTTTGCCGTGACGTTCGAGCGTATCGAGCCGTGCTTCGAGCGCCGTCGAGCAGCGGCCGAGTTCGTGGACGAGGCGGTGGTTGCCGAGCAGATACGGCGTGCCGTCGATCATGCCGCGCACGCCGCGTCCGGGAATCGCCTCGAACCCGCTAACCTTCAACCACTCGATACCGTCGGTTTTGGCCGCGCCCGCAATCGCCTGCGACACCGGATGATCGGAGCGACCAGCGAGACTCGCGGCGAGGCTGCGGAAGCGGGTGAGTGCGACATCCTCCACACGCATTTCGAAGTCCGTCTGCACCGGTTTGCCGCGGGTGATCGTGCCGGTCTTGTCGAGAGCGAGCCACTTCAGCTTGCGGCCCTGCTCGAGGTACGCGCCACCCTTGATCAGGATGCCCCGGCGGGCGGCGGCCGCGAGACCGCTCACGATCGTCACGGGGGTGGAGATCACCAGCGCGCACGGGCAGGCGATCACCAGCATCACCAGCGCCTTGTAGACCCATTCGTGCCACAGGCCGCCGAACAGCATCGGCGGGAGGATCGCCACAGCCAGCGCGACGGCGAACACGATCGGCGTGTAGACGCGGGCGAACTGGTCGACGAAGCGCTGCGTCGGCGCTTTGGAGCCTTGCGCTTCTTCGACCGCGTGGATGATGCGAGCAAGCGTGGTGTTGCTGGCGGCGGCCGTCACGCGGTAGTCGAAGGAACCGCTCTGGTTGATCGTGCCGGCGAATACGGCGTCGCCTTCGGCTTTGTCGACCGGCAGGCTTTCGCCGGTGATCGGCGCCTGGTTCACGCTCGAGCGGCCTGCGACGATCTCGCCATCGACTCCGATTCGCTCACCCGGCTTTACTCGCACGATGTCGCCCAGTGTGACCGATTTGATATCGACAGCGCGCCAACTGCCGTCGGGCTGCTGGACGGAGGCTTCTTCAGGCGTCAGTTGCATGAGGCCCTTGATCGCGTTGCGGGCGCGGTCGAGCGATTTGGCTTCGATCAGTTCGGCGATCGTGAACAGCACCATTACCGTGGCAGCTTCTGGCCATTGCTGCAGGACCAGCGCGCCGGTGACCGCGATGCTCATCAGCGCGTTGATGTTGAGGTTGCCATTGCGGATGGCGAGCCAGCCTTTCTTGTAGGTGGTGAGGCCGCAAGACAGCACAGCGACGATGGCCAGCACCGCCGCGAGCCACGCGGGTGCGCCGAGCCAGCTAACCGCTTCCGAGCCCACAGCGGCCGCGCCGGCAAGTGCCAGCGGCCACCACGGCTTGTGCGGCTCGGCGGGTGGGTTCGTGAGCGGGGCGGTTGCGTCGGCCAGTTGAGGTTCGAAATCGAGCGAGCGCAGGCTCGCCAGAATCGAGCCGAGCGCCTCGGGGGCATGCACGACCGTAAGCACGCGCTGCATCAGGTTGAAGTCGAGGCTGCGCACGTAGGGCATCCGGCCGAGCTTATTGCGGATCAACGCCTCTTCGGTCGGGCAATCCATCTGCATGATCCGGATCGCGGTGCGCACGTTAGCGCCGATGGTTTCGGGTCCAGAAAGCTTGGCCAGCGCGACGGGCGCGGCAGAGCAGCAGGCGTCGGCGTGGTTGTGGGAGTGCTCATGCGACGAAACCCGCTCTGAGTGGTTGTGAGCGCACGACTCCCCGTGCTCGTGACGGTGCGTTTCTGCGTGGCTGGCGTGAGGCATGGTGGCTTCCTGGCTGGATTTGTGGTCTAGTAAACACCTTGAAGCCACTACAAGGTCAAGGACGCAATCCGGAGGCTCCATGAAAATCGGCGAACTCGCGAAGATTGCCCACTGCACCACCGAAACCATCCGCTTCTACGAGAAAGAGGGCCTGTTGCCCGAAGCGGACCGCACTGAAGCGAATTACCGCAGCTACGCGGCGCGCCACGTCGAACGTTTGCGTTTCATCCGCAACTGCCGCGCGCTCGACATGACGCACGACGAGATCCGCGCCCTGCTGCGCCTGACCGACACCCCAGCCGACGGCTGCGGCGCGATCAACACGCTGATCGACGAGCACATTGCGCATGTCGATACGCGGATCGACGAGCTCAAGCAACTCAAGGCGCAATTGACGTCGTTGCGCGAGCAATGCCAGATCGAACAGACCGTCGAGGATTGCGGCATCGTCCACGGACTCACCGACATGGAAGTGAGCGCCCCCCGTTCGCGGCATACCCATCTGGGTTGAGCGGGCGCTGACCCGGTCGGACCCATTGCCCGGCAGCACGCGCGCGACGCCTGCTGCCGGGCCGCACCATTAAACGAATCGAAGTTGGAGAATCAACGTGTTCAAGTGTAGAAACCAGTCCTGCGAAGCGCGATGGGAGCAGGCAGACGTCGTCATCAAGAACGAGGGCCAGGGGCTCCTGTTCCGCTGCCCGATGTGCGGCGCACGCAATTACGTCGAGCGCTTCGACGCGGACGATGGCTCGGTGGTCTACGAGCAGATCGATGGCCGTCCCCTCCAGTAAGCCCAGCCGAGCCCTCGACACATGAACAGTCCCACGACCACCGCCGCGCCTCCGGGCGCACCCTTCAGCCTGCTACCGCTGGCGCCGGCGATGCTCGCCAATCTCACGCAGCTCGGCTACGTCGAGATGACGCCGATCCAGGCTGCGAGCCTGCCGATCGCGCTAGCCGGCAACGATCTGATCGCCCAGGCGAAAACCGGTAGTGGCAAAACCGCGGCGTTTTCGCTCGCACTGCTGGCGCGCCTCGACGCGCGCAACTTCGACGTGCAGGCCATGGTGCTGTGCCCGACGCGCGAATTGGCCGATCAGGTCACGCAGGAAATCCGCCGCCTCGCGCGCGCCGAACAGAACATCAAGGTGCTGACGCTGTGCGGCGGCACGCCAATGCGCCCGCAAACCGCGAGCCTGGAACAAGGCGCGCATATCGTCGTCGGTACGCCGGGGCGCATCATGGATCACCTCGAGCGCGGCAGTCTCGCGCTGGGCGCGCTGAACACGCTGGTACTCGATGAAGCCGACCGCATGCTCGACATGGGTTTCTTCGACGACATCGCGACCGTCGTGCGCCAGTGTCCGAAGGAGCGCCAGACGCTGTTGTTCTCCGCGACGTACCCTGATGGCATCGTCAAGCTGAGCCAGCAGTTCCTGCGCAATCCCAAGGAAGTAAAGTTGGAGGAGCGGCATGACAACAGCAAGATTCGTCAACGCTTCTACGAAGTGACGGAAGACGGCCGGCTGCACGCAGTCGGGTTGCTGCTGAATCACTACCGCCCGGTGAGCTCGCTGGTATTCTGCAATACCAAACAGCAATGTCGCGATCTGCTCGACGTGCTGCGTGCGCAGGGCTTTCATGCGCTCGCACTGCACGGCGAACTGGATCAGCGCGAGCGCGATCAGGTGCTGATCCAGTTTGCGAATCGTAGCTGCTCGGTGCTGGTAGCGACTGACGTTGCCGCCCGTGGGCTGGACATCGCGCAGCTCGAAGCGGTGATCAACGTCGATGTGACGCCGGATCCCGAGGTGCACGTGCATCGTATCGGCCGTACGGGACGCGCCGATCAGGAGGGCTGGGCACTGAGTCTCGCGAGCATGAACGAGATGGGCCGCGTCGGCAGTCTCGAGCAGGCGCAGGGTCGTGAGGTGGAGTGGCATCCGCTATCGGAGCTGACATCGACCAGCAATGAGCGCCTGTTGCCGCCGATGGAAACGCTGCAGATTCTCGGCGGCCGCAAGGAAAAGATCCGTCCGGGCGACGTGCTCGGCGCGCTGACCGGCGAAGCGGGTTTCGCCGGCTCGCAGATCGGCAAGATCAATGTGACGGAGTTCTCTACGTACGTTGCGGTTGAGCGCAGCATCGCACGCGATGCGTTGCGCAAGCTTAGCGCCGGCAAGGTGAAGGGCAAGAAGGTCAAAGTCCGCATGATGGACGAGTAAGCATCACGAACGGCGGCGCTTACTCCCGACGACCGCTATCGTCGCGCGCTGCCTTGCTCTTCCAGTGCAGCCAGAAGTGCGTTGGTCTGTTCCAGCAGCGCCGTGTGATAGGCCGACGGCATTTCGACGTCGTCGGTGATCGACATCGTGTCGTTGACGCCGTGGCGGAATATCCGTGTGATCTCATCGCATTGCGCCGCAGTCAGTTGCGGCAACGTCGCGTCAAAGAATCTGCACAGCACCATCGCGCGGGCGCCGATGCGGGAAACCGCGTTGCTGTTCGACACGGCGAAACTTGCGTAGGCGCTCAGAAGTTCACCAGTGACGTTCGTCGTGGTTGTGCTCATCAGAACGCCTCCCACGTTGGATCTGACTTGTGCGGTAGCGCAAGCGGTTCAGCGGCTGGCGAGGTTGCGGGCGCTTGCCGGATTGCTTTTAACCTCGCGGGCGCCTTCGATATCTTCCGCACGGGAACGAGTGGCCGGTTCTCCGCAACCGGCATGCGCGACACGGAGGACTCACGGTCGTCGAGCCTGAACGCCGACACCGCCCCCTGCAGATTGTTCGCCTGCTCTTCGAGGGAATGCGCCGCCGCAGCGGCCTCTTCGACGAGCGCCGCGTTCTGTTGCGTGACTTCGTCCATCTGGCCGACTGCCTGGTTCACCTGCTCAATGCCGCGACTTTGCTCTTCAGACGCCGCAGCGATCTCGCCGACGAGATCAGAGACCTGCTGGATGGCCTGCTTGACCTGGCGCACCGTTGCACTGACTTCCGTGGCCTGTCTGGCGCCGTCCTGAATCGTTGCCACGGACGAGCTGATCAATTCCTTGATTTCTTTCGCGGCGGCGGCCGAGCGCTGAGCCAGACTGCGGACCTCGCTAGCCACCACGGCAAAGCCGCGACCCTGCTCGCCCGCGCGTGCGGCTTCGACCGCTGCATTCAGCGCAAGAATATTGGTCTGGAAAGCAATGCTTTCGATGACGCCGGTAATGTCGGAAATCTTGCTCGAGCTACTGCTGATCTGATCGATCGTCCCGACCATGGCCTGAACGGAATTGTTGCCTGTGTCCGCTATATCGGTCGCGTGCATGGCGAGGGTGTTCGCCTGGCGCGCATTGTCGGCGTTCTGCTTTACCGTCTCCGTCAACTGCACCATGCTGGCAGCGGTTTCTTCAAGCGACGCCGCCTGTTGTTCGGTGCGCGCGGAGAGGTCGGTATTGCCGCTTGCGATTTCGCGTGACGCGACAGCAACCGAGGCCGTAGACGATTTAATCCCGCGAACCGTATCGCTGAGATTCCCGTCCATTTTCCTCAATGCTTCGAGCAACTGACCAAACTCGCCTCGCGAATCGACGGTGACGCGATTTTCCAGTTCACCGTTTGCGATATGGTTCGCTACGTCAATCGCCCTGTTGAGCGGATTCAGAATCGTGCGCAGCAGGTAGGTGGATATTCCCACGGCAACAACAATGCCGGCCACGAGCAGACCGATCGCGATCCAACGCGTAGTCGCGAAGGTGGCGTCGCTGTCGTCGACAAATTGTTTGGCCTGAGCCAGATTGAGTGCGGCGTCCTCGTCCAGAGCATTGTTCATGGACGTTGACACCGCAAGAACGTCTTCGATTGCAGTACCAGCCGCATCGAAATTCCCTGCGCTAGCTGCAGCTACGGCCTGGTTCGTTGACGCCGTGAAGCGCGGCAGCATGTTCTTGATGCGCTCCGCGATCTCATGTTCCTTGTCGCTGGATATCCCGCTTGAATAGTAGTGATTCCACGATTTATTGAGCTGTTCAAAATACGTGGCGATTGCCGCGGCGTACTCCGCTGTCCTGGCCGGATCGTGGAATACCTGAATGCGCCTTAGCATAAGGCGCACATTAAGTTGGGCTATGCGAACTTCCGATAGATCGGAGATCGGAACGGTGTTGCCAACGTATCCGTTGGCGACGTTCGAATTGACTCTGGAAAGCCCGAGTATCCCAAACAGGCCGATAGCAGCCATGAGTACAACGCACGCGCCGAACGCGAAAATGATCTTGATTCTGATTGTTTGCACCAGCTTGTCCGTGTCGCGTTCATCGAAAAATTGACGCCATTTTTTGTCACCGCGAGGTTTTAGATCGCGGTCTGTTACCGATAGTAGCGGTACGGAAACGGCGTGATGCGTTTGGACATGCGTGGTAAGACTTTGGTAGGGGCGTGCTTAATCTCTGGTAGGGATATGCTCGTTGGGTAAGCGCAATGAGGCTTGTGGGTTTTCCGCTTCCCTTAGTCCGACCCACCACCGTCCGTCGAATCGGACTGGATCAGCGCACGGACCGTTAGATAAACCACGGGCAGATCGTCATCGTCGCGTCTCCAGTCGACCGGCTCGTCAAGATCCGAGCCGGCCAGACGGCTGTCGCCGAAACGGACGAACATCTCCCGGACGTGCTCTTTATTCCTCGCCCGGAAGCCGGGATTCTCGAACACCTGTTCGTCGATCGTCTGCAGGGTGCGCCAGGTCGGCAATCCACTGCCGATCGGATAAGCGCGACGACCGCTATTCAGATGACGCCTGGCGACTGTGACAATGACCTGCTGAAGGTCGAGCGATGCGCTGCGGAGCGCGCGTTCGAGGGCAATGGGATCGATGTTTCGGACATCTTCGTCGAAGGCCGTGGCATGGGTCATGGTCTTATTTTCCTTGTAGCGTGGGGCGATGCATTTGCTTCAAAGGTGTTTCGATTGGGGCGGGCAGCGCTGTGCGAGCAACTGGCGAATCTGGGCGAGATGGGTGTCGCCGACCGTGCAGTCTTCGATAGGGCGAAAGCGTTGGCGTGGCATAGGCGGGCGCACGCCGAGATAGCGGCATACCGCGGAGAGGTACGGCTTTCCGTTGCCTCCGAGATGTCGTGCTGCAGCAGCCACCCGAGCGTCGCCGGCATGCTTGCACAGCCAGGCGAGTGTTTCGCGGTCGTCGTCGTTCAGGATGCGGATAAGCTGGTTCATTGCTCTACCCCTGTATGAACATACATACTGTAAATTTATACAGTATTTTGCGAAGATGCAAGGGGAATTGGAGGGCGAGTTACTCCGATCCGACGGGGGGCGGCGCTTTGGCGAAGGGTGGGCGAGCAGCGTTGCAGGCGAAGCGGAACGCTGTTGGCAACAGGCTCGTTTTGTGGACTGGCTTGGAGCACGTCGTCGTGGAGTTGCGCCCCAGGGTATGTGGGCACGCAGTGTCAACGAGTCTCAGAAAGCAAAAAGCCCGGTCGCAAGGACCGGGCTTTTTGCTTGAATTTCTTTGGTGGGGCGTGAGTGACTCGAACACTCGACCTACGGATTAAGAGTCCGCTGCTCTACCAACTGAGCTAACGCCCCCAACAGACTGCGAATTATGAAGGACTTTTTTTAAGTTGCCAAGGCCCCTTTAGCAGATTTCTTAAAAAAATTCGTGACGCCGGTCGTTTGCTTAACCGCCGGGCCCACGATATGCCAAAAACGCGCACTTTCTACCGTCCCGGTATTATGTTGCCAGACCATGCCGCGCGACGCCTCACGCGGTTCAACGGGGATAAGCGATGGACGACAAAGCGATAGCAGAGTTACTCGACCGCGTGCTGGCGCCGTGGGTGCGCACGCTTGCCCTGACCCCCGTGAAGGTCGACGAGGAAAGTGCGACGATGCGCCTGCCGTTTTCCGGCGAGCTGCGCCACTCCGGCGGCGTGATCTGCGGCCAGGTCTTTATGGCGGCCGCCGATACGGCGATGATCGTTGCCATTTCCGCCGCCCTCGACGGCTTCAAGCCAATGACCACCGTCTCACTGAACATCAGCTTCATGCGCGCAGTGCGCAAGGGCGACGTGCTGATCACAGCACGCGTGTTGCGGATGGGCCGCAACCTCGTATTCGGCGAAGTCGAACTGTTCGACGAGGACGGCAAGATGGCGGTCCACGCCACTACTACCTACGCGCTGCTCTCCTAAGCATCGCGCGTCAGATTCCAGGGAAAAACGAAGAATGTTCGATCAGGTTGTATTCGCGGGCGGTGGCAATCGCTGCTGGTGGCAGGCGGGATTCTGGGACATCGTGCAGCCGGAACTGAAGATCCGGCCGCGCGTGATCACCGGAATTTCGGCGGGCGCAGCCACGGCATGCATGCTCTACACGCGCGATTCCGACTGGGTCATGCGCTACTACGAAGACGCACTGCGCCACAACACCCGGAACGCGTACTGGGGCAATCTGCTACGTCGCGAGTCAGTGTTTCCTCACTATCGGATCTATCGCAAGGCACTCCTCGACATCTACGGCGAGAAGCTTGCGTCACTCGCGCAGGCGCCGGAGATCCGTATCGGCGTGTCGCATCTGCCGCGTTGGCTCGGTGCACGCAGTGCGGTCGCTGCGGGCCTGATCGCGTACAACATCGAGAAATACGTCCGCAAGACGCTGCATCCCACGCTCGGTCAGACGCTTGGTTTCCACCCGGAATTCGTGCGGGCGCAGGATTGCGCGAATGTCGAGGATCTCGCGGACCTGATTCTGCAATCGTCGTCGACGCCGCCTTTCACGCCGGTCTTGCGGCGCAACGGCCGGCCGGTCCTCGATGGCGGGATGGTCGACAACGTGCCGGTCGGCGCGCTCGATGAAACGCCGGGCAACGTGCTGGTGATGGTCACGCGCCTCTATCCGCGCCCGCAGATGTTCGTCGTATCGCACGGCGCCCAGCAGCGGCTGTATGTGCAGCCCTCGCGCAAAGTGCCCATCTCCAGTTGGGATTACACGAGCCCGTCGCAGATGCAGCACGCGTACAACCTCGGCCGCGCGGACGGTGAGCAGTTCCTCGAGCACATGCCGCAGTTGCTCGAAGCCGCGCTATACGATTGATCTGACGGCAAAGCCGGCGACGGGAGGGTGCTGGGCGGCCAAGACCAGTACAAACGCAAAGGTCGCGGCCTCGTCCCTTACCGCCGGCGCCCACCCTGCAACGCCTCAGGATTCGCCACGCTTGACGTATCGCCCGCGTCGAACGCCAGAATATTCTGGAACGCCGCGCTGAAATACAGCTCGTAGCTCTCACGCTCGACATACCCGATGTGCGGCGTGCAGATCACGTTTTCCATCCGCAGCAGGCTGTAGCCCTGCAGAATCGGCTCGCTTTCGTAGACGTCTATCGCCACCATCCCAGGCCGGTTGCGCGCCAGCGCATTGACCAGCGCGTTCTCTTCCAGCAGTTCGGCCCGGCTCGTATTCACCAGCAACGCAGTCGGCTTCATCCGCAGCAGGTCTTCCTGCTTGACGATGCCACGCGTGTCGTCATGCAGACGCAGATGCAACGACAGCACATCGCTCTGTTCGAACAGCGCCTCGCGGCTTTCGGCGACACCGTATCCATCGGCACGTGCCGCTTCGAGCGTGCTGCCGCGTCCCCACACCAGAACATTCATACCGAACGCCTTGCCATATCCCGCAATCAGGCGGCCGATCTTGCCGTAACCCCAGATCCCGACGGTCTGACCACGCAGAACCTGGCCCAGACCAAAGTTCGGCGGTAGCGCCGAGGTCTTCAGCCCTGACTGTTGCCAGGCTCCTTGCTTAAGGTTTGCTACGTATTGTGGGATGCGCCGCTGCGCAGCCATGATGAGAGCCCAGGTCAGTTCGGCCGGCGCGATCGGCGAACCGCTGCCTTCCAGAACGGCGATGCCGCGTTCGGTACAGGCGGCCAGATCGACATGGCTCGACACCTTGCCGGTCTGGCTAATCATGCGCAGATGCGGGAGTTTATCGAGCAGTTGCGAGTTGATGCGGGTACGTTCGCGGATCAGCACCAGGGCATCGACTTCCGACAGGCGGCTGGCCAGTTGGCCCAGGCCACGCACGGTGTTGTTGAACACCTTGACGTCATGGTCGGCGAGCAATTGAAAGCAGTCGAGCTTGCGAACGGCGTCCTGGTAATCGTCGAGGATGGCAATCTTCATAGTCTTGGTGTTTTGCGACGCACCATGACGGTGCGGAACGGAGTGTTAAGCTGGCTGTCCCACCATGTGAGGTAGGTCACACGCTGGTTTGGATGGATGCCTTATCGTAGAAAGTGCCGCGAAGATGGCATCACCACGCAAAGGCAAGATTGAGATCGTTTTTAACAGTTTGTTGCGTGTCGATGCAAGCCGCTTTACAGACGGTTGCAGAGGGCTGCTTGCAGACGGCGCAGCGCAACAGGCTGTATGGCCTATCACGACCTGCACAATCGTGCGCCGGTTGGCCGGCGCAACTGGATTGACGCCTCTCGCACGCAGCGTCGTTGGGCCTGTACCGTTTTTCTTTTTGCTTACAAACGAAACGGAGACAGCTCGATGAATCATCCCGCCTTTGCAGGACTTCCGGCCATTGAGGCGCCTGGCTGGGTCAAAAACCGCAAACTGATCGACTGGGTGGAGCGCGTCGCGGCGCTGACCAGGCCAGACCAGATCGTCTGGTGCGACGGCTCGCAGGAAGAATACGACCGTCTGTGCGCGCAGATGGTCGCGGCCGGCACGCTCAGAAAACTCAACCCCGCCAAACGTCCGAATTCCTATCTTGCGTGGTCCGATCCGTCGGACGTCGCGCGTGTCGAGGACCGGACTTTCATCTGCTCGCAGCGTCGCGAAGATGCTGGCCCCACCAACAACTGGATTGCCCCGGCGGAGATGCGCTCGACGCTCGACGGCCTGTTCGACGGCGCGATGCGCGGCCGAACGATGTATGTGGTGCCGTTTTCGATGGGTCCGCTCGGCTCCCCGATTGCTCACATCGGCGTCGAACTGAGCGACAGCCCTTATGTGGTCACCAACATGCGCATCATGACGCGCATGGGCCGCGAGGTGTACGACGTGCTCGGCACTGACGGCGACTTCGTACCGTGCGTCCATTCGGTGGGCGCACCGCTCGCCGCCGGGGCGCAGGACGTGCCCTGGCCGTGCAACGACACCAAATACATCGTCCATTTCCCTGAACAGCGCGAGATCTGGAGCTACGGCTCAGGCTACGGTGGTAACGCCCTGCTTGGGAAAAAGTGCTTCGCACTGCGCATTGCCTCGACGATGGGCCGCGCGGAAGGCTGGCTCGCCGAGCACATGCTGATTCTCGGCGTGACCTCGCCGGAGGGGCGCAAGCACCACGTGGCGGCAGCGTTTCCGTCCGCTTGCGGCAAGACCAACTTCGCGATGCTGATTCCGCCGGACGGTATGAACGGCTGGAAAATCTCGACCATCGGCGATGACATTGCATGGATCAAGCCGGGCAAAGACGGCCGCCTCTACGCAATCAATCCTGAAGCTGGCTATTTCGGCGTCGCGCCGGGCACCAGTGAGAAAACTAACTTCAATGCGATGGCGACGCTGAAGGAAAACGTCATCTTCACCAACGTGGCGCTGACAGACGATGGTGACGTCTGGTGGGAAGGCATGAGCGACGAGGCGCCCGCGCATCTGACGGATTGGCAGGGCAAAGACTGGACGCCAGCTATTGCGAAGGAGACCGGCCGCAAGGCGGCGCATGCAAATGCGCGGTTCACGGCGCCGGCATCCCAATGCCCGTCGATCGATGCGGATTGGGAAAACCCGGCCGGCGTGCCGATCGATGCATTCATCTTCGGTGGACGGCGCTCAACCACGGTCCCGCTCGTCACCGAGGCGCGCAACTGGGTCGAAGGCGTCTATATGGCGGCCACGATGGGCTCGGAAACGACCGCAGCGGCTGCGGGACAGCAAGGCGTCGTGCGGCGTGACCCTTTCGCGATGCTGCCGTTTTGCGGTTACAACATGAGCGACTATTTCGCGCACTGGCTGAAGACCGGCGAGCGGCTTGAGCAACTGAACGCGAAATTGCCGAAAATCTTCTGCGTGAACTGGTTCCGCAAAGGCACGGACGGCAAGTTCGTCTGGCCGGGCTTTGGTGAGAACATGCGCGTGCTGGGCTGGATGGTTGGCCGGATCGAAGGCGTGGCGGAGGGCGAAGAACATGCATTCGGCGTCTCACCGCACTACGAGGACATCGACTGGCGCGGTCTCGATTTCACCAAGGCGCAGTTCGAACAGGTGATCTCGGTTGACGACGCAGCGTGGCGTGCGGAACTCGCCCTACACGCGGAATTGTTCGACACACTGCAGCAAAACCTGCCAACGGCGTTGCGCGACACCAAAACGGCGCTTGAGGAACGACTTACCGCCTGATTATGTGAGCGCTCACTCCTGTACTAAGACCGCCTTCGGGCGGTTTCTTGATTTTCCACCACACGTGCCCCTATTTCAGTCCAATTCAGACCGCTTATCGCGGCGCTTTCGCTGTTCCGGCAATAAACATAGTCCTCAATGCACCGCAGCATATTGTTTCTTCAAGAGGAACAATCGATGCGCATCGACTACGCTAAGGAGTACGGTGATACGAAACCTAATAAAAAACCGTGTTCTTGAGCAACTTCTGCACGAATTCAGGAGTCGTAGGAGAATTCCCAGTTCGCTTCACTGCTCACATTGGTTTGGTCAGGGAGCTGTAACACGGCAGGAGTTGTCTTATGGATCATTTGCAATCAATGCGAGTTTTCGTCCGGGTGGCGGATCTCGGCAGTTTTGCCCGCGCAGCCAGCGCGATGGATATTTCCAACGCTGTGGCCACTCGCCACGTAGCCGATCTCGAAGGCCGTCTCGGTACCCGTCTGCTCAACCGTACAACCCGCAGCCTTTCGCTGACCGAGTCGGGTCAGGTGTACCTGGAGCGCGCCCGCCAGATTCTCGACGAACTGGAAGACGTGGAGCAGATGGTGGTGGCGCGCAATCACGAACCGGTTGGCAGCTTGCGCATTGTTGCGCCGGTGGTGTTCGGGCTGCATAACCTGGCGCCGGTGTTGCAAACCTACGCCGAGCGCTATCCGAAAGTGATTCCCGATGTCACGCTGGTCGACCGTCAGGTCGATCTGGTTGAAGAAGGTTTCGACGTGGGCGTGGTGATCGCGCGGCAGATGCGCAGCGCGAGCATCGTCACGCGGCGTCTGACCACGGGCTGCATGACGGTGTGCGCGACGCCCGCGTATCTAGAGAAACACGGCACGCCGACGCGTCCGGAGCATCTGCTCGAGCACCCGTGTCTGTCATTGCCGTCCGAGTATTGGGGCGATGAGCGGGTCTTTACGGGGCCCGACGGCGAAGTACGGGTGCGTCCGACAAACGTGATCGTCGCCAACAACACGGAAATGCTGCGTCAGTTCTCGCTGCTCGGCATGGGCATTGCGATTTTGCCAAGCTACCTGATTGGCCGCGACATGACGCGTGGCCGGCTCGTGCGTCTGCTGGGCGAATACCGCTTGCCGCAGGTCGAGATCAACATTGCGTACCCGAGCCGCCGCCATTTGCCGGCCAAGGTGCGTACGTTCATCGACCATCTGGTCGAGCACTTCAGCCAGACGCCGAACAGCCTGCTCGGTGAGCAGTGGATCAAGGACGGTCAAGGATGGCCGGTCTCGGTTTCCGGCGTGGATTCGGAGATGATGCCGCCGGAAGCGTTCGACGGTGCGGAGCCCTTGTCGCGGTTGCTGGATAGCGAGATTTCGCCGAAGCTGCCGTCCAAGACGCCGTCTTCACCGCGGGCTCGGCCGGCGGTCCTGTCGCCGCTTTGAGATGCGCTTTGAGTCGGCTCGGTAGGTAAGAAAAAGGCACGGCCTCCTCGCGGAGACTGTGCCTTTTTAGTTTCTGCGCGGTGACTTACGTCACGGACTTCATCGCAGTTTTGAGCGGTGCGGCCGTGCTTGTACTTGCTCCGTGCTCAGGACGCGCTTACGAGCCAGTCTTGCGCGCCGGAGCCTTCTTTGCAGGCGCTTTCTTGGCCGCGGCCGTTTTCGTAGCCGGCGCTTTCTTCGCTGCCGCCTTCCTGGCCGGCGCAGCCTTCTCCGCCACCACTACGTCGTCGTCCGTTTCCGTCGCAGTACCGGCTGCTGCTTTAGCCGCAGCAGTCGCTGCAGTCTTGGCAGCAGTCTTCGCTGACGGCTCCTTCTTCTCGAACTCGAAGCCGATCTTGCCGTCGCTCTGCTTGACGAGGAACGCCTTGAAGTTGCGGCCGGTACGCGACGACTTGAAGTTCGTCAGCAGATCGGTGCGGCCTTCTTCCAGCAGCTTGCCCATCTGCTCGCGCGTGATCTCCTGCTGCAGAATCACCTTGCCAGAGCGGAAGTCGCAAGTCTTCGGATTGGCGACCGAGTTCTCGCAGACGTAGCTCATGCCGTGCTCGAACACATGCGCCTTGCACTTCGGGCACGCGCCTACCGGCTGCTGGTCGGAGAAGTCAGGGACCTCACCGTCTTCGCCGCCGGAATCCTGGCCGAAGTCGAATTCGAGCTTGTAATTCTTGATCTCGTCGTCGAGCGAAAGCTTGAGGATTGCCGAGAACGGTCGCCCCATCTTGCTGCGGAAGCCCGACAGCGGTCCGATGGTCTTGTTCTGCAGCAGTTCTTCCACTTCCGGAATTTCGAATTGGCGCCCGCCGGGAATCTTCGAAATCGAAAACTCGCACTTCGAGCACGCAAAGCGCCGGTAGTTTTCCTTCACCTGACCGCCGCAATTCGGACACGGCGTTTCCAGCGTGGCGTAGTCGCCGGGGATCGTGTCCGAGTCGTACTCTTTCGCGCGCTTGACGATGGTCTGCGTCATGCGGGCGATTTCCTGCATGAACGCGTCGCGATGCAGGTTGCCGCGCTCCATTTGCGAGAGTTTGTACTCCCACTCGCCGGTCAGCTCGGGCGCAGTCAATTCCTTGACGCCGAGCCCACGCAGCAGCGTCATCAACTGGAACGCCTTGGCGGTCGGGATCAGGTCACGGCCTTCGCGGATCAGATACTTCTCGCCAAGCAGACCTTCGATGATCGCAGCGCGCGTGGCCGGCGTGCCGAGGCCCTTGGCAGCCATGGCCTCGCGCAACTCGTCGTCCTCGACCAGCTTGCCCGCGCCTTCCATAGCCGACAGCAACGTGGCTTCGTTGTAGCGGGCCGGTGGTTTGGTCACCAGTTGTTGCGCGGCGATCTTGTCGGTCTTGACCTTCTCGTCCTTCTGGACTGGCACAAGATTGGCGTCTTCACCGCTGATCTCGCGGCCATAGACCTGCAGCCAGCCCGGTTCGACCAGCACCTTGCCTTCAGTCTTGAAGTGATGGCCGACAACTTCGGTGATCCGCGTCGTCACCTTGAATTCGGCGGCCGGGAAGAACACCGACAGGAAGCGCTTCACGACGAGGTCGTAAAGCTTTTGCTCCGGCTCGGACAGATTCTTGGGCGCCTGCAGGGTGGGGATGATTGCGAAGTGGTCGCTGATCTTCGAGTTATCGAAGATGCGCTTGTTCGGCTTCACCCAGCCCTTGTCGAGCACCTGTTTGGCGAACGGCAGGTAGTTGTTGCTTTCTTTGAGCATGCCAAGCGTCTGCTTGACCGTGTCCATGTAGTCTTCGGGCAGCGCGCGCGCATCGGTACGCGGGTACGTGAGCACCTTGTGCCGTTCGTACAGTGCCTGAGCCAGACCCAACGTGTTCTTGGCCGAGAAGCCAAAGCGGCCGTTTGCCTCACGCTGCAAACTCGTCAGGTCGAACAGCGCCGGCGACAGTTGCGTGGTCGGCTTGGATTCTTCCGTGACCGTGCCGGTCTGGCCGCGACAGGCGGCGACGATCGTCTCGGCGGCGGGCAGCGCCCAGAGGCGCGAGTCGCGCTTTTCCGGGTCGAACTCGTCGCGCTTGAATTTCGGGTCGAACCAGCGGCCTTCATAGAAGCCAGCCGCGCAGACGAAGTCCGCTTTCACTTCCCAATAGTCGCGCGGCACGAAGCGGCGAATCTTTTCTTCACGTTCAACCACGATCGACAGCGTCGGCGTCTGCACCCGACCGACCGTGGTCAGGAAGAAGCCGCCGCCCTTGCTGTTGAACGCCGTCATGGCGCGCGTGCCGTTGATGCCGACCAGCCAGTCGGCCTCCGAGCGGCACCGTGCGGCGTCCGCGAGCGGTTGCATTTCTTCGTCGCTACGCAGACGGGCAAAGCCGTCGCGGATGGCCGCAGGGGTCATTGATTGCAGCCACAGACGCTGGACCGGCTGTTTGGCTTTGGCGTGCTGCGCGATCAGGCGGAAAATCAGCTCGCCTTCGCGCCCCGCGTCACATGCATTGATCAGGCGCTCGACGTCCTTGCGCTTGAGCAGCTTGGTCAACACTTTGAGCCGCGATTCGCTTTTTGCGATCGGATTCAGGTCGAAATGCGGGGGGATGACGGGCAGATTGGCGAAGCTCCACTTGCCGCGCTTGACTTCGTATTCTTCGGGCGCGGCGATTTCGAGCAAGTGGCCGACTGCCGAGGAAAGGACGTAATCGTCACTTTCATAGTATTCGTCATGCTTGGTAAAACCGCCCAAAGCCCGCGCGATGTCATTCGCGACGGAAGGCTTTTCGGCGATGATCAGTGCTTTGGACATGACTGGATATGAGTTGGTAGATCCGGGTTTAGGCCTTGGGCTTACGACCCCTAGGTTTGCGACCCATTAACGACCGCTTTATAGCACACGCCGTGAAAGGGGCGTGTCAAGTGCCTTAAAAAGCGGCCCATCATAATTGCGTGTCTATCTATTGGGCAAGCGGCGGCAGACGCACTGCAGACTGTTCGCAACGCCCGTGCCGTAAGACTGCGGGTCAAAATGCGCCGTTCAGGCCACCGCCAGGGCTGGCCTCAGCTTCGGCGCGCCGGTTACGCCGGGCAACGCGGTCAGATCGGCCAGCATCCGGTCGACGATGGCCGCCTGTGGCAGCACGGTGCCGAAAAACCGCGTAGTGATGCCGTCCTCTATCAGAATCGTAGGAAAATTTTCTACGTCCAGGTCGTCGAAGCGGTCAGCGTGGGTTTCGATGTCAATCCATGCGAAACAGATTTCCGGATGCTTGTCCGCCAGCCGATCGAACGCGTCACGGTATTCCCGGCAGGTTCCGCACCACTCCGCGCACAGGCACGCCACGAACAGTGTTTCGTGGTCGTTGACGCGCTCGGCGATCCGGTCCTGGTCGGTGTCGAGGTTCAGCGCGGGCATGTCGGTTCCTTGCGTACTGGTATCAGGTGCTTTGGCGCGAATGTAGCATGGCGCGTACTCTGCCGCGATTAACCCTGCGCTCAGCCGTGGCTCGCCCGGGCAAACTGGCCGCCCGGTAAAACCGTCAGATGGCCGGCCAACTCGAGCTGCAGCAGGGCGCTTTGTAATGTTGCTTCCTGCATGTCGGTGCGGGCGGCAAGTATTTCAAGCGTCGCGGGCGCATAACCGAGGGCCGCGAGGAGCTTTTGCGCCTCTGGAGCGAGCTCTGAGGCGTCGGTCACGGCCGCGGCGGGTTTGGGCGTGGGTGTCTGCCGTGACTGCTTTCCACTTTCGAACAAGGCGGCGACATCGCCTTTGGGCGGCGGTGGTGCGACGAATCCAAGCTCTTCGAGTATCTCCCCCGGCGTCTCGACCAGTTTCGCGCCCTGTTTCAGCATTCTGTGGCATCCGCGCGACAGTGGCGCGTGGATCGAGCCGGGCAGCGCGAACACGTCGCGCCCCATTTCGTTGGCGAGACGTGCGGTGATGAGCGACCCGGAGCGCATCGCAGCCTCGACGATCAGCACGCCACCGACCAGCCCTGCGATTAGCCGGTTGCGCTGGGGGAAGTTGGCTGCGCGTGCAGGCGTGCCGAGCGGCCATTCTGAAACAATGACTCCCTCGGCCGCGATCTGCCGTGCGAGCAACTGATGCGCGGCCGGATAGACGAGATCAGCGCCGGTGCCGATCACGGCGATCGTGCTGCCGCGACCGGTCAGCGCGCCACGATGCGCCGCCCCGTCGATGCCGAGAGCAAGCCCCGACACAACCACCAGCCCGGCCTCCGAGAGCGCGCGGGCGAACCGCTCGGCGTCTTCGACGCCTTGCGGCGTGGCACTGCGGCTGCCGACGACCGCGACGCCCTTCGCGTGCAACAGATCAAGCCTGCCTTTTATATATAGCAGCGCGGGAGGATCTGGCATCGTCAACAGGGCAGGCGGATAGGCCGGGTCGTCGAGCGTCACGATGGCATTGCCGGGCAGCTCGCGCCAGGCAAGCACCGCGTCCAGATAGCACGTGAAATCAGCGCCCGGCGGCGCGAGTGCTGCACGGGCGGACGCCTCGTCGGTAGCGGCCGCGAGTAGCGCAAACGGCTGTTCGAGTATCGCGGCCGGCAGGCCGAAAGCGTTCAACATCGCGCGCAGCGCACCGGGCCTCAGACCGGGCGCCATCGAGAGGCGCAGCCACGCGGCAAGTTCGTTATCTGCTGTAGGGAGAGTCTGCATTGCTTATCCATCCTTGAGCACGGCCAGCGGGCAGGCGGGCGCCATGCTAAAATTTTCATCATCCGAAATCACTACAGCGCCGCGCCCACCCGCGCGGGCTCGTCGTTTGCGCAAAGATTGGCGCGTTGAATCGAACCGGTTCGACACCACCTATCCTCTGCGTAACGCGACGCTCCCACAAGCTAGCCGAATGGCCAGTGACGCGAGTGTTTGACCTTTCCGCCCGTCGGCGGCGCCTAAAACTAACTTCAAGATCATGGCTTTACTGAACATCATCAATTACCCGGACAAGCGCCTGCACAAGATCGCCAAACCAGTCGAAGCGGTCAACGAACGCATCCGCAGACTGGTCGCAGATATGGCCGAGACAATGTACGCGGCACCCGGCGTTGGGCTCGCGGCCACGCAGGTGGACGTACACGAGCGCGTTGTCGTGATCGACGTATCCGACACGCACGACGAACTGCATGTGTTCATCAATCCCGAGATCATCTGGTCGAGCGACGAGAAGAAGATCAACGAAGAAGGTTGCCTGTCGGTGCCCGGCATCTACGACAACGTCGAACGTGCTGAGAAAGTGCGCGTGCGTGCGCTCAATGAGAAGGGCGAGACCTACGAGCTGGACTGCGAAGGACTGCTCGCGGTGTGTATCCAGCACGAGATGGATCACCTGATGGGGCGCGTGTTCGTCGAGTACCTGTCGTCGCTCAAGCAGACTCGCATCAAGAGCAAGATGAAGAAGCTCGCACACGCGATGTAATGCGCGTTCATTCCGACTACCGCCCCTGTACATGAGCCATTCGTTGCGCGTCATCTTTGCCGGTACGCCGGAGTTCGCTGCGGCGGCGCTGGCCGCCATCCACGAAGCCGGTTTTCCGGTGCCGCTCGTGTTGACACAGCCCGATCGCCCGGCCGGCCGCGGTATGAAACTGCAGGCTAGCCCGGTCAAGCGTTACGCCGAGGAGCACGGTCTGAGCGTTGCGCAACCGCCTTCGCTGCGCAGGAACGGCAAATACCCGGCTGAAGCGATTGCCGCCATCGACCTGCTGCGCGCCACGCCGCATGACGTGATGGTGGTCGCGGCCTACGGGCTGATATTGCCGCAGGAAGTGCTGGACATCGCGCCGCACGGTTGCATCAACATTCACGCTTCGTTGCTGCCGCGCTGGCGCGGCGCGGCGCCGATCCACCGCGCCATCGAAGCGGGCGACACCGAAACCGGCATCACGTTGATGCAGATGGATGTGGGCCTCGATACCGGCGCGATGATCTCGGAGACCCGTACCCCGATTCACGACGACGACACCACCGCCACACTGCATGACCGTCTGGCGGAAGCAGGTGCACGGCTAGTCGTCGAGGCGCTGGCCGAACTCGAACGCAGCGGCAAGCTCGTAGCCACACCGCAGCCAGAGGAAGGCTTCACCTACGCCGAAAAAATCGCCAAGCACGAAGCGGCGCTCGACTGGCGGCGTCCTGCTACCGTGCTGGCTCGTCAGGTGCGCGCGTTCGATCCATTCCCGGGTGGCGTGGCGACGCTCGACGACACTTCGCTGAAGATCTGGGCCGCCGCGCCTACTCAAGCCCAAGGCAATGCGGAACCGGGCACGATCCTCGACGTCTCGCCGGAAGGCGTGCTCGTAGCTTGCGGAGAGGGCGCGTTGTGCCTCACGCAACTGCAGAAGCCCGGCGGCAAGCGCCTGCCGGTGCGTGAATTTCTCGCCGGCTCCACGCTTGCCCGCGGGCAGCGTTTCGCGTTGCCGGAATAAGAGTAACAGGCGTTCCGGCGCGCTTTCCATAGGCCATTCGGCCGACTCACGCGGCACGTCCGGGCGCGTTAGAATCATCGGTATTACGTGCCCGTTCCGAGCTCTCACAAAACCTGCCGTCCCGCGCCAGGCGTCGGCGAGCCGCGGACAGCTAGGACGCGACAGGCCACCTGCGTTTTTACCTTGAGGATTCGATGTTCGGCATCAGCCATTTTGGATTTTTCGTCGTTGCCGTTTTCCTGCTCAACGTCACGCCCGGGCCGGATACGGCGTATATCGTCGGGCGCAGTGTTGCCCAAGGGCGCGGCGCGGGCCTGACGTCGGCGCTGGGTATTTCCGCGGGCTGCTGCGTGCACTCGCTTGCCTGCGCGTTCGGGTTGACCGCGCTGCTGGCCGCGTCGGCAACTGCGTTCACGGTGATCAAGTTCGTCGGCGCGCTGTACCTGATGTATCTCGGCGTGCGGCTGATTTTCACCAAGCCCGCTACCGTTGACACGACGGGTGCGGCTGGAGCGGCGCGTGCGGCCGGCGCGCCGAAGTCGTTGCGGCAACTGTTTCTGCAGGGCTTCTGGACCAACGTCCTGAACCCGAAAGTGGTGCTGTTCTTCGTATCGTTTTTCCCGCAGTTCGTGACCACGGGCAGCGATCACAAAGCCTTGGCGTTCCTCACGCTCGGCGCGGTGTTCGTGCTGATGAGCATGGTGTGGAACAGCTTTGTCGCCTACATTGCGGGCAGCGTCACGCAGCGTTTTTCCGGCAAGCCGGCCATGAAGCGTTGGCTGGATCGGGGTGTCGGCAGTGCGTTTGTTGGACTAGGGCTCAAGCTCGCTACGGCTTCGCGGTGATTGAATTTTCCTTGCCCGTCCATATCTAACAATAAGCTTACAATGAAAGCACTGCCATCAGGCGGCAGTGGATATGAACCCGCATTCGGCGCAAGGAGTGGTGAACATGTTTAACTGGGTCAAAACCGCGATGTTGATGGCCGCGATCACGGCCCTCTTTATCGTGATCGGCGGAATGATCGGCGGCTCGCGCGGCGTGATGATCGCGTTCGTGATCGCGCTCGGCATGAACTTCTTCTCGTACTGGTTTTCCGACAAGATGGTCCTGCGCATGTACAACGCGCAGGAGGTCGACGAAACCAGCGCGCCGCAGTTCTACCGGATGGTGCGCGAACTTGCCACGCGCGCCAGTCTGCCCATGCCGCGCGTCTACCTGATCAACGAAGACGCGCCGAACGCGTTTGCCACTGGACGCAATCCGGAGCATGCGGCGGTCGCGGCGACCACCGGCATCCTACGCGTGCTGTCCGAGCGCGAGATGCGCGGCGTCATGGCGCACGAACTCGCGCACGTCAAACACCGCGACATCCTGATCTCAACCGTCTCGGCGACGATGGCGGGTGCGATCTCAGCGTTGGCGAACTTCGCGATGTTTTTCGGCGGCCGCGACGAAAACGGCCGTCCGGCGAACCCGATCGCGAGCATCGCGGTGGCGCTGCTCGCGCCAATCGCCGGCGCGTTGATCCAGATGGCTATTTCCCGTGCTCGCGAGTTCGAAGCGGATCGCGGTGGCGCGCAGATTTCCGGCGACCCGCAGGCATTGGCATCGGCGCTCGACAAGATCCATCGTTACGCGAGCGGCATTCCGTTCCCGACGGCCGAAGCACACCCGTCGACCGCACAGATGATGATCATGAATCCGCTCGCGGGCGGCGGCATGGCCAGCCTGTTTTCGACCCACCCGTCCACCGACGAGCGGATCGCAAGGCTGATGGAAATGGCGCGCACGGGGCGCTTCGAATAAGCCGCGTCGCGCAAGGCGTGCACGAGCGCCAACCGGCACCCGTTGACGGCTGCAGAGCAACAAGCCGGGCAACGACCGAGAAGGGCGAGTTCCAACGGGCTCGCCTTTTTCATTAGCAGATCAAGACTCCACGCATCAAGCCAGTCCCATCGCGCGCCCGCCGCCGTGCGCCCCCAACCGGCCCACCGACCGCGCCAAGCTACAATGTCCGCTGTTTGCGCCGCGCGCACCGTGCGGCCTGCCTTTGCCCTGGTTCATGACTTCAAAGCCTTCCACGCGTCCTGTTTCGCCTTCGCCGCGTCCTCGCGAATCGCGCCTGTCGGCCCTGCATCTCGCGCCAGAATCGCTGGGTTTTGCGCTCGACTGCGCGGCCCAGGCCGTGGGCGCGGTGCGACTCGGCTCGGCGCTTCCCGCCGCGCTGCAGTCGGTCTTCGTGTCGGCTCCTGAAGGCGGCGCCGCCGCAGCACGCGGCGCGGTGCAGGACATCTCGTACCGGACCATGCGCCGCCTGGCAACGGCTGACTGGCTGATTGCGAGGTTAGTGCGCAAGGCGCCGCCGCCGCACGTCGCCAATCTGCTCGCCTGCGCACTCGCCTTGCTCGTAGACGCTGAAGAAACAGCAGCTTACGCCCCGTTCACCGTCGTCGATCAGGCCGTCAACGCAATTGCCGCGCGCCGCGAGTTCTCGTTCGCGAAGGGTCTCGTCAACGCCGTGCTGCGCAGTTTCCTGCGCGAGCGGGAAGCGCTCCTCGCTGCAGCCCAGGACGATGAAGTCGCGCGCTGGAACTACCCGGCCTGGTGGATCGACGCGGTACGCAAAGCGTGGCCCGACAACTGGCAAGACGTGCTCGCAACTGGCAACACGCAGGGACCGCTGACGCTGCGAGTCAACGCGCGCCACTCGACGGTCGACGCCTATCTGCAGGTCTTGCAAAACCACCATATCGACGCCATCCGCTTGGGCGACCACGCGGTGCGTCTCGCGACGCCAATGCCGGTCGACCGCATCCCCGGCTTTGACGATGGCGTGGTCTCAGTCCAGGACGCCGGCGCGCAACTCGCCGCCGAGTGGCTCGGCGCGCGCGATGGCATGCGCGTGCTGGACGCCTGCGCGGCGCCCGGCGGCAAGACCGGCCATCTGCTCGAGCTGGCCAACCTCGAACTGATCGCGCTTGAAAGCGACGCGAGCCGCGCACGGCGTATCGGCGAGAACCTGCAACGGCTCGGGCTGAACGCCGAGGTGCGCATCGGCGACGCCGGCGCTCCGGCGAAGTGGCACGACCCGCTCGACCGCCCCTTCGACCGCATTCTGGTCGACGTGCCGTGTTCGGCCTCGGGCATCGTCCGACGCCATCCGGACATCCGCTGGTTGCGCCGCGCCTCCGATATCCCGGCGCTCGTCGCCGAACAACGGCGCATTCTGGCGGCGCTCTGGCCGCTGGTGAAGCCAGGCGGGGAGTTGCTTTACGTTACGTGCTCGATCTTTCCCGATGAGGGTGAATTGCAGGCGCAGTGGTTTGGAGACAAGTACCAGGATGCGGTACGATTGGACGCGCCGGGGCAACTGCTGCCCAAAGCGGCCCGCGCGCCTGCCGGCGCTCCGGACGGTTCCCGTGCTGAACCGGACGCCGGCTCGAACCCAGATCACGACGGATTTTTCTACGCGCGCTTTCAGAAACGGTGACCATCAAACGCCTTTTTCCGCTTCGGCTCGTGGCCGTGCTCTGGATTGTGCTGGCCTTTTGGCTGAGCGCGCCGGACGCGGCGTACGCCGATTCGATCGCGGTACAGCGCGCGTCGCTGCAGTCGGATGGCGGCGGCTGGAGCCTCGATGCGCGGTTTGACTTCGAACTCAACAGCAACCTCGAAGATGCCGTCAACAAAGGCATCCCGCTCTACTTCACGACCGATTTCGAACTGAGCCGGCCGCGCTGGTACTGGTTCGACGAGCAACCGGTGAGCGTGTCGCAGAGCATCCGGCTGTCGTTTCAGCCGCTTACGCGCGAGTACCGCGTGTCGACCGGCGGCCTGCAGCTCGGCTTCAGCACGCTGAAAGACGCGCTGGCGGTGATCCAGCATGTCACCTCGTGGCATGTGATCGATCGCAATCAGGTGCAGAACGGCGAAACCTATACCGCGTCCGTGCGCATGCAGCTCGACATCGCACTGATGCCCAAGCCATTCCAGATCGACGCTGTGAACAACCGCGACTGGAATCTCTCTTCCGACTGGAAGCGTTTTACTTTCACGGTGACCGAACGTGCTAAATAAAGTACGCGGTACCGCCAGCGTCAGCAGCATCGTCGTGCGCGTGCTGGTGTCGACGGTGGCGGTCACGGCCGTCCTGCTACTGGTGTTGCTCGCTGCGGCGAGTGCGAACACCGAGTTTTTCGACCGTTACTATCAATGGCTGTACGCGGCCAACGTTGCAGTAGCGCTGATCTTCCTGATGGTTGTGACGGCGCTCGTCCTGATCATCATCTACCGGCTGCGCAAGGGTAAATTCGGCACGCGGCTATTGGCGAAGCTGGCGTTCTTCATGGCGCTGGTCGGCGTGGTGCCGGGCGGCATCATTTACATCGTGTCGTATCAGTTCGTCTCGCGCAGTATCGAGTCGTGGTTCGATGTGAACGTCGAGACGGCGCTGACCTCGGGGCTAAATCTCGGGCGCGGCATGCTAGACGCGTCGCTCTCGGATCTGCAGACCAAGGGTCGCCTGATGGCGGAACAGCTTGCCAGTGCAGATGCTGCGGGAACGACGTTGACGCTGCTGCGTCTGCGTGACCAGTTCGGCGTGCAGGACGCGATGATCCTCGAGCCGGGGCGCGGCATGAGCGGCATGAACGTGGTGGCGGAGGCATCGGGCAACTCCGTGACGCTCGTCCCCAACGATCTGCCGACACCGATGATGATCGATCAGGCTCGTGGCCGCGGTTTTGCCGCGATCGAAGGCGAAGTAGATGGCGATCCAAACGCGAATGGTGGCAAGGGCGCGTTGCGACTGCGGATCGTGCAGCGCATTCCTGATTCGAACGCGTCGCTTCTGCAGCCCACTGAGCGCTTTTTGCAACTGACGCAGCCGGTGTCGCCGTCGCTCGCGCGCAATGCGGATGCGGTGCAGCGCGCGTATCGCGAGTACCAGGAGAAGGCGCTGGGCCGCACGGGTCTGCGCAAGATGTACATCGGCACGCTGACGCTCGCGCTGTTCCTCGCGACGTTCATCGCCATGATGCTTGCGCTCGCGCTCGGCAATCAGCTTGCGCGACCGCTGTTTCTGCTTGCGCAGGGGACGAAGGAAGTGACCGAGGGTGACTACACGCCGAAACGCGAAATCAAGTCGCGTGACGAACTCGGCTTCCTGACGCAGTCGTTCAATGCGATGACGCGACAGCTTTCCGAGGCGCGCGCGGCGGTGGAAAACAACCGGATCGCACTCGAGCATTCGAAGGCGTATCTCGAGAGTATTCTCGCCAACCTGACCGCGGGCGTGTTCGTATTCGACCGGCAGTTCCGGCTTACCACCGCGAATCGTGGTGCCGAGCGGATCTTCCGTCAGCAGTTCCAGTCGGCGCTCGGTGCCGCGCTCGACCGCATCACCGTGCTGAGCGATTTCGGCGCGATGGTGCGCAAGGCCTTTGCCGATCGCGAAGCCGCCAGTGGCGACGGTCACGACGACCGCGGCCACTGGCAGCAGCAGTTCTCGGTGCAGGTTCCCGGCGAAACGGAACCGCTGACATTGCTGGTGCGCGGCGCGCGTCTCGTCTCGGCCACTGACCGCGATGCGGAAGACATGCAGACCTCCGGCTACGTGGTGGTGTTCGACGACATCTCCGACGTGATCTCGGCGCAGCGCTCGATCGCCTGGGGCGAGGTGGCGCGGCGTCTTGCGCACGAAATCAAGAATCCGCTCACGCCGATCCAGTTGTCGGCCGAGCGTTTGCAGATGAAGCTGGCGGACAAGCTCGCGCCGTCCGACGCCGACGTGCTCAAGCGCGGCGCGACCACCATCGTCAATCAGGTGGCGGCGATGAAGCAGATGGTGGACAGCTTCCGCGACTACGCGCGCACGCCGCCGGCGGTGCTCGCGAACCTGCAGTTGAATGAACTGGTGAGCGAAGTGCTCACGCTTTACGGCATCGAAGAAGGCAAGAGCGCGATTCACGTGGAGATGGCCACGTTGCCGGTGATCCGCGGCGATGCGACGCAATTGCGCCAGGTGATCCACAACCTGCTGCAGAATGCGCAGGATGCGGTATCGGAGATCGAGCATCCTCGTGTGCTGCTCGAGACGAGGACAGTAGAATATGGCGATCCCGACGCGGAAGGCAAAGTGCGCGTCGCGGTGCGTCTGACCGTATCGGACAACGGACCGGGCTTCCCCGCACGCATTCTGACGCGTGCATTCGAACCTTACGTGACGACCAAGGCCAAAGGAACAGGGCTCGGCCTCGCGATGGTCAAGAAGATCGTCGACGAGCACGGCGCGCGTATCGACATTCGCAACCGTTTGAAAGCAGGCGATGTGATCGAGGGTGCGCAGATTTCGATCCTCTTTCTTCAATTGGCAGACGATGATGCTGCGGCACCTGGGACAGGGCCGCGAACGGCGCATGGCAACGCGTCGCAGGGAATGACAAAAGCAACAGTGCAGACAAGGGCAGCGTAAATGGCAACCATCCTGGTGGTAGATGATGAAATGGGCATCCGGGAATTGCTCTCGGAGATCCTGAGCGACGAAGGGCACGTCGTCGAGGCAGCGGAGAACGCGCAGGAAGCGCGTGAGTTCCGGCTGCGCCAGGCACCCGACCTGGTGCTGCTCGACATCTGGATGCCGGACACCGATGGCGTCACGCTGCTCAAAGAATGGGCCGCGCAGGGGCAACTGACGATGCCGGTGATCATGATGTCCGGTCATGCCACCATCGACACGGCAGTCGAAGCCACCAAGATCGGCGCGCTCAACTTTCTCGAGAAGCCGATTGCTTTGCAGAAGCTGCTGAAGGCGGTCGAACAGGGGCTCGCGCGCGGCAACCCGGCGCCTGCGGCACCTGGCGCCGCGGCGAAGCCTGCCCAGCCGGCGAGTCCGTCTGCGGTGGCCTCGGCCGCTTCGCTGCCGACGCTCGCCAGCGACGGCATCGGCAGCGGCACGCTGGCCGCGCAAACCGCATCGATCTCGTTCGACATTCCGCTGCGCGACGCGCGTGACGCATTCGAGCGTGCGTACTTCGAATATCACCTCGCACGCGAGAACGGCAGCATGACGCGCGTGGCCGAAAAGACGGGGCTCGAACGTACACACCTGTATCGCAAGCTGAAGCAGCTCGGCGTCGATCTCGGCAAGAACAAAGGGGAGTAAGGCCGACGCTGTCGCAGGCTGGGCGGGCGCTTCGGCAAAAATTTTGGGAAGGGGGCTTGAGCGGTAGAAGACCCTTTGATATACTCTCGCTTCTTCGTTGGCCCGGTAGCTCAGTTGGTAGAGCAGCGGATTGAAAATCCGCGTGTCGATGGTTCGATTCCGTCCCAGGCCACCAGGATTCAGCCCCAGGAACTCGCAAGATTCCTGGGGCTTTTCCTTTTCTGATGGGTATCGGTCGCACGGTCTGCGACCACGCTAAGCCGGTGCAATGGACGCGGTACGGGCTCGGGGCGGCGTTGTGCGGCGCGTGATAAAATCGCGCCAGTTCAAGGACTTGCGCGTTCGTCTGACAAGTCCTTTTGTTTTTAGGGGTGGCATCTGGCACGGGCTTAAGGGCCTTGCTGCATCGCGCACGAACCCCTGCGTCCGACGATCAGCGGTATAAGCGCCAGCGACTCTGGGCAAGGATGGCGCGGCCTATACTGCTTGAGCCGGCTGTCACGCCGGCACGCGTCGCGCCGCGTTGCTGCATGGCGCACACCGCGCAGCGCGACGTGGCACTCATCATTCACGGAGTTTCACGGTGATCCGTAAAGACGCTAAGAGTAGCGCTCTGGTGCTGTTTTCCGGCGGTCAGGACTCGGCCACGTGCCTCGCCTGGGCGCTCGAACGATACGAAACGGTCGAGACGCTCGGCTTCGATTACGGGCAGCGGCATCGGGTCGAACTGGAGTGCCGTGAGGGCTTTCGCGACGCTGTCGTGCGGGCCGTTCCGGCGTGGGGCGATCGCCTCGGCGACGATCACATGATCGACCTGTCGGTGCTCGGTTCGATTAGCGATACCGCGATGACGCGCGAGATCCAGATCGAAGCGGCGGCCAACGGTTTGCCGAACACCTTCGTGCCGGGCCGCAACCTGATGTTCATGACGATCGCTGCGGCGATTGCCTATCGGCGCGGTCTGCAGGTGCTGGTAGGCGGCATGTGCGAGACGGACTTTTCGGGCTATCCCGATTGCCGCGACGACACCATGAAAGCGCTGCAGGTCGCGCTCAACCTCGGCATGGATCAGCGCTTCCTGCTGGAAACGCCGCTGATGTGGCTCGACAAGGCCGATACGTGGCGTCTCGCTCATGAGCTGGGCGGCGACGAACTGGTCGAGCTGATCCGCGTCGAGACGCATACGTGCTACCTCGGCGAGCGGGCTGAACTGCATGCGTGGGGTTTCGGCTGCGGCGAATGTCCGGCGTGCCGTCTGCGCAAGCGCGGCTACGAGGCCTATCTGGCCGGCGAGAAGGTCACTGAAGCACCCGTTTGATCCGTCCGCCCACCTGGTGATGCATGGGGCGGCGGCAACCTTAATCAGGCGTCCCTGCGGCGCCAGGCAGAAAGCAGCATGACGTACGCGGTCAAGGAAATCTTCTACACATTGCAGGGCGAGGGCGCGAATGCCGGACGTCCGGCGGTGTTTTGCCGGTTCGCCGGCTGCAATCTGTGGTCGGGGCGCGAGGAAGACCGCGCGGACGCGGTGTGCCGCTTCTGCGACACGGACTTTGTCGGCACCGACGGCGAGAACGGTGGCAAGTACCGCACGGCCGCAGACCTGGTGGCGATGATCGCCTCGCAGTGGCCCGAAGGTGAAGGCGAGCGTTTTGTCGTCTGTACCGGCGGCGAGCCGATGCTGCAGATGGATCAGCCTTTCGTCGATGCGCTGCACGCCGCTGGTTTCGAGATTGCTATCGAGACCAATGGCTCGTTGCCAGTGCTCGAGACGATCGACTGGATCTGCGTGAGCCCGAAGGCGGACGCACCGCTGGTGGTCACCAAAGGCAACGAACTGAAGGTCGTGATTCCGCAGGACAACCAGCGTCTGTCCGAATATGCGGCGCTCGACTTCGAATATTTCCTCGTCCAGCCCATGGACGGCCCGTCGCGCGACATCAACACGAAACTCGCGATCGACTGGTGCAAACGCCATCCGCAATGGCGCCTGTCGATGCAGACCCACAAGTATCTGAACATTCCCTGATTCGCCGTGCTGACGATTACCCGAAAACTCGAATTCGACGCGGGCCACCGCATCCCCGATCACCGCAGCCAGTGCCGCAATCTGCACGGGCACAGGTATGTGCTCGAAATCACGCTGCAAGGCGATCTGGTCGAAACGGAAGGCGCGCCCGATCGCGGCATGGTGATGGACTTTGCGGACGTGAAGTCGCTCGCCGTCGAACATCTCGTCGACAAGTGGGATCACGCGTTTCTCGTCTATGAAGGCGACACGCAGGTGCGCGGCTTTCTGGATTCGATGCCGGGCCACAAGACCGTCGTGCTCGATCGCATCCCCACCGTTGAAAATCTCGCCGCGATCGCGTTCGAACTGCTCGCGAATGTCTACGACGCGCACTACGGCGTGAATCTGCGTTTGCACAAGGTGCGTCTCTACGAGACACCGAATTGCTGGGCCGACGTGGTCCGCGACTGAGCGGCGCGCGAGCGTCATCGAGCCAGCAACAAGCGGGCAATCGCGTGGCAATCACGCGCCGGTAGCCCGGCAACTACGCGGCACGCATTCGGCGCCCCAGCGGCCGCGTTATTGTCACGGTATGATCGTTTCGATAACCACCTGGAGCGAGACATGCCGGTCACCGCACTGCAAAGTGGGCACCCAGCCCGCAGCACCAGCTTCCTCTACCGTATCTCACGCGCTCTTGTGCATCGCCGCGGGGTACGCTCATGAGCACTCTTACGAATCCCCTCAAACAACGTCTCGCGGAAGCCGAACCGCTTTTCGGGCTATGGCTCTCGCTCGGCAGCGAAAGCGCCGCCGAGGCGCTCGCGCACGCCGGGTACGATTGGTTGCTGATCGACATGGAGCACGCGCCTAACGACAGCGGCGACGTCACCGGTCAGTTGCGCGCAATTGCTGCGGCGCACCTGCCGAGCGAACCGGTCGTGCGTGTGCCGGCGAGCGAAGGATGGCTCGTCAAGCGCGTGCTCGACGCGGGCGCCCGTACGCTGATGTTTCCGAATATCGAGTCCGCAGAGGAAGCTACGCACGCCGTGCGCCTCACCCAATATCCGACCGCCGACGCGCGCGACGGCCTGCGCGGCGTTGCGGGTGCAGTTCGAGCCGGCTCGTACGGCATGCGGCGCGACTACGTGCAGAGCGCGAACGCGCAGATCGCCACGATCGTGCAGATCGAATCCGCGAAGGCCGTTCACGAAGTGGAGAAGATCGCCGCCACGACGGGCGTCGACTGCGTGTTCATCGGACCCGCCGATCTCGCCGCGAGCCTCGGCCATCTGGGCGACTCGAAGCATCCCGAGGTGCAGGCTGCGATGAGCCATGTGGTGGCGGCGGCCAACAAGGCCGGGATTGCGACCGGCATTTTTGCCATGGATTCCGCCGGCGCGCGCCAGTATCGCGAGGCGGGTTTTCGTTTTATCGCGGTGGCAGCTGATGTCGTCTGGCTGCTGCGCGCGACGCGCCAGGCGCTGCAGGAGGTGAGGTCATGAAGGGTGTTTCGCAGTTTGCCGTGCGTGCTGCGGTGGGCGTTGTCGCCATTTGTGCTGCGTTCGCGGCATCCGCTGCGCTGAACACGCAGGACAAGCCGTCTCAGGCGGATCCGGAAACGCAGACCGCGGTCGCGGACTATAACGCGGGCAACTTCGGTCCCGCGCTCAGCGAGTTCCACAAGGCGGCCGAGCACGGCAGCCGGCTCGCCCAATTCAACTACGCGATGATGCTGCTCAACGGTGAGGGAACGGCGGTCAACGTCGATGAGGGCAAGAAGTGGCTGCGCAAGGCCGCCGACGCAAACATGTCCCACGCGCAATATGTGTACGGCAAGATGTACGACGATGGCGAATTCGTTGGCCGCGATCCGGCCGAGGCGCATCGCTGGTTTCTGAAGGCCGCGCAGCAGGGGCACGTGCAGGCGGAGCTGGCGCTGGCGAACCAGTTTCTGGATGGCCGCGGCACGGCACGCGACAATCGCCAGGCATTCGTCTGGTACAAGAAGGCCGCGCAAGGCGGTGACATGACGGCACAGTACGTGGCCGGCTCGTTCTATGAGCGTGGTGGAGACGGCGTGGACAAGAACCTGAACGTGGCGCGCGCTTACTATGCCGCGGCAGCGGCGCAAGGCGATCCGGCGGCCAAGCTCAAGTACCAGCAACTCAGTGCGCAATTGCGCGACGAGCACGAGGCGAAGCCGCAGTAGCGCGGCACAGGGTCCGCGCCTTTAAACGCGCAAACGAAGAAGGGGCGCATCTGCGCCCCTTCTTCGTTTAACTCTGCATCAACCGCTTCTGTCGCCCGACACTCATGATGAGGCCGGTCGCAACCCCGAGCGTAATCAACGCCGTGCCCCCGTAGCTCATGAATGGCAGCGGCACGCCGACCACCGGCAAGATCCCGCTCACCATGCCGATGTTGACGAACGCGTAGGTGAAAAAGGCCATCGTTAGCGAGCCGGCCAATAATCGCCCGAATAGCGTGGCGCCGTTGGCCGCTATGTACAATCCCCGCGCGATCAATGCCATATACAGCACGAGCAGCACGATCCCACCCGCGAGCCCGAATTCCTCGGAGAACACCGCGAAAATGAAGTCGGTGTGTTTTTCAGGGATGAATTCCAGGTGCGCCTGGGTGCCCTTCATCCACCCCTTGCCGAGCGGGCCGCCAGAGCCGATCGCAATCACCGCCTGAATGGTGTGGAAGCCCTTGCCGAGCGGATCGGAAGTCGGATCGAGCAGCGTACAGATGCGGTGCTTCTGGTAATCGTGCATCAGCGGCCACTGCACCTCGGGCTGGCAGATTTTGTCCTGAAACACCGCAATCGAGGTGACCGCTATCGCTGCCGCAACGAGCACAGGGACGATCAGCTTGAAACTCAGGCCCGCGAAATAGATGACGAACAGACCCGCTGCGAATACCAGCACCGCGGTCCCGAGGTCAGGCTGTTTGGCGATCAGGCCGACCGGCACGGCGAGAATCAGAAGCCCTACCAGAAAGTCGTACCAGCGCATCACGCCTTCGCGGCGCTGGTAGTACCACGCGAGCATCAGCGGGGTGGCGATCTTCATGATCTCGGACGGCTGGATCACCACGCCGACATTGATCCAGCGCTTCGCCCCCTTGCGCGTGAGGCCGAATAGCGCCACCGCCACCAGTAACGCGATGCCGAAGGTATAAAGCGGGACCGCGAAGCGCATTAGCGTGGTGGGTGGCACATTGGCGAGCGCCCACATCAGCACGAAGGTCAGCATGATGTTGCGCAACTGGTCTTCGACCTTGCCCGGCATGTCGAGCGTGGCGCTGTACAGCGTGACGATGCCGACGCACATCAGCAGAAACACCGCCAGCGCGAGTGGACGGTCGAAGCCGATGAACATCTTCTTGATGCGATCGAGCCAGGCGCGCTTGTCGAATTGCATGCCTTTCTCCTTACTCGTCGATGCCGCCGGAGACCGGCTGGCGGGGTGACGTGGGCTGAATGCTGTCGTCGCGCGACGGCGCGGCGGCGCTCGGCGCCGAATCGCTCGCCGGGCGCGGATGACGCGGACCGGATTTGCGCGGCACGGGCGTTTTCGCGGGTGCCGAGGCGGGGTCATCCAGCATCGTTGTGGCGACGAACGGAGCAGAGGCATCGGCTGCCGTCGCGGCGACCGGTTTGGTGCCTGCCTTGCCTGCTCCCTTCTCTGCAGGTGCTGCGACTACCGGGCCGGCCGGCGCTGCAGGTGTCACGTCCGAGGCGGCCGACGCCGCAGAGGGCGCAGACGCCCCAGCCGCATTCGAAGCGGCGCCGGGTATCGGCAACGGCGTGAAGCCAGCGGCAACCGAAGCCGGTTGCGAGATCTCGACGGAAGTCGGCGCTGCGCCGATGACCGGTGCCGACGCATCCGCCGTTGCCGAAGCCGCCGCGGCGACAGCTGCCGCTTCGGCGCCCGGCTTCTGCCGATCGACGAGGTAATAGTCGAGCACGCGACGCGCGATCGGGCCAGCCACTTCCGCACCCCAGCCGCCGTTTTCGACGATCAGCGCGAGCGCGATCTTCGGATTGTCTGCTGGCGCGAATGCGATAAAGAGCGCGTGGTCACGCAGATTTTCAGGGATTGCGTGGCCCTTGTAGTTGGCGCCCTGCAGCGAATACACCTGGGCCGTACCGGTTTTGCCGGCCGCCTGATAAGGTGCGCCGATGAAAACCTTCGACGCGGTACCGCTGTTCACGACACCGACCATCGCGCGCTTGACGATATCAATATCGTTCTGCGGCACGTCGATGCGGCCATCGTCCTTTGGCACGGTCAGGCGCGTGTCCTTGGTGATCGGGTTTTCGACTTCCTTCACCAGGTGAGGCTTCATCACGACGGCGTTGTTGGCGAGCGTGGCGACCGCATGGGCGAGCTGCAGGATAGTGAACGAGTTGTAGCCCTGACCGATCCCGAGACTGATCGTCTCGCCTTCGTACCAGCGCTGTTGTTCAGGCTTGCGGTAGGCCTTGCGCTTCCATTCGGTGGACGGAAGAATGCCCTTCGCCTCACCGGCAATATCGATACCGGTGAGCTGGCCGAATCCCCACGGTTTCATGAAATTGGCGATCGCATTGACGCCCAGGTCGTGCGCCAGCATGAAGAAATACGTGTCGTTCGACACCACGATGGCGCGGTTCAGGTCGATCCAGCCCTGGCCCGAACGCACGTCGTTGCGGAACGTGTGCCCGCCGAACGTATAGAAGCCCGGATCCTGGAAGCCCCAGCTCGGCGTGCGCTTGTGCAGCGTCAGCGCGGCGAGCGCCATGAACGGCTTATAGGTCGAGCCCGGCGGATAGGTGCCGTGCAGCGGACGGTTCAGCAGCGGGTGATCGGGCGAGTTGTTCAGCTCGTCCCAGGTCTGCTGGTCGATGCCGTCTACAAAGGAATTCGGATCGAAGCTCGGCGCGGAAACGAACGCGAGTACGTCGCCGGTCGACGGCTCGATTGCCACCAGCGCCCCGCGCTTGCCCGCAAACGCCTGCTCGGCGACCTGCTGCAGGCCGATATCGAGCGATAGCACGAGGTTGTTGCCCGGCGTCGCCTGAGTGCGCGACAAGGTGCGCACGGGGCGGCCACCCGCTGTCACTTCGACTTCCTCGAAACCGGTCTGCCCATGCAGTTCAGTCTCATAGCTCTGCTCCACACCGATCTTGCCGATGTAGTCCGTGCCCTTGTAGTTGTTCGCGTCGAGGCGCGGATCGTAGTGATCCGGATCCTTGTCGTTCTCGTCGCTGGCTTCGTCGATGCGGTCCTGATCGCGCTGCGAAATGCGCCCGATATACCCAATCACGTGCGCCGCCGTCGGCCCAAGCGGGTACTGACGGAACAGACGCGCGCGCACTTCGACGCCGGGGAAGCGGAAGCGCTGCGCGGTGAAGCGTGCGACTTCGTCGTCGGTGAGGCGGGTGCGGATCGGCAGGCTCTCGAAGTTCTTCGAATCTTCCTGCAGCTTCTTGAAGTTGCGCCGGTCGCGGGCGTCGATGGTAATGACGGTCGCGAGATTGTCGATGACGTTGTCGAGCGTGTCGTTGAGCTTCGACGGCGTGATTTCCAGCGTGTAGGCAGAGTAGTTCTTCGCCAGCACGACGCCGTTACGATCCGTGATGATGCCGCGATTGGGCACGATTGGCGCAACCGAGATGCGGTTCTCGTCCGCTTGCAGTGAGTACTTGCTGTAGTGCCAGACCTGCAGGAACAGGAAGCGGAAAACAATCAGCCCGAAGCAGACGAACACGAACAGTCCCGCCGCCGCGACTCGCAGGCGGAACTTCGAGAGCTGTTGTTGAGTGTCCTTGAATTCGGCTGCCATGCTTTCGATCAAAAGGCCGCGAAACGGCCGTCAGGTAAGAGTGTCCGGCCGGCGCTCGTGGCCGGCAGGAAAGTGCTGTGCGGGTCGAGCGAACTCCGCGAACCATCGCCTGGCGTCTGCAACATCGTTAGCGTGTTCAAGGAGGGGCTCGATGCGCGCGTTGCGCTAAATGGGACGGGTGTCGTCCGGATCGGCCGGACGGCGCTGCGGCATTAGCAGCAGCACACTCGCAACGGGCCACAAGGCAGCTTCGACGAACCCGTCGATCAGGTAGCCCCAGCCCGGAAAAGCCGCGCCCATCAGTAGACGGATGACGAACGGCACAAGTTGCGCGATGACCAATAAAGGCATCACTGCGAAGGTCTGCACGCCCATTGGCATCCACAATACACGCCGGTGAATCGTGATGGCGCCGTACGACAGCAGCGTATACGCCAACGCATGCTCGCCGAGCAGGCTGGCGTTGTGCACGTCCATCAGGATGCCGAGCAGGAAGGCGATGCCCATGCCGACCTTGCGCGGTTGATGCACATTCCAGAACAGCAGCACCAGCGCGACGAAGTCAGGCACGCCGATCAGGCGTCCCCACGGCATCAGGTTCAGCAGGAAAGCGGCTGCCAGGCTGAAGGAGATGAAGTACGGGTTGACCGGTTGCAGGATGTACTGAGGGCGGTTCATTCGTCGATCCCCCTCGTGGCCGGTTTCGTGGCGCCTGCGGCCGGCTTTCCGTCGGCCGGCGACCCGGCGGCGGCCGATCCCGAGGCCGACCGTCCGGTAGCGGCCCGGATAGCGGCCAGACGTTCAGCCGCCGCTTTCTTTTCTCTGGCCTGCTTCGCGTCGGCACCCTTCTTCTCCGCTTCTGCCAGAGCGGGTTTTGCCGCCGAAGCAGGCTTTGCCGCCGAGGCCGGCTTTGCAGCAGCCGCTGCCGCGGAGGCCGGAGCGGCAGCCTTAGCGTTCTTGTCCGCGGGTTTCTCCGCGGACTTCGCGCCCCTCTTCGCCTTTGCTTCTTTCGCTGCGCTGGCCGCATCAGGTTCGTCAGCCGGACGAGGCGGCACCGTGTTCACATAATGCAGCACCAGCAACTGGCGCGCACCGCGCACCGGCGCAACCGGCAGGCAGACCACGTGGGCGAAGGCGGTGTCGGCCAGCTTGTCGACCCGTACGACCTTGGCGACCGGCAGCCCCGGCGGATAGGTGCCGTCGAGGCCGCTCGTCACCAGTTCGTCGCCAGTCTGCAGATCCGCGCTGATCGGCACGAAGCGCAGATCGAGCGTATCGCCCTTCGGTGTGCCGTAGATCACGCTGCGCAGGCCCGTGCGCACGACTTGCACCGGCACCGCCTGGTCCTTGTCGGTGAGAAGCGTGACCTCCGCCTGCAGCGGAAACACGCGCGTGACCTGGCCAATTACGCCGTCCTCATTGACGACCGGCGAACCGTTCTGGATGCCTTGCTGCGAGCCACGTCCAATGATGACCTTCTGCGTGAACGGGTCGCGCGTGTCGTACTGGATTTCGGCCGGAATCGACTGGGTCGTCATGCGCTGCGAGAGTTGCAGCAGCGAGCGCAGATGCTCGTTCTCGGCGGCCAATGCCGATGCCGTATTGGCCTGCAGCGAGAGTTGCAGGTTCTTCTTGCGCAGCTCGTCGTTCTGACCGCGCAGCGTCGCGCTGGTCACCGCCAGATCCGCCGCGCCCATGAAGATGTCGCGCGGCACGAGCGCGGCACGTTGCAACGGATAGAGACCCGCGCCCAACATGCCGCGGACGATCTCGAGCGTCCTGAAGCGCGCATCTGAGATCAGCAGGACGAACGCAAGCAGCACGAAGAAAATCAGCCGTGCGAGTGCGGAGGGGCCTTGCTTGAACAGAGGCGGCGGACTGTATTCCATGGTCGGCGCCGGGGGCGTGAGCGGTTGGGTATGACTGCGGCGCGAAAGCGCGCGTCAGTGCGCGGTGGCTGGATGAACCAGCTTAGGACAGGCCAACCCCAAGAAGGCTAGCCGTCCGATTCGCGCTGCTGACATGGAGCCAGGCTCCCGCTTACTCGTACGAGAAGATGCTGCCGAGCTTGTCCATGCGCTCGAGGGCCATGCCCGAGCCACGTACGACGCAAGTCAGCGGGTCTTCGGCGACGAGCACCGGCAAGCCGGTTTCTTCCGCCAGCAGACGATCCAGGTCGCGCAGCAGTGCGCCGCCGCCCGTCAACATCATGCCGCGTTCGGCGATGTCGGCGCCGAGTTCCGGCGGCGTCTGTTCGAGCGCGATCTTCACCGACGACACGATCTGGTTCAGCGGATCGGTGAGGGCTTCGAGGATTTCGTTGCTGGAGATCGTAAAGCTGCGCGGGATACCTTCCGACAGGTTGCGGCCCTTCACTTCCATTTCCTTGACTTCCGAGCCCGGGAATGCGGAGCCGATTTCCTTCTTGATCGCTTCAGCGGTTTGCTCGCCGATCAGCATGCCGTAGTTGCGGCGGATGTAGTTGACGATGGCTTCGTCGAACTTGTCGCCACCGACACGCACCGAACCCTTGTAGACGATGCCGCCAAGCGAGATCACGCCGACTTCCGTCGTGCCGCCGCCGATGTCGACCACCATCGAGCCCGTGGCTTCCGAAACCGGCAGACCGGCGCCAATGGCAGCAGCCATCGGCTCTTCGATCAGATAAACCTGCGAGGCGCCGGCGCCGTGAGCCGCTTCCTTGATGGCGCGGCGTTCCACCTGGGTGGAACCGCACGGCACGCAGATGATGATGCGCGGCGACGGCGAGAACATACGCGATTCGTGGGCCGTCTTGATGAACTGCTTGATCATCTGCTCGGTGACGGTGAAGTCGGCGATCACGCCGTCTTTCATCGGGCGGATCGCCTCGATGTTGCCCGGCACCTTGCCAAGCATCTGCTTGGCTTCCTTGCCGACCGCCTGAATGGTTTTCTTGCCGTTGGGACCGCCTTCCTGGCGGATAGACACAACTGACGGTTCGTCGAGAACGATACCTTTGCCACGCATGTAGATGAGCGTGTTGGCAGTGCCAAGGTCAATCGCCAGATCGTTAGAGAAGTAGCTGCGCAAAAAACCGAACATTCAAAATCCTGTCTCGCTTGGGGCCTGGCCTCGCAACATTGCGTAGGGCGGCAGCGGAAAAAATAACAGCTTCAACCGGGCGGATACTGCGCCACAGAGACTTGAAGCTGCGAGGGAATCTACCGGAGGTACGAACAAGACCGCATCTATCTCCGAATCATTTTTGTGGGAAATGACCAGAAAGGTCCTGGTAAGTCGGTCCGGGTTTGGGTCGAACGCGTAATGATACCTTATAATTTTGCTTGATTTAAAGGAAACGGTTGGCACTTTTTGCCACCGCTGGCCCCTTTTTCGAGGGCCTCCTCCAGTGTCGTAACCCGCTGTTACAGCTTTGTTTTTCCGCGCTGTGACAGTTCGCTACATTTTCCGGTGACCGCATGGCTCTGACCCTGACCGATGTTAAGCGCATCGCGCATCTTGCGCGCCTCGAACTGGCCGACGCCGAAGCTGAGCACACGCTTGCCCAGCTCAACGACTTTTTTGGCCTTGTCGAGCAGATGCAGGCCGTCGACACCAAGGGCATCGAACCGCTCGCCCATCCGATCGAGCAGATCGAAGATGTTGCACTGCGTCTGCGCGAAGACGCAGTGACAGAAATCGTCCAGCGCGACGAATTTCAGCGTCCTGCGCCTGCTGTGCAGGACGGGCTGTACCTGGTGCCGAAGGTGATTGAATAAAAACACGGGCGCGGCGCGCGGCGGTTGCTGCGCTGCCATACCCTTGAGGAAAAACGCAATGCATGAAAAAAGCTTGACCGAACTGCGTGCCGCCCTCGCTGCGAAGGAATGCTCCGCGGTCGAACTGGCGCAGCTTTATCTGAAGCGGATCGACGCAGCGAAGAGCCTGAACGCCTTCGTTCAGGTCGACGCCGATCTCACCCTCGAGCAGGCCAAAGCCGCCGACGCGCTGCTGCACACCGGCCACGCCGGTCCGCTGGTTGGCCTGCCGATCGCCCACAAGGACGTGTTCGTGACGCGCGGCTGGCGCTCCACCGCCGGCTCGAAGATGCTCGCCAATTACGCCAGCCCGTTCGACGCGACCGTGGTCGACCGTCTGAAGCGCGCCGGCATGGTGTGCGTCGGCAAGACCAATATGGATGAGTTCGCGATGGGCTCGTCCAATGAGAATTCGTATTTCGGCCCGGTGCAGAACCCGTGGGATACGAAGGCAGTGCCCGGCGGTTCGTCGGGTGGCTCGGCGGCTGCCGTGGCCGCGCGTCTCGCGCCGGCAGCTACCGGCACGGATACGGGCGGCTCGATCCGTCAGCCGGCGTCGTTCTCCGGCATCACCGGCATCAAGCCGACCTACGGCCGCGTGTCGCGCTACGGCATGATCGCGTTCGCGTCGTCGCTGGATCAGGGTGGTCCGATGGCGCGCAGCGCCACGGACTGCGCGCTGCTGCTCAACGCCATGCACGGTTTCGACGAGCGCGACTCGACCAGCCTCGTGCGCGACGACGAAGACTACACGCGCTATCTCGGCCAGAGCTGGTCGGCCGATGCTGCGGGCAATGCCGCGGGCAAGCCGCTCGCCGGTTTGCGCATCGGCCTGCCGAAGGAGTACTTCGGCGCGGGCCTCGCCGACGACGTGCGCGCCGCGATCGATGCCGCGCTGAAGCAATACGAAGCGCTTGGCGCCACGCTGGTCGAGGTGACGCTGCCGAAAACCGAGCTGTCGATCCCCGTGTACTACGTGATCGCCCCGGCCGAAGCATCGTCGAACCTGTCGCGTTTCGACGGTGTGCGCTACGGTCACCGCGCCGCGGAGTACCGCGATCTGCTCGACATGTACAAGAAGTCGCGCGCCGAAGGCTTCGGCCCGGAAGTAAAGCGCCGCATTCTGGTGGGCGCCTACGTGCTGTCGCACGGCTACTACGACGCGTACTACCTGCAGGCGCAGAAAATTCGCCGCATCATCGCAAACGACTTCCAGGAAGCGTTCAAGCAATGCGACGTGATCATGGGGCCGGTGGCGCCGTCGGTCGCGTGGGATCTCGGTGCCAAGGGCGACGATCCGGTGCAGATGTATCTGGCCGATATCTACACGCTGTCGGTGAGCCTCGCGGGTCTGCCCGGCATGAGCGTGCCGTGCGGCTTCGGCGCGGGCGCCAATGCGCAACGTCCGGTAGGTCTGCAGATCATCGGCAACTATTTCAACGAAGCCCGCATGCTGCAGGTTGCGGATGCGTTCCAGCGCGCGACCGACTGGCATCGCCAGGCACCGGCAGGAGTGTGAACACATGACCAAACAATGGGAAGTCGTGATCGGTCTCGAGACGCACACGCAACTGTCGACCGTCTCGAAGATTTTCTCGGGCGCCGCCACCCAGTTCGGCGCGGAACCCAACACGCAGGCTTGCCCCGTCGACCTCGCGTTGCCGGGCACGCTGCCGGTGATGAACCGCGGTGCCGTGCAGCGGGCGATTGAACTTGGCCTCGCTATCGGCGCGAAAATCGCGCCGCGCAGCATCTTCGCGCGCAAGAACTACTTCTACCCCGATCTGCCAAAGGGCTATCAGATCAGCCAGTACGAGATTCCTGTGGTGCAAGGCGGCCAGGTCACGATTCAGGTGCCTGCGAACGAGAAAGCCGGCAAGGAAGCGTACGAGAAGACCATCAACCTGACGCGCGCTCACCTCGAAGAAGATGCCGGCAAGTCGCTGCATGAAGACTTCGAAGGCATGACCGGAATCGATCTGAACCGCGCCGGCACGCCGCTGCTCGAAATCGTCACCGAGCCGGAAATGCGTAGCGCGGACGAAGCGGTCGCCTATGCGAAAACCTTGCATACGCTCGTTACCTGGCTTGGTATCTGCGACGGCAACATGCAGGAAGGTTCGTTCCGCTGCGATGCGAACGTGTCGGTGCGACCGGTCGGGCAAAAGGAATTCGGCACGCGTGCCGAGATCAAGAACCTGAACTCGTTCCGCTTCCTCGAAGAAGCGATCCAGTACGAAGTGCGCCGTCAGATCGAACTGATCGAAGACGGCGGCACAGTGGTGCAGGAAACGCGTCTCTACGATTCGGACAAACGTGAAACGCGTTCGATGCGCAGCAAGGAAGATGCGCACGATTACCGCTATTTCCCAGATCCGGATTTGATGCCTTTGGTCATTGATGCGGCGTGGGTGGAGCGCGTGAAGGCCGAGATGCCGGAACTGCCGGTGGCGATCCAGCAGCGCATCGTCGAACAGTACGGTTTGACGCCGTATGACGCGGGTGTGCTGACCTCGAGCAAGGCGATGGCTGCGTATTACGAAGCAGTCGTGGCGAAAGTGGGCCCGGCGCAAGCGAAGGTCGCAGCCAACTGGATGATGGGCGAAGTGTCGTCGTTGTTGAACCGCGAAGGTCTCGACATCGCCGACAGCCCGGTCTCGTCAGCGCAACTCGCTTTGCTGCTGCAGCGCATTGCCGACGGCACGATCTCGAACAAGATCGCGAAGGAAATTTTCATCGCGATCTGGGACGAGAAGGCCACCGACGAAGCCGCTGCCGATCGCATCATCGAAGCAAAGGGTCTCAAGCAGATCTCCGACACCGGCGAGTTGGAAGCGATCATCGATGAGGTGCTCGCGGCCAATCAGAAATCGGTCGAGGAATTCCGCGCCGGCAAGGAAAAGGCGTTCAATGCGCTGATCGGCCAGGCGATGAAGGCCACCAAGGGCAAAGCGAATCCGCAGCAGGTCAACGAACTGCTGAAGAAAAAGCTGTCCTGAGCGATGGGATGCACATGCCGGAGCGCGCGTCGTCGGATCGGTGCGCGGCTTCGGTCATAACGGGCTGTTGCCGGACGAGAGTGGGGCAGCGGCCCGTTTCCTTTTGCTGGCGCCGCGTTTGAACGCGCCTCTGGAGACAATGCATGGCGAAGAAGCCGGAACTCGACGATTTCCGCGTGCCGTACTTCGACGACAAGAAGATTGCGAAATTCGCGCTCACCGATTTCGATCCGGGCGCGAAGCCGTTTTCAACCGGGTCGAAAGACGGTGACCGCGACCGCCTTGCAGAAATCGGCGCGAAGCTCGATGCGTTGCAGGAGCGCCTGCATGCACAGCGCCTGCAGCGCGTGCTGCTGGTGCTGCAGGGCATGGACACGAGCGGCAAGGACGGCACAGTTCGCGGGGTGTTTCGCGACGTCGATCCGCTCGGCTTGCGCATCGTGCCGTTCAAGGCGCCGACGCCTGACGAACTGGCGCACGATTTCCTCTGGCGCGTGCACTCGCAGGCGCCCGCAGCCGGCGAACTGACCGTCTTCAATCGCAGTCAGTACGAAGATGTGCTCGTGCCGGTCGTGCTGGGTCAACTGAACAAGGCGGCCTGCGAAAAGCGCTACAGCCACATCCGCGATTTCGAGGCGCTGTTGGCCGACAACGGCACGACCATCATCAAATGCATGCTGCACATCTCGAAGGACGAGCAGCGTTCGCGTTTGCAGGCGCGCATCGACGATCCCACCAAGCACTGGAAATTCGACGTCTCGGATCTGGAAGCGCGCAAGCAGTGGGACCAGTATCAGACGGCGTATCACGATGCCCTCTCGGCCACCTCGACGCCTTACGCGCCGTGGTACATCATCCCCGCCGATTCGAAGACGCATCGCAACGTGATGGTCGCGGAATTGCTGCTGCGCACCCTCGAAGGATTGAAGCTCGAGTACCCGCCCGCGAAGGAATCGCTCAAGGGCGTGAAAGTGGAATGAGAGCCGCGCAGGCTTCGGCCTCCCGCTCTGCCTGACCAGCAAGATAAACAGGCTAAGCAAGCCTCGACAACGAATCGACAATAAAGGAACGACATGTTGCGTGTGATTACCGCCAACCTGAACGGCATCCGTTCTGCGGCGAAGAAGGGCTTTTTCGAATGGTTCGGTGAGCAGAAAGCGGACGTGCTGTGCGTGCAGGAAATCAAGTGCTCGCAGGACGACATGACCCCCGAGTTTCTCGCCCCGCACAACTTCACCGGCTACTTTCAGCATGCGGTGAAGAAGGGCTACAGCGGCGCCGGTGTGTACACGCGTCACGAGCCGGATGAAGTGGTGATCGGCTTTGGCAGTGAGGAGTTCGATCCCGAAGGACGCTATGTTGAACTGCGCTTCGGCAAACTCTCCGTTGTCTCGGTGTATGTGCCATCGGGGTCGAGCGGCGAGGATCGTCAGCAGGCCAAGTTCCGCTTCATGGACGAGTTCATGCCGCACCTCGCGGAACTGGGTAAGGAGCGCGAAGTGATCGTGTGCGGCGACGTGAACATCGTCCACAAGGAAATCGACATCAAGAACTGGAAGAGCAACCAGAAGAACTCAGGTTGCCTGCCGGAAGAACGCGAGTGGCTGACAAAGCTGTTCGATGAAGTGGGTTACGTCGACGTGTTTCGCACGCTCGATCAGCGGCCAGAGCAGTACACGTGGTGGAGCAATCGCGGTCAGGCGTATGCGAAGAACGTGGGGTGGCGGATCGATTATCAGATCGCCACGGCGGGCATTGCCGCGAAGGCGAAGCGAACGGACGTGTTCCGCGACATCAAGTTTAGCGATCACGCGCCGCTGACGGTCGACTACGACCACAAGCTGACGAAGCCGAAGAAGTAAGCGCGTTTCTGGCTTAGGTCGCGAACGTTCAGTCGCCGCGAACCGGCACGCGGCGCGGACGGCCGATGCCCGCATAGTCGGGCAGTTCATCGACCGTCTTGCCGATCGCTTTTGCGTAGAGCGGCAGCATGTCCGGCAGGCGCTTCATGAGATCCGCGCGGCGTGCAGGCGAGTACGGGTGCACGTAGATATAGCCCTGATTGCGACTGCTGTGCGTCGCCACGGCCAGCTTGTCCCACAGCGTGATCGCGGCGCGCGGATCGTAACCGGCGCGTGAGGCGATGTCGCTGCCGATCACGTCGGCTTCGGTTTCATCGGTGGGCGTGTATTTCATCTCGACCAGTTGCGAGCCGATGCCCAGCACCGGGGCGCCCAGATCGGCCAGCCCGAATAGCTGCGGAATCGTACCGGACGAATCGAGCTGCGCCGCCTGCTGCTCGCCCAGGCGCTCCCGCGCATGCTCGCGCAGGGCGTGCGCGATTTCGTGGCCCAGCAGCATGCCGAGTTCGTTATCGTTCAGGCGTGCGCGATCGAGGATGCCGCTGTAGATCACGATCTTGCCGCCCGGCAGACAGTACATGCGGATGTCGGGCGAGCGCACTATCGCGATCTGCCACTTCCAGTTCTTTGCCCGGTCATTCCACTTCAACGAATAGGGAATCAGCTTGTCGAGAATGGTCTGCACGCGGATCACACGCGGGTCGGTGTCCGGGTAGAGGCGATCGGCGTGCTGTGCGCCGTAGACGATCTGCTGGAACTCGTCAGCGGCCTGGGCTTCCAGTTGCGGCGACGGAATCAGGTTGCGGAACACCGCGTAGCTGCCGAAGCGCAGTTGCTGCGGCGGTGGGGTGTAGGGCGGCGGCCGGTTGTCGGTGGTAGCGGCGCTGGCGGGGTGCGCTGGTTGCTTCGCGGTTGCCGGGGGCGTAGGCGAGGCGGCTGATGCGGACGCGGGTGCTGAAGACGTCGCCGACGCCGACGACGTAGCCGAGGGCGCGTGCGCGGCACTGGCTGCGCTGCTGGTGCCCGGGCTGGGGTTGCTGGCGCCTTCTGCGGGAGTGGCAGCGGTCGAAGCCGGGCCCTCTGGAGCCGGTGCGCTCGACGCCGATCTGGTGGCGGGTGCGCTGGCCGGCGCGGCGGCACTGCTGGCCGCCACGGCAGGCGTTGCAACCGCGTAGGCGCTCCACGACGTTGCAAGCATGCCGCCTGTGCAGAACAGCACAAGCGCCGCGCGTGCCGCGCGCACGACCAGCGGCGCGTCCTTTGCAGGTAACGTAGGCCGAGCAGGTAACGCATGTGGCACATGTGGCACATGTGGCACATGTGGCGCACGCACGTCAGGCAATGCACGACGTACGATGGCCGCAATCGCTCCCGAGGCGGCCGCTTGCCTTGACGCGAACCCGCTCACGACCTCAGCCTCCAGGGCGCGATACGCAGCAACAGCAGCATGCCCGGCAGCGCCAGTGCGGTGCAGGCAAGGAAGTAGTCGAACCAGCCTATCTGTGCAACCACATACCCGCTCGCCGCCGACGCCAGCGTGCGCGGCACCGACGCGAGACTGGTAAAGAGTGCGAACTGGGTAGCGGTGTAACGCGGATCTGTCGTACTGGCGATGTAAGCCGTAAATGCCGCCATGGTCAAACCAGTGGCAAACGTCTCGAGACCGTAGACGAGCGCCAGCGCAACCGAGCGCGGATCGAGCTGCACGGCCCAATCCACACCAAACACGGACAGCAGCTTCGTCACACCCTGGCTCGTGAAGACAGCGAAATCGTAGATGGCCGTAAGTCCAGGCGACGCCGGCCCAAGATGCGCGAGCCATGCGAAGCCAAGCGTCGACACCATCTGCAGAACGCCGAACACCCACAGCCCGCGGCCGATGCCAATGCGCATCATCCAGATCCCGCCGACGATCCCACCCGCAAGGCTCGCACCGAACGCGGTGGTCTTGGCGATCACGCCAATCTGCGTGCGCGAGTAGCCGATATCCAGAAAGAACGAGGTCGACAGATTGGTCGCCATCGTATCGCCGAGCTTGTACAGAAAGATAAAGCCGAGCACGAACAGCGCCCCGCGCCAGCCGTCGCGCAGGATGAATTCGCGAAACGGCTCGATGATCGCTTCACGCAGGTTCTTCGGCGGCGCACCGTGCACTTCCGGCTCGCGCACGACGAGCGTCATGATCATGCCCGGCACCATGAATGCGGCCGTGACAATGAACACAGTAGTCCATGGCAAATGGTCGGACAGGATCAATGCGAGCGAGCCCGGCACCAGCGCGGCAATCTTGTAAGCGTTGACGTGAACCGCGTTGCCGAGACCCTGCTCGGTATCGGTGAGCAACTCGCGCCGGTAGGCATCAATGGAGATATCCTGGCTCGCGCCGAAAAGCGCCACCAGTGCGGTGAGCGCGGCGACCGTCCAGATCGAATCGCGCGGCGACACGAAGCCGAGCGTGGCGATCGCGCCGGCCACCAGAATCTGCGTGACCAGCATCCAGCCGCGCCGCCTGCCCGGCCGCCAGCCGGGCAGGCGCGGCACGTAACGGTCCATCAGCGGTGCCCAGACAAATTTCCATGTGTAGGGAAACTGGATCAGCGCAAACAGGCCGATTTCCTTCAGATTGACGCCTTCGGAGCGCAACCACGCCTGCACCAGATAGACGAGCGTGAACAGCGGCAATCCCGACGTAAAGCCGAGAAAGACGCAGATCAGCATGTGCGTGTTGAGAAACGCGCGCCAGCCGGTGTGTTCGACGTGAGCGGTAAGTGCGGGCGCCTCGTGCGGCGGGTTCGACATTTGGGTGAGTGACGTTAGCTTTTCTTGACGCGATAGACCGCAAGACTACCACGCCAGTTCGCCCCCCACCGCACCACCTGGCCGCCGTGCAGCACGACCCGGTCGAGTATTTCGATACCGACCTCGGGCGCCAGCGCCTCGAAATCCTTGATCGTCAGCACCCGCACGTTCGGGGTGTTGTGCCACTGGAAAGGCAGCGATTTCGATACCGGCATGCGTCCGCGCAACACCGAAATGCGGTGTGCCCAGTAGCCGAAATTCGGGAACGATACGATGCATTCCTTGCCGACCCGCACCGTCTCGCGCAGGATCGCAGCGGTCTGATGGATGGTCTGCAGCGTCTGCGACAGGATCGCGAAGTCGAAACTGCCGTCTTCGAAGAGCCGCAGACCGTCTTCCAGATTCTGCTGGATCACGTTGACGCCGTTCTGGGTGGCGGCGAGCACGCCGGCGTCGTTGATCTCGATGCCGTAACCGGAGACTTCGAGCTCCTCGGTGAGCGTCGACAGCAGCGAGCCGTCGCCGCAACCCAGATCGAGCACCGTCGCGCGCGGTTCAACCCACCGGGCGATGGCGCGGAAGTCGGGGCGCAGCGCAAGATAATCGAGAGCGCGCTGGTTCATGCGTTCACCTCGTTGGCAATACGTTCGTAATAGGCGCGCATCAGGTTGTGATAGCGGGCGTCGTCGAGCAGGAATGCGTCGTGGCCGTGCGGCGCGTCGATTTCTGCGTACGTCACCGTGCGTTTGTGATCGAGCAGTGCCTTCACCAGTTCGCGCGAGCGCGCCGGCGCGAAACGCCAGTCGGTCGTGAAACTGGCGATCAGGTATTTCGCCGTCGTATGCGCAACGGCCTTGGTCAGATCGCCCTCGAAGGCCTTGGCCGGATCGAAGTAGTCGAGCGCGCGCGTGATCAACAGATAGGTGTTGGCGTCGAAGTAGTCGGCGAATTTGTCGCCCTGATAGCGCAGATACGACTCCACTTCGAATTCGACGTCGAAATTGAAGTTGTACGCGTCGAGGGCACCCTCCGCCCGTCGCAGCGAGCGGCCGAATTTCTCGGCCATGTCATCGTCCGACAGATAGGTGATATGACCGATCATGCGCGCCACGCGTAGTCCGCGCTTCGGCTTAACGTTGTGCGCGTAGTAGTTGCCGCCGTGGAAGTCGGGGTCCGAGAGGATCGCGGAACGCGCCACTTCGTTGAACGCAATGTTCTGCGCGGAGAGCTTCGGCGTGGACGCCACCACAATGCAATGGCCCACGCGCTCCGGATACATCATGCTCCACGCGAGCGCCTGCATGCCGCCGAGGCTGCCGCCCATCACCGCTGCGAAACGCTCGATGCCGAAGCTGTCGGCGACGCGCGTCTGCGCATTCACCCAGTCTTCCACGGTCACCACAGGAAAGCTCGCGCCGTACGGCTCACCGGTCGCCGGGTTGAGGCTCATCGGGCCGGTCGAGCCGAAGCACGAGCCGAGATTGTTCACGCCGATTACGAAGAACCGGTTCGTGTCGAGCGGCTTGCCCGGACCGACCATGTTGTCCCACCAGCCGACGTTTTTCGGGTCATCCGCATAGACGCCCGCCACGTGGTGCGAAGCGTTGAGCGCGTGGCAGACGAGCACGGCATTACTGCGCGCGGCGTTGAGCGTGCCGTAGGTTTCCACCATCAGGTCGAAACCGGCTAACGAGCGGCCGTTCTGCATGAGCAGCGGCTCGGAGAAATGCATTTTCTGGGGAGCGACGATACCGATTGAATCCATTCATTCCGCCTTCAACAGGGCGGCTAAATGGGTGTCGGCAAGGCACGGAGAAGGACAATGTGCGCGGCTGACGACCTCTTTAGCCGCATTTATAGTGAACCGCCGGATGGAATTCCAGCAGGTTCGCGCGCCCGCAATCGAGTCAGCAAATCGGCGCGTCAGTCAAAGCAATTAGCGCAAAGTATAGCGGAAAATTCCGCGCGGCAGCGGCGCCGATGCCGCGCGGGCGTCGCCCGGCGCGAGTTGCGTCTGGATGCGTGAACCATGGCGGAAGCACCAAAACCAGATCGCGGCGAGCGGCAGTCTTGATCCGCAACGCCCGCGATTCCAGCGGACTACTGAAGAATCAATCTCAACTGGGCGTCGGCCTGCTCAGCCGGATTGCGTGCGAAGCCGCCTCGCACATACCGGTGCCAGCGTCCGACGATGTAGCTAAGCAGCAGGTTGGCCCGCACGGCTGGATCGTAGTCCTCCGGCAGCGGCACGGCGGTGCCCTGGGCGGAGGCGTTACCGTTGGCCTGCGAGTTGGCGTCCATCAGGCCGAGCCGCAGGCATTGCTTGAGCGAGGCCTCGACGCGTTCGAGCAACTGGTTGACGCGCTCGGTCAGCCGTTCGTGCTCGCCCACCAGCGCTTCGCATGTCAGCACGCGCGTCATCCCAGGATTCTTCGCGGAAAAGTTGAGCAGCATCAACGCGATCGTACGGGCCTGCAGCACGCCATTGGGCTCTTTCGTCGCGATCTGGTTGATGAGTCCGAAGATCGACTGTTCGATGAATTCGATCAGTGCTTCGAACATTTGCGCCTTGCTGGCGAAATGCCGGTACAACGCGGCTTCCGAGACGCCCAGCCGCGCGGCCAGCGCCGCCGTGGTGATCTTTTCGTTCTTCGGCGCCTCCAGCATGGTGGCAAGCGTCTGCAGGATATGCACGCGGCGCTCGCCCGGTTTCAGGCGGGCCGCGCGGGTACTGCCCGTGGCTGGCGGGTCTTCGGTTACGGCCTCGTCATGCTTGTGATCCGGTTGCATGTCTGTCGTTCCTTCAGGCGCACTGAGCGGGTGCCCAATCTCAGCGATTTTAACGAACGAATCCGGCGGTCGACATAGTGCGGTCGGCCAGTACCGGGCAGCAGGCCTGGTACGCCGTCCGCGCGCACCTTGTTGGGCAGGTGGCCGACGATCCACACAGTGCGGATCCCCAGCCGGCGATAGTTCTTCAGATGCGAGCGCGTGTCTTCGACGAGGATGGCGTCGGCGAGCGGCACGTGGGCGTCGCGCATCGCCCGGCGCAGCATGCTCGCGTCAGGCTTGGCGCGCCAGCCGCGACGATCGCGCATGTGCTCGATGGCGATCACGCGCTCGAACAGCCGCTCTATCCGCAGCTCGGCCAGCACCGCATGCGCGTAGGCTTCCGGGGCATTGGTCAGCACGATCTTGCGGCCCGGCAAGGCGGCAACGAGACGCGCCAGGCCGCGTTCGCTGCGCACCATCGAAGGCAGATCGGCGAACGTATGCACGACCTTCAGAAAATCGTGCACGTCGACCGGATGGTGGCGGGCGAGGCCCAGCAGTGTCGCGCCGTAACGGTCTGTGTAGAGCCTGCGCAGGCGGTCGGCTTCGTCGCGTTCCACTTGCAGCGAATCAATGATGTACTGCGTCATGCCCCGGTTGATCTCTGGAAAGATGGCATGCGATGCGTGGTGCAGCGTGTTGTCGAGATCGAACAGCCATACCGGGCTGCCGCCTGCGATGTGAGGCCGGCGGCGTTTAGCGTGTCTGGACGGGAAGGTGCGCATGGTGAGGGAAAACCGGACCGGGCTCTTGCCGGCGCCGTATGAAATGAACGAGCGGGTGCCTGCGGTCCATCATGCGTGCGCCGGGAGAAAAAGGGAAGGGTGGCGTGCCACGGCGGACGATTGGCCGGGCGCTTGATGCTGAAACTGATGCGGAGGACGACGCGGAAACTGCCGCAGCAAGGCGAAGGGAAACGGCAGGTGAAATATGCAGCGCATCGACGGGACGCGCTGCATATCCAGACATGCTCAGTGCGAGCGGATCATCGTACCGAACGGCTGCTCGGTCAGGATTTCGAGCAGCACCGAGTGTTCGATACGGCCGTCGATGATGTGCACCGAGCGCACGCCGCTCTTTGCTGCGTCGAGCGCGGAGGAGATCTTCGGCAGCATGCCGCCGGAGATCGTGCCGTCTTCGAACAGCGAATCGATTTCGCGTGCCGACAGATCGGTGAGCAGATTGCCTTCCTTGTCCATCACGCCGGGGATGTTGGTCATCATGACGAGCTTCTCGGCGTTCAGCACCACCGCCAGTTTGCCCGCAACCAGATCCGCGTTGATGTTGTACGACAGGCCGTCTTCGCCGAAGCCGATCGGCGAGATCACCGGGATGAACGCGTCGTCCTGCAGCGCTTTCACGACCGCCGGATTGATGGCCTCGACTTCGCCGACCTGGCCGATGTCGACATACTGGCCGGGATTGTCGCGATCCGGCATCAGCATCTTGCGCGCATGGATCAGGCCGCCGTCTTTGCCGGTCAGGCCCACAGCCTGGCCGCCGAAGTGATTGATCAGCGTGACGATGTCCTGCTGGACTTCGCCGCCGAGCACCCATTCGACGACTTCCATCGTCTCTTCGTCAGTGACGCGCATGCCCTGGATGAAGGTGCCCTGCTTGCCGATCTTCTTGAGCGCCTGATCGATCTGCGGGCCGCCGCCGTGCACGATGACCGGGTTGATACCGACCAGTTTCAGCAGAATGACGTCGCGCGCGAAGCCTTGCTTGAGGCGCTCCTCGGTCATCGCGTTGCCGCCGTATTTGATCACCACGGTCTTGCCGTGATACTGCTTGATGTAAGGCAGCGCCTCGGCCAGGATTTCAGCCTTCAGGGTGGGGGCGATCTGCGAGAGGTCGGGAATTTCGGACATGGCGGCAGGGCTCGGCACGGATCAGTTGAAACACGGCGAATTGTACAGGACTGGCGCGCTGCAACAGGGTTTTCCATACGTCTTCTGGCGGCCGGCCCCGCCGGGGTTTCGCAGTGCGCAATCGACGTTGCGCGCACGCCACTCATGCGCCGTTTTCGACGCCGTTTGCGAGGGTAATTCCGTCGAAATCCCGCTTTGTGGACGCAACCTCGAGGCAGGGGCCTTCAGGTGGCTTGCCGGACGTGGCATCATTTCCTGACCGGATGTCCGGTACTTCATTGGGTCGCCATGAAACAGCCCGCTTCCCAGGTCCATGCGCAGAGTGCCCGTTGCCCACGCTGCCGCAGCGTGTTCGATTGTGCAATGCACGGCCAGCCGTTCGACTGCTGGTGCAAATCGATGCCGGCGTTGCCCGCCGAACGGCTCGATCCGGGCAGCCGGTGTTTATGTCCGGAGTGCCTCGCGGCGGATATTGCCCGCGTGCAGGCCGCCGGCGTTCGGGGTGGCGAAGAAGTGTGAGGGGCGCGGCGCGCCCGCTGCGTCGTTACCGCTGGCCGGCTAGCGTGCCGAGGTCCCGCGCTACTTCTTCCAGCACCGGATCCCAGTCGGCGAACTGCCGTTGCCGGTACAGCGTGGCGGTTGGATACCACGGGTTATCGCGCCGTTCGAGCAGCCACGTCCAGTGTGGATTGGTGTCGAGCAGCACCCACGTGCGCTGCCCGATTGCCCCGCTCAGATGCGCGACCGACGTGCACACCGTAATCACCAGATCGAGCGCGCTGACGAAGGCCGCGGTGTCGTCGAAACTTTTCAGCTCGGCGGTGTAGTCGGCCATGGGCAGCCCGGCTGACTGCGCGGCGGCAACATCTGCTGTGGCGCCATGCTGCAACGAATAGAACGCGACGCCGTCGATACCGGCAAAGGCCGACGCGTAGCGCTGCCAGCCCACCGCCCGGAACGGATTGCGCTGATGGTTGAGGCTGCCGGTCCACGCCAGTCCGACCTTAAGCCGCTTTTCTCCGGCGAGCCGCTGGCGCCAGGTTGCGCTGGCTGCGGCGTCCGCTTGCAGATACGGGACCGCGTTGGGAAGGGTATCGCCGAGCGTGCCGAGCACGAGCGGTACGCTCATCAACGGTATCTCATAGTCGAATGCGGGCAGTGTCTCGATGCCACCACCCGCCGAGTACCCGTCCACGTGGCTACCCAGGCTCCGTACCAGCAGCGCTCCCATCTGCGGGAACGAATTCCACACGACGCGGCCGCCTTGCGCATGCACATGCGCCGCCAGCAGCGGGATGAACCTGCAGCATTGCAGCAGATCGCCCATGCCCTGTTCGCCCCACACCAGCAGTGTCTTGCCCATAAGCGGCTCGCCCTGCCACTGCGGCGCCGGCATCGCCGGACGGTTGCCGTCAAGTTCCTTCGAACCTTGCCAGCGCGCTTCGTGAGCGGGCCAGCCCTGCGCGTAGTTGCCATGCACCAGATGCAGCAACGCCAGATTCGAACGCATCGCCGGGTCGCCGGGCGCGAGTTCGCAGGCGGCCTGCGCGAAACGAACGGCGTCGTCCCAGCGTTGCGCTTCCTTGAGTGCCAGCGCATAGTTGTTCAGCGCCAACGAGTTGTGGGGCGCCAGTTCGACCGCGCGAGCGCCTGCTTGCAGCGCGCGTGGCAGATCCATCGCGAAGCGGCTCGACTGGGTGAGATTGATCCAGGCGTTGCTGTCGAGCGGGTCGGCTGCGACCGCACTTTCCAGCAACGTGACCTGTTCGGTCACATCGCCGCCGGTGAGCGCGATTGCGCCCGCCAGATTCGTGCGCAGTTGGGGAAAGTCCGGTTCGAGAGTGAGGGCGCGGCGGTACGGCACAAGCGCCTCGGCGTGGCGGTCGGCGAGCTGCAGCGCGTAGCCTAAGCGGAAGCTGGCAGCGGCATCGTCGGGACGCAGTTGCGCAATAATGGCGGCGAATGCGATGGCGTCGTCGTGGCGGTTTTGTTCCAGCAGCGCGCCAGTGATGTTTGCAAGCGTGTCGTGTTCGACGGGCTGCAGCAGTGTGGCGGCTTCAAGCCAGATGGCCTGGGCTTCGGCCTCGCCGTTTTGCTGCGCCGCCGCGGCGCGCTGAAGGAAAATCAGGAAGGCGACCCACGCAGGGTGGCCGGGGGCGGAAATCGTAAGCGGCATGAGTCTGTTCCAGGCGAGAGCGCGATTGCGATCAAACGCTCAATGGTAATGTCCACGCTCAACACAGTGTGTCGGACAACTCCCAACAGGTAAACTGGCGTTATGCATCGTATAACCATTACCGGCCGGGTCAACCTGGGACATCTGTTCTGGCTGCGCAGTCTTGCGATCATCGGCCAACTGGTGACCATTGCTGTCGTGCAGATCTTCGTGGGCGTGCATCTGCCTCTGCCGGCCATGCTGCTTGTGGTCAGCCTCGAAGTGGCCTTCAACGCGCTGACCTGGTGGCGCGTCTCGCGTCAGCGGCCCGAATCCAATCTCGAACTGTTCGGCCAGCTATGGGTCGATCTCGGTTCATTGTCCGCGTTGCTCTTTCTGTCGGGCGGCACGACCAATCCGTTCGTCTCGCTTTACCTGCCCTCGCTCGCGATCGCGGCGGCGGTGTTGCCATGGCATCTGATGCTGTGGCTCGCGGCATTTGCGGTGGCTTGCTACGCCGTGCTCGGTTTCGATTCGGTGCCGCTGAATCTCGACAATCCCGCCAATCTGTTCGACTACTACCGGGCGGGCATGTGGGTGAACTTCACGGTGAGCGTGGGCCTGATTGCATGGTTCGTCGCACGCATGTCGCGCGCACTGCGGCAACGTGACGCGGCACTCGGCGACGCCCAGCAGCGCCTCTTGCGGGACGAACGCGCGGTGGCCCTCGGCGTGCAGGCGGCGACCGTCGCGCATGAGATCGGCACACCGCTATCGACCATCGCGATGCTCTCCGAGGAACTGCGCGACGCGGCGCGTACCGACAAGGGCCTCGCCCCTTACACCGCTGATCTGGACCTGCTCGAACAGCAGATGACACTGTGTACCTCGGCGCTTGCGCGGCTGCGCTCGCGCGCCTCGGCGCCGGCGAGCCGGCAACCCGTTGGCGAGTGGCTCGAGTCGTTCGCGCAGCAGTGGCGTCTGCGCCATCCGCACGTCAAGTTCGAGCAACTTGGCACGCCGCCCGCCGAACTGAACCTTGACGATACGGTCGCGGTCAGCCAGATTCTCACGATCCTGCTGGACAATGCGGCGCGCGCCAGCAGCGATCACGTGACGCTGACCGCGACGCTGTCGCTGCCGGGCGATCGTATCCAGTTTGAAGTTTGCGACGCAGGGCCCGGCATACCGGCATCGTTGCGCGGCTCGCTTGGCACGATGCCCGTCGACAGCACCCAGGGTGGTCACGGCGTGGGGCTGTATCTGGCGTTTTCGGCGGCGGCCCGGCTCGGCGGATCGATCGAGCTGACCGACGCCCGCGAGGCCAGGCCGCGCGGCACCCGCGCGGTGTTGCGCTTGCCGGTGGCGGGTCGACAATCTTCCGGCGCGGGCCGCACAGGCACCGTGCCATCCAATACGGAGAAACAGGCATGAGCGACATGAATTTTCTGGTGATCGACGACGACGAAGTGTTCTCCGGCATCCTCGCGCGCGGTCTGACGCGGCGCGGCTACACGGTGGCCGAAGCGCACAACGCGGACGAGGCGATCAAGCTCGCGAACCAGCAGAAGTTCGGACAGATCACGGTGGATTTGCACCTGGGCCACGATTCGGGCCTGACACTGGTAGCGCCGTTGCGCGAATTGCAACCGGACGCGCGGATGCTGGTGCTGACCGGTTACGCGAGCATTGCGACGGCCGTGCAGGCGGTGAAGGACGGTGCCGACAACTATCTGGCCAAGCCTGCCAACGTGGAGACGATTCTCTCGGCACTGCAAACCGAAGCAAGCGCGCTGCAGGCGGACGCGGCGATCGAGCATCCCACGCCGCTTTCGGTGGCACGCCTCGAATGGGAACATATTCAGCGCGTGCTGGCGGAGAACGGCGGCAATATCTCCGCGACGGCGCGGGCGTTGAACATGCACCGGCGGACGTTGCAACGCAAGCTGGCGAAGCGGCCGGTGAAGCAGTAAGAGCGAGCGCGCCGGCGGACGCTGCGCGCCACGGTCGATGTGTCGCCGGGAGGCGGTTGAGCTTCAATAAAAGACGGGCGGTCTCTTGCGAGGCCGCCCGTTTTTCTTGCTGCTTGCGTCTTGTTTCAGCGGTTTCAACCGTTTCGACGGCGTCAGCGGCGGACTGCACCGCTGACGGCGAACCGCGTGCCGTTGTTAAAGCACATATCGCGACAAATCTTCGTCGTCCGCGACTTCGTTCAGCGCGCGGTCCACGTATGCCGCATCGATCCTGACGTCCGTGCCGGCATGGTTACCGGCAGCAAACGACACCTCTTCGAGCAGCTTTTCGATCACCGTGTAAAGCCGGCGCGCGCCGATATTCTCGGTCTTCTCGTTCACCGAAAAGGCGATTTCCGCGAGGCGGCGAATACCGTCGTCGGCGAAGTCGAGGCGCACGTCTTCGGTCGCGAGCAGTGCCTGGTATTGCTTCACGAGGCTCGCGTCCGTCGACACCAGAATCGATTCGAAGTCATTCACCGACAGCGAATCCAGTTCGACGCGAATCGGAAAACGGCCCTGCAGTTCCGGGATCAGATCGCTCGGCTTCGCGAGATGGAACGCACCGCTCGCGATGAACAGGATGTGATCGGTCTTCACCATGCCGTACTTGGTGTTGATCGTCGTGCCTTCGACGAGCGGCAGCAGATCGCGCTGCACGCCCTGACGCGATACTTCAGCGCCGCCCGCTTCGCTGCGCGAGGCGATCTTGTCGATCTCGTCGAGAAAGACAATGCCGTTCTGCTCGACGTTCTGCACGGCCTTGGTTTTCACTTCCTCGTCGTTGAGCATCTTGGACGCTTCTTCATCCGTCAGCACCTTCAACGCTTCCTTCACCTTCAGCTTGCGGCGCGTCTTCTTGCCGCCACCGAGATTGGCGAACATCGAACGGATCTGCTCGGTCATGTCCTCCATGCCCGGCGGCCCCATGATGTCCATGCCCGCCTGCGGCAGTTCGACGTCAAGCTCGATTTCCTTGTCGTCCAACTGGCCTTCGCGCAGACGCTTGCGGAACGTCTGACGGGTGGTGCTACCTTCGTCCGTGGTATCGCTGGCGCCGAACCCAACCGGCCGCGCGCTCGGCAAAAGAATGTCGAGAATGCGGTCTTCCGCCTGATCTCCAGCCTTGGTGCGCACCTTGCGCATTTCGGTTTCGCGGGTCTGTTTGACCGAGATTTCGATCAGGTCGCGCACGATGCTGTCCACATCGCGGCCCACGTAGCCCACTTCGGTGAACTTGGTGGCCTCGATCTTGATGAACGGGGCGTCGGCCAGCTTGGCCAGACGCCGGGCGATTTCCGTCTTGCCGACGCCTGTCGGTCCGATCATCAGAATGTTCTTCGGCGTGATTTCCTGGCGCAGTGGGTCGCCCACCTGCTGACGGCGCCAGCGGTTGCGCAGCGCCACCGCGACCGCTTTCTTGGCGCGGCCTTGGCCGATGATGTGCTTGTCGAGTTCCGAGACGATCTCGGCAGGGGTCATGGTGCTCATCGTGTGTCCTTACTCGATCGTCTCGATAACGCGGTTGTGATTCGTGTAGATGCACATGTCGCCGGCAATCTGCAGGGACTTTTCGACGATCTCGCGCGGCGACAACTCGGTGTTATCCGCTAGCGCCTTGGCCGCCGCCTGCGCGTAGGAGCCGCCCGAGCCGATCGCGCAGATGCCGCCTTCCGGATCGAGGACGTCGCCGTTGCCGGTGATGACAAGGGTGGTGTGCGCGTCGGCGGCGATCAGCATGGCTTCGAGCCGGCGCAGCATGCGGTCGGTGCGCCAGTCTTTCGCCAGCTCGACGGCCGAGCGGGTCAGATTGCCCTGATGTTTTTCGAGCTTGGCTTCGAAGCGGTCGAGTAGCGAAAAGGCATCGGCGGTGCCGCCGGCGAAACCGACCAGCACCTGGCCGTTATAGATGCGCCGGACTTTTTTGGCACCGCCCTTCATGACGATATTGCCTAGTGTGACCTGGCCGTCGCCGCCGAGGGCGACCTTGTCGCCGCGACGCACGGAGACGATCGTCGTGCCGTGAAATTGCTCCATATGCATTCCTTTTGCAAAACGGGTAGGACGCGGAGGCGCTTGTGCGCCAGCGTGCCGATGCGTTGGGCGGCGAACCGCAGCGTATAGCCGCCAGAAAGCGGCCCGCGCGTGCTCGTGCAACGCATGTCCGGTTTATTTTAGGGCTTGCGCCGTCATATCAAGAGCCAGCCGGATGGCTAAGGGCGGAAATACGCCGGAAAAAAGCGGCAGAGATGGGGTACGGCGCGGAGATCGGACGGCCGGGCAGAAAAGTGACGGGCCTCGCAGCGAGGCTGGGGCACAGAGCGGTAAAAGCTTCCGGCAGCCGGACGACAGGCGGATCAAGGCATGGCGCGGCTGGCTCAAGGCTCGGCCCACGCAAAGAAAAAGGCGCACAGTTCACCGTGCGCCTCTCAACGAAGCAGCGTATCAGGGCGCGCGGTAGCCGCGCCGCAGACGTTCAGTCGCCGAACAGCTTCTGGCGCAGTTCGCGGCGTTCCTGCGCTTCGAGCGACAGGGTTGCCGTGGGCCGGGCCAGCATACGCGGAATGCCAATCGGCTCGCCGGTTTCTTCGCACCAGCCGTACTCGCCCGATTCGATGCGCGCGATCGATTGCTGCACCTTCTTCAGCAGCTTGCGTTCGCGGTCGCGCGTGCGCAGTTCCAGCGCATGCTCTTCCTCGATCGTTGCGCGGTCGGCCGGGTCCGGCACGATCACGGTTTCGCGCAGGTTTTCGGTCGTCTGGCCAGCATTGCGGAGAATGTCCGCCTGCAGCTGTTCGAGCTTGTTCTTGAAGAAAGCGAGCTGATCCTCATTCATGTAATCCTTGTCGCTCATCTTCAGGATTTCGGCTTCGGTCAAGAGTCGTTTCGTCGTCATCTGGCTTGCTTCTTCAATGTGAGGCAAAACTCGTACATGTTGCCCGCACTCTCGTGTTGCCCGCAAAGGCGCCTCAAAACGCTCAATGAGCGCCGGCGAACACGGACGGTGGGCTGTCGTGACGCCGAAGCGCGGGGCGTCTAAACGCCGGACGCCAAGGCGCCAGGCGACGAGACGTCGATGCGGGGCCGAACTCCTCTGGAAACGATTTTCAAATGCTCCTGAGGCATTGCTTACCGGCGGCGCGCCTTTCGAGGCGGTGGACCAGCCAGCTTGTCGGCGTGCTACTCCCCGGATTAGATTTTCCGGCGCCGTGTCAGGCCCGGCGCGGGATACGCGCTGACCGGGCAATCGTTCTCATTCTCCAGTGGGCACGTATTGTAACTGAATCACAATCCGCCGCCGCAACCGGGATTATTACGAGGGGCGGCACGCCAATATCCCGAAAATATAACGCGCGAACGGCTAAAAAGCGATGGGCTTGCACGATTCCTGCAACAGGGGTTTTCACGCGTTTTTCACACGTGTCGTGCTCTCGGGTCGGCTTCAGTCGGATTCGGGACTTGTCGAGCCGGCAGCATTTCGCGTTCCCGGCTCGTTTCAGTGCTTTTCCCGCGCCTGACGCTGGCTTTTCGGGCGCTTCCCCGCCGTTCAGGCCAGGCAGGCGCTCAGGCCGTCCTCGATCAGGTCTTGAGGCAGTTCGATGCCGATGAACACCATCTTGCTGTTCTTCTTCTCGACCGGTTGCCATTTGGCGGCCAGATCGCTGCCCATCATCTGATGGACGCCCTGGAAAACCACTTTGCGGTCGACCCCCTTCATATACAGCACGCCCTTGTAACGCAGCAGGCGCTCGCCGTAGATCTGCAGAATGCCGCCGAGGAAGTCTTCGAGCTTGTTCGGATCGAACGGCCGGTCGCTGCGGAACACGAACGATTTGATCTTGTCGTCGTGATGCGCATGGTGATGGTGCGCGTGGCCGTGGTCGTGGCCTTCGTGATCGCAGTGGCCATGATCGTGGTCGCAATTCGCATGATCGTGATCGTGCCCATGGTCATGATCATGGGCGTGGTCGTGCGCGTGCTCGTCTTCGGCGAGGAAGTCCGGATCGATTTCGAGCTTGGAATTCAGGTTGAAACCGCGCAGATCGAAGATTTCCTTGATATCGGCGTCACCGAAATTCACCACCTTGATCGCCGCGCGCGGATTCATGTGCAGCAGGCGATGGCGCAGGTCGTCGAGGGCGGCTTCATCCACGAGGTCCGACTTGGTAACGAACAGACGGTCCGCAAAGCCGACCTGGCGCTGCACCACTTCGTGCTCATCCAGCTGGTGATTCGCGTGCTTCGCGTCGACCAGCGTGATGATCGCGTCGAGCAGGAATTCGTCGGCGATCTCGTTGTCCATGAAGAACGTCTGCGCCACCGGGCCGGGGTTCGCGAGACCCGTGGTTTCGATCACGACGCGTTCGAAATCCAGTTCGCCGGCGCGCTTTTTCGCGGCCAGATCGCTGAGCACGCGTGCCAGGTCGCCGCGGATCGTGCAGCAGATGCAGCCGTTGCTCATCTGGATGATCTGCTCGTTGCTGTCCTGCACGAGGATCTCGTTATCGATGTTCTCTTCGCCGAACTCGTTCTCGATCACGGCGATCTTCATGCCGTGCTTTTCGTTCAGGATGCGCTTGAGCAGTGTGGTTTTACCGCTGCCGAGGAAGCCGGTCAGGATCGTGACGGGAATCATGGTGGTCGCCTGTTTTGTGCGTGAATCGGAATGCTTGTGTCGAACGCCGGAGATGTGGGCCGCGCCGTTCGAGCTGATCGGTTATTGAAACATATCTGTCAAGCCGCTGCAGGCGGGGTTTCGGACGCGCTTCATTCAAACCCTGCCGCCTGCAAAGGAAATATTCCTCAACTATGGGCGATCAGGCGATTTGCAACAATAGGCCTTTCAGGTACTCGCCTTCCGGAAAAGCGGTGAGCAACGGATGGTCGACACCGGCCCCCAGCCGCTTGAGGATACGGGCGTCGACGCGGGCATCGGCTGCCGCGCCGGCGACGATCTTCTGGAACAGCTCGGCGTCGATCGCGCCCGAGCATGAATAGGTAAAGAGCAGCCCGCCCGGCCGCAGCAGCTTGAGGCCCGTCAGGTTGATGTCCTTGTAGGCGCGCGCGGCACGGTCCACGTGTTCGCGCGACGGAGCAAATTTGGGCGGATCCAGCACGATCAGGTCGAAGCGCTCGCCTTCTTCATGCAGGCGCCGCAGCGTCTTGAAGGCATCGGCGTCGAGCCAGGTGGCGCGCTCGCCGTCAAAACCATTGGCGACGACGTTCTGTTGTGCCAACGCCAGCGCTTCGCCGGACGAGTCGATCGACACCACGCGTTTTGCCCCGCCCTTGAGCGCCGCCAGCGAGAAGCCGCCGGTGTAGCAGAAGCAGTTCAGCACCTCGCGATCCTTCGCCAGTTGCTGGACGAGCGCCCGGTTGTCGCGCTGATCGACGTAGAAGCCGGTCTTGTGGCCATTGCGCACATCCACGTGGTAGCGCACGCCGTTTTCGCTGGCAATCAGCGCGTCGGACGGCGCTTCGCCCGCCAGCACGCCGGTGATCTGCTCGAGACCTTCCTTTTCGCGGATCGACACGTCGGAGCGCTCGTAGACGTTCGGGCAGCCGGTCGCTGCGCTCAAGGCTGCGACGATCGCCTCTTTCCACGCCTCGACGCCGGCAGCCATGAACTGGCAGACGAGTTGGCTGCGCTGGCCCGCGTCATCGGCGACGTAGTGGTCGACGATCAGGCCTGGCAGGCCGTCGGCCTCGCCGAAGATAAGCCGCACGGCGCCGGTATTGTGAACCATCGCCTGGCGATGCTCGATGGCGCGCTGCACGCGGCGCTTGAAGAACGCATGGTCGATCGGCTCGGCTTCGTCGAAACTCCATACCCGCGCGCGGATTTGCGAGTGCGGGCTGTAGGCGGCGCGCGCCAGAAAGCGGCCGTCGTGCGAGCGCACCAGCACGGTTGCGCCGGCAGCAGGATTACCGTCGACGCGGTCGATAGCGGTCGCGTAGACCCACGGATGGCGGCGCAGCAGCGACTTTTCTTTCGACGGTTTCAGCGTGACGGTATTCATGACTTCGAGAGGTATTGAGCAGAACAAGGTGCCGCGTAAAGCGGCGAAACCGGAGACATCGGGCGCCTATGGCCCATAAAAAGCCGTCTCAGTCGCGTTTTTTGGCGCGCGGATGCGCCTGATCGTAGACGTGCGCCAGATGTTGGAAATCGAGCGCGGTGTACACCTGGGTCGCGGTGATGCTGGCGTGCCCAAGCAGTTCCTGCACGGCGCGCAGGTCACCGCTCGATTGCAGCACGTGGGTGGCAAACGAATGCCGCAGCACGTGGGGATGCACGTTGGCGGGAATGCCGGCGACGAGCGCCAGGCGTTTGACCCGGTCGCGCACGACGTTCGGCGACATCCGGTTGCCGCGCGCTGACAGAAACAGCGGATGCGGATCCTGCCTGACGAACTCGCCGCGCACCGCGAGCCAGGCGTTGAGCGCGTCGATCGCCTTGCTGCCGACCGGCACGATGCGGCGCCGGTTGCCCTTGCCGAGCACCTCGACTTCCGTCGAATCGAGCTTGAGCCAGCCGGCGGAACGATAGCCATCGGCATCGGCAAAGCGCACGTCCAGCCCGACCAGTTCGGCGAGGCGCAAGCCGGACGAATAGAACAGCTCGAGAATCGCGTGGTCGCGCAAGCCTTCGGCGGTGCCGGCGCTGGGCGCTTCCATTAGCCGGTTGGCATCGTCGACCGAGAGCGCCTTGGGAAGCGTCTTCGCCTGCTTCGGCGCCCGCACGGTGGCGACCGGATTGGCCGGCAGATCGACGCGGCCCGCGAGCCAGCGGTAAAACGCCCGCCACGCCGATAGCCGATGACTGATCGAGCGCGCCGTCATCCCTGCCGCGTGTGCTCGGGAAACGGCACCGCGGATGTCGATGGCGGTGAGGCTTTCGAGCGGCCGTCCCTTGGCCAGCAGCTTCAGTTCATCCAGCTCGTGGGTGTAGCCGCGCAGCGTGTGTGCCGATAGCCGCCGCTCGTGTTCGAGATTCGAGAGGTAATCGGCGATCGGGTCGGCGGTAGTCACGGTAGCGGGCGCGTGCTGTGGCGAGCGGCGGGAGTTGGCGGACAGCCGGGCGCGTCAGCGCGGCAGCAGACGGCTCAACGCCGCGCTGGCCAAGGTGCCGATCTGCGTCAGGAAGTCGGTTGCCATGCCTTCGTGAAAGCGGCGCGGGTCGGGTGAGCCCATCACCAGCAGGCCGAAAGTCGCTGCGTCTTCGTTGCTCTCGGGTTCACGCAGGGCCAGTAATGCGATCGATTCCGTTGCGTGCGCACCTTCCTGTGCCGCAGCGCCTTCCGCGGGCACGGAGGTCACCGCCGGCACCAGCCATTGCGCCGCTTCGAAACCGGTATTCGCACCGCAATACGGGCTGGTGAGGCTATTGGCGAAGATGCGGACTTCCTCGCCCACCTGGCGCGCGAAGTCCGCCTGGGTGTACGGCTCGGCCACGTCCCACACACGCAGGGCTGCCTGCGGCACGTCGAACACTTCGCGCAGGCCATTGGCGATGGTGCGCGGCAGCGCGTACGGATCGCGCTCTGACATCACGCGGGTGGTCCAGCGGTTGAATTTCGAGGCAATGCTGTCGTTCTCGTGCCCGTAGCGCAGCAGTTCGGCAAGACGCCGTTCGAGAAGCTTGTTCTTGTCGCGCAGCATTTCCATCTGCCGTTCCTGCAGCGAAACCGCGGATTTGCCGTGCGGGTTCGCGAGCTTGATGGTCGCGAGCATTTCCGCGTGTTCCGCGAAAAAGTCGGGGTTGGCGAGCAGGTATTCGGCGACTTCGCGATCGTTCATGGTTTCGGCTAAAGGACTACGCCCTTAAACGGGCGCATCGGTCATTGGGGGCAGCTGGCTACTGGTCGGGTCAGGCGCGGGCTGTGCATCCGGCCGCGCGTTCGTTCGCTCAGTCGGCCAGTTCGATCTCACCTTCGAAGACGGTCGCAGCGGGACCGGCCATCAGGAGCGGTGTGTTTTCGTGCTCACCGTTCCAGGAAATAGTTAGCGTACCGCCGTGGGTGTGTACCTTCACGGGCGCTTCGAGCAGCCCGCGGCGAATGCCGGCGGCGACCGCTGCACAGGCACCCGTGCCGCACGCCAGCGTTTCGCCAGCGCCACGTTCGTAGACACGCAGCCTGATTTCGTTGCGCGCGACGATCTGCATGAAGCCGGCGTTCACCCGTTGTGGGAAGCGCGGATGATGCTCGATGAGCGGGCCGTCGACGAGCACGGCAAACGCCTCGACGTCGTCGACCACCTGCACTGCATGTGGATTACCCATCGAAACGACCGAGACCCAACGCGTGGCGCCGTTCACCTCGAGCGGCCAGAGCGTGTCGTCGCCTTCCCGGCGGCCGTCGAGGCCGCTCGCATCGAACGGCACGCGGGCCGGTTCGAACACCGGCATGCCCATGTCCACGGTGACTTCGCCGTTGTCCTGCATGGTCAGCGTGAGGATGCCGTTCTGCACCTGGACGCGCACGCTGCGCTTGTCGGTCAGATGGATGTCGCGCACGAACTTGACGAAGCAGCGTGCGCCATTGCCGCAATGCTCGACCTCGCCGCCGTCGCAATTGAAGATGCGGTACCTGAAATCCACGCCGTCGATGGTGGGCTTTTCGACCAGCAGCAACTGGTCGGCGCCGACGCCGAAGTGCCGGTCCGCGAGCGCGCGCACCTGCTCCCCGCTCAGGCTGAGCGGCTGCGTAAAGCCGTCGAGCACGACAAAGTCGTTGCCCGCGCCGTGCATCTTGGTGAATTTCAGTCTCATGGCGCTATTGTAAGTGACGCGCGCGGACATGCGGCTAACGGCGTTTCAATACACGCCCGGCTCGCCCGGCGGCCGCGTCTTGAAGCGTTTGTGCACCCAATAGTACTGTTCCGGCATCTTCGGAATCTGCTCTTCCAGGAAAGCGTTCATGCGGCGCGCGTCGGCCTCGTCGTCGCCGGTTGGGTAGTTTTCCCACGGCTTGAACACCTTGAGACGGTAGCCTTTGTAGTGGGGCAGCACCTCGCCGATAAACGGCACCACCTGCGCGTGGCCGACCTTCGCAAGCCGTCCGACGGCAGTCAGCGTGCAGGTCGGCACGCCGAAAAACGGTACAAAGGCGGAATTGCGCATGCCGTAGTCCATATCGGCCCCCAGCATGACCGGCTTTTTGTCGCGCAGCCAGCGCAGCACGATGCGCGCACTGTCCGCGCGGCTGGCCATATCCGCGCCGAAGCGTGCGCGCGCCGCCTTGGCGACTGCCTCGAGTTCCGGGTTCGACATGGGCTGATACAACGAACCGCACTGTCGATGCAGCGAGTAGTTGAGGAAGATCGAACCTGCCTCGATGCCGACAAAGTGAAAACCGAGAAACAGCGTGGGCGGCAGGTTGGGATCGGTGAGGTCGATCGCGCTGTCGAGCTGGATCAGTTTCTCGAGCCTCCTGGCCGAGCCGAACCACTGCACGCTGCGCTCCACATAGCTGCGGATCGCATGGCGGAAGTGCTTCTGGGCGACGTCCTCGCGGCGTTCGTCGCTCCACTCGGGGAAGCACAGTTTCAGGTTGATATGTACGATGCGTTTGCGATTGCTGGGGATTTGATACAGCAGCCAGCCGAGACCGTCGCCGAGGCGGGCGATCACTCCGTATGGCAATAGCGCAAACAGTTTCAGCAGTCCGATGGCGAGTTTGGATCCGAAGCGGCTCAGCATGCTGACGCTCCGCGGCGCGCACACGAGGACGCTACGTTTGAGAAAACCGAAAACGAGTCGAAATACAACACGCGTGGGTACTCTGTGACAATTGTAGGAAGTCGCTATAATAAGGGCTTCGCCGAGTTAATAGACAACTTGCGGGGCGAAGCTGCCCGGCGCGATCCACGTGATACGCACCGGGCAGTCAGGAAATCCGCTAAAGCGTCGCCGCTTCAGGCTTCCGGAGCTGGCTACGTGAAACTCAACCGTAACCACACAACAGGAGTCTGCAACGTGGCAAACGACTATCTCTTCACCTCAGAATCCGTTTCCGAAGGCCATCCGGACAAGGTGGCGGACCAGATCTCGGACGCGATTCTCGACGCGATCCTGACTCAGGACAAATACTCACGTGTTGCCGCGGAAACGCTGTGCAACACGGGTCTCGTCGTGCTGGCCGGTGAAATCACCACCACTGCGAACGTCGACTATATCCAGGTCGCGCGCAATACGATCAAGCGCATCGGCTACGACAACACCGACTACGGTATCGACTATCGCGGTTGCGCGGTGCTTGTCGCGTACGACAAGCAGTCGCCGGATATCGCCCAGGGTGTCGACCGTGCACACGACAACAACCTCGATCAGGGCGCCGGCGACCAGGGTCTGATGTTCGGCTTTGCGTGTGAAGAAACGCCGGAACTGATGCCGTTGCCGATCCATCTGTCGCACCGTCTGGTCGAGCGCCAGGCCAACCTGCGCCGCGACGGCCGTCTGCCGTGGCTGCGCCCGGATGCGAAGTCGCAGGTCACCGTGCGCTATGTCGACGGCAAGCCGCATTCGATCGATACGGTCGTGCTGTCCACGCAGCATTCGCCGGATATCGAACTGTCCACGCTGCGCGAAGCCGTGATCGAAGAAGTGATCAAGCCGACGCTGCCGGCCGAGCTGATCAAGGGCGACATCAAGTTCCTGGTCAACCCGACTGGCCGTTTCGTGATTGGCGGTCCGCAAGGCGACTGTGGCCTGACCGGCCGCAAGATCATCGTCGACACGTACGGCGGCGCGGCACCGCACGGCGGCGGCGCGTTCTCGGGCAAGGATCCGTCGAAGGTCGACCGTTCGGCCGCTTATGCTGGCCGTTATGTCGCGAAGAACATCGTGGCTGCGGGTCTGGCGTCGCGTTGCCTGATTCAGGTGTCGTATGCGATTGGCGTGGCTCAGCCGACGTCGGTGATGGTCAACACGTTCGGTACGGGCCGCGTGTCGGATGCAACGATCACGCGCCTCGTCCAGGAACACTTCGACCTGCGTCCGAAGGGCATCATCCAGATGCTGGATCTGCTGCGTCCGATCTACGAGAAGAGCGCGGCTTACGGCCACTTCGGCCGCGAAGAGCCGGAATTCACGTGGGAAGCGACGGACAAGGCGCTGGCCCTCGCCGAGGCTGCTGGTACGGAGCCAGTTGCCGCAGTCGTCTAACGCGTACTGCGTCAGCAAAAAGCCCCGCCGGCGTTGAGCCGGGCGGGGCTTTTTCTATTAGAGGCCCGCGAAGCCGAACCAGCCTTCATGGCCAAACGACATCCGGCGCGGGCGGCGGCTTGTGCTGCGCGGTGCGCTTACGCGTTTTGGCGGCAGCGCGCGGCGCGGCGTCGGCTTGCGCAGGAGCGTGCGTAGCGAAAAGCGGCGCGAGCCGGCTTGCGTACGCAGCGCGGTGAAAAACATCTGGAACCACGTGCGGATGCTGTCGACCGGTTTGGCCTCACGCCATTGGCCGGCGAGGGCACGGGTGCGGGTTGCGTGATGGCGCAGCGCACGCACGACGTGCCGGCGCGCGGGACGCGCTGCCTTGAGGGCGGCGCGGGTGAGACGGGTATTCAGGAGAGTGTGCATGGCTTCGAAATGTAGGCAGCGTGTCACGCGACGGGAGGTGCTATAAAAACGAGCACCATCTATGCCAGCGGGATGGACGCGCAAGCCCGAAAACTGAGCGGGAAGTGGCGGCAGCGACCTGCGGAGGCCGCGCGCAAAGGAACGCAGCGGGAATTGCAATCAACATGGGTGCAGGCTACACGCGAATCGTGACGTCAGAAAGTCCGTTATAACCCTCGCGTATGCGGGTTTTTACGGGGCAGATCGTGCTGCAAAGCGCTCACGGTCGGGCCCTTTGCGATCAAAAAGCGTGCACGCCCGCCCCTGTCGCGTGCACCCGTCCGGGATGGGAGCACGGCAAAGTCCGCACGCTGATCGCGCACGTTTTACAATCGAGCATCGGTCAGTAGAAAGTAACGGAATACCCATGTCAGGTCACTCAAAGAAAGAACAGGTTCAGGTGTTGCGGGAACGGGGCTTCGTCGTAGTGCCGGGGCTGGTTTCGCCCGAGCGCTGCAGCGAGCTGAAGCAGATCGCGCAGCGGCAGTTGCAGGAAGCAGCCACGCCGATCGAATTCGAGGCGGATCTGCAGTACCCCGGCGCGCCGGAGTCGAAGCACGCGCCCGGCGGCCATACTGTGCGGCGCCTGCTCGATGCGTATGCACGCCATCCGCGTTTTGCGGAGTGGGCCACGGCACCGGAAATCCGCGGTTGGATGGAAACCTATTTCGGCGAGGAGCCGCGCCTCTCGCGGGCGCATCACAATTGCATGATGACCAAGCATCCCGCGTATGGCAGCCTGACAGGCTGGCATCGCGACGTGCGCTACTGGTCGTTCGAGCGTGATGACCTGGTTTCGGTGTGGCTCGCGCTCGGTCCTGAAACGGTGGATAACGGTGCGCTGTGGCTGGTGCCGCAATCGCATACCGCGACGTTCACGTCGGATCGTTTCGACGAAGCGAAATTCTTCCGCTCCGATCTGCCGGAAAATCAGGCGCTGATCCGGACGGCAGTGTCACCGGAACTCAAGCCCGGCGATGTCGTGTTCTTCCACTGCAACACGCTGCATTCGGCCGGCAAGAATCTCAGCGACCAGGTGAAGTTTTCGCTGGTGTACACCTATCACGGCGCGAGCAATGTGCCGTTACCGGGTTCGCGTTCGGCGTCGAAGCCGGAGATTGCATTCTGAGGGGCGCGTTAGGCCGGGGCGCGCTGGACCGGCTCGCGTTCAATCCTTCGTTGCAGAAAATGCGACCCGTAGGCCATCGCGTGTCGCTCAACCCCGCTGCGGGGACGTTTAAAACCGGCCTGCGCAGCGGAGTCCCACAGCCGGTCGCCTGCCTCAGCGTTTTCCGCCTGAAGTCGCCATTCCGATCAGACCTGCGAGCGTGGCGATCACGCCGCCTGCGATCAGCATGATGGCCTTGTTGGTCGGCGAGCCCGTGAAGACGCGCGACACGTCGCTGCTAAACGAGTGGAACGCCTGGCCGCCGAAATACAGCAGCACCACGCCGCCGACAATCAATGCGAGCGAAATCGCTTTGGTCATGAACTTCCTCCTGTAGAAAAGTCGTGGAAGTGTAGGGGAGCGTCAAGGGCGCGTCCATGTGCAAGCTTCACGTGTCCCGCATAATGGACGCCTGCAATCCTTTCGACGATTCGCTAATATAGTTGGTTCGTCACACCCCGCATGAAACCGTGCGCGGCCGCGCAACATAGTAGTCACGGCCGGCCAGGCTCGCCAGACAGTTGGCAACGCGGCTGCCTGACAACTCTCCTTCCTTCTTCACCAAGGATTCAAGCAATGGCTTACGAAGCAGCTCCAGCACGCTATTCGGACATGCAATACCGCGTTTGCGGCAAGTCGGGCCTCAAACTGCCGGCGCTTTCGCTGGGCCTGTGGCACAACTTCGGCGACACCACGCCGATCTCGACGCAACGCGACATTCTGCGCACTGCATTCGATCTCGGCATCACGCACTTCGATCTGGCGAACAATTATGGGCCGCCGTACGGCAGTGCCGAAACGAATTTCGGGCGCATCTTCAAGGACGATTTCAAGCCGTACCGCGACGAGCTGTTGATCTCGTCGAAGGCCGGCTGGGATATGTGGCCGGGTCCGTATGGCCAGGGCGGCGGCTCGCGCAAATACGTACTCGCGAGTCTCGATCAGAGCCTGCAGCGCATGGGGCTCGACTACGTGGATATCTTCTATTCGCACCGTTTCGACGCTGACACGCCACTCGAAGAAACCGCCGGTGCACTGGCGAGCGCCGTGCAACAGGGCAAGGCGCTCTACGTCGGGATTTCGTCGTACTCAGCCGCCAAGACCCGCGAGATGGCGAAGCTGCTCGCCGAATACAAGGTGCCGCTGCTGATCCACCAGCCGGCGTACAACATGCTGAACCGCTGGGTCGAGCATGAGCTGCTCGACACGCTCGACGAAATTGGCACTGGCAGCATCGCCTTCACGCCGCTTGCGCAAGGTCTGTTGACCGGCAAGTACGTGAACGGTGTGCCGGCAGATGCACGCGTCAACAAACCAGGCGGCGACTCGCTGAAACAGGACCACCTCAGTGCGCAGAACATCGAGCATGTGCGTAAGCTCAATGAAATCGCCCAGCGCCGCGGTCAAAGCCTCGCGCAGATGGCGCTCGCGTGGGCACTGCGCGGCGGCCGTATCACGTCGGTTCTGATCGGCGCGAGCAAACCTGAGCAGCTGGTTGAGAACGTGGGTGCGTTGAAGAACCTCGAGTTTTCGAACGAAGAGCTCGCGGAGATTGATCGCTTCGCGACCGAGGGTGGCGTCAACCTGTGGGAAAAGCCCTCGACGGATCAGGCGGTCTGATCGTCGAACTGACTGACATAGTGTGATTCTGAAAGCCGCCGTAAGGCGGCTTTCCTTTATGGGCTTGGGCTTTCCGTTACGCGCTGTTACCTGGTGACACCGTTCTTCCCGCTGTCATACAGCACTGCTAAGGTCGCGGGCGATGTCGTCTCGACGGAGGGAAGATGGACCCAGGTGCGGTCGCCCAGGGCGGCCCGGCAACGCAATCCACGGCGCATGGACGACGCGCGTCCAAACGCGCTGCCATCGACATACGTGCCAATCTCACGTTGCTGACGGTCGTGACGATCGCGATCGCGCTACAGTTTTTTGCGTTTCCCGTGCTGCTGCGCGCATGGGGCATGCCGGCGCTGCTACTGATCGTGCCGCTGGTTGTGTTGACACCCACGCACTGGGGTTTGATTCACGAGGCGATTCATGGACAACTGTTTGCTGGGCGCCGTCTGAACGAAGGTGTTGCACGTGCGCTGGCCATTGCGTTTGCGTTGCCGTTCGACGCGGTACGTTTCGGACACCTGATGCATCATCGCTTTACGCGTGAGCCTTTTGATCGCCCGGATGTGCTCGATCGCAGCCGTCCCGTCGCGGAAGTGTGGCCTGGCTGGGTGAGTTACTACGGACGTTTGCTCGGTGGGTTGTACGCAGGGGAACTGATGGTCCCGCTGCTCGCATTTGCATCCGCTAACGTCGCGCGTTCGCTCGTGGCCCGTGCTATCAGTACGCAGGGACCGGTCGGCGTCGACGTGCAGCGTCATTTCACCAGCTTCGCGGCCGACCCCGCGCGACGCGCACGAATCCGTCGCGACTGGCTATTGACGCTCGGTTTGTTCGTGCTTGCTTTTTACCTGTACGGAACGTGGTGGCCGGTGCTGGCCTTGACGATGTATTTGCGCGGCGTATGGCTCTCGCTGGCTGACAACCTGCCGCATCATGGTGTCGCGCTGGATCAGCCCGGGCGCTCGCGCAATTTCCGCGTGCCGCGCGGATGGCAAGGTGTGCTGATGAACCACCATCTGCATCGACTGCATCATCAGCATCCGACGCTGCCGTGGACGGCTCTGCCGGCACTCGATTCGCTCGAGCGCGCAGCAGACAGCGAATCGGGCGGATCCAACGACCCCGCCTATTTCCTTAGCGCGTTACGCCAGTTCAAGGGGCCGGGCGCGTTGGACGCGACCACGCGCTAAGCTGCCTCACCAGCTATCCGACTGCGGCTTGTTAAAGACTCCCAGGTGGATTCCCGGGCGGGGCTAGACGAGCGCTGGAAGTCCTTCTACTAGCAGTACCGCGACGCCCACGCCCAACAGGGCGCCAATCAGGCGGAAGACGTTGTGCCGAAATTCTGTCTTGCAGGGTAGCGCGCCGAGAAACAGGGCGCCGGCTAGTGCCATCGGAATGATCAGGATGAAATCGGCGATCGTAAAGTAGGTCGTCATGCTCGTCTCCTTGTATCTTCGCGCGGCCAGCGACGGTCTTTTTAGTTTGCTGTGGCTGTCACGCTTGTTTCGAGTATAGGCGACGGCTGAACTGCTGTCGGAGTTGTTTGTGGCACTGCAGCGGCGCTCCTGAGAGCACCAAAGGCTTGCCCGGCGGGGCTGAGCGCTTTCTGTCAAAGGACCATCGTGCAACGCCATATTCTGGCGTTCGATTACATTGTCCTTTCTGTGAGCCCGCGAGTGGTCGTCAGGCTTCCCACTCACACTGTACTGCGGTTTCCTTGGGGTTCAGCCCAGGCAAGAACCCTGGGCCCATGTTTTTGATATATCAGTGCCGCAAGGTTTATGATGACCCGTGATGATGCGGTACAGTGAGGCCATCGACTTGGCGTTTTGCTGGAGTCGATGAGAGGAAAGCGCTGAAATGAAGGGTCATGTACCGCGAGTTTCCGCTTTTCCCTCACCCGCAAAACGGCAACAATGAGCTTCACCACCACCGCGTGCGACGCGGAGAAACTTAGGTGCGTGCGCAACGTGTTCGGCGAAGCGGCGCTTTTTATCATCACCTCGACCGGCACGATCCTCATATAGCCGGCTACGTGAGAACGGGGAAATATCATGCAAGTCGGTTCTATCGTCCGATCCGTGCATATCGCAGTGCCGCAGGGCGCGCGCGGAATCGTCATGCGCATTCTGGGCGACATGGCGATGGTGGCGTGGTATGCCGGCGAACCCGGCACTTCGCTGCAACTCAATACAGAACCCTTTTTCCTCGAAGACCTAATCGATACAGGCGAACTCGTGCGCCCAGCCAGTGCGCAGATGCACTGAACGCCGGTTGTAGCCCGCGCGTGTCGCTGCAACGCTCGTCTTTGACGACGGCGCGGCGCACAATGCGGGCATGAACTACGAACCTCACGATTCGCAGGACGATGCCTCCGGCACCGTGCCTTTCGCCCGGCTCAAGCCGGAGTGTGTGCTCGACGCTATCGACAGCGTGCTGAGCACGGTTGGCGTGCGCACCGATGGCCGCATGCTGCCGCTCAACAGCTACGAGAACCGCGTCTATCAGATCGGCGTCGAGGACGGTCCGCCCGTTGTCGCGAAGTTCTACCGGCCCGAGCGCTGGACCGACGAAGCGATTCTCGAAGAGCATGCGTTTGTGGCCGAACTGGTGGAGCGCGAGATTCCGGCGGTGCCGGCGCGCATCTTCGAAGGCCGCACGCTGCACACGTTCGACGGCTTTCGCTTTTCGATCTTCGAGCGGCGAGGCGGTCGCGCCCCGGATCTCGACCGGCGCGATACGCTCGAATGGCTGGGCCGCTTTATCGGCCGCATCCACGCCGTGGGACAGACGCAGGACTACACCGCACGACCTACGCTCGACATTCAGACCTTCGGCTATGAGCCGCGCGATTTCCTGCTGTCGCAACGCTTCGTTCCCGACGATGTGCGCACGGCGTGGGAGACAGTGATCAACCTGGCGCTCGAAGGCGTGGAACAGGCATTCGAGCGAGCGGGCGAAATCCGCGCTTTGCGTATGCATGGCGACTGCCATCCGAGCAATGTGCTGTGGACCGATGCCGGTCCACACTTTGTCGACTTCGACGACAGCCGCATGGGGCCGGCGGTACAGGATCTGTGGCTGTTGCTGCCGGGCGAGCGTGCGGAAGCGTCGCGCGCGCTCACCGATCTGCTGGCGGGATACGAAGACTTTTGCGAGTTCGAGCCGCGTGAGCTGTATCTGATCGAAGCGTTGCGCACGCTGCGGCTGATTCACTACCAGGCATGGCTGGCACGCCGCTGGGACGATCCCGCGTTTCCTGCGGCCTTTCCATGGTTCAACACGCAGCGCTACTGGGAAGACCGTATTCTCGAGATGCGTGAGCAGCTTGGCGCGATGCAGGAGGGGCCGCTCTGGCCGGTATAGCCGCCCGTCGGCCCGTGCGGACCGCGGCGGTTCAGGCCGCTGCGTCTTTCGACGTAGACGGTCCGCCCACCGAACTGATCTTCACATCGCGATCGGCAAAGCGAGCGATCAAAACCAGTTCACCGCCCAACGCATGGATATGATCACGCAGCGTGGAGACGTACATGTCCGTTCGCTGCTCGAGCTTTGCGACGCTCGGTTGCTTCACGTTCATCACGGTTGCCAGACCTTCCTGCGAAAAACCCATCGCACGACGCAATTCGGAGAGCGCCATTTCCGCGATCAGATCTTTGGTTGCCTGCTCCGATCGGGCACGCACTTCCGGTGACAGTTGCGCGCGCAGTTCTGCATACTTTCTCGCCATCATTGACTCCTTCTTGATCAAGTCGCGCCAGATGCGCGCCGTATAGGGCATCAGCACGCGGGATATTTATTGCGTACCAGCGATCCTTGCCGGTCTTGTCGCCACCGAGTAAAAGAATGCCGGTGCGCAGTGGGTCGAAGATGTACAGCACGCGGAAGGGCCTGCCTGCATGCTGGATTCTCAATTCGCGCATGCGGCTGTATTTCGAGCCCTTGACCTGGCTGCTGTGTGGGTAAGGCAAATGGGGTCCTACGTTTTCAAGCAATCCAATTGCATTGTCGACTGAACCTTGCTCTTTCTCTGTCAAACCGTCCCACCACGCACCGAACATGTCGGTGTATTCAACGTCCCACGCCATAAATATAGCCTCCATGGAATATTCCGTCAAAGGAATAATTGTCAATTTATGTGCACGGAACGCGGCGGCCGAAAGCGGCGTCGCAACGACTTGCGCGACGAACGTTTCGTCCGGCCACGGACGAGCCGTGCATGAGGCCATGCTATGGATTTGCGGGTGGGATACCAGTCAGCCGAATGGCTAACGTTGAAGAGGATTGCGAACGACTACACGCTGCAAGCCGTTCCGCCGCTCGCAGCGACTTCCCGTGCGGCCTTCGCGCCTTCAACCTGCAGCAGCGTGGGCAGCGAAACGCCATTCTTGGCAGCCGTCACTTCGGCGAGAATCGATACGGCGATTTCGGGCGGCGTCCGGCTGCCGATATAGATGCCCACCGGCCCGTGCAACCGGGCCAGTTCCGTATCGTTCAGATCGAACTCCTTGAGCCGTTCGCGGCGGGCCGCGTTGTTGCGCCGCGAGCCCAGTGCGCCGACGTAGAACGCGGGTGTTTTCAAGGCCTCCATGAGCGCGAGGTCATCGAGCTTCGGATCGTGCGTCAGCGCAATAACAGCGCAACGTTCGTCGAGCTTCATCTCGAGCACTGTGTCGTCTGGCATTGTGCGGACGATCTTCGTGCCGGGTATATCCCATTCGTCGGTGTACTCTTCGCGCGGATCGCAGACGGTCACCTGATAGTCGAGCCCCACCGCGATGTGGCAGAGATAGCGCGACAATTGCCCCGCGCCGATCACCAGCATCCGGTAGCGTGGCCCGTGGATCGTCAACAGGCGCTCGCCGTCGAAGTCGACGCCATCTGTGGCCTGCGCGGGTCCGAGTTGTACCGCGCCGGTTGCCATATCGAGGCGTCGCGCGAGCAGCCGGCCATTTTCCACCGAGTCGCACAATTCAGCGATCAGGCTTGCCTTGCTGAGCGGCTCAAGCACCAACTGGATCGTGCCGCCGCAAGGCAGTCCGAAGCGATGCGCTTCCTCCGCCGAGATGCCGTACTTGACCGCCTCAGGCACATTCTGTTCGATGCCGCGTTGCCGCACGCGTTCGATCAGGTCGTCCTCAATGCAGCCGCCCGACACCGATCCCACCACGAGGCCATCGTCGCGCACGGCGAGCATGGCGCCTTCGGGACGGGGCGAAGAGCCCCACGTTTTCACCACCGTCACCAGTAGCGCGCGATGTCCCTGTTCGAGCCAGCGTGCACTGGACTTCAGGACTTCGAGATCCACGCTGTCCATGATTTCTTCCTTTTCGTCTGATCGTCGCCGGATGCTGCATCGGCGTCGTCGTTTGATGCTGTGTCTGCGGCCGCTGCAGTTTCGGCTGCGGCGTCGCCGTCGCCGCTCACCTGCGCGATGAACCGCTTGAAAAATTCGCCGGCCAGCTTGCGCGCGGCACCGTCGACGAGCCGTGAGCCGATTTGCGCCAGCTTGCCGCCGACCTGCGCGCTCGCGGTGTACGTCAGCTTCGTCGCCTCGGCGCCTTCGGATTCGAGCACGACGCGCGCGCTGCCTTTGCCGAAGCCCGCCACGCCGCCCTGACCCTCGAAGACGATGGTATACGTCTGCGGCGCGTCGATATCGGTCAGCAGCATACGCCCTTTGAAGCGAGCCTTCACGGGACCGACCGACGCGCTCATCGAGAGCGCAAACGCATTCTCGCCGTCTGCCTCGATGCTCTCGCAACCGGGAATCGACGCGCGCAGGACGGCGGTGTCGTTCAGCGCTTCCCACGTGCGTTGCTGCGAGATGGGTAGCGTATAGCTTTCGGTCAATTCCATTGCCTGACTCCTGCCTGGGTGCCGGCCGCCTTAGTCGCGCGGGGCGTGCGCGTCAGCTGCGCCAGATCGCGACCAAATGCAGCCAGACTATCGAGATTATGAACCGGACGGTGCGCATCGACATGCGGAAGGATCGCCTGTACGCCGCGAGCTTTCGCAGAGAAGCCGCTGTATCGAAGTAACGGGTTGAGCCAGACGATGCGGTGGGCGAAGCGGTGCAGACGGGCCATCTCCGTGTCGAGCATGTCGATGGCCTCGTGGTCGAGACCGTCGGTGACGAGCAGCACAGTTGCCCTGCCGGTCAGCACGCGGCGTGCCCAGCGCCGGTTAAATTCGGCGAGCGCGGCGCCGATGCGCGTGCCGCCCGACCAGTCCACGACCTGATCGGCAATTGTCGCGATCGCCACGTCGGGATCGCGCTCGCGCAGCGCACGCGTCGCGTTGGTGAGGCGTGTACCGAACAGGAACACCTGAAGCCGCTCGCGCGATTGCAACAACGCGTGACAAAAATACAGCACCGCGCGCGAGTACGCACTCATCGATCCGGAGATGTCCAGCAGCAGCACGAGCGGCGGTTTGCGCTCGACGACCGCGCGGTATTTCCACACCGTCCAGTCGCCACCCGAGCGTACCGCGTGGCGTGCGCTGGCGCGCAGGTCCGCACGGGTGCCGCGCGAGGCAGCCTTGAGGCGACGAGTCGGTTCGGTGGCGAGCGGCAGACGATGGGCGCGAATCACATGGCGCAGCGTGCGCCATTCGTCGGCGCTGAGGGTATCGAAGTCGCGGTGGCGCAGACGCTCCTCAGCGCTGAAGGTGACATGAGCGTGCAGTTCGCGCTGCTCGGTTTCGGATTTGGCGTGCGTGTTACGCGAGCCGGGCGGACGTGCGGCGAGCGCATCGGCGAGGCGGTTGTTGCGCTTGGGAGGCGGCAGGCCGTCGCGCACTTTGGGCAATAGCAGCGCGCGCACCTTGCCTTCCCAGTCGGGATCGCGCCAGAACAGATTGAAGGCGGCGTTGAAGGTTTCGCGTTCGTCGGGCGCGGAGACGAGCAGGGCGGCGAGCGCGGCGCGCACGTCATCGCGGCGCTCGAGATCGATCCACTGCAAGGCGGCGATGGCGTCGACCGCTTGCGCGGGAGACATCGGCAGCCCCGCGCCGCGCAATACGCGCACGAAATGGACGACGTTGTGCGCGAGCGTGGGCGGCGGTCCATTATCAGGATTCCTGTTCATTGCCATTACCCCGGCACTGCCAGACACTTCGCTATCTGTGCCGCGTCGATCCGTGCCAGATCGTCCTGATACTTGAGCAACACGCCGAGCGTGTCCTGCACGGATTGCGGATCGAGTTCTGTGACGCTTAATGCGGCCAGCGCGCGGCACCAGTCGATTGTTTCCGCAATCCCCGGGGCCTTGAACAGGTCCATGCCGCGCAACTGATGCACGAAGTCGACCGCGCGCTTTTGCAGTTCCGCGCTGGTCTGCGGCGCGCGCGCGGCGACGATCGCCAGTTCGCGATCGCGCTCCGGATAGCCGATCCATTGATACAGGCAGCGGCGCTTCAACGCGTCGTGCACTTCGCGCGTGCGGTTCGAGGTCATCACGACGAGCGGCGGCTGCTCCGCGCGCACCGTGCCGTATTCCGGAATCGACACCTGAAAGTCCGACAGCAGTTCGAGCAGGAACGCTTCGAACGGTTCGTCGGCGCGGTCGATCTCGTCGATCAGCAGCACCCGGCGCGCACCGGGGTGCTGTTCGTCGGGCATCAGCGCCTGCAACAACGGACGCTTGAGCAGGAATTCGCTGCGATATAGCGTGTCGTTACCGGGGCGCTCGTCAGCGGCTTCGGCGAGCCGCAGCGCCATGATCTGACGCGGATAGTCCCACTCGTAGAGCGCGCTGGCCGTATCGAGCCCCTCGTAGCATTGCAGCCGCAACATCGACGTACCGAGCAGACCAGCGGCGGCCTTGGCCAGTTCGGTTTTGCCGACCCCCGGCTCGCCTTCGACAAACAACGGCCGCTCCATGCGCAACGCAAGGAACAGCGCGGTCGCCAGTTCGCGGTTCGCGAAATAGCTTTGGGCGGCGAGCTGGGCGAGGGTGTCGTCGATTGAAGCGGGCTGCATGATTCTCCTGAGGGCGTACGCCCTCGCACTAACCGTTCGCTGTCGCCACCGCGCGCGCCGTCAGCACCGGAATCAGATGCGCCCGATACTCGGCGCTCGCGTGCATGTCGGTGTTCAGCTCATCCGCGGAGACCGTCGCCGCTCGCGCCACCGCTGGCGTGAAGTCCGCCGTGAGCGCGCTTTCCAGCTCCGCCGCGCGAAACACCGACGCCGCCGCGCCCGTCACTGCCACCCGCACGCCATCTGCGCGTTTTGCGACGAACACACCGACCAGCGCAAAGTGTGAAGCGGGATTGCGGAATTTCTCATAGGCGCTGCGCTCGGCTACGGGAAACTCGATCGCGGTGATCAGTTCGTCGGGCGCGAGCGCGGTCTCGTACATGCCGACAAAGAAGTCGTCAGCTGTGATGCGGCGCCGGTCAGTGACGATTGTCGCGCCCAACGCGAGCGTCGCGGCCGGATAGCACGCAGCCGGATCGTTGTTCGCGAGGGAACCGCCAATCGTCCCTAGCGCGCGCACCTGACGGTCGCCGATATGGCTGGCGAGGCTGGCGAGCCCCGGCAATACGCGCTGGATCTCGGCGTGTTCTGCGACATCCGCGTGGCAGACGGCAGCGCCTACGGTCACCGTGTTGGCGTCGACGCGAATCTCCTTGAGGGCGGCGATACGCGTGATGTCGATCAGTCTGGGGGGCTGTGCGAGGCGCAGACGCATCGTGGGCAGCAGACTCTGGCCGCCGGCGAGAAATTTGGCGTCGCTGTCACCGGCGAGCGCTGCGACCGCCGCTTTCGGATCGGCCGCACGTTGGTAGTCGAATGTGTACATGTCGGCTTGCTCCGGTCAGGGTTGTTGCGCAGCGTGGATGGCGGCCCACACGCGATGCGGCGTCGCGGGCATTTGCAGATCCGTCACGCCGAGCGGCGCGAGCGCATCGATGATCGCGTTGATCACCGCCGGCGGCGAGCCGATGGCTCCTGCTTCGCCACAGCCCTTCACGCCGAGCGGATTGTGCGTGCACGGCGTGCCCTTGGCCGTTTCGACCGTGAAGTTCGGCAAGTCGGAGGCGCGCGGCATTGCATAGTCCATATATGAACCCGTCAGCAACTGGCCGCTCTCGTTGTCATACACGCAGCGTTCGAGCATTGCCTGGCCGATCCCCTGGCCCAGGCCACCATGCACCTGTCCCTCCACGATCATCGGATTGATCACATTGCCGAAGTCGTCGACCGCAGTGAACTGCTGGATGCGGCACTCGCCGGTATCCGGATCCACCTCCACTTCGCAGATATAAGCACCAGCCGGATAGGTGAAATTGGTCGGATCGTAGAACGCGCTTTCGTCGAGGCCCGGTTCGAGCTTGTCGAGCGGATAGTTGTGCGGCACATACGCGGCGAGCGAGATATCGGCAAAGGCCTTGGTGCGGTCCGTGCCGGCGACGCGGAATATGCCGTCCTTGAACTCGATGTCTTCTGCCGCCGCTTCCAGCAGATGCGCCGCGATCTTTTTCGCTTTCGATTCGATCTTGTCGAGCGCTTTCATGATCGCGGAGCCGCCCACCGCAATCGAGCGAGAGCCGTACGTGCCCATGCCGAATGGAATACGGCCGGTGTCGCCGTGCACGATTTCGACGTTGTTCAATGGAATACCGAGCCGGTCCGCCACGACCTGGGCAAACGTCGTCTCATGCCCTTGACCGTGGCTATGCGAGCCGGTGAACACTGTCACCGAGCCGGTCGGATGCACACGCACTTCGCCCGCTTCGAACAACCCGGCCCGCGCGCCCAACGCGCCCGCGATGTTCGACGGTGCAAGTCCGCAGGCTTCGATGTAGCACGAGTAGCCGAGTCCACGCCGCTTGCCGTTTTGCTCCGAGGCCTGCTTGCGGGCTGCGAAACCCTTCACGTCAGCGAGTTCCAGCGCGCGGGCGAGGCAGGTTTCGTAATCGCCGGTGTCGTAGGTGAGGCCCACGGGCGTCGCATATGGGAACGAGCGAATGAAGTTGCGACGGCGTATTTCCGCTGGATCGAGATTCATCTCGCGCGCTGCGGTTTCGACCAGCCGCTCCACCACATACGTGGCTTCTGGACGTCCGGCACCGCGGTAGGCATCGACGGGAACCGTGTTGGTGAAGACCGCCTTCACTTCGGCGTAGATCGCGGGCGTGGCGTACTGGCCGGCGAGCAGCGTCGCGTACAGGATGGTCGGCACGCTCGAGGCGAACGTCGACAGGTACGCACCCATGTTCGCAATGGTGTGCACGCGCATGGCGAGGAATTTGCCGTCGGCGTCCATCGCCAGTTCGGCTTTCGTCACGTGGTCGCGGCCGTGCGCATCGGATATGAAGGCCTCCGAACGTTCGGCCGTCCACTTCACCGGCCGGCGGATTTTCTTCGACGCCCACGTGAGCGCGACATCTTCGGCATACAGAAAGATCTTCGAGCCGAAGCCGCCGCCGACATCCGGCGCAATCACGCGCAATTTCGATTCGGGTAGCGACAGCACGAACGCGGCCATCAGCAGCCGCTCGACGTGCGGATTCTGGTTGGCCACATACACCGTGTAGCTGTCGTCCTGCGGCGACCAGCTGGCGTTCACCGCACGCGGTTCGATGGCGTTCGGGATCAGGCGGTTGTTGACGATATCGAGCGTCGTCACGTGAGCGGCTTTCGCGAAGGCCGCGTCGGTGGCAGCCTTGTCGCCGTGGCCCCAGTTGTAGCAGACGTTGTCGGGCACTTCGTCGTGCACGGCCGGCTGACCTGGGTCAGCCGCGTGAGCGGTATCCACCGCGGCGGGCAGGACGTCGTAGTCCACTTCGATCAGCTCGGCCGCGTCTTTCGCCGCCTTCACCGAATCGGCGATCACTATCGCCACCTGGTCGCCGACGTGGCGTGCCTTGGTATGCGCAATCACCGGATGGGGCGGTTCGTGCATCGGAGTGCCGTCGACGCTGTGGATCAGCCAGCCGCAGGGCAGGCCGCCCACGTTGTCGGCGGCCATATCCGCGCCGGTGAACACCGCCACGACGCCTGGCGATTGTTTCGCCGCGGCCGTATCGATGCTTTTGATCCGCGCGTGCGCATGCGGCGAGCGCAGGAACACGGCGTAGGTTTGCTGGGGCAGCACGACATCGTCGGTGTACTGTCCGTTGCCGGTCAGGAACCGGTAGTCTTCCTTGCGCTGGACGGAGGCGCCAATCAGCGGATGCGGGTCGGGTGCGTTCATCGTCGGCTCCTTAGGCGGTGACTTTGTCGGTCGCCAGACTGGCAGCGCCGGACTTCATGCCGGCGGCCCCTTCGAGCACGGCCTTGACGATGTTGTGATAGCCCGTACAGCGGCACAGGTTGCCGTCGAGCTGGGCGCGTACATCCGCTTCGGTGAGATCGGGTTGACATTGGACCAGCGAGGTCGCACTCATCACCATGCCCGGCGTACAGAAACCGCACTGCAAGCCGTGGCAGGCGCGGAAAGCGGCCTGCATGGGATGCAGCTCGCCGTCGTTGGCCAGTCCTTCGATGGTCGTGATCTCAGCGCCTTCAGCCTGCACGGCGAGGATATTGCACGATTTGATCGCACGTCCGTTCAGATGAACCGTGCACGCGCCGCACTGGGCCGTATCGCAGCCGATGTGCGTGCCGGTGAGCCGGAGTTGATCGCGCAGGAACTGGACAAGCAGGGTGTGAGGTTCGATTTCGGCGGTAACGGCTGTGCCGTTCACCGTCAGACTGATGCTGATCGCCATGAACTGTCTCCTTTGTCGATCAGAGCTAGCGCCGTAGTGCTTGCTCTGGTCTCATGCAACATGGTTGCGAGGGGGATCGAGACCGGCGCGGGCCCAAATTCACTACCTTCCGCCTGCCTGCTACGAGGGCTCGCTTCGGTTTGTGCTTTTTATGGTTCCAGCGAAAAGTAAAGCACAAATCGGACGGGCGTGCTATCGGGGGAAATCGTCCGGCGGCTGGCATGCGGCGTGTGCAAGGGCGGCAAAGCATAAAAAACGGCACGCCGCGTGAGCAGGCGTGCCGTTTTCAGAAGGGTGAACGCCAGAGGCTTGCGTTCGCTGCTGCGGGGGGGGGGGGAGAGAGGCTAGTGGTCTTGCGTCCCGTGCGCGAGCTTCGAGTGCCGGCGTGAGTAACCGAAATAGATCGTCATGCCGATCAACAGCCAGATCACGAAGGCGACCCAGGTGACGAATTTCAGGTTCACCATCAGGAACAGGCACGACGCCACCGCAAGGATCGGCACCACCGGCACACCCGGGCAACGGAACGCACGCGGCAGTTGTGGATGCGTCTTGCGCAGGACCAGCACGGCGATCGACACCATCGAAAACGCCGCCAGCGTGCCGATATTGATCAGCTCCGCGAGCACGTTGAGCGGCACGAGAGCGCCGATCAAGCCGAAGAAAATGCCGACGAGCCAAGTGGTGAAGAACGGCGTCGCAAAACGCGGATGCAGGCGCGACAGCCTGGCCGGCAGAAGCCCGTCGCGCGACATCGCGAAGATCACGCGGGTCTGGCCGTAGGCCATCACCAGAATCACGGTCAGCATGCCGAGCACGGCGCCCAGATCGATAAAGCCGGCCACCCATTTTTCACCGGCCACCTGCAAGGCATACGACACCGGGTGCGAGATATTGGCGAACTGCGCCGACGGCATGATGCCCGTGACGACCGCTGCGACCGCGACGTACAGCACGGCACACACGCCGAGCGAGGCGATGATGCCCACCGGCAGGTCGCGTTTCGGATTCTTCACTTCTTCAGCCGCCGACGACACCGAGTCGAAGCCGATAAACGCAAAGAACATGACCGCCGCCGCACCGAACACGCCGTTCCAGCCGTTCGGCATGAACGGATGCCAGTTGGCGGGCGTGACATGGAACACGCCGACGCCGATCACCAGCAAGACCACGGTCACCTTGATCGCCACCATGATGTTGTTGATGCGCGCGGATTCGCGGATGCCAACCGACAGCAGCGCGGTGATAGCCATCATCACCAGAAAGGCGGGCAGATTGAAGAAGGTGGCGTGACCGGGCAGCGCGCCCGGCGCGGCCGACAGTGCAACCGGCAGCGCAATGCCGAAGCCCGACAGCAGCGACTGCAGATAACCCGACCAGCCCACGGACACCGCCGAGGTGGCCAGCCCGTATTCGAGCATCAGGTCCCAGCCGATGATCCACGCGGCCAGTTCGCCCAGCGTGGCATACGAATAGGTATAGATCGAACCGGCGACCGGAATGGTCGACGCGAACTCGGCATAGGCGAGCGCCGCGAAGCCGCAGGCGATGGCCGCGATGATGAACGACAGCATCAGGGCCGGGCCGGCCTGCACGGCGCCGGTGCCGGTCAGCACGAAAATGCCGGTGCCGATGATCGCGCCGACACCGAGGAAAGTGAGGTCAAGCGCGCCGAGGGTTTTCTTCAGGCCGCCGCTTTTGCTGCTGGCGGCGAGCATGTGCTCGACGCTTTTCTTGCGAAACAGGGACATTGGCGTGGGTTCTCCGGTAGTGCACGCGTCTTGCGCGCCGAATGTCGGGAAACCCGCGATTTTAGCGGATGCGCACCCCGATGCATTTTCGGGATGGCAGGCACGGCCTTGCGCCGTACCTCAAGCGTGTCTTATGTCCTTTGCGGTGCGCTTATGCCGCTTTATCCGGCCATGGCCGGATTGAGATCGACGAGCCGGTTGCTCATTACATAGAAGGTGAGTTCGGCGTTGTTGCGCAGCTTCATCTTCTCGAGCAGGCGCGTGCGGTACACGCTCACCGTCTTGACCGACAGCGACAGTGTGTTCGCAATGTCCGTCAGCCGCTTGCCCGAGGCGAGCATGCACAGCGTCTGGTATTCGCGGTCGGAAAGCTTTTCGTGCGGCAACTGCTCGCCGTCGAACGAAACGTAGTCGGCGAGCGCCTCGGCCATTGCCGGGCTGACATACTTGCGGCCGGCCGCCACCTGCTGGATTGCGCCGATCATCTGCGCGGCGTCGACCGTTTTCGACAGATACCCGGCCGCTCCAGCCTTCAGCGCGCGGACCGCATACTGGTCCTCGCGATACATCGAGAACATCAGTACCGCCGCGCGGGGCGCCTTGCGTTTGATGCGCTTGAGCACTTCGACGCCGTTCATGTCCGGCAGCGAGATGTCGAGCAGGATCACGTCGTACACATGCTTTGCCGCGGCAATGAGGGCCTCCGCGCCGGTTTCGGCCTCAGCCACATCGCTCGCGACGCCGCGGTCCATCAATAGTTGACGCACGCCTTGACGGACGACGGCATGGTCGTCCACGAGCAGGATACGCAGGCTCATGTTGGCGCGCTCACGAAGAAAGCGCGGCGGCGCCGGCCGCACGGCGTTCGATGCACGCCGCGTCGGCGAGCATGGCATTCCATGCGAAACGCGCGTGCACCGTGGTGCCGCGCGCTTGCGTGGCGCGCTCGCTGCGGCGGGTGCTGATCTGCACGCTGCCGTCGAACGCCGCACAACGGGCGCGCATGCCGGCAAGGCCGAAATGGCCCTGGCGCGTACGGGCGCGCGGCGCGAGGCCGACGCCGTCGTCGCTGACGACGAGCGTCAGATGGCGACGGCTGGCTTCGATGCGGACATCCGCAGCGCTGGCCCGCGCGTGCTTGGCAATATTGTTCAAGGCTTCCTGGGCGACCCGGAAAATCGCCAGCGCGGCGTCCGCCGGCAAGCGCGTGAGCCGCACGTCGGCAGCGCAGACGAAGCTGGTGCGCAGCTGGGTGCGCACGGCGAAGTCGCCGGCCCATTGCGAAAGTGCATTGACGATGCCCGCGTCGAGCGCGGGCGCATGAAGCTCAGCAACTGCCTGATGAGCGGCCTCACAGACCGTGTCGAGCGAGCGGCCGGCTACCTTGAGCGCGGCGACGCACTGCGGCGGCGCATCGGCGGGCAGCCAGGTTTCGATGCCGGCGAGCGCAAAACGCGTCGCGGTCAGTTCGGCGCCGACGCTGTCGTGCAGTTCGCGCGCCACGCGTTGGCAAGCGGCTTCCTGGGCGTGGATCAGTTCAGCGGACAGTTCGCGCACGCGGGCGCGCAGACTCGCGATCTCACGCTCGGCGCCGCTTTCTTCGCGGGCCATCAAAGGCGGGACATGCGCAGTGATCGGTACGACAGTCGACGTATCCATGACTCTCCCGCTCAGGATGCCTCTGGCACAGCAAACCGGGTGCGCATCGACGGCGCGAAGACGAGGGAACGCATGCGAATCTCTGGCCTTGTGATGTGCCCGCAACGCGTGGCCGCGACAGACAATTCGCGACAGTGTAGCGTAACGAAATTTACATTCGGTTACATATCGGATGTAACCCTGGTGGGCGCTATAGCAACCCATGATGCGCCGCGATCATATCTCAAAAAAAAAGAAAAGGAGCAGATAGAACAAGGGCTAGCGTGGGTTTTTTGCCCCAGGACTTTAACGCGGTTGACATGTCGATATGCATTTTGCACGTAGGAAAAAGGCTGACACGCCAGGTGAAGGCCGCTGTAGGATTTGTAACCGGTCGCGGTTGGCAGAGTTCTACCTGGTATGTGAGATTTTGGCAGTCACTGCGAGGGGCGCAGGGCGCCAAGAAGACGTGAAAAGTATCCGGATCCGCTAGCGCCAAAAAGCAAAAACCGGAGCGCGAAGGCTCCGGTTTCTTGAGGCTCAACCTAGTTGCGGTGAGCGGGGTGGCTTACGGCAGCTCTCGCCGCAGTGCTTAGCCCACGAACGCTTTTTCCACGACGTAGTGGCCCGGCGCGTTGTTGCTGCCTTCCTGGAAGCCCGCGTCGTCGAGCAGCTTGCGCGTGTCGCGCAGCATGTGCGGGCTGCCGCACAGCATGACGCGGTCGTTTTCCAGCGAGAAGCCGGGCACGCCGAGGTCGGCGAACAGCTTTTCGGTTTCGATCAGCTCGGTGATCCGGCCGCGGTTCTGGAACGCCTCACGCGTGACGGTGGGGTAATACAGCAGCTTTTCCTGTACCAGTTCGCCGAGGTGCTCGTGCGCCGGCAGGTGATCCGTGATGTATTCCTTGTACGCCAGTTCGTCGACGAAACGGCAGGTGTGCGTGAGCACGACGCGCTCGTAGCGGTCGTAAATATCCGGATCTTTGATGATCGACATGAACGGCGCGAGGCCCGTACCCGTGGACAGCAGCCACAGCGTCTTGCCCGGCAGCAGGTTATCCGCCATCAGCGTGCCGACCGGCTTCTTGCCGATCAGGACCTGGTCGCCCACCTTCAGATGCTGCAGGCGCGACGTGAGCGGGCCGTCCTGAACCTTGATGCTCAGGAATTCGAGGTGCTCTTCGTAGTTCGCGCTCGCGAGACTGTAGGCGCGGATCAGCGGCTTGCCGTCGACTTCGAGGCCGACCATCGTGAACTGGCCGTTTTCGAAACGGAACGACGGGTCGCGCGTGCAGGTGAAACTGAACAGCGTATCGGTCCAGTGATGGACGCTCAGGACGGTTTGTTGATTCAGGTTGCTCATGGCTTCTTGGATAGTGCGAAAACAAAAACGGCCAGACGAATAACCGGCCGGCACGGCAAGGGCGATGCTGCGCTAACCCTGTGGTTGACCGATTGCTTAAGGAAAAAATGATGCGCAATCCGCTATTTTACCGCGCTCGCCGTCCGCGGGTGGCGGCACGGTGGCTCTAGCGGTTGCCGGACTTGCGGCTCCGGCGTCGTAACGGCACGCGGCGAAGCACGTCGGCGGGGATACAGCCGGGGTTCAGCAGCGGTACGGCGAGGGGCGAAACTCGCGTGGGGCGATCGCCGTCCGGTGACCGGATCGCGGGCCGGCAGGCGCGCGTCCTGACAACAATTTTTGGGATGATACAGAAACCCGTCGCGCAGTGCAGCATTGACCCTGCTGCCGAAACTGGCAAAAGGTGAGGGAAATCAATGGAAAGGGCGCGGAATCGACGCTAAAGCGAGGGAAGTCGTGACTGGGCGCGGGCGTGGCGGACGGTGGGGCGTCCGCTGCCGTCCGGGCCGCGCTCAAGCCGTTACAGCCGCCCGCTTGCGACCGCGTTGCTTCAGCACGCGAGCCTGCATGACGATCACCAGCAGCAGGAACACGCCACGAATCACAGATTGCCAGTACGCCGAGAGGCTGATGAAGCCGAGCCCGTTTTCGAAGTTGAGCAGGTTGAACACCAGCCCGAGCAGCAGCACACCGGCAATCGTCATCGCAATCGAGCCTTCGCCGCCGGTCAGCAGCGTGCCGCCCAGCACTACGGCGGAGATCGCGAACAGCTCCCAGCCGACTCCTTCATTCGGCTGCCCGGCGCCGAACTGCGCCGCGAGTATCACGCCCGCCATACCCGCCAGCAAGCCGCTCACCGCATAAGCCGTCACCAGTGTGCGGTCCACGTTCAGCCCCATCAGGCGCGCCGCTTCCTCGCTACCGCCGATGGCGAGCGAATGCCGCCCGAAGCGCGTGCTGCGCAGCGCGAGCCACCCGGCCACCGCCGCGACGAGCGCGACAATGCCGGGAATCGGCATGCCGAACAGGTCGCCCTGGCCGAAATTGCCAAAATTCGAATCGGCGGCAATCGACACAGCGTCGTTCTTGCCGAGCAGCAGCGCGACGCCGTGTGCGCCGAGACTGGTGGCGAGCGTCGTAATAAACGGCAGGATCTTCAGACGCGTGATGATGATGCCGTTCACCACACCCACGATCAGCCCCGCTACAGAACCGGCCAGCACGGCGACCCAGCCGCCATAGGGGCTGGTGAGCGCGGCCACGATGCTGGACATCGCCGCCACGGTGCCCACCGACAGGTCGATGCCGCCCGTGATGATGACGAACGCCATGCCGACCGAAATCAGCGCAAACATCGAGTTGTAGCGCCAGAACGAATTGATGTTGTACGCCGAGCCGAAGTGTTCGTAGCGCACGAGCCCGAGCACCACGAGTGCGACGAGCGCGAGCAGGATGGGGAGATTCTTTTTCATCGCGTCGAGTCCGAAGTCTTTGTGAGCGCGCGCAGCGGGGTCGGCATGGTGGGAGTGGCTTTCAGCGCGAGCGCCGTTGCACGTACACGGCCGCAATGATGATGGCCGCCTTGACGACCAGCGCCGCTGCGTCGGGAATGCCATGCGCGAGCAGGGTGTAGCGCAGCAACTGGATGATCAGCGCGCCGATCAGCGTGCCGCCGATATACGCCTTGCCGCCCGTCAGCGCCGTGCCGCCAACCGCGACGGCGGCGATGGCATCGAGCTCGATGCCCAGGCCGACCACATTCGCATCCGAGGACGAATTCACCGAGATCGAAATCAGTCCCGCGAGGCCTGCCAGCGCAGCGCATATCGTGTAGGCGATCAGCTTGACGCGCGAAGTCGGTATGCCGCACAGGTACGCAGCCTTTTCGTTGCCGCCGGTGATGAGCAGGTACTGGCCGAACAACGTTTTGCGTACGACCCAGACAAACAGCGCGACCAGCGCGAACATCAGCAGCACCTGGAACGGCACGCCGCCCACCTTGCCAAGCGCGATCCATTGGAACGCGGGGTTGTCGAACGCCTGCAGGCTGCCGTCGGTCACCACCTGGGCGATGCCGCGCCCGGCGATGAACAGCACCAGCGTGGCGACAATCGGCTGGACAGAGAGCCTCGTCACCAGCAGCCCGTTGAACACCCCGCAGGCCGCCGCGGCGATAACCGGCAGCACGAATGCCAGCGCAATGCCGCCGGGCCCCGGGATATTCATGAACAGCATCGGCGCGAGCGCACCGGAAATCGCCATCGACGCGCCCACCGAGAGGTCGATGCCGCCCGTGGCCACCACCAACGTCATGCCGATGCCGACGATCACGATCGTCACCACCTGGGTCAGGTTGACGTTGAAAGTCTGCAGCGACCAGAAGTGCTGTGTGAACAGCAGGTTGAAGACCAGCATGGCCAGCAGCACGATGACTTCGCGCTGGATGGTCAAACGGTGGCGTTTCTTCGCGCGTTCCTGCGCGGCGCCGTCCGTGGTGGCGAGCAGGGCCGGCGAGGTTTCCTGACCTAACGACTTCAGCGACTTAAGCGCCATGACGGTCGCCCTCCAGCGCGTCTTCAATGTGGGCCGAGTGGGCGGCTTCGACGAGTTGCGACGAGCCGTCGCTGCCCCAGGCAATGGCGTCCATGATGCTGCTTTCGCTCATCTGCGCGCCGTTCAGTTCGGCTACCGTGCGACCGTCGCGGATCACGACGGCGCGATCGGCCACGGCAGTCAGTTCTTCCAGTTCCGAGGCCGACAGCAGCACCGCGAGCCCGGCGTCGCGCAGTTCGCGCACGATCTTCGCGACATCCGCCTTGGCGCCGACGTCGATGCCGCGGGTCGGCTCGTCGAGCAGCAGCAGCGACGGTTCGGCGGCGAGCCAGCGCGCGAGCAACACCTTTTGCTGATTGCCGCCGGACAGCTCGCGGATCGGCTGATCCGGCGAACGTAGCTTGATGCCGAGCGAGGCAATGAAACGCTCGACAATCGCCTGCTGCTTTTTCACATCCACGACGCCGTGTTTCGCGAGCGTGCGTAGACAGACAAGCGTGAGGTTGTCGCGCACCGACAGTTCGGGGACGATGCCGTCGCCTTTGCGGTCTTCGGTGAGGTAGGCGAGGCCACGGGCGATTGCATCCTGCGGCGACTTCAGTGTGACGGTTTCGCCACCGAGGGAGAGCGTGCCTTGCTCGAGCGGATCGGCGCCGAACATCAGCCGCATCGTCTCAGTGCGGCCCGAACCGAGCAAACCGGCGAGGCCCACGGCTTCGCCGGCGTGCACTTCGAGCGAGACGTCGCTGACCTTCGGATGCGCGCTCAGGTTGTGCGCCGCCATGACCTGTGCGCCACGGCGCGCAAGATTGGCCTCGCGCGCCGTGGCATCTTCCTGAACGACGGCGGCCAGCGTGCGGCCGAGCATCGTCGTCACGAGCTGCAGCTTGTCCATCTCGGCCATCGTGCTTTGTGCGACGGTCTGGCCGTCACGCATCACCGTGACGCGGTCGCACAACGCATAGAGTTCATCGAGCCGGTGCGACACGAAAATCACCGCACGGCCATCGTCGCGCAGCTTGCGCACCACGGTGAACAGCAATTCCACTTCGCGTTCGTCGAGCGACGAGGTGGATTCGTCCATGATCACCATCTTCGCGTCGGACGATACCGCGCGAGCGAGCGCAACCATCTGCTGAATGGCGGTCGAATAGCTGCGCACGGGTTTCTTCACATCGATCTGCAAACCGAACGATTCGAGCAGTGCAGCGGCGCGCTGCTGCACCGCGCGCCAGTCGATCAGACCGAAGCGGCGCGGCTCACGACCCAGAAATATGTTCTCGGCCACCGAGCGGAACGGCACCAGATTGATCTCCTGATAGATCGTGCTGATGCCCGCTTCGCGCGCTTCCTTCGGCGTGCGGAAATCGATCTCGCGGCCTTCGAAACGCACCGTTCCACCGCCGCGCCGGTAGGCGCCGGTGAGGATCTTGATCATAGTGGATTTACCGGCGCCGTTCTGGCCGATCAGCGCATGCACTTCACCTGCGGCGACGCTCAGATTCGCGTTGCGCAAGGCGGGCACGCCGCCGAAACTGATCTCAATGTCCTGCATCTCCAGCAGCGGCGAACGTCCGGCGCTGGGAGACGGCGGCGTAGGGCTGCCGGATTGCGTCACGTCAATTCTCCTGCTGCAGATACTGTACGGCGGGCGGCGGCGCGGCTCGTGCCACCTTCCCATAGTAGTCCGTAAGACAAAGCGAAGCGACGGCCCGTCGTGGCACGGGCACGTCGCTCCGAACCCTTCCCGTCCCCCTAGGAGACGTAAGAGGGACGTACTGCAGTGCGCTCCCGGCCCTAAAGGTGACCGCCTTCGGAGTCAGGAGCCTTCAGGTGTTCCGTGAACCCCAAAAGGGGACCACCTCTGGGATCGGAACACCCTGTCCGGTGCCGGACTCTGGGTGCGCCGGACCATCGGCATTGCCTGTCAGTTACGACACTCCCGATCAGGCGCGCAGACGGCCCGGGCCTGCATCAATAGCCGTACTGCATGTTCTGCTGCACGTTGCTCTTGTCGTAGAAGCGGTCCGAGACCTTGACCCAGGTCGGGATCTTTTCGCCCTTGGCGAATTTCTGCGCGACGTCACAGGCCAACGGGCCGAAGAACGGGCTCGACTGCACGCTTGCACCGAGTTCGCCGGCTGCGATGGCATCCATGCCGCCCTTGGTGCCGTCGATCGTCACGATCTGGATATCCTTGCCTGGCTGCTTGCCAGCGGCCTTGATCGCCGCAATCGCGCCCAGTGCCATTTCGTCGTTATGCGCGTAGACCGCAGTCACGTCCGGATGGGCTTGCAGCAAGGTTTCCATGACCTGGCGGCCCTTGTCACGCGAGAAATCGCCATCCTGCGACGCAATGATCTGCATGTCCGGATGCTTGGCGATCACGTCGTCGAAGCCCTTCTTGCGATCGTTGGCCGCGGAGGCGCCCGTTGTGCCTTCGAGTTCGATGATCTTCGCCTTGCCGTTGGTGGCCTTCACCAGCCAGTCGGCGGCGCGCTGGCCCTGATTGATAAAGTCGGAGCCGATGAAGGTGATGTAGTCCTGGCCCGGCTTGGCGACCGAGTGATCGACGTCACGGTCCACCAGAATCACCGGAATGCCGGCTTTCTTGGCTTGCAGGACGACCGGCGAGAGCGGCTTTTCTTCACGCGGCGGGAACACCAGCAGATCGACGTGCTGCGCGATCATGTTCTGGATGTCCGAGACCTGCTTGGCGTTCGAGCCGTTGGCGTCGGTGACGACCAGCTGCCAGCCGCACTTGGCGGCGGTGTCCTTCATGCTCTTGGTTTCCGCGAGACGCCACGGATTGTTGCTTTCGGTCTGGGCGAAGCCGACCTTCAGCGGAGTCTTGTTGGGGATCTTGGGCAGGGCATCGTCGGCGTGAGCCGTCGCGACGCCAAAGCCGAGTGCCAGTGCCACAAGGGATGCAGCCAGCGGGGATGCGGTCAGTTGATGAACCCGTTGTCCGCGCGACTGCCGTTTGAGCGATGCCATGTCTTCCTCCAGTACCTGGTGAGGTAGGTGTGTATTTGCTTTTTGTGCTTCTCCTGCCGATCGGCACTTGCGCGCCCCGTGACCGGACGTGCCGATTATTCCACTCGGAATTATTATCGGTCAATCACTAATAATATTAATTATGGGTGATTTTGCCTCGGTAATTACCCTCACTGAGGCGCGTTCGACGAGCGGGCCGTCGAGCTTCACCATGCGGTGCCGCACCGGTGCGCCGGCCGCGCGGTTCTGTTCCTCCTGCAGCAGGGTTTCGACTGCCCAGCGGCCCAGCTCGTAGTTCGGCAGCACCACGGTCGAGAGCGGTGGGTGCGTGTGGCGGGCAATTTCCTGGTCGTCGTAGCCGAGCACGGAAACGTCTTCCGGGACGCGCAGCCCTAGCTGCTTGATGGCCTCGATCGCGCCGAGCGCGGTCAGGTCGTTGGCGCAGAAGATCGCCGTCGGCGGATTCGTTTCGCGCATCAGGGAGAGCGTGTGTTCGAAGCCGAGACCCGAACTCCAGTCGCCGTCGCGCACGAGTTCAGGGGCGAACGGCAGGTCAGCGGTGGCGAGCGCGGTGCGATAGCCCTTCTGGCGGTCTTTCGACGCGTCCTGCCAGGGTTCGCCGTTGATGTAGGCGATGCGCCGGTGGCCGGCATTCAGCAGGTACTCGGTGGCGATATGGCCGCCCGCGACTTCCGCCGGCACCACCGACGACTGGCCGCCCTCGCTCGTGTAGCAGTTGAGCAGCACGGTCGGCACGCGCGAGAGCGCGGCGGGCAGCGTCACCTTGCGCGTGTAGACGGTTGCATAGATCACGCCGAACAGCTGCGGGTTCGACAGCGTGGTTTCGAGCACCTGCTGCTCGACGTCCGCGTTACCGTGAGTCGAGTAGACCGCCAGCATCTTGCCGCTCGCGTAGGCCGCGTCGCGGGCGCCGTCGATATTGACGACCGGGTGCGGACTCGTCGAGATTTCGTCGGCGAGATAGACGATCAGGTTGCGTTCGTCCTTGGAGGCAAAAACCGGTTCGCGCGGCGAGAGCCGGTAGCCGAGATCGTGGGCCGCCTTCAGTACCTTGTTGCGGGTGGTCTCGGAGAATTTCGCGCCGGTCGCGTTGTTCAGGACGAGCGAAACCGTCGACTGCGACACGCCAGTGAGTTTGGCGATGTCGGTCATCGTGGGACGGCGTTGAGTCGATTTTTTCATTGTGCGGGCCGTCCGGCAACGGCGGCTAAAGCAGGAATGCCCTCGGGCATGATCGTGATGACGGTACCACTAATAATATGCGGGCGGCAACGCGCAAAAACCCGTCATTTGGGAAGTCTAGAAAGGCGTCTTATTGCCTTTTGTGTGAATAGAATATTACTAATAATATTGACCTGAGGCGCGTAGCGTGCGATTCTCGGTCGCGCGGGCCCCGTGAGCGGACGTGGGTCGCATTCTGCCCGAGGCCTTGATTATTTTCACCATGCGCGATGTTTCCCTGAATCCGGTCCGACCATCTGCGGCAGACGCGTTCTCGCTGGACGATCCCAACCTGATCGCTCTGGCGAGCGGCGCGATGCGCGTGCTGGTCGCGCCGCATGTAGGCGGTGCGATTGCGGCGTACTACGAGGTCGCAGCAGCCGGACCGGTCCACTGGATGCGGCCCGCGACCGACGCTGCGCTCGCCGAACGCGATCCGCTGCGTATGGCAAGTTTCCCGCTGCTGCCGTATTGCAACCGTATCCGCGATGCGCGCTTCGTCTTCGAAGGCCGAACGGTCGATTTGGCCGGCGACGGCAACCGTTTCGCCCACGCGCTGCATGGGCACGCATGGCGTCGGCCGTGGCAGGTCGGCGCGGTGACGGCGAATTCGGTGGAGCTGCACTTCGAACATGAGCCTGATCCGCATGCGCAGGGTGACTGGCCGTTTCACTATCGCGCGACGCAACGGATCGAACTGGCGGGGGATACGTTGCACGTGACCTTATCCGCGCGGAATCTGGCTGGGCAGCCGATGCCGTTTGGCATGGGGCATCACCCGTATTACCCGCGCACCGCGGAAACCCGCGTATACGCGCAGGTTCAAGGGATGTGGCACGCCGACGGCGAGGTGCTGCCGACACATCTTGGCCCGCATCCGGCGGTCGATGCGATGCGCGAAGGCATGTCACCCGGTGCGTTCGATCTCGACAACAACTTTGCCGGCTGGTCGCGCAGCGCGACGATTGCGTGGCCCGACGAGGGTCGCCGGCTGACGTTGACGGCACAAGCGCCGTTTGATCATCTGGTGGTATTCGCGCCGGCTACCGAAGCGCTGCTGTGCGTCGAACCGGTTACGAACACCACCGATTGCTTTAACGCCACCGAACCGCGTGAGCACGTGGGTGGCTGTGTGTTGATGCCGGACGAGGAGATGACGGCGACGGTGAACTGGACGCCGCAGCGGGTCTAGGAGGATCGGCGAGGTGGCTCGGGCACTGGCTTGTACCGACGCAACTGGCCTGGTTACCGAGCCAGCTGCAGCGGTTTCGGCGCCTTCAGTGCCGCGCTCATCGTACCCGCCGTGCGGCGAGCGCGGCGCTCATTCCACCCGCAAACGCGCCATATACGGCAAATGATCGGACAGCCACGCGGTCTCCTGGGTGGGCTGGATCCATTCGACCGGTTTCATGCCGCGCACGAACATCTTGTCCAGCGCGAGCGCTGGTGAAAACGCCGGGAAGGTTCGGCCGGATTCGCCAAGCAACGTTGCCACCTCATGCATGCCATGTTCGCCGAAGAGCGGCACCGAGTCGTTGCGCCAGTCGTTGAAGTCCCCAGCCAAAACTAGCGGCCCTTCGGGCGCCTCTTTTGCAATCCAGTGCGCGATCCAGTGCATCTGCCTCAGCCGCGCCGCGCGCGTGAGCGCCAGATGCGCGCACAGCAACGTCACCGAATGACCCGCGAAAGTGGCGCGCGCCACCAGCAGGCCGCGCTTCTCAAAGCGATGTGCGGAGATGTCCCAGCGTCCGCCGAGATCGAGCGGGTGCGGCGAGAGAATTGCATTGCCATGCCGCCACGACGGCTTGAATACGTTCGGCCCGAGCGCGATCTGCAACTCCAGCGAGCGCGCGATTTCGGTAGCCTGACAATGCCAGATGTCGTCGAGCGGATCGCGCAACGGCGCGCCAAAGCCGCCCGACAACACCGGCGCCGGCATGCGCCGCGCCATCGCTTCCTGCAGAAAATAGGCGTCGGCGTGGGTCGACTGCACCCAGCGCTGCATCGCCTGCCAGGCCTGAAAGCCAAGCGGCGTGCGCCCCTTGTGCAGGTTCCAGCTTACTGCGATGAAATCCTTAGGCTGCGCGCTCTCGCGGATGAGTTCTTCGGGGTTTCGCATGCCGCGTGGTCCACGGTTTTCGTTGATATCAAGGGTGATTGGCGAGGCTGGCACGGACTCGATATACAAGGGTTGGATTCTTGTCGACGATTTGCCAGGTGGCCCATTGACCGGCCGGCACCTGCAGCCCCGGATGATTGGCCGCTACCTGACGCGGCTGTGGCGGCAACTTGCAACCGGTGTCGGTTTTCGGCGCGCTGTCGTCCTCGAGCGTTTCCTGCGCGTCGATTGCGAGCGTGACCTGATTGGCGTCGGCCTGGATCGGCGAGACGGTCAGCGTGCGCGACAGATCGATACTGCCGCCAGGCGCATCCTTGCAGCCGACATTGTGCTGCACCACCTGATGATGCGTGTCCGTGCGTGCCTGACCCACGGTTGTATCGGCCTCGAACGAGTCGATCTGCTGGCCGTCGCGCATCACCTGCAATTGCCAGTGCACGACCTGCTGAGCTGCAGGTTGCTGGGCCTGAGCGAGTAACGACGTGCCGCACAGTACGGCGACGAGACTGGTTTTCCACATGTTTGACGGCTCTCCGGGGTGTGGCGTCCAGCGTGATGAGACAGGCGCCCATCTTACGCCTGATGGTCGCAACCTCTTTCTGACACCGCTGCGCGGGCCGGGTTCAGCAATAGTCCATTTCAGATGGGGGCGGTCTCGTTCAAGCCAATGCCGGTTTCGCCGCAACGCGCCTGGCGTCTGGCTCGCGGCCCGACCGCCAGACTGGTGTTAGCAGCAGACCCGCACGGCTGCTGGCTTGCGCATGAATATTGCCTCGATACACTGGACTTGAAACGGCGCCGGGCCGGCGCCGCAGCCGCAAGACCAGTACGACGGGGTGATCTATGACAACAGCAATGGTCAAACAGGAAATCGCAGTGGCGTCGTTCAGCAAGGTCTACGACCTCGATCGGGTCGAAACCGCGTTGAACGATCTTGGCGAAGGCGCGAACGATGCGCTGCGCTCCACCTACGAAAAAATGCTGAAGACCGGCAATTTACGCTTTTGCGTGAAGCCGAACCGCATGCCGTCCATCGACGATCTGGTCGATGCGCTGCCGAACTTCAGCGAGCCGCTCGACGATGTGCGCAAACAGGTTGCGTTGTGCCTCGAAACCGAGGACCGGCTCGAACTGATGCCAATTCTGCTGCTTGGCGACCCCGGTATCGGCAAGACGCATTTTGCGAAGCAGCTCGCGCGCTTGCTGGGCACCGCGTATCACTACGTCGCGATGAGTTCGCTGACCGCGGGCTGGATTCTTTCGGGTGCATCGTCGCAATGGAAGAACGCGAAGCCCGGTAAAGTTTTCGATGCACTCGTGCATGGGAGCTACGCGAATCCGGTGATTGCCGTCGACGAAATCGACAAGGCCACGGGCGATTCGCAATACGATCCGCTGGGTGCGCTGTATGCGCTGCTGGAGCACGATACAGCGCAAACCTTTATCGACGAATTTGCCGAGATTCCGATCAATGCGGGGCACGTGATCTGGATCGCGACTGCTAACGACGCGCGCTCGATTCCCGAGCCGATTCTCAACCGGATGAATGTCTACGAAATTCCGCCACCGGATCTGGAAGGTGCACGCCGGATTGCCCAGTCGATCTATAACGAAATCCGCTCTGCGCACGGCTGGGGATTGCGTTTCCCCGTCGAACTCGGTGACGCTGCGCTCGACGCACTAAAGCACGCTTCGCCGCGTGAAATGCGCCGCGCGATTCTGAACGGCTTCGGTGCGGCGCGCATCGACGACCGTGACTGGATCGGCGCAGAAGATATCCGGCTGGATTACGGCAACCGGCGCAAACCGATCGGCTTCTAGGCGGCAGAATTTGCTTGCTGCACGACAACCGCCTTCGGGCGGTTTTTCATTGCCGGAGCTTGCGGAGAACTCGCGCGATCTCCAATCTCCATCGCGACGCCGGGCAAATCGCGATTGTTCTTCTGGGCGTAACTGTTAGTTGTTTCAATCAGAATGATTCTTTGATAGTCGGAGCCTACACTGGGTAATCCGAAATGCAGCGATGCGCGCCATGGCGACGCCGCTTCATTTCCGCCCCGAACAGTCCCGACGAATCTGGAATCCATCATGAAATTCGCTCCTCTTGCTGCCCTGCTGATTTCCGCTGCTGTTGCCTTGCCCGCCTTCGCAGGCGATGACACCGCGAACCCGGTTGCGAACGGTCCGAAGACGCGCGCCGAGGTCAAGGCGGAGCTGGCGCAAGCGCGCGCCGACGGTGAACTGAGCATGAACCCGAACGCGCCGGCGTATCCGCAGCAATTCGCGATGGGCGGCTATACCGTACCGCGCGCGCAGATCAACACCGTACACGCTAGCGCTCAAAGCAGCGCCTCACTCATCGGCACTGCTGTCCAGAATTGAGGACCGGGTGAGCGAAACGATGCCCACATGATTTGACCGCATTAACCCTTGACGGCGTACACTGAAGCCGTCCGGCATACAGACTCAAGATCTGGCACGCGATCCGATGCCCGCAGTCGTTGCGACTGCGGGCATTCGTTTCTGTGCTGCGTCGTAGAATTTTGTCTTGTGCGCAGGACGCGTTCGACAGCGAGCGGCGGGCGGCACGAGATAGCCGCGGCCGTTCTTCATCTTCATCAGGTGGACGAGGGGTCACGCGGTGCGGTAGGCCGCGTCAAGGGACATGGATCAGATCGAATGTGTAGTGATCGGGGCCGGCGTCGTGGGCCTGGCCATCGCGCGTGCTCTCGCGGCACGCGGTCGCGAAGTGATCGTGCTGGAGGGCGCCGAAGCCATCGGCGTGGGCACCAGTTCGCGCAATAGCGAAGTGATTCACGCGGGCATCTACTATCCGCGCGGTTCGGTGAAAGCGGCGCTGTGCGTGCGCGGTCGTGAAATGCTGTACGACTATTGCGAGGCGCACGGCGTGCCGCATTCGCGGTGCGGCAAGCTGCTTGTCGCAACCTCGCGCAACCAGATTCCGCAACTCGAAAGCATCATGGCGCGCGGCAAGGAAAACGGCGTGCTCGACCTGATGCGGATTGGCGGCACCGAGGCGCAAGCACTGGAACCGGCGCTCGAATGTGTCGAGGCAGTGTTCTCGCCGCGCACGGGCATCGTCGACAGTCATCAACTGATGCTGGCGATTCAGGGCGATGCCGAACGCGATGGCGCTGTGTGCGCGTTTCATGCACCGGTCGAGGCGATCGAGTCGAGTAACGGGCGTTTCGTCGTGAAAGTCGGCGGTGCCGCACCCACCACGATCAGCGCGGCGTCTGTGATCAACAGCGCGGGTCTGCAGGCCAATGCGCTCGCACGCAAGATTCGCGGACTCGACGCGCGGCATGTGCCGCCGCTGTATCTTGCACGCGGCAACTACTTCAGCATCTCGGGACGCGCGCCGTTTAGCCGCCTGATTTATCCGATGCCGAACGAGGCGGGTCTGGGTGTCCATCTGACCATCGATCTGGGCGGCCAGGCGCGCTTCGGTCCCGACGTCGAATGGGTCGATGCGATCAACTACGACGTCGATCCGCATCGAGCCGATTCCTTCTACGCGGCGATTCGTGCTTATTGGCCCGCGTTGCCCGATGGCGCATTGCAGCCGGCGTATGCAGGCATTCGCCCCAAGCTCTCCGGTCCTGGTGAACCCGCTGCGGACTTTGTGATTCAGGGGCCCGCTGCGCACGGCGTGCGCGGCCTCGTGAATCTGTTCGGGATCGAGTCACCTGGGCTGACGGCGTGTCTGGCGATTGCGCAGCGTGTCTGCGAAGTGGCAGGAGTGGCGTAGTTATCGAGGCGGCGCTGCAGGTTGATACTGCGGATTGAGCGCCGCGCCCGGCAACGGGCCGGCGTCGAACTACGAAATCGCTTATCTCTATCATTTGGACCGTCACGCGTTGGGGCTTCGTTGTTATGCTTGGGGATCGCTGTCGTTAGAACGGCGTTTAGTCCCATACAAAATGGAGTGAGTCCCCATGAAGTCATCCCGTCGTACGTTCCTGATTACGAGCATTGGCGTTGCGTCGACGCTCGCGTTGTCGCGCCAGGCTTTTGCCGACGCCCCAAAAGTCACCGAAGCCGATCCCACCGCCCAGGCGCTCGGCTACAAAGCCGACGCGACTCAGGTCGACAAGGCCAAGTATGCGAAGTACGCGGCCGGCCAGGCTTGCGGCAACTGCAGCTTTTATCAGGGCAAGGCAACCGATCCGTGGGGCGCCTGCCCGATGTTCGGCGGCAAGCAGGTGTCGGCCAAAGGTTGGTGCAGTGCATACAACAAGAAAGCGTAAGGCCCGGTAGGGTCCGTTCAGCATGCCTGTCGCGGTAAATTGCGCTGCAGCATGACGGCGCAATACTTGCAAAGATGTGCCAAGGCGTCCGTCACACCGAGTGGCCGGCGCCTTTTTGCTGCTTGAAAACCTTTACAGCCATCTTTACACTCGCAATGCATTTCGCATGGCGGCATTGCGTCGTCTCGCCGGGCGGCTTACGTTCAACACAGCGCGCAACACTTTTAAGGCTGGAGATCCTGATGCCGGCGTCAAAGAGCCTCAACACACGAGCAGTTGCAGCAGCGGTTATCGGCAATGCGCTCGAGTGGTACGACTTCACGGTCTTTGGCTTGATGACGGTGGTAATCGCGGAGCTCTTCTTTCCGGCCAGCAGCGATTACTCGTCGTTGCTTCTCACCACTGCGAGTTTCGGCGTCGCATTTGTCATGCGGCCGATTGGCGGCATCGTTCTTGGGCTTTACGCGGATCGTGCGGGACGCAAGGCGGCTTTGTCGCTGGTGATCGCGCTGATGACGTTCGGCATCTTGCTGCTGGCGATTGCGCCGCCCTATTCGGCGATCGGCATTGGCGGCCCTTTGATCATCGTGCTCGGACGTCTGCTGCAGGGCTTCTCGGCCGGCGGCGAGTTCGGCAGTTCGACTGCGCTGCTAATCGAAGCGGCGCCTTTCTCGAAGCGAGGTTTTTATGGCGGCTGGCAGATGGCAAGCCAGGCGGCCGCGCTGGTGCTGGGCGCCGTAGTCGGCGCATCGATTACGCACGGGCTCTCACCGGAAGCGCTCAAATCGTGGGGCTGGCGTGTGCCCTTCATACTCGGCCTCGTGATCGGGCCAGTCGGTTTTTATATTCGCCGCCACCTTGCCGACTCGGAAGCGTTTTTGCATGCCCAACAGACGGCCCGTCGCGCGACATTGCGTGAAGTTCTTTCGGGCCACGGTCGCGAAGTGGTCTGCGGACTCGGCACGGTGATCGCGCTCACGGTCACGATCTACGTATTGATCAGCTATCTGCCGACTTTCGCAGTGAAGCAACTGAAGCTGCCCTATGCGCAGTCGTTCTATGCGGTGATCGTAGGCAACCTGCTGCTGATGGTGCTCTCGCCGCTGACCGGTGCATGGTCCGATCGCATCGGCCGCAAAGGGCTATCGATCTGGTCGCTGGTGTTGACGCTGATCCTGATCTACCCGCTGTTCTCCTGGCTCGCCGGGTCGCCGAGCGTGGCGAAACTGGTCCTCGTGCAAGCGATTCTGTCGATCACGCTGTCCGGTTACTACGGCCCATTTGGCGCCATGATTGCCGAACTGTTTCCCGCCAATGTGCGTTCGACCGGGCTCTCGCTCGCCTACAACATTGCGGTGATGCTGTTCGGCGGCTTCGGTCAGTTGATCGTTACGTGGCTTACCCAAACCACGGGCTCGCCGCTCGCGCCAACCTACTACGTCATGGCAGGTCTCGCACTGTCGATCGTGGCGCTTGCCTATACGCCAGGCATGCGCCACGCCGATCTCGACGCGCGTCGCAAACACGCATGAGCTAGCGATGCTGTGCGCAGAGAAGCTTAGATACCGCTAGATGCGTGCCGGCATTAAAGGCGGTCTTCTGGAGAACCAGGGACGTGCGGTTTCAAGTTGCGCGGCCAGGCGCAACAATGTCGCTTCGCCACCCTCACGCGCCGCGAATTGCACACCCACCGGCAAGCCACGGGCATTCCAGTAAAGCGGCACCGACATCGCGGGCTGTCCGCTCAGATTGAATATCTCGGTGCAGCCGGCCCAGGCGAATGCCTTGTCGGCGGCTTCAGCGAGCATTCTTTTCAGGAGCGCCTCGATTGGCATCGTGACGACCGCACGCATCTGCATGCGCTCGCTTGCGCTCGGTTGCATCTCACCGATCTTGATCGGCGCGGAGGCCAGCGTCGCGCACAGGATCACGTCGTAGCGCGACAGCAGATCGGTCAGCTTCGCGGTGATGCGGCGTTGTTCCTCGAGCGCGGCAGGCAATGCGCGTTCGCCGAGCTTGCGGCCGATTTGCGCCATCGCCCACGTGGCGATTTCGAACTCTTCGCGCATCGGTTTGCGACCGGTGATGCGATCCGCGTTGAGCACCATGTCGCGCGTGGTCACCGAACACAGCATCAGGAACGCATGGCGGACTGCTTCGAAATCGATGCCGAGCGAGACCGGCTCCACGTGATGACCGAGCGATGCTGCGAGTTTCGCCGCGTCGTCGAGCGCCGCGCGTACGTCGGCTGATAACGTGGGTGCCAGCATCGGCTCGGTCACATAGGCAATCGTCAATGGCCGGCACGGCTCGCTCACCGCGCCCAGAAACGTACCGGGCGTGCCGATGGCGCCTTGCTGCGTTTGCCCGGTCACGAGGTCGAGCAGCAGTGCGCTGTCGCGCACGCTGCGCGAGATGGCGTGATCGACGCCCAACTCGCCGGCCCCGGGCGCATGCAAACCCGGCACCAGTCCGCGCGATGGCTTAAGACCAAAGAGACCGCAGCAGGAGGCAGGAATGCGGATCGAACCGCCGCCGTCGGAAGCATGCGCCAGCGGCACGATACCGGCTGCGACTGCAGCGCCCGCTCCGCCGCTCGAACCGCCCGGCGTGTGATCGAGACTCCACGGATTGCGGCAAGGGCCGAACAGCTCGGGCTCGGTGTAGGGCATCTGACCAAGTTCCGGCGTGTTGGTCTTGGCGAAGATGTTAAGACCTGCGGCGCGCGCCAAGGCAACCACCGGCGCGTCTTCGGTGGGCACGAAGTGCCGGTAGTGGCGACTGCCCATCGACATCCGCAACCCCGCCACCGGCGCACCCAGATCCTTGATCAGATAAGGTACGCCCGCGAGCGGGCCGTCGCCGAGCGCACTTGCATCATCGCGCGACGCGCGTTCGCGCGCGGCCTCGTAGTCCTTAAGAACGATCGCGTTGATCGCGGGGTTGGCCGCTTCGGCGCGAGCGATGGCGATGTCGAGCAACTCGCGCGCGCTGGCCGCGCGCGTGCGCACCAGCTCGGCGAGACCCATCGCGTCATGGGCGAGGTAGTCGGAGAGCACGCCGTGCCGCTTACAGACGTTCGCCGAGGAACGTCAGCGTGCGGCCGTGGGCCAGCGCTGCGGCGTGCTGGTTGTACGACGCGCGGTCGGTGCAGTTAAAGCCGTGATCGGCATTCGGATAGATGTGGAATTCCGCATCGCCACGGCCGGCGAAACGTTCCTGCACCTGACCCACCGCTTCCAGAGGAATGCCGTGGTCGAGCTCGCCGTAGTGAAACTGCATCGGCACCTTGATCTTCGCGGCTTCGTCGAGCAGATTCTGGATGCCGCCGCCGTAGTAGCTCACGCCCAGGTCGATCGTGTTTTGCGCGGCAGTCAGATAGGCGAGCCGGCCGCCGAAGCAATAGCCGATCGCCGCCACCTTGCCGGTCACTTCCGGCATCGCGCGCAGAGCGGCCGCCGTTGCGCTGATGTCGGCCACGGCCAGACCCACGTCGGTCTTTTGCAGGATTTCGATCCCCTTGTCACGGTCGGCGCCGACATAGGTCAGTTCGACGCGCGGCTGGGTACGCCAGAAAATATCCGGCGCGAGTGCCACGTAGCCATCTTGCGCGTACTGTTCGGCGACCGCGCGAATATGGCTGTTCACACCGAAGATTTCCTGAATGATGATGACGGCCGGTCCCTTGCCGCTTTTGGGCAGCGCCAGATAACCCTCGAAACTGTCGTCGCCGGCGGGAATGTCGATCCAACGGGTAGTCACGCTCACGTCACTCTCCTTCAAATTGCGGTAGGTGCAAGCGGGCAAAGCCCGCGGCGGGCGGTCAGTTTGCCACTAAAAGAAAGGCCGTGCAGAGCGGCCAGACGCGGCGCGCGCTGCCTCCTTGCCGGGCCCCGCTTTCTCGTTCGACGATGGAAACGTTCTCGATAATTCATTTTTCGGCGTTACGGCGCTCCAGTAGAGTCGTCAGCATCAGCCCACGCGCGATGTGGGCACCCCATGCCGAAGGACGTCATCATGAGTAACGTACATCGTTTCGCCTCGCCGTTTGCCGAACGTTTCGATCTGCGCGTGCCGGTCGTGCAGGCGCCGATGGCGGGTGGCCCGACTTCACCCGCCATGGTCGCCGCCGTTTCGAATGCGGGCGCCCTCGGGTTTCTCGCCGCCGCGCCTTTTACCGCGGAGAAACTCGCCAGCGAAGTGGCGGCGATTGGCGCGCTCACCAGGCGCCCATTCGGCGTGAATCTGTTCGTGCTGGAGCCGTCGGCACCGGACGACGCCACCGTGCGCCGCGCGCTGAGTGCCATCGATCCTTTGCGCGCCGAACTGGGACTGCCGCCAGGCCAGCCGCTCGCGCGCTACGCCCCCGACTTCCGGGAACAATTGGACATGCTGATCGAATTGCGCGTGCCGGTGGTGAGTTTCACTTTCGGTTTGATCTCCGCGCAGGATGTCGAGCGTCTGCACGCGGCCGGCAGTTATGTAATCGGCACGGCGACGCATACGGCCGAAGGTGTCGCGTGGCGCGATATCGGCGCCGATGCGATCGCCGCGCAAGGCTCCGAAGCGGGCGCGCATCGCGGCACTTTCATCGGCCGCTTCGAGGATGCGCTGGTGGGCACGATGGCGCTGGTGCCGCAACTGGTCGACGCCACCGGTCTGCCGGTGCTGGCCGCGGGCGGCATCATGGATGGACGCGGCATCGTGGCCGCGCTTGCGCTTGGGGCTCAAGCCGCGCAAATGGGCACCGCGTTCCTCACCTGCGCCGAAAGCGCGATTCCCGCAGACTGGAAGACCCGCGTGCGCACGTTGGCCGATACGGCGACCGAGGTGACCCGTGCCATCACCGGCCGGCATGCACGCGGCATACGCAATCCGTTGATGCAGCAGTTGAGCGAACAGCCTGGAAACGTTGCGCCGTACCCGGTGCAAAACGCGCTGACGCACGAATTGAGGCAGACAGCGAGCCGCGCCAATAACGGCGACTATCTGTCTTTATGGTCGGGGCAGGCCGCGCCGCTCGGAAGCAAGCGTAAGGAAGGGCTGCCCGCGGCGGAACTGGTCGAACAGTTGCACGCGGAATGGCGTGAGGCGGCCTCGAATATCGCCGCTCTTGCTGGATAAATTGCGTAGCGTCGACCGGGGTATCGGGCCGGTGTCGCATCCGTGCGATGGCGCTATCGTTTGCGCCGCTCAATCCTTATTCCGCGAATTAATGGCATAGCCCCGAAAAACCTTTACCCAGCCTTCGCGACAAACCACCCGGTTTGAGGGAAACCCGCGCCGGCTGGTGTTCTCCGGCGTGTTTCGCGTCTTCTCATTCGACGTTGTGGGATAAACGCTATTAGTGTTCATCCCACTTACTCAAAAAAATCCCACAAATTAATTTGATAGCCTACACTTGCGCGCAAGTACGCATAGCCGCCTGCCACAAACAGGCCGATTGACGTACTGTCCAAGTGCATACACGATGCAACCGGCGTGGTCGTCCACGGGACTGAGCGACACGAGAAGGAAGCGGGGCACAGGGCGATTACGTTGTTTTTGGGACCGAAACTGGAGACTTACATGAACATCAAGATTCAAAAGCTGTTGCCGATCAGCGCTGCTGCCATGTTGTTTGCGTCGTTGGCAACGGGCGCGGTGGCGGACGAGGTCGTCAAGATCGGCCACGTCGCACCGCTTACCGGCGGTATTGCTCACCTGGGTAAAGACAACGAAAACGGCGCTCGTCTGGCGGTTGAAGAAATCAACGCCAAGGGTCTGACGATTGGCGGCCAGAAGGTCACGCTGCAACTCGACGCACAAGACGACGCGGCTGACCCGCGTACGGCAACGCAGGTTGCCCAGAAGCTGGTTGACGACAAGGTCGTTGCAGTGGTCGGCCACTTGAACTCGGGTACCTCGATTCCGGCTTCGAAGATCTATAGCGATGCAGGTATCGTGCAGATCTCGCCGTCGGCAACGAACCCGGCTTACACGCAACAGGGCTTTAAGACGACGTACCGCGTCGTGGCGACCGATGCGCAACAAGGTCCGGCACTGGCTAACTACGCAGCCAAAGAACTGAAGGTGAAGAGCGTCGCGATCGTCGACGACTCGACCGCTTACGGTCAGGGTCTGGCAAACGAGTTCGAGAAGACCGCCAAGTCGCTCGGCCTGAACGTGGTGTCGCATGACGCGACCAACGACAAGGCTGTCGACTTCCGCGCCATTCTGACGAAGATCAAGGGCGAAAACCCTGACGCGATCATGTACGGCGGCATGGACGCCACCGGCGGCCCGTTCGCGAAGCAAGCCAAGCAGCTCGGCCTGCGCGCGAAGGTTCTGGCGGGTGACGGTGTCTGTACCGACGGCCTGTCCGACCTGGCTGGCGACGCAACCGACAACATCGTCTGCTCGGAAGCCGGTATGGCGCTCGAGAAGATGGCTGGCGGCAAGGCGTTCGAAGCCAAGTACGAAAAGCGTTTTGGTCAGCCGATCCAGATCTACGCTCCGTTCACGTATGACGCTGTGTACATCATTGTCGATGCTATGAAGCGTGCTAACTCGACGGATCCGGCAAAGATCCTGGCAGCAATGCCGACGACCGACTACAAGGGCGTGATTGGCGAAACGACGTTCGATTCGCACGGCGACCTGCAGCACGGCGTGATCTCGCTGTATGACTACAAGGGCGGCAAGAAGACGCTGCTGGACGTGGTCAAGATGTAAGTTTTTGCCGCATGACGGTGGGCGTTTTGCCTGCCGTCTATCGGACGATTCAAGGCGTGCATTCTTTACGGAATGCACGCCTTTTCTTTTGGGCGCGCGCATGAGAATCTAACGATCGGACAAATCAAAAACAGAGAGAGGGGGGCCGACCATGACTCGCACGAACGACGATATGCGTCGCTGGATTGCTGAAAATCTTTTGCTTGGGGCAACCGCGCAGTCGCTCCACGCTGCCATGCTCAACGAAGGTTTCGATGCCGACGAAGCCGCGCTCGAAATCAACACCGCACTTGCCAGCCCCTATCTGCAGGGTGGCACGCGCCTGCGCAATCGTTTGCGCAAGCGCGACTGGACCTTATCCGTATATGGCCAGCTAAGCAGGATGCGCGCGAGCGGCGCCGCGGTCGAGCGGCGCGAGCGGCTTACGCGCGAAGAATTCTTTGAGCAGTACTACTTTCAGAACCGGCCGGTGATTATCACGGGCGCATTCGACTCATGGCCGGCACGCACGCAATGGAGTTTCGATTACTTTCGCGCGCGTTGCGGCGATTGCGAAGTTGAAGTCCAGTTTGGCCGCGAATCGGATCCGAACTACGAGATCAATCAGCCGAACCTGAAGCGCAAGATGCCGTTCCGCGAATATGTGGATCTGGTCGAACGCAGCCGGCCGACCAACGACTTTTATATGACGGCGAACAACACGTCGATTAATCGCGCCTCGCTTGCGGCGCTATGGGAAGACGCGCCGACGATTCGCGAATATCTCGATCCTGCGTCGCCGGATACAGGGTTTTTCTGGTTTGGACCTGGCGGTACAAAGACGCCGTTTCATCATGATCTCACCAACAACTTCATGGCCCAGGTGATTGGGCGCAAGCGGATCAAGCTGATTCCGATGTCGGATACGCCGTATATGTACAACCACTTGCATTGTTATACGCAGGTGGACGGCAACGCGATCGATGCGACGCGGTTTCCGGCTGTGCAGCAGGCGAACCTGATCGAATGCACGATCGGGCCTGGCGACCTGCTGTTTCTGCCGATCGGATGGTGGCACTACGTGGAAGGACTCGAGCCGTCCGTCACGATGACGTATACCAACTTCGTCGTGCGTAACGACTTCTGCAATACCTACGACACCTATAACGAACTCTAGGCGCGCAATGCGCTGTATTTCCCGCCTGATTGCGTTTGCCGGTGCGCAATAAAAACCGGCGGACCGGTTACCCGGTCCGCCGCCCCCTGGTACTGCTTCTTTTAATTGCCGTCGTTATTTCTTGGGCGCCAGCACGCCGAGCAGGCCGCCTGAGCTACTGCTCGAGCTACTGCTGCTGGAACTATTGCCTGAGCTCGAAAGGGCCAGTCCACCTGTCAGCGAACTCACCAGTCCTGTGATTGGCGTCAGCAGACTGGCGGCGGCACTGGCGCTGCCGCTTGCGGAGCCGGATCCGGACGCGCTCGCCGAGCCGGAGATCGAAACACTTCCCGTCACCGAACCCAGTGCGCCGGTCAGCGAGGAAACCGCTGAGGTGACTGGCGCCAACGGATTGCCCGAGCCGCCGCTGGCGCCGCTGAGGGCACCCGTCAACGACGAGGTCACCGTGGTCAGCACGCCGGTAATCGGCGCAAGCGGGCCACCCGAGCCACCGCTTCCGCCTGTCAGGCCGCCACTCAGCGTGCCGGGCAGGGCTGTCAGGATGCTAGTGATCGGCGCGAGTGGGTTGCCGCCCAGCGGGTTGCTACCGGTGCCGCCTACCAGCAGACCGCCAGCGGAAGTGACGGTATTGCCGAGCCTGGTGACGACGGTACCGAGATTCTCGCCGACCGGGTTGCCGGTTGCTGTGCTGATCTTGTTGCCGGCGCTATCCAGTCCGTGGCCGATCGTCGACAGCAGGCCGTTCAGCGGCGCACCGAGCCCGGTAGCCTCGCCGACGGTTTGCGTCGTCTGCGCGAGGGTCGAGGTGATCGGCGTGATGGCGGAGCTGACCGAGGTCGTGAGCTGCTCGATCGGACCGGTCGAAAGCGTCTTGCCAAGCTGGGTGCCGAGTCCGGCGACTGCAAGGCCAACGGTGGAGACGGTGCTGCCGAGCGGTGTCGTCAGTGGACTGAGCGCAGCTGTCGGGCCGCTGCCGAGACTCGTCACGAGTTTTCCGGCGCTGTTGACTGCCTGGCCCGCGTCGTAGACAAGGTTGCCGCTGCTCGAGATCGTGATGCCCAGCGGATTGCTCGACAGGCCGAGCTGGCCGAGGCCGTTCGTCGCGCCCATGCCAACAGCGGTGACGCCGTTGCCGACGTTCGACAGGATGTTGCCGAGCGCCGTGGTGGTCGCCGAGTTGCCGCCGGGCAGCGGCGTGAGGCCGATCTGGCTGCCCAGTGAGGAGACGGTCTGGCCGGTCGACGAGACAACGTTGCCCGCGTTCTGGATGACTACGCCGACGGCGTTGGCGCTGGGGGTTGGTGTTGGCGTCGGCGTCGGCGTCGGCGTCGGCGTCGGAGTCGGAGTCGGAGTCGGTGTCGGTGTCGGCGTTGGCGTTGGCGTCGGCGTCGGAGTCGGAGTCGGCGTCGGAGTCGGCGTCGGAGTCGGAGTCGGAGTCGGTGTTGGCGTCGGCGTCGGCGTTGGGGTCGGCGTCGGTGTGGGCGTCGGAGTCGGTGTCGGTGTTGGCGTCGGCGTCGGCGTCGGCGTCGGTGTCGGTGTTGGCGTCGGCGTCGGCGTCGGAGTCGGCGTTGGTGTCGGAGTCGGAGTCGGTGTCGGTGTCGGAGTCGGAGTCGGAGTCGGAGTCGGAGTCGGAGTCGGAGTCGGAGTCGGAGTCGGCGTTGGCGTTGGCGTTGGGGTCGGCGTCGGAGTCGGCGTTGGTGTCGGCGTCGGAGTATGCGTGCCCGTACCCGAGCCACCGCCTGCACCCGCGCCCGAACCGCCGCCTGTGCCAATTACGCCACCGCTCCCCGAGCCGCTACCCGTCGTCGGCGGTTTATTGACCGTGGACCCGCCGCAGCCTTGAAGTACCATCACTGACGACACGCACATGGCGATGGCCGTCATCTTGAAATTGCGATTCATGTTTATGCTCCCCCTGATTGAACCAGTGGGGGAGCTAACTGCAAGGCCTATGCCATTTGTGCGGAGCGCCCTGTCGTGCAGAATAAATCGATAAAAATCAAAGCACTACGACTCCCGACAGAGTCATCGACGAATGTCGCAAGCATTGATGTGTCGCGGAACGGGATCGTGCGGCAAGCCCATGTAACGTAACGTAAGGCTGCACGTTTCGGACGCTGCCACGAGCCGTTGACCGGCTCGCTGCGCCCGTCTCCGTCAGATCTTCAAACGACGCAATACCTTCGGCCCGGCGAACGCGATCACCGCCGAACATATCGCGACCACGGATAGCCCGATCGGCAGGCTGGTCACCTGCGCGACCCCGCCGATGATCACCGGCCCGAGCAGTAGTCCGAAATAAGCGAGCCCCGCGACATGCGCAAGCCCTTCCGCCGCATGAATCCCTTCGACCCGCGCGGCCGCCGCGAATAGCACCGGCATCATGTTGGCCAGCCCGAGGCCCATCAGCGTGAATCCTGTCAACGCCGTGAACGAGTAGGGCAACAGCAGCGCGCCGATCATCCCGGCGCACGCCAGCGACGCGCTTGCCATCACCAGCTGCGGGGCGCCGAAGCGGGCGCGCACGGCATCGCCGGCAAAGCGGGCCGCCGCCATGCCGCCCGAAAACGCCGCGTACGCCGCGCTCGCGAGCCCCGGCGTCGCGACCACGACGTCGCGCATGTAGACGGTGGCCCAGTCGTACATCGCTCCTTCGGCGATCAGCGCCACCAGCGCAGTCGCTCCGAGCGCCCACAGCGCCGGCGAGCGCCAGCGGTTGGCGCGCGGCGTCGCGGCATCCGGATGATCCGCCTGCGGCACATGAGGCAAAACCGCGGGACACGCCACCAGCAGCACGAGCGCACTCAGGATGGCAACGAGAGCGAGATGAACGGCCGGCGCCATGCCACGTGACAGCAACGCTCCGCCGACGGCGGCGCCCACCATCCCGCCTACGCTGAACATACCGTGCAACTGGGACATGATTGGCCGTCCGAGCGTCTGCTCGACTGCGCTCGCTTCGGCGTTCATCGCCACGTCCAGCGTTGCCATTCCGGCGCCGAAGACTGCCAGCACAACCAGCAGCATCCAGTAAAACGGAACTATCAGGATCAGCGCGGCGCAGACCGCCATCGCAAGGCCGCCGGCGAGACACGCGCGGCGTGTGCCGACCCGCGCAATCCACGAAGCGTTGGTCGCCATCGCGGTGATCGAGCCACCTGCCACCGCCAGCAATGCGATCGACAGCAGCGCCGGATTCAGATGGAAGCGGTCGCGCACGGTCGGCACGTGCACCCCCCACGACGCGTACATCATCCCGGCGATAAAGAAGAGCGCCATCGTTGCATAGCGGGCGCGCTGCAACGAGGTGGCCGGCAGATCGCGATGGGCGGCGGGAAGCGCGGAAAGGTCGGGGGAACGATCGGACACGGAAGTCTCGTTGGCATAAAGCGAAAGCGGAACCGGACAAAAACGCGAAAGCCGGCTGAAAGCGAAGTTCCGATTCTAACGAAGCGGCCGGGGTCCTGCAGGCGAGCGCTGAATTAATATCTAATTTCTACCGGACCACGGCCGCGCTTTCACCTTGAGCCAGCCGGCCGAACGCCATCCACGCCATCCTTCGAGGACGCGCTCTTGAATATCCCCGCTCACGCGCCGCTTCATCTGCTCCACCAGGTCGCCGCCGGCACGCTCGCGACGCACTCGCGCCAACCGGAGGGATTTCCGTATCCGTCGATCCTGCCGTTTGCCCCGGACGCGCGGCATCGTCCTACGATCCTCGTGAGTCGCCTGGCCGAACACACCCGTAACCTGCAAGGCGATTCCCGTGCGGGCTTCCTAGTCGCGCACGCTCCGGACGGCAATGTGCTCAACGGCCAGCGGGTCACGCTGCTGGGCTCGTTCGAGACAGTCGAGCCGACGCCTGCCGTGGTGGGGCGTTACCTGCGTTATCACCCGGACGCCGAGCGCTACCTCGCGCTGGGCGATTTCAGCTTTTGGGTGATGACGCTTGAGCGGATGCGTTATATCGGTGGCTTTGGCGCGATGGGCTGGCTCGATGGCAATGAACTGGATCCGTTCGAACCCCTCGGCTTCGACGAAGAGCGTGCATTGCTGGAGTTTTTCGACGCACATCCGCAGCGGCCGGATCATCTTGAATTAATTGGCATCGACCGCTATGGCGCGGATCTGAAACACGAAGGTGCACGCAGCCGCTTCACATTTGACGAGGTCGCAAAAAATGCCGACTCCTTGCATGCCGCACTAAAAGATTGCATCACGCGAAACGTGAAACGATCGTGACTAGAACTATTGCGGGAAAACACCCAGACGCGATGCATTTCGACTATTTATTTCGCCTGCTCGCAGGCTGTTCGCCGAAAGCTCTCATGCCATGAGATGTTCCGGTGCAAATGGCATATTAATTTTCATATTTTGGGAGTTAATTGAGATATTTACTCATAGCCGAGTTCGCTTTTTCGTAAGCTGCGAAAGAAGATGTAAATGAAAAACTTGCTGACTGTGCCGTTTCCTGAAATTTTTCGAAACGAAACATAATTAATTTAAGAACTGGACTTTTCCACGCTTTCTATTTTGTGTTAATCTCGCCTGCAAATTCCGAGGCATGAACACCTTTCAAAGGGCAAACCGGCTTAGACTGGTAGTCACTTATCTAAACCACAAGGGAACCTATGTCTTCCTACAAGGAACTACTCGCACAGCGAGAGAAGCTGGAACAGCAGATCGAAGAAGCAAAGTCGCGTGAATACGCGGAAGTGTTGAACGAGATCAAACAGAAGATGGCTGACTACGGCATTACGCTTGCTGAGTTAGGCGGCGGCCGTGGTAAGGCAGCGAAAGTGGGCCGTCCGCGAGCTGGTGTCGCGCCGAAATACCGTGATCCGGATAGCGGTAGCACGTGGTCGGGCCGTGGTAAGCCGCCGCGTTGGATCGCCGGTCAGGATCGTGAGAAGTTTCTGATTCAGCGTTAATTGCAGTATCCCTGCGGGCGCATTAGCGCGCCCTCGGCCGAAGAACCGCGCAACCTTAAGGTGCGCGGTTTTTTTACGTCCATGTTTAGCTGTCGGACCGATCTCCAGCTTCGCATTCCGTGACTTGCGGGAGCGTATTCCATTGAACCGGAACGCGAATACTTCCCGTTTAGATAAGCATCTGATTTAAAAGAGAATTTTAAGGGATTCCGCAGATTGTCATGCGAGCGCGGTTAGAATCCACACATTGAAAAACCGCATCTGCTCGCATGCCCGCCACCTTCGCCGCCCAATCCGCAGAAAAACATCACGTTGCGCGCAAAAGCACGTTTGTCAGTATCGCGCTCAATTCGGTGTTGATGACGCTGCAAATCGTCATCGGGATGATCGCCCATTCGCAGGCACTGGTTGCCGATGGCGTGCATTCGCTTGCCGATCTCGTTTCGGATTTTGTCGTACTAATCGCCAATCGGCATAGCGGAGCAAAGCCGGATGCGGATCACAATTACGGGCACAGCCGCTATGAAACCGTGGCTTCGCTGTTTCTCGGCGCACTGCTAATTGCGGTCGGTGTCGGCATGCTATGGCGCGCCGGAGCGCGGCTGGCCGATTTGCAGGATATTCCCGCCGTTCACCTTAGTGCGTTAGCCGTTGCTGCGCTGGTGCTGGTTTCGAAAGAAACACTGTTTCGTTATATGCTGCGCGAAGCCCAACGGGTGCGCTCGGCCATGCTGATTGCCAATGCATGGCATGCGCGTTCGGATGCGGCGTCGTCGCTGGTTGTTGCGCTCGGCATTATCGGCAGTCTGGCTGGCGTGCGACTTCTCGATCCAATTGCAGCGGCGATTGTCGGTTTCATGGTCGCGCGTATGGGCTGGACGTTCGGGTGGGATGCGCTGCAGGATCTATCGGACCGCGCACTCGACGACGCCGCTGCCGCCGACGTGCGCAAACTGCTGATGTCGACGCCGGGTGTGCGCGATGTGCACGAACTGCGCACGCGCAAGATGGGTGACTTCGCGCTCGTCGACGCACATATCCTGGTCGACCCGCTGATCTCTGTATCGGAAGGTCACTACATTGCTGAGACGGCCCGTTCGCGCGTCCTCACTGACAGCCGGGTGCTCGATGCGCTGATTCACGTCGATCCGGAAAACGATGCACTGGCGCGACCGCCTATCGGATTGCCGCCCCGTGAGCGGGTCGTCGCGGAGGTCGAGGCGGCGCTTGCTGAACGGGGTGAGCGGGCGGCGGGCGTCAATATCCATTACCTGAGCACTGGCCTCGATGTCGACGTGACGCTAGCTGCCAGCGCGCTCAATGCTATCGAGAGCGACGCACAGCGACTCGCGCATCTTGATCTGGCAGAACTAAAGAGCCGCCTGGGCGTGCGGCATCTGAGCGTATTGCGGGCTATTGCTCTGGATGAGCAGGCTGAAGCCGCAGCGCCGGAGCGTCATGACATTGCCTAAAGCGGTAGCGCAGGGCAGATGAACACGGCCGGCCTGGCCGGCGTCGCCATCAGAATCTCAAAGCGGCAGTTGCGTATCGAACTTGATTTCCCGCAGCACGACGCTTGTGCGCACTTGCGCGACGGCCGGAATCTTGAAGATGCGTTCGTGCAGAAACGCGTCATACGCCTTGATGTCCGGTGCGACGATCTTGAGGATGTAGTCGGATTCGCCGGTGGTGCTGTAGCACTCGGTCACTTCAGGACAGGTGGCGATCTCGCGTTCGAACTGTTCGACGCCACCTTCCGTGTGCCGCGTCAGGTGGATGTGAGCGAGCGCGCACACGTGCAGCCCCAGCTTTTCGCGATCCAGCAGGGCTGTGTAGCGCTGGATCACCCCCGATTGCTCCATGTCCTTGATCCGCCGCCAGCATGGGGTGCTCGAGAGACCGACCTGGTCGGAGATTTCCTGCACCGAACGGCGAGCGTCAAGCTGCAGCAGGCGCAGGATCTTTTGCGAGAACGTATCGAGTGTCAACTGCGCCTCCGTTGGCGTGCCGTGGCTCTAATAGTAGAGGCGACGAAAACGAAACGCAATGTAAAACGGCTCTGACGAGGGAGATTACCTAATTTGCCGGTTTGGCAGCGGCGTTTTGCCCTGAGCCGTCCCCATCTTTTGGGACTGTTTCCGCCGCTGCATGAGCGGCGAGAACGGCTTGGCCGGCGCGCAACTCGGCGAGCATGTTGCAGAACAGGGCGCCTTGCTCGATCGCATCGTCGAGGGCGACGTGGGTGTGCGGATGGTCGTCGAACCACCGCTGCGGCAGGCGCGGTTTGATGCACTTGCGATAGGGCAGACCGGTCATCGCAAAGGCGAGCGTCTTGATGTCCAGCGCAGACCACGAGAATGGGCAGCGGCCGGTGAAGCGCATCATGTACCAGAACATGAACGTGAAATCGAAGCCGGCCGGCATGGCCACGAAGACCGGTTTGCCCGGCAGCGCTTCAACCCACGTTACGTAGGCGTTCAAAGCCGTGGCGGGCTGCTGCAGATCGAGACGGCAGGCGGCCCACGCCTCGGGCTGGGTTTTCCACCACGCCTCCTGAACCGGATGGGCGGTCGCACCTTCCAGCGTTTCCAGGTTCGCAGAGAAAGTGCCGATAAGCTGCTTGTCTTCCGTGTACGCGGCCGAGGCAAAGCTGAGCATGGAATGCGGGCCGGGGATCGGGCCGTCCGCTTCGACGTCGGTGCTCACATAGATTTCGGCGCTCATGCGCGCACTCCGTCTGCGACGTACGGATTCGTGCGGCGCTCGGCGCCGAACGTCGAGGTGGGCCCATGACCCGGCACGAAGGTGACATCGTCGCCGAGCGGCCAGAGCTTCTCGCGGATCGCGCGAATCAGATCGGCATGATTGCCGCGCGGAAAATCGGTGCGGCCGATCGAGCCTGCAAACAGCACATCCCCAACCAGTGCGACGCGATGCGCGCGGCTAAAGAAGATCACATGGCCCGGCGTATGCCCCGGGCAGTGATAAACCTCGAGCGTCTCATTGCCGAACTGAACCGTGTCGCCGTCCTGCAGCCAGCGGTCCGGTTCGAACGCCTGCGCTGCCGGGAAGCCGAAACGCGTGCTCTGGGCGGGCAACTGATCGATCCAGAAACGCTCGTCGGGATGTGGACCGACGATCGGGACGCCGTAGTGCGTAGCCAAAGTTTTCGCGCCGGCGCAATGATCGATGTGACCGTGCGTCAGGAAAACCTTTTCGACCGACACGTTTTGCCGCTTGACCTCATCCTGGATGATCTCGAGATCGCCGCCTGGATCGACAACGGCGGCGCGTCCCGTCGCCTCGCAAACGAGCAGCGAGCAGTTCTGCTGGAACGGGGTGACGGGGATCAGAGTGACTTTCATGAGGACGGTGGGTCGCAGCAAAAACGTTGATTGTACCGGCGTGCCGAGCCCTCCGCCGATATGCCAAATGGCTGGTCCGCGATGCCTATTTTTGCAGCAATAGTGAAAATTCATCAAAGCTATCAAGCGCTTGTCATCCCAAAATTGTGTTTTGGGTATAATGCGGTCATGTGTACGGGAAACCGTGCTGCCACAGGACGATGCGTCCCCATTCAGAATGGAGCGCTGATCGTCGTCAAGTAAGTGCCGTCGGTGTTGTCGACGGCAAATCCAGCATCGGATGCGTCCGATGCGCACGTCTCGTCCAGCCAGGTGCCACGCGCCTGCAACGGCCTTCTGCCGTGACGCTGGGTGGGGCCTACGCCGCCGTTCCTGCGCACTGCTGTCTGGCGCGCAAGAACGTGTTTGCCACGTTCGATGGCGGCTTGTGGGGTCTGGTCAGGCTGCCGGGGACAGGTTGCGCCAGACGTGAAATTTAACCGTGCGGGAGCGGCAGAGTATGCCGCGTGCGGGCTTCGGCGTACTGCGCTTTTTTGCGCGGCGCGTGGTCGTTCGTTTTCCGCCGGAGTCGCAGCAACACGCAGCTATCGCGTGATGCGGCTCGACAATGTGATTGCACGTCTTATGAAAACTCGGTCATCCCGAAGTATGGGGAGTCTTTTTGCCTTTTTTGTGCTCGCAGGGTGCGCCATGCCCCCGAACGCAGCCAACGAGGCAAGTAATCCGCCGCTCAGCACAAAGAGCGCGCAAGCAGGCAGCGCCGGTACGATGGCGCCGCAGGCCTTCGGAACGCCAGCTGCATCGGCGTCTGAAGCTAACGGCACGTCGCTCGCCGACGCCCAGCCGCTCACCGAAAACGGTCCCAATGTGGCCGGTTTCCACGAAACCGGGCGCGCGTCCTGGTACGGCAGGTTCTTCCACGGCCGTCGCACGGCGAACGGCGAGCGCTACGACATGCACGCGCTGACCGCCGCGCACCGCACGCTGCCGCTCGGTTCGTACGTTCGCGTGACGAACCCAGCCAACGACAGTTCGGTCATTGTCCGGATCAACGACCGCGGCCCGTTCGCGCGCGGCCGGATCATCGACCTCTCGCTGGCGGCTGCTACCGCACTGCATATGCAGAGGGCGGGCACGGCGCGCGTGCAGATCGTCGGTCTGACGCCAAAGGAAGCCAAAGCTGAACAGGCCGAGACGCTGGCGTCGAATACGAACGACGTCAAATGATGTGACTGGAGCGAGCGGTGCGTGTATGCACGTCTGCTCGCCCCCGGTGTTGAAAAACGCGTGGGCTCTGCTCGCGCGTTTGTCCGCACTCAAGGGCCGCTTGCGCGGCCCTTGTTTTTACTCGCTATCTTCCCCGTCCTTCTTCAACGCCAATGCGCGGGTGTACAACGCATTGCGCGATGTTCCCGTGATAGCCGCCGCGACTTTCGCCGCACTACTCACCGTCAGCTCTTCCAGCAGGATGCCCAGCAGCGCGTCGTGATCGTGCTCGCCCGCGGTTTCCTGTTGAGCGCCTTCCACCACCAGCACAAATTCGCCACGCTGCCGGTTCGGGTCCGCCGCCAGCCACGTTGGCCCTTCGGCCAGGGTGCAGCAATGCAGCGCTTCATGTAACTTCGTCAGCTCACGTGCGATCAATAGTTTGCGCGCGCCGCCGAATGCTTCGGCCAGCGCTTCGACTGTTTCTACGATGCGATGCGGCGCTTCGTAGAAGACCATGGCGTGAGGATGCGTCGCGAGCGGTTGCAGCGTTGCAGCGCGTTGCTTCGCCTTTGGCGGCAAAAAGCCGAGAAACGAGAAGGTCGCGACCCAATCGCCGGCGGCACTGAGTGCTGTGGCCAGGGCGCTCGCGCCGGGCAATGGAATCACTGGGAAGCCGGCTTCACGCACGGCGTTGACGAGCTTCGCTCCGGGGTCCGAAATGCCGGGAGTGCCGGCGTCGGACACGTAGGCGACGCGCTCGCCCGCTTGCAGATGTTCGACGATGCGCAGTGCCGCGGCGCGCTCGTTGTGCTGATGCACGGCCAGCAGCGGCTTCGAGATGCCGTAGCGCGCCAGCAGTTGGCCGGTATTGCGCGTGTCCTCGGCGGCGATGCGGTCCACCAGTCCGAGTACGTGCAGCGCGCGCAACGTGATGTCCGCGACGTTGCCGATCGGCGTCGCCACCACATAGAGCGCGGCAGCAGGATATTGCTGCCCTTGCGCAAGTTCGGAGAGAGGGGTCATGAGACAGAAGACGCAGACAGACAAAGCAAGGCCGACATTGTGCCACGCAGAGCCGGAGCGCCCGGCGCCCCGTTCAGGCGCTCACAACTTTTTGGGACGCGGAGGGTCCAAAGACGTCGGAGCCGCCTTCGAAGCTCACGCACTCGCCTTCTTGCAGCGCCAGCGGTTGCGTTTCGTAGCGCGCAACGTGGCGTGTCGCGGCGGAGAGATCGATCTGGTGATGCGCGAGCGTGACGGCTCGCTGGTGTTCGTCGAAGTCCGGGCGCGTGCGCGCTGGCACTATGGTGGCGCGGCGGCCAGCGTTGGATGGCAGAAACGTCAGCGGCTGGTGCGTGCTGCGCGGCATTATCTGGCGACGCGCGTGAGCGTCGTACCGGCGTGTCGTTTCGATGTCGTCGCGTTCGAATCGGGGCGACTTGTCTGGTTACGCGATGCCTTTCGTGCAGATGAAGTCTGAGCCACGCTGCGGATATCGCGCCTGAGTGCGATAAACTTGCGCTCGCGTACGAGTGACACGGCGAACGCGTCCCAGACGGTTCCGGTGACGCATCGGCGTTGCCTGCACCGTCAGCCAGAATAACCTGTCTTCACAACACGGCCGCGCGCAGCGGTCCATACGCGGCAAAAGATAGAGACTCGATGTCAGTCGAACGTATTCAACAGCACTTCCGCGACAACGCGGCAGTCACAACCGAAGCTCTCGAAACCCTCTCGATGCCGATCGCCGCTGCGATCGACACGATGTTTATGGCGCTTGCCAACGGCAACCGCATTCTTGCGTGCGGCAATGGTGGATCCGCGGCCAACGCGCAGCATTTCGCGGCCAAGCTGATGGGCCGTTTCGAGCGCGAACGCCCAGGCTTGCCTGCCATTGCGTTGACGGCCGACACGTCGATCATCACCGCGATCGCCAACGACGACGCGTTCGAGCAGGTGTTCGCGAAGCAGGTCTGGGCATTCGGCCAGCCTGGGGACGTACTGCTTGCCATCACGACCTCGGGCGATTCGGCGAACGTACTGGCCGCGATCGCGGCGGCGCACGAGCGCGAGATGATCGTGGTGGCGTTGACCGGCAGGAGCGGTGGCAAAGCGCACGAAGTATTGGGCGACACCGACATTCATATTTGCGTGCCCTCAGATCGCACCGCGCGTATTCAGGAAGTGCATTTGCTGACCATCCATTGTCTGTGCGACGGCATCGATGCCATGTTGCTGGGCGAAGACTGATTCCGAAGGAGAGCTAGTTAATGAGCGTATTCCGCATCAAGACGACACTGGTGAGGACCACACTGGTGGTGGGGCTGGCGGCAGGGCTGTCCGCGACGTTGCAGGGTTGCTTCCTGTTGGTGGCCGGCGCGGCCGGTGGCGGTGCGCTGGTTGCGACCGACCGGCGCACGCTTGGTGCGCAGACGGAGGATCGCGAGATTCAGGTGAAGTCGATCGCGCAGATCAACCAGAACCTGCCGGATCCCGCGCACGTCAACGTGTCGGTTTTCAATCGGCGCGTGCTGCTGACCGGCGAAGTGCCGGACGATGCATCGAAGCAGAAGGCCGAGCAGATTGTGCGTTCGCTCAACAATGTCACTTCCATCGTCAACGAGCTGACGATCGGGCCGGCTGCCGACCTGTCTTCGCGGACCAACGATTCGTACCTTGAAACGCGGGTCAAGACGGCGCTGATCGCCGAGAAGAACATTTCGGCGAACAACTTCAAGGTGGTGTGCGAGAACGGCTCGGTGTATCTGATGGGTCTTGTTACGCGCGATGAAGGCGCCCGTGGCGCCGACGTGGCGAGCCGCGTGCCGGGTGTGACGCAGGTGGTGAAGGTGTTCCAGTACATCCTGCCGCAAGACGCAACTGCGACGAGCGCGCCGGCGGCCAGCGCGCCGGTTGCGTCGCAGCCTCCGCCGACGCCGGATGCGACGGTGGGTGCGGTGCCCGATTCGTCGGTGAGTTCGCGTCCGCTTGAGCAGCAGGCGCCTGCGCCGGTGACGAATTCGAGCCCGGTTCATCCGGGGAATCCGGCGGTTAGTCAATGAAGTTGCGGGGCTTGATGCGGCGTTGCGTGGTGATGCTCGGGGTGCGGAAATCGGGGGCTTTGGTTGTTGCTCTGGTGGGCCTTGCCGGGTTGGTGACGGCGGCGCGGGCGGATGATGCACCGCGCGGTCAGATGATCGCGCGCGCCAATGCTTGCATGGGCTGTCACGCGGTGGACCGCAAGGTCGTCGGGCCTTCGTTTCAGCAGATCGCGGCGAAGTACAAGGGCGATGCGCAAGCGCCCGCGAAACTTGTGAACAAGGTTAAGGATGGTGGTTCGGGTGTGTGGGGTGTTTTGCCGATGCCCCCGCACCTGGCGATGAGCGATGCGGATATCCGCACGGTTGTGGATTGGGTGCTCGCCGGGGCGCCTTCCAGGTGAGGTTTTGTTGGGCCTGGCGGCTTGGCAAAACGGAAAAACCTTGTGCTAGAATCGTTTGTCGTTGGGGGGGTAGCTCAGCTGGGAGAGCGTCGCGTTCGCAATGCGAAGGTCGGGAGTTCGATCCTCCTCCTCTCCACCATCACGTGTTCCAGGTAGTTCCAGAGAATTCCGCAAACCCCGCGTCCCGTAAGGCTCGCGGGGTTTTTGTTTCCATTTCGGGATTGTGGTTTCCGTTGACAGCCGGGGGCCTTTCAGCGCAGCTTTAGGGGCATCAGGCCCATTTTTGAGCCTGCCGGGAATTTAGGCCCCCACGCTACGGGAGGTGTCCCATGCCTCTTACCGATCTGGAAGTTCGCCGGGCTACCGCGCATGAGAAGACGTACCGCGTCTCCGACGGCCGCGGCATGTATCTCGAGATTTCTCCGTCCGGCGGCAAATACTGGCGCCTCAAATACCGGTTCAACGATCGGGAGCGGAAGCTCGCGCTGGGCGTGTATCCGGATGTCACACTCGCCCACGCCCGAAGAAAGCGCGACGAAGCCCGTGCTATGCTGGCCGATGGCATCGACCCCGGCCAGGCCAAGAAGGATAAGAAACGCCTGGCGCGGCTCAACGCGGCCACGACTTTTGAGGCCGTCGCGCTCGAGTGGTTCGAGCTGCAGGCGCCCGGCTGGGCACCCAGCCACTCCGAGAAGATCATGGGGCGGCTGAAGAAGGACCTGTTCCCGTGGCTTGGTTCGCGTCCCATTGCCGACATCACCCCACCTGAAGTCCTCGAAGTGCTGCGCCGTGCCGAGAAGCGCGGTGCTCACGACACCGCACACCGGCTTCAGCAGAACTGCGGCCAGATCTTTCGCTACGCCGTGGTGACCGGGCGCGCGATGCGTGACGTAAGCGCCGATTTACGCGGCGCGCTGCGTCCCAACCGGCATACCCACTTCGCCTCGATTACGGATCCACAGAAAGTCGGGGAAATGCTGCGGGCCTTCGATAGCTTTTCCGGGACACTGGTCGTGCGCGCCGCGCTGCAACTTGCGCCGTTGTTGTTTGTGCGGCCCGGCGAACTGAGGCAGGCTGAATGGGCGCAGATCGATCTGGAACGGCGCGAATGGCGCTATACCGTTTCCAAGACGAAGACGGAGCATCTGGTACCACTGGCCACACAGGCGGTGGATATCCTGAAAGAGTTGCAGGCGTTGACGGGCAAATGGCGGTGCGTCTTTACGGGTCGCGATCGCAGAAAGCCTATGAGTGGCGCGGCGATCAATGCCGCGTTGCAGCGGCTGGGCTTTGATACGAAGACCGAGATCACCGGGCACGGATTCCGGGCTATGGCTCGGACCATCCTGCATGAGCGGCTTCGGTTTCCGGCCGAAGTCATCGAGCACCAGCTGGCCCACCAGGTACCCGACTCGCTCGGAAGTGCCTACAACCGCACGCGGTTCATCGACGACCGGATCACGATGATGCAGGCATGGGCCGATTATCTGGATCGGCTGAAGGCCGGCGCTGAGGTGGGGCCGATCCGGCCGAGAGGCGTTTGACGCGAGGTTTTTCGTGGTGGCGGAATGCAGTTGGTCGTCGTTCGGTGGCCGGGAAATCCATTGCGCCGTGAACTGAAATCGAATACCTGGCACGACAGATCGCTCAAAAGTCGGAGCTGCGCGTTATCTGTGGTCACACGGTTACGTCTAGTCACATTTTGAAACATCGCGTGTATAGTACATGGCGTTGCATCCGGGGATCGGGCATGCCCACTAAAAGAATATCGGTCAGTTATCGCGTGTCGGCCCGTTTCAAGGAATTGCTTGAAGCTGCCGCTAAACATGAAAATCGCAGCCAGACGAACTTACTCGAGACATTGCTCTTGGAATTCTGTCGAGCGCGAAAAATAGAACCAGATTCAGAGAGACCAAAATCCATGAGCCACTTCCAATAGCAATTGACCTCCTGACGTTCGGCCGCGCGTTCGCATACTCGCTGCGCCGCTCTGTCGATCGAATCCTGCGCCGAGTGGACCACACTTGCGTCGCCCTACAAAGGGATTCGCTTGATCCAATTATTTCTAGTGTCATGTGCTCATGAGCCTCGCTTCTGCTGCGCTTTCCACGATCTTGCATGTGTCCGTCTTGTCGGCGCTGGCCTTCGCGCTGGCGTTTTTCATCGGGCAGTTCGCGCTTCCTTTCTTCCGCGTCCGACGGGAACTCGGCCAAGCCATACGGGCGCTGAAGGCGTTAAAAGACGCAGACCAACGCGTCGATGCGGACAGCATCGGCGAAAAGGTCATGAAGAAATCGGCGTTCGAGCATTGCTGGGATGAATATCGCGACACCCTTCACGCTCAGAAGCACGTCAACGCGGAGGGCATCGCGGAGACGAGCCGCTGGCGCGCGACGGCGACCGCGAGCACCTTCTTTACCGAGCAGGCGTTGATCGACGCGCCATTGCGAACGGAGTTCTACAAACATCTGCCTGGCATTCTGACCGGTATCGGCATCATCGGTACCTTCTCGGGCCTGATTCTTGGCCTGAACGGATTCAAGATCACGGACGATCCTCAAGTCGTGCGTGGCAGCCTCGAATCGCTTGTGTCGAGCGTCGGCGGCGCATTTTTGCTGTCGGGCCTGGCCATCTTTCTTGCGATGATCGTGACGACCGTCGAAAAGGCCATGGTCAACAAGCTCTACACGTTGCTCGACAAGCTCTGCGGCGACGTCGACGGCCTGTTCGAATCCGGCGCTGGCGAGGAATACCTGCAACGGCTCGTCGAAGCGTCCGAAACCTCGGCCACGCAGGCGATGCAGATGAAGGAGTCGCTTGTCACGGATCTGAAACAGGTTCTGAGCGAGTTGACGCAGCAGCAGATCGCGGCGATCACGAACACGAGCACCGAACTCGGCAGATCGATCACGACGAGTCTGTCCGAAGGTTTGGCGGAGCCGCTCGCGCGAATCTCGAACGCGGTGCAGTCGGTCGGCAATAGTCAGGGCGAGGCGGTGAACAGGCTACTCACCGACGTGTTGTCGAGCTTTACCGCACAGATGGAGAACATGTTCGGCTCGCAGTTGCGCGGCATGAACGACATGCTGCTTAAAACAGCGAATACGATCGAAACGGCGTCGCACGGTTTCGAGGCGCTCGCTAGCCAGATCCAGCAAGCCGGTGCGGGCGCCGCTGACGCGATGGCCAAGCGCGTCGAGGAAGCGCTCGAGCAGATCCAGGTTCGACAATCGGAAGCCAACGACCAGATGCGCGCGTTCGTCGATCAGCTGAAGGAAAACGTCGCGCGTGGGCAAGCTGAATCGGCAGAACTGACCAACGACATGTTGCGTCAGCTGAGCGAGAGCACTTCGTCACTGGTCAGGGGCTTGCAAGAGCAAAGCCACGCGAGCCAGTCCGAAGCAGCTGCACGTCAGGCCGAAGCGAGCGAACAGATGCGCGCGTGGATCGAAGAGGCACGCGCTGGAATGGCCAAAGGCCAGAGCGATGCCGCGGATGCGTCGACGCGCCTGATTGGTCAGCTCGGGGACAAGGCGGGGGAAATGTTCGAGTCGCTCAAGACGCAGAGCGCGGCTGCGCACGAAGAACACAGCAAACGCCTGGCACAACTCGCAGAGCAGATCGCCGGCCTACTTGACGAACAAGCCGGGCAGATCGCGAAGGTTACCGAGGCGGTCGATCGCGGAAGTGTCGCGATGCTCGACGTGGTGAACAAGCTGAACGCCGCGACGCATGGCAACATTGAACGCATGGGGCAAGGCGCCGAACGCCTGCACGACGCGTCCGCGCGCCTCGCTGATAACCTTCAGTCCATGAGGGCCGCGAGCGACGGCGTGACCGGCACGGCTGAGCGCCTCAACCAGGCGGCCGCTTCCCTCACAAGCTCGCTAAGCAGCGTACAGCAGGCACTCGCCGATCAGCGCAACGTGCGCGATTCGCTCGCCGGCATGGTCACCGAACTGCGCGGCGTGGTGGAAACCGTCTCCCGCGAGGCGACGGTCAAGCGCGATCTGATAGCGTCGATGGAGCAGGCGAGCCACTCCATGCGGGAGGCGCAGGAGATGACGCGCCGGCATCTGGCCGATCTTGTCGAAGACATGACGAAGGTTCACGCCGAGTTCGCCGAACAGATCAAGCGGACCTTGCGCGAGGGCAACAGCTCGTTCCATAGCGAGCTTGCACAGGCGACGGGGATTTTGAAGGGCGCGATCGTCGATCTGGGCGAAGTCTTCGACCGTCTGCCGACTGCAGCCTGACAAGAGATCGGATAAAACATGTTGGGCATGCAGACACCCGCGCGGCGACGCAGCCGTGACGAAGGCGAAAAGCCATTCTGGATCTCGTTCGCTGACCTGATGACGGCGCTGATGGTGCTGTTCCTCGTCGCGCTGAGCGTGGCTTTACTCGCGGTGACCAAACACGTGTCGGAGGCGGAGCGCGAGGAAAAAGAGCGCTCCGAGCAGATCAGCGCGCTTATGAAGGAAGTAGAACACGTGGCCAGCCAGTTCGAGGGCGTCCGCGTCATCGGCACGACGATCGACTTCGGGCCACGCGGTCGTTTCGAGCGCGAAGGGCAGAACATTCTTTCTGACCCGCAGCGCGAGCTACTGCGCGACTTTACGCCGCGTCTTCTGGAGCAATTGCGCACGACCGATGCAGGCAAGAACTGGTTCAAGCGCGCGACCGTGGAAGGTTACGCAAGCCGTAGCGGCAAGTATCTGTTCAACCTGAATCTCAGTCTTGAGCGCAGCGAGCGCGTGCTGTGTGAACTGCTGCGCGATCCTGGCCACGGCGAGCCGCTGTTGTCCTTTGCGGATCGCAAGCTGGTGGCGACACGTTTCTTTGTCGGTGGCGCGTCGTTCAACTCGTTGCGCGCGACTGCGGACGACAGCCGACGCATCGAATTCAAGCTGGAATTCAAGTCGCGCCAGGAGCGCAAGGATGAAGCCGCTCACGCGTCGCCCGAAACCGATGACGCGGCGCTCGAACAAGCTCTCGACCCGAAAGAACGATGCCCACTGATCGACCGCTGACATCCATCGGAAAGAAACTGATGGAAGCCATGCTGCCTGATCGTCCCGGCGCATGGGCAAACCCACGCGAAATGACCTTGGCGTTGCGTGAGGTTCGTCGCGCGTTCGGCGACCATGGTGACGTACCGTCGCTGGATCAGCTGAAGATCGCACTACGGGCGTTCTTCGCCGATCGCACTGATCTGAGTCCGACCCAGGTCAAATACGTCTGCTACGGCGTTACGGTGCCATGGGATAACACCGAGGATGGCACACGGATCATCGACGATCGCACGCTGTTTGAGGCGCTGCTGACATTGCTGCGTGATTATGAGGCGCAGGAAAGGCGTTTTCGCAACTGCTATCAGGGCCTGTTGCATGGCTACTTCGGCTTCAGGCGCGATCACGGCGACACTTCGTCCGCGCACTCTAACTGGACCGACTTGCGCCGTTATCTGAGCGACCGTTTACCGCCGATGCATGCGAGCGCGAAATCGCGTGGGTTCGTGCCGATATGGATCGACACACTCAGCGAGCATAAGAACCTGCTCACGGAAGATCCCTGCAGTCGCTATGCGGACACGTTCGAGGCGGGTAGAACGGATGAACTCCGCGCCTTGTTCGGCGAACTCGGCATCGAATCAAATTCGTGGGTCTGGGACGAAGTGGTCATGGGCTATGTTCGCACGATTTGCGAGCGCGGCGACGCGGACTTTCAGGCCGCGTTGGAAATTGTGCTGCCTTTTCTGAACGGCAAGGCGAACATCAAGCTGCCGCAATTGCTCGCCGTGCACGCGGCCGCAATGGTGGTGAAGCGTTACGCGCAGTGCCGGAACCGTCCGGAACACGATGGGCTGCGCGATACATGCGTCGCTTTGATAGGCAACCCGTGGCTCGATCCGACGGCCTGGCATGCTCAAGTCGGCCATGAACCGGCGCGCGAGATGGTCGAGGGATGGCTGAAGCGCCGGCTGATTAGGGACTTCTTCGAAGTTCTGGCAAAGGATGGGGCGGCGGATCTGCGGCGGCTCAAATACTGGCTCAAGTGGGAACCCGAGATTTCCGACATGTGGTTCGTGCTTGGGGAGGACGCGCAACGCAACAAAACCGCTGCGTTCAATAACGTACGCAAGCGCATGGGCCGCAAGGCTCGGCTGCTTAAGGATGCCGCCGATGACAACAACGCATTTGTCATGCGCATCGGTTCGCTGCTGGTGATCGAGTTTGGCGTCACCGGTAACGCTTGTTACGTATTCGATGATTCGAAGGTCCCGGTTGATCTTGATGCGCCGGTATTCAGCATCCGTCTCCTGAAAAATCAGGTGCGCGCGGCGCTCAGGCTTTCGCATATCGGATCGTGGGAATACAACTTCGACGTCAGGCTCCGCGAAGCGCTCGACCGCGCGCCAACGCGCGCACGAGTTAACAGCACAGCTATCGGTCGCACGCGGGCCGCCGAGAAGCCGGCTTACCCCGCGGTGTCTTCGGCCATCGCGCCGCCGCGTGCTACCCCTCCCGAAGGATGGGAAATTCAGGAAATGCTGCTCAAGTGTGCGAAGCACGGCATCTCGTACGAAGACAACCGCCGGAAAAGCGGGGCCTTGTGGGTCCTGCTCGGTGACCCGAAACGCAGCCCACGCATCGCCGAGGAACTGGTCGAATTGGGCTTTACGTTCAAGGAAGGCAGCGGCTTCTGGATAAAGTGAAGGGACATCCATGCTGGCAAGGTTATTTGGTCGCTACAAAATCGAAACGCCCGAAGCGATCGCTGGAACAAAAGCAGCGCCGGGCGTGCCCCTGACCATCGACGCAGAAGGATTTCGCTATGCCTCACCGGCGCCGCTTGCGAAGCAATGGCTCGCCGCGCCGTTCGATTATCCCGAACTCGCGGAACTTGGCGCGCATCTGGCCCAAGTCGAGCAAGAGGGATTGGGCTTCGCGATGGAATCAGAGTTCTTACTGTCGTGGGAGCATGTCTATGCGATCGTCGCCCATCCCGAACTGAGTGCCTTCCGCAGGGCGCTGCGTTTCCCGCCGGATAGCGCGATGCGGCCGCGGCTGGCGAGCACCGGCTCGCTCGGTGATGCGGACTTCTCTTTGCGCTTCGACGAATGGGTGGATGCACAGGGACGCGGCGCGCGTCCCGCGCCAAAGCTAATCGGCAAAACCTTGCGTACGGCCGAGTCCGAGGCGTTGCTGCCGCTACCCGTCAGCGAAATGCTGGACTTGCTCGCCCGCTTTCATGCCACACCGGCTGATGATCGCACGCTCCCTTTCAAGGAGCATATTTACGGCCGCGTGCGCACGCTCGCGGCGCAGAGCGGCTGCCCGATGTCCGACTATGTCGCCAGCACTGTGGTGCTGGCGCCGGACCATCTGAAGCTCGATATCCAACGACGCGGTGAAGGCGACGCCACCGTCCTCGAAGTCGTGCCCAGATTCGACAACGCGCCCGACAAATGGGTCACGCAGTTCGACCGCCTGCCGCTGCAGGATCGCTACGAGGTGCCGGAAGGGCGCGCGCTCGTACGCATCGTGCCCGTGCCCGAGGTAAAGTCGGTCCTCGGCGAAATCAAACAGGAGATGCGCGGCCGACGCGTGGCGGGACCGCGCGCCCAGGCTTTCGTGCGCAATCCGTTCGCGACTCTCGGCGAAAGCGCGAGAAATGTTCTCGATCCGAATGAATTCGAGGCGGCATGCGAGGCTGCGGGCATCGTCTTCAAGTCCTTCACGCCGCAGGTGGAACGCGGCGAGCGTGGGCAGATCGAACGCGTTGGATTGCTCGTGCATCCAATTTCGGTGGGCGAGCAGGAAGCGATGATGACATGGATCGCCTCGCCCGACGATCTGTCCTCATTCGCTGACCGATTGACCCGTGCGCTCGACGACGGCTCGCAATGTGTCACGTGGGGCGATCACGAATTGGAGATCGTTGGCGACACGATCGACCATCTTCAAATACTGTCGAGCTGGTTGCGCGAATGGAAAAGTCCCGCGCTATGGACTGCCGCCGAGGTGCTCGACCTAAGTCACTATTCCGCACGTATCGACGAGATCGGCGAGGAGCGCCCGTTCGCTGTTCCGGTCATCGCCTTGAATCGCGAGGAGGGCGGCTGGTTCGAGAACAATACGACGATCGGCCTACGAGTCGACGATCCCGCTAATGGCGGCATGCGCTACGTGCCGCTCGAATTCGGCGAGATTCCGTCGCTGCAAGAATCGGTGAAGGCGGCGCGCACGGCGGGCGCGGATCGCGTCTCGCTGCCCGGGCTGCTGCAGCCGATCCCTATTGTCGATGCACAACGCGCTCTCGACGCACTTGCCAAAGCTTGTGCCGACGTGCAGCGCCGTGAATTTAAAGGTGGCGGTGGTGCAAGGCCGGCCGCCAAAAAACGGCTCATCATCAAGCACAATTTCGAGGACATCGAATACAACGAAGCGCGCGCCGACGCGCTGCAGATGCCGCCCGATCGCACCCCGATCGTTCCTCGCTCGCTCAAGACTGACATTACGCTCAAGCCGCATCAGGAGGTGGGCATCGCGTGGCTGCAGCATTTGTGGGAACTGTCGCCGTCGGCATGCCGGGGCACCGTGCTCGCAGACGACATGGGGCTCGGCAAGACGCTTCAATTGCTCACCTTCATGGCGTCGTGCTTCGAGCGCGATCCGCAACTCGAGCCCGCGCTGATCGTCGCGCCGGTCGCGCTGCTCGAGAACTGGCGCAACGAATTGGAGCGCTTTTTCGAGGCGGACACGCTGCCGCTCCTGCTGCTCTATGGCGAGACGCTCAAATTATTGCGTGCCAGCCGTCAGGAGATCGACGAGAGCCTCGCGTCGCAGGGCGTGACGCGGCTATTGAAGCGGGATTGGCTCAAGGGCGCCCGTCTCGTGCTCACAACTTACGAGACCATGCGCGATCTGGAATTTGCGCTGGCACGTCAGCCATGGTCGATCATGGTGTGCGACGAGGCGCAGAAGATCAAGAATCCCGCCGCGCTCGTTACGCGCTCGGCGAAAAAGCAAAAGGTGCGCTTTCGCATCGCCTGCACGGGCACGCCCGTGGAAAACACGCTGGCCGACTTGTGGTGCCTGTTCGACTTTGTGCAGCCCGGCATGCTGGGCGCGCTGAATCACTTTTCCCGCGTGTATCGGCGGCCCATCGAAGCGAAAAGCGAGGAACAACGGACGAAGGTTGAAGAATTGCGCGGAGTCATCCAGCCGCAGATCCTCCATCGGAAGAAGACGGACGTTGCGAAAGACTTGCCGGTGCCGGTCGAGGATTCGTTCTGCAAGCGGCTGCCGATGTCTGCATTTCAGCAGCGGCACTACGAAACCGCGCTCGCGACGTTGCGAGAGCATCGCGAGACCGACCCGTCGGCCCAGTTGCAGGCGCTTCTGGCGATCCGCAAGATTTGCACGGACCCCCACGGCTTCGCGGAGCCTGATACACGCGAAATCTCGATCAAGCGGCTCGTAGATGAGTCACCCAAGATGGGCTGGCTCGTGAAAACGCTCAAGGAGCTCCGCGCCGATGAGCCGGGACGCCATAAGGTCATCGTGTTTTGCGAATTCCGGGAGCTTCAACTCGTTCTGCAGCGCGTCGTAGCTGCACTCTTCGGTTTTGCACCGAGTATCGTGAACGGCGAGACATCAGCCGATCCGCGCGCGGTCAACAATCGCCAGCAGTTGATTGATGCGTTCCAGGCGAGTCCGGGATTCAACGTGATTATCCTATCGCCGTTAGCGGTCGGGTTTGGCGTGAACATTCAGGCGGCAAATCACGTTGTTCATTTCACGCGCACATGGAATCCTGCGAAGGAGGACCAGGCGACAGCGCGGGCGTATCGCATTGGTCAGACGCGCACAGTCACGCTCTACTATCCGGGGGTCGTCAGCGATGATTTTCCGAGTTTCGACGTGCGCCTCGACGCCCTTCTACAGCGCAAGCGCGCGTTGGCGGGGGACATGTTGAACGGTTGCAGTGATCTGACGGCTGCGGACTTTGCGGATTTCGGCTAAGCGCAGTCGGCCTCATGTTGATATTTATTGGCAAAAGAACAAATATGAAACTGATTGAAGTCTTCAGTGATCTCGTTTCTGCGAACGTCAGACATCAAGAGCCAAATGGAGCACCGGATACGTTCGCGGAGTTCCTGAATACGTTCCCCGTCGACAGAATCGAGAAGCTCACGCTCGACGGATACTGTCTCGGCGCCCGAGGCAACGGCGAAATGAAAAGCTTCTCTTGGTGGTTGGAACACGGCCTCCAACCCGCGTTGGGCAGTTACGCGCCTGGAACCGCCAAGGGTCATCTGCTTTACTGGCAGAAGGACGGAACACTCTACAAAAACCGGCATCTAGAGAAGCTGTCAGATGTGGATGCGTTGAATGCCGTGCTGCGATTGCACGCTCACGTTGCGAGTACTCGCACGCTTGACGAGGCTCGTTCGCTGGACGATCAGCAGGCGCTGGAAGGCGGGCTTGCTCTTCCGCCCGGATTCAGCATGTCAGATGGACGCGTTCTGCGCTTGCTTGCTGCGTATCACCCCGAATTCAGTCTGCCGATCTACTCGCAGAAGCATTTGCCTTATTTCCTTGAATGCTTCGGTATCGAACGCGATGAGATGGCTACCGGCGCAGTCGCTCGAATGCTGCAACTGTTTGGAGTCTACGACGCCGTGCGCGAGCATGTGCCGGACGTGACGCCTTGGGGCTTCGTCAATACGCTATATAAGGCTGGTGAGCAACTGGAAATAAGGCCGCCTAGGACCTCGCATGCATATGCGGGCTCGGGCCGCAAGAAGGCAGAAAGTTCGGCCGTGCCGACAGGGCAGGGCGATGCCTCCGACGACACACAACGCGGCGCTGAGCAGCAGCCGCCACTGAATCAAATTCTCGTCGGGCCGCCCGGGACCGGCAAAACGCGTCACACAATTCTCAAGGCGCTCGAAATCATCGAGCCGGATCTTTTCGAAGAGCACAATCCGGACAGTCCAGACGGCTTCAGGTCGCTCAAGGAACGCTTCGACGAACTTCGCGACGAACAGCGTATCCGCTTCGTGACCTTCCACCAGAGCTTCAGTTACGAAGACTTCGTGGAAGGGCTGCGCATGAGCATCTCTGAATCCAAGGACGATCTGGATGACGCGGAAGGGGCCACCTCTGAGTTGCGCCCCGAAGCCGGCGTCTTCAAGCAGATAGCCACCCTTGCGAGCAACGATGCGATGCGGGAAAGCGTCGGCGATGGCATCGCTCTTTCCGGGCGTGTCTGGAAAATATCACTGAATGGAACGCAATTTAATTCGGTGAAAGAGTGGTGTTTTGCAAATGGTCAAGCACGCATCGGCTGGAACCGGGCCGGCGATTTACACAATCAGCAGCCGGAGGAGGTGGAGTATTTTAAGCAACTCGGGCGCAACGAAAAGAAGTCGCTGACGTACTTCTCGCAGGAGATTCAGGTCGGCGACATGTTGCTGTCAATCGACAGCAACACCTCTGTCGATGCTGTCGGCATCGTTCAAAAGCCGTATTTTTACGACCCGGCCCCCTTCGAGAGATTTCCTCAGGCTATCGAGGTGCGTTGGATCGCGCGGGGGAGCATCCCTTTTCAAAGCCTCAACGGCGGCAAATTGTTCGCGCTTTCGACTGTGTCGCCGATGCACCGGATGTCTCAATCGTCCGTCGTGAAGCACTTGGCCGCGCAGCAAGTGTCTATCGAGCAGATTGGACAGAAGCGACAGCGGCGTCCCTACGTGCTCATCATCGACGAGATTAATCGCGGCAACGTCTCTCGCATTTTTGGCGAACTGATCACGTTACTCGAACCCAGCAAGCGCGAAGGCGCGGCCGGTGAAACCCAGCAGGTGATTCTGCCCTACAGCAAAGCACCATTTACGGTTCCCGACAACCTTTACATCGTCGGCACGATGAACACCGCCGACCGCTCGCTTGTTCCGTTGGATACGGCACTACGTCGCCGCTTCCATTTCGAGGAACTGATGCCTGATGCTAGTGTTCTGAGCGGCATTACCGTGGAAGAGGAGATCAATATCGCGAAGATGTTTAGTGTGATGAACGAGCGCATCACCGCTCTGCTGGGCCGAGAGCGCACGCTCGGGCACAGTTATTTTCTTCCGCTCAGGGACGACCAAAGCATCGGCGCGCTTTCCCGAATCTTCTCCAAGCAGATCATCCCCCTGCTGCAGGAATATTTCTTCAACGACTGGCAACGAATTCAATGGGTTTTGAAAGATCAGAAGAAAAAGCCGGAACATCGTTTCGTCATTGACGGATTTCCCTCGCACGGCCAAGACCTCGGCAAGCTTTTTGGTGATGACGCGGTGGCGCAAGCGCTCGGCGAGATACGCCATTGGACAGTCAACGAAGCCGCATTCAACGAACGCGAGAGTTACCTCGGCATCTACGACAAGGATCATGCATGACCGTTGCCGTCGCGATCCGGGAGTTCGGCGTTCTGAGCACCGTCCCAGGGCCGCAGTCGCTCGACTATCGCACTGTGTCCGCGCATGACTTTGAAAGCCTTTTAACGCTTACGGCCGCGCTGGGATCAAAGGACGTCGCTCCCCTGCGATTAACGATGCGCGGTGGCCGCCGCTGTCTTCAGGCTGTCAATTACGTTGGTATCATCGGAGGCTTCGGAGGATTTCAGCTTGAAATCCTGCCGAAGATCACGAACGCCCTGACCGAAGATCGCAGCCGCCGCCTTTTGATCCGGATGATCGAGCAGGCGATCGGGCTGCGCACGCTGGAAAGCGGCCCTGCTGTACTCGACGAGGCACGCATCCCATTGTTTGAAGTGCTCATTCAACGCTTCGTTCAAGTGGCACAGCGAGTCGCGGAGCGGGGATTGACGCATGCCTATGTAAGGACAGACGACTTGACGCCTTTTCTTCGCGGACGTCTCCGCGTCGAATCGTATCTGCGCAAACCGCCCACGCGTCGACACATTTTCGAGATCGAGCACGACATCTTTGTACCTGAGACACCCGAGAACCGCGTGATCGCGGCGTGCTTGTCGATCGTTGCTCACCTGACGCGTTTGCATCGGACCCGTCAGCAGATTGCTGAGGTCGCCGATACGTTCAGTCGGGTGACACAAAGTCATGACCCGCACCGCGACCTCGCGGCGTGGGACCCTAATGTACACGACCCTGCCTACCAGGCCATCCGGCCGTGGTGTGAGCTGATACTCGGTGGTAACTCGCCGCTCGGTCCAACGGAAAAGCGCGACACCTTCTCGCTGCTTTTCCCGATGGAGAAGCTCTTCGAACGTTATGTCACCCTACATATCGGCCGTATCTTAAACGAGGGGTGGAAAGTTGATCAGCAAATCGCCTCGCAGCATCTGGTACGACATTTGGATAAACCTTGGTTCAAGCTCAAGCCTGACATAGGCGTTTTTTGCACCTCGAACGGCAAAAAGACAATAAAGACTGTGCTGGACGTCAAATGGAAGCGGCTCGACGCGTCCAAAGGCGATTGGATGTCAAAGTACCACCTGTCGCAGGCAGACTTTTACCAACTGTTCGCGTACGGACATCGATATTTGAAAGATGCCGACGCGGACATGTTGCTGATCTATCCCCGCACTGAAGAATTTTCTGACCCGCTGGCCGTGTTCGACTTCGAGCGAGAGCGTCGCTTGCGCATATGGGCGGTACCTTTTTGTTTGGAAGAAGAAACGCTCATTCCGGGAGGCTGGGATGACCATGCGCCATGGTATCGGAGCGGAACAAATCCTTAGATCCAACGTTCCGCTTATTGAGAAGCGAAACTAATCGCCGCGACGAGACCTCTGGACCGACTTTAACCCGGGGCAGGAATACCTCAAGAAATGCGCACAGCGCGGGCGCTCGACGAGCGGGCGCGCAAGGTCCAACCGGCCCGTGATTGGTATCGATCAGAAACTGAACCTAAACCGAGCGCCATGGATGCTCGCTGACGCCTCGTGCCAGATGAAGGCCTAGCCTGGTAGGAGGGCACCGGCGGAGTCCCTCGGTTCATTCAAACAGGATACCCATCGGGGCATGCTCGACCAGACTGAGTGAAAGTGACCCGAAACTCGCATTCAAACGCAGAAGACTGGGTTGCGCTAGGGGATTCACCCGTGACGTCGAGAAGCAGGCGTCAACTGGGCGAACATCATGCTGAACAGCTCGCGCCAGCGCAGCAACTCCGCCCGCTCTCCGAGATGCATTGTTTCCGCCGCCTTGCGTATCGACAGACGCTGGCTGCGCAGTTCGTCCGCGACACGATCCGCGAGATCAGGAAAATCGAGCGACCGCCCTTGTGTTTCGATCGCCTTGCGAAGGTTTGACTCCCGGTACAACGCGAACTTTTCCGGCGCCCCGAAATAGCTGTTGCGCACAACGTGTGTAACAGCACTGGGGAATGTCGCGCCGAATTTCAGCAGCAACTCCAGGCTATCGCGTTGTCGATTGATGACCCATAGTACGACGAGACGCCGCGCCAGTTCGTCGAGCGCATTGGCGAGCGTCCCGCCGTACCGGGCGACGCCGGCCTGGCTGCGCGCTGCCGTATTGACAACCACGGTCGCGTCCCGGTGCAGATCGCAGAAATTGACGAAGTCAATCCAGCCGCTCACGTCGTCCAGATCACACGACCCACATTCGATCTCATCGTGAACAGCTTTCATCACATCGGGGTTGGACGTATCCGTCTCAACGAGCACGACATTGACATCCATCCGGAGAAGGTAATCGACCAGCGCCAGAGTAACGAGGCTCTTGCCAACACCGCCCTTGCTGCCCCCGATCACATAGATGGGGGGATTGTCCGTCGCCATGTCACACCTCTACAAGTTCTCGGTATCCGGGCTGACCGGAAATCCGAGAAAGCCCTGTGCCTGTTGCCCCGACCCGGTTGCTCTTTTATCCTCTTTCCGCTGCGATCCAGTGCGCAGCGCATTATCGCGCCCGGCACTGGCCTGTGCCGATGTCCTGTTCTGTGTGGGCGCTACATATCGACTTCGCACTGCTTCCTTGCGATCCTGTCGCACTCGCGCCTTTTGTTCCGCCCGGCGCATCGCATATCTCAGCGAGTTGACACTCACATCGATACCTTCCTGCGTCGCCTGGTCAATCAGTTCGATCAGCGTGTAACCTTTTTCACGTGCTGCACTGATCTGCGCTCGTATGGTCTTGACGCCGTCGCCGACCTTGAGCGATTGATTCTCTCTTGCCTTCTCTGGCAGCTCATCCAGCCTGCGCCCAAGGGCCTCCCACTGCCCTCGCGTGTAACTTCTGACAACCGGCATGACATGCTCCAATACAACCCATTGAATGCATCTTGCGCAGACGTTTTCGTGCCGTCAACACCCCATACACGCTGCTATCGGTTCTGACGGAATACTCTGGAATGCAGAGGATCATCACGGATTAGAAAATATTTTTTTATTCTGTTCGCCAGATTCCCGGCGGTGCATACGTATTCGAAGATGCTTGCCGTTCACGCACGTAGGCAACCACAGCACGAAGCGCCTCGTGAATGTCGATTCGCATTGAAAGATATCGTGAACAGATCCGAATTCAATTGCGCAAGAACTCGATGCGTGGCTGGCTTGCCCCGCCGTTGCCATGCATGTCATCATGCACAGTCTCCCGACCCGCACAAGCACTCACGGCATCCAGCAGTAGATCGAACCGACAAACATCCCTGTCTTACACGAGGTGATCATCGGTTGCACCGCTGATCATCTCGCGTTAACAGTCCTTGCATATGCCGCGGCATCTGACACGCTACGGAGCATTCTTTCAGCCGCACATCGGTCACCTGTTCGTACCGCTTCGGTAGCTGCACGACGCAATGCGATTTCACTGGCGTGCATTTCCGATTCGCATGTCGTGTGCACATTGCGTCCACAGAAGTGACACTCGACGCGGAAAACAACATGAAAATTGAGTGATGGCAGGATAGGCTACCGCCGGTTTTGGGCGCCATCTACTTGTCGAGTTATTTTTGCGTATGGATGGCTACGCATCGGCGTGTGCCTTCGGTCGCTAAAGAATCGCTAGGGAAGGGCGGAATCGAAATGGCAATGCTCCATGCAGCGTTGTTTCGATGGGTAGAATGAGTCGGCATAGATGAGTCGGCATAGGCTTTGTAAAAAGTGCGCTCGAGGAGCATGTGTCCCGCTGCTAAGATGAGCCGCATAACTGCGGCCAGTTCGCAGATGGATCGAATGAAGACGCTTTTCGTGCACGGCAGCGGCTCAGGAATTTGAAGCCAAGGTTATCCGGCACTTATTGGGGATCTGGATTCAGCTGATGACGATGCAGCGGGCGCGGTGCGGAGCGCGCCGGCCGACTTCGGGTGCAAATTTTTTACGACGCATATGGGTGATGACGTCGAGCCGCGGCGGGCGTTTATCGAGCCGAATGCGCCGCGGGCGAGGAATATATGCGCAAGCCGGATTTGTCGTTGCAGGGAAGCGGAAATCATTGGACTAGCGCCGGGTTAGGGACGGCATGCAAAGTGTCGGCGCCCTCGAGTCGACTCCTCCATTGTGCTCCCAGACGTACTTACGAGGCGCGAAGGCTGGAGTTGTTAGCCCAAGACCTCCGCTCGATCCGCTTCGCCATGCGGGCGCGCCCGCAAAGGGTCTAGGAATACCGGTCTCAATCCACGCCTAATGCCTTAATAACCGCATCCACGGGGTCTGCGTAGAAGCTCGTCTGGAACTTGGTGAACAATTCCGGGGGGATCGTCGGTAAATCCACCGCGCTACTCATGGGCAGAGCTACCCGCTTGCCACCTGCGTCGAAGGCTACCTGCAGACATTCAGCGATGCTTTCCACGGGAGTAATGTTGCCACCCAGACTCATATCCCCAAGTACGACCATCTGCCCCTGCGCTGGGCGACCAACCAAGCCCGAGGCGAAAGCCACCAAACTAGCGAGCGCCATGTGAGTCAGCGGCCCGGTGTTTTGCAACTCCACTACATGTAGGTGAAAATCGTGCTCCAGAACTCTGGCCGATGCGCTAATACGTGAGGCATTTGCCTTGAAGTAATCAAAGGCAATCTTCACTTGCTCTTTGGCAATGCTGGAATTCCAGAGGCCAGATGTCGCGAGCTTCCCGGTACCTTTGGTGACCTGTAGCTCAAGTCGGTAGAGCCCAGGCATACCTTTACCGCTCAAGCCAATGGTGTGAATGAAACCTGGCTTGCTCTGGCCTTCTGGGATCAGCGTCCCGCCTCCCTGTTCTTTCACCGTTACGAAGTGCTCCTCCAGAGTTTCGTTATCGATGTAGCTGAAATGCACATCGTAAAACTCCATACCACCAATTTTTTTCAACTGCTCCTTGACCCGACGACGCGCCTGTAGGGCGTACGCAAGACACTGTCGTACATCTTCCTTGACGAACTGGTCATGGGGGTAGAGCAGCTTGAGAAGTCCAGAAACTGTCTTCCGTACGGCGATCACGTCGCGCTGGTTGAGATTGTTGCCAAGCTTGAAGTACTTGTCGATGGCATCTGCGAAGCTACGCTTGCGCATTTCGCGAAAAAACTCTGCTAGGTAGTCGACGATCAGTCCGTACCTATTGGTGAAGTACTCCGGGCGCATCTTCGGAATCTCCCAGCCCGGGATGTAGGCATGGAAGCGGTCAAAGAAGGCCGAGTCAATCATCTGCTCTGGGAACGGAGCCAACAGGTGGCTGGTCTTCACGAGCGACTCGACGCTCTGATTGATGTTACCGACGAAGACCATAGAGGCGGAGGCTTCCATCTGCTCGCGCCCCCGGCCAAAAGATCCGGAGGCCATGAAGTCCTTCATGATCTGGACGCCATCCTTGTCCTTGAAGTTAATGCCAGCTACCTCATCGAAGGCAACGACATCCCAAAGACCGACTAGGCCGATGCGCCGGCTGCTCATGTTGTAGAAGAGGTTAGCCACCGTTGTCTGCCCACCGGACACCAGCATGCTGTTGGGCGAGCACTCCTTGTAGATGTGGCTCTTGCCGGTACCACGCGGCCCTAACTCGCAAACGTTGTAGTTGTTCTCTACAAAGGGAACCATGCGAGCCAGCAAGTGCCATTGCACAGACTCATCCAAAGTGGAGGGTTCCATGCCGATAGAGCGAATCAAGGTCTCACGCCATTGCCCAGCGGTCAGGGCAGAACGAGCCGAGAAAAGTTCCTGCATGTTCATATTCGGCATCTGAATCGGCTTGAGCAGCGTAACGCCGAAGGGGGAACCGCTCTGGCCTTCCTCGTGGTAGTAACTCAAGGTGGCAATTACCCAGATGCCGCCGACCAGCAGCTTCTCGTACTCCTTGACGATGCCGGCAGAAATCTCAGCATCCTTTATGCCCAAGTTGCTGAACGAGGCCTCGTAACGATCCTTGCGTTCGTTGAGTCGTACGGTCACCCGATCAATCACCTTGTAGGTACCGCGTTCGCGCACAAGAGATTTGACCTTCTCGGCCTCGTCAGGGCGCACATAGTTTTCGGCCAGAATGGTCTTGACGTTCTTGAGGCCCTGTTCAATGACATCGGTGTCGTCCGATGCGCAGTACATACCCAACAGGTATTCGAGTACATAGACGGGAACGTTAGCGCCCTCCTTGATCAGCTTGGTCAAGTCTTTTCGCACCACACGTCCGGCAAAGTGTTCATTGAGAAGCTGATCCAAGTCTTTGTCCGGATAGATGTCCATTGCGTCTCATGCTCTCAAAAAAAATCGTCGGTGAAGGCCAAGTCGATGGTGACCTTATAGCGCTCCAACTCTGTATGCAAATCCTTGTCGCGGACGACCAGGAAGTAGTCCTTCTTGCGGTCGAAGTCACCGCCGAGCAAAGACAGTCGTACTTGCTTCATACGCTCGATCATGGAGTCAGTGGCACTAGCGAAGGTCACGACCTCCTCACTAGATACCAGCTGCTCGCCCTCGAAAATGGCGACCGCCACGGTGATTGGAAGCACCTGATCACTTACCGGCTCTGTCTGGATCAAATCGAAGCGCTGGATATTAGTCACCATCTTCAGCACTGACTTCGGTGAAATCACTCCCACCTTGCGCTTGGTGCGTCTCTCGGCCTTCTCGCCGCGCAGTTGGTTGACCGTCAGCACCGGTACAACAATCTCCTGGGGCATGGCGCCGCCATGTACAAACCGCGCACCGCCAACAAAGTGGAAACGGTTAGCGCCCTTTGGAATCCAGAATCGTGTATCCGAGGTTGTACCTGCTGTCTGCCTGGTGGATCCCTGCCAGACATCTTTAGCTGGGGGCAGCGTATGCCCGACGACGTAGCGTTTCTTGCTCTTGATCGCGTTCTCGGGTTTTTCCACGAGCGAGGTGCGGTCAGCGATTTCCAGCTTGCTCTGCTGGAACAAGAAACCATGGTCGGCGGTAATCAGCACAGTGCTTGTGTTGAAGTGCATGAGGATCTTTCGAGTCAGCTCCGTCAGTTCCTCAATGGCCACCTCCACATGGTGGAACGTGTCCGATTCGGAAGGGCCGCCACTGTCACTACGGTCATCGATGACGTTGTGATAGACGTAAACCAGTTGCTGATCTTTCAGTGCTTCTCGGCCTTCATCTCGTGACCAAGCTTTCACCTGGTCGGCTGTCACTGCCATGCCATTGTACTGAGCGAGGATCCTGTCACGTTGCGTTGTGCCGGCGGTGGATTGTCCATCTACGAACACCGTATCAACTGCACTTTCCCTATACTCCAAGGTGTTGTGGGGTAGTAGCGAGGCCATGCCCAATGTGGTGTAGCTGGGCAGCACGCCAAGCTGACTAGCGAGGGTTGCCTCGCTGTAGCGTTTCTCATTGATGCGGTCACGCAGTTCAACCGCGGCCTCATAGCGGAAAGCGTCACTGATGATAACCACTAGGCGCTTACTCCGATTCTTCTCAAATTGCGGCTGTACCCAATGATCGAAGAAGTTCTGCTGGTTGGGGACCCCCGCGATCCTCCAGTGCTCCAGCCGTTGCTCGGCCTCTACATTATCGCCCCAGCTTCGTGCCAGTTGGTCGAGGTACCAGTAGGCATAACATTGCTCGGCGGCTTCATCAAGCTTCTTCAGCAGCTCTACGTTAGCGCGCCGGGAAGCCGCAAAATAGTGGCGGTAAGCACTATCAAAGTGATACAACTCGCTTTCATAGGCCTTGTAGATCGCTTCGGTATTGGCGAAATGGAATCCACCGGCATGCTGCTGACGCAGGCTGAACAAATCAATCGCGGCTGACAGTGCAGCGTAGAGCAGGCGGTACTTGCGGCGGACCTCGTCGTCCTTGTGACGTGAGGCCCAGTAGTTATCCAAGCGTTCGGAAATAATCTTAGAAAACAGGCCTAGATCGTGTGGATCTGACTCCGGGATGGCCTTACTAAGATCGACGATAATCTGCCGCTCGACGGCCTCGAAGGTAGATACATTGACCAGCGTTTCCAACGGAACGCCACCAATCTTCTGCCCGATATGTAGAGCCTCGGCGACCCAGCTGGAGATTTCGTCGTAAGCCTTGTAGTAGCGCGAGCTATCCCGCCAGCGTGAAAGGAGCGCCCTAGAAGTCGTCCGGGCATTGGCAGACGGAATAGCAATAGCAGACGCCCAACTCGGGATGTCGCCGATGCTTTCGCAGAAACCGGTCGCCAGCAGCCGAACCAGGAAATGTCCGAGACTGAACGGTTTTTCGCCATTGATTTCCTCGACGCTTGCCGGATAGCCGACCTCATCCCGCAGCGCCTGGAGCAACGCTGGCATCAGGTCGAATTTGTACAGCTCATCAATAACTGGGTGATTCTGCTCCAAGCCCAGGTCATCACTTACCACTGCCACGGCCATGGTGCAGAGCAGCTCCATGATGTCGCTGGCGTTGGCCCCCAACACCACGGCAATCATCGCCAAATCCAACGCCTGTTCACTGTCGCTTGGCTGGATCAATCGTTTCAGGCTGGCCAAGCGATTTTTGTTGCCGAGGAAGCGCTCACGGCCAGCCAGATACTCGCGCAAACTCTGCTGCTGGAGGCCCAACTCGTTGAAAATCAGTGAAACTTTGTCGGCGTAGAAGCAGCGCGAGTAAAGCTTTACGTCCAACAGCCAGTCATCCTCGGCGTCCGGCTCGGCGCTGGGGAAATACAGCAGGTACTTGCCCTCGGTGTCATCCAGCTCCAATTTCAGCTTGAGGCCAAAGGTGGACTCGCCCGGCATATTCAGTACCTGAACATCAGGCAGATCAAGTTCGGGCAGCGCATCGACAAAGCTCTGTTCCGGGTCGTACCAGAACACGATGCGGTGGTTTTCCGCAAAAAAAGCCTGCTTCAGGCCTTGAGTCAGTTGTTTGGTGTTCATTCTGTCAGCCTTTGTCATTCACGGCTTATCTTGCAGCAGTACACACGCACCAGAGTTTGGGGTCCAGGAATCGTGCGCCTGCGCTACCTCTAGCGAAACGACGTTCCGGCTTTCAGCATCCGTGTCGCAAAGAATTCTCATAATCGTACCCGCAGACGTTTAGTCGCTCGACTTCTCGCCCCTAATCGCGTTCACCTCAGCCAGCAGGTCACCAAATTTCCCGTAGTTGATCTTCACGCCGTCATCCAGATCCAAGCTGATGCGCTGATCGGCATAGTGGCGGAGTTTTTCGTCGAAGGTGGCGATTTCGGCCTGTTGGCTGTGTAGGCTGGCGAGTTGTTTTTCTAAGGCCTTTTTCTCGGCGGTGCTGGTACTGGCGTCTATGTCCCGCTCAAGCTTGTTGGCGTATGTATTGAGCTTGGCAGTCAGTGGAATGACGTACTCGGTACGCATACGCGCCAGTGTGCCTTCGTTGTAACGATGCAGATACACCAAGCACTGGAAGGCCTTCTGCTTGCCGCTGCTGAAGAGCCAGTAGATCGGGCGCTTTTTGTAGGATCGCAGGTGATCCTTGAAGAAGTTCTCGCAGAGATAACGGCGCAGCGTTTCGCGGCTCGACTCGGTCTTCTTCGGCGAAAGGTTGTCGGTGAGGAAGCGCAGATTGGCTTCAAGATGAGTCTTGTCCCAGGCAACTGAGACAAATTCGATCAGGCGATTGGCCGCATCATCAGCAAACCATTCTTTGTCCGTGAGCGGCAGGATGCCGTCGGCATCGGCTGGATAGATAGTGTAGCGGCTGGGGTCGAAGCCGTGGTTGCCGCCGTGGGCGTAGATCAGCCCGGGTTCGTCGAGGCTGTAGCGGCCGAGCATGCAGCCGACGGCGTAGGAGACCAGCTCCGCGCAGGTGTCCTCGCGAAAGCGCGTCCACAGCTCGGCTTCGCTAAGCTTGCCGCCGTAGCGGTAGGCCGGGTTAACTGTGAGAGTGATCTGCTCGATGGGGACGTCGGGGGTGACCTCGCCCACCAAGTTGTAGGCGTCGATGAAGAGGCGGTTGTTCTCCTCTTCGAGGCGCTTCATTTCGGCGATAGTGTCTCGATTCTCGCTGATCCAACTGTTGTAGCTGGATTCGAGGGTGGGCGCGAGCTCGGAGGATGCCGTCAGGATTGGGAGGGATTGGAAATCCCAGGAGCGCTCGTAGGCATTCCAGTCAACCTTGCTCGCTGAAACACAGGCGTCGCCTAGCGCACGTAGGTGGTGTTCATCCCCGTAAACCGCGAACGGCAGCTTGTTGAAGTAGCCAATGTGAAAGTGGATTGTCGGATTGATAAGATCAGCCGCCAGCCCAAAGAACTTGGTATTGCAGTAGGCCACCAAACGCAACTTCCAATCCTCATCTCCTCCGAAAGCAGAGTGCCCAACAGCATCATGAATAAACCCCTGGGGGAACACGCGGAACGAAGACAATCCTGATGTCACATCCGACCAACTAACTGATTCATGAAAATAGTAATGCGGGTTTCGAATCACAGACTTCGGCACGAAGTTTCTAAGTTCCCTCCCGTCGTCTTGCCAGTCCAGTACGAACTCATGATTGCCGTACCACTTTCGGAATTCGCCACCTTTATTCGATGGGAACCAGCGTTTCTGAGACGCAATCGCTTCCGTTCGATCACCGCACCCTCGCGCGATGTTCAAATCCGAGACTTCGAACCAGAACCGAAGGAATCGTCCGTTATCACCCGTTTGCAGGCCAACCGCCGCTTCGGCAACTTCACCGAGTGACTTGCAATCTCGGAACACCGCACGCATAGCATCGCTTATCCAGTAGGCAAGCGGGCTCCCTGGGATATCCTCAAATTCGGTTGTAGTCTTTCGATATATCGCCTCCTTGGCCCGGCGTCGAGCAAGAAACAACTCGTTCTTGTTTACGGTCGCCGGTACATCGCTTAGGTTTTGATAATTGCCGGCTAGCTCCAGGGCATCGTTCCTCAAGACGAATGCCACCCCACGATGGTAAGTGTGAACTTCAGGAAAACAGTTCCAGCCTACGTGGACGAGGCTCTCAGTGTGGTGTTCTCTTAGCAGAGACTCTCTCAACTCAGTAAATGACGATAAGAACATCCAGCTATCCATCGTGACCATTGCGGTACGGCCTGTCGTGCTTGCGAGAATGCAGCCTCTCTGAATGAAGCAAGCGAAGAGATCGCTACGAGCATCGATATACCAGTCCTTGACGAACTCCTTGACGCTAGCGTTCATGCCAGTACTTCCCATGTACGGCGGATTTGCGACCACCGCGTCATACTTCGCCCCCAAGAGCTGGGCTTGCTGCACCAACGCCCCCAAACGCTTGAGCTCATCCGCCACAAACAGGTCCTGACTAGTCGCCTCACTCAGCAGCTTCAGCCCCGGAATCTTCTTAGCCAACTCTTCCGGTACCTGAATCAACGAACCGAAGGTCGTGGCGTGTTCGAACAGCCGCTTCAGCTCTGTGAGATCGTCCAGTTGCAGTCCGTAGTCCGCCAGCGTTACGCCGCTAGCCAACACCTCGGGATCAAACCCCGCGCTGTCCATCAACGCCATAACATTGAGCTTCACCTTGCGCTCGAACAGCCGCCGGTCGTCCGCTCGCCCCTTCATCATCAGCGCGAATCCGGTCAGCTGTGCCGCCCGAACGTCGATGTCGAGGCCGAAGACGTTTTTCTCAAGGATCAGCTGCGCCGCATCTCGCTGCCGGTAGCCGCGCTCCAAGTAGATGGCCCGGAATAGGTCGTAGGCCTCAACCAGGATGTGTCCGGATCCACTGGCCGGATCGATGAGGGTCAGCGCCTCGGGGTTGAGCTGGCTGGGCGTTATTGCCGCAAGCTGCGCCTTGACCTTGACGGTCTGTTCGGCTGGCTCGATGTAGTACTCCATCTGCGCCTTGAGCGGCGAGTCGGGATAGGTCGCCAGCCACTGTGCACCCAGCGAGTTCTGCACCATGTACTTGACGATCCAGTTGGGTGTGAACAGCTGGGTGGCTGCCGGTATGTCTTCCGACTTGACCACCTTGCCAATGACCTGGTCCTTCTTCTCCGAAATGTAGAACTGGTAGAGCCAGCCGATGATCTCGATATTGGCCCAGTCATCTTCGGGAATGGTGTTGACCAGCTCGCGGATCAGCGAGTCGGTCTTGGTTAGATTGTCCGGCAGCAACAACTCGGTGGCGTCATCTACCGCCTCGAAGAGAAATGGCATGGCCTGATGTAGCGCGTGACACTGGGCCAGAAGCAGTTCGCGGTAGAGTTCTTCGTCTTTGTTACCGTCGAGTTTCAGCTCGGCAATGCGCTGCTTATCTAGGCCCGGCAGATCGATATCCAGGCAATCATCGAGAATTTGGAAGCTACCTTGCTGCTCGGGATGACTGAGCACCCTCAAGCCGTGGTCGAGGTAGTCCTTGAGCTCCATAAAGCGGATGGCGCACAAGCGGTTGAACCAGCTATAGGCGGCCTGCTCCATCACTTGGGCAAAGCCCATCTGCTCAACTTTTTTCACCAGGGCCTCGCGGGGGCGAATGATGCTGGCAGGGAAAGGCCGGTCTCCGATCAAAGCCAGATCGCCTTTCTGCTCCAGCGGCTCGACGCCCATGCCGGGGATGCTCGACTCGCGAATGCCGAACAGCGCTGCGCGCTTAGTCATGGCGACGATAAAGGCGATGCGCGCCTTGGGGGCGTAGCTTTTTATATTGTTGGTGTTCATCTGAGCTTTCTCTAGTTCTCTTTTAACTGGCATTGACGTTTTGCTGCGGCCTGAAGGTGGCCTCCCTCAGGTCGCGCTAGGTCAGCGAATACGAATGCGCTTGTCTTGCTTGATGGCGCTTTCCAGCTCGACCTTGAGGGCGCCAATAAAGCGATCGATGTCATTCTGGCTTTCCAGATACAAGCCGTTGCCCAGTTGATTGAACACGCTGGTGGCAGCGACTTCGACCACTGGCTTGGGCGGCGCTATCGGTTTGGGCGCGGGCACCGGCGCAGGTGCTCGGCCCTCCTTAACATCGGTCGCCGAACTGGCCGCCTGCAACGTCTTAGTCTGCTCCTGCTGAAGCTTCTGCTGACGTTCGGCTTCGGCTTGAGTGGCGCGTTCCAAATCGAATACACCGTCATGCAGACGCTCGTCCGCGGTCTGGGTTTGCAGCATGTAGATATTGGCGATGCTCGTTTCCGTCTCCAGATCCGCCTTGACCAGCTGCAGTGGGCGCAGCAGACGGTTACTCAGCTCGGGGGTTTCGATACCGCTCTTGGCAATTTCAGCCTGAAGCTGTGCAATTTTCTCATCGATACGTGCCAGAGCATGCTGACGCTTTTCGGCCAGGATTGCGGCGTTAATGGCTTCTACCGTTTCAACCAGTGAAGCGACCTGATGCAATTGGCCATACGGCGAAGACTTCTGCTCAATCGATTTCAGCTCGGTCAGGGCTCGGTGCGACTTCTCGTCCTTATCAAGCGCTTGTTTGTTTTTCTCAAAACGGCGCAAGGCCTGCTGCAGGTGCTGCCAAGTGTGTAGCTGGTTGGTGAAGAACTCGTGCAGAGCGCGGTAATCCTCTTCGAGATCCAGATAGTCATTTTTGTTGTCGACCACTGCCTTAAAGAAATCGACGCTATCGGTGTTGCTCAGCAGACGCTGCAAGCTGAGTAGAGCTTGCTCGATGGCATCTTTGCCTGGGAAGCGCCCTGCATTGACTGTTGCTTTGTATTTTTCCAAGTTGGAACACCAACTGCCAAATTTCCCGCTGTAGTACTCGAACAACTCCTTCTCGCCTGCAGGACCAAGAGCGTTGAACAACTCCTGGGTGAGATTGCGTGCTTGCTTGAGCAGTATTTCGTCGGTCTGGCGCTTCTTCTGCACCGAGATTTCGCGACGACGGCGACTATTGGTCAGATACTCGCAGGCTTCCGACAGCGGCATGCTGGGACCAGCTGCGTGAAACGAGACACGACCGGCTGCAGCCAGGCGACCGAGGATCAGGAGAATTTCGCCATCGGGCCAACCATAGGGGCGCTTGCTGAAGCGCTCGACGATGTCGGCAACTAATAAGCGTTCGTTGCCGGAAGCGCGCAACGAAATGAACTGCTCAACCTCCTTGATAGCCTGGGGGTTACCCTCTTCCCCATTCAGCGTGAGGCCGAGCTGACCGATATCATTGGTGTGCAGAATGGCGTGAAGCTCACGCTCCGGCTCCTGTTGCAGCACACGCAGGTAGCCCAGTTTGGTAAAGGTGTTTTCGAGGAGATACTGGCAGGCCTCATCGTACTTGCTGACGATGTTGCTGCTGTTTAGCTTCAGGTGCTGCCCCTGGGCATAGACCTCTGCACGCTCAGCCAACTCTTCAAGCATGAGGCGTAGGCGTTTCTTGCGTTCCTGGTTTTCACGGCCACGCTCAGCGAGGATCTTGCTCAGCTCGGGCTGGCTGCCGTCGTCGTTAAGACGGATGAACTTGTTGGTTTTCAGCCAAGTGCGCAGCTCTGTGAAGAAGTCCTTACTGTCAGGCAATTTGAACAGTGCCATGCCGACAGGAGCCTCGCTGCTTTTGTTCACGCAGCCAGCCTCTCCGTAGAGGGCGTAGTCGAGATCCAGTGGCGAGATGACTTCGACACGGAGGTCATGCTCATAACGGCCTTCCAGGCTGTGACCGTCGAGGTAACGGCCGATGCTGTAGTCGGTCTTGTTGGCGCTGTAGCGGAACTTGTTCTTGTCCTTGAGCAGGTCCTTGTAGACCAAGTCTGAGAGTGCCTTGTTTTCTTCTGAGCCCGCGATATCTGTGGCTTTGATCTTTCGCGTGATGTCGCGTTCCTCGTTGGTGAGGAATACAAACTCATCGCCGTTGCGAGTGATCAGACTTTCCTTTTCAAGGCGCTGGAGGGTTTCTTCGATACTGCGACGTAGAGCCAGTTTGTCTTCGTCGACCTGTTCGATGGAGAGGGTGACAAGGTTATCTAGGGTGCCCTTGATCAGGTCGACATAGCGGATCATGAACAGAGTGCGTAGGATCTGTACATCGAAGGCATCAAGGACACTGCTTTCGGCCGCTTGATCAATAGTGCGCTTGACTGCTGTATCGAGGAAACCTTCGACTGCGCGGTAGAAGCTGTGCATGGGAATCAGCGCGCCGAGCGGTTTATCCGCAATGGCCATGGCCGCCATCTGGAAGGCATCAAGCATCGAGCGCTCGCCGTAGGCCAGGTGCGCCCCGGTGGCACCGACCTTGCGGATTTCTTCGAAGACCTTTTGCACCAGCTGGAAGTGGTATGGGGCAAAGGGGTAGTTGCTGATGAAGTTTTCCGGGCCGTCGAAGTTTTTCAGGGTCGGGCCGGAACGGTCGAAGGTGATCTGGTTACGAAGGATGTCGCCTTTCTGCGACCACAAGGCGCGCAGCTCTGCTTCGGCCGCCGGTGTTTTGCGCAACAGGCGCTTCTGGATGACTTCGTCTGTGTTGGAGCTGGATAGCGACAGACGCGTCTTGAAACGCCCGGCGATCTTGGAGAAGTCGTTGGCCTTGGAAGCGGACAGTTCGCCCAGGACGGCATCCATGTCGGCCTGCGAAGTGACAATGATCCAGGCGCGACCCTTGCAGATGGTACCGAGGTTTTCGGTAATCGTCTGCAAGGTCAGCATCAGGCGGGTGTCACTACCGATGAACTGACCGACTTCGTCCACCAAGAACAGCACGCGGTGCTCGGCTGGCCTACTGTCGAGATATTCCCGCACCCAGTTGCAGAAATTTTCGACCGAAACGCTGAAGGTCTGCTCAGAATCTTCAAACCACTTGTGTGCCGCCTCAGTCGACAAGTCGAGCGCTGCGGCTACCGCATGTTCGATATCATCCTGATAGAACTGATAGCCATCACGCTCCTCAGCCCAGTTCATCCCAGTGGATTCATTGAAGGCTTGCTCAAATCGTTTGTAGACACCGCGCTGGGTCAGGTGACGCTCCATATGCGCGATGTGCGGGTGATCGCCACTGAAGCCTTGATGCTCGTTGAATACACGCAGGAATACGTTGAGGATTGGATTGCCAGCATCGTTGGAGCTGGCCTTGCTGTCGATGTTGAACAAGATGACATCGGCGCTGTTGGCAACGGCCTTGTCGATGTCGGCACGGATCATGGCATCGCGCAGCTTGTTGGCATCAAAGAAGGAAACAGCCTTTCGAACTTTGCCCTGCCCGTCTCGTGCGTCAATATTGGCCAATAAGTAGGACAACGTCTTAAGGAAGTGCGACTTACCCGAACCGAAGAAGCCGCTGATCCATACGCCGACGCGGTTGGCGATGGACGGATCGCTCAAGTCAGTACTGTAGGACTCGAAGAAGCTGCGGAAATGCTTTTCCAGTTCGTTGGTGACGACGTACTCATCTAGCTCCTGGTGTACGGTTGCGTCATCCGACTGATCCGCCTTGACCACCCCGTTGATTGGGCGGTCGAGTTCCTTGAAGAAAATATCTTTAATGCTCACGTCAATCGTCCTATTGATCAGGGAACCAGGCTGAAGGCACGGTAGTAGTTGTTGCTGGGAATTCGATTGAACAAGGCGAGTGACTGCCCCGAGTAATGACCGGGGTAGAAAAGAACTAATGGCTTGTGACCGAGCAACGCGTGCAGTTTGTTAAGCAGATTATGGGCACGCAGAACGGGCCAAACGGAACCCACACCGTTAATAAGCACCACATCGTGCAGGCTGGCGCCGCTGTGCTCCATCAAAAAAGGAGCAAACTTGTCCATATGCAGCGGCCCAGACAGCGCCTTGAGCAATGCTTGATCGCCCTTGGCCCGCTGCATCTGAATGGCTTTATCCGTGAAGCTGCGTTGATCCAGATAATCACGCATAGCGTGGAGTAGGTTGATGTGCGCTACTTTGAGCTGCCTGTGCTTCTTGGCTAGAAAGCTCTGCAGGAAACACAGGTATTCGCGTACCTGCAGCTCATCTTCGGGCGCATAGTCAAAAATCCAGAAACCTAGCTCGTTGCCCAGGCCTTGGCCCTTCAAGAATTCCTCGGTGAGGATCTTTTCTGGGATCTGGTTGAGCCGATCCTGCAGTTGCTGATTCATGCGGACACTCCTTATTGCACGCCTACTGTCCAGTGGCGCTGGATACTTCCAAACAGGCTTTTAGGCGATATCGGTAGCTGTCGTCGAGCAACGCGCGAACCTCTGACCGAATCATCAGGTTTTGCAGTTTCATGTTGCGGGTGCTTTCCAACAAACCGACCTCGGCCAGCATGCGATAGATGACTTGCGCCATCTTCTTGCAGCTGGACTCTGTCCAGGTGCTGATAGCGGGGTCGCGATGGCTGCGCTCATCCAGGAACTCATTCCAGTGGTAGGGCTCAAGCACTCCAGCGCGCGTAACAAAAGCATCCCGCACTACAGTTTCGATGAACTCGATAAGGAGCAGGTTACGCTCTAGGGCGGAACAGAACACCACTTGTGTAGCAAGTTGATCGTCACCATCACGAATTGCTCGCCAGAAGGAAGCGTCTAGCCGTTCCAGACGCTTGCGCACGGCTTGGGCTACGCGCTTGGCCGACGCAGGGGTGCGCTTCTGCAGTAAGTTCTGCCGTTGTATCACCTCTTGCCACTGGTCTGTGCTGGCGTCCTGCAGCAGCAGGTTTGCCACGATGCGTGATTCACGTACCTGCAGCGAGCCGCCGATCAGGTCAGAGTCATAACTGAAGCGCTGCATCAGTCTCCACCTCCGCCGAAAAGGTGAGGCTCAAGCTTGCTGCGATCGGCTGGCTGCAGCTGCAGCGGATGCTCACTCACACGAGTAGCCTCAGCCTCGGTGATCGCCGCCTGATAACGCTGTAGGGTGTAGTGTGCCAATGCCTTGCGTACGGTGAGCTGTAGGCGGCCCTCTGACATGGCAAAATCCCTCTCGACGAGCCCTTTCTGTGCATCGTTGATCAGTAGATTAGGAATGAGCGTCAGGGTAATCTGTTCGTGCCAAAGGCTATCGTTATCTGCAGAGGGCGCATTGTCGTCGCAGGGTTTTGGGGGACGGGCGATGCGCGATAGTAAAAAGTCACGGTAGGACTGCCGTTTGTGGCACCAAGCTCGTACATACCAGCGGAAACCGGTGTAAACCAAGTTGTGCGGAGAGATGACACGCTCGTGGAGCGCCGGAGTGCTCATTGAGGAATACAGAATCTTGAGGCTGCTACCTGCACGGCATGCCTTAACTACCTCGCGCACCACCTCCGGTTGGACGGCCCGGTCTGGCAGCTGAACCGTTGCGACCACTGGATGGAACTCCAATACTTGGGCCATCGGCTGACTGCCTTGGCTGGCGAGCATCTCCAGATACTCATTGACATGCCCGACTGTGAACACAGGACGGAAGCCTGGCGCAGGGACATAGCCTTTTAGCGCTGAGCTATGGGTGAGCGCCCCTTCGTTGAACTCTGTCTTATAGCGATTGATGTCAGAAGAGGCCTGCTGGCGGGTGATGCCGAACCACTCCATCAATTGGGTGGTTACGAGACGCCCCTCCCAGAAAGCAATCAACTCGATGGCTCGGAGGCGTAGAAGGACTTCGTGTTTGAGGTTGAGCATCCGCAATACGTGACAAAGATTCGACCCCGATTCTATCCGAGTGATGCTTGACTGTAAATGTCTATACAGTAAAGTTTTTTTACCAATCGGTCTGGTGGAATTGCAGGGGTTGATCAGCATTCGCAGTCGGCCACGTCAAAGTCAACGGATCGCAGGCCACCGTAGCATCTGGCCCTACCCGGGTTGTAGTCACAATTGCTCGCAAGTAGTTAATCAGCGGGAAAAACCTAGCTGAAGGTATATACGCAAATTATCCAAGTGCGGCGATACGCACTCGCGACGCCCTTCGGGTTGATTTAGATGTACCTTTAAGATGGTGCTATTAGCGTGCTCTCATTGATTAGCGCGCACTTTCGCCATCACAGCCCTCAAATTGGGACCGATAGATGACATTCGCGCGCAAAGATCTCGCGTAGCCACCGAAGAACCCTTGTCCAATCATCTCGACCAGTCCGCCGGATTCAAGCACAAGCGCGTTCTGGCGACGCAGCGCTGCATGGTACTCGCCAACGCGTCCGGGATGGAACCCGCCAAGAGAAACTTTCTCGCCGAATGCGGGTTCTACGTCCGCACGGTGTGTCGTACCGATCAGGTCGACGCTTGCGTCATCATGGGCCTTGTACACAATGCAATCCTGATCGTACTTCGCGCCATGCTCAATTAAGAAGCCTGTCAGATTGCCGCCATCGTCGCCCTTTATGCCGATCACTAGGTACGCGCGTTCGATGACCTTCTTGACGCCTGGTGTGCCGCTGTTCTCAATGAAGTACCCATCGATATAGCGGAAACCGAAGCCGCGCGATCGAATGTCGGATTGAAGTTGCCGGCTTCTATGCAGATTTTCCTCGGCGCTATAGTCGGACCGGTGGGCCGTGATGAACCCGACGTTGCAACTCCGCGTCTCTTCATAGATTCGCTCGAGAGATGCTTCGTTAAGTTGCGGCTGGGGCATTTGCTCCAGTTCCCGCCTGATCTGCTCCAGTGACTTGATCATATCTAATCTCCAGCACGCTTTACTCGCGGTTACCATTTACTTCCATTGTTCGTGCCACCAGCGACGAAATCAACGGCGCTACGAGCGCAAACCCGCGCAACGGCGTCAACCAGCGCTGCGGAATTCCCTCGAAACCAAACCGGATGCCAGCGAGGCCGCCTGCCACAGCGGCGGTGGTGTCCGTGTCGTGACCAAACAGGATGGCGGTCCGGACAACGTCCTCGAATGAGCCTTCTTCCAATGCCTGCTTTGCAGACCAGAGGGTGTCGATGACGTACCCTGTCCCACGCGGCCGATCGGTCTTCGGAAAGCTTCGCAGCACGTTCAACTCGGACAGAAACAACGTTTTCTCCTCTTGGCGCGGCCACGCTTCATAGATTGCTTCCAGACGCTGATCGGCCCGCGACCACGGGTCGCCAAGCTTTCGCAGATAGCCCCTCGCCAGAAGACAGTAAAACGCACACGCGACCAGCGAACGGGGATGGGCATGGGTCGGTAGCGATTGAAGATGAGCATCCTTGACCAGCGCCTCATCGGTTCCGGTATGCCAGACAGCCAAAGGCAAAACCCGCATCAGCGAGCCATTGCCATTGTCCATTTCGGACGCACCGCCCGATTCGCGCGGCGACACTCCGTCGCCTATGTTGCGCAACGCTTCGCCCGTCTGAATGCCGACGTCGAACACGTCACCGTCAACGGCCATGTAGCCATGATTCAACCACCGCACAAGCCGGCCGGCAAAATCAGTCAGCGAAAGTTTCCCGCATTCAAGCAGGCTGGCGAGCAGACAGAGTGCCTGAGCGCCGTCGTCGGACCACGTGCCAGCAGGCACGCCTGCATGTGAGCGCCTGAATTCGGCGGGCGTGACCATTTCTATCTGATCGCGCGAGGGAAGCCGCTCCGGCGGACGAAACTCATAACTGACGCCGACGGCATCGCCGACCAGCAACCCAACTAGACCTCCAAGTTCGGCGTTGAATTCGCCGTGCTGTTTCAGTGCAGTAAAGTCATTCCCGATTGACAAGTTCGCTCTCCCCGACTGTAAGACGATGGATCACGTGCGGCTGTACCGACGTATCCATTGCGTTATTGATGTTTAAGTGAGTGTGGCAATCTGCGTCATTGCACGACTTCCCAAGGCAGGTTGAGATCATCGCGGCCAAAATGCCCATAAGCGGCGGTCGGGTAGTAGATCGGGCGCAACAGATCGAGTGTGTCGATAATCCCTTGCGGGCGCAGATCGAACTCGCGCGCGAGATCGGCGGCGACATTTCGCGGGCGCCCAGTTTCAGTTCCGAACATCTCGACGACGAAGCTCACGGGTTCAGCGACACCGATCGCATAAGCCAGTTGCACCAGAGCCCGTCTGGCCCAGCCGCGTGCCACGACCTGTTTGGCAAGAAAGCGAGCCATGTAAGCGGCCGACCGATCCACCTTGGATGGATCCTTGCCCGAGAAAGCACCTCCGCCATGTGGGGCAGCGCCGCCGTAAGTGTCGACGATGATCTTACGACCCGTCAGCCCGGCATCACCCTTAGGCCCGCCTGTAACAAAACGTCCGGTAGGGTTAATCAGCGTGCGGAAGGACGTAGAGCGGAGATCCTCAGGAATGACTGCGTCGATGAGATGTCTTTGGATGGCTTCACGCAATGCGTCGAGTTCAATGCCGTCATCGTGCTGGGTCGAAAGCACGACGGCTTCGACGGCCGTCGGTCGACCATCGACATAACTAAACGTGACCTGCGATTTCGCATCCGGTTGCAGCCACGGCAGCGCGCCACTCTTTCTGAGTTCAGCCTGCCGGCGTACCAGTCGATGCGCATAGACGATGGGTGCAGGCATGAGTTCCGGTGTCTCATCGGTGGCGTAACCGAACATCAATCCCTGATCACCGGCGCCCAGAACGCCATCGGCACGATCGACGCCCTGGTTAATATCCTGCGATTGGCCATTGAAGCGGATCTGGACCTCGCATTGATCGGGCGCGATGCCAGTATTGGCATTGGTGTAGCCGGTTTCGCGAAGTACCTGGCGCACGAGGGACGCCGCGCATTCACGCACAGCATGGAAATCTTCGATGCGTCTCGTCTTAAATTCTCCCGCGACGATCACGCACTGATCCGCGAGAAGTGTTTCGCAGGCAACGCGTGCGTGACGATCTCTTGCGAGGAACGCATCGAGGATGCGATCGGAAATCGCGTCGGCAAGCTTGTCGGGATGGCCCTCGGAAACGGATTCCGAGGAAAAAAGCCCATTTCGAATTGACATCGTAATCTCCTGTTTAGCCGCGTTCGACAAATCGTCGGGGGCGGCAATCCGGATCAAATCCCCCCGGTTCTTTCCCGTATAGGGCGGCGAACCAGCCGAATCAAATCAACAACGATTCATCGCAACAGGACAAGCTGAGGCGTAGCGTCGGTGCCGGACCAGACGATGGCGTTCTGACCGCATCGCGTACCGAGCGTCTTTGCAGCCTCAAGTGGGAGTCCCAATACAAGGAAGCTCGCTTCGCCAGGCCAATTGTTCGATGGGTGCTGACCGATGCCTTCGACAAAGCTCAGGCCGAGCTGCTTCAGCTCGCCCGCTAGCGCCTGTTGTCTGGCAGCATTGAACTCGTCACTAGAATTCTGGCTGAAGGGATTGCAGGCGGTGATGAATGCACTGCATTCGGTGTCGCGAGCTTCGTGCAGCGTTGCCAGGGTCGGGTTGGTTTCGCCAACCTTTAATATCGTGGGCGTGTCGCCGTGAACGCAATAGTACGTTTCCAGATAGGCCTGGATCGTTTCGCGAGGAATGTCTGAGTCAGAAAACAAAAAACCCTCCGTTCAAGGAGGGTCGACGCGTTACCCGTTTGCTTGCTCGTTCAGGAGCCACATCCGCTTTCGCGATCCACCTTGCCCGGGAAGGCAGGTTGGCTTGGGCGTCGACCCAATTCAAAATGTGTGCGCATTGGAGCACGCGCAGGGCGCATCTGTCAAGCCGGACTGGAGCTGACACCTTGGCCGTAGCCAACAAGCTAGAGCAGCACCTCTCATGTCGCCGCTCCCCACCGATGGAGGTTTTGCGCGACGTCCGAGCTTCGCGCCGTATCAAGGTGTCGACCCAACGCAAAAAGGTTAGCCTCGACTAGAGGTCGATGGGTTCGCAGCTTGCGTCTGCCAGTTCGGACAGAGTTTGCAGCTTCCCGAAAACGCGTCACCAGAACTTCGAACAGCCGTTTCTCCACTCGTTCCTCTGTCGCGCTCAGCGCTTCTCTCTGCGCGCTGCGCAGGCTCGCGACGTCGATCGGCCGAGTAAAGCCGCTGGCGAGCCGAGCCGCCAGGTGTTCGATGGTGCAAGCCACGCTGTTGACGGCGCGCCGCTACGAGGCTGCCCGCGCGCGGCGAGATGGTCATGCACCACCAGTGTGTTGCGGGCCATGACGGCTTTCCTCACTGTTCGGATATTCACGCGCTGACCTCGCGTACAGCTCAGCGCGCTGCAGATGGCCTGTCAGGCCGCGGTACGTTCGTTCCCTTCTCTGAAGCGCTCGAGGTATTCCTCGATCTGCTTCGACGTTCTGGAGACAAACTCATTCAGCTTGTCGACGAAGTACATCGCGTCGGGAGCTTCGATGTTGCATGCGATGCTCGTGCTCACGAGCGCTTGCACCTTCTGGTTCAACTGCTGCTTGGGCTTGCCCCGCGCGAAGAGGCGAGGGAAGTCGCTGACGCGGTCATCCGCCTGAATTTCCCGCACTATCGAAACGCGGTCCTCGAGATACACCTCTTCCGTGTACACGGTGTCGTCGAGCAACCAGATCTGCAGGGCGACGAAGATCTTGTGCGGCTGCTTCGAGTCGTTGCGAATTTCGTATAGCACACGCGGCAACTGCCGGTCCGACGCGTCGTAAATGCGAGGAAAGCGCTGCACCCAGTCCGTGACGATGAAGCGCACGTACGAGTTGTCGCCCTTGACCCTAGTGAGGCCGAGTGTCCTGAGCGCGTCAATGATCATCTTTGCCCGCGCCTCGAAGCCCAGGTCAACATACTCCAGCAGCGGGTCCAGCAAGCGCTTGTTGCGCTCATAGAGCACAATCCAGTTTGCCGGATGCGGTGCATTGTGGTCCGACGCCTTGATGGCTTCCTTCAGGCAGCGCAGCGCCGTGGTGTGGTGGCTGGCGAGCTCGGAGAGCTCGCAGTTGACGAAGCCATCGGCGTCGTCGGCGACGTCGCTCAGAATGTCGAGGTAGCTTGCCAGGAATGCGTGCTGCTGGTCGCCCAGTTGCCCCGATTCCCCCGAGGCAGCGAGCACCGTGCGCAGAGGCTGCGCAACCGACTTGCTCCATTGCGCATTGATCCAGTCATCGCCTCTGCTGTCTTGCTCGTCGATCGTCAGGTAGATGAGCAGCAGCTCTCGGTCGGTTTGTTGCGCCCACAGTCGTAGCGGCGTGCGATAGGCGTCGAGCTGTCCCTCACCTTCGCTGGCCCCGATCTTCGCTTCAATCGCGACGGCCCAGCCTTGTCCCTCCACGAGCAGGTCGATGCGGCGCTTGCCGCGCTCGAGGGCTGCATTCACGGGCACGTCTGAATATCGATCCTCGTCGAAGTCGGGAATGATGCGGTCGCGTTGCACCTGCTGCATCTGCAGCTCGGCGTGCACGCGGACGATGGCGTTGCTGTCCGTTTCATAGCGCAGTAGCGTGGTGTGATCGCTCGCCGCTTCGCACACACTTTTCAGAAACCCACGCAGAAAATGGTCACCCAGACCGTGATTCTCTCGGGGATCGAGCAGCCAGGCCAATGTCGTTGTATGACGCAGCTCGCGCTTCTCTACCTTGAGGACGCGAAACGGGTTGAACGACTTCCAGCGTGCTCGCAGCCTGACTGCGAGCGGGTCATGCAGCACATCGAGGAGACTTTTGACATCAGCGAAATTGGGCATGGCGTTGTTGCGGTTGTTGCGAATCGTGGATCGTTGCGCGGACTACCACAGCCTGTGGGGGCGAACGACATGACCACGTCTCAAGGGTATCGGCACGAAGATGACTTTCTTTAGCAGCACGTCAGCGCAGAAAGCCGATCGGTGGCGATCCGCGCTGGCGGGAACTGCATTCGCTTTCGAGTGCCTCGGCAAACTCGAGCGTGCTTTTCAGAGGGTGGAACCGGTGGCGCCGGATCACGGCCGCGAAATCGCCCGGTGTCAGCGCGGCGAGGCACGAAAGTATGCGGTCGATCGTGGCATCCGGCGCTGCGAGCCCGAGCGCCTCGCAACGTTGCGCAAAAAACGTCGCGGCCTGCGTGGGCTTCAGATAGCCAAAACGCAGCTTGGCGTCGAAGCGGCGCAACGCGGCTTCGTCGAGCAAGTCGTACAGATTGGTCGACATGACCAGGACCCCATCGAAGTACTCGATCTGCGTGAGCATTTCATTGACGGCGGTGACTTCCCAGCTGTGGTGGCTCGCCGCGCGCTCCCGCAGGAAACTGTCGGCCTCATCGATCAGCAGGAGCGCGCGTTCGCGCGCGGCTTCACGAAACACGCGGGCAATGTTCTGCTCGGTTTCTCCGACATAGGGCGAGATCATGTCAGAGGCCCGGCGCAGCAACAGCGGGCACTGGATTTCTTGCGCGAGCCACGTCCCAAACGCGGTCTTACCGGTGCCAGGCGGACCGTACAGGCAAAGGCGCGCCGAGCGCGTGTTTGCGATGTTCTGCGCGAGCACGGTGAGATCGACGTCGACGCTCACAAGTCGCGGGTCGAAACCTCCCGTGACCTGGGGCGCGCCATGAAGCGCGAGCGGCGCGTGGCCCTGCGCTTCCAGCGTGTCATTGACGATCCGCTCGAGCGCGTCGCCAAAGCTTTGCGAGGTCCAGTCGTCGGCGACGTGATGCAGCACCTGGGCGGCGCGTGCGACCACGCCGGGCGTGAGTGCCGGATGCGCGGATAGGCGATGCAGGCTGGCTTCAGGCGCACGGCTCTCGCAGGCTCGGGAAATGATGCGGGTGCGTACGTGTAACGGCGGCACCGGCAGGTTAAGCACTAGGTCGAAGCGGCGTACGAACGCGGGATCGATGCCTCCGACCGAATTCGAGAGCCAGAGCGTCGGCACGGGGTTTTCTTCAAGCGCACGATTGAGCCAGGTTTTGTGCGCCTGCGCAACGCTACGCTCACCCGGCTCGCCACTGGCGAAGACGTCCTCGGCTTCATCGAGCACCATCAACGCGCGACGTTCGGCAAAAAAAGCCTGCGAAGCACGAAATGCCCGCAGGCGCTGCGCGCCGGGCACAGCATCGCCGTCAGCGTTTTCACCCGTGACTTCGTAAAGGCTCAATTGCATCGCGCGAGCTAGCACGCGCGCCAATTCCGTCTTGCCGGTGCCAGGCGCGCCATGCACGAGAATGTTCACGCCGCGCCGCTGCGTCAACGAGGCGCGGTCGAGCCAGGCGCGAATCAAGCGGACCTGTTGTTCCACGTGAGAGAAATCGTCGAGCGTCAGCGTGGGCGGCGAGGCGAGCGTGACCAGCCCGCGCAGGAGATCGAGCGTATCGACGGCGTCCGACACGATGCGATCGGCGAATTCGCCTGACAGCAAGTCGAGTTTCGTGGCGAGCGTCCAGCGCTGTTTGCGATCGACGCTCAGCAAACCCGAGCGTGCAAGCGTGCCTTGAGGCGAAAGCGCGCGCCGCACCGCCTGTTCGTCAATGCCGAGCACGGTACCCAATGCGTAATAAAGGCCTGCCGACGTTAGTTCGCCGGTCCAGTCGCTCAGCTTGTCGAGAACCCGATCGCTATGCAGGAGCACTGCGAACATCAGGATTTGCGACTCGACATCAGTCAGACCGACCAACGCCTGGAGCTTGCCGATGTTCTGTGCAACGATGGTCGGAGCGTGCGCGGCCAACGGATCGGCTTCAACCGCGGCGAGGCGCTCCTGCAGGAGCTTGCGTGCGGACTGTGTGTCGAACAGGAGATCCGTGGCCTTGATCGCATCGTCTTCTTCGAGATCGAATTCCGCCGAAAGTGCACGCGATGTACCAGGCAGACTCAGGTCCGGTAGCGCGAGCGCCTGGGAGATCAGATCGCTGGCCCAGCCGCTCGGCTTGATCAGGTATTGATGCAGTTCCAGGTGCACGAGTAAGCGCAGCGACCAGAGCTCGATGACGGGTTCCACGTTGCTGGTACGATCAGATGAAGACTTCGGGAGGAAAAGGCGACGCGTCATGGGCGGGTTGGGACCTCCAGCAATTCAGACGTGTCGAGTATGAGCGTGCAACAGGACATTTCGTGTCCCGGTGACGTCCGCGATGCTTTGTACGCGAACAAACAATGTCAGTGCGATGCGCGCTCGAACCGTGTGCTTGCCTCATCGTGATTGCGTGTACCCCACGAACTGATCTGATTGAGCGCATTGCCATACTGACGAGCGAAGAACCAGCTCGTGCGGATGAGTTTCCACGAGTAGCCGAAGCAGTTGTGACTGTCGGCGACAAAATACGGTTGCTGTGCCTGTACGAGAAACCCGATGTCGAGCTTCCGCGCGAGTTTCGCGAGCCAATGCTCGAGATCGTTGAGCGTGGCGGTTTGGTCGACATGGCAGAAATCTAAACTGCCTGCCAACAACCCCTCGCGCACTTCATCGAAATCATTCTGCGGCAGGTCGCGAGCTGGCTCAGACAAAATGTCGTCGTAGAGCGAAGCGTCGACGTGAACGAAATGTTCCACTCGCAAGGCGTGCATGAAGAAGCATCGATGAATCGATGGCTCAGTGGGTCGTGGCATGAAGATATCCCTTCTGTTGAGGATACCGTGCTGCTTGACGCGGCTCGTTTGCAGCGCGCGTGGCGTGATCGAGCCGCGTCAGCAGCGTTTTCAGCCGGCGAAGTTGCGCAGGCATGACACCAGGCGTTGCCTCGACCTGCCGAATACGCGAACGCCGGGAGGTCGAGGCAAAAATCGCGAGGGCGCTATCGTTGACCTTGACCCGCTCGAGATGCGTTATCGCGGCATCGAGGTCGCGAATTGTGTACGGGCTGATGCTACGCGCTGACGTTGCCTTTCTCTTTCCGGGATTGATCGTCATTGGTGACATGACGCTCCGCGATGAGCCATCAGTCGATGGCCGTACGATACTTCGACGTAGATCTCGCCGATTCGAACCAGAACGTCCCAGTTGCGTTGAGCGCCCTGTTGGTAAAGAGCTCGGAAGAGGTGGCAGACCCGCATGCCCGTGATCGAGCGGGATGTTTGATCGTGCCGGTCGTCCCCGGTGTTGAAATGGTTGACTGCGTCCGCCTCCATGACGGTGCGGCCGTCGAGCGTCGCAACAATGTTGTGGTTATCGCGGTCGAAGTGCGGATCGCACTCGCGCAGGGCGCACCAGACTTCGACACGAAGGTCAACGCCGTGCGACGCATGCGTGTCGACGCTCGCGGCTTGCTCGACAACCGCTTCGTCGCGCAGCCGCGCGACGGCCCCGTGAATCCAGTATTCGGCCTTTGAAAGACGATTGTCGAGCATTCGAATATCCACGACTTGGCTGACAGACAAGTCGGCGAGACGTCGGTGGCCAGACGTCGAAGCGGTCATGCGCTCCCCTTTGTAGTGGCGATGACGCAATGATGAGAGCTGGTTGGGACAGGCTGTGTCCTGAAGTGCTCGGACGCGAAGCGTCGATCTTCGAGCGCATGGGACACGCTTTGTCCCGATACGTACCCATACTTGCTCTGTATCAGGAGCCGGTCGCTGGATTTGAGAAGCGCTGGCGCAATCACCACACTTTTGCGTGACAGAACAGATGGCACTCCAATATTTGCGCGACGATCGCTTTCGCGTTATCGGGAGCATCGAAACGGATTCGACGGGCAAGCAGGTGGCGCGAGACGCACGGTTTCATCGCGTCGGCGACTATGATCCGCGCACGAACCACACGCGCGACGAGCACTACCGTCTCGCCGGAACGGGGAGTCTTCTGACGGCGATGATCTGGCGCACGGCCAGATAGCGGCGACACGCCCGCTGCGAGTGGCAAGCAGAACTTTGTGAGCGGGTCCACCGGGGCGGGCCGATTCTCACCGTACCCGCTTCAGACCTCGAATGTCCGAATGCTCTAGGAAAATCCCTTTCCATTGTCGCGAAATCCTGCGCGGCGTTGTTGCCGGAGCGGGTCTGATCTTCGGGACACGGTTTGTCTGGATCTTTCGCTAATGTGCTGCGAGGCGGTTCTGAATAACGCGCTTCACTCGACCTTTTCCTGACAGGAGAAAACATGTTCACGAATAGCAATGCTTCCCCGCTTGATCACCTGGCCGCGTTTGCGATTGTCCTTGTGGCGGCGGTCGTCGGAACAGTGGCCGTTGGTGCGTATATCGACGTGATTCGAAGCGATGCGCAGCAGTAGGCATTGGATCATCGATTGCCTGGTTGAGGGGGGCGTTCGGCGCGAGTTTATTCCTGATCGGTATAAAGTGGCCGTCGCGCACGCGCGCTGTTCAGTTGATAAGTAGACGATTGCGAAATTGATTGAGAGAACATGCCTATTCGCCCATCTGCGTTCACGTTGGAGTGCGGTCGATGCAAGTGGTCGCACACTTTTTTCCTCGCAGTGATGTCCTGATACCGGGTCTGGACATTCGCACACATTGTCCGCGCTGCGGGGCTAAGGAACTGGTCAGACGGAAACCGACTTTTTGGGAAAGTTTTTCCAGCAGATTCAAAGAAATTGTCGGCAGTTAGGCAGGTTTGGCGGGTAGCGATAGGTATTGACGTCGAGGTTTAAGGGGATTGATCTTCTGACGGAACTGAACGTTCTGAGACGCTTGCGAGAACGGACCGACCGCCAGGAACCGGATACGTGCTCGATACGACCTGGTCGGCCCGCAAGGCATTGGAAGAAGGTTTATTCGAAGATGCTGTGCGGACTGCGATTCTTTTAGGACACGACACCGACACGACTTCGGCCGTGGCCTATGGTCTGACCGGTATCAAATACGGCATCGATGGCATTCCGGCTCGATGGTTGAAACAGTTGCGGCGTGTCGAGATCGTTGAACCGTTGGCTGTCCGATTCCTGGCAAGCGTTAGGGCGCGGTAGATAGGCGGTGATTCGCAATAGCGACTTGCCATATGGTGGGACCAGGCATGGCAAACGTTTGCGCGTTGGGTCGCTGGCCTCCTCAGTCTTGACGATTCAGTTTCGAAAGCCGATGATCGCTCTCGCTCTGACGTAAAAGCAGATTCGTACAACAAGAAATATCGGGGAGGTCATGAGCGAAATTGCGGAAAAGGTGCTCGACAGGGCTACCGGAGATGCCTTCTGGTTTTCCGGAGACTTCGTTGACTGGTTTCTGACGCGCACGAAATTCACGGGGACGGGGCCATCTATTATTCGTCACAATCCGACCATCCGTGGCGCAGCATGTCTGTTGCCTTCCGTGACCCAGCTACAGGTTCCACCGAAACACGGCGGCTCGAAAGCGAGACCGATATCCTTCTCATGTTTAGCAAACCCGGCTCCACAAGGTTTGCGCTTCATATCGAGAACACGCTGGCGACGGGAACGTTCACCCCCGACCAGTCCGACTTCTATTTGGCGCGAGCAAGACATATGGCGGACAATCCCACGTACGGTGACTATGCCGACTTCGATACGGTGCTGACTGCTCCTAGAAAATTTTATGACCGATGGCCCGACGGCTGCGCGAAGTTCGAGCGATACATATCGCATGAATACATCTCGGTGCATCTTCCGATCTTTTGCGTAAAGAATCCTTGACCTTCGGTGCGCTGTTCGGGGTGTCTACTGCATATACAACGGGAGGCTGCGATGCTTGTATGGACTGAGGACCAGATAACGCTTGAACTGCTGTCGGATCACTTGACTGATAGTGGACTTTCAATCGTAAGTGTTGACGAAAATCGCATCGGCCTGAAGAGCGAATCGGGTATTTGGTACAGCGTCTCGATGATAGTCGACCCGAAGTTTATCCGCTTGTGGAGCTTTCTCCCGTTGCGTAACGAAGAATCAAAAGTCAGTAAGGTGGACCTTGAACATCTACTGAACGGAAAGATTTTTCTTCCGGTGTTCAGTCTCGACGCCGATGAGGATTTGACGGTGTCATATGTCATGCCGTATGCGCAGGGTCTGATTGCTGGACAATTTGCTGCGATTGTTCAACGATTTGGGTCAATGCTTCAGTACGTGGTGCAGTCGCATTACGAAAGCGGACTGATCGACTTCAACAAGAGTTCGACGCAAGAAGTGTCTATAACGCTGAACTGAGGTTGGCATACCTCACCAGACACATCTGTAGTCAGAGACCGTATGTGACCACCATGCTGAAAGATTAGGGCGTGTCGCTCCGGCCAACCGCCTTCTCTGGGTGGGATGGAAATGGCCCGGATTCTGTCAGGGTTGACGCCGAATCTGTTCTTTGATGACCAGCGGGGTCATCGGCATTCGTCGGTAGGGACTGCTCAGATGTTGCATGCGACGTTTGCCGTTCTCTCGCAGTCCAACGCACCGGCTGAGTACACCGTTAAGTTTTTTCTACTGGGAGCCGTTAGTAGTAGCTGAGAGCGGCGGACATCTGCATCCGTCTAACTGAAAAATCCAAACAACATGTGACCGAGAATGAGTGACCTGATAACAAAAGAGAAAATCATCGAAGTGCTGCACTGGGCCTATGACAAGGCTGTCGACGGCGCTATGGGTACCGATTCTGCCAAGGAAATGGCCGACGAGTACTTGAAGGAGGAAGGACCCCTCGTCGACAAAGTGAATTCCCTGATTCGCTGGCAGAACACGAAAGCGGGTGCCGCGGGGTTTGTGACCGGATTAGGTGGATTCGCCACCTTGCCGGTGGCCATCCCGGCCAATCTCGCTTCCGTGCTGTATCTGCAGATCCGGATGATCGCGGCCATCGCAAAGATGGGCGGACATGATCTCAGGAGCGACAAGGTTCGTACGTTGGTTCTCGCGTGTCTCGCAGGCGATGCGACGATGGAAATTCTGCGAGACGTGGGGGTTCAGGTAGGTCAGAAGGCCGTACAGCTCGCGATCAACAAGATCAGCGGTGCCGTTATCACGAAGATCAATCAGGCGGTCGGGTTTCGGCTTGTGACGAAGGCGGGGAGCCAAGGTGTCGTCAATCTGACAAAGATGGTGCCGTTCCTCGGAGGCGTGATCGGCGGAGCGTTTGACGCGACGGTTACTAACATGATCGGTAATACCGCACGTGACATCTTTATCACAGGAAAGATCGTCGATGAGGTCGTGGAAACCTGAGCGATTGTCACACCTTAAATAACCAGTTTGCTACCTATAACGTGGACTCCAGTCGGTCGGAACCAGCCTAAACAGGGGCAGCAGGCTATGCGCACGGCCGTCGGTATGTAAAGGAAGTACGTACCGACGAAAGCCAGTTCCTGATTCCCGTTTTGACAGCGATCTTTGCCCATCCGCGTTCATTACACGTCAGTCTTCCAACGGCAACTCCACCCACGTTGAAGTCAAAAACTTTACCGATTGATCGTCTGAAAAGGCTCCACGACCTGGTCGACGCTCCAGGTGGTGTTGCTCGCCAGGCTCTCGACACGCCTCTCCAGCGCATCCAGTGCATATTGGGCAGCGTCCTTATTCAGCAACTGATCGTCCCTGTGGTTGGGTCGTTCAGCCCGGGCAAGTCCTCGCTCATCAACACGGTGACTGGCGATAATCTGCTGCCGGTTGCGATCGCGCCCGAAACGGCCCTGCCCGCCGAGCTTCGCTTTGCCGATATCCGCGAGTGACCGTTGGTATGGCCCAGAAGCGTTCATGCCGGCGAATCCAGAAACGAAGGCCGGACTTGCTATGGGTTTGCGTATTCACCACTCGCTGAACAGCCGAACCTGCCACTGCGTCTCAATTCCGAAGCGCGTTATTGATAGCGACAGTACGAGCGAAAATCTTCGCCGCGAGTCCCGTAATCTCTTCGTAATAAGTCCCACCTGACGGTGTCCTTTCTGAAATATCGTTCGGCGGGACTCCAGGAGATAAGGCCGGGTTTGCGTACAAATTGAAACTGCTCAAGCCGGAAAACGAAACGCAGTGGACAGCAGACGAGAATGTGGAAGATCTTTTCCAGGCAGTGGAATTCCTTACTCGCCGGACGACTGAACACACCTGAAACATGGTTTCGCGGGTAGTGGAATTCTCATCTTCGCGCTCAGGAGGCCATTCAAGTTGCTGATTCGCACAAAAAGCAGTCCGTATAGCCATGGCGGCTCGAACCACGGTAGTGAGTCGACTGCTAATGTTGATCTTTTGAGATATGGCGTAGAGGGCGAGGTTGGGTTGTCCCACACAATCCGTGACCGACTCTGCCCCAACCGATGGTGAAAAACATTGTCCCTTTAAAACGGCAGCCTACGAGAGGCAGCTATGACCAACTTCATTGTCTCGAATCAGCGTCTATATCCTGCGACGACCTGCGCAAACGCTTTCAGGCGAAGCCACGGCGCCCTTGTGCTTTGTCGAAGCCTTCGGGACGCGAATTGTCCCAATGCGCTCCTATAGTCCGGTCATCGCAAAGCCTGCATATATCCAGACGCTACGGGGAGCACCGATGGCCACCGAATACCTGAGAGACGACCACTATCACATCATCGGCTCTATCGTGACCGATTCGAGCGGCAAACAGATTGCCCGTGACGCGCGTTACAACCGGGTCGGCGAATACGACCCGAGGTCCGATCTGACACGCGACAGCCATTACCGGATCATCGGCACGGGCAATCAGCTTTCGGCGTTGATCTGGCGTACGGTCAGATAGCGGCGACACGCTCGCTGCGATTCGTAAGCAAAACTTTGTGAGCGAATGCTTAAAGAAATTCAGTTACGTGCCGTAAATGCACAGGTGTAACGAGGTTTCGGCTTGTGCAATCAGGACGTCGTTTGTCCAAAGCGCCATGCAAACTATCTGCATGAACTCAGTTGAACATGCCGCGCGCCGCGCAGCTCGTCAGAGCGGGGTGGCATTGGCGGCATCAACACGCCGTACTAACCTGGAAGAGACCGATATGCTGAACAACAATTCTCCGCTGGAAAGCCTCGCAGCATTTGCAATTGTCTTCGCCACCGGCATTCTGTCGACGGTTGCGCTTGGCAAGTACATTGAAAAGGTGCGCCGCGACGCACAGAACGCCACGTCCGGCGCGATTTGACCTGCCACCCCGGCGTCGAATCGCTTTTCCAGCGCGCGTCCTCCTGATGCCAATCCCCGCTTCTCCGATGAAACTGACGTGTCGTTCATGCGGCTGGCGTCACGTGTATCCGCAGCGCAGCGACGCAGTGGTCCTGCCCGGCGCATGCGCGGCATGTGGCGGCGAAGACCTGGAGCGAACCGTGGCGGGCCCGCTGGACGGCGCTGCAGCGCTTGCCGAACTGATCTTGCGCCGCCTCAAGGGCTGCTCACGTTTGAAGCCTTAGTACGGAATCGCGGCACTTCGACAACATATACGCAGCAGCGGGCACTACGCAAACGGGGATACGAGGGCCGAACGAGATGGGAGAACAACAACGGGCAATGGCGCAGGCCGCTGCCTGGCTGCACGATGCGGACGGCCTGCTGGTGACAGCAGGCGCGGGCATGGGCGTGGACTCGGGGCTGCCCGACTTTCGCGGCAATGAGGGGCTGTGGCGCGCCTATCCCGCGCTGGGCACGGCACAGATCAGCTTCGAGTCGATTGCCAATCCGGCATCGTTCCACGAAGACCCCGCGCTGGCATGGGGGTTTTACGGCCATCGCCTAAAGCTGTATCGCGAGATTGAGCCGCACGCTGGCTTCTCCATCCTCAGACGCTGGGCAGAGCGCATGCCGCACGGTGCATTCGTTTACACCAGCAACGTCGATGGCCAGTTTCAGAGCGCGGGCTTTGCCGACGAACTTGTCGCGGAGTGCCACGGTTCGATTCATTACATGCAATGCGTGGCGCCGTGCTGCTCGCGCACCTGGCCCGCAGCCGGGTTCGAGCCAGAACTCGACGAGCAGTCCTGCCGCCTTCTCTGCGCGTTGCCGCGTTGCCCAATATGCGGCGGAATCGCCCGTCCCAACATCCTGATGTTCGGTGATTCCGCCTGGCTGCCGAGGCGCACGGATGAACAGGAAGCGCGTCTTCAGCGCTGGATCGCATCTGTCGGACGGCCAGTGATAGTCGAGATCGGCGCAGGCACTGCGCTGCCGACCATCCGCCGTTTCAGCGAGCGATGCGGGCCGCGTGTCATCCGCATCAACGCGCGCGAGCCACAGATCGATCCGGCGATGGGCGTTGGCATTCGGGGCAGCGCGCTCGAAACTCTCATCGCGCTCGACCACGCCCTTGGCACACAGACCCGATGACATCGAGACAAGGGCGGCCTGTCGCGGACCCGTCGACTACCGGCGCACTTTTGGGACATGACGACAATGTCGCGCTGTGATGCGGCCTGCAGACGTGCATAGCACCAGTCAACTCACGACCACGCGCATTGCGCAAACGGAATCCGGACACGCATCGCCCGAGTGTGCCGATTTTGTTTGCTCGCGCTCATGGAGCTTTTCTTGACCTCGAATTCCATTTCTCCAGGGCTGATGCTCATCCACGGCAACCGATCCGAGCGTCTTCGCGATCTGCTTGTCGAATGGATGAAGCGTTACCCGCTCGCGCCGCTCGAGAACGAGACGATACTCGTGCAGAGCAACGGCATTGCACAATGGCTGAAGCTCGCGCTCGCCGCCGATCGCGATCCCGCGACAGGCTCCGGTGGCTGCGGCATCGCGGCCGCGCTGGAAATGTCGCTGCCTTCGCGCTTCATCTGGCAGGCGTATCGCGCAGTGCTGGGCGCGTCGGCGGTGGCCGAGGTTTCGCCATTCGACGAATCGCGTCTCGTCTGGCGGCTGATGCGGGTCTTGCCCGCGCTCATCGACCGTCCCGCGTTCGAGTCTCTGCGGCGCTTCATCAGCCACGACGACGACCGTCGCAAGCGGTTCCAGCTCGCCGAGCGTATCGCCGATCTGTTCGACCAGTACCAGATGTACCGCTCCGACTGGCTGGCGTGCTGGGCCCGCGGCGACAACATTGTGCTGGACGCGCGCGGCGAGCCGCATCCGCTGCCTGGGGAACAGTGCTGGCAGGCGGACCTGTGGCGCGAGCTCGTTGCCGATGTGGCGCATACGACGGATGGCGGCGCGGCGCAGGACGCGATGTCGAACGGCGGACGAGCCGCTGTCCACGAGGCATTCCTGAGACGCGTCGCGACATGGGATAGCGACGCGCGCCCGGCGGGCCTGCCGCGGCGGGTCATCGTGTTCGGCATTTCGAGCCTGCCGCGCCAGTCACTGGAGGCGCTGGCTGCACTCGCGCGCTGGACCCAGGTGCTGATGTGCGTGCCGAATCCGTGCGCGCACTACTGGGCCGACATCGTGCCAGACAAGGAACTTCTGCGCGCTCAACACTCACGGCAACAGCGCCGCAAAGGCGCGCCCACAGAACTGCCCTCCGACCAGCTGCATCTGCACGCGCATCCTTTGCTTGCGTCGTGGGGCAAGCAGGGGCGCGACTTCATCGGCCTGCTCGACGAGTTCGACAGTGCCGAAGCGCGCGATCGCTATCGTCCGCAATTTGCGGGCATCGGTCAGCGTATCGACCTGTTCGAGGAGCGTGATGCGGCGAGCCTGCTTCAGCAATTGCAGGACGACATCCGTGATCTGCGTCCGTTGCGCGAGACACAAACCGAATGGCCACCCGTTGATCCCGCCACGGACAACTCGATCCGTTTCCATGTCGCGCACAGCGCGCAACGCGAAGTTGAGATTCTGCACGACCAGTTGCTGGCGGCGTTCAACGCAGATCGAAGCCTGAGGCCGCGCGACATTATTGTGATGGTGCCCGATATCGAGGCCTACGCGCCCCATATCCAATCGGTGTTCGGACTGCTTGATCGCGAAGACCCACGCTACATTCCATTCAGCGTCGCCGATCGCGGACAGCGCAAGGCGGACCCGCTGGTGGGCGCGCTTGAGATGCTAATCGGCTTGCCGCACTCGCGCGTGACCGTGAGCGATCTGCTTGACCTGCTCGACGTTCCCGCCCTGCGCAGGCGCTTTGGCATCGACGAAAGCGATCTGCCGACGCTGCGCGCATGGATGCGCGGCGCGAACGTGCGCTGGGGTCTGCACGCCGAACATCGCGCGAGCCTCGATCTGCCGCGCGACGATCACGCAGCGCCGCCGCATACCTGGATGTTCGGCCTGCGCCGGATGCTGCTGGGCTATGCCGTCGGCGACGACGCGCACGCGTGGCGAGATATCGAGCCGTTCGGCGAAGTGGGCGGGCTGGATGCCGCGCTGCTCGGGCCGCTCGTCAGGCTGATCGACGAGCTCGACAATGCGTGGCACGCATTTCGCGAACCGGCGACGCCCGCCGTGTGGTGCGAACGTCTGCGTGCGCTAAAACAAGCGTTCTTCAGCGCAGAGGACGGCAACGATGCGTACACGCTCGCGCGCCTCGACAACATTCTGCAGACGTGGCTCGACGCTTGCGCGGAAGCGGGTCTCGTCGACGCGCTGCCGCTTTCGGTCGTCGGCGACTACTGGTTGACTCAGCTTGACGAAGGCGGTCTGTCGCAACGTTTCTTCGCGGGCGCAGTGACGTTCGCGACTCTGATGCCGATGCGCGCGATCCCATTTCGCCGCGTGTGCCTGCTCGGCATGAACGACGGCGACTATCCGCGTACGCGCGTGCCGATGGATTTCGACTTGATGCACGGCCACTACAGGCCAGGCGACCGTTCGCGCCGCGAGGACGATCGCTATCTGCTGCTGGAAGCGGTGCTGTCGGCGCGCGACTATCTTCACGTGTCTTGGGTTGGACGCAGCATTAACGACAACAGTGAGCGCCCGCCATCGGTGCTGATCGGCCAGCTTCGCGACCATCTCGCCCAAGGCTGGCAGCTCTTGCAGGCAAGCCGTGACGACCGCCATGCGCTCATCCAATCGTTGACAGTCGAGCATCGCCTGCAGCCCTTCAGCGTCGAGTATTTCCCCGTGGATTCTGCTGCCGCGACGAGCTCGCCCCTCTTCACGTATGCCGCCGAGTGGCGCTCCGCGTCGCGTGAAAGCGGAATGCGCGCGTCTGCGCCGGACACGCCACTTGACGCCGTCGCGCGCGACGAGCCTTTGTCGCTGCGCGAACTCGCGGACTTCCTGAAGAACCCCGTCAAGGCTTTCTTCAGCCAGCGTTTGCGCGTTGCGCTGGATGCGCAGGAAGCGGCAAGCGACGACCAGGAGCCGTTCGAACTCAACGCGCTCGATACATGGAAGCTGCAGGATGAATTGATCCGCGCGCAGGCCACCGAAGTTCACAGAGGCGACCAGGATGAAGCCGCCGTCGTCGCCGCGCTCGAGGCGCACCTCGGTGTTATCCGCCGCCGCGGCGACGTCATGGAGGGCGGCTTCGGCGACCTCGCGAGCGCCAGCCTCATCGAGCCTATGGGCAAGCTCTTCGCGGAGTATCGCGCGCAGCTCGAACGCTGGCCGGCTGCTATCGCGCGCGAGCACGAGATTGGCTTCCAGATGGCGGGCGAATACGGACCACTGGCCATCGCCGACTGGCTCGGCCAGTGGCGCGCCGACGCCGGCGGCAAGCTCGCGCGCCTATTGCTCGAAACGAGTGAACTCGTCGACGCAAGGGCAAGGCGGTATCGCTATCCGAAGCTCATTGGGCCGTGGGTGCAACATCTGGCGGCGAATCTCGAAGGCCGCTGCGTGACGACTGTGATCGTCAGCAAGAAGGGGACCGTCGAGCTCCCGCCGCTGAAGGAGGGCGTGGCCGCGGCGCATCTTGGTGCGTTGCTGCGCGCGTGGGAAGAGGGGATGCGCAGGCCGCTGCCACTTGCCGTTGAGTCGGCCTTCGAATGGTTGTTTGCGAGCGGCGGTGCGCCTCGCGATGACGCGCGGTCGGAGCAGGATCTGGCGGCTGCCGGCAAGGCCGCGCGCGACAAGTACAACGGCGGCTACTCGCCAGGAGAGGTGGACAGGAGCGCAAGCCTGCGCCGCGCGTATCCTGACTTCGATGCATTGTCCGCGAGTGGTGAGTTTGCGTCGCTCGCCACGACGCTGCTCGGGCCGCTCATCGTCGCAGTGAAGAACAACGCAGGAGCTAACGAATGAACGCGCCGATCCATCCGACGAACGCGATGCAGACCCCGCAGACGCTCGACCCGCTGCGCTTCCCGTTGTCCGGCCGCAGTCTGATCGAAGCCAGTGCGGGCACCGGCAAGACCTTTACGATTGCGATGCTGTATGTGCGACTCGTGCTGGGACACGGTGTGTCTAATGCGCATGCTCGTCCATTGACGCCCCCCGAGATTCTCGTGGTGACCTTCACCGACGCCGCCACCAAGGAACTGCGCGACCGTATCCGCGCACGGCTGACGGAAGCGGCGGCGTATTTCCAGGCTGACCCGGACGACGTGACGTCCCTCCGGCCGCGTGAGACCGATTTGCTGCACGCGTTGCGGGAGGCATACCCGCAGCAGCAGTGGGCGAGCTGCGCGCGCCGCCTGCAGCTTGCGGCGGAGTGGATGGACGAAGCGGCAGTATCGACCATTCATGGCTGGTGCAACCGCATGCTGCGCGAGCACGCATTCGACAGCGACAGCCTGTTTACCCAGACGCTCGAAACCGACCAGAGCAACCTGCTCGCCGAAGTCGTGCGCGACTACTGGCGCACGTTCATGACGCCGCTCGATGCCGCGGACGCGGCAACTGTCGCCGAATGGGTACGCGGTCCGCTGGACTTGCAGAAGAAGCTGCGCAGTCTGATCGACGTCGCACCGCAGCTGACTGACGCGTCCGCGCCCGCTGATTCGTTGCAGGCGGCACGCGAAGAGTTCGCGCGCCGCCTTGCCGCGATCAAGGCGCCGTGGAAGACGCTGCCGTTGCAGATGAAGGCCGTGCTGGATGCCGCGCGCGCAGATGGGCAATTGGGCAGAGAGTTTGCGCAAGCCACCTGCGACCGCTGGCTAAAGGAATTGGCTGGATGGGCCGACGATCCGCTGAAGACGAAGCCCAACCTGACCGATACCGCGTGGGACAGACTCACACACGAAGCGCTCGCAAGACACTGTCAGCATGGCACACCCCCTTCGCATCCCGGCTTCGATGCGCTCGCGAAGTTGAGCGGCGAAATCGCCGCGTTGCCGGACGCACGCGACGATCTCCTGTCGCATGCGGCCCGTTGGGTGGCCGAGCGTTTCTCGCTGGAACAGGGGCGGCGCGCGCAGATGGGCTTCGACGATCTTCTGACGCGCCTCGAGGCCGCGTTGCATGGCCCGAACGGTGAGCGTCTTGCCGACATCGTCCGCAAGCAGTTTCCCGTCGCGTTGATTGACGAGTTCCAGGATACCGACCCGATTCAGTACCGCATTTTTGATGCCGTCTATCGACCGGCCGACGATGGCGTGAACGACGAGGCGAAAGGCGCGGCCCAAAGCGAGGCCAAAAACGCGCTCGTCCTGATCGGCGATCCGAAGCAGGCAATCTACGCGTTCCGTGGCGCGGACATCTACACGTACCTCGCGGCGCGGCGCTCGTGCGGTGCGCAGCTCTATACCCTCGCGACGAACTTTCGCTCGACGCATGCAATGGTCAATGCGACGAATCACTGCTTCAACGTCGCGGAGCAGCGCGACAAGGGCGAGGGCGCGTTTCTCTTTCGCACGAGCGACGGCAACCCTGTGCCGTTTATCCAGGTCGGCGCGAAAGGGCGCGACGATGCGTTTGTTGTGGACGGTGAAACACCGCGCGCATTGACGGCATGGTGGCTGCCGGCATCGAGCGACGGCAAGCCGCTCGCCAAGTCCACGTATATAGATCGCATGGCGGAAAGTTGTGCGACGGAGATGGTGCGTCTGCTCGATCTCGGGCAGCGCGACAGCGCCGGGTTTGCGGGAGCGGGTGACGCTGGCCGTCTGCGATCACTGCGCCCCGCCGACATGGCCGTGCTCGTCAACAACCGTATAGAGGCCGACGCGATCCGCAAAGCGCTCGCGAAACGCGACGTGCGCACGGTCTATCTGTCCGACAAAGATTCCGTGTTCGAGAGTCCGCAGGCGGCCGAACTGCAGCATTGGCTCGCAGCCTGCGCGGACCCGGATGACGGACGGCTCGTGCGTACCGCGCTGGCCACCGCTACGCTCGGGCTCGGCTGGGTCCAGCTCGATGCGCTCTACGGTAACGAGATGGCGTGGGAGGCGTGTGTGCTGCAGTTCCGCGGCTATCGGGAGTGCTGGCGCCGTCAGGGCGTGCTGCCGATGCTGCGCCGCCTGCTGAACGATTTCAGCGTGCCCGCGCGCCTGCTCGGCCTGCATGCCCACGATAGCGAGGGCGTGCAGGGCGGCGAGCGGATCATGACCGACCTGCTGCATCTGGCCGAACTGCTGCAGCAAGCCAGCACTATGATCGAGGGCGAGCATGGCCTGATCCGCTATCTCGTCGAACAGCGCGAGGCGGCGGCAGATGGCAATGGTGGCGGCGACGCGCGGCAGGTCCGTCTGGAAAGCGACGGTGACCTCGTGAAGGTGGTGACCATTCACAAGTCAAAGGGCCTCGAATATCCGCTCGTGTTCCTGCCGTTCGTTTGCGCACACCGTCCAGCGGACCCGAAGGATGTGCCCTTCAAATGGCACGACGCACAGGGTACGCTGCAGGTCTCGCTCGCCGACACGGGCGGCGTGCTGCAAAAGGTCGACCGCGAGCGGCTAGGCGAAGACATCCGCAAGCTCTACGTGGCGCTGACGCGCGCCCGTTACGGGACGTGGATTGGCATGGCGGAACTCAAGGAATTCGATCGCAGCGCGATTGGCTATCTGCTCAACGGTGGAAAGATGCTGGCGGCAGGCGACCTTGTGCGTTGCCTCGAAGAGGCATTCGGCGCGTCGACGGACATCGCGGTCACGCCGGCGCCCGAGCCTGGCGATGAAAAGCTCGCGCGTCAGCACCAGGTGTCGCAACAAGGCCAGGCTCGCGAGTCGGTACGCGTGATGCGCGAGCCATGGTCGGTCGAGAGTTATTCGAGCCTCAAGAAGCTGAGCCACGGTGCGCGTGTGGCGCCCGACACGTCGCGCGAAGAAGAATTCATCGAGGCGCGCGACGCCGAGGTGGAGATCGAGGACGACGACACGGTCTTGTCCGCGCAACCGCTGCGCCGCGTCGCAACGCAGCTGGCCGCTCGCGCCCTGCACGACTTCCCGCGCGGCTCAGACGAAGGCAGCTTCCTGCACGATCTGCTCGAATGGGCCGCACAACACGGGTTCAGGCAGGTCGCGGCGGACATCGGGCCGTTACGCGAAGTAATCGCGCGCCGTTGCAGCGTACGCGGCTGGGAGCGCTGGATTGATCCGTTGACGCAATGGATTGCGCAGATCGTCACGACGCCACTGACGTTGAAAGCCGGTCACGGTGTCGAGGCGACCTCGATCACGCTGTCGGAACTGCGTGCGTCGATCGGCGAAATGGAATTCTGGCTCGCCGCGCATCGCGTCGATACGGCAGCCGTCGACCGGCTCGTGAGCGAATACACGGTCGGCCAGGCCGGACGCACCGCGATCGAACCGGCGCAACTGAACGGCATGCTCAAGGGCTTCATGGATCTCGTGTTCGAACATGAAGGCCGCTACTACGTCGCCGACTACAAATCGAACTGGCTCGGCTCCGGCGACGCCGCTTACACGGCGGAGCGGATTCGCGCGCAGATCCTGCGCTCGCGCTACGACCTGCAATACGTGCTGTACCTGTTGGCACTGCACAGGCTGCTCAAGGCGCGGCAACCCGGCTACGACTATGACACGCATATTGGCGGCGCTGTCTATCTGTTCCTGCGCGGCCTGAATGCGTCGACGCAGGGTATATACGCCGAGCGGCCGCCGCGCGAGCTGATCGAACGGCTCGACGTCTTATTCACGGGCGACGCCGGGTTCGCCGACAGGGAGGCTGCATGACCACGACTCTTTCTGAAGCCTCCTTCGTGACGGTTCGGGACGCGGAGAGCCGCGAGCAGGTCGAGCGGATGCTGGCGGGCTGGGTTGAGCGCGGCTGGCTGCGTGACGTCGATGCCGCCTTTGCGCGATTTCTCGCACGCGAGGTACAGGATGCGCACGCGCTGCTTATCCTCGCGGCAGCGCTTGCGAGCCATCAGTTGGGCCGAGGCCACGCGTGCCTGGATCTTGCCGCGACGCTTGCGGATCCCGCCTCCGTGCTGTCGCTTCCGCCCGACGGGCTCGCCGCCCGTGACGTCGATGAAGCCGACCAGGACATCGTGCTGCCTTCGAGCGTGCTGGCGGACATCACGCTGGAGCGCTGGCGGGCGGCGCTCGTTCATTCCGAACTGGTTGGCGACGGCGCGGGTAGCTCGCCGCTGGTGTTGATCGGCACGCGGCTCTATATGCGCCGCTACTGGCAATACGAACAGAACGTGTGCCACGCGATTGGCCAGCGCCTCGAAGCGGCCGGCCAGCTTGAAAGCGAATTGGACGCCAATGGTCTGCGCGATGCGCTTGCGACGCTCTTTCCGGCACCGGAGCCGGCAAAGCAGGGCGATGCGCACGCCGACTGGCAGAAACTCGCTTGCGCGCTCGCCGCGCGTAGTGCGTTCAGCATTGTTACGGGCGGACCGGGCACGGGCAAGACGACGACCGTCGTGAAGCTGCTCGCGTTGCTGCAATCGCAGACGCTCGCGCGCGGCGCAGGCAAGCCGTTGCGCATTCGCCTCGCGGCGCCGACGGGCAAGGCGGCCGCGCGCCTGAATGAATCGATTGCCAACGCGGTCGCGGGTCTGCCACTCGGCGGCTTTCCGCAAGGCGAGGCGATACGCGCAGCGATTCCCGTGGCCGTCACGACGCTGCACCGGTTACTCGGCACGCGGCCTGACACGCGACGCTTCCGGCATCACGCGGGCAATCCGCTTTCGCTAGATGTGCTGGTGATCGACGAGGCGTCGATGGTCGATCTGGAAATGATGAACGCCGTGCTCGATGCGCTGCCCGAACACGCACGCCTGATTCTGCTCGGCGACAGGGACCAGCTCGCTTCAGTGGAGGCGGGTGCCGTGCTCGGCGAGTTGTGCCAGCGCGCGAGCAAGGGCCACTACACCCGCGCGACCCAGGCGTGGCTGCAGGAAACGACGGGCGAGCGTATCGATGCCGACCTCGTCGATGAGTTGGGCAGCGCACTCGATCAGTCGATTGCGATGTTGCGTTTCAGCCACCGGTTTTCAGCGAAAAGCGGCATCGGTCAACTGGCGGAAGCGGTCAACAGCGGCAAGCCGGAAGAAGTCGCGCGCGTCTGGGCGCGCGGCCACGCCGATCTCGCCGTGATCGAGTCCATCGAGAAGGGCGACGCAGCACTCAAGGCGCTCGTCGTGGACGGCATAGCCGGCGGCGCCGAGGTGAACTGCGAAGCGGATGTTCACAAACCTGACGCCAGTGCGCGGCATGGCTATCGCCACTATTTGCAGACCCTGCGTGACAGGCAGCCGTCGCATGACGCGGATCAGGCGGCATTCGATGTGTGGGCGAACGTCGTGCTCGAAGCACATGGCAAATTCCAGCTGTTGTGCGCGCTGCGGCGCGGAGCGTGGGGCGTCGAAGGACTGAACCGGCGCGTCGCGCATCTGCTGCAGGAGGAGCGGCTGATCGCGGCGACGGGCGAGTGGTATCTGGGCCGACCAGTTCTCGTGACGCGCAACGACTACGAACTGGGACTGATGAACGGCGACATCGGCATCACGCTCGCGCTACCTGCGCCCGATGGCGGCTGGAGCCTGCGGGTCGTGTTCGCTGCGGGCGACGGCTCGCGGCGCATCAAGTGGGTGCTGCCGAGCCGCTTGCAGGCCGTCGAAACGGTGTTCGCGCTGACCGTCCATAAATCGCAAGGCTCGGAGTTTACGCACGCCGCGCTCGTGCTGCCCGACACTTTTAGCCCCGTGTTGACTCGCGAACTCGTCTACACGGGCATCACGCGTGCGCGCAGCTATCTGACGATCGCCAGCGCGGGGGGCACGGCGATTGTCGAACGCGCTGTTAATGCGCAGGTGCGGCGGGCGAGCGGGCTTTCCGCTGGATTCGATTTTCAGTGACGTTTTGAAAACTTCTTTTGAGGGGCATGGACTGATGAACCGTAATGCGTTTCTTGCACAATCCGGCGTGAAAGCCTTCGTGGCATGGCTGGCCGAGCGGCTGCCGAAGCTGCCCGTCCGGCTGCGCTTTGCAGACAGCTGGTTTGTCCCAGGCGGAATCGATACACGGGTGGACGGTATCGAAGCGGTTCATGCGCACTACCATTGGGGAGCCATTTGGTTCGATCCGCGCACTGGCAAGCCGGTTGAGTCTGGCGACTGGGCATCGACGCGCACGTCGCTCGAACGTCTGAGTGCCTGGCTGCGCGAGAGCGTCGCGAGTGGCGACGAACTTGCCGCAGGCGCTGCGGCGCGCGAAGTGCTGCGCTGGGGCGGTGTGCGGAGCGCGATTCCCTTCATCGAATCGAAGGTCCGGCAAAACGCGTGGTGCGCGTATCTGAGAGAACTGGCGCCGCTCTTTGCGCTTGACGGCGACCAGACGCTCGACGGATTGCACGCACGCAATGTGCTTCGCTTCGACTCGGGATTGACCAAAATTCATGCACTGCTCGATACGACGGGCTCGCCGATCTACGATAGCCGCGTCGGTGCGGCGTTGGCGATGCTGCATGAAATGTTCAGGTGCGATGCCCGGAGCAATGGTATTCAGCATGACGCGTTGGGTTTTCCATCGGGGCCGGCGCGTGGACGGCAGATTCGCAATCCCGGTGACCTAGGTTTTACCGCATCGCCGCAGTTCTACACACCTCAGGTTCATCGTGAGGACTGGGCGCGCTGGCAACTGCGGGCGGGCTGGATCATTCGTGTGGTTCTCGAACGGACCACGCTGTTCGCGAGCGAACCCGCCAGCGACTCCGCGAGCCATATCGCCGCGCGTTGCCATGCGTTCGAGGCCGCGCTGTTCATGATTGGGTATGACCTTCGGAGTCTGGCTGATGATTGTGGGGTTCCCGTTCAACCGGAAGCAAACGGTCCTCCGCTTGCTCCTGATAAGAGGGGGAACTGGGTGCCAGCCGGGCATCCGTTTGGCAGCGTATTGAGCATGTATCGTGAGTATCGCGAGACGAAACCGACCGATCCCGCAATAGATGCGTTTGGGCGTTGGCTGGAAACACACTCGCTATCGGATGTTCGCGTTAACTTCGCTAATAACTTCACAAATTACCGGTATCCCCTCGGTGAGCGCGAGTTCAATCTTCCCGACCGTCCGCTGGAGCAGATTCGATTGATCGAGGAAGGGCACGAGCGCGGCCTTTATGTGGCGAATAACGGTGAGCGGGAATTTATCGCGGGAGACGAACGGGAACAGGTGTGCCTCGTTTGTGCAGGGCTGACCGGATACAGCTATGCAGTTGAACCGACGGCTGACGCACGTGCGGATCGTCTAATCAGCAATGACCTTGCAGGCACCAGAAATTCCGCAAATACGTTGCTGTCGGTCGGGCGAGGAGTCGGCAGACACTTTGGCTTGCTTGACCGCGACAACAAGCCGACAGACCTCTTCCACCAATTCTTCGGCGAAGGCTTCGAGTACTTCCGCAAGCGGCTCGGCGTCGATCGGAATGGCCGCGACACGAACCCGCGCTAGCCAGTTGTAGTGGTCGGGACATAAAATGTCCCGACCATCTGCCACGATGCGAGTCCTTCTTCCGACACGGACCCACGTCATGCCGCAGATGATCGACCATATCGACGCGATCGCGCGTCGCAAGCAACGCGATGCGCTCTTCGTGACTTTCTTCGACGATCCTTCCGGCGAGCGGTCGCCGCATCATTGGAAATCGCATCCGATGCGGGCGGCCATTGTCGAGTGGCTCGACGCTCAGGGGTACGCATGGCAACCCTGCGGAGAATTCGCGGACGATCGAATGATGGTCAGCTATCGCGGTTCGATCTATATCGATGTTCCGTACGATTCCAGCGATCCGTCGTACCGTGCGCTCGAGGCGTTCCTCGAGTACCCGGACGGCTCATTGCGCATGCCACATATGCGCTTCCTCGTAATCGGCCTCGACGATGCGCAAAAGAACGCACATCATGACGAGCCGGGCTTCTGGGAACGCTGGGCCGAACGCTTCTAACACAACGAGAAAAATGACGATGATCGATAGCGCCGATATTCAACGCGCGGCAGACTGGATACGCAACGCAGACGGCATTGTGATTGCGGCTGGCGCGGGCATGAGCGTGGACTCGGGTCTGCCCGACTTTCGCGGCACGGACGGGCTGTGGACGTCGCTGCTGCCCGCAGGCATGACTGAGCGCGACGTCGGCTCGCTGACGCAGGGCGACTGTTTCGTCGAAAAGCCCGTCGACGCCTGGCGATTCTACGGGCGTGCTCTTCAGGTGTGCAGGCAACTGAAACCCCACGCGGGCTACGCGATGTTGAAGCATTGGGCCGAGGGTGCGCGTCATGGCGCCTTCGTTTTCACAAGCAACGTCGATGGCCACTTTCAGGCGGCGGGCTACGACGAGGCCCGCGTTCTGGAGTGTCACGGCACCATCAACTTCATGCAGTGCGGCAAACCATGCGACGACGCGATCTGGCCATCAGGTAGCATGATGGATGGCGTCGATATCGACTCGCTTGCTGCTTCCTCGTTGCCGCGCTGCCCGCATTGCGGCCATCTCGCGCGGCCGAACTTCCTGTTGTTCGACGACGGCCTCTGGGTCGAAACACGCTCTTCCTCGCAATGGGAACGGTTGCGTATCTGGCTGCGCACCGTGCAAAGACCGGTGGTGATCGAACTCGGCGCGGGAGCGGCTGTGCCGAGCGTGCGTATGTTTGCGGAATCCGTACTCGGCCCGCTGATCCGCATCAATCTCGACGAAAGCGAGGTGGCGGGCGAGGGCGTCGGCATTCGCGGCACGGCGCTCGACGTGCTTTCCGCAATCGACGCGGCGCTCGCCACGCCCTGATCTCGCGCCAGCGTTCATGTTGGCCTATGCAAGGGATGCGTCCTTCGCATAGGCCGATAGGTGAGCCTGAATTACGTCGGTGTTGAGGGCTGGCAATATATTTACGCGCACTCAAGAAAACACCAAAAGGTGCCGATATACCCGAGACCATCCATCCAAACGACCGAATCGTTCAATGTCTGACATCGACCGCGAAATCATGCGCGTCCTTCCCGACGCAGCCACGCAAAGCAACTACCTCAGTACCCCCGAAATCCATCGGCGTCTGACGAATACCGTGCCGGACATGCCTTCGTCGAAGACGATATACCGGCATCTGGCGAAGCTCGAAGAAGAAGGCCTCGTCGAGATGGACCAGCGCGGAACCGCATCCGTATGGCGCAAGAAGGCGGGAGCGAGCGGCATGGCGGCCAAAGGCGGCGGGCTGATGAACTTCGACGAAGCACTGGCGCTGCAGACCCTCAGACGCTTCTCTTCCCGGCAGATCCCGGAACTGGTGGCCGAGTCGCTTTCGGCGATGTTTGAAATTGCAGACACGCGGCTGCGGAGGACCAACAGCGAAACCGAGCGGAAATACTCGCGCTGGACGAGCAAGGTTGCCGTGGAGAGCGGTGGCTTCGCGCTGCACTATCCCGTGATCGATCGCGAACTGTTCGCTACGGTTTCGAGTGCGCTGTTCGAAGAACGCAAGCTGGAGATCGTCTACCGTCCGCGTCACAACACCGATAACGATCGCGCGAAGGTCGTATTGCCGTTTGGTCTCGTCGAGGTGGGTGGACTCGTCTACCTGGTGGCGGGCACAGAAGGCAAGGCCAACCCCACGATGTATCGCCTAGACCGTCTCGCGCGCGCCGCGGCACTGCTCGAATCGTTTGCGTATCCTTCGTCGTTTTCGCTCGATGCGTATGTCAAGCAGCAACGCAGTTTCGACTTCATGGTCGAAAAGGAAGTGCAGCTCAAGCTGAGGTTTGTCGGCGGAGCGGGCGATCATCTGCTTGAAGCGCCCATGTCGAAGGATCAGAAGAGCGCGCGCAAGGACGACGCGCTGCATGTGCAGGGAAGCGTCATGCTGAGTCAGAGGTTGCGTTGGTGGTTGCGCTCGTTCGGGCCGTACGTCGAGGTGATCGGCCCCGCGAGCCTGCGCGCCGAGCTTGCCGAGGAAGCCGGCGAGCTGGCGAGAATCTACGGCAAATAGCCACTGCTCGAGAGGCATTGAAGCATGGCCCAGATATTCCCTGCCGGCTGGAACGACCAGTTGGTGAGCGGCGCCGCGCAGCGTGAAATCGAAACGCTCAGCGTTCTGCAACGCGGTCTGCCCGATACGTATGCCGTCTATCACGGTGTTCACTGGACGCAGTTGAACAAAGGATTTTCAATATTTGGCGAGGCCGACTTCGTGGTCGTGAGTCCCGCTGGCCGCGTGCTCGTGATTGAACAGAAGTCGGGCGGGTTGGAGGAGACGCCTGAGGGCCTCACCAAACTGTATGCGGGCAAGAGCAAGAGCGTGTCTTCGCAGATCGCACGAACCATCGGCGGAATGCATGGCCGCTTCAAGGCCGCATTTGGTGGCCCAAACTACAGGCTTGAAGAAATGTTGTACTGTCCGGACTACCGGGTGAAGTATCCGGCGATATCCGGCGTCAATCCCACGCGGATTGTTGATGCCACGCGTAGGGACGACCTCGTGTCGTTGGTCGAGGCCATTCTGCCCGCTGACGAACCGCCGTTGCCTTGTCTTGGCCGCATCCATGCGTTTCTTGCCGACGAGCTGTCGCTGACGCCGGACGTGCGCGCGATGATCGGCGAGGTCACGAAGTTCGTGACGCGCGTCTCGGGCGGACTTGCGACGTGGGCGCGGTCGATCGAGTTTCAGCCGTTCAGGTTGCGTGTGATCGGTACGGCCGGGTCAGGCAAGACACAGCTTGCGCTCCGCGTTCTCGACGATGCCGTCAACGCCGGACAGCGCGCGCTCTATCTGTGCTTCAACCGACCCCTTGCCGATCACCTTCGGCGCATCGCGCCTGTCGGTTCGACCGTGCTCACGTATCATCAGCTTTGCCAGCAAGCGGCGAAGCGTATGGGGCAGGCGATCGACTTTGCTGACGAGCGCGTCTTCGATTCGCTCGAACGTTCGCTGTTGGCTTCGCAGCCAGACGACGCCGAATGCTTCGATACGGTTATCGTCGATGAAGGCCAGGATTTCCGTCAGGAATGGGTGCTGCCGATCGAGCGGCTGTTGCGCAAGAGCGGGCGCTTCTGGTGGCTGGAAGATCCGATGCAGAACCTGTACCTGCGCAAGAGCGTCGAATTGCCCGGCTGGGTCGAAGTGCGCGCAATGGCCAATCATCGCAGTCCACACGACGTGGTGCGCTTTATCGGCATGCTGGCGGGTGCGCCAATGACGATCGAAGCGGCGGGGCCATTCACCAAGTCGGATGTTGCCCTGATCACGTATTCCGGCAGCAGTGCGACACAGGCGACCCGTGAAGCACTTGAGCAAGCGATATCCGCGGGCTTTGCTCCCGCGGATATCGCGCTGCTGACCTTCAATGGCCGGGACAAGTCACTGTTCCCCGTGCTCGACCGGCTCGGACGTTACGCGCTGCGCAGCTTCACGGGTACGTACGACGAGTACGGCGCGCCCGTCTATCGCGACGGCGACGTCATGGTCGAAACTATCTATCGCTTCAAGGGGCAAAGCGCGCCCTGCGTGATCCTGACGGAGGTCGATTTCGAGCAGTTCGACGACGCGACGTTCCGGCGTCTTTTCGTTGGCGCGACGCGTGCGACGATGAAGCTGATTGTTGTGATGTCAGAGCCGGCTGCGGCGCTCTTGCTCGAGAGAATGAGCTAAAACGCGTATCAGGCTGCGTCGAGTTGCGGGGTGATCATGCAGAGCAGATCACGCCGCACGACGGCAGGCATGTGCGGCTGGCGCGTAGAAGAAGCAGCGATCAGACAGCCCAGGCGGCAGAGCGCGGCCTGCGGCGACAACGTGCCGGCCACTGCCCAATGACCTGCGCGTTTGCGCGGCAACTGATCCGCATTACCCTCAAACAGGATGATTTCAATCCCGCACTCCGCCAGCAATTGCGATACGGCGTAGTTAGCCCCTGCGCAATTCCAGCAGAACGCTGCGCTTGCGCGACGCGAAGGCTTGACGATGTGCACGACCACGTCAGCGCCGCGCGCAATCCTGTCATGAGAAATCTTCCACGTTATCGCGCCGTTCATTCGGGGCAGTTCTCTCATCCACGACTGAACCTCCGATTCTTCGTATCCCCAAAGCCGCAACGCAATGCACAGCGTCTGTCCGATGCCGTGTGCATTGCGATCGGTCTGCGTTGCGTCTGCGCGAATCGTGTTGGTCTGTTTAGTCATGTGTGTGGGGAACTCCCGGTCGTTGTCCGAGTGCGCAGTGTGCGGGACCCTTGAGTCAAATCATGTCCCAAACGAGTTGACGATGTGCGCGATCAATCTGGACACAGTTTGTCCTGTTCGATTTCTATAGTCCACGTCCGGCCATTTGACAAACAGACTGTTCATCGAGCTCCATCGATGATGTCCAATGTTGCGTGGTCGTAGTGTCCAACCGCACATCGCAGAGGCGCAACGATGCGATGCCCAGTTCAGGTTCGCTTGCCGGGTCTGGCCGTGCTGCACAACTCCAAAAAGAATGAGAATTGGATACGCGAGAGTTTCTACCGATGATCAAAATCTCGACCTGCAACTTGCAGCGTTGAAAACGGCGGGCTGCGATGACATCTTCACCGATCAGGGGATCTCGGGTGCAAGATTCTCTCGCCCCGGCCTCGGCCAGGCGATGACTGCGCTGACCCAAGGCGATACGCTGGTCGTGTGGCGTCTGGACCGCTTGGGGCGCTCGCTGACGAAGCTCGTCGAACTGGTCGACGAGCTCGGCGTAAGAGGCGTTCAGTTTGCTTCTCTCACCGAGTGCATCGACACGACTTCGCCGGGTGGGACGCTGCTGTTTCATATCATGGCCGCGCTCGCGCAATTCGAGCGCTCGCTGATTGGCGAACGAACGCGGGCCGGCATGCTCGCCGCTAAAGCGCGCGGGCAGCACGTCGGCAGACGCCGCGCGATGACTCAGACCGAGTGCGTCGAAGCCCAGCAATTGCTGACGCTGCATTCGTCCGATATCGTTGCCCAACGGTTCGAGGTCCACCCACGCACGCTGCTTCGCAGCTTGCGCCGTTATGGGCTCGAAGCGCGTCGGCTGGCGTAACGCTATTCCTGGTCGCGACATGATTCCGATGGCGGAGCCGGCAAGGTCGAATTGCGCAGCGCGCGTTGCACCGTGCGCGGATGCACACTGAACCGCACGGCAAGTTCAGCAACAGACACTGTGCGCGAAAGCGCAAGCGCCTCAGCGCATTGCGCTGAAGTCATCGCGGCACGCCGTCCCACTTGACGGCCACGCTCGCGTGCCGCTTGCATACCACAGCGCGTCCGTTCGCTGATCAGCGTCCGTTCGAATTGAGCCATGGCAGCCATCATGTGAAAGATGAACATGCCGCTACACGTTGTGGTGTCGATCGCTTCCGTGAGCGATTGAAAGCGGATGCCCCGCATATTGAGCGTCTCGATCAGCTCAACCAGCTTCATCAATGATCGGCCCAGGCGGTCGAGGCGCCATACGACTAGCGTGTCGCCGCGATCGAGTTGCGCGAGCGTGTCATCCAGTCCTGGACGACGGAACGTCGAGCCCGAGACGCCATGATCGCGAAAGAGCAGTTCGCAGCCTGCTGCTGTCAGCGCCGAGACCTGCAAATCGAGGTTCTGTTCTTCCGTCGAAACGCGAGCGTAGCCGATCTTCATCATAGTGCCTCGCTGAAACTTATCTCCCTGGCGTCGGCGTGCATGCATACCTTGCAAGAAAGTGGTCTTCATGCATTGACACAAAGGTTCCCTTTTGTCGCCGCACAAAGCCGCGTCAGCGGGCACAGCAGATTCATGTTTTCTCTCTGGTTTTTCTGAAGCCTTGAACTATGATGGATCGTGACACAAAGGAACCCTTTTGTACCCCGCTGCGGGGCTGGTCTGCGCCGCGGCGGGATGGGTTCGGCGCAATGAGTCACGAAAGACTACCTGGGCTTCGGCCGGAGCTCGCGTCGCTGCTGAAACGCTTCGGCATCGGACCGGCTGCGAGAAGCGACTGGCCCGCGGCACTGTGCATTGTCGCGACATTTGTCAATCTTCCGCAGATCGAGCACGCTTACGGTCCGATGTTCGCGACAACGGTGCGCCATGTGGTGCGGGAGCGGGCGCGCGAATTGTGCAGGCAATACCCAGGTACCGTGGCGATGAGCGCACAACACATATTGTTCGTGTTCGATGCGTCGCCGGATATGCAAGACACTCATCGCGGTTTTGGCGCGCATCCCTCGCTTCTGCTCGATCGCATTCTGACGTGTCTTGCAGATCGTCCCGTGCGATCAGGCTCCGCTGTCGCGTTCCCCGTGATCGAGGTGAACGTTGCCCACTTCGCCGACGAACCCTTCGATATCGATTCCGTCAATGCCGCGCGCGTGTCGGAAATGCAGTCTGGCGAAGAATGGCGCGAGCAGTTCCTTGCGGATACGCAAGTGGCCGAACGCGTGTTCCGTGCCATGGACGAACGCCAACTCGACTTCGACTTCGAGCGCATATGCGACGCGAAGGAGCCTTGGACGACGCATTATCACGAAGCGCTGCTAAGCAAGACAGGCGAGAGTCCTGATAAGCGCTGCCGGATCGGCTCAGAAGTGCGTGCGCTCGAGCGTCTGGGCGTGGTGCGGCGTCTCGACAGGTGGGTCGTCGAGTCGATCATCGGCAGGTTGAGAGCGAACCCCGACGCGCGAATGGGCTGCAACGTATCGGCTGCAAGCGCAACAATCGATGCATGGTGGGCGGTGCTCATCGTCACGTTGTTCGAAGAACCTGAAGTTGCATCGCGCCTGACTATAGAGATCACAGAAACCTTTCCCCTCGCCAATCTCGACGCTGCACGCGAATTTGTCTCGGTCATCAAATGGCTGGGTTGCCGCGTTGCGCTCGACGATGTCGGGCACGACTTCGGCAGCTTGCGTAACCTCGTCAGCCTTGGTGTCGACATCGTCAAGCTCGATCGTTCGCTGGTAGTTGCGTGCCGCCACGACGAGACTGCCGCGGCACGTCTGATCCAACTCATCGGGTTCGCTAAGGTCTGCGACGCATCGGTTGTCGTGGAGGGAATTGAAACGACGGACGATGCGCGGATTGCCTGTGCAAACGGCGCAACAGGTCTGCAAGGCTATTTGTACTTCCCCTATGTGAATAAAGTGGAAAGCCGGTAACGCATGTCAGTGGCTTTGATCCGCAACATACGAGGTAGCGACGCAAAGAAGAAATAGCTTCCTCCAATAGCGCTTGGGATATCACGCGTTCATCTAATCGTTAAGCCAACCTTTCGGCTTCAGTCTTCCGCAGCGTCCCGCGGTGTTAGAGACATCATTTGTCTGGACTGCCACGCACAATGGGAACCCACAGCAATCGAACGAACGCGTGTCAGGTACCGGACATGAATTGTCCCGATCGGTGGCTAAAGTGTGTCGAGTGGTGTTTTATTGACCCGATGAGCGGCGCAAATCAACCAGATTTATTCATCCATTGCGTGCGGAGAAAGTGGCCGTTCGCATGGACCGAAAATAAAAAGGCAGCAGGCCAAAAAAGAGTACATTGATCAATGAACTTCAAGCGCTTTCAAAACACAATTGTTTCCACTTACCGAATTACGATGGCCGGAATTCTTCTGGTGATCGTGATAGGCGTCCTGTCGTACCTGTTTTTGATGGGCTTCTACGCGGTCAATCGCAACTGGTCCGCGCCGATCGTCCTGTCGCCGACGCAGGAAAAGGTGTTGGCGTATCAGCCTCAGGTATCGGCGCTCGAGGCCGAGTTGCTGAAGAACCGTGTCGACCTCGCCACCGCGACTGAAAAATATCGCGTGATCAATGGACAAATTGCCGACACGCGGAAGCTCATCGAGCGGTTCGATGCCGCGGCGCATAGCGAGTCGCACGCACTCGCGCTAAGCGAGTCCGATATACGGTCTGCGCTGAGCAGAAAGCGCATCGACGCCGCGCAAACCGAAAAGGCCGCGTCCGATGTGAAGCCGATGCTAGCCTCCGTCGAATCCGATCTGATGGCCGGTCTGATTACCAAAGACGAGGCCATGTCGCGGCGCCTCAATATTCAGTCTGCGATCAATGCGATAACGGACACGCACATAAGTGAGATCACGCTCCGAGAGCAGGCGCGCACGGCAGCCACTGCAAGTAGGACGCTTGGTGGAGGGGAGGCATCGTCGCTGAGTGCGCTGCAATCGTTGAGCAATGAGGCGCAATTGCGAATGACGCTCGCGCAAGCCAGCGTCGACGCCGAAACGGCGCGCCAATCCGTCGACCAGTTGCGCGCAACAGTGGCGAATGCGGAACGCGTACTAAACGTCGCAAAGCGCTCGCCGTACTACCTGGCGTTGACTCGCAGTGTTCCCGTTGTCTTCGTCGCGTATGACAACCTCGTCAATGCGACGCCGGGGGCGCCCGTGTTCGATTGTTATCTCCAGGTTGTCGTGTGCCGGAGAGTGGGCGCCATCGAGCACGTATACGAGGCCGAGGAATATGCGCGACAGCCCCTGTTCAAGACGGATATCAAGGGCAAGTTTGCGCGAGTGAATTTTTCGGTGAAGTTTGCCGAACAGTCGCCCGTCGTCTTTATCGGACACAAGCCGCTTCTGTTTTAGGAGGTCGGTCAATCTACTACCGCATGCCGATTGAGAAATCTCTCTCGTAATAACATAGCCGAATTGATGTCATCCAAAATCAAAAAAGTGTTTGTATTCGCGCTGATCGGTACGCTGAGCGCTAGTGCGTTTGCGCAGACTTCGTCGGAAGGCGAGAAGCGGGCCTATTGCCAGTATATGCAGGACCAGGCGGACGCCGAACGCACGCTGGATTCCGGCGTCGAGGGTTTTGGCCGTCTGGGGCAATCGGACTCGAATCCGTCGCTCAAACAGGTCGTGATCGGTCTGTCGAAAAGCCTGTCGAAAGATCTGCAGGGCAGGTCGGCGACGCGGGCCGCGGAGTTGGAGTGCGAGTTGTACAGCCGCACGCTCAGTGTTGATCGCGTCGTCAAATATGGCATGTCTTCTATTGAAAAGCAGATTGCCGTTCAGCAGGCAGCGGATCTGAAGGACGTGCTCGATATCCTGGACGAAGAGATCGCGTCGACAAAAAAGCGTCTGCGCACCGGCAACGGGACGTTGTCGGACCTGCTGACGCTCGAGCAGCAGCGCGACCAGGTGAACACGCAGTACATTGCCGCGAAAACCGACGTGGCATCGCAGCAGATTCCCGACGTTCCGCAAATTAGTCTGAAGGAGGCGATGGCGAAGATCGACGAGTCGACGCTGGCCCTGCAGGACGAGCTGAATCACAAGCAGAAGTTACAGGCATGGGATGTGTCGTTGATCGGTGGTGTGCAAAAGCCGATTTCGGGCGCACCGTTCAACACGTCGACGGGATATCAACCGTTCGTTTCCGTCACCTTCACCTATAACTTCAACGCGATGTCGTACGGCAGAAAGCTGGATAACGCGACGAATTCGCTGATGACGATGCGGCGACAGCTGAACGACGAGCTTGCACAGAAAGTCGACGGACTGCAAAGAAGCACGGCAGATCTTTTGAGCGTGCAGAACGAAGTCCTGCCACAACTGATCGATGAACAGGACCACCTAAGCGAAGAGTACGAGCGGTTGCGCAAGCTGGATTCGCCAGAAGCGCTAAGGATGAAATCGCAGGTCCGCGTAAGCCTCGCCATGGCTGCCATGAAAGTCCATCTGGCACGTCTGCAAATCACGCTACTTTCTCAGAACTATGCGCAAGATCAATAAGATTCTGGTTGTCGGGCTGGGCTACGTGGGATGCCCGCTCGCATTCGAACTCTCCAGGCATTTCGATGTGACCGGCTACGATATCGACGGTAGCAGAATCGCCGAGCTGCTTGCTGGCCGCGATAGGACGGGCGAACTCGCAGAGACCGATCTTCGGTCCGCGAACTGGCGCCTCGTAAGCAATGCAGGTGAGGCCATGCGTGACACCGACCTCATCGTAGTCACCGTTCCCACGCCGGTCACGGACGCGAACGTGCCAGACCTCAGTCCCGTTATCGGCGCGACGAAGACAATTGCGGGGCACCTGAAGGCTGGCACGACCGTTGTCTACGAGAGCACGGTGTATCCCGGTGTGACGGAGGACATCTGCGTACCGCTGCTGGAGCATCGAGACGAACTTACGGGTGAGCGCCGGTTACAGCATGGCGTGGACTTCTGGGTGGCTTACTCGCCGGAACGCATCAATCCCGGCGACAAGGTTCATACGCTCACTTCCACCACGAAGATCGTGTCGGGCGATACACGGGAAACACTTGAGCTGATCGACGGTATGTATTCGAAGATCACGACGACATACCGCGCAGAGAACATCAAGGTCGCGGAAGCGGCCAAGGTGATCGAGAACACGCAACGGGACGTCAATATCGCGTTGATGAACGAATTGTCGCAAATCTTTTCGCGGCTCGACATCGACACGCATGACGCAATCAACGCCGCTGCGTCGAAATGGAATTTTCACCGGTATGTACCGGGGTTTGTCGGTGGCCATTGCATTTCCGTCGACCCGTATTATCTGACGCACCGGTCCGCGCAGGTTGGCTACATACCGTCGCTGATCCTTGCGGCTCGAGAAGTGAACGACAAGATGCCGGGCCTGCTCGCGGAAAAAACCTTGAAGGCGATGCGTCATCGCGGCTTGCCGCTCGATTCAAGAATCACCGTGCTAGGCATTACGTTCAAGGAGAACGTGTCCGACATTCGCAATTCGAAAGCGGTGGGACTCGTTCGGGAATTCATGAGCTGGGGCATCGACGTGCAGGTGATCGACCCTCTCGCGGACCCGAAAGAGGTGGAGCGGGAATACGGCATCAGGCTCACGAGTTTCGAGCGGCGCGAACCAGCTCGCGCCGTGGTGCTGGCCGTCGCTCATACCGAATTCGTGCATGGCGGTTGGAACATGATTCTCCAACACATTCATCCGCGACATGGGGCTGTGGTCACAGACGTGAAGGGCGTGCTGGCCCGTGGTAGCGAACCGCACAACGTCACGTTGGTACGAGCCTAAACTTGCGCGAGAGGTGAATCTGATGAAAAGGCTGCTTTGCGCGATCCTTGCGCTGGTGTGCGTGTCGGCAGCGTCGGCGAGGAGCATCGAGTGGGCGGGCACCGAATGGCGCGTCCGGACGGGCGCGGGCAAACCGTGCGCTTCGGACCGATGGAACGCAGATGGCGGATGGGTCGATGCGGACGGATGGTTGCATCTGAAGATCGCGCGCTTGCCGGACGGCCAGTTTGCCTGCGTCGAACTCGAGTCGACAAGACGATTCGGTTTTGGCCGGTACGCATTTGATGTTCGCGGCCCGATCGGCAGCGTCGATCCCGACGTCGTGTTCGGCGTGTTCATGTATCCGCCCGCGGACGTCGGTCCGGATGGTACCAACGAGATTGACATCGAAATCGCGCGTTGGGGCGAAGCGAATGCGCCGCAGGTCAACTACACGGTGTGGAACCGCGGCCATATCGGCAAGCGTCATGCGGCGCTGAGCGTGCCGGACGATATCACCCATTCGATGTTCGCCTTTAACTGGCGACGTGATTCAGTGAGCTGGGAGTCGCCTTTGCAGCAAGGTCGTGAAGTGAGCTTTCGAGGCGATATTGCCGTTCGGCCCCAGACCCTGGTCATCAATCTGTGGCTATTCAAACGGCCGTATCCGCGAAGTCAGCAAGAGATCGAGTTCATGATCAAGTCTTTGAGGCCAATGTGACCGATACATTTGTTCAGTTGATTTTTGCGTTGCCATTAATGGTGATGGTGATGAACTTCGGCGTGACTCTGATGTTGCGGTTCGGCGCGAAATCGACGTTTCTGGAAAAGAACTACGCGTTGCAGCCGCGAGTGAGCGTGCTTCTTCCTTGCTTCAATGAAGGAGAGCATGTGTTCCGGACAATAGAAAGCATTCTCGCGAGCGATTATCCGATGGAGAAGGTCGACGTCATCGCCGTCGACGACTGTTCCGCCGATGACACGTTCGACTGGATCGAACGCGCTGCGCGGCGTTGGAAGAACGTAAGAGCGTTCCGTAACCCGGTCAATTCCGGCAAGCACCAGACGCTCTCGCATGCCCTGTCGCATTCGTCGGGCGAGATCTTGATCTGCATCGACTCCGACTGCATTTTCGACAGGCGCGCCATCGCAGAACTTACCGCATGCTTCGTGGATGAGACGATTGGTGCAGTGGGAGGCCGCGTGGGTATAAGTAACGCGCGCGAAAACGTGTTGACTCAATGTCAGACGGTCGTTTACTACTACAGCTTCCAGATCATGAAGATGTTGCAGAACTGGACGCGAAATGTGATCTGTATCTCGGGGTGCCTGTTCGCTGTACGGCGCGAGCATTTCGAGGCCATCGAGGAGCAGGTGAAGCACCGGAACTGGTTTGGTGTCGGCGTGCGAGACGGCGAAGATCGCTACATGACGCACCTGCTGTTGCTGAAAGGCCTGAAGACCTATATCAACATCAGCGCGCAATGCTGGACAGCGGCACCGAACAACTTCAGGCAACTATTCATGCAGCAGCTGCGCTGGCGGCGCAGCGGTCTGCGCGATCTGTTCTGGACGGCGCGAAAGTTTTGGACAAACCTCGAAGTGCTGCATCCATTGACAGTCGTGAATCTCCTGATCCCGGGCGCACTGCAAGTGCTTTGGCCTGCAATGTGCATTTACGGTCTGGCGTCGGGTTGGCTTGCGGAAAACCTTTTGCGCGACATGCAGCTTTATTTCGGATTGTGGGTTGTAATCGGGTTGCTCTACGACCTGTACGTCCGGTGGCATAACCCTGAACAAAAAGTGAATCCATTGATCATCGGTGCGCTTGGGATGTGGTTTATCGCGGACTCGTTTCTGATTACCCTCGTTGCGCTCTGTACGTTCGACGTCGGGGAGTGGGGTACGCGGGGTACATCGTCCAAAAAGACTTGAGCAGCACAAGGAATATTGTGCGGCTCGTTACCAGACGGCCGACGTCGCACATGCGGGGGGCTGGTCGCGGGTGCTGTTCACTCGACCAGCAGGAGCTTTTCCGTCGGTCAGAGTACACAGCAGGGTGAGAAGTTTGCGATACAGCAGAGCGAATCCTTCTCCGTGGAACGTTTCCGCCACCGTGCGAGCCTGGCTGCCATCAAGGCGCTCGCGATGCTATCACTGGGTCACCATCCGTCGATGGCCAGATGGAGCGTACCGTCGCGTCGGATTCCAATGGGACACGAAATGTCCAGGTTGCGTCGTACGATGCGCTGCGTTCGTGTCGTCTTTCTCTTGAAGTGGCTCGGGCGCCGCCCGATCACCACGGCGAGGCATATTCAATGCGAATCGCATAATTTGCCGCCTCTGGATTGCAGCCGGCGTTTGGGTAAGGCCACGCATTTGGACGCGAACGCACAGATTACTAAAGATCCGCTTAAGTCTGTCGATAACACCTATGTAATGGCGTCAGGCAAATACGGGAATTGCTGCCTTCCGCGTTGACGCTGATCAATCCGCGTATTCAACTATCTATGACCACTCACACCGCACTTGAGCCGGTGCCATCGTTCTCTTGCCGGGAAGCACGCTTCAAGCTGGATGACGATCTCATTCTGCCAGCTAACACACGTCTCGAATTCGAGGAGAGCCTCGCAAAAATACGCTTTCACCGAACGATCTATTTGGACTGGGGATTCGGCGAGGTCGATCCGATGGGGCGCTCAACGATTTTGAATTTCTACGGCCCGCCCGGCACCGGCAAAACCATGGCGGCCGATGCGCTCGCTGGTGTGCTCAACCTGCCGATCATCGAGATCAGCATCGCTGAGCTGGAAAGCAAGTTCATGGGTGAAACGGCACGCAACATCCAGGCGGCCTTCGCAAGCGCATATGAGGCGGGCGCGCTGCTCTTCTTCGACGAAGCCGACACGCTACTCGGCAAGCGTCTGTCGTCGGTCACGCAAGGCATCGACAACGAAGTGAACTCGATGCGCTCCACGCTTCTCATCGAACTCGAACGCTTCGAAGGTGTCGTCGTCTTCGCGACCAATTTTGCGCGCAACTACGACGAGGCGTTTCTCGGCCGGATCACTCACCACGTTTCGTTCCAGCTCCCGGATATCGATGGGCGCCGGCAGCTGTGGGCGCGCATGCTCGTATCCGGCATCCCGCTCGGCGAAGCGCGCGATGCAATCATCGAAGAAGCCGCCACGCTGTCCGATGGTTTCTCCGGTCGCGATATTCGCAACGCGATGCGGCTTGCTTTACCAAAGGCGATTCTCGCCGCGCAGCACACGCGTCACGCTGCGCAACTCACGTCGACTCACATCGCTTCGGCCATCGCGCAGATCCTCAATGCTCGCGCGAATGTCGCGTCAGGCGGCCATACGCTCGCGGCATCCACGCAGGCGGCGACCCGGCTGCTCGGCCTGAATTCATAGATCAAATACATCATTCATCGGGGTAGCCATGGGCTTGTTTTCCATCGTAGGTTCCGCGTTTCGGGCAGCAAAGGATTTCGTCGTCAACGAGGTGATCAACCCGGTCATTCGCAAGGCCAAGGAAGTGACCGGCAAGGTTGTTATATTCCTCGCCGACGAGGCCGAGCACGCCGTCGCCGAGATCAAGAAAGTCTGGACCGTGGTCAAGCCATGGCTCGTGAAGGCGCGTGATGCGGCCGCGGCGATCGCTGCCACGATACCGCACCCCGAGGTCCGGGCTGCCGCAGCCGCGGTTGCCAAGGTGCTCAATTTCGTGAGCACGATCGACGAGCATCCGCTTGCCAAGCGCATTGCAGCCGCCATTGAATGGGCCATCAAGATGGCGAAGGAAGCACGGCGACACTACCAGACGCAAGAAGAAATCGACGCCGCAGAAGCATATAAGGAAGTGCTGGCGAAGGCTAAGGAGATGGCGCCCGAGGAGTTGCAGCGCGGCGTCAAGATTGCTGAGTTTATAAACAACTCCATTCTGCTCAGAACTCGCATCGACGAACTGCTCAATCACAGTGTGATCGAAGACATAGACCACTATCTGCGCCTGAGAGCGGCGCAGCGCCTGCTCGCGAACGCCGAGAAGAAGATTCGCAAGCTCAGCGACATCGAGAAGATCAGCGACAACGATATGTTCCTTATTCAGGTCAGTACAAACCTGCTGGACGAGAATCCGCAGTTGAGCGATGTCGACGCCGCGCGACTAGAGAAGATCGTGCAGAAACGCTACGGTAAGCCGTTGATCGCGTTCGTGTTCGAGGAAATGGTCGTCGCGTGGGGCAACGACCTCAAAGCCGAGCGTGACCAGCAGACGGGCAAGGAGGGCGCACTGGCAAAGAACAAGGTTCAGATGAAGAAGCTCGAACTCTCCGACAAGATGAATCTTCTGGGCGAAGCCGAGCAGGCCACACTTAAGTCGTTACGTGCCCAGGTCAAGCAGCTTGACGAAGAAATCATCGAGGATAGAAGCCGGAACAGCGAGTTCCAGATTCTCATCCAGGCCGCGGAAGGCTTCCTGCAAATCATCGAAAAGGACGAGGCGACGCTTGAAGCAGAGGATCTCTCCTGGCTCGCCGAGAGCGCGGTGAGTGTCGGCAAGATCGTGATCGACTGTGTGAAGAGCAAGAAGCGCTTCAGCGATCTGCCTGAAGCGGAACTCTCCTTGATCAACGACTTTTCCAATATCTTCGCGGCGGCGAGCAAAGCACGCGCGGAGCAACTTGTGATGGTGGCCGGCTGATGATTCAAGACATTTTCACATTTCTGCTTCCTCGGGGAGAATTCCTGCAGGTCGTCTTTTCCTCGGTGATGGGGCTCCTGCTCGCCTTCACTATCGTCGGCGTCACGCTTAGTGCCAATGAGCGTCGATGGGAGACGAACTGGCACCGCCGGACGGACAGTGCGCAGACCGACGTGCTGGCCGCCGAATACGGATCGAGCCACGAATTGAGCGACATCGTCGCGACGCGTTGGGAGAAGCTCGCCGACATCATGCCGGGCATCCTGCTGATCCTCGGCCTGCTCGGCACGTTCCTTGGCCTCGGTATTGCCCTGAACAAGGCGTCGTACATCCTGCAGCACTCGAACGCGGCCAGCGTCTCGATGGACGACACGATGGAAAACCTCAAGGGCATGATGGAGGGCCTCGGAACCAAGTTTAAGACGTCTACGTGGGGGATCATGGCGTTTCTCGCCTTGAAGGCGTGGACTGTCGTCAACGGCTATGAAGACCGGCGTCTGCGCTGGTGCGTCGCGACGCTGAAGACCCACGCTGCCGAGGTCGCCCGTCTGCAAACGGAAGAAAAGGCGCGTGCGGAGAATCGCCTCGTGACTGCGCTGGAAACCGTGGGCGAGCGCATCGTCGGCGGCCTGATGCAGATGGATGAGCAACGACGCGCGGAGTCTGCCGAACACGCCGCCCTTCTTGAGCGCTTGAACGAAGCGGCGAGTGCGAGCGTCGCCGGGACCGCCACCACGCATGAAAAACTCGACGCGCAAACTCAGCAGTTCAGCGCAATCGTCGGCGCCGCGACGCAGCGCGTGGCCGCTCACATGCAGCAACACGACGAGCGACGCCAGGCGGAGTTCGCCGAGCACTCGCGGATGCTGATAGGTCTCACCGACGTCTCGCGCGCAGGGGTCGCGGCGACCAAGGCAATCCACGGGAGGCTCGACGCCCAAACGGAGCAAATCAGCGTCGCGACCACGCACGCGGAGCATACGCGCACAGCCATTGAAGACTTCGTCAAGGCGAATATCGAGAATATCGATCGCCTCGGCGAAGCGGGCGAGACGATGTCGACGGCAGCACAGGCAATGTCCGGCAGCGCTGACCAATTGCAGGTCGCTATCGGCGAGCTGCAACAACAAATCGTCTCGGTCCTCGGCGATGTGAAGGAAGGCCTCGCAAACAGCATCGCGTCGATGAACGGCAGCTTCCACAGCAATCTCAACGACATGAGCACGAAGCTTGCGGCAGCGACGGACGGCATCCGCGATTCCGTCACCTCCCTGTCGAGCAGCGTGGACACGACACTCGACAAAATGGGCGCGCAACTCGAAGCGGCAACAGGCGGCATCCGCGACTCTGTCACCTTGATGTCGACCAACGTGGATAAGACGCTCGACAAGATGGGGGTGCAACTGGAAACGGCAACTGAGGGCATCAGGACGTCGGTCAGCCAATTGTCGAGTTCGGTGAGCCAGACACTCGACAAGGTCAGTGGAACTGTCGAGAGCGCCATCAATGATTCGGCCAAATTGCAGGCCGAAACATCCTTTTCACTGAGCGCGTTGACTGACGCGTTGTCCGAATCCGTGACCGAGTCCACTGAGATGATCAAAAACCTTGCCGAACCGATTCAACTCGGTTTGACCTCGGTGTCCGAAGGCAATGTCAGGATGAGCAAGATATTCGAGGAAATCTCCAGGCGCAGCGCCCCAGCGCAGCGGACCAAGGCGGCTCCCGAGCGTGCCCGGCGCACTACCAAAACCACGACTGAACGCACGCGACGCGCCAGCCTCTCATGAAAGAAAAGCCGAATGAATGGGTGTCGATTGCCGACCTGATGGCAGGCACGATGGCGGTCGTCATGCTGCTACTCGTCGTCGCCGTGCTGCAGAATCAGTATGCAGCGATCAAGCATAAGCAGGAGCTTGCGCAAAGCGCCGTCACGAAGCAGCAGCGTCTTGGGATGATTCTCGCCGACATCAAACGCTCGTTCGATGAGCACGGTGCGTCGAACCTGGTCTCGTTCGACATGCAGGCGAACAAGATGACGCTCAAGGACAACGTCTTCGCCCGGGGCAGCGCCTGCGTCACTGAGCAGGCCCAGGTTGCGTTCGAGAGCGTCGAGCCGGAAATTGTCCGCTATCTGCAGCAGGTGCAAAGCGGGCAGATTGTCGTCGAAGGCTATACCGACAATCTGCCCGTCGAAAAGCCTGTAGTCGATTTCGCCCGCTTCTGCACCGTGTACGACGACAATTACACGCTGTCAGCGGCCCGCGCCCGCGAGGCGCGCAAGTTGTTGACGAACACGCTCGATGCCAATGCGGCAAGACGCGTCGTTGTGGCGGGGTTCGGAGACTCTCGTCCGCTGCCGGGAGTCGATCCGGGCGACTCCAGGAATCGCCGGGTGGAAGTCAGCTTCAGCATGTAACCAGTGTCGGCTCGCCACGCTGCCTGGACCAGAAGTTGATCGACCTGCGTGGCGAATACAAAATCACGGCAACCGTTGCCGATACGGCACAGCTTGAGTGGTGACTAAAGGATTTGGTGAGGACGTTAGTCAAATCCCAAGACTATGCATTCGAAAACGCAACCCAGCGACACCAATGGCCGTGTCAATCGCCCCCTTCACGCCACGAATCTGATTCCCTTTCGATGACTGAACTCGACCGCAGCAGCGCTGCCGACGGCATCGCCATCGGCTTGCCTTACTTCACGGATCCCGATCCTGCGTTAAGCCGCTCGTCCGGCGGACGTGATCCACTCGGGCTCTTGCCGGTGTGGAGCGCATTCGGACGAAAGCTCGTCCCTCACCTGGCGTCGCCCGTCGGGCAAGTCAACGGTATCAAGGCCGTCGTCCTGATTCAGTGGCTCGCCAATGAGCAAGAGAAATTTCGCCAACTGCTGGCGGGTGACGATGCGCCCCGCAAGTTCTTCCGGCTAATGGAAGGTCTTGCCGAATACTGGCTCTATCACAACAAGCGCCCTTATTGCTTCGGCAACAACACGCTCGCCGCCGAAGGGAAGGATCTTTATGTCACGACCAAGACCGGCAAGACCGTCGCGAACGGCTTGTACCAGTATTACCGTGGCACCAGTCGACGCGCAGGTCTGATCGACGACAACTGGAGAGTCGAACCCGAAGTCTGCAAAGAACTGAATCGTCACTGGACTCCGAAAGCCACAGATGAACTGCTTGGCGCGCTGACAGGCCCTCTTGCGAATGCGAAGACCGCTCTCGAGCCGGATCGCCACCTTAATGGCACAGCGCTCTCGAAGGCGTTCGAGCGGATATTCGACCATGACTCCCTGCTGCCAATACTGCAGGAGTGTCTATTCGGGCAAGACTTCCAGCGAACCCTCGCGCGCGATTTCCTGGCGCTGAGACGAGCAACGAAGATGGAGGGCCTGCGCATCGAGCAGCGCATTCGCCTTCTTCAGTCAGAGGAATTGGCACACGACATCGACAGCGTGCTCCGCTGCGAGCCGTTCCTCTTGGTAATGCAGGACGTTTTCGACTTTCTGCGCGGATCGCCAGGCAAGAAACTTGAGCAACTCGCACGCGAACTCGAAGAGGTGTTCTCTCAGATGCGCGAGCGTGCTGCGGCCTTCCAGCGACTCGGAAGTGAGCTCGAAACACCCCGGATGAAGCAGATGCAGATGCTCGCCGACATCCTCGCAGCCAGCGTTCCCGCCGCGAATTCCGCGGCGCGCCGCGCGTGTCTGATCGCATTCACGCGCGAGCTAGTGGACTATCACAAGCGATGTATGACCGAACGCGGGCGCGATCCGCTAGTGCTGATCGAAGGCGACGTTATCGTGCTGCCGGTCGCAGGCGACCGCGATCGGCAGGACGCGAAAAAGCGGCTTGTCGACGGCTTTCCATGGATGAACGACTACTACCTCAACACCGCATCGAATATTTATGCGCAAGTTTTTGGAGAGCCGGTATGAGCGCGGCGCCAGCCAAGATCGATCACGTGATGCGCGGCACGCTCGAACATATCCGCGACCGCTTCTCGACGGACCATCCACGCTACGTTCTCTTCACGACATTTAACTTCGTGTCGCAGTTCTTCGAGGCAAATGTGTTGCCGCTGCTGGTAGGAGATACCGTCGATGAACTGAAAGGGACATCGGAAACGCGTTACGTAATCAACGAAGATCTGAGTGTCATCAAGTGTCTGGTTGCCTGCGATCATTCGACGTGCCCTGAGCCGAAAGGCGATATGCGCTACGGTCTGCTGCCGGTCGGGCTCCCCGAAGGCCGCTTCCATCCCAAGCTGATGCTGATGGCCGGCACGCTGAAGCAAACGCAAGAAAAGGGTTTGTGGCTGTCCGTTGGCAGCGGCAATCTCACACTGTCCGGCTGGGCGGTGAATCGCGAGGTCGTCGGCATGACCGCCGTGGCACGCCAGCACGCCGATGAGTTGCGCCCTTTGCTCGCATGGCTCGCCAGCCAGGCGGAGCGCCACTTCGCATCTACGGGCGGCCAGCCGCACGAGGAAGAAGGCGATGTGCGCGCGATCCTCGCGGCGCTGCTCGAAGCGCTCTCCGACGCTAGCCAACTCGCGCCGGACTCCTCAGACATGCCGACGTTGCATCTGTCCCTGCCGTTTGAGCGCGATACGCGACATTCATTGCTTAACACGCTAAAAGGATCGCGGCCGTGGCGCTCCGCGACAGTTGTATCTCCATACTGGAGTGGCGTCGAAACGCTCGCTCAAAGGCTCGGAGTCGAGGAATGCCTCTTCGTGCCGTCGCTCAATACCGACGGCAAGTACAGGTTCCCAGTCGAAACGCTCAGCGCATCGCCTGGTTATCGGCGTGGATTTCGCAAATTCAGCAAGGACGGCGAGCGCTACACGCACGCTAAAGCGCTGATGCTCGAAGACGCTAACGAAGCGCGCGTGCTGTGCATTGGCTCTGCGAACTTCACGCAGGCAGCGATGCTTGCGCCTCAAGGCCAGTCGCTCGCGAACGTCGAGGCGATGCTTCGTTACGAACTGAAGAATGCTCCCGATCTCTGGAACCGTCAGTTTCAGCCGCTGGACGAAGGCGAACTCGCACCATCCGAGCCGGGACAAGATGAAGACAACGCACCGCCTCTTCCGCCTTTCGAGGCCATCGTGCTGTGTGACTGGAGGGCGCGCGTATTTTGCGCTCAGTTGACCATTACCAGCGACCAATCGATTCGCGATATCGTCCTGCGCGCCGATGGTTTCGAGCATCCGTTTGCCGTGACGCCGGCAGGCGAAACGCAGGTGATGCCGCCCCTGCCGTTCAAGGGCGCCCAGCCGGTGCGTTCGTTTTCCGTCGCATACACGTCTGGTAAAGATGACACGGCGACATTCCGAGGTCTCGTCACGCAGGTGAACGCGTTGCCCGACGAACTCGGCTACCAGCCGCGTCCGCGCTTGAAGAAAGTTCTCGAACTCTTACGCAGTCTCAATCCGGATGCCTCAGACGGCAAGATGCGTGAACGTGCTGCGCTTGGCCTTGGCGGTGGCGACGGCGAAGAGGAGCCGGCCGAGCCGACGTTCGATTTCTTCGGGCTGTTCCAAGGCACGTGGAAGTTGCTTGAGTACTACCAGAAGCCGGGCAGCGCGGGTAAAAAGCGCGATCCTTATGACAAGCAGGCGCCATATGGTGCGACGAATCTGTACCGCGCAATAGCGCTACAACCTGCCACGACCCCCGAGGAAAAGATCGGCCGGTATATCCAGCTGACGGAAATGCGTGACGTCGTGGGTCGACTGGATGCGACCGGACAGTACGTGTCAAGTCCGTCGTTACGGAAGGATATCGACGAGAAGATCGACGAACTTCACGAAGACATGGTGTCACTGCTCGGCAACTCACCATCGTTCATCTCGATGTTCGGGACGGCGACGCCTGAGCGGATCAAAGACTTCCTCGGTTGGTTCCACCGCGAGATCAGCAAGGAGATCAGTCAGGAAATCGGAGTAGCGCATGCCGAATAACAAAAACCTCATCCCCGCACGATTAACTGCGGGAATGGTGCGGTCGTACATCGACTTCGACGGACACGATGCGGCACGCCCGGAGACGGCCAGTCTGCAGGCCAAGCTGCAAAGCCAAGGTGTCGCTGGACTCTGGCATCTTCTCGAGCACAAGGGCTTCGCCTATCTATCCGACGAAGTCGGCATGGGAAAGACGCGCCAGGCGATGGGCGTAATCGCGACGCAATTCCTGCGCAAGCCGGATTCGCGGGTGGTAATCGTCTGTTCGAGCGCTACGCTGCAGCGCCAGTGGCAAAGCGAATGGTCGGAGTTCCTGCGCACCTGTTACAAGCTGTTGGATGATCGGCTCCTTAGTTCCGCCGACGCCAGCCAGCTCGAGGAATTGCACTTCCACCACAACTTGCGCGATTTCATCAAAGCGATGCGGCTCGGTGATGCGCGGATTCACTTGCTGCGGTACTCATCTTTCAGCCGGCCGCTTACGCTCAAAGGCGCGGATCCCGAATCGATGTTGGCGGACTATGCGGCGCTCGTCGGGGTGGCGGACCCAGGGGAGCTGGATGAGGACGAAAAGGCAATCGCTGAGTGTTTCTCCGAGCGGTCGGATACGTGGAAGGAGGACGCGACACACGCGCTCGCCGCGGCTTACTGTCGACGCATTGGAGCGTTGCTGACCAACGGCACGACAATCGACGAAAACTGCGAACCGAGGCCAAACCAGCCGCTTGACCTCGTGATCTTCGACGAAGCACAGTACCTGCGTCACACAGGTAACTATCAGAATCAGCACATCGCCCAGATCTTTCGGCGCCATGTCGACCGCTGGCTCTTCATGAGCGCCACGCCATTGCACTCCAGCACGCGCGATATCAGGAGCCTCGACACCTATTTATGCCGCAAGGTGCCTGTCGGTGAAGCCGGCGGTAGCGAGGGCGCCGTGCAAATCCCCCGCGACTGCGGAGATTGCGAACATCAGGCCAGATGCAGTCGCGTCACCTGGCAACTCGATTCGCAGCCTGGCACCAAGCCCGACGTGGTGGAACTGCTCCGCCAGATGATGGTGCGCCGCACGCGCACCTATGCTGATAGACAGGACAATCGTTACGGCAAAATCCAGTACCGGAAATACGAGCGCGTGCGGTATTCAGGCGCCGACGATCCGTTCCTTTCGCTGACCATGGCACTCGTCCAAAAGCATCTGGTCGGCGCGCTTGCGGGCAAGCAGAACAGGTTCCGGCAGGGCGAGTGTGCGTCGTTCGAGTCGCTCTCGACGTCCGTTGGGCGGATCATCGGACGCAGGAAGGCTGCCGTGGCCGCCCCTGAGGTTCCACGTGAGTATGAGGCGGCTCGCGACGGCAAGCAGGGCAAACAGAACGACGAGCCGAATGCGGCGCTGGACCGGACCGTCATCGACGATCTGAACCACAGTTTTGTGAAAGCGATGACGCCCCAGAACCGCGCGCAACTGCTCGCATCTCAGTCTGTCGCGTTGCCTCACGCCAAGCTGAACCGAACTGCCGACGAACTCTTTGAGCACAGTCTGAAAGACGGTGGCAACGACAAGACGCTGGTGTTCGTCCGTCGTATCGACACAGTCGAGGAGATTCGCGATCTGCTGAACGTGCGGTTCCAGCAGCAGGTCGATCAGCGGATTGCCGTGTGGCGAGCTTTGCTCATCAAACCGGATTTCGAGCAGCGGAGCAAGTCATTGTGGGATTCGAGTGCGTCCTGGTGGAACCGGGTGGATGACTCAGGCGAGGTGCTTGACGAGGACAGCATCGACATCCCCACTCAGTCGCTCGACGGTGACGAGGAAGACGATTTCGGCGTGTCAGGCGCAACCGTGCGCGGCAGCCAGTTTCGCGATGCGGTCAGCCTGCCTTACTTCGAAGCGTTGAAACGGGCCTCGGGTATCAAGGAGCACCACGGGAAGCTGGTGTCATTCGGGTCGCGGCTTCTGAGCGCGAAGGATCCATCGCGGAAGCCCCTGCGCGGATTTCTGTTGAAACGCCCCGAAAACAGCAATGACGAATCAGGTCAAGCGCACGAAGCAATCTGGGTAAAGAACGGTGAACGCTGGCTGCGTTTCCTGGCGGCGATTCTGGGCGTAGAACGCGTGACCCAACTTCGCGACGACAACACGCACGCGTGGCTTTTCGCAAACACTACGCATTCGTCGCCCGATGCGTGGAAGCTCGCCGCCTTGCAACTGTGCGTACTGCAGTCGATGCGGCAGACCGACTTCATTGTCGATCTCTACATCCTCAACACGCACGTCTCGAACACACCTGATGGTGCAACCGAACTGCCCGACAAGCTGCTGTGGATGTTCGAGAGCGCCCAGACGTCGGTATTGCATGGGCTGGCGACGTATATCGCCAACTGGAAGGAGAAGTTCCGGCGCTGGATCGAACATTTCGACCTGATTGTCGATAAATGTTTGCGCAGCGGAACGGCGGTCGGCTGGGAGCAAATTTGCCGCGAACGCGTTCACATGGCGTTTCGCCTGATGTCGCCGGTGATTGGACGATCGAGCCGGCTGGAAAACCAGAACGCCGTTACGCAGTTCAAGTTTCCCACCCACCCAAATGTACTTGTCTGCACGGACGTGCTCAAGGAAGGCGTCGATATGCACCTCTTCTGCGACAACATCGTGCATTACGGTGTCGCGTGGACGTCGGGCGACCTTGAGCAGCGTATCGGACGGATCGACCGCCTCGGGAGCCTGATCGGGCGACGGATCGAAAACTACGCGAGCGCGCAACCGGGCACAACTGAAGGGCTGCCTCGCCTCGGTGTGGCATTCCCGTATCTCGACGGTACGCTTGACCGCTATCAGGTAGACCGCGTGATTAGAGGGAAGATCGCCAGCGACCTGCGGATGGATCTTGGCAAACGTAAGGAAGAAATCGGCGAACTCGATGTCAACTCGCTCGACGCCGATGATTCGATACTCGTCACAGCCGCAACGGGTGCGAAGAGTGACGAAGCAGTGTTCTATCCTGACAGCGCGAAGTTTGTGCAGGACGACGACGTAGCGGTACCGATCGCCTTGCCGCGCGGGATCCGGCACAAGCACGTGGGCGAGAGCGTGCGGCCCACGCAACTCGCCGACGAAACTTTGCTGGAATCGACCGTGTACCTGCCTGCGTTCGATTGCACGCGTGTGCGACGCGTGGTCACGAGCGGATCGAATGTCCTGCGGCTCTCGAGAGCGTCCGCGAAGGATCCGCAGGTCCGGTGCACGGAAGAGGTTCTGGTTCCGTTCACTGCCGATCTGGCCGGGTCTCCGGCCACGGCGCTTCGCGACGGCGGTCCATGGGGCGTGCGTCACGTACCCGACAGCCGGTTCGTATTCGATCGTTCGCGCAACACGGTTGCGTGCGAGGTAGATGTGTCGTTCGCCTTCACCGCTGCCGGGAGCGTGTCCGGCAAGGTTCTGCTGGAGTCGATCGGCGGCGAGTTCTGGTTGCTGCGTGCGGCCGTATGCGCAACCGACGCGGTGCGTGAGATCCCGGATGGGAAAAACGTGCCGCGATGGCTTGCAGGGCAAAACCGCGAGCGGCGATGGGGTTATCTGATGGAGGACGCGGGCATCGTCTGGTTCGCGGCCATGGTGCGCGCGGCCGGCGGCGCCGAGTGGCGCCTGCTCGCGCAACTCGCTGGACACGCAGGACGGGTGGCACTTTTTTACCGAAGTCTGGTTACAAACGCGGCCGAGCATGTGGAGGCTACGTATCGGTCGCGGTGCGCTTTTCCCTCTGTCAATACGTTGAGCGCGGCCTATGCTGGCGGCGGCGACCTGCGCGTTTCGCGGTTACTCAACAACGCTAAAGGCGCTGACATCTCGAATATGAAACACGAAGATCTGATGGTTTGTGGACAGGTGCTTGCCGGGGTTCGGGCATGGTTTTCGGAAGCTTTCGACGCAGTTCTGGACGCGTTGTATGAGGGGGGCGGGGACTCTGCGGAGCGCCGATTGACCGTGACACCCCTTGAGTTTCTGGAAGGCGGTGTCCTGCGTTTGAGCACCGATGGAGCCGAGCATTTTCGCTTGCAGGCTTATTTGGACCTTAACGATGCAATGTCGGGTGGCAGCGTGTTTGCAGGACCCAAAATGCTGTGGGAACTAGCTGCAAGTCCAATTTCGAAAGGCCAAAGACCGGTTTTACCGTTATCGCAACTTCATGAATTTCCTCACGTCTCGATGGACGCATGGGAAGGAGAGCCCTCCGACGGGTGCCGTGCTTTCACCTGGAAAGGCGATAAGTACCGCTTCCTGGCGGTGTATCACGCACCGGGCTCGTGGGACAGCGCTCGGGCTGAACTGCTGGAGGCGTGGCAAACCGTTCGGATGAAGATGCAGGCGCTAGCCAACTTCCAGAAGAAGGCCTGTCGTGATGCGTTTGTCGAGGCAGTCGGTGCGGTGAAAGTGGATTTGTGAGGGGACGCGTTTTCAACATCGGGTCGTCGTCAGAAGCAGGGCATAGCGTGCGGCCACGCTGGCGGTACCCGGATTCCTGCGTGCCCCCGCTTTCTTTTCTCGGAATAGGACTGGCTCTCTTACTCGAATGTGAGGTCTGTCTATCGATCAATACCGAGGCCGTCCGGAATGGGCCGGCGGTGCTGGCTATTGAGTTAGACCTGGCGGCCCCGTCATGCAGGCCGTGACGCTTACCGCTTCGGTCATCGCTGCCGGAACGGGTGGCTGACGGCTTGAGCATACTCACTGTTTGACTCAGCGTGAGTTGGAATTTTCTAACGATTCAGGGGCGAGATTTCGCTGCTTCCAACTTAACAGCGCGGCTCTGACTAAACCGTTGCGATATCCTTTGTCACGGAGTACTGTGGACTGGTGCCAGCGACGTGCGGTGCAAAACCTCGCTGTCTGTCAAGCCAAAACGGTCGGGAGTTCGATCGCACTTTCAAGTGAACCCTCACGAAGCCCTTCTCTGGGGGCATCTCTGGAATTTCTGGCGAGCGTGATGCCCGTCCCGTTTGCCTCAGCGAGATTGTTCGATCCTCCTCCTCCCACCAACAAGAATTCGAAGGGTTACAGGTGATTCGCCTGTAACCCTTTTCATTTGGAGCTGTCCGTTGCTCAGCCAGGCTCTCCAGCAGAGCAAGGTATCCGCGGATCAACATGGCGCTGTGAGGACATCGATCCTTTACGATGCGTTTGCCGCAGAAGGCATGAGGAGCGGAGCCGCGCTCAAATGCCGTTCAATTTCTCAGGGAAGGGCCAAATTGAGCGGGTCACCCTCTGTAGCGCGGCTCGACTCGTGGGACACCGATGCACGGATACACTTCCCACCTCTCCCGTCAATTAATACTCTCCACGACCTAATCTCACCTCAAAAATATATTGGACGTCTCACCGCTCCTCTCGCACTATTCATACATTCCCGCTTTAAATCCGCGCAGGCCATCGCGAGCCACCGCCCGCACCTCCGCCTCGCTTGCATCACCCCAACCCAAATTCCAATAACCCCAGTCCCCAAAAACAAACACAACATGCCTGACTATCGATCAAAAACCTCGACCCACGGCCGCAACATGGCCGGCGCCCGCGCCTTGTGGCGTGCCACGGGCATGAAGGACGGCGACTTCGGCAAGCCGATCATCGCGGTGGTCAACTCCTTCACGCAGTTCGTCCCAGGCCACGTGCACCTGCGCGACCTCGGCGCACTGGTCGCGAAAGAAATCGAAGCAGCCGGCGGTGTCGCCAAGGAATTCAACACCATCGCCGTCGACGACGGCATCGCCATGGGCCACGGCGGCATGCTGTACTCGCTGCCGTCGCGCGAACTGATCGCTGACTCGGTCGAATACATGGTCAACGCGCATTGCGCCGACGCCATGGTCTGCATCTCCAATTGCGACAAGATCACTCCCGGCATGCTGATGGCCGCGATGCGCCTGAATATCCCCGTCGTGTTCGTCTCCGGCGGTCCGATGGAAGCGGGCAAGGTGAAGTCGCCAACGGACGGCCAGGTGATCGCCAAGATCGACCTGATCGACGCGATGATCAAGGCGGGCGACTCGAGGGTCAGCGACGCAGAAGTGGCGGAAATCGAACGCAGCGCCTGTCCGACGTGCGGCTCCTGCTCGGGCATGTTCACCGCGAATTCGATGAATTGCCTGACCGAAGCCATCGGTCTGGCGTTGCCCGGCAACGGTACGATCGTGGCCACGCATGCATGGCGTAAGGGTCTGTTCGAGCAGGCTGGCCGCCTGGTGGTGGAGCTTTGCCGTCGCTACTATCAGGAAGACGACGCGTCGGTTCTGCCGCGCAGCATCGCCAGCAAGCAGGCATTCGAGAATGCCATGGCACTCGACGTCGCTATGGGCGGTTCGACCAATACCGTGCTGCATCTGCTGGCAGCCGCGCAGGAAGGTGGTGTCGATTTCACGATGTCCGATATCGATCGCATCTCGCGCAAAGTGCCGTGTCTGTGCAAGGTAGCGCCCGCCACCGACAAATTCCATATCGAAGACGTGCATCGTGCCGGCGGCATTCCCGGTATTCTTGGCGAACTCGCGCGTGCGGAACTGCTGGACCTGTCGTGCGGCAACGTGCATAGCGGCACGCTGGGCAATGCGATCGCCAAATGGGACGTCGCCGGTGGCGCGGGCGAAGAAGCACAGAAGCTTTTCCGCGCGGCCCCGGGCGGCATTCCTACCACCGTCGCGTTCAGCCAGGAAGCCACCTTTACTTCGCTGGATACCGATCGCAAGACCGGCTGTATCCGCAGCAAGCAGAACGCATATTCGAAAGACGGCGGTCTCGCAGTGCTATACGGCAACCTCGCGGAGAAGGGCTGCATCGTCAAGACCGCGGGCGTCGACGAATCGCAATGGGTGTTCTCCGGCCGCGCGCGCGTCTTCGAGAGCCAGGACGATGCCGTCGAAGCCATTCTCGGCGACAAGGTTGTCGCGGGCGATGTGGTCGTGATCCGCTATGAAGGTCCCAAGGGCGGTCCCGGCATGCAGGAAATGCTTTACCCCACGTCGTATCTGAAATCCAAGGGGCTGGGCAAGAGCTGCGCGCTGTTTACCGACGGCCGTTTCTCGGGCGGTTCGTCCGGGCTGGTGATCGGTCACGCGTCGCCGGAAGCAGCTGAAGGCGGCACGATCGGTCTGGTGGAAGAGGGCGATGTAATCGAGATCGACATCCCCAATCGCAAGATGCACCTGGCTGTGTCGAACGAGGAACTCGCACGCCGCCGCGCAGCCATGGAGGCGCGTGGCCCTCAGGCCTGGCTGCCGGCGAATCGTGAACGGGTGGTATCGCAAGCGTTGCAGGCCTACGCCGCGCTGGCGACCTCGGCCGATCGCGGCGCAGTGCGGGACATCTCGCAACTCAAGCGCAAGTAATACGCAAAGGCCCTGTCGTCAGTCACAACACGATCAGGTAAAGCGATCAGGGCAAAGCGATGGATAGGCCGAGTACGGCCTATCCATCGTCTATCTTCAGGCCGCCCTCGGCGCTACGCGAACAGTCCGTTCGCTCCGCTCGCCTTCATTGCCGAATCTCAGCTTCCACCAGCATGATCAGCAACGTAAGCGACTCTTGCCATCCGAGATAGCAGGCTTCAGCAGGAATCACTTCGGGTATCCCTTCCTGGATCACGTTCAGTTCGGTTCCGACAATCACGGGCCGTAGGGACACCGTTGTCCGCATCACGCCCGGCAAGTTTGGATCATCGAGTCTGCCGGTGTATCGAATGCGTTCGTGCGGCACCAGTTCGAGATACTCCCCACCGAAAGAATGGCTGTCACCCGTCGTGAAATTCGTGAACGACGCATGGTAGCTGCCGCCCTCCCTGGCATCCAGTTGATGAACCTTGCAGGTAAATCCATTCGGTGGAAGCCACTTGGCCAGGGCATCTGCGTCCAGGAACGCACGGTAGATACGCTCGGACGTGGCACGGATCACGCGGTGAAGACGGACGGTCTGGTTAGGCATCATTGGCTCCGGAAATGGAGGGAGGACCCCTCCGATCCTATACGACGCGTGAAGCGTCGTGGAATCGACATGCGCGATCCATTTAAGGTACACGGAACATTGATCGGGACGCTGAAAACCAGCAACAATAGGGATTTGAGGTATTTTTTCTAGGTTACGAAAGAGCAGCCCGGTTCAACGTCCCCAGGCACCAAACGGCACATCGACGCGATTCACTGCGCCGCAACCGCGCATCCAGCCTCCGTGAGCGCCGTGCGGGCATGGCTGCGCAGATCGTCGCTGGCAAGCGGTGCATCCGGACTACGCACCCACGCCGCGATCCTGAGCTTTGCGCCGCCCGACTTCGGATAGCTCGCCACCGTAACAACCGGGGCAAGCGTCGTCCCGTTCAACACGCGCGGTTCGTCCGCCACCAGTTTTTTCAGTTCGCCAATCGCCGCATCGACGTCCTTGCGCTGCGCCAGGTCCACATCCACTTCAATGCGCTGCGTGCCGCCGCTGCTGTAGTTGATGACAGGGTTACTCCAGATCGTGCTGTTCGGCACGAACACGGCATTGCCGTCGCTACGTTCGATGCGTGTGGTGAAGAGTCCAACCTCCCGCACGATGCCGGCGGCGGCTCCACTGCCTTCGATTACGTCACCGGCACGGAATGGCCGCAGCATCAGCAGCATGATGCCCGCGGCAATGTTCTGCAGCATGCCCTGCAGCGCCAGCCCGATTGCGAGGCCGGCGGCGCCGAGTACCGCCAGCACGCTCGCGGTCGCAATGCCTACCTCGCTCAACGCCGCGATGAATACCACCACCCGCACCGCCCACGTTCCCATTGCCTTGAGCATGGGGCCAAGGGTGGGATCTGCCCGAGTGTGCGCAAAGGCCTTGGCGAACATCGTGCCGATCCGGTTCGAAAGCCACCAGCCGACGGCGATGATCAGGGCGGCAACGACCAGGTGCAGCATGTCGTGTGCGACCGTCACGATCAGTGACGGCTGGAAGTGCAGGAGTCTTGTCAGGAAATCGTCCATCGCTCGATCTCGCTCTTTTCGCAGGGGGATATATACCGTGACGCGCTTCAGGCGAATATGTTCCCGCCTAAGGAGCGCGAACCTGTATATACGCCACGCATCGCGCGCGTTGTGCCATCTTGCGCGGGAAAATGCGGAATCTTATGGCCAGCTCTACCGCGCGGTAAGCATTGCGCGTCAGGTTGACCGGTCCGCTTGAGAAGGGCAGTCTTTCTGAGTGACGCACTCAATGCACAGCGCTGCTTCGATAGCCTGCATCGCGATCAATGTGTCCAATGCATAGTGCCGGACAATTTCCTATGCTTAAGACGTCACTTCGGTGCGTGCGGAGATCCCTATGAAAGGCAGTCAATTGACTGTGTTTGCGGACAACCAGAGTCGTCGCAAAGGTCATATGACGGTCGCAAGGTGGATACTCGATCAAACGACGCGGGCCGGCATCATCGGTGCGACGGTGATCGATGTGAGCGAGAGCGTCGATGTGCGCGGCAAGTATCATGCGGCGGGGTTCTTCGAGCTGATCGACCAGCCGGTGGTCGTCACGGTGGCCTCGGATGATGGACGTATCGATGCGCTGCTCGATCGTCTGCGGGAAGGCGGTGTGCGACTCTTCTACACGCGCTGTCCGGTCGAATACGAAGTGCTTGGGGCGAGTGAGGCAGAAGGGCGCGAATAACGGATCTGGTTGTGCCTGCTAGCGGCTGCCGTGCATAAGCCGCGATTGTGCAACGCGCTTAACGAACTTGATGACGTGGCAGCATCATGAACGGCTATCAACTGACGTTCTACACAGAGAAGAACCGCAAACACGGCCATCAGACCGTGTGCGAATGGCTGCTGCATCAGGTCCGCGAACTGGGCATCTGCGGTGCAACCGTCATCAGTTGTTCGGAGGGCATCGGCCATGCCGGAGCACGTCACGCTGCGCACGTGCTTCGGCTTACCGATCAGCCGCTCCAGATCATTCTCGCCGTAACTGAAGAGGAAGCCGGGAAACTGCTCGATCTCGTGCGGGCCGAGCGGGTGCACGTGTTCTACGTGCGCTTCCCGGTCGAATTCGACATCATCGCGGGCGACCCGCTCAGTTCGCAACATACCCCGTAGGCGTCGTGACATTCGCCTTGGCGACCGTCGCATTGTTCGACACCACATACACCGGCGCTTCGGTCAGATTCAGCGTCAACGTGCCGTTGGTGTAGCTCATCGTCAGCGGATTGCCCATCATGTCGATGACCTTCACATTGCCGCTGGTCCCTGGCGCATCCACGGTGAGGCTGTAAGGCACGCTATACGTCGAGCTGAATCCGCTGCTCGCGCTCCACACGTTGTTGTTGTGAGTCCAGAGCGCCGTGATCACTGCACCGTTGCCGAGTTGCTGGAAGGAGTACGCGTAGACACCGGATGGTGTGCCGTTCACTGGCCCCAGTGTGTTGGTGCCGTCCAGAACGTGCGTCAGCGCGCTCACTGCCATTGCGGCCGGCTTCGGGCTGATGTTGGTGGCGCCGAACGCGCCTTGCGCGTCGGCGAGATCGAAGAACGTGCCGTAGCCCACCTCATTCGGGTAGTCCGCGCCATAGAACACGTAGGTCTGATCGACGCCTTCACCCAGCAAGATGATGTGTGTGCGCGCAACCACCGCCGCTTGCGCGAACAGGACGTTGGCGGTCGGGTAGTTCGGGCCGTACGACGTGCCCAGGTCATAGCTGATGCCGACTTCGGTCTGGAACAGCTTCATGCCGGGCTTATAGTCCGTTGCCATCTCCGTGCGCAGCGCGCGAATCTCGTTCATCAGCGCGTTGGCGGCGTTCGCAGGCGTCGGGTCCGTTGCAAGGCGCTCCGGCGGATGCGAGGGCGAGGTGCCCGCATCGTAGTAGCCGTGGGTCGAGATGCCGTCGATATAGTTGCCGAAGCCAAGCGACGCGATGCGCTGCAGGCGCGTGGTCGTAAGCGACGGGAACGCATCGGTCGGCCCCATCACCACCGCATGCGGATCGGTGGAGTGGATGCCCTGATACACCGATTGATACAGCGCGACGAAATTGGCGTCGGTGTCGTTCCATAACGAGTTCGGTTCCCACGTCACCTGGTAGTAGTTGTTCGACTGGGTGGGGAAATACGTAGTGCGAATCGTATTGGACTCCGTACCCACGCGGCTCATGTAGTTTTGATAGTACGAGAGGCTGGTCGGCGGGTTGGTGTCGTCCTCGAACGCACCGGTCGGGCTTGCCCAGGCCGGAATGCCGTCCAGACGGATCAGGCGCATTACCTTGCCCGACGTATAGAACGGGTCGAGGTTATTCGCGGCCGGGTTGAACGTGTTTGCCGCGTTTGGCTCCATCGTCGAGAGCTGGCGGCTGTCGATCGTCGACGAAATGCCCAGGTCGGCCAGCAACGGCCCGTTGTCGTTCTCACCCTGCATGCCGAAGCGATGCTCGTCCTGTGACGCATAGGTCACCGCGGGGACGGTGCCGGACAGATTGGGCAGGACACCGAACGAGGCGATGCCGGTGGGACGTGTGCCCTCTGAAGGCAGCTGGCCGCCGTTGGCGGCTAGCGTCGCGGAAGCCGCGAAATAACCGGCGAGCGTCGATGTGCAGTTGAGCGTGGTGGTGACCGGTCCGCTCGCGACGGCAAAGCTGCCGCTCGCTGCGACGTTGCCCAACTGGTCGCTGACAGCCCAGTTCACTTTGTCCGCGGACGGTGCGTTGGTGGTAAAGGCAAGCTGGAACGTGCTACCCGACGCAAACATACGGGTGGCGTCGGCGCTCGGCGTATCGGCGGAAATCAGGGCGCTACTTGCTGCTGTGCTCGAACTGGTCGGCGATTGGCAGGACATTGTTTCGCCCGCGCTGGTGTTGGCGGTCAGCGAGGTGCTGGCGGTGCCGCTGGAGCTGGTGCCGTTGCTTGTGCTGGTGCCGTTATTGTTGACGGTGGCACTCGTGCCGCTGGATCCGCTGCCGGATCCGCCACCGCCGCCGCAGCCTGCGAGTACCAGTAGCAATGAGGAGAGCAATAACGAATGAGATTTCATCTGTGAGGCGAAAATTTAGGAATACTGATCCATCGGGCGTTTCGCGTCGTGCGAGGCGCTTCGTGGATCCAATTCGGGTTTGACGTCAGGCACGCGATGTCGAGGCTGAACCTCGTCCGACCGCTGCCCGCAGATATCGGGGTTCGAGACGTGGGGGACCGACAGTTAGCGCGTCATACGTGCGCCGGCGTGGCATTCGTATGAACGATCGAAGTAGCACCGGATGTCGTCGCGGACGCATCTGGCGTGTAGCCAAACGTTTGCGCTGCTAGGCCGAAACCGCCGTGCAAAGTAAGGTAACTATCAACTCAATTGCGCGGTAGACCACATACTCGAACTTACCGATGTGTTAACGGCTCGTCTTTCGCGAAGTGAATCCTACCGAATTGATTTTTTTAGGTCTGCAAAAAATACGTAACGAGCTGTAACGTATGAACAATGCTTGATTTATGAGCCTAAAAATGTACTCGGGCCGTGAATAAAGGGTCAAGCGCTATTCATATCCTCCGCAATTAGAGATGTTTTGAGAGGAAACTGGTGTGCCACTTTTTATGTTGGATACCTAAATATAATGCCGGTTTCATGAATGGTCTTTTCATCATATTTCAACTCTCTTTCAGTCGATTTGAAACTGTCAGGTTATGGCTGCTTTTGGCTAGTGAAAAAGAGACTCGTGCCAGCTTCACATTTTTCTTGAAAAAGTCGCCCCTCGTGTTTATGATTGAGTGTTCACTCATTTATGAAGCCCGATCATTTCCGCATGGCCCGTCCGAAAAGCGAAGACAAACGCAACGCCATTCTTGCTGCTGCTACTCAGGTGATCGCCGAACAGGGGCTCGGCGCCCCGACCGCGCGGATTGCCAAAGTCGCGGGGGTGGCAGAAGGCACGCTCTTCACTTATTTCGAAAGCAAGGACGTTCTACTGAACGAGCTGTACCTCGACATCAAGGCCGGCATGGGAGAAGCAATGATGGGCGCCTACCCGAGGACGGGAAGCATCGAGAAGCGCGCCCGCTATGCGTGGCTGCAATACGTGAACTGGGGTGTCGCCTTCCCCGACAAGCGGCGGACTATCGCGCAACTGTCCGTGTCTGACCGTTTGAGCGAGCAGACACGGGCCGCGGGCATGCGCCCGTTCGCCGACATCAACGAGATGCTGGAGGCGAGCATCGCCAGCGGGGTTTTGCGGGATCAGCCGCCGGCCTTCGTGGCGGCGATCATGGGTTCGCTGGCGGAGACCACGATGGAATTCATCGAACGCGATCCTGCTCACGCGGAGCGGTACCGCGAAGCAGGCCTGGAGGCGTTCTGGAACGCCATCGCCAGGAAGTGACATTTTTTTACGTAGTTAATGAGTGATTACATGCTCATCTAATCGAAAGGAGTACATCATGGCAAAAGTCTGGCTGGTTACCGGTAGCGCACGCGGACTCGGGCGCGATATTGTCGAAGCGGCATTGGCGGCGGGAGAGACCGTCGTTGCGACGGCGCGCGATCCGCGTCAGCTCGACGATCTGGTCGCGCAGTATGGCGACCAGGTGCGCGCGGTCGCACTCGATGTCACGGATGCGGCCGCCGCGCGTGCAGCCGTGCAAGCGACGCTCGACGCGTTCGGACGGCTCGACGTGGTTGTTAACAATGCGGGCTTCGGACATCTGTCGCCGTTCGAACAGGCGAGCGAGGAGGATTTTCGTGCGCAGATCGATACCAACTTCTACGGCGTGGTCAACGTGACGCGCGCGGCCATCCCCACCCTGCGCAAGCAACGCAGTGGCCACATCATCCAGATTTCCTCGGTGGGCGGTCGTCTCGGCATGCCGGGGCTCGCGGCTTATCAGTCGGCGAAATGGGCCGTCGGCGGTTTCACCGAAGTGGTGAGCCAGGAGCTGGCGCCTATCGGCATCAAGGTCACAGCGCTCGAACCGGGTGGGATGAAGACCGGGTGGGGCAACGAAGCAAGCAGCGCGCTACCCGAACTCCTGGAGGACTATGCTCCTTCTGTTGGCGCGATCGTCGGGCTGCTGAAACAGCACGTCGGCAACGAGACAAGCGATCCGAAGAAAGTGGCGCAGGTCGTGCTCAAGCTGGCCTATCACGATCAGCCGCCGGTGCATCTGCTGCTCGGCAGTGACGCGCTTCACTACGCGGGCGAAGCGGAAAAAGCGCGCGCAGCCAGTGGCGAAGCGTGGCGCGAGGTGAGCGTCGCGACTGACTATGCTGCGCCTGCGACGCTGCCCAACTTCCCGAAATCCTGAAGACAGGGAACATGGCTATGAGAGTCTTGCTGTTTGGTGCAACCGGGATGGTGGGGCAGGGCGTGCTGCGCGAATGCCTGCGTGCCCAGGACGTCGAGTCGGTTCAGACGGTGGGCCGTTCGCCCACCGGCCAACTGGACCCGCGTCTCACCGAGATCGTCCACCCGGACATGATGGACTACCGCACGATTGAGGCCTCGCTGCAGGGCTTCGATGCGTGTTTCTTTTGTCTTGGCGTGTCGTCGTTCGGCATGAAGGAAGCCGACTACACACGTCTCACCTACGACTTGACTCTCGCAGCCGCTCGCACGCTGGCGCGTCTGAATCCGCAGATGACTTTTATCTACGTCTCCGGTAGCGGTACCGATAGCAGTGAGCAGGGCCGCAGCATGTGGGCACGTGTGAAGGGTAAGACGGAGAACGCGCTGAAGTCGCTGCCGTTCCGGGCGGTGTATCTGTTTCGGCCGGGTGTGATCGAGCCGCTGCACGGGATCCAGTCGAAGACGCGCATGTACCGGCTGATTTATCCGGCCTTGAAGCCGGTGATGGCGCTGATGCGGGTCCTCGCGCCGAAGCAGATCGTCACCACCGAAGAGATGGGGCTTGCGATGTTGGCACTGGCGCGACGTGGCGTGCCGGACCGGGCGGTGCTGGGACCGGCTGAGATAGGCGCGCTGTGCCGCACACCCGGCGGTCCGGGCGACGCACCGCCGCTCAAGCCGCACGCGGGATAATTTCCCGCAGCCCGCAGCCCGCAGCCCGCAGCCCGCAGCCCGCAGCCCGCAGCCCGCAGCCCGCAGTTCACGGGGCGCGGCTTGCGGCCCGCACTCGCACCGAACGTCGCGCCTAAGCGCCAATCACCCGGTTGCGGCCCAAGTGCTTCGCACGATAAAGCCGCTCGTCCGCAGCCCGCAGGATCTCGTCGATCGTGTCGCCGTCGCGTCCGAATTGCGACACACCGATGCTCACTGTAAGGGCGACCGCGTTGCCGGACTGGCCGCCAAACACACCATTGGCGATCGCTTCACGGATCCGTTCACCAATCGACTGCCCGACGCTCAACACCACCTGGGGCAGCAGCACCATAAACTCCTCGCCGCCAACCCGAGCGACGCCGTCGTACGGCCGGATCGCCTCGAGACACCTTTGGACGAAGCCGCGCAGGATTTCGTCGCCGACCTGATGCCCGTACGAGTCGTTGATAGCCTTGAAGTGATCGAGGTCCAGCGCGAGAAGCGAGAAGGGTGCGCCGCCACGTTTCGCGCGACCGATCTCAGCCTCGACCATTCCAATGAACTGTCGCCGGTTCGCTGCACCGGTCAGCGGATCGGTAGCCGCCAGATGCTCGAGCTTCAGATTGGTACGCTTCAGCTCCTGCAGAGCATTCTCCGTGCGTTCCATTTCTTCCGCGATGCGCGCCATCAACTCTTCCTGGCTGTAAATGGTTGCGAACGAGCGCGTTGTCCGGAACGCCTGCACGACCCCGTAACTGAGAAGGAAGAAGCCCGCGGCGAAAATGGCGTGAGCGAGCCACCACAGATGATTCCAGGGGCGCGCCAGAATGAATGCGAGCGAGGACAGTGCAAACGACGTCACCGAAATGCCGAAGATTTTCATCAGCGGTGAGCGGATGCGTCGCGCCAGCATGACCGCCAGGTTCACAGCAGAGAACACCAGCGCGCCGCCTTCCAGCGACAATCGCACCGCCAGCTCGCCCGCGATCGGCGAATAAGCGAGCACACCCACCGCGACGTCGATCAGCACGAACAGGACGACCCACTTCAGCCAGCGGCCCGGCTCGCGGCGCAAGTGCACCGGCTCCGGCGGTTGATGCCACGTCAGCAACGCGACGAGCAGCAGCACCGACATCGCGAGCCGCGATGCCGGGCCGTACAGGAGGAACAGCCAGATATTGTGATGTGCCATTCCGGTGAAGGCGCCGTGCAGGGCATAGATCAGCACGAAGGCGAGAAAGCCGAGCGTCAGCCAGCGCAGCAGCGGTTCGCCGGACGACTGATAGCACCGCCAGGCGACATACGAGACGAACAGTCCTTCGAGCGTCGCGGCCGCAATGGCGAATTCGTGGAAAACGTGGTTTTCGAAGAACAGCGCGGGATTCTGGAAGACGTAGACGTACGCGATCAGGTAGGCGGGGATCAGCGCAAAGCCTGCGATCAGCAGCCCCAGATAGATCCGGGTCGCCCACTGTACGGTTGCGGACGGCTCATCTGCCACAACGCTTGCTGTCATACGTAATCCTCCGGAGGCCTGAACAACTTGCCATGACGGACCTGCTGCCAGTTTGCGTACGCTGGACGGCCGCCGCTCAGCTATTCTTCAGCTTAATGAGCAGTATAAGCACCCTGCAGAAAACGACGCGAACCCGGAAACAACCGAACATACCTGATATCGGCCAAAAACGACGATGGTTTACTCCGTATAAACGCTGGACTGCCCTGACGACTTACCAGCAGTATGGCTGGGCCATGTGGCGCTGGCCTCTGTTACGCTAGCGTTTCAAGAAATTGCATGCGCCGCCGTAAGCCGTATTGTGCGAGCCGCGTTTTTCGTCACTTCGGCGGCGGTCACACCCAGACAACGCGCGTAGCCAACGCGCATGCTAGAAGCAACGAGAGACATGGTGACGCGCCGCCCGAATATCGTGATTGCGATCAGTCTCGCGCTAGCCGGCGCGATCCTGGCGATCGCCATCTGGGTGCTGGCGCAGATGCGCGAGGATGCGTTGCGGCGCGCCCAGGACTCGGCTCAGAACGTCTCGCTGCTAATCGAGCGCGACGTGGCGCGTAACCTCGAACTGTATGACCTGTCGTTGCGCGCGGTCATCGCCGGGCTGCAACAGCCCGGTTTGATGGCCTTGCCGCCTGCGCTGCGCCAGATGGTCCTGTTCGACGGCGCCGCGAGTGCAAAGGACATGGGCTCGATGCTGGTCCTCGATGAGTCGGGTAACGCAATCCTTGATTCGCAGTCCGTTCCACCGCGGCATATCAACTCTACGGATCGCAGCTACTTCTTCGTCCACCGTAATTCGCCCAACGTTGGTCTCTACGTCAGCCCGCCGTTCGAATCCAGACTTGCCCACGACGGCCTGCGTATCGCACTGAGCCGACGGATCTCGCGTCCGGACGGCAGCTTTGCCGGCGTGGTGGTGGGCACCTTGCGGATCGAGTACTTTAAGCGGCTCTTCGCCGGGATGAACCTTGGCAACAGCGGTTCAATGGCGCTGATGCTCAGCGACGGCACGATGCTGATGCGTCGACCGTACGACCCGAAGATCATCGGCATCAACCTGACCGGCACGCCGAACTACACGCGTTTTACCAAACAGGACAGCGGCGAATTCTTCGGCACTGCGGCGATCGACGGCGTCGAACGCTGGTACGCATTCCGCCATATCGACGGTTTTCCGCTGCTGCTCGACGTCGCGATTTCCACGCGCGATATCTACGCCGGTTGGCGGCGCAGGGCATGGATTATCGGCAGTCTGATCGGCGCGCTCGATGTGACGATCATCGCGCTCGCGATCCTGTTCTCGCAGCAATTGAGGCGCCGTCTCGAAGCGGAGGAAACGTTGCGGGCGCTAGCTCGCACCGACGGGCTGACCGGGCTGAATAACCGACGCACGTTCGAGGAGCAAGCGGAGCGTGCCTGGCTGCAGATGCAACGCACGGGACGGCCGCTGTCGATACTCCTGATCGACGTCGACAACTTCAAGGGCTTCAACGATCTGTACGGTCATTCGGCCGGCGACGATGCGCTGGTGGCAGTGGCGCGCTGCATCGACAGCAATGCGCGGCGCCCCGGCGATGTCGCGGCGCGCTACGGCGGCGAGGAATTCAGCGTGCTGCTGCCGGATACCGACAACCTCGGCGCCGCGCAGATAGCCGAGCAGATTCGCGCGGCCGTACAGGCTCTCGAGTTGCGCCACGTCGCCAGTGCGCACCATGTGCTGACTATCAGTGTTGGCATTGCCAGTACGGCGAGTCATCACTTCGCCACTTATCGGGCGCTCGTCAACGCCTCGGACACCGCGCTTTACGAGGCCAAGGACGCGGGGCGCAATCGCAGCCTCTCGTACCCGGTCGCGGAGCGGGCCCCCAGTCCCGGGACTGTCACGCAACCGGGGCGCTAGCCGGGCGGCGCGGCATCACGGGATCGCGGGATCGCGGGATCGCATGAGCCTCGCCTCCACCCACGGCAAAAATTTTACCCGGGTGATATTGCATTTGTATTTTACCCGGATATAATTCACGAAAATCGACTGATGAGGATTTTCGTGATGACCCAGCAAACCACAACGTGCACGGCCTTCGAGGGCGTTCGGCGCATCACGTCGGGCGCTTTGGTGGATGTCGCGCTCGCCGTGAAGCAGGTGACCGAGCGCGGCGAGCAGGCGCCCGTGCTGATTTTCGACGACGTGACGAGCCAGCCGGTCGAGTTCGACTTGCGTGGTACTGCAGGTCAGGTGCGCGAGCGATTGACGCGCGAGGAGATGGGCGCCCCCGTGAGCGACGAGTCGGCTGACCCGTCCGATGCCAGTGCACCGCGTGGCCGTGGCCGTCCGAAGCTAGGCGTGGTGGCGCGCGAGGTGACACTGCTGCCGCGTCACTGGGACTGGCTCAATAGCCGGCCCGGCGGAGCCTCGGTGGCCTTGCGCAAACTTGTGGACGCCGCGCGTCTATCAGGCGAAGACACGGACCGCGTGCGTCGTGCCCAGGAAGCGGCCTATCGTTTCATGACCGCGCTAGCCGGCAATCTGCCCGGTTATGAGGAAGCGACGCGTGCGCTTTATGCCGCCGACGCGGCCCGCTTCGCAGCCTCCATCGCGCAGTGGCCAGGCGACGTACAGGAGCACGCTGCGAAACTCGCATCAAGAGCATTCGGCGCCGTCTAGTCGCATAGTGGTTTGCATGTCGCATGCCGCACCTGAATCGCCGCAAGCCGTCGCGGCTGACAACAACGTTCTGGTCGAATCGATGGACGAAAAAAAACCGCTCACACTGGGGGGCGTGAGCGGCAAGTCGGAGAGTTACAACATCGCATGCGCAAGTCATGGGATCACGCAGCAAGAACAAGTCTAGCGAGCAGCCGCTCCCCGATACATCAGACAAATCCCAATCCCCATAAGGCTCTGCGGCATGAGCCTTTCAACATCCTGTCCTGCTTATTCCCATGATTAGCAGGTCAAGTCTCCGCTTGCTCCGCCGTAAAAGAAGCTGACGCGTTATAGCGCGCACCGTCGACGCCGCAGCGGCGCGAAGCCCGGTCAGGAGTAGATGAGCGCCTCAGACCCGATGCTTCGCGCCGGGTCCTTCAAGAGGACAGGAGTTGTTGTAGCGGCCCGGCACTTTCTACAGAGGAGACAGGGATGAAGTGGTTCGAGCGTATGACGGTGTTGCAAAGCCTGCTGGTGTCGTTTGCCGCCGTGATCGGGTTCTGCGTGGTGGTGGGAGGCGCTGGTTTGATGACCTTGTCGTCCATGCACGACCTGACTGTGGAGATCGGCAGCCGTCATATGGACGGTCTCTACTGGATGGAAGAAGCGAACCGCAACAAGATCGACGCGGACCTCGCCGCAGCGAATCTGGGTTATGCGGCAAACGAAGCGGGACGTCAGCGTCTGGACGCCAATATCGTCGAATCGCTCAAGAACATGCACGATGCCTACGACCGCTATCGGGCGACGTTGTCGACCAGCAAAGGTCAGACGCTGCTCGACGAAGTGCTGCGCAAGTCGGCGGTGTGGGAAGAGATCGTGCATCAGCAGATCGGCCAGGAGCCGATTCCAGCGGGTGTCGACAACAACGAACTGGTGCGCCGCGCGATTGCCTCAAGCGAAGCCTTGCGCGACAGCATCGTCCTGGTGATCGACTATCGCCGTCAGCAAGCGAGCGATGCGCAGGCCGAGGCCGCCGCCAGCTACCGGCACATGCGCATTGTGCTGTCGTCGCTGGTGCTCGCAGCGCTGGTGGTCGGCATGCTGCTCGCGTGGCTGATCGCGCGGCGCCTTGGCCGGCAACTCGGCGGCGAACCTGGTTATGCCGCGCAGATCGCCAACCGGATCGCTGCCGGCGATCTGAGCGTGCGCGTCGAGACGCACGCAGACGATACCCGTAGCCTGCTGTTCGCACTGCGTAATATGCGCGAGCGGCTCGCTGGAATCGTCGCGGGCATCAGCGAATCGAGCGAATCGATTCTGCTGGCCTCGGGCGAAATCGCCCAGGGCAACACCGATCTCTCGCAGCGCACCGAAGAGCAGGCGGCATCGCTTGAAGAGACCGCCTCCAGCATGGAGCAGTTGACTGCCACCGTACGGCAGAACGCCGACAACGCGCAGCAGGCGAGCGGTGTCGCGCACGGCGCGTCGGAGGTGGCGGCGCGCGGCAGCGGTCTGGTAGGCGACGTGGTCGAGACGATGCGTGAACTGGCGGCAGGCTCGAAGCGCATGACCGACATCATCGCGGTGATCGAAGGCATCGCTTTCCAGACCAATATCCTGGCGCTCAATGCCGCCGTCGAAGCGGCCCGAGCCGGCGAGCAGGGCCGCGGCTTCGCGGTGGTCGCGGGCGAGGTGCGTTCGCTTGCTCAGCGCAGCGCGCTCTCGGCAAAAGAGATCAAGGAACTGATCGAGACCTCGACGACGCGGGTTGGCAGCGGCGCGGCACTCGCCGAACGGGCCGGTCAGACGATGGCCGAAGTTACGCAAGCCGTGCAACGCGTGACGGACATCATGGGCGAAATCTCTGCTGCATCGCACGAACAGAGCACTGGCATCGAACAGGTGAACCGCGCCGTCGCGCAGATGGACGAGGTTACCCAGCAGAATGCCGCGCTGGTCGAGCAGGCGGCGGCTGCCGCAGCTTCGATGGCAGACCAGGCACGCGAACTGAAGACCGCAGTGGCCGTGTTCGAACTCTAGCCGCTGCGACGTTGAATTCGCCGCAGCGCCTCCACGACTCCGCTTGCCAGGGCCATGCGCTCTCCGTACACTCGCGCCTGATTCGAAAAATGCGTCGGATAACGCGTTGAACAAAGCATCCGCTAAGTGCCTGCTAAAAACGCGGCTGCTCTGCCAGGGGCATCACAGCCGCATCCGCATTCAACCCGCCCGACGCCAACCACGCCGATAGAGGAGACCTCCCGCCATGGCCGATTCCTACTTCCCCCGCTGGCGCACACAGCCGAGCGCCACTGAGGGCCGCGTCGTCAACACCGATGAACGGCTCGCCTGGCCGCAGATGTTGGCGATGGGCATCCAGCACGTGGTCGCCATGTTTGGTTCGACCGTGCTCGCGCCGCTGCTGATGGGCTTCGACCCGAACCTGTGCATCTTCATGTCGGGGATCGGCACGCTGCTGTTTTTCGTCGTGGTGGGTGGCCGTGTGCCGAGCTATCTCGGCTCGAGTTTTGCCTTCATCGGCCTCGTGATCGCCGTGACCGGCTACGGTGGACACGGTCTGAACAGCAACATCCCGGTGGCGCTCGGCGGGATCGTCGCGTGCGGCGTGGTGTACGCGATCATCGGGCTGATCGTTTCGGCGGTCGGCACGAAGTGGATCGAGACGCTGATGCCACCGCTCGTCACGGGCGCGATTGTCTGCGTGATCGGGTTGAACCTGGCGCCGATCGCCGTCAAGGGCGTGAGCGGCAGCAACTTCGATTCGTGGATGGCGCTCGTCACCGTGCTGTGCGTCGCGGCGGTCGCCGTGTTTGCACGCGGCATGCTGCAGCGCTTGCTGATCCTGGTCGGCCTGCTGGCGGCCTACGTGATCTACGCGATCGTCACGAACGGTCTCGGCATGGGCAAGCCGATCGACTTCTCGATTGTCGCCAACGCCGCCTGGTTCGGCATGCCGCATTTCACGGCACCGGTTTTCAACGCGCAGGCAATGACCTTGCTGGCGCCGATCGCGGTGATTCTCGTCGCAGAGAATCTCGGCCACATCAAGGCCGTAAGCGCGATGACCGGTCAGAATCTCGATCGTTACGTAGGCCGCGCATTCATTGGCGACGGTCTCGCCACCATCGTCTCGGGTTTCGCCGGCGGCACGGGTGTCACGACCTACGCGGAAAACATCGGTGTGATGGCCGTGACGAAAATCTACTCGACGCTGGTGTTCGTGATCGCCGCGCTGATTGCGCTGGTGCTCGGCTTTTCGCCGAAGTTCGGTGCGGTGATCCAGACGATTCCGGGACCGGTGCTGGGCGGCGTGTCGATTGTGGTGTTCGGGCTGATTGCGGTGACGGGCGCGCGCATCTGGGTGGTCAACAAGGTGGACTTCTCCGACAACCGCAATCTGATCGTCGCGGCCGTCACGCTCGTACTGGGTGCAGGGGACTTCTCGCTGAAGCTGGGCGGTTTTGCGCTTGGTGGCATTGGGACTGCTACCTTTGGCGCGATCATTCTTTACGCTTTGCTGCGCCGCAAGCCCGCACAGCAACCGGCTGTGTGAGCGCACGCTAGCCGCGTCAGAGCCAGGTGCGTCGCCCGGGAGGCGAGTGGATCAATCAGCGAGCCGACGACTGAGCGAGTCATGCGCGCGCGCCCTTCGTTCACGCGCGCGCCACGCCGCGCGTGATCAGCGCTGTCTCCGACAGATCCACTTCGCGCATCAGCTTGTTAAGTGTTTCGTCGTTGATCTTCTGCGTGTTGCGCAGCGACAGCAGCACCGCGCGTTCCGCGCGAATCGCAGCCAGCTTCATCTGAAACTCCAGCGCCTCGGCGCGGCGGGCCTGCTCGCTCGGAGGCGTAGTCGCATCGCCGAGGGTTGCGAGACGGCGACGATAGATATCCATCACGCGTGCCGTCACATCGGTCGCATAGGCCGCAGCCGATTCGTCGAGATCGGCGCTCGCGGTCTCGTGCAGATCGTCGACGGCGCGAATCGCCGCTTGCGCCGCGAGTTTGCGCGCGTGCCGTTCCTCGGCTGCATGTGGATCGCGCCCGCGCCGCCAGCCCTGCAGCAGCAGCGGTAACCCCACCACCGCCACGAGCAGCGACACGAGGATCACGCCCGCCGCGATGAAGATCGCCAGATCGCGTCCCGGCAGCGCCATCCCGTTGGGCAACGTCTCCGGCAGTGACAGCACACCGGCCATCGTCACTGCACCGCGCACGCCGGCCACCGTCGTGATCGTGACGGTCCGCAGGCCGGGCACCGCGTTCGCCATGCCCTGCTTCGCGGCGCCGCGGCTCGCATACCAGCGCAGCAGCCATACCCACACAAAGCGCAGCGCATACAGCGCAACCGACACTGCGGCGATATAGCCGATCAGCAACAGCATCTGCTCATTGCTGGTCTCGTGTGCGTCGATCAACGCCCGGCCGAGGATATGCGGAAACTGTAGCCCGAGCAGAATGAACACCATGCCATTGAAGACGAATTCGATCATCGCCCATGTGCTGTTGGCCCGCACCCGCTCCGCGACCGGCCCCGCATGCGCGATGCTGGTGTAGTTCATCATCATTCCGGCGGCGACCGCTGCGAGTATTCCGGACCAGCCGAAATGCTCGGCAAACAGATAGGCCGCGAACGGGATCAGCAGTGTCATCACGACGCCCGGTGCCGGGTCGCCGTTCTCCATCACGCTCAGAAAACGCGCGGACACGAAGCTGAACAGCCAGCTCACCACGGCACCGGTCGTGAGCCCGCCGAGCGCGATGATCACGAAACTGATCGAGGCGTCGCGCAGCGAGAACACACCGGTCAACGCGGCTGCGATGGCGAACTTTAGCGCGACGAGGCCCGACGCATCGTTCATCAGCGCCTCACCTTCCAGGATGTGCATCAGTTGCCCCGGAATCCGGTTCTTGCCCGCGATGCCGGTCAGCGCGACCGCGTCGGTCGGCGAGAGCACGGCAGCGAGCGCGAAGGCGACGGGCAGCGAGATAGCCGGCACCAGCGCGTGCACGAAATAGCCGACCGCCAGCACCGTCATGAAGACGAGTCCAAGCGCGAGCAGCAGGATCGCGCGGCGCGCCATGAAGAACTCGCGCTTGGGGATGCGCCATCCGTCCGCGAACAAAAGCGGCGGAATGAAGAGCATCATGAAGATTTCCGAATCGAAGGTGACGTGCAGCCCTAGCCTGGGCCACGCGAGCAGGGCGCCGAGGACGATCTGTACGAGCGGGAGCGGCAACTTGACCGGCATCACGCGAACGGCACCGGAGGCGGCCACCGCAAGCAGGAGGATCAGGACAGTGAAGACAATTTCCATCTGGCTCGTTTAAGGAGAAGACAGCTGGTTTTGTGCGCAGGCCGCGGGCGTTCTGACCGAGGACATAAGGCCGAAGTTTAGCCCGAGGTCTCGACCCGGCGGCACGCCGCACCGATTGAAGCGCGCTGCCCAGGGCAATTCATGCTCCGCAAATAGCGCTTTTTGGGTAACGGCGATGCACCGAATCGGTGCGTCATGCGCCCGGACGCAACGCCGGCAGCTTTAGTCGGTGCAGCGCCGCATGCAAACTTCGCTTGAACGTGCGCCAGCGTGCGCACGGACCTTGCTTATGGAGTATCGATGACGCACATTTTGAGAACCGGCGCTGTGGGTGTTCGCCTCCGCGGTTGGACCGGCCCGGCTCTCGCGTGAGAGGAATGCATGACGATTGCGCAACAGGAAAGAACGGCCGCCGCACCGCACGGCTTCGAGGTGAGTGTGACTTCGGGGCTCGAGCGGTATTCGGTGCGACACGGGGATCTGGAGCTGACGAGCGTGTTTCAGCCGATCTTCAGTTTGTCGCATATGCGCGCGGTCGGCTACGAAGGTTTGCTGCGCGCCCACGACGCGCTCGACCGGCCGGTGTCGCCGCTCGACGTGTTCGGCCAGGCGGCGCGGATTGGCGACGTGCTGCAGGTGGACCGGCTGGCGCAGGCGCTGCATCTGGAGAACTTCAAGGTGCTCGGCGCCGAGAAGGAGTGGCTGTTTCTCAATGTCCATCCGGGGGCGTTGACCGATCCGTACCATGCCGCCGCGCTGCTCGCGAATCTGCGGCGGCTTGATCTGTCGCCGCGGCGCATTGTGCTGGAGGTGCTGGAGCAACGCGCGGAAGACCTGGAACGGCTCGCGGATGCGGTGCGCAAGTTCCGTGAACTCGGCTTCCTGATTGCATTGGACGATTTCGGCGCGGGGCATTCGAACGTCGAACGGATCTGGCAACTGAACCCCGACATCGTCAAGCTCGATCGCATCATGCTCTCGCATGCCGCACATCGCGCCGACATGGCGACAATTCTGCCGGGCCTCGTCGCGCTGTTGCATGAAGCGGGCAAGCTCGTGCTGATCGAAGGCGTGGAGACTGAGCACGAGGCGCAGATGGCGCTCGGCTGCAACGCCGATTTCGTGCAGGGTTTTTTCTTTGGCCGCCCGAACCCGGGTGCCGCGGACAGCGCGCAGGCCGTGATCTGCATCAGCGAAGTCACCGAGCGCTATCGCGACCAGACTGAAGCACGCGAGCGGCGCAATGCGAGCCGGCTGGCGCCGTATATCCGCGCGTTCGAACGCGCGGCGGAGCGGCTCGCGGCCGGCGAGCTGCTCGATGAGGTGTGCTGGAACTTCCTCGCGCTCGATCACGCGGCACGTTGCTTTTTGCTCGACGACAAAGGCCGTCAGGCGGGACGCAACGTGGTGCTGCGCGCCGACCGGGCCTCGCATGAGACGCGCTTTTTGCCGCTTGCCGATGCCCAGGGGGCGAACTGGTTGCGGCGGCCGTATTTTCGCGCGGCGATCAATGCGCCGGACAGGGTGCATGTGACCCGGCCGTACCTGTCGATTAACGAGGCATTGCCGTGCGTGACGCTGTCGGTGGTGACGCATGTCGGTGAGCAGACATGTGTGCTGTGTGGGGATATCGATTGGGTGGAGGAATAGCGGCCCTGAGATAATGTCGGTTTTAGCGACGCCGATTTGCCGCCATGTCCGGATCCCACGTTTTGCTGGAAGTCATCGCCACCACAGTCGCCGATGCGCGGCTTGCCGCGCAGGCGGGAGCCGACCGGCTCGAGTTGATTACGGGCATGGGCGAAGGCGGCTTGACGCCCAGTCTCGGATTGATCGAGGCGGTGACGGCGGCCGTCGATATTCCTGTGAATGTGATCGTGCGGCCGCACAGCCGTTCGTTCGTGTTCGACGGCGATGATTTTGCGGTGATGTTGCGCGACGTGCGGGCGGTCGCCGCAGCGGGCGCGAACGGCGTGGTGATCGGGATGCTGACTCCTGACGGCGAGATTGACCGCGAGGGTTTAGCGCGGGCGATCGACGCGGCGGATGGTCTTGCGATCACGTTCCACCGTGCGTTCGATGAAACCCGCGATCTGCATGAGGCGCTCGATGTACTGCTCGGGATCGACGCGGTCACGAATGTGCTGACCTCGGGCGGCAAGCCGTCGGTGCTGCAAGCCGAAGAGATGATTCGAACGCTGGTGCAGCAGGCGGCGGGTTCGCACTGCACTGTGCTGGCTGGCGCAGGTTTGACGGTGGATGCCTTGGCCGGATTCGTTCAGGCCACCCGCGTCAAAGCGGTGCATTTCGGCTCGGGCGTGCGGATTGGTGGGAATGGTCTGGCGCCGCTGGATCCGCAGAAGATTGCGCGTGTGCGGGCTGCACTGGAGGCGACGTAGGATCGTTCCCTGTCCTGATGTTCGCGACGAATCACCCCCGCGGCGCCCCACACCTTTTCAGATTCACTTCGCCACAACCACCGGAATCCCTCGCAAGGTTCCAGCACCCTTTGCCTCTTCCAGCGCCTGCTTGACCGCAGCGCCCGTCGCCGCTTCGATCTGCAGCCTCGCAGCCAGTTCACGTTCGGAACGCTTCACACCGGCCAGATTCGCCAGCTTCACATGCCCGTATCCACGCACACGAGCATGCAGATCCGCTAGCTTGACGACCTCCTCGACATTACCTGCCTCGAGCTTCGCAAACGCTCGTTGCAGGGTGGTTTCGTAATCGTCCGCCAGTTCGCGTTCCATCCGGCGTTCCAGTGTGCGGCCAAACGGATCGAGCATCGTGCCGCGCAGCCCACGGAATTTCGCCATTGTGCCAAGCACCGGCCACAGCCATTGACCGAATGTCTTCTTCACCGGATTCGCGCCATGCCTGGGGCTCGACAACGTGGGCGGAGCGAGGTTGAATTTCACACCGAAGTCCTTGCCCGCGACGCCTTCGAATTGCGCTTCCAGCGACGCCCGGAACGCGCTATCCGTATGCAGGCGCGCCACTTCGTATTCGTCCTTTACAGCCAGCAGTCGATAGAAAGTCGTCGCAACTGCACGCGTCACGCGCTCATCTGACGAAGCTCCACCGACACTCGCCTCGGCACGCCGTGCCGCATCCACCAGCGCGCGATAGCGCTTCACATAAGCCTCGCCGCCATACACAGCAAGACGCGCTTCGCGATGCGCGACCAGCTCATCCACCGTATCGATGCGCACCGGTTGTAGCGCACCGTGCCGAGCTTGCCACAATGCTTCGAGTGCCGCCGGATCAGCCGCCGCGAGGCGGCCGATCGAAAACGCCAGCTGATTCATCTGCACTGCGACATTGTTCAATTCAATCGCGCGCATCATCGCGGCGAACGACACCGGCACCAGACCGAGCTGCCACGCAAAACCGAGCATCAGGATGTTCGCGCCGATCGTATCGCCAAGGAAATGGGTGGCGAGAGCCTGCGCATCGCATGCCGACATACGCTCTTCACCCGCCGCGTGACGCATCTTGCCGATCAGCGCGCCGGCGTGCAGGTTCGCGTCCGGGTTCTGCACGAAGGTTGCATTCGGAATCGCATGGGTATTCACGACAATCCGTGTGCGACCGTGACGGACAGTCTGCAGTGCATCGGAACTCGCCCCTACCACCATGTCACACGCCAGCAGCACGTCGGCCTGCTGTGTATCGATACGCACCTGATTGAGCCATTCATCTCGTGCTGCAAAGCGCACGAACGAGAGCACCGAGCCGCCTTTCTGCGCAAAGCCCATGAAGTCGAGTACCGAAGCGCTCTTGCCCTCCAGATGCGCAGCCATGCTGATCAGCGCGCCCACCGTCACGACGCCCGTGCCGCCGACGCCCGTCACGAGAATGTCGTACGGTGCGGCGTCGAGCTGGGTGGCCGGCACCGGCAGGGCATCGACGCGCGCAGCCAGCGCCGCTGCATCGAATGCCACGCCCGCGGCCTTCTTGAGCTTGCCGCCTTCGATCGTCACAAAGCTCGGACAGAAGCCGTTCACGCAGGAAAAGTCCTTGTTGCACGACGACTGGTCGATGCGGCGCTTACGGCCGAGCGCAGTTTCAACCGGTTCGACCGACAGGCAGTTCGATTGCACGCCGCAATCGCCACATCCTTCGCAAACCTCTTCGTTGATAAAGAGGCGTTTGTCCGGATCGGGAAACTCGCCCTTCTTCCTGCGACGACGCTTCTCGGCCGCACAGGTCTGGTCGTAGATCAGCACGGTGACGCCGTCGATATCGCGTAGCACGCGCTGCACCGCGTCGAGTTCGCTGCGATGATGAAACGTGGTGCCCTTCGGGAACAGGTCGTGATGACCGTCGTATTTCTCCGGCTCGTCGCTGACCACGACAAAGCGCGACACGCCTTCCGCTTCCACCTGACGCGCGATCTGCGGCACCGAGATGCTGCCGTCGACCGGTTGACCGCCCGTCATCGCGACCGCATCGTTATAGAGAATCTTGTAGGTGATGGTGGCTTTCGCCGCGACTGCCTGGCGGATCGCCAGAATGCCCGAGTGGAAATACGTGCCATCGCCGAGGTTCTGGAAGACGTGACGCGTTTTCGTGAACATCGAATGCGAGGCCCAGTCGACGCCTTCGCCGCCCATCTGGATCAGGCCGGTGGTGTCGCGTTCCATCCACGAGGCCATAAAGTGGCAGCCGATACCCGCTTGCGCGATCGAACCTTCCGGCACCTTCGTCGACGTGTTGTGCGGGCAGCCGGAGCAGAAGTACGGCGTGCGCTTCACGGCGTCGGCGGCGTTCGAGAGAATCTGTGGCGCGACCAGATCGACCACGCGCTCGCGGCGATCGAGCGCGGGCTTGTGCCGCGCGAGCCAGTCCGCGAACACCGGCAGGATGCGCGAGGGCCGCAACTCACCAAGCGACGACAGCAGTGACGACCCGTCCTGCGCATGCTTGCCGATCACCACCGGACGTGCGCCGTCCTGCCGGTTGTACAGATGGTCTTTGATCTGCTGTTCGATGACCGGACCCTTTTCCTCGATCACGAGCACTTCGGAGAGACCTTCGATGAACGTGTCGATGCGCGTCATCTCCAGCGGGAACGACAGTCCAACCTTGTAGATCCGCACGCCTGCCGCTTCGAGATCGGCGACCGTGAGATCGAGCCGGCGCAGCGCTTCCATCAGGTCCAGATGCGCCTTGCCGCAGGTGACGATGCCCACGTTCGCGTGCGGACTCGGTGCGATCCATTTGTCGATGCTGTTGCTGCGTGCAAAATGGCGCACTGCATCGAGCTTGGCCGCGAGCCGGGCTTCGATGGTGAGACTCGGCAGATCGGGCCAGCGGTTATGCAGGCCGCCGGCGGGTTCGACGAAATCTTGCGGAGCGGTCCATTGCGTTTGCAGCGCATCGAGATCGACCGTCGAGCCCGATTCGACGGTTTCCGAAATTGCCTTGTAGCCCACCCATGCGCCCGAAAAGCGCGACAGCGCCCAGCCATACAGCCCGAACTCCAGCATGTCGGCGACGTTGGACGGATTCACCACCGGCATATGCCAGGCCATCATTGCAAAGTCGCTTTGATGCGGCATCGACGACGACACGCAGCCGTGATCGTCGCCCGCGACCACCAGCACGCCACCATGCGGCGACGAGCCGTAGGCGTTGCCATGCTTGAGCGCGTCGCCGGCGCGGTCGACGCCAGGACCCTTGCCGTACCACATCGCAAACACACCTTCGACGGTGCGCTCCGGATCCGATTCGACCCGCTGCGTGCCGAGCACGGCGGTGCCACCGAGTTCTTCGTTGATCGCCGGCAGGAAGCGGATATCGCTCGCTGCGAGCAGTTTGTTCGCCTTCCACAATTGCTGATCGACCATACCGAGCGGCGAGCCGCGATAGCCGCTGATGAAGCCCGCCGTATTCATGCCACGCGCCTTGTCGAGCGCGCGTTGCATCAACACGAGACGCACCAGCGCCTGCGTGCCGGTCAGAAAAATGCGGCCGCGGGTGGCGGTGAGGTTATCGGTCAGCTTGTAATCGGCGAGGGCGGGCGTGCCTTCGATGGGCAAGCGGGCGGTCATGGTGAGTCTCCGTTTTTATGCGTTCGCGCGAAGTGGATGGGGACCACAAAGGCTTCGCGTCGAAAGAGACTCTATTTTTTAGCGCCGATTGGAGAAAATTATTGCTAGTTTCTAGGTTTGCTCACGCAAAGCAGTGAAGTACTTCGCGAATTCGGCCGGTTTTGAGATAGATCTGCCATCGAACCCAACGGGGCCTTATTTACCCTACGCGCCCGGCACCGCCCGTGGGTCGATCGCGGCGGCCGGGACCGGCGGCGCCATGGGTTCAAGTGGTTCGACTTCGTCGAAGTGGACGTAATCGATATGGCTAACCCCTTCTTCTTCACGCAGCAGGTCCACGTACTTGTACTGCCAGCGAATCGCGTCGGCTTCCCAGGTATGACGTGCCTGCATGGTTTGCGCGGTCTGGTCGTCCGCGCCTTCGATGGAAATCAGCAAGGACGCTTCGCGCGCCTTCATCGACTCGGCCGTCTCACCGAACAACGGGCTCGTCTCGTCGATGATATGCATCAAGGTCCAGCTAAACAGAAACGCGGGATGCTGATCGCGTACGAGCGTCAGGTCATAGAGCTTGCGTAACGTGTAGCCCTCGGGAGAGGTTTCGACGCGCATCAGGCGCATTCTGCCGTGCGCCTCGGCGATCAGGTTCTGCCGGCCGTTCGCCGCGCGCGCCATCAGTGTCATGTGACCGTCGATAGGCCGCACTACGGCGTAGCGCGAAAACATGATCCTGGCGCGCGGCCGCGAGAAGCGCGCGAAGATCAGGCCGGTCGCCAAGGCGATGCCTGACATGCCGACGAAAATTTCGAGCGTGGCGATCCAGTGGGCGTAGACCGTCTGCGGATGCATGTCGCCGTAGCCGACTGTCGCGAGCGTTTCGACGCTGAAGAAGAACGCGCCGCCGAAGCCGGCGGGAAACTGATTGGCAATCGGCTTCGTGCCGAGCATGTAGAGGGAAGCGAACGTGGCGTTGAGCAGCAGGAACATCAACGCCAGCGACACGAAGAACACCGGCCATTTGACCACTAGCGCGCTGTGGTAAATGTCCTGCCAGAAGCGGACCGGCATGCCGTGCGCAATGATCGTGCGCGAACCGAATGGAATCTCGCGGCTGCCACGAGGCAGCCGCTTGCGCGACGTGGCCTCGGCGTCCGCAGCGGCCGAGTGGGTGCCTGCGCCGGTGCCGGGCATGGAGCCGGGGCCAGGGGTCGGGCCTGAGCTTGGGCCGCTCGTGCGGTCTGACGTATTGGTGGCCATTGCGTGTTTGTCGGCATGAAAACGCGCAAAGCGTAGCACGCCGCACGGCGTGCCCTTGCAGATTTTGGGCACTTCACCGCGCGTCGCAATGCGGCCTCAGTCCGCCTCGTGCGAACTCACGCCATCACGGGAAAGTGCGCGGTTTCGGAATTCCAGCGCCGTGTTCGATATCCGCGACGGCCTGTTGATGGGCCGCTTCAATCGCTTCGGTTTCACCGGCGTAGCCGGCGTCGCCGCCGACCGTTTTCCACGCCTGCACCGCGCGTTCGAGATGACGGATTTCAAATTCCGCATCCCATCGCGCACCTTGTAACTCGAGGGGGCGCACGTGGATCGAGTACACGCCGTAGAGGAAGAGCTGTTCAGCCATTATCGCCTCCAGCCGGTTGTTTCCAGGAAAGCGCCACGCAGCGCGAACGTGCTGCCGGCACCAAGACACCAGCATGTGGGGTGCCTGCCTAGAATTCGATTTCGCCGAGGATGCGGTGAGCCAGCGCTTTGGCTTCTTCGAGGGCTTCTTCCTCGGTGGTCGAGGTGGCCTCGACTTCGTAGACTGTGTTCTCCAGCTCGCCGCCCTCGTCGCGCGAGAGCGTGACGAAACCGCGGTACGCTCCACCGTCTGCCGGTTGCACAGTGGCAACGGCCGTGTAGAGTCCTTTGGTGTAGGTGACGTCCTCCATGATGCTTCTCCAGCAAGGGGGAGATTCCATCCTAGCACGCCGATTCGGGACTCACCGGCCATCTGTGTGACACCCTGGTTTGCGCGCCAAATGTCGGCGCGCCGCGCAGCTCACCCCTGCAGCAACGCCACCACTTCATCGAGCGACGGCGAGTGCGCTCCGGCATGACGGCAGGCGGCCGCGCCGGCTGCCAGCGCGAAGGCGAGATGCTCCGGCCAGCCGCGTTGTGGCGCCGTCATCAGGCTGAACAGCAGGCCGCCAATCGACGCGTCGCCCGCGCCGACCGTATCCGCCACTTCGACACGCGGCGGTTGCGCTTCGATGATCGTGTCGCCGTCGATCAGCGTGGCCCTCTCCGAGCCACGCGTGACGAGCACGGTCGCCTTCGGATTCATCGCTCGCAGCTGGGCGAGCGCGTCGGCTTCGCTGGTTTTGAACAGCAGGCCCAGGTCTTCGTCCGAGACCTTGATGAGGTCGGCGAGCGCGGCCATCTTGCGCAGCGTCGGCTCATAGCCGTGCGCCATCAGATTGCGGTAATTCGGGTCGAAGCTGATCTTCACGCCGCGTTCGCGCAACTGCGCGGCAAGCGTGGCGAGCGTGTTGCCGAGCGGCTGGCGCACGAGACTGATGCAGCCGAAGTGCGCCCACTTCACCTGGCCCATCCAGCCTTCCGGCAGCTTCGAGGGATCGAAGGCCAGGTCGGCGCCGTTCTCACCCATGAAGAAGTACGCCGGCGGATGCGTCTGATGAACGATCGCCAGCAGCGGCGGTCGTTCTACGCGCTGCATGAAGCGCATGTCGAGACCGGCAGCGACGCTGGCGTCCCAGAGTTCGTCGGAGAAATTGTCCGTGCCGAGCGAGCCGACGCAGGCGGTCCGCAGGCCGAGCCGGGCGACCGCGCGGGCGACGTTCCAGCCCGCGCCGCCTGGGCGCGATAGCCATTGCGAGTCGCCGGTACGCACGAGGTCGGTCAGGATGTCGCCGGGCGAAACGAAGAGGGGAAGTTCAGTGCTCGCGCTCATGGTGCTCACCGTGCGGATTCAGTTGTGTTGGATGGGGCGTGCGGCAGTGCATGCATCAGCACTTCGTAGCATGCACCCATCGTGTGATAGTCGGTCTTGCCGGCCGGGCTTTTTTCGTCGCTGTACTTGCGATTGTCGCAGGTCAGGATCCGATACCACGCGCCGTATTTGTGGTCGACGAAGTGCGTCCAGCTATAGCACCAGATCTCGTCGTACCAGTCCCAGAAGCGTTCGTTGCCGGTGCGCTTGCCGAGCAGCGCGGCCGTCGCGAAGGTCTCAGCCTGGACCCAGAAATACTTGTCGTGATCGCAGACCGTGCCGTCCGGGCCGAAGCCGTAGTAGAGGCCGCCGTGATCGTCGTCCCAGGCGTGCGTCATGGCGGCGTCGAAGAGTTCGATGGCGCGCGGCAACAGCCACGGCAGCGGGCGATGGCGCTCGAGGATCAGCAGAAGCTTCGCCCACTCTGTCTGGTGACCGGGCTGGAAACCCCACGGACGGAAAATGTTCGAGCTGTCTTCCTCGTTGTAGTGCCAGTCAACCGACCAGTCTGCGTGGAAATGTTCCCACACGAGACCCTGGGAGAGCTTGGCCTGACGCAGCGTGATGTTCGACGCCACACGTTCCGCACGATCCAGATACACCAGATGGCCGGTTGCCTCATAGGCGGCGAGCAACGCCTCGGTGGTGTGCATGTTGGCGTTCTGGCCGCGGTACGAGCTCACGCGCCAGTCGGGCGTCGCTTCGTCGGCGTAGAGGCCGGCGGCGGCATCCCAGAAGCGGTGCTCCATCAGCTCGAAGGTGGCGCCGATCATCGGCTTCGCTTCTTCGATGCCGGCCATCGCGGCATGCGAATAGGCCAGCAGCACGAAGGCGAGTCCATAGCAATGACGGGTGGCGTCGAGTACGTGCTTGGTGCCGTCGCGCCAGTCGAACTCCCAGTCGTAGCCCTTGAGTTCGGCGTCCCAGTGCACGTCGCGCAGGAAATTCAGACCGTGGCGCGCGTATTCGAGGTGCTGCGGATCGCCGAACTCGCGATACGCCATCGCGTAGTTGAACACGTAGCGGCAACTGCTGACGAGATGCCGCGTCGTGCGGTTGTAGATCGAGCCGTCGTCGCTGAAGAAGTGATAAAAGCCGCCGCTCGGGTCGAACACGTTGGGCGCGTAGAAGCGCAAGGTGTCCTGGATGTGCGAGAGCAGAAATTCGCGCTCGCGGAAGCTGGCGACAGCGGGCGCCTTGGGCGTCGCGGCGCCTGCGTGATCGGAATGGTCGGGTTGAAGCTGATCGGATTGTGTCATGGTGTTTTCACCGAGGTACTGGCACGTGCGATGAGATGAACGGGCAGGTGGACTTCGAGTTGCGTGGGCGACTCTTCAAGCAGCAGTTCGACGCCGCGCCGGCCGAGCGCTTCCTTGTCGACGGCGATCGTCGACAGTGGCGGGGTGGCGTGAGCGGCGGCAGGGATGTCGTCAAAACCGATGATCGCGATGTCCTGCGGAACGCGCAGGCCACGTGCGAGGCAGACGCGCAGCGCGGCAAGCGCGGCGGCGTCGTTGTAGGCAAATACGGCGTCGGGACGCTCGCCGGGTGCATCGAGTACGCGTTGCATGGCGAGCGCGGCGCCGGTGTCGGGGTCGAGCCCGGCGTCGATGGTCACTTCAAGCGACGGGTCGAACAGCAGACCCGCTTCGAAGAACGCGCGCCGGTAGCCGAGCGCACGCTGCGCGATGCTGAAATGGGCGAGCGAGCCGCCGATGAAGGCGATGCGCTTGTAGCGGTGCTGGAACAGATGGCGCATCGCCAGCGCCGCGCCGGCCGCGTTGTCGAGGTTGACTGACCGCAGCCCCGGCGCCCACAGGTCGATCAGGACGAGCGGTCGCTGCATGGCGACGAGCGTGGTGAGCGTTTCAGGCTCAACGAAGCCGGCGACGGCGACCGCGTCGGGCGCGTGCAGGCGCATCTGCTGGATCACATCTTCCGTGGGTCCTGCAGTCAGCACGGACGGCACGATGCCGCGCTCGCGGCAGGCATCTTCGACGCCGTGCAGCACGTGCGAGAAGAACGGGCTGGCGGCGAAATTATTGTGCTGGCGGTGCAACAGAAAGGTCAGCCGGCGGATGCGCGGGCGCAACTGGGCCGGGTCGTAACCGAGCTGACGCGCGGCCTCGACGACCCGCAGGCGGGTGGCGTCGGAGAGGCCTGGCTGATTCTTCAGCGCGCGGGAGACGGTGCCGATCGACACGCTGGCGGCGCGGGCGACATCGCGGATGGTTGTGGCCATCTGGGTGAGCGGCGAGCGCAGTGCTGGCCGCTGGCTAAGTTGATTTCGGGGGATTGTATAGTAAAACTGGCGGAAATATCCCTGCACTCACGCGAATCGGTACGCGTAAATACCCGTATATAAGGAATAAAGGCGGTTTCATTATGTTTAGTAAAATCAACTAAACATGAGGCTGAATTTCCGGGAAAGGTGAGTTTTTAGGGGTGAATAGTAGGAATCCGAAGCATTGTCCGGCGGGTTGAAGCGCCGCAGTCGACAGCGCGAGGCTACCGAACCGCTGCTCTTGCGAAAGCCGATGTCCGGGGCGCCCCTCGGTCGAGCAGGCGTGGCGGCCGTCGTCTCAGTCGAACGCCGCGTGGCGCGCGTCGGTATGCCCCTGCAACAGCGCGTCGCTCTCATCCGCCCCGATCAGCACGAATCCGCCCGGGTCCTGCTTCGCGCGCCGCTTTGCGAGCGCCGCCACCGAGGCGACTTCCTCGCTGCTATACAGCGTCGGACCGACATGGGACTCAATGTGCACGCAGCCGATCGCCATGGTCACAAAGCTGAAGAAGGTCGCATTGCCACGCCGGTCTTCGCCGTGGATGCCGCCCGCGAGCCGGTCCTCGGGCGCGTAGAAGCGTTGCGCGCCTTCGTTGAACAGCTGGATCGCGCGCAATACGCGCTCGCGCCAGTCGTCGCTCTGGAACAGGATCAGGAAGTCGTCGCCGCCCACGTGGCCGAGAAAGTCACGGGTGGGATCGCACACGTCGGCCAGCACGGCGGCCGCGAACTTCAGCACTTCGTCGCCCTGCCAGTAGCCGTACTGGTCGTTAAAGGGCTTGAAATGGTTCAGGTCGACATAGCAGGCGTAGAACCCGGCGTCGTGGCCGAGCAGCCGCGCGATGTGCGAGCTGATCGGAATGTTGCCGGGCAGGAAGGTCAGCGGATTCGCGTAGCGCGCCGCTTCGATGCGCACTTCGGTGACCGCACGCACCAGGTTCTCGCCGGTGCCGAGGCCCGCGTATTTACCGTTGTCGGTGATGACGAAGCCATCGGCGAGATACCGCTGGTCGTCGCTCGCTAGCAGCTTGGCCATCTGTTCGACCGTCATCGATTTTTCGATGATCACCGGCGATGCGTTCGCAAACAGCAGGCAGGGGCGCTTGCCGAATAGCTCGCGGTGGTACGGCAAGGCGTAGCGCTCCATGAAGGCGCGCCGGTTGATCAACGCCACTGGCTCGTCGTTTTCGACCACGGCGACCGCGTGCAGATCAGGCAAGCGGTTGAACAGTTCGAGCACCTCGTTGTTGGTGGCCTCGCGCGGCAACGCAGGCGCATGCACCATCATCTTGGCCGACGCCATGCCGCCCGAAGGTGATGCGCTGACCGCGCGTGTTGCTTCCGGAAATACAGCAATGTGCCCGGCGCGAATCGCCTTGCGGGCGTCGTCCGTCACCATGCGAGCCGGCTTTGCATTAGGGCGGCCGAAGAAATAACCCTGCCCGCAGTTGATGCCCATGTCGCGCAGCACGATCAGATCCGCTTCGTTTTCGATGCCCTCGGCTACCAGCTTTGCGCCGCTCGCGCTGGCGAACTGCTGCATGGCGCGCACGGCCTCGAACTTCAGCGGGTCACTCGCGATGTCGTGAATAAAGAACCGGTCGATCTTCACGACGTCCGGCCGCAGGCGCACCCACAGATTCATGCTGGCATTCGCGGTGCCATAGTCGTCGAGCGCGAATTGCGCGCCGGCTGTGCGCAAGCTCGTCAGTGCCGACAGGAACTGGCCGATGTCGGGAATCGCGCTTTGTTCCGTCAGCTCGATCACGATGCGCTCTGGGTCCACGCCCGCTTGCCGCAGCAGCCCGAGGGTATCCTCGCGTGCCTCGGCGAGCTGGCGCAGCGCACCCGCGCTGAAATTCAGAAACAGCTTGCCCTCGCAGGCCGACTGCGCGAATGCCCGCACGCAGATGAGCGCGGCGGCGCGCTCCAGTTCGAGCACGCGGCCCTCGGTGTTGGCCAAGGCGAACAACGCGAATGGTGTCTCCAGCGGCGAGCCGGCAGGTCCGCGAATCAGTCCTTCGTAGCCCAGGATCGCCCCGTCGTCGAAATCCACGATCGGTTGAAATACTGCGGACAAATCACGTCGGGCGATCAAATCCTCGATGCTGGGCGCGGCAGAACGAGGGGGCGAGCGAAGTGGCATGGCATTCGGCCAAAGCGGTGAACCCTCGGCTTATCGGCAACGCCGCAGGGAAATTAAGTGAATTTTTAATGACAAGGCGCACTGACGTGGTGCGCCCGCGCCGTATCCTGGCGCGGACGGGATGGAGTCCGGTTCACCCGGCCGTTTTTATTTGCATTGCGCCTATGCCATCAGGCCAGGGCGACGGCGCGAGCATTTCGGCGTGAAATAGCGGAAAAGCCGCGCGAAGGCGGCTTTGTTCAGACAGGCTCAGGGAGGGCGCTTTATGAATCTTTTGTTCGACAGGTTTGGCGCGTTAGCGTCGCGCAACGGCCGCCGCGGGGTGGTCCTCTGCGGCAGCGCGAGTTTCAGCGCTCGTATCGCGCGCGCCCCAGCGCTGCGCGAGAGCGGCGCATACCATCAGCTGGATCTGGTGAAACAGCATCAGCGGCAGCACGGCAGCCCCCACCGCGTGCGAAGCAAAGATGACCTTTGCCATCGGCACGCCGGAGGCGAGACTCTTTTTCGAACCGCAGAAGATGATGGTGATCTGGTCCGCGCGATTAAAGCCGAGCCGCTTGCTCGTGAACATCGTGACGGCCAGCGCAAGCGCCAGCAGTACAGCGTTGATGAGCACGAGGCCACCCAGTGCGCCCAGCGAAGTATGGCGCCACAGGCCTTCCGTGACGGCCTCGCTGAAGGCGCCATACACCACCAGCAGGATCGAACCCTGATCGACGAACTTCGTCACGCTGCGATGGCGCTCGATCCACTTGCCGAGCATCGGGCGCAGCAACTGCCCCGCCACGAACGGCACCAGCAGTTGCAGCACGATATTCCAGACCGTGTGCCATGCGGACGTGCCGCCGGCCGCCTGGTTCGTGACGACCAGGCTGACGAGCGCCGGCGTAATGAAGATACCGAGCAGGCTCGAAGCCGAGGCGCTGCACACGGCAGCCGGCACATTGCCTTTGGCAATCGAAGTGAACGCGATGGACGACTGGACCGTCGATGGCAGCGTACAGAGGAAGAGGACGCCGGCGTAGAGCGCAGGCGTAACAAGGGGCGAAAGGAGCGGTTTGAGCGCGAGCCCGAGCAATGGAAACAGCGCAAACGTGCTTAGCAGGACGACGATATGCAGACGCCAATGGGTCGCGCCCGCCACGATCGCTTCGCGTGAGAGCTTGGCGCCGTGCAGAAAAAACAGCAGCCCGACGGCGAAATTCGTCAGCCAGTTGAACCAGACGGCTGCCTGCCCGTGCACGGGCAGCAGGCTGGCGAAGATCACCGTGCCGACGAGGCACAGCGTGAAGTTATCGGGAAGCAGTTTCGGGCGAGCCATTTCGCAATCTCAACTCAATTCGGGTGATGCGGGTAACGCGGAAATACAGACACGCGTGCGTGGCGGCACGTGGCGTTTGCTGTAGGGGGAAGGGACCATTAATAGCGGATCGTGATTAAAAAATCAAATTCATTTGCGGAATCGATTGATGAGGATTGCGCTTCCGAGGTGTGTCGAAACCCGCCTGGCGGAGCGGCTGCGCGAGGGCATTTCGGGGCGTTCCAGGTGGTAATCAGGAGGCCCTGATTTGCCCCTTGCGCAAGACGTTTGTCGCGCAAAAACGTCGCAGTAACATGGTGTTACAACGCAGTATCAGGCCTAACACTTTTTGGCTCGACACCCCTCCGACCGACCCATAAATTACTGCTCAAAGGCCAATGGGATGCATAAGTTGCGGATCGACCGCAGCGGGTACGCAAATCCTGGAACAAGCCTCGCCGCAGCTCGAACGGCGGGCTTCAGGCGGGTCTTCGGGCAGGTGAATCATGGTGGACGCAGGGTTGTGGAGAACCAGGCATTGGGTGTTGGGCGCAGTCTTGACTGTGCTGTGTTCGCTCGCCTGTGCCAGAGGGCCGCAAGTACCGCATGGCGGTGGCTTCGGCGGCGGGTTCGCTCATGCCGGCGCTCAGCATAATGCGCGTGCTTACGACGCTCGCGCTGAGCGTGGCGCATCAGTTGAGCGCAACGCCCGGGTCGCGCGCAACGCGGGTACACCGCATGGCGGCTACACCAACGCGCAATCGCCACGCGTTGCCGGCAACGGCGCCGGTGGCTACGGCGGCTACAGGGGCGACGCCCGCGCGGATCCGCGCGGCGGATTCCAGTACGCCGGCGCGATTACTACCGTGAGCACCGAGGTTCGCTCGGTGCCACGTCCGCCCGAGGACGAAACGATGGTGCGCGCCGGTTCGATCCGCGCCGACGTCGCGCGCTATAACGAAGAGCGCGGCGCCACTCGTCCCGTCCCGCGCCCGCCGGAGTATATGAACCGGCCGCCGGGGCAGTCGCCCTACCGCAACTAGCCTTTTCCTGAACGCTCCTCGTTGACTCCTGCGCGCTCCGCTCGCTCGAGACCGGTCGTCCTGCGCGCCGTCACGCGGACGGCATCGCCAGCCACTTTCTCCTGCTTTCAATCTGTCAGCTAACCTGCGCCCGGTCATACCGTGCGTTGTCTGCCCGTCCAAGTGACGTATGCACGCCACACTTTCATGACAGCACGACGCACGGCACCTTACTGAACCTTCAAATTTTGTCCTTCACCAGGCCGGCCGTCATCGGCGCGGTCCCTGATCCGTTATCTGTCTTTGCGTTGCAGTCCTGGCGGGCCTTGCAGCCCGTTGCGGGGCGAGATATCCCCAGGTGCGAGCGAAAGCCAATCGCGCTTTATCAGTCCGATAAACGACAAAACTAATCGGACCGATATACCGGCAATAACAACCCATATTTTTGTCCACAAAAATGGTCCGCAAAGATGGTCCCGCCCAGATTAACTCGTTGATCTAACGGACGACCGAGAAACCGTTAGCGCGAGCTTCCCCGCCGCACAGCAGCCACACCCTTTTGACAAAGACAGGAGAACCCATGAATACAAATTTCCGCCGTGCGCTCAATACGACTCTCAAGACCAGCGTCATCGCTTGCCTGCTGGCCGGGGGCGCATCGTCGGCGTTCGCGCAATCGAGCGTGCAACTTTATGGTCAGGTCGACGAATGGGTCGGCGACCAGAAATTCCCGGACGGCAAGGGCGCAGCAGAAGTGTCGGGCGGCGGTATGTCGACCTCCTACTGGGGCTTGAAGGGGGCGGAGGATCTGGGCAACGGCTACAAGGCGATCTTCACTCTGGAAGGCTTCTTCCTCGCGCAGAACGGCGCTTACGGCCGCTTCACGGGCGATACGTTCTTTTCGCGTAACGCCTATGTCGGTATCGAGTCGCCGTACGGCACGGTCACGGCCGGACGTCTGACCACGCCGCTGTTCGTCTCGACGATCCTGTTCAACCCGTTCGTCGACTCGTACGAATTCTCGCCGATGGTGTGGCATACGTACCTCGGCCTCGGCACCTTCCCGACGTACAACACTGACCAGGGTGTGGCCGGCGATTCGGGCTGGAACAATGCGGTGGAATATTCGTCACCGAACTTCAACGGCTTTAGCGCCAACGTCATGTATGCCCTGGGCAATACGGCGGGTGAGAACGGCGCGAAGAAGTGGAGCGCCCAGTTCCTGTACTTCCACGGCGCGTTCGCGGCAACCGGCGTTTATCAGTACGTGAACTTCAACGACGCCCCGGGCGATCTCACCAGCCTCGCACAAAGCGTGGGGCTCGCGAGCATGAAGAGCCAGAGCGTCGCTCAGTTGGGCCTGTCCTACGACCTGAAGTACGTCAAGTTCTTCGGCCAGTACATGTACACGTACAACGCGCAGGATATCGGCAGCTGGCACGTGAACACCGCACAAGGCGGCGTGACGGTTCCAGCGGGCCCCGGCTCGATCATGGCGTCGTTCGCGTACTCGCGCGACGGCAGCGGTCTGGACCAGACGCGTCAAACGGCTGCAATTGGCTATGACTATCCGCTGTCCAAGCGCACCGATGTCTACGCGGCTTATATGTACGATCACTTCACCAGCCAGACCTCGGGCCAGACCTACGGCGTGGGTATCCGCACGAAGTTCTGACCGGTTCGGGTCGTCACGCGTTTCGTTGTGCTTTGCAAACCCCGCCTTCGGAAGAAGGCGGGGTTTGTCTTTTTAGCTTTATCAATCGGCACCGCGGGCAGAGGTTTGCTGACGCTGCTTTGATAAAGACGGCAAAATGGCGTCGATTGATTCCTCTCGTGAGCGATTGCCATGGATACCCTCGTCAGCATGAAAGTGTTTCGCCATGTCGTCGAAGTGGGCAGCTTCGTCGGCGCGGCCGAGCGCATGGAGATGTCCGCGGCGATGGCGAGCAAACACGTGATGCATCTGGAACAGCAGCTCGGCGCGCGCCTGCTCAATCGCACCACGCGGCGCGTCGCCCCGACCGAGGCGGGGCGCGAGTACTACGAGCGTTTGAGTCAGGTGCTGACCGAACTCGACGAAGCCGGGCAGGCGGTCGGCGCCGCGAGCATCGTGCCGCAGGGGCGTCTGCGGGTGTCGTCGCTATCGGCGTTCGGTCTGAGTCACGTGATGAGCGCAGTGGCCGACTATGCGGCGCAGTATCCGCAGGTCACCGTGGATATGACCTTGTCGGACCGCGTAGTCGAATTGATCGACGAGGGTTTCGATGTCGCGATCCGGGCCTCGCCGCACGGCCTGAAGTCGTCCTCGCTGATCGCGCGGCAGATTGCTACCGCGCACCTCGTGCTGTGCGCTTCGCCGGAGTATCTGCGCCGGCATGGCACGCCGAAGAAACGGGCCGATCTGTCGCGGCACAACTATCTGCAGTACGCCGGTGTATCGGCGCCGGATTTCGTTACGTCCAACGGCGATGGCGGGGCGCGCGTCAGTCTGTCCGGCAACCTGATCGTCAATCAGCTGGAAGCGCAGCGCGTGCTTGTGCTGCAAGGCGCGGGAATCGCCATGCTCGGGACCGAGGTGATCGGCGACGATCTCGCTACCGGCCGCCTGCTGCCGCTGCTGGTTGCCGAGTCGCTGCCGCGCGAACTGCCCATTCACCTCGTGTATGCGAGCCGGCGCCATCTGTCGGCGAAGGTGCGCTCGTTCGTCGATTTTTTTGCGGCGCGTTTTGCCAACGAGGCGCTGTGGCCATCGCTCGAGCAGATCAAGGCGCTGGCCGTAAGCTAAGCGCCGCGCTCACCGGTCAACGCGCAATCCCGAGCCGCGCCTTCGCGTCGTCATATTCCTTCTTCAGACGCTCGACCAGTTCGCCGACGCTCGGCACGTCGTCCATCAGACCGACGCCCTGGCCTGCGCCCCAGATGTCCTTCCACGCCTTGGCCTTGTCGCTGCCGAAATTCATCGCGGTCTTGTCCGAAGCCGGCAGCGCATCTGGATCGAGTCCGGCATTGACGATGCTTTCGCGGATGTAGTTGCCGTGCACGCCGGTGAACAGGTTGGTGTAGATGATGTCCGAGGCGCTCGAGTTGACGATCGCATGCTTGTAGCTTTCCACCGCATGCGCTTCCTGGGTCGCGATAAAGCGCGTGCCCATATATGCGAGGTCTGCGCCCATCGCTTGCGCAGCGAGGATCGAACCGCCGTTGGCAATCGCGCCGGACAGCACGATCGGGCCGTCGAAAATACGCCGCACTTCGCCCACCAGCGCAAACGGGGAGGTCGTGCCTGCGTGGCCGCCCGCCCCCGCTGCGACCAGGATCAGGCCGTCGACACCCGCTTCCAGCGCCTTCTGAGCGTGACGGATGTTGATCACGTCGTGCAGCACGATGCCGCCGTAGCTATGCACCGCGTCGACGATTTCCTTGGCCGGTGCACGCAGGCTGGTGATGAAAATCGGCACCTTGTGTTCGACGCATACGCGCACGTCGTGCTCGAGCCGCACGTTCGACTGATGGACGATCTGGTTGACGGCGATCGGCCCGATCACGGCGTCCGGATGGGCTGCCTTGTGTTCAGCGAGCGACGCCTGGATCTGCGTGAGCCATTCGTCGAGCAACTCGGCCGGCCGTGCATTCAAGGCCGGGAACGAGCCGACGATCCCGGCCTTGCATTGCGCGAGAACCAGATCGGGGTAGCTGACGATGAACATCGGCGAGGCAACAACGGGCAGCGCAAGGTGCTGCAGGACGGCGGGCAATGCCATGGCGCAAGTCTCCTATCAGGCGAGCCGGCGTGCGTCGAACGCCTGGCATATGTGAAGTGTAGTGGCACAGGACGCAGCTTGAGCCGGTGATGGCTGCTGCGCGTGTTGTGCGACTTGCGTTCGGAATCCAGCGGGCTCCATGAAGCCCGCGCAGTTTGCGAACGATCGTTCGATTATAGGCGAATGCCTGCCCGATTGCAGCGATGGTGCAGTTGGAGGAAGTGTTCAGGTTCTACGCTTACGTGCCCTATACCACTCCGTATGGACACACAGCGCTCCTACAATGCTTTCACGAACAACGACAAGAGACTCTCGCTATGCCCTTCGAGGATTTCACGCCCTTCCGGGTCGCCGCGGGCGACGTCGACATTTACGGGGTCAAGGGCGGGGCAGGGCCGCCTCTCTTGCTGCTGCATGGCCATCCGCAGACGCACCTGATCTGGCATCGGTGCGCCGCGCAACTCGCACAGCATTTCACCGTGATCGCCACCGACTTGCGTGGCTACGGCGCCTCGGCGAAACCGGCCAGCGACGCCACTCACGCGGCATATTCCAAACGGGCGATGGCGGCGGATCAGGTCGCGGTGATGCGTCACTTCGGCCACGAACGCTTTCTGGTCTGCGCCCATGATCGCGGCGCACGGGTTGCACACCGGATGGCGCTCGATCATCCGGAAGCGGTCGAACGTCTGATGCTGCTCGATATCGCGCCGACGCTCGCCATGTACGAAGCCACCGACCGCACCTTTGCCACGCTGTATTTCCACTGGTTCTTCCTGATCCAGCCGGAGCCGCTGCCGGAGACGCTGATCGGTGCCAATCCGGACGTCTACGTCGAACGTGTGATGGGCAGCCGCCACGCCGGGTTGACGCCGTTCGCCCCCGAGGCGCTCGACGCCTATCGCAGCGCGTTGCGGCAGCCGGGTGCGGTGCATGCGATGTGCGAGGACTACCGCGCGTCGGCGAGCATCGACCTCGACCATGATCGCGCTGACATCGAACGCGGCCACAAGATTGGCTGCCCGCTGCGCGTGCTGTGGGGCGAGGAGGGCGTGATCGAGAAGTGTTTCGAGCCGCTCGCGGAATGGCGCCGGGTGGCGCGCGATGTCAGCGGGCGGGCGTTGCCGTGCGGGCACTACATCCCTGAGGAAGCGCCAGCGGAACTGGTCCCGGAGATGCTCTCCTTTTTCGAGGCCGTCGAGCAGTAGCCGGGTCGCGCTCAGCCTAGCGGCGGCAGCCTGCGCGCGACCGGCGTCGACTTGATGATGGCGGTGCTGGTTTCCGCACGCTCCGTCACCTTCGACAGGATTTCGTCGAGCTGCTCGATCGAATGCAGGTACAGACGGCAGACAAAACAGTCGTCGCCGGTCACCTTGTCGCACTCCACGAACTCCGGAATTCGGCGGATCACGTCTTCGACCAGATGTAACTGTCCGGGCAACGGCTTCACCCGCACGATTGCCTGCAGCGTGTAGCCGAGCGCGCGCGGATCGATTTGCACGGTGAAGCGCTCGATTACACCTTGAGTCTCGAGCCGCCGCAGACGTTCGGCGGTACTGGGTGCGGACAAGCCGACCCGCCGCGCCAGTTCGCTGACCGGCTGGCGAGCATCTTCCGCGAGCGCCGCCAGCAGCGCCCGATCGGTATCGTCGAGCGTAGCGGGGGGATTGGTTGTAAGGCGATTTGCCATGATTGCCTTCGATTCTTAGGTCCGTGCAATTGAATGCCTAAGTTTAGCCATATATTCAATCATCCGGATTAAATACACTGACTCTCAGGTAATCAATCCTGGGAGAGCGAAGATGGCTGCCGATGAAATGCGCGGGAGCGCCACACGCCGCGGGGCGGCGGAGATGACCGTGGCGATGCTGATGTCAGGGACAATCGGCTGGCTGGTCGTGTCGTCGCAACAGAGCGCGTTCAACGTGGTGTTTTTTCGTTGCGTGTTCGGTGGCGCCACTTTGGCCCTCGTCTGCGCCGCGTTAGGGCTGTTCCGCCGCAATCTTTTCTCCTGGCGCATGCTGGGTCTCGCAATGTTCGGCGGTGTGGCGATCGTCATCAACTGGGTGCTGCTGTTTGCCGCGTATTCGCGCGCGTCGATTTCGATGGCCACCGCTGTCTACAACACGCAGCCATTCATGCTGGTCGCGCTCGGTGCGGTCGTGTTCCGCGAACGCATCACTGCCTCGACGATTGCATGGCTGCTGGTGGCGTTCGGTGGCCTCGTGCTGGTCGTGCGGGTTGAGCCCGCCGTGCTCGCGATGCCGGGCCGGTACCTTGAAGGAATTGCCTATGCGGTTGGTGCGGCGGCCATGTACGCGGTGTCGTCGATCATCACCAAACATCTGAAAGGCACGCCACCGCATCTGATCGCGCTGATTCAGGTGGGGCTTGGCGTGCTGATGCTGGCGCCGTTTGTGCGCTTCGATGCGCTGCCTACCACGGGCGCACACTGGCTTGAACTCGTGACGCTCGGCATCGTGAACACCGGCATCATGTATGTGCTGCTCTACGGGGCGATCCAGAAGTTGCCGACTGCGATGACCGGCGCACTCTCGTTCATCTATCCGGTTGTCGCGATCATTGTCGATCGCGTTGCATTCGGCCAGAAGCTCGCATGGGTGCAGGTGTTCGGCGCCGTGCTGATTTTGCTGGCCGCTGCGGGCGTCAACCTCGGCTGGCGCCTCGTACCGCAGCGCCGTTATTCACCGACCTGAGTCGCCGTGCCTCCGTGCCGTGGGATGATAGTGTCAACCTTTTGTAGGGAAATCACCGATGCGGCCAAAAAACCCGCGCAGGTATCATTTGCACAGACGATGATCACGTCGACCGAATTCTGCCGCTCGCCATTTATGGCGAGCGGCTTTCTTTTTTGCGCGGCGGCTTTTGACGTTTGTTGAGCGGCGATGCCTACGTTCCCCTTAACGCTTTCTTCGGAGCTGATCACGCGCTACGTGTGACGGTGCCGCGTGCGACAACGCGCTCACCGTCCACCGTCAGCGGACCGCCTTGCACTGCCAGTTCTTCGATCAGTCCGCGCAAAAGAGCCGGCCATTCGCCGCGCGGTCTGAGCATGGCGGCAGCGGCGCGCATCGTGCTGGCGTTGTCGAGCATGCGTACGAGCGCATCGAAGGTCATGGTCCGCACTTCGAGCAGCTTGAACACGATCAGCACTTTCAATGCATTCTTCGCGTTGCGCGCCGGATCGGCACGCAACCATGCGACCCGCGAAAACGCCCGCTCCAGCGCCTGCGCGACGTTCGTGAACGGCGCGCCGTGACCCGGGATCACCATGCGGACGTCTAACGTGGCGATGGTTTCCAGCACGGCCTGTTCTTCCGCAAAGCCGCTTTCGCCATCGAGTTCCGGAAAGATCACGCCGAAACCGTTTTCCCATAGCGCGTCTGCACTGATCAGCAGGCGTTCTTCCGCACAATAGAGCATCAGCGAGTGTGGATCGTGTCCCGGTGCGCCGAGCACCTCCCAGTCGAGCGCGCCGAGCCTGAGGTGCATGCCGGGCGCGATTGTTTCGGTGAAGGTGAAGCGCTCGCAGGTCTGGCCCGTGCCGCGAAACGTCAGGTGAGCTTCATCCCAGTTGCGCACCGCTTCCGTCTCAGCAGCGGGGATGGCTGTGCGGCATGACCACGCTGCCTGCAGTAACGCATTGCCGCCGCAGTGGTCGGAGTGCAGATGGGTGTTGACGATCAGATCGAGCGGCCGTTCGCCGAGCGCCGCCTGCACCAGGGCCAGCGTTTGAGTCGCATGAGTCGCGTAACCCGTATCGACGAAGGCGGCGCAGGCATCGTCAACCAGCAGCACGTTGTTCGACGATAACCAGCCGCGCTCGAACACCTGGATCGACGCCGGCAGATTCATGATGGGTTGGACTCCTGAGCGGACTTTGCGGAATCACCCTGCGCGGGTTTCGCCATCACGAGAATCGTCGAGGTGCCGAGCAGCACCGTCTCGCCGCGCTGGTTCACAACGGAGCCGTCGAGTTGCGTCAGGTCGCCGTTCAGGCTCGGCTTCCACCAGGCGTCACGGACGCGCCACGTCATCGTCAACGTGTCCTGCGCATGGACCGCTTTCTTCAGCTTGATATCGAACTCGAGGCCTAGCGGCTGCGCGTACTGCGAAAAGTGCGTCGCCAGCATCGCCATGAAATGCGCGGAAGGCTGTGTGCCGGAAGCAATCAGGCCTCCGAAGCGGCTTTGCTCAGCGTAAGCGTCGTCGTGATGCAGCGGGTTCAGATCGTTGACGAGCGTCGCGAACGATTTGACGGACTCTGGTGACAACGTCAGCGTGCAGCTACAACTCTCCCCGATCGTCACAATGCGCGGCGCCGCATTCATTTCGCAGCCTGCCGGTTTTGCGCCATCCACTGCGCGTGGCGATGGTCGAGCGCGTCCCATACCGCGCTTTTGGTGACGTCGTCGTAGGTGGACCAGCACGCGATTTCATCGATGGTGCGCAGACATCCTTCGCACCAGCCACTCGCTTCGTCCATCCGGCACACGTTGATGCACGGCGACGGCACGGGTGCAACCGCGTCCTGTTGGTCCACGGTGCCTACCGTCGTCATTCGGCTTCTCGTAGCGCCACGTCGGCGACCGGCGCGCCGGTCAGCGCGACCAGCTCTTGCGGCGAGAGATTGAAGACCGCATGCGGGTGGCCAGCTGCGGCCCAAAGAGTGTCGAGCGTAAGCAGGTCTGCATCGATCAGCGTAACCGGCGGCGTGGCGTGGCCGATCGGGCAGACGCCGCCAATCGCATAGCCGGTCTTTTCGCGCACGAACTTCGCATCGGCGCGTCCAATCTCGCCGACCTGTGCCGCGACCTTTTTCTCATCGACGCGGTTCGCGCCGCTTGCCACCACCAGCACCGGTGCGTCGTCTTCGCGGCGGCGAAACAGGATCGATTTGGCGATCTGCGCGACCTCGCAACCAAGGCCTGCAGCGGCTTCGGCTGAAGTCTTGCCGGTTTCCGGCAGCATCACGATCTGTCCGGTGTGGCCGCGCTCACGCAGCAGCAATGCGACACGGCGTGCCGAATCCGGCAGCGTGTTGAGATCGTCGGCGTGGGGAGGAACGTTGTCCGTCATAAAGGGCTTTCCAGTGGATGAGAGGTTAAACGCAGGAACCTTGTTCGCTGCGTGCTTTGGCGAGCAAGGCTTTGCCAGCGCGCGAGTTATTCGGCTTGCCGATCGAGGTCGAGATGAAATCGCCGATCGCGACGACCTGAGCGAGATCAATACCGGTCTCGATACCCAGGCCCTGCAGTAAATACAGCACGTCTTCGGTGGCAACGTTACCGGTGGCGCCCTTCGCATACGGGCAACCGCCAAGCCCCGCTACCGATGCGTGAAAAATCTCGATCCCTTCGAGCAGCGCGGCGTAGATGTTGGCGAGTGCCTGGCCGTAGGTGTCGTGGAAGTGCCCCGACAGTTGCTCGCGCGGAAACACTTCGGTGACCGCAGCAAAGACTTCGCGCGTGCGTCTTGGCGTGCCCACGCCGATCGTGTCGGCGATATCGATCTCGTCGCAACCGAGCGCCGCAAACCGCTCCACCACGTCGATCACCGACGACACCGGTACCTCGCCCTGATACGGACAGCCAAGCGCGCACGATACGCTGCCGCGAATCCGCACGCCATGCTCCCTGGCGGCCTGTGCAACGGGTTCGAAGCGCGCGATGCTCTCGGCGATGCTGCAGTTGATGTTCCGCTGCGAAAACGCCTCGCTGGCTGCACCGAAGATCACGATTTCGTCGGCGCGTGCCGCGAGAGCGCCTTCGAAGCCGCGCAGATTCGGCGTCAGCACCGAATAGATCGTGCCGGGACGGCGTTCGATGCCGGCCATGACGTCAGCGCCATCGGCCATCTGCGGCACCCACTTGGGCGACACGAAGGAGGCCGACTCGACGTTGCGAAAACCCGCCGCAGACAGGCGGTTGACCAGTTCGATCTTGACCGCGGTGGGAACGAAGTCCTTTTCGTTCTGCAATCCGTCGCGTGGGCCGACTTCGACGACTTTGACGGCTTGTGGCATGGCCATGATGGGTCTCCTGCCGCACGAGGCGGCGTTGTATCGGGAATTCAGTAGCCGCGATCGATGTCGACGACCCCGCTCACCGGCTCGCCGCGCATCAGCGCGAGCATCTTTTGCGCGACCTGGGCGACGCTCTCTGCGCGCAAGGTCTGCGCCGAGCTATGCGGGGTGATCGTGATGCGAGGTTCCTGCCAGAACAGATGATCGACGGGCAGCGGTTCCTCTCGGAACACGTCCAGCGTAGCGCCAGCAATCTGACCGTCGGCTAGCGCGTCGAGCAGATCCTGTTCAACCAGATGCGCACCGCGCGCGACGTTGATCAGATAGGCGCCATGCGCGAGCTTCGAAAAGGTGCGCCGGTTCAGCATGTCATGCGTCTCGGGAGTGTGCGGCAGCAGATTCACCAGCACCTTGACGTCGCTGAGGAACGCCTCGAACTGCGCCTCGCCAGCAAAAGTCTGCACGCCTTCGATTTGCCGCGCGCTGCGACTATAGCCACGCATAGGCATGCCAAACGGGACCAGCGCGCGGGCCACGTGGGTACCGAGCACACCCAGGCCGAGCACGCCGACGGTGAAGGTGTCGCGCGGATGGGGATCGAGCACTTTCCAGCGGCGTTCCGCTTGCAGCGTTTCATATTCGTCGAAGCGGCGCAGGTAGCGCAGCACGGCATGCGTCACGTATTCGGCCATTTGCGGGGCCATGCCGCCGTCTTCGAGACGAACGAGTTGTGCGGACCGCGGCAGGGTGCCGGGATGCGCGCGCTCGAGTGCGAGAATCGCATCGACGCCCGCGCCGAGATTGAAGATGGCACGCAGCCCCTTGCGGTCTGCCAGCATCTCGCGCGGCGGCCGCCAGACGACGGCGAAATCAGCCGGCGCGGTGTCGCCCGGTTGCCATTCACGCAGTTCGGCCTCGGGCAGCGCACGGGTGAAATCGTGTAGCCAGGACGCGGCTTCAGGCTGAGGCGTGTAGAAAAGTATCTTCATGCGATCGGTGCGTGCATCACTTGGCGAACAGGCGGCTGATGTCCTTGAAGGCCTTGAATTCGAGCGCGTTGCCGCAAGGGTCGAGGAAGAACATGGTGGCCTGTTCACCGACTTCGCCTTTGAAACGGATATGCGGCTCGATGATGAACGCGGTGCCGGCTGCCTTGAGCCTGTCTGCGAGTGCGTGCCAGTCGTCCGTGCTTAGCACGACGCCGAAATGGCGCACGGGAACGTCGTCGCCATCTACAGCATTGACGCCGGCACGGCCGGTTTCATTGGGCGCGAGATGCGCGACAAGTTGGTGGCCAAAAAAATCGAAATCGACCCATTCCGGCGAACTGCGTCCTTCCGGACAGCCGAGCAGGTCGCCGTAGAAGGCGCGTGCGTTTTCCAGGCTGGTGACCGGAAACGCCAGATGGAACGGCTGCAGCGCTCGTGGCTGGACAGATGACGTTTGCGACATGGGGCCTCCTCCGTTTTTGGACAGGCTTCATTCTACTTTTTCGAGGCCAATCGCGTGCGGATTGGGCCTGGGCGTCCGGATGAGCGCCCCCATGCGTCCCCGGCGCGTGTCCCGGATTGGACGCCCAATAAGCAAATGAGAAAAAGTTGGTTCGTGTCCGCAGGGCCCCGCTCCACAATAGGTTTCCGGATTCCGGCAGCGAGGAGAATCATGCTTTCATGCAGCAAATCGACGTGGCCACCACGGCTCGTGACTGTACCGGGCCTGCACGGCAGCGAGGGCGCGCATTGGCAGACCTGGCTCGAACGGCAGTTCGCCCGCTCGCTGCGCGTTGAACAGGCGGATTGGGACGCACCGGATCTGGCGGGCTGGGCGCGCTCGGTGCGCGAACTGCTCGCGCGCGAACGCGGGCCGTTCGTGCTGGCGGCGCACAGTTTCGGTTGCCTTGCGGCGGCGCATGCGTTGCAGCAGGCGTCGTATGTGGGCGACGTGGCGGGCGTGCTGTTTGTCGCGCCGGCCAGCCCAGAAAAATTCACCTTCGCTGGCCATTTCGAGGCGCGCCGGCTCGGGGTGCCGTCGATCCTGATCGGCAGCGAGACCGATCCATGGATGCCGCTGGCCGGTTCACGCGAGCTGGCGCAGCGGTTTGGCAGCGCGTTTGTGAATCTTGGGGATGCCGGGCATATCAACACGGCGGCAGGGTTTGGGCCGTGGCCGCGGGCGAAGTATTTCGTCGATACGCTCGTGCATTGCGCCGCGCCGCTGAGGTTTCGCGAGGAGCCAGTGGAGGCGGTGAGGCACGCGCTGGTTTGACGCTCAATTCGCAGCGGAAGAATGCCCGTCGCAACCATGTTCGCAGCCGCTCTTGTCCAACGGCATCTGTTGCGCAGCCTCCGCCCGAATCCCAAGACGCTCAAGCAGCTTGCGATCCGCCTCAGCCTGCGGATTGCTGGTAGTCAACAATTGATCGCCGTAGAAAATCGAATTCGCACCTGCCAGGAAGCACATCGCCTGCAATGCCTCATTCATCTGCTCGCGTCCGGCCGACAAACGCACCATCGCGCGCGGCATCGTGATACGCGCAACGGCGATCGTGCGTACGAATTCGAACGGGTCAAGCGCTTCAGTGCCGGTGAGCGGTGTGCCCTCGACCTGCACCAGATTGTTGATCGGCACCGATTCCGGATACGGGTCCATGTTGGCCAGTTGCGTGATCAGGCCCGCACGTTCGCGGCGCGATTCGCCTAGACCCACAATGCCGCCGCAACACACGTTGATGCCTGCATCGCGGACGCGTTCCAGCGTGTCGAGACGGTCCTGATAGGTACGCGTCGAGATGATCTGGCCGTAAAACTCCGGCGACGTATCGAGGTTATGGTTATAGTAATCGAGACCCGCGTCGCGCAGCCCTTGCGCCTGGTGCGTCTCGAGCATGCCGAGCGTCACGCAGGTTTCGAGGCCCATCGCTTTCACGCCGCGGATCATGTCCTTGATCGGCTCGAGGTGACGGTCCTTCGGATTACGCCAGGCCGCGCCCATGCAGAAGCGCGTCGCGCCGTTGTCTTTGGCAACGCGTGCAGCGGCGAGCACCTCGTCGACCGGCATCAGCTTGTCTGCCTTAAGTCCCGTGTCGTGATGCACCGACTGCGGGCAGTACGCGCAGTCTTCCTCGCAGCCGCCGGTCTTGATGGACAGTAGCGTCGACAGTTGTACGGTGTTCGCATCGAAATGCTCACGGTGCACCTGCTGCGCACGGAACATCAGATCGTTGAACGGCAGTTCGTACAACGCAATGATGTCGGCGACGCGATAGCGTGCGGCCGGCGCCGCTGCGGTGGCGGCGTTGGCAACGGTCGAGTCTGTTTGCGGGCGGTCGAGGTGAAGCTGGGTCATATCGTCAATCCTCATGGATGGAGATGAAGTGGGTTCAGAGCTGCGCTGCACGCAGCGTCTGCAATAGCATGGAGGTGTTGATGGCATCAGCTGCCGCATCGGCCGAAATCGACTTCAGATGCGGGACGATGCCAAGCAACGGTGTGTCGTACTGGCGATCGAGCCGGCTACGGATCGCGGCAATGTTTTCGTCCGCGAAGCCCATCTCCGGATCGACGCGGTTCGCGACCCAGCCCGCCAGATGCAAGCCGCGCGCGGCGATCGCTTCAGCGGTGAGCAACGCATGGCTGATACAGCCGAGCCGCATGCCGACCACGAGCACGACCGGCAGGTTCAGCGCACAGGCGAGATCCGCTGTGTCCTGCGTATCGGTAAGCGGCACGCGGAACCCGCCGACGCCTTCCACGACCACCACGTCTGCAAGCTGCAGTGCCTGCGCGTGACAATCGACGATGCGGCCGATATCGAGCGTGACGTTTTCCTGAGCGGCGACGATATGCGGTGCAGCCGGCGCTTTCAGAAGATACGGTGTACGAAGGTCTGGGGGAAGAAGCACGCTGGACGCAGCGTCGAGCTGATCAGCGTCTTCGTTGTGCCACACGCCATCCATCTCGAAGGCACCTGCGGCGATCGGCTTCATCGCAGCGGCGCGCAATCCTTCGCGCGCGAAGCCGCGCAGCAGTGCCGCCGAGACCAAGGTCTTGCCGATTTCCGTATCGGTGCCGGTGACGAACACGGAGCGCGCCGTACTCATGCCGCACCTCTACCGAGCCGCTGCAAGCCTGCTTCAAGGCGATCGAGATCCGCCTGCGAGTGAGCGGCCGACAACGAGACGCGCAGCCGCGACGTGCCGGCCGGCACGGTGGGCGGACGGATCGCTGGCACCCAAAGACCGTCACGCTCGAGCGTGGCGGCGATTTCAAGCGTTGCATCGTTCGCACCGATGATGAGCGGTTGAACGGCAGTGTGCGAATCGACCGGCAACCACGGCGTGGCTTTAAGCATCGCACGGGTGCGTTCGATCAGTTTCTGCAGATGCGCGCGCCGCGCATCGCCTTCATCGCCACTGATGATGCGCAGGCTCGCCGACACAGCATGCGCAGCAGCCGGCACCGAAGCGGTGGTAAAAATATACGGACGTGCCCGCTGCACCAGCCATTCGATGACGGTCTCATGGGCCACGACGAAAGCGCCCGACACTCCGGCTGCTTTGCCGAGCGTGCCGATGGAAATCAGGTTGGGCGAGCGCAGCGCTTCATGAGCGATGGCGCCGCGCCCTTGCGGTCCGAGCACGCCGAAGCCATGTGCATCGTCGAGGACGAGCCACGCGCCGTGCTGCTCCGCGAGTTCGAGCAGACGCGCCAGAGGGGCGACGTCGCCGTCCATGCTGAACACCGTATCGGACACGATCAGCTTTACGGTCGCGTCCGATGCTTCCAGCATGGCACTCAAGGCTTCGGCGTCGGCGTGCGGATAGACCTGCACGTCAGCGCGCGAAAGCCGCGCGCCATCGATCAACGAGGCGTGATTGAGAGCATCGGAGAAAAGCGTGGTGCCACGCCCCGCGAGCGCGGTAAGCGTGGCGAGATTCGCCATATAGCCAGTGCTGAAGTACAGCGCGCGCGGCGCATCGACAAAGCCTCCGACGAAACCCGCCAGATCGTCCTCGAGTTTGGCGTGTGCACGCGAATGGCCGCCGAGCAGATGCGAGCCACCGCTGCCCGAACCATAGCGCCGCGCGCCTTCAGCAATCGCAGCCACCAGCAGAGGATGCGCGGCGAGGCCGAGATAGTCGTTGCTGGCAAAGCCGATCATCTCGCGGCCGTCGACCGTCATGTGTGCGCCACACGGCGTATCGGCGATGCGACGCCTGCGCCGCAGTCCCTGCGCGTCGAGGTCCTGCAGGCCTTGCTGGAGCATGTCGAGCAACGGCATCATACGGCCTCCGCGAGCGTGGCGTCGAAGGTCTCAAGGGTTCTGGCGGCGAGCAACGCGAGTTCGTCGTCGCTAAGGATGTACGGAGGCATCAGATACACGGTGGTCGAAATGGGCCGCAACAGCAGTTCGCGCTGCAAGGCGTTCTGGAAGAAGCGGCGTGAGAATGCTTTAGCCTGTTGCGCATCGGAGATCACTGCATCGAACGCGAAGATCGTGCAGCACTGACGCAGATTGCGTACGTGCGGATGTTCAGCAAGCGGTGCGAGCGCCGTACGCAGCGTGGCGGATTTCTTTGCGTTGACCGCGAGCACGTCATCGCTGGCGAACAGATCCAGGGTGGCGAGCGCGGCGCGACACGCGAGAGGATTACCCGTGTACGAATGCGAATGCAGGAAGCCGCGGGCCGTATCGTCGTCGTAGAAAGCCTGGAAAATTTCGTCGCGCGACAGCACGATGGACAGCGGCAGATAGCCCCCGCTGATGCCTTTCGACAGACAAAGGAAATCCGGCCAGATGCCGGCCTGTTCGCAGGCGAAGAAGGTGCCGGTACGACCGCAGCCGACGGCGATTTCATCGGCGATCAGATGCACGCCGTATTGATCGCAGAGCGCCCGCAGACCGGCGATATACGACGGATCGTGCATGGCCATGCCGGCGGCGCACTGCACGAGCGGCTCGATGATCAGCGCGGCGATCTTCGTGCTGCGTGACTCGAACAGGGCGCGCACGCTCTCAAGCGCACGACGCGCGACGTCGGCTGCGCTTTCGCCGGGTTGCGCTTGCCGCGCGTCAGGCGATGCGACGACATGAGCATGACGGATCAGCGGATCGTAGGCATCCTTGAACAGGGCGACATCGGTGACGGCGAGAGCACCGATGGTCTCGCCGTGATAACTGTTGGCAATGCAGACGAATTCCTGCTTGTCGGCGAAGCCGCGATTGCGCCAGGAGTGGAAGCTCATCTTCAGGGCAATTTCGACGGCCGAGGCGCCATCGGATGCGAAGAATGCGTGCCCGAGGGTATTTTGCGTGAGGGTAGCGAGGCGCTCGGCGAGTTCAATGGCGGGCTCGTGGGTGCAGCCGGCGAGCATGGCGTGTTCGAGCGTATCGAGCTGGTCTTTGAGCGCAGCGTTGATACGGGGGTTAGCGTGACCAAACAGGTTGACCCACCAGGAGCTGATGGCATCGAGATAGCGATGACCGTCGCGGTCATAGAGCCAGGGGCCGGCGCCGCGGGCGATGGGGATGAGCGGCAGGCGCTCGTGATGTTTCATCTGGGTGCAGGGATGCCAGACGGCGCGCAGGCTGCGGGTGACCCAGTCAGTGGCGTCGTCGGCGCCTTCGGTGCCTTGGATGCCTTCGGTTGCTCGTGTGTTCAAAACTGCTCCGGTACTGTGCGGCGAGGGTGCTCGTTCTCGCTACGCGGTGTGGCTTTTTGCGCTGCGCGCGGCCGGTTTTGGGGGCCGGACGCTTGCTGTTTGGTGCGGGTTGTTTGTTGCCTTGCGGCGGTCGGGGGTGAGATTAGCGCGTTCTTTATGTTCATGCACTACCCTCTGCGCGGGGCTTTTTTGACGCTGCGCGTGCAGTTCGGGGACGTTGTTGGCAGGTTTTATCTGATCTTCACAGATGAGGGTTTTTGCACGTAGATGACGGCGGCAAAGTCATGGGGAGGGGTGGAGAAAAATGTAGTCCGGCGAAGTGGTTTTCGCCTGCGGCGGCCTTTTTCGGAGGGTATGGGGGCGGGCCTGCGGCCCCTTGCTTCGGTGGCAATCCTATGGCGTTGGCCTTTCCGGGCTTTCTCGCCGGTTTGCACCAGGGCCCTCGTCATGTGCGGCCTTTCGCTTACGCGGCCGAAAGCGGCTCTTGAGTCACCGTCACGGTGAGATATTCGATCAGCATTTCTGCGCCAACCGAACTGGAAAACGAGGCGATCTTCTTTCGCGGCCAATCACTGCCCCAAGGGTGCGCCTCCTCTAGCGCCCTGACCGCCGACTTGTGTTCGGGGGAATTGAAGTCATCAAGAATCTTCAATTGATAGACTATGTTCTGTGCGGCGAAGCCATTCGCCAGACAACGCGACGCGCCTCGGAATACCAGTTGCGCCCGATCGGCTTTGTCGTCACTGTGCAAGACAACAACGATGGTTTTCATCTCGGCTTCGACTGCGATTCCGACGATAAACCAATCGTGAAATGAGGGGTATTGTTGCATCGCGACTTCTCGTTAGGGGTTCCAGGGGCTGAAGGGAACGACGTCATCGCCCGAATCACGTCCGCCAGGTCCCCAATTATGGGCGTGAGGCTGAAGGCCATTGTGAATATGATCAAAATCCAGATCGACTATCGGCCTCCGGTCAACGCCAAATAGACGCATTTGCCCCGAGCCGGGGTTCGTGTACCACCCGGGGTCACCTATATTCGGCGTTTTTGCTATCTCAAAAGAATCGCCCGCCGTTGTATCTGCTCCGTACTCGAACGGCTGCGAATCGCGTAGCGGTGTAGCTGTTTCCGCGGGATCGCTTGCGGTGTCGGCCAGTGACGGAGTGGCCGCATTCGAATAGCGGGCGGCAACCGCATTCACCCGGTCCACCATGTCGTTATAGCGCTCAATGTAAGCCGTCGCCGCATCGTAAGCCATTCCATGGCTGGTCATTAACGAGTTGCGAAAACCAGGGAGCTGCTGAGGCTTGGGTGCCGGATTCCCGCCCGCGCCGCCTGTCCGCGATTGTTCGGCAATGAGAACAACACTCTCGCCGCGAATCATGCACTGCAAGGTTTGTATGACCTCAAGGTCAGCGCCATTCTTCGCGAGTCGCTGGTGCCAATGGAAATACGTCCCGAGAAACGAGCGGACTCGTTGGACGAGCGCGGCATCCTTCGCCCATACATCGGCGTATGCGTGTTGCGAAAACTTCTTGCCTTCTTCAACGGCTCGTTTCTGCTCGGCGCTGAGGAAAGTTCGTCCGCTTCCGTAGGCTTCCTTGCTGTACATCACCCAGCGTTGAAACGAGTCCGTTTTCAGTTCTGTTGCGCCCATCGCCTGCCTCTATGCCTGTGACGGCGTAAAGCTATCAGATCAATGGACGCTTATGTTTTTGGGATGTTGGCCGGTCCGGCCCGATGACCAAGCTTGTGTCGTGTCGAACTATTTTGTGGGCTTTGGTGAGTCACCGCGGGTCGGACTCATCATTTAACGTGCTGCCAGTCGGCAGGCGTGAGTCTCACCATGCCGTCATGCTTATCCGGCCCGCAGCGGAGCTGTATTACGCGCGCAGGCGGTGCGCGAATCTGGCGTTGCTTGGTGTCGGCGAACGACGTTTTTGGTCACTTGGTCTCACGTGGCTGCGTGCTGTCCGGCTTCTGGAACGCAGTGTGAGTGTGTACGAGACAGAGCTTGTCGGCGTCACGACGCCGGGCTCGCATGAACCGGCGCGGACTCGTATGTACTGAGTCCAAGCGCAAATCATTTACAGATAAAGGCGAGGTGGACTGATACGGACTACTGTGTATTCCCGTTAGCGAGCGTTCGGGAGAACAAATGCCATGCACAGGGGCGTTACTGATAGACCACTACGAAAGCAATGAAAGGCCCTCACCCCTAAAAGCAATAATTAAACCTCAGAGGCAAAAGAGCCCTCATTCCCGACTAGCCAAGGCCCTCTTATCCTCCCCCTTAACCCCACCGGAGGATGACCCTTGGGCACTAGCCGTCTGCGAAGACCCCCCGTCACTCCAGACAACAGAATCATTGACAGCATAAAGCCGACAAGGCGCCGAGCTCTGCTTCTGGCAATTAGCCACAGCGACCGACATCGGATCATCCCCACCCTCAGCCCAGGACCACGCTCCCGAGTCAGAAACAGCAAAAGCCCGGGAAGGATACTGATGCAAGAAATTCCGATACCCATTGCGCCCAGCTTCGTCGACAAACGGCACAGCGGTCACCGCATCCAGAGCCGCATACCCGCTAGCCTTAGGCGGCTCCGGATCCGCTACCCGATACTGCACGCCAGTGGGCATCCCCACCCGCGCCAGGAAGGCCTCGACTGCAGGCCACCAGACCCGCACACCATCGCGGTCGCCAACCAGCCGGTGCGCGTCGTTCTTGTACGCGCCAAAGTCCACCATCTTCGCTTCCGCGCCATGCGCCGAATACGCGGCGTACATGCTCGCAACCAGCGGCGACGACCAGATCGAATCGTTATCGCCATACAGCCACAGCGAAGGCACGTGCGTCTTCTCACCGTACGCGCTAAACGCGTGAGTCAGATTGTCCTGCCAGCCGGTACACGCGTCCTGCCGCAAACCGCCCGAGAAATTGATCAACGCCCGCACGCCCGGCGCGGCCTCGGTGCCGTAGGCGATTGTCGCGAGGCCGCCGTGCGACGTGCCCGCTACCACGATGTGCTGTGCGTCGACATACGGCTGCTTTGACATGTATCCGATCGTTGCGGCTACGTCGCCTGCCTGGCCTAAACCGTTACGCTCGACGTCGCAGCCGTCCTGTTCGTACGTGCCGCCCGATTGCGCAAAGCCCTGCCGGTTAGGTGCTACCACTACGTAGCCGCGGCGCACGAATTCGCGGGCGAACGGCAGCGGGTCGCTACGCGATTGCTGGCGCGGGTCGCCCGGCATCTTGCCGTGGTTGAAGACGATCATCGGGAAGGGGCCCGCACCGTCCGGCTTGTAGATCGTCGTTTCGAGCGTGATCGTGCCGGCGGCGTCCACGGGCACGCGGATGATCTGCTGATTCAGGCTGACGGGGGGCAGGTAGGTATCGTCGTCGAGTGCGATGCGTGGGACTTCGGCGCGTGTGAGCGGCCCGGCAGCCTGCGAATCGGCCAGTGGATCGGCGTGTGCAAACGACACGGCACATCCCGCCCATGTACACAGCATTGCACCGACCGTCAGAAACTCTCTGCAACCCATTCGCAGTACCTGCCTTGAAGTACGTCCTTAAAACCAACATCGCCTGCGACTCTTTTCGTTTCGCTGTCGTTTGCCTTTCGGCAAGATTTGCGGCAACAAAAAGACACTCGCGTGTGTAGCGCGCCTGACGCACGCACGCGGTTCGAGATCGCACGGGATAACCCACCAGCCTGGCCGACGCGACCCCACGCGCCGATGATGAGCAACACACGATGTCACGTGAAACAACGCTCGACGCACGGAGGATCAAGGCGCCAGCGCAGTTTCCGGACATCTGTGCGGGGACGGTTTGGACCGCACCCTCGCACCATGTCGCTGCAAAACCTTCAGAGCGATCCTGGCACGACAAATTGTGTTTGTGCAATTCAGGAGAACCCGCGAGAAAAAATTCGTAGTGCTCGATACGTCGCGGGTGTGTCGAATCCCAACGCGCACAGCGCCGTTCGGGACGACCGGGCGAAATGACCGATGTGGTGGGCTTCCAACAAATTCGCGCTGCCGTTTTAAGGGGCGTATGTGAGGGCGAAATTAATGCGCGCGGGCTACGCACGAGCGGGCCGCTTTAACGCGCTGAAATATTACGGACCCTTACTGCGCGGTGTCTGACGTGGTGGTGCTAGGTATCGCTGAGGTCGCCGTCGACATAGCGCCAGCGGCCATCGTCGCCGCGCAAGAAGCGGCTCAGTTCGTGCAACCGGTGAGCCCGCCCGCCAACCTTGTAACGTGCGATGAATTCGACTTCGGCGTGGTTGTCGTCTTGTGAGGCGAAGCGTTTGATCTGCAGACCTAGCCAGCGCGGCGCGTCGGAGGCGTCGGGATTTGCGTCGAGTTCAGCAGGGCAGGTATGCGGCGCCCACGTGGCGCGCAGATAGCCGTTCGCACCGAGCACGTATGCACTGTAGCGCGAGCGCATCAGTTCGAGCGCGTTGGGGGCGGCCTCGCCGCCGTCGATGAACCGTCCACAGCAAAGCGCGAAGCGCGGCGGTCTGGCGCCGCTGCGCTGATCGGGCGCTGCGCCGCCGCAGGGGCAATCGGTGGGTCGTTGCGTCGTCAAGGATCTCACCAGTCGAGCGAGGTACCGTCGTATTGGAAGAATCGGCCGTTAAACGACTCGTGTGACGCCGCGGCCTGAGTGAGGACCTGGCGCATGCCGCTCACGCTGCGCTCGGGATCGATCGCCGCCTGTGCACCGCCCATATCGGTGCGTACCCAGCCCGGATGCAACGCGACGCATGCCGCGCGCCGCGTCTGCAATGAGGCGATCTTCAGCGCGTCGTTGAGCGCCGCCTTGCTCACGCGATACAGCCAGCCCGTGGTGCCACTCGCCTCGGTGATGCTGCCCATCTTGCTCGACAGCACCGCGAGGACGCCGTTGGCGTCCTCGACGAGCGGCAGCAGGATCGGAATCAGTTGCATGGGGCCGCGCACATTGGTCACCATCACTTCGTCGAAGTCCTCGGCGGTGACGGTCTCCACGCCGTCCGTACGCGGACCGTAGACGCCCGACACCAGCAATGCCGCATCGAGCCGCTCGCCATCGAGCTTCCAGCCAAGCGCAGCGATCTCGGTGGGCACGGTGATGTCGAGCGAAAACGTCTCCGCGCCGAGCGCTTCAAGTGCCTCGAGCGATGCCTCGTCGCGTGCGGTGGCAAGCACGCGCCAACCGGCCTTTTTGTACTGGTGCGCGAATTCGCGGCCGATGCCGCGCGACGCACCGACTATCAATACTGTTTTCATACGATTACCTCGAGGTACAAAGCGGATCTAAAGCGGGTTCAGGGCGGACCCTATGCTGGACTGGGTGCATGCGCCGTGCCCGCTTTGGGGACGAGAAGGACACAGCGCACCCGCAACGCCTTACACCAGTTCAATCCCCATCGCGGTTGCCTCACCGCCGCCGATGCACAGCGTCGCGACACCGCGCTTCAGGCCGCGGTGCTTCAACGCACCGATCAGGGTGACCAGGATCCGCGCACCCGACGCGCCGATCGGATGGCCCAGCGCGCAGGCGCCGCCGTTCACGTTGACCTTCTCGTGCGGCAGACGGTGTTCTTTCATCGCGGCCATCGTCACAACGGCGAACGCTTCGTTCACCTCGTACAGGTCCACTTCGTTCGCACTCCAACCGTTCTTCTCGAACAGTTTGCGGATCGCGCCCACCGGCGCGGTGGTGAACTTCGCCGGTTCCTGAGCGAAGGTCGAATGACCGACCACACGCGCGAGCGGCGTGACACCCAGCCGCTTCGCTGTCGATTCACGCATCATCACCAACGCTGCAGCGCCATCCGAGATAGAAGACGAGTTCGCGGCCGTCACCGTTCCGGTCTTGCTGAACGCAGGCTTGAGCGTCGCGATTTTCTCGAGGTTCGCCTTGAACGGCTGCTCGTCGCGTTCGATCGTCACGTCGCCCTTGCGGCTCTCTACCTTCACGGGCGCGATTTCCCATGCAAACGAACCGTCTTCGTTGGCTCGCTTCGCGCGCTTGAGTGACTCCACGGCGAAGGCATCTTGCGCCTCACGCGTGAAGTCGAATGACGTCGCGCATTCCTCGGCGAAGGTGCCCATCAGGCGGCCCTTTTCGTAGGCGTCTTCGAGACCGTCGTAGAACATATGGTCGATCACCTGGCCGTGGCCCATGCGCATGCCGCCACGCGCCTTCGGCAGCAGGTAAGGCGAGTTGGTCATGCTTTCCATGCCGCCCGCGACGATCACATCCACCGAGCCCGCGGCCAGCATGTCGTGCGCGAACATGGCCGCGCGCATGCCGGAGCCGCACATCTTGTTCACCGTCGTGCTGCCGGTGGAGAGCGGTAAACCCGCGCCGAGCGCTGCCTGACGAGCGGGCGCCTGGCCGAGACCGGCAGGCAGCACGCAGCCCATCACCACTTCGTCGACCTGTCCCGGCTCCAGACCTGCGCGCTTGACGGCCGCTTCGATCGCGATCGCGCCAAGTTGCGGCGCGGTCAGCGTCGTGAAGTCGCCCTGGAACGCCGCCATCGGCGTACGGGCGACGGAAACGATCACAATCGGATCGGCCTGGTTGTCACGCTTTGTCTCACTCATGTTTTAGCTCCTTGATCACACCTTCGACGACGGCTGGCACCTCGCCGAGCCTGGCCGCGTCGGACGCGACCACGTCGTTGTCTGCCCGATGCGCGCCGCTCGCCGATACAGCCGCGACGCACTTCGAATACGTTTCATCGAGCTCATCCGGCGCGCCGATCATCATGCCGAGATTGCGCACCTTGCCGTCGTGCACGCCATAGGCCCAGCCGTGCACGGTAAGTTCCTGGCCGCGCGCCCAGGCGTCGTTGACGATGGTCGTGCGGCATACATTGACGACCTGTTCGATCGTGTTCAGCTCCACGAGACGCCGGTGACGCGCTTCGCCCATTGGCCATTCTTCGAGCAGCGTCGCGTGTTTGGTGCGCACATCCTGCACGTGATGCAGCCAGTTGTCAGCCAGACCGACACGCCGGCCGTGCAGTGCGGCGCCCACGCCCGAGCAGCCGTAGTGGCCCACCACCATGATGTGCTTGACCTTCAGCAGATCGACGGCGAACTGGATCACGGAGAGGCAGTTCAGATCGGTGTGCACGACGACGTTCGCAATGTTTCTATGGACGAACACTTCGCCCGGCGGCAGGCCGATGATCTGGTTGGCCGGCACGCGCGAATCCGAGCAGCCGATCCACAGGTATTCAGGCGTCTGCTGATGGGCAAGGCGCGAGAAATACTCGGGGTCCTCGGCGAGTTGGCGGGCTACCCACTTGTCGTTGTTGTCGAACAGGTGAGAGAGCGGGTTGGGCAGAGAAGAAGCGTTTGCGTTCATGGTGAGTCGAGTCGGTTGTTGGACCGATGGACCGGTCGGTGTCGTTGCAGGAGGGGCGGGCGTAGAACGGGGTCCATGTTCGTTCACGCCGCGCGAGCAGCAGATTCGCGCGTTGCCGTTGTGTCGTTTGCGTTGTTTGCGTCGCTTGAGCCGCTTGAGTCGTTTGCACCGGCAGCTTTCTGCACGCCGGTTCCGGGAGCGAAACGCTCCGGATAGCGGATGCAGAAGCGAATACTGCTGTCGTAGGGAAAGAAGTCGGGCAGTTCGCCTTTCAGTAAATGATCCTTATGTCGTTGCCATAGCGCCGGATCGAAGAAGTCTGCGTGATGCTGCATGAAAGCGCGGCGCACGCGCGGGTCGCCGAGCAGGAAGGTACCGTAGGTTTCGGGAAAGATGTCGTGCGGGCCAACCGCGTACCACGGCTCGCCGGACATCTCGTCTTCCTCGTTGCGCGGCGGCGGCACCGCGCGCACATTGCAATCGGTCAGGTATTCGATCTCGTCGTAGTCGTAGAACACGACGCGGCCATGACGTGTCACACCGAAGTTCTTGTACAGCATGTCGCCGGGGAAGATGTTCGCCTGCATCAGCTCCTTCACCGCGTCACCGTATTCGCGGATGCCGTGATCGACGTCCTCGTCGCTGCCATTTTGCAGATAGAGGTTCAACGGCACCATGCGGCGCTCGATGTACAGATGGCGGATCACGAGGTTGTCGCCCTCGTATTCGAGCATCGACGGCACTTCCTTTTCGAGTTCGCGCAACAGCGCTTCGTCGAGGCGCGAGACAGGCAGCGCCACGCTCGAATACTCCAGCGTATCGGCCATACGTCCTAAACGGTCGTGTCGTTTGACGAGCTGATATTTGCCCTGAATCTGTTCGCGCGAGGTTTCCTTGGGCGGCGGGAAATTGTCCTTGATCAGCTTGAACACATAAGGAAACGACGGCAGCGTGAACACCAGCATCACCATCCCTTTGATGCCGGGTGCGATGATGAACTGATCGCTCGAATGCGACAGGTGATGCAGCAGGTCGCGATAGAACAGATTCTTGCCCTGCTTCTGCAAGCCGAGCGAGGTATAGATTTCCGCCTTGGGCTTGCCCGGCATGACGGTGCCGAGAAACTCCACGTACGCGGACGGCACTTCCATATCCACCAGAAAATATGAGTGCGAGAAGCTGAAGATGATCAGCAACTGGTCGCGCTTGAGCAGCACGGTGTCGAGCGTGAGCAGACCGGGCTTTACGTGACGCAGCGGCACGGCGAATGGGAGCAGCGCGTCACCGTTGATGATGCGCCCCACGATATACGCCGACTTGTTGCGATAGAACAGCGACGACAGCACATGAATCTGGAAATTGGCGGCTTCGTCGAAGGTGCCGAACGCGTCGTGAATGGACTGCATCACGCAGCCAACATCGCGCTGCAGATCCTCAAACGGGGGCTCCAGCTGGAAGTTGGTGACGACGCGCTCGAGCGTTGCAGCGAGACCGTCCTTACCGGGGTAATACGCGCGATAGGTCGGTTTGGCCGCGGGTTCGTCGTTCTCGATGTATTCGGTCGAGATCGCTGGCCGCACGAAAATAAAATCGTTGTTGAAATACGAGCGATGCAGAATCTTGCAGCACACCGAATTGAAAAACGTTTCCGCGCATTCAGGCTGATGATGCGTGGTCAAGAGGCCGATGTAGTGTAGCTTGATCTGCTGCCACACCTCGTCGTCGATATTTTCGGCATCGTATTCGTCTTCGAGCAGCTTGACGCATTCCGCGACCCGTTCGTCATACGAAGTAATCCGTTCCCGCGCAAGTCGTTGCAGGCCATGCCAGTCACCGGCTTCGAACAGGGCCTTCGCGTGGATCGCGGCCTCGCGGAAGACGCGATAGTGGCGATCGAATCCTTCGAGCATCGTCTGCGCAAGATCGAAGCCAATCTGCGACGACAGCAGTTTGGGAAAGTGATTCATGTCGAGCGGGCGTCCGACACCAACCCTTGCGGCTCGCGTTCGCCGCTTTCAAGCAGCGCGCGCGCCTGGGCTTCGTATTGCGCGAGGTCTTCGAGCGTCGCGTTCAGGTCTTCGAGCTGGCGCTCCAGCACTTCGCGATGCCGTGTCACGGTGGCGAGAAACGCGTGCAATTGCTGAGCCGTGTCGGTCGGCGATTCGTACAGATCGAGCAGATCGCGGATTTCCGACAACGTAAAGCCGAGCCGCTTGCCCCGCAACGTGAGTTTCAGACGTGTCCGGTCGCGGCCCGAGTAGACGCGCCGCAGTCCACCTGACCCTTCACGGCTTGGTGAGAGTAAACCCTGGTCTTCGTAGAAGCGGATCGCTCGCGGGGTGACGTCGAATTCACGCGCGAGCTCGGTGATGGTGTATTGCGTGTTCATGGGACGCCCCGTGGCCGGGCAGAAAAACCGATTGGACGATAGAATCGACGTTTACGTTATCGTCAACTTGAGTAAAGCGCAACCAGGGCGCGCGGCGACGAAGTGGCAGGTATTGCCGCGACGCCGACCGCATGACCGATGGAAAAAGACCCCCACAATGAATGCTCTCGAACACCAGCTCGACTACCCGTTCAACGACACCTTGCCGGAGGCCGGCCACGCATTCGAAGTGACGCCTGGCGTGTTCTGGCTGCGTATGCCGCTGCCGTTTGCGCTGGACCACATCAACCTGTGGTTGCTGCGCGATGAGATCGATGGTCAGAAGGGTTGGACGGTGATCGATTGCGGCATCACCTCGGACACGATCAAGGCGAACTGGGAGCAGGTGTTCGACACGGTGCTCGAAGGCCTGCCGGTGCTGCGTGTGATCGTCACGCATTGCCATCCGGATCACATCGGTCTTGCGCACTGGATCTGTAAGGGCGGCGACAAGCAGCGCTGGGACGTGCGTCTGTGGATGACGCTTGGTGAATACATGCAGGCGCGCGTGATGGCGTCAGGCGACGGCTCGAACGCGGGTGGCGCCGGCGCAGCGCGCCACTTCGCACTGCATGGGCTCACCGACGAGGCCTCACTCGACAAACTGCGCAATCGCACGAGCTACTACTCGAACCTCGTTCCGGCGATACCGGGCCAGTATCGGCGCGTGCGTGAAGGACAGGGCATCGATATTGGCGGCAAGACGTGGCGCGTCGTGACCGGCTTTGGTCACTCGCCGGAACACTGCGCGCTGCATAACGAAGCGGACGGCGTGCTGATTTCGGGTGACATGGTATTGCCGCGTATCTCTACCAACGTTTCGGTGTTCGACATGGAGCCGGAAGGTACGCCGCTCGCGCTATATCTGGAATCGCTCGGCCGCTACGAGACGATGGCTGAGGATACGCTCGTACTGCCGTCGCACGGCAAGCCGTTTCGCGGCGTGCGAACCCGTATCAGGCAACTGCGCGAACATCACGATGCCCGGCTCGCCGAAGTGCGCGAAGCCTGCGCGCAGAAGCCGCAAAGCGCCGCGGATATCGTGCCGTTGATGTTCAAGCGGCAGCTCGATATCCATCAGATGACGTTCGCCATGGGCGAGGCGCTCGCGCATTTGCATCTGCTGTGGCTTGCGGGCGAGTTGAAGCGCACGCACGACGCGGACGGCGTGATCCGGTTCTCGCCGCTCTAGACTCTTTGCTGGTCTGGTCCACGAAAAGAGAAAGGCCCGGTGCAACGCAACCGGGCCTTGTTGTTTGTGCTGGCAGCTTTTCGGCTCGGCGCCGCAGTCTTACTGCACGACCACTGACGTAAAGTTCTGCCGCCCAAACGGACTCACGTGATACCCGCTCACATCGGTCCGCGTGATAGCCGCAGCCGTCGGATACCCAAGCGGAATCCACAACGCCTGATCGTGGATGAGCTGCTGCGCAGCTTCATATGCCTTCGCGCGTTTGGCCTGATCCGGCGTGGCCTTCGCATCGGCGATCAGCTTGTCGAGATCGGCGTCGCAAAAGCGCGCGAAGTTGATGCCCGACTTCACCGCGTTGCAGCTAAACAGCGGCGACAGGAAGTTGTCCGGATCGCCGTTGTCGCCGGCCCAACCCATAAACAGCGTGTCGTGCTGGCCCTGCTTGGCTTCCTTGATCAACTCACCCCACTCGATCACCTTGACGTCCGCTTTCACGCCGATCTTCGCGAAGTCGGCCTGCAGCAGTTCGGCGCCGGCCTTCGGGTTCGGATTGAGCACGCTGCCCGTCGGCCGCACCCAGATGGTGGTCGAGAAACCGTTCGGAAAGCCTGCCTCGGCGAGGAGGTTCTTCGCCTTCACCGGGTCGTACGGCCACGCCTTGACTGACTTGTTGTAGCTCCAGGTGTTGGGCGGATACGGATTCACAGCCGGCGTCGCCGTATTGTCGAACACGGTCTTCAGATACGTCGTGCGGTCGAACGCCATGTTCAGCGCGGCGCGAACCTTCTGGTTGTCGAGCGGCTTCTTGTCCGTATTCAGCGCGACGAACGCCGTCATGAACGCGGGCGTCTGCACGATCGCGAGCGACTTGTCGGTCTTCGCGTCAGCCACGTCCTGCGGCTTCGGCGAGAGCGCGATCTGGCATTCGCCGGTCTTGACCTTCTGCGCCCGCACCGTAGCGTCCGGCGTGATCGCGTAGATCAGACGGTCGACCTTCGGCTTGGAACCCCAGTACGTCGGATTCACGTCATAGCGGATCACGGCGTCCCTCGTGTAGCTCTTCAGCACGAACGGCCCGGTGCCAATAGGTTTGGCATTCAGGTCGACCTGCTTGCCCGCTTTCAGCAGCTGATCGGCGTATTCGGCGGAGTAGATCGAGGCGAAGCCCATCGTCAGGATCGAGACGAACGTCGCGTCCGGCTGGTTCAGCTCGAACTTCACCGTGTTGTCGTCGACCTTCGCGACCGATTTGATCAGCTTCGGCAGCCCCATCGATTGCGCGTGCGGGAAGCCGCTCGCCCCCGTCACCTTGTGCCACGGGTTGCTGTCGTCGAGCATCCGGCTGAAGGTGAACACGACGTCGTCGGCATTCAGCGCATGGGTGGGCTTGAAGTAGTCAGTGGTCTGAAACTGCACGTTGGGGCGCAGATGGAACGTATAGGTGAGGCCATCGGCGCTCACGTCCCAGCTCTGCGCCAGCGCGGGCACCACCTTCTTCGCGGCTTCGTCGTAGGCGACCAGCGAGTTGAAAATCACGTCGGCTGACGCATTGGTCGTCACGAGCGAATTGAACTGGACGACATCGAAACCGTCGGGGCTCGCTTCGGTGCAGACGGTCAGCGGTTTGGCCAGCGCGAGCGCGGGCGCCGTGACGAGTAGAGCGGCGATTACGGCGACGGGCAATTTAATGCGCATAGGATCTCCCATAACAAGCGCGGCCGGGCACGCGGCCTGCGCGGACCACCGACTTCATTGTGATACGTTTCCGGCGCTGGCGCAGGTCGTGCCTGCGCGAAACCGCCAGCGCGCAAGCTTATCGAACGGTGGTTGTGCCGACAACAACCGAATCGGCATATCCATATGGACGCAGCGCCGCGGCTTTGAACACTTTCGCGCTCACGGCCTGCCTACCCTATTCAGCGGCGCGCGGCTTGCGCGGGGCCCGTTCGAAGGCGCGGTCGTAGATCCAGCGCGGCAGCACGTGCAACAGCATGGCCACGACGCGCATCTGCCACGGGAAAATCGCGAAGCGCGTGTTACGCGCAACTGCGTCGGCGACCTTCGCGGCAAAGCGGTCGGCGTCCATCAGAAACGGCATGCGATACGGATTGTGCGCGGTCATCGGCGTGCGGATGTAGCCGGGAGCGATCGTGACCACGTTGACGCCCTTGGGCCGCATCTCGACGCGCAGCGCCTCGAGATACCTGAACGCGGCGGCCTTGGAGGCGCTATAAGCGCCCGAACCGGGCAAGCCGCGCACGCCGGCCACACTCGCCACGCCGACCAGCGAGCCCTTGCCTGCCGCCATCATGGCGGCCGCGAACGGCTCGAAGGTGGCGACCATGCCGAAGTAGTTGACGTCCATGACCTCGCGGAACGCGCGCAGGTCGCCATGTCCGGTGAGCGCGCCGCGGCTGACGCCGGCATTGGCGATCACGATGTCGGGGCAACCGTACTGCGCGATGAACTGCGCAGCGGCGGCCGCGAGCGCATCGGCGTCGCGCACGTCGGCGGGGTAAATCGAGATGGGATGATCCGGATGGGACTGCTGGAAGCTGGCGAGGGCGTCGCCGCGACGGGCAACCAGCCCGAGAATCGCGCCGCGCCGCGCGTATTCGGCGGCGAGCGCGAGGCCGATGCCACTGGAAGCGCCGGTGATGAAAACCTTGAGAGTCGTACTCATACCGGCGCCTCAGGCTTTACATCTTTTTCGCGCGGACCTGGGCGACGAGATAATCGAGGACCTGGAGCGTGCCCGGCAGGCTGTTGGTCGCAGCCGGGCCGGTTTCATACTTGCCTTGCACGGCCAGCGTCGGCACACCGTCGATCTTGTAGTCGTCCAGCATCTTCTTGTCGCGCTGGATCTCGCTTTGCGTCGAGAACGAGTTGTACGCGTCCATGTACTTCTTCGGATCCACGCCGTTCTTGGCAAGGAATTTCTGCTGGTCTTCCGGCGTCAGCAGATAGTCCTTGTTGACGTGGATTTCGTTGAAGACCACCGGCGTGAGCTTTTCTGCAAGACCTAGCGCGTCGAGCGCGTGGTACATCTTCGAATGGGGGATGAAGTCGTCGCGGAAGGCCACCGGCACACGTTTGAACACGACGTCTGGGCCTTGCTTCTTGATCCACGTTTCGAGGTACGGGTTGAATTCGTTGCAGTGCGGGCAGCCGTACCAGAAGAATTCGGTGACTTCGATCTTGCCGGCCGGCACGTCCACCGGCTGCGCCTGCGGCAGCACGGTGTAGTCCTTACCGGCGACCGGGGCACCAGGAGACGCCTCTACGGCCGCACTGACGAGGCCGATAGAGAGAAAGAGAATGCTCAGCAGTTTTTTCATGTCTTGTTGACCCAATTAGGCGGAGTAACGATGCGACGGCGGTGCGGTGACCGTCCAGGCCGCTCCGTTATGAGGTTTTGGCGGCAGGCCTCTAAGGTGCTTGAGACTCGCGCCGCACGCTGAGGTTCAGCGGCGGCGCATGACGGAACATTACTGCTTGGTAAAGCGGATCACGGCGGTATCGACGCCGGCGTCGGACAGACGTTGGCGGGCCGAATTCATGTCCTCGAACTTCGAGAACGGCCCGATGCGCACGCGGTAGTAGGTGACTCCGCCGGCATCGCGCTGCGTGACCTTCGATTCGAAGCCCTGGAAGGCGAGGCGGGCGCGCTGCTGCTCCGCATCCGCCGACGTCTTGTACGCGCCAACCTGCAGGAAATAGCCGCTGTTCGCATCGGCTGCGTTCGAGGCCGGCGCGGCCGCCGTGCTGGACGGAGCGCTAGTGGCCTGCTGCGGTTTCTTCACGGTACCGGAGGCGGCCTGATCCTGTGCGGGCTGCGGCGCAACCGCGACGCCGTTATTCGCTGCCGGGCTGCTGGCCGGCGGTACTTCGACGATTTGCGGTTCCTGCAACATGCCGCCCGGCGGATTCGCGCCGTTGGTCTGGCCCGGCGCGGTGTTCGGCGGCGCCGGCTGGTTAGCCTGCGGCACCGGCTGGCCTGGTGTTTTGCCTTGCAGCGGACGGTTCGGATCGTATTGCGCCTCGCTCGCGCTGGTGTCGGAAGCCGCAGGCGGGGCGACCTTGGCGACGAATGGCGTAGGCGCCCGGGTGATATACAGCGCCACCACTACCGCGATTGCCAGGCCGACAATCAGGCCCAGTACGATGCCGAGAAATGTGCCCCCGGTTTGTTTCGACTGCTTTGTTGTGCGGCGTGGTTTTGCCATCGTCTAAATCACCTGCAAAAAGAATCCTGGAACGGTCGTCGATTATAACGACGGCCGAGTGCATGTCGTGCCGGAGGACTTACATCTTTTCGGGAGCAGAGACGCCGATCGTCGCAAGGCCGTTTGCCAGCACCTGGCGCGTGGCGGCGAGCAATGCAACGCGGGCGTTACGCGCCGCTTCGTCGTCGACGAGGACGCGTTCAGCCTTGTCATTGTAGAACGAGTGGAATTCGCCCGCGAGGTCGCGCAGATAGAAGGCGACCGCGTGCGGCGCGAGTTCGTCGGCGGCGTGTTGCAGCATGTCGGGGAATTCCGCGAGTTTTTGCAGCAGTGCCATGGCCCGCTCGCTGGTCAGCAACGACACGTCCACCGACGGCAGAATGGCCTCGTCGGCGTTGTAGCGCGTCTTCCACTCGCTGATGACCGAGCATATCCGGGCGTGCGCGTATTGCACGTAGTGCACCGGATTTTCGTCGTTCTGCTTGAGCGCCAGGTCGATATCGAACACAAATTCCGTGTCGGCTTTGCGCGAGATCAGGAAGAACCGCACGGCGTCGCGGCCACGGCGAATCGTTGCTTCGTCGAGCAGATCCGGCGAGGTTTCCGAGCCCGGCGTCGCGCCGCCCGACCATTCGATCAGGTCGCGCACCGTCACATAGCTGCCCGCGCGCTTCGAAATCTTCACTTCCTCGCCATCGCGCATCACCGTGACCATCTTGTGCAGGATGTAGTCGGGATAGCCCTTCGGAATGCCGATGCCGAGACCCTGCAGACCGGCGCGCACCCGCGCGATCGTGCCGTGATGGTCCGAGCCCTGCACGTTGATGACCTTGGTGAAGCCGCGTTCCCACTTGGCTACGTGATAGGCGACGTCCGGCACGAAGTAGGTGTAGGTGCCGTCGGTCTTGCGCATGACGCGGTCTTTGTCGTCGCCGTCGTCGGTCGTGCGCAGCCACAGCGCGCCTTCCTGCTCGTAGGTCTTGCCGGCGGCGATCAGCGCCTTCACCGTTTTCTCGACGCGGCCTTCCGCATACAGCGACGATTCGAGGTAGTACTGGTCGAATTTCACGCCGAAGGCCTGCAGGTCCATGTCCTGCTCGTGGCGCAGGTAGGCCACCGCAAAGCGGCGGATGGCCTCCAGGTTGTCCACGTCGCCTTCGCCCTTGACCGGCTCGACGTCTTTCGCGGCGACCGTTTCACCGTTCATGTAGTCGTGCGCAATATCGGCGATGTAGTCGCCGTTATAGGCCGACTCCGGCCAGCCGGCATCGCCCGGCTTCAGGCCGCGCGCACGCGCCTGGGTGGAGACGGCCAGCGTATGGATCTGCACGCCCGCATCGTTATAGTAGAACTCGCGATGCACGCCGTAGCCCTGCGAAGCGAGCACGTTAGCGAGCGCATCGCCCAGCGCCGCCTGGCGGCCATGGCCGACGTGCAGCGGGCCAGTTGGGTTGGCCGAGACGAATTCGATCAGCACACGCTTGCCGGCATCGCGCTGCGAGCGGCCGAACGCTTCATGTTCCGCGAATACGGCGGCGATCACTGCCTGTTTGGCCGCGGGCGAAAGGCGCAGGTTGATGAAGCCGGGGCCGGCCACTTCTGCGGCTTCCACGAGACCTTGCGCTTGCGGATGGGTGAGCACTGCATCGACGATCTGCTGCGCGAGCTGGCGCGGATTCGCGCGCAGCGGCTTGGCGAGCTGCATCGCGACGTTGCAGGCGACATCGCCGTGAGCGGCGACCTTCGGGCGTTCCAGCGTAATGGTGGGGGCGACGAAGGCGGCTTCGGCCGTGCCTTGGGTCGCTTCGGCGACCTGCTTCACGGTGTCGGCGAGGAGTAGTTCGAGCGTTTGTTTCTGTGCGGGCAGCATGCTTGTTGCGAGTCCAGTGAGGCAGTGCGGTGAAACGGGAGCAGCGCGCGAGGCGGGGGCAGACCACGGCCGATCGGCCGTGCGAACCATTGTCCGGCACGGAGCGGCGCGCTTTTGCGTCAGGACGGATTTTAGCAGGTGCTAATATGTCCAATGAGATGCCCAACACAGGGCCGTGGCCGCCGGCGCTCGCCGGCCCGCCAACGAAACGCACGCTGACGGTCGTCCCACGGCCATCGGCGCGTAAATCAAACAAATGAAAAAGGGAACTGTCATGCTGATTACTTTCAAATGCCGCGCCGCTCCGGACGTGATGATGCTGGAAAATCTGGCGCAATACCTTGTTGGCATTGTCGGCAAACGTCTTGGTGAGCGAGGGGTCATCATGCACGATGAACTGGGCGAAGCAATCACCAAACTGGAATCGGCCATCAGTTCCGACAAGCAGGAACGTGCCGAGCACGAGGGCCACTTTCACGAAGGCGAAGAGGGCCACGAGCACCACGAGATTCCGGTCGGTCTGGCGCAACGGGCCTATCCGTTCCTCGACATGCTTCGCGCCGCGCAAAAGGAAAACGCCGATATCGTCTGGGGCGTTTGACGGGCGTCAGCGCGCTGCTGCGGCGTTGCCGCGCGGCTCCTGCGCGATGCGATAGCTCCGAAGTCGGCGCCCGGGTCGGACCTTGCCCCGCGTAATCGACACATCCAAACACAAGAGCCCGCTTCAAGCGGGCTCTTGTGTTTTATGCAACCGCATAAGCCAGCTATCCGTCTCGCTGCAACAACAACGAGCGTGACAGCGACGGGCTGCGGGCGCGCGACTGTCCAGCCTTTCGGGCCGGCGCGGCTTATTGGCTGGCGGCCGGTGCGGCTGCTGCGGACGAGGCACCCTTCTTCATCTTCTGCTTCTTCGGCTTTTTGACGTGCTTCTGGGTAGGCGGCGAGTACGAGCTGACCGCACTGCTGCCACCCGGAGCGGCTGTCTGCGCGAAGGCTACGGAAGTGCCGACTGCAAGCGAAAGACCAGCCAAAATCAACGTCAGCTTTTTCATGCGAGATTCTCCGTGTCGGTTGCAAGTAGTTGAGCCGACGCGTTTTATGGCCGCGTCTGGCAGGTAAAGCGCTTGCAGTCTACAAAGCCGAAAATCTGCCTGCCTGAAATATTCAGCCTTACGTTCTGGATATAGTGGGGCGATTTTTGGCGGTGCTATGCCGCTGACCTTACAGCAGCGGGGCCAAGGCCCGTTCCGCGTCCTGCTTCGACAAGGCCATCCGTTTCGCGAAGTCTTCCACCTGATCCGCGGCAATCTTTCCGACCGAAAAATAGGTGCTTTCCGGATGCGCCAGATAAAAGCCTGAGACGCTCGCTGCCGGCAACATGGCGAGCGATTCCGTGACGCTCATGCCGATTTCGTTCGCATGGAGCACCTCGAACATGTCGCGTTTCACGAGGTGATCCGGGCAGGCAGGGTAACCGGGCGCGGGACGGATGCCGCGATACTTTTCACCGATCAGCTCGTCGTTGGAGAGCGTTTCGTTCGTCGCGTAGCCCCACAGGTCGCGGCGCACGCGGGCGTGCATCGCTTCGGCGAAGGCTTCTGCGAAGCGGTCGGCGAGCGCCTTCAGCATGATTGCGCTGTAGTCGTCGTGATCCTTTTCGAACTGCTTTTCCTTCACGTCGACGCCGAGTCCCGCCGTCACCGCGAACATGCCGATGTAGTCGGCGACGCCCGAATCCTTTGGCGCAATGAAGTCGGCGAGCGACCGGTTCGGCCGCATCACGCCGTCCACCACTGGCCGCACGCTTTGCTGGCGCAGGTTGCGCCACGTCAGCGCGACTTCCGAGCGCGATTCGTCCGTGTAGATTTCGATGTCGTCGTCGTTCACCGTATTGGCCGGCAACAACGCGATCACACCATTGGCCTGCAGCCAGCGACCCTGGATCAGGCGTGCGAGCATCGCCTTGCCGTCGGAGAACACGCGCCGCGCCGATTCGCCGACGATCTCGTCATTCAGAATCGCAGGGTATGGGCCGGCCAGATCCCAGGTCTGGAAGAACGGCGCCCAGTCGATATAGTTCGCCAGCTCGCTGAGGTCGAAATTCTTGAAGACGCGACGGCCGATGAACTTCGGCTTGACCGGCTGGTAGCTGGCCCAGTCGATCTTCGTCTTGTTGGCGCGAGCTTCGGCCAGCGTGACCATGGGCTGCGCCTTGCGGTTGGCGTGCTGGTCGCGGATACGGTCGTAGTCGGTCTTCAGTTCTTCCAGGTATCTTGCGGCGCCTTCGTCGGACAGCAGGCTCGAGGCCACCGAGACCGAGCGCGACGCGTCGGGTACATATACCACCGGCCCTTCGTAGTGCGGTGCGATCTTCACGGCCGTGTGCACGCGCGAGGTCGTTGCGCCGCCAATCAGCAGCGGAATCTTCTTGATGCGGAAGTAGTCGTCGCGCTGCATTTCCGATGCGACGTACGCCATTTCTTCGAGGCTCGGCGTAATCAGACCGGACAACCCGATGATGTCCGCGCCTTCGACCTTCGCTTTCGCGAGGATGTCGTTGCACGGAACCATCACGCCCATGTTGACCACTTCGAAGTTATTGCACTGAAGCACCACCGAGACGATGTTCTTGCCGATGTCGTGCACGTCGCCCTTCACCGTGGCGATGACGATTTTGCCCTTGGCGCGCACGTCGGCGCCGGCTTCGGCCATCAGCTTCTTTTCTTCTTCGATGTACGGGATCAGATGGGCGACTGCCTGCTTCATCACGCGTGCTGACTTCACTACTTGCGGCAGGAACATCTTGCCCTGACCGAACAGGTCGCCGACAACGTTCATGCCGTCCATCAGCGGGCCTTCGATCACGTTGATCGGACGTCCGCCTGCTGCGGCGATCTTGGCGCGCACTTCCTCGGTATCTTCGACGATAAAGTTGGTGATGCCGTGCACCAGCGCGTGCGAGAGGCGTTTCTCGACGGGCTGGTTGCGCCACTCGAGGTTCTCTTCCTTCTTCGCTGCGCCCGTCTTGAACTTGTCGGCGATCTCCAGCAGACGGTCGGTGCCGTCTGCACGGCGGTTCAGCACGACGTCTTCAACACGCTCGCGCAATTCGGGATCGAGGTCTGCGTACACGCCGAGTTGGCCGGCGTTGACGATGCCCATGTCCATCCCCGCCTGGATCGCGTGGTAGAGGAACACGGTGTGGATCGCTTCGCGCACCGGGTCGTTACCGCGGAACGAGAACGACACGTTCGAGACGCCACCGCTGACCTTCGCGTACGGCAGGTTTTCCTTGATCCAGCGCGTGGCGTTGATGAAGTCGACGGCGTAGTTGTTGTGCTCTTCGATGCCTGTGGCGACCGCGAAGATGTTCGGGTCGAAGATGATGTCTTCGGGCGGGAAGCCGACTTCATTGACGAGGAAGTCGTACGAGCGTTTGCAGATCTCGGTCTTACGCTGGTAGGTATCGGCCTGGCCTTTTTCGTCGAAGGCCATCACGACGGCTGCGGCGCCGTAGCGGCGGATCAGGTTGGCATGATGACGGAACGCATCCTCGCCTTCCTTGAGCGAGATCGAGTTGACGATCGCTTTGCCTTGCACGCACTTCAGGCCCGCTTCGATCACTTCCCACTTCGACGAGTCGATCATGATCGGCACGCGTGCGATGTCCGGTTCCGATGCGATCAGATTCATGAAGCGGACCATCGCCGCTTTCGAATCGAGCATGGCCTCGTCCATGTTGACGTCGATGATCTGCGCGCCGTTTTCGACCTGCTGACGCGCGACCGCGATCGCGTCGTCGAACTGGTCGTTCAGGATCATTCGCGCGAACGCCTTCGAGCCGGTCACGTTGGTGCGCTCGCCGACGTTGATGAAGAGCGTCCCGGATGTGACGTTGAACGGCTCGAGGCCGGAAAGGCGCATGGTGTGATCGGTCATGGCGTGTGTGCGGTTCGGTTGCGTGCGTCGACTACTTCGTGCGGGTGATGCGGCGCGGCTTAGGCCGCGTCCCGGTACTGACCGGGCCATTTGCGCGGTTTGATTTCGGCGAGCGCTTTCGCAATCGCCGCAATATGCTCCGGCGTCGTCCCGCAGCAGCCGCCCGCAATATTCACAAGCCCCGCGCTGGCAAACTCCTTCAGGAGCCCGGACGTATCCGCGGGCAATTCGTCAAAGCCCGTATCGCTCATTGGATTGGGCAAGCCAGCGTTCGGATAGCAAGACACGTACGTATCGCACAGCTTCGCCAGTTCCGCGACATACGGGCGCATCAACGCAGCGCCGAGCGCGCAGTTCAAACCAAAGGTGAGCGGCTTCGCATGACGCAGCGAATTCCAGAACGCTTCGACCGTCTGCCCAGACAGGATGCGCCCCGACGCGTCGGTGACTGTGCCCGAGATCATGATCGGCAAACGCTCGCCGGTATTTTCAAACAGTTCATCGAGCGCAAACAGCGCGGCCTTCGCGTTGAGCGTATCGAAGATCGTTTCGACGAGGAACAGGTCCGAGCCGCCATCGAGCAACGCCTTGGCCTGCTCGTAGTAGGCCGCGCGCAATTCGTCGAAGGTCACGTTGCGCGCGCCCGGATCGTTCACGTCAGGCGAAATGCTCGCTGTCTTCGGCGTCGGTCCGATTGCGCCCGCAACGAAGCGCGGCTTGTCCGGTGTCGAGTATTTGTCGCAAGCCGCTCGCGCGAGTTTTGCCGATTCGAGATTCATTTCGACCGCGAGATCTTCCATCCCGTAGTCGGCCTGCGCGACAGTGGTGGCGCCGAACGTGTTGGTTTCGATGATGTCGGCGCCCGCCGCCAGATACTGCTCGTGGATCTCGCTGATGATCTGGGGTTGCGTGATCGACAACAGTTCGTTGTTGCCTTTGATGTCGCGCCCGTAGTCCTTGAAGCGCTCGCCGCGATAGCGGGCTTCGTCGAGCTTGTACCGCTGGATCATCGTGCCCATCGCCCCGTCCAGAATGAGGATGCGCGATTGCAGAAGCGCGGGCAACGCCGTACCGCGCGTATAAGCGGTCTGGCGGGCTGAGCTGACGGTCGGGGCGGGCTGGTTCATGGCAGAAGTAGGCTTGCGCGAGTCTTTTTCAGGGAACCCGTCATTGTATCCGCAGCGCGAAGGCCTCGCCGGTCTTGAGCGCGCGGTGAAAGGGCTTATCAAAGCTTCCAGGCGGAGACGCAGCGCGCTGCAGGCGGTAAAAGATGCCACCTTGCATGCATCGGGACGCGCTTCGGGATTCAATCCCCCTATGAATGGCGAAAACTGAAACGCCGTATTCCTTCGACAATGACAAAAAACCCCGCCCGGCAAGCCGGACAGGGTTTTAGGTACGTGTCGCCGAGGCGTTGCGTGTCAGTGGAGGATCACCGGTTGATGCATCAAACTGTCGAATTGACCGAGGAATTCGTCTACTTCGTCCAGCGACGGTTCTTCTTCGATCAGCTTGGTGACGTGCTCGCGAAAGCGTGCCGCCATAGCGCCATCAATGTAGATCTCGCGTTGCATGTTTTTGTCGACGATCTCGTAACCACCTGACTTCATGGCGAGAGGACCGTCCTGCGGTGGGAACTCGACGACACAATAATTGGGGCTGTTGTAGATCATTTGCATGGCGACACTCCTTATTTCCGTTGGCTCCTGGCCGTCCCTGCGCCATAAGTGGAGCGTATGGTGTGGAATTCAAGGGGTGGGTCCGGAGTGACGCTGGTAAAAATCCCGGACCTTCAAGTTAGACCCGTGCTTCGAGAAACGTTTCAAGCAACGCAGCAAAACGGTGAGATTGTTCGACCGGCGCCAGATGTGCCGCATCCAGCAGTTCGTATTGTGCACCCTGAATCGATTTCGCGATCAATTGTGTTGCAGCAGGTGGCGTACCCGTGTCGTGGCGGCCTGCAATTGTCAACGTGGGTAGACGAATTTCATGCAACCGCTCGTGCACATTGAAGTCGCGCAATGCCTCGCAGGCAAGGGCATAGCCTTCGGGCCGCGTGTGCAGCAGAACCTCGTGGATCGGCTCGACGGCTTCCGGATGCGACCTCTGGAAATCCGGCGTCAACCATCGTTCCAATGTGGCGGGCACCAGTGAGGCCATGCCGTCGCGACGTGCGGTGGCGGCGCGCTGGTCCCAAACGGCGCGATTCTCGGGCAGGGTGCCGGCGCTCGTGTCGGCGAGGACGAGCGTGTCGATGCGCGATGGATGATCGAGCGCGAACTGCTGCGCAATCATGCCGCCCATCGACATGCCGACCAGATGCGTATGCGGGGCGCCGAGCGCGTCGAGTAAGGCGGCCAGGTCGTTCGAGAGGTCAGCGATGCTGAAGGGTTGATCAGGCACGGCAGTGTGGCCGTGTCCCCTTACGTCGTAACGTAGCACGGTGAAATCGTCGCGGAAGTAACCGGCGAGTTGGTCCCATACGGACAGATCGCCGCCCAGTTGATGGACGAGGGTCAGCCAGGGGCCGCCGCCTTCATTGTCGAGGACATAGCGCGTGTCGATACCGTTGAGTTTCACTTGCATGCAGGCTCCTGTCAGCGGTGATGCGGTGGAAGGCCGGGCGCGGCGCTGCGGCGCCTGCCGCGCTGGTAATAAACGGTGATGCACGGCGGGTGATCCACAGCGGACTTTGTTCGTCAGCAAACCGTGTTCCCATCGGCGCGGCGCAACGGCGCCGCTTGTCGTGCGAGTCGTGACGGCGATGGAAGTTTCGGCACATTGTCGAATATCTGCTCGGCTTTAGGGCTTGTCTGCGGTGGGGGGTGAGGTGGTGTCGGGTGCGGGTGGCGACAGGGCTGCCGCGGGTGGCGTTGAGGGTTCTGTCGGCGCAGGGCTGGAGGGAGCGGTCGTGGGGTTGACCGGTGGGTTCGACGCTGGGTTTTCGGCGGGACTCGCTACGGGACCGTCGCCTGAAGCCGATACGCCACCTCCCTGGCTTCCCTGAGAATTCGCACTGCCCGCATTGCCGCTACCGCCCGCGAGGTTCAGCGGTCCGCGCCACAGCAGTTCAACTTCAGTGCCATTCGGCTCAGTCTGTACAAGCCGCGCGGGCAACCACCCAAGTGACGGCGCGAGCCATACATCGATGCGTCGTTGATCCCCCGCATGGCGCGGCAGACGCATGAAGTGGCGCGCGCTCAGGTAGCCATCCTGAGTGCGGATCGTTTCGTCGCCGATCGTCTCGACCGGCCAGATCTCGCCGCTATCGTTGTCTACGACAAAGAACTGCCGGGTAACGCCAGGTTTGTAGGCATCCGGATTGCCACGCACGAGGCTGGCGAGTTGCATGACCATGCTGAAACGGTCCTGTGCGCCATCGCTGAGCGGCAGGGATGCGGGCGTACGGGTGAACACGATCTGCTTTGTCGTGCGGTTGAAGATCGACACGTCTTCCGGCCGATGCCCGCGCTTTTCGACGTACTGGTCTGGCGCGAGTCCGAAGGCGTCGATATGGCCGTGGCTCGAGTAAGTGAACGAGCCGATGAATGGCACGGGCAGCGATACGACCATGTCGTAGGTTTTGCCGTCGCTTGACCAGTGGATCGTGCCGGGCTGGTTGCGCACACCGTTATAGAACGTGTCGTACTGCAGATCGCCCGAAGGTGGCACCGAGAATTTCACGCCCGCATCGGCTTTTGCAGCCGCCGCGTGCGCACTGGCTGCGGCGCTTGCTGCTGCTGCGTTTGCTGCCGCCGCTGCTGAGGCTGCAGCTTGTGCCGCCGCGCTCGCCTGCGCCGCGGATGCTGCCTCCGCTGCGACGGCAGACGCCGCCGCGACTGCGGCCGCGCGCTGCGTGGACGTCGCAGTGAGCACCCGCTCGCGCGGCTTGCTCGCCGCCGCTGCGGGCCTGGGTTTAGCCGGTGCGGCCGGATGTGGCGTCGACGCGGCCGGTTGACGCTCGATTCGCTCGGGCGTCAGCAGCGCAATCTGCACGGGCACATGGGCCGTGTTCTCGGGCGTGAACGTGGTTCGGTTGCGCTCGATCCACTGAGCCGCAATCCAGTGCAGGCACAGCACGACCGCCAGCACGGCGAGCCAGCGCCATGCCCGCGTGCGGCGGGGCCCGGCGTGAGGTAACGTGCGTTCGGAGCGGCTGACTGCGGAGGGAAACGACATCGAGCGGCGCGGTTTTAACGGGTAAAAATGCGATGGAGCGTGTCGCGCCAGCGAGATGCCAGCGCTGGACGCAGTGAACGGGTTCGACAGGCAGGCTACCGGCGATGTTCCGCGGCAATCGTGTCGTTGTCTTACATCCTAACGCGGCGCGGGGCTATACCCCAGTTCGTACGACAATTTTCGAGCGCACTCGCGCAGTGCCGTGTCGACTTCACCGCCCCAGCGGATATCGAATGCGCCTTCGTGACCAAGCGCAATCAGCCCGAGTGCGAGATCGCCGGTCGAGTCGAAAACCGGCATGCAGAACGCGTGAATGGTTGCCAGCAGCACACCTTCGACGCGTGCGGCCTGGTGAGCGCGTACTTCCTCGAGCACACGCTCAACCTCCTCGTGCGTGCGCGGACCAGCCGTCTGCGACGAGCGTCGCGAATCGGCCAGTTCACGTTCGATCATCGTCGCGGTCTTGCTGGCCGGCAGATAGGCCGCGAATAGCAGGCCGGTGGCGGAACCCAGCAACGGCATCACGTCGCCGAGCTTGAGCGAGGCCTTCGCCGGATGGCTCGATTCCATCCAGTGCACGACTGTCGGCCCCTGATTACCCCACACGGCAATGCCCACCGTCAGGTCGAGCCGGTCGCGCAGCTCCGCCAGCGCAATCCGCGCGAGCTTCACGCCGTCAACCCGCGCGAGCCGCGCCAGGCCCAGTTGCAAGGCGAAGCCACCCAGTTCATAGCGTCCCGAAAGCGCGTCCTGCGCGACCACGCCGAGCCGAAGGAAGCTCACCAGATAGCGATGCGCCTTCGCCGGGCTCATGCCTGCGCGTTGCGCGAGGTCGCGCAGCATCATCGCGCGCGGCTCGTGGGTCAGCACCTCGAGCAGGCGAAAGCCCACCTCGATCGACTGGATGCCCGAGCGCAGTTTCTCCTCGCCGGTATCGGCGGTATCGTCGTCCGAAGCGTCGAGCGGATCGGCCGGGTCGGCGTCGGAGCGGGCAATTGAAGGCATAGGCAAGGCGCACGGAGCGCGAACGGTGCATTGAAACGAAGGGAGGCTGCGCGGCACGGCGGGTCGCGCAAACCGCAACCTCAACCCAGCCTGTTTGGGGCAGGGCGATTCACCATCGTAGAATAGATTCCCTCTATCGTCACTAACACGGCTCATTCCTCCTATGAAACTTGCCACGCTGAAGGACGGCACGCGCGACGGCCAGCTGATCGTCGTGTCGCGCGACCTGCAAACTGCGGCCATCGCCGATGCGATCGCGCCGACGCTGCAACGCGTCCTCGACGACTGGACCTTCTACGCGCCGCAACTGCAGGATCTGTACGACACGCTCAATCAGGGCCGCGCGCGCAACAGTTTTCCGTTCGAGGCCAAGGAATGCATGGCGCCCCTGCCGCGCGCGTTCCAGTGGGCCGATGGTTCGTCGTACGTGAACCACGTCGAACTGGTGCGTCGCGCGCGCGGCGCGGAAATGCCGCCCGAATTCTGGACCGATCCGTTGATGTACCAGGGCGGCAGCGACGACTTCATTGGCCCGAAGGACGACGTGGTTTGCGCCTCGGAGGACTTCGGCATCGACTTCGAAGCGGAAGTCGCGGTGATCACCACCGACGTGCCGATGGGCGCGAGCCCCGAGCAGGCGCTCAAGGGCGTGCGGTTGATCACGCTCGTGAACGACGTCTCGCTGCGCAACCTGATCCCGGCGGAGCTGGCTAAGGGCTTCGGTTTCTTCCAGGGCAAGCCGGCCACCTCCTTTGCGCCGGTTGCCGTTACGCCCGACGAACTGGGTGAGCACTGGCGCGAAGGCCGCGTGCATCGTCCGATGATCGTCCATTGGAACGGCAAGAAAGTCGGCCAGCCGGACGCCGGCACGGACATGGTGTTCCACTTTGGCCAGCTGATCGCACACGCCGCGAAGACGCGCAACCTGCGCGCGGGGTCGATCGTGGGCTCAGGGACCGTCTCGAACAAGGATGCGAAGCGCGGCTACTGCTGCATCGCCGAGAAGCGTTGTCTCGAGACCATCGAGCATGGCGCACCGCAGACCGAATTCATGAAATACGGCGACACGGTGAAGATCGAGATGTTCGACGAAGCAGGCAAGTCGATCTTCGGTTCGATCGAACAGGGCATCGCACCGGTCGACGGCGCGCGCTGACCCGCCGTCGGCAAAGGCCTGTGCAATCCGCAGCTCGAACCAGGCCCGCAGCGCATTCGTTCACCATCGCCAGGAGGGTTTCGCCCGATACCGGCGCGGTCGGGCGCCGCTACACTGACTGACGCGCGGTGGCCCGCAGGCCAGCCCACGGCGGCGGCGCAGCCGACACCGACATATCAATCTGCCGCGCTTCCGATCTACCGGACCAAGCGACCACCATGTCTCACGACTCACCGATCAACGATCCCGCCTTCTATGCGCACTACCGCTCGCTGCGGTTGCGGCGGCATCCGCATGGCATCCTCGAAGTCATCATGAGCGGCGAGGGCGCCAACAAGAGCGCACTGGCGACTGCCGACGCGCGGATGCATTTCGAGCTCGCCGAGATCTGGCGCGATATCGACCGCGACCCGGACACGCGCGTCGCGGTGATTCGCGGCGAAGGCAAGGGCTTTTCGGCGGGGGGCGACCTGCATCTCGTCGAGCAGATGGCGACCGATTTCGAAGTTCGCACGCGCGTCTGGCGTGAGGCGCGCGATCTCGTCTACAACGTGATCAACTGCAGCAAGCCGATCGTCTCGGCCATGCACGGGCCTGCGGTAGGGGCAGGGCTGGTAGCGGGTTTGCTCGCCGATATCTCGATTGCGACGAAGAGTGCACGCATCATCGACGGCCACACGCGGCTAGGCGTCGCGGCGGGCGATCACGCGGCGATCGTCTGGCCTCTGCTGTGCGGCATGGCGAAGGCCAAGTACTACCTGCTGCTGTGCGAACCGGTCAGCGGTGAGGAGGCCGAGCGGATCGGACTGGTGTCGCTAGCCGTCGACGAACATGATCTGCTGCCCAAAGCATTCGAAGTGGCCGGGAAACTTGCACATGGCTCGCAGACGGCGATTCGCTGGACCAAATATGCGTTGAACAACTGGCTGCGCTCGGCGGGGCCCGCTTTCGATACCTCGCTCGCACTCGAGTTCATGGGCTTTGCCGGACCGGATGTGCGCGAAGGCGTGAGCTCGCTGCGTGAGCGCCGTGCGCCGGATTTCCACGGCGGCGGCGGGGCGCCGGGCGGCTCCACGGGACGCGGTTCATCCGGCGGGCATTCGGCCTGATCCACCTGACTTAGGCGCGCGACAACCCCGTTGCGCGCGGTATGATCGGACGAAACGCGCGTGGTGGACCTGCGCCATTTCTATCCCCTGTCTGCTGCGAGGAGAAAAACATGACCGATACACCTGGCTCCACGCCGCCCTTCCCCGGTTTCCCGGGTTTCCCGCCTGGCGAGATGATGGACCGCATGTGGGACATGATGCGGCTCACGCCTTTCGGCTCCGCGTTCCCGGGTGTCCAGACAGGCGCGGCCCATGGCCTCGGACCATCGCTGTCGATGATGTCCGACATGATGGCGCCGCTTACCAACGTCGAAGAACTCGACAAGCGCATCACCGATATGCGAGCGGTCGAACAATGGCTCAAGCTGAATCTGAACATGCTGCAATCGGCGATTCAGGCGCTCGAAGTGCAGCGCGCCACGCTTGCGACGCTGCGGGCGTTTGGAGCCTTTGCGCAGCAGTCGATGGCGCAGCCTGCGGCTGCGGCGGCTCCGTCTCCAGCGGCAAGGCCGCGCCCCGAGCCTGCGGCTGCGCCGCGTCCCGAAGCTGCTGGCGCAGCAGGCGCCGCGGAACCGGAAGCAGGTGATAACGCGAACGCGCCGGGCTTCGATGCGTCCAGCTGGTGGAACCTGCTGCAATCGCAGTTCAACCAGATCGCGCAGTTCGCGATGGCACAACCGGCGGCGGGCGGCGACGCTGCTGCCGATTCGCCAGTGGCCGCGGGTCAAGCGAAGACGGAAGCCACAAAGGAACCCACCGACGGATCTGCTGCCGACAAGTCCACCGCAAAGGAACCGGCCGCGAAGCGCGCGCCTGCGAGTGGCGGCTCGGCAAGCCGGCCGCGCACCGCCAGAAAGACGCCGTCGCAACCCGAGTGAAGCGTCCCGGCGTGACCAATAGCGAGTTCCGGGCATGCGGCTCGCATTAGTTCTGATGGGCGGCGGTGCACGCGCCGCTTACCAGGCGGGCGCGCTGCAGGCACTTGCCGAGATCGCGCGCGAAGTCGCTCCTGCGTCTCGCGCGTCGCCGTTCAGCGTGATCTGCGGCACATCGGCTGGCGCGATCAACGCCACCTCGATTGCGAGCCATGCCGACGACTTCTCGCGTGGCGCGGACCGGCTTGTGCGCGTCTGGTCGGATATGCATGCGCATCACGTGTACCGCACCGACTGGCCCGGCGTCGTCGCCGCGGGTGCCCGCTGGCTTGCTGCGATGAGCTTCGGTTGGGCCGCGCGCCGTTCGCCGCGTGCGTTGCTTGATAACTCGCCGCTGGCCCGGCTGCTGCGCGATGCGCTCAGTTTCCGCCGTATCGAGCAGATGCTCGATACGCGCGCGCTGCATGCGCTGTCCATCACTGCGCTCAGCTATTCGTCAGGACAACATCTGACTTTTTACCAGGCGAGCGAGCCGATCCAGGCCTGGCGGCGCGCGCAACGCACTGCGCGGATGGTTGAGCTCACGCCTGCCCATCTGCTTGCGTCGTCAGCGATTCCTTACGTGTTTCCCGCTGTGCCGCTGGAGCTGGACGGACATCACGAATACTTCGGCGACGGCTCGATACGCCAGATCGCACCGCTTAGTCCTGCGATTCACTTCGGCGCGCACCGCATCCTCGTGATCGGCGCGGCGACGCCGCGGCCGGAAGTGCCGGCGGACGGGCGCGACGACGCCTACCCCTCGCTTGCGCAGATCGGTCAGCAGGTGATGGCGAGCGTGTTTCTCGATGCGCTCGGCGCGGACATCGAGCGAATCGAGCACGTCAACCGGATGGTGTTGCATCTTCCCCACGTGGTCGAGCCGGAAAGCGGCTGGCGTCATATCGACGTGCTGGCGATTGCGCCGAGCGAGCGTATCGAGCTGATTGCGGCGCGCCACCTGCAGCGTCTGCCGCTTACGGTCCGTGGGCTGCTGGGTGCCGTGGGCGGCAACCGGGCGTCGGGGGCGTCGTTTGCCAGTTACCTGCTGTTCGAAAGTGAATTCACGCGTGAACTGATCGAACTTGGGCGCCGCGACGCGCTCGCGAAGCGCGCCGAGATCGCGGCTTGGATCGCCGCTCCGGCAGGGGACGGCACCTCCTGACCGGCGGGATGCGAGGCAAGCTGACGGGACGGAATCATGCAGGCTCAAGCACACCTAAACAGGTTTCGTCACAAGCGGAACATGAATCTCAGCTACTTTGTTGCGAACGATCAAGGTGGCGAACCCTTGTGACCCTATGTAAGGAAAAGGTGTCAGGGCAGCGTGCTATCATGATGTAAGCTTGTTTGGCCCTTGGGCGTGCTCTGAAAACAACGAATCCGCCGCCCCGTAGTCACCGGTTGTCACAGGTTCGACCGGCGCGGGGCTGGATAACGGCTTCCATCTGGCAAGGCTGGGCCGGTTGCGTTGGGCAGGTTCACGCACGGTTGGCCATGCGGCGCGAGACTTCGGTGTCCGCGCAGCACGAATGCCGCAGGACTTCTTTCCCGCACGGTGCGTCCGAGTGGCCGATTCCCGCGTAAAATTGAATGCTTGGCTCGTGAACGCGTGTGTTTCGTTCGCCGTTAGCAAGAGTTGCAAAAGACACAAACAGACGTCGCAATGCGCAGAACAGGGGTGGGACTATGAACACCATGCTTTATCCGGAACTTTATAAATCGCTCGAATCCGTTCGATGGGACATGGAGAAAGACATTCCCTGGGACACGTTCGATGCATCGCTCTTGACCGACGAGCAGGCCGCGACGATCAAGATGAACGCGATCACCGAATGGTCTGCGTTGCCCGCAACGGAAATGTTCCTGCGCGACAACCATCATGACAGCGATTTCTCCGCCTTCATGAGCGTGTGGTTCTTCGAAGAACAGAAACACTCGCTGGTGCTGATGGAGTATCTGCGCCGCTTCAAGCCGGAAATGTGCCCGACCGAAGAGGAGCTGCACGCGGTGCGCTTCGAGTTCGATCCGGCGCCTCCGCTGGAAACGCTGATGCTGCACTTCTGCGGCGAGATCCGCCTGAACCACTGGTATCGCCGCGCGGCCGAATGGCACACGGAACCGGTGATCAAGGCGATCTACGAAACCATTTCGCGCGACGAAGCGCGTCATGGCGGTGCCTATCTGCGTTACATGAAGAAGGCCATGTCGAATTTCGGTGACGTTGCGCGCGCGGCGTTTGCGAAGATCGGCGTGCTGATGGCGTCGGCGCGTCGTACGGAAAAGCCGTTGCACCCGACCAATCTGCACGTGAATCAGGCGCTGTTCCCGCGCGACACGATCCAGTCGCGCCTGCCCGATCCGGAGTGGCTCGAACGCTGGCTCGACGAGCAGATCCGTTTCGACGACGGCTGGGAAAAGAAGGTGGTGGAGCGCATCCTGCACAACCTGTCCATCCTGTTCGAGCGCACTTTCAATACGGCGCAGGAATTGAACCGCTATCGCAAGGAAGTGGTGGCACGTTTGCAGGCCGATCAGAAGTCGGCTGAGCAGCCGGCCTGACGGTCCCGCGTTGCGCCTTGGCGCGAGTCGCCAGTGAAACGTAACGCATGAAATGACGGCCCGACAGGTGCAAGCCTGCCGGGCCGTTTGCATGATTTCTCTTTTCTTTGATTTCCCATGGCCGCCACTTTCGAACGCAAGCTCACGACCCGCGATGCCCTGGCGCAACTGCGCCCCTCGCTTATCGGACCGGTGGTGTTCACGAACGGTGTGTTCGACATCCTGCATCGTGGACACGTGACCTATCTGGCCGATGCGAAGGCTCTGGGCGCCTGCCTGATTGTTGGCGTGAACAGCGACGCGTCGGTACGCAGACTAGGCAAAGGCGATGACCGACCCATCAACAACCAGGCCGACCGGATGGCCTTGCTCGCGGCGCTGGAAAGTGTCGATTGGGTGGTGTGCTTCGAAGAGCAGACGCCGGTGTCATTGATCGAAGCGCTGCATCCCGATGTTCTCGTCAAGGGCGGCGACTACGATATGGACACGCTTCCTGAGTCGGCGCTGGTACGCGGCTGGGGTGGCCGTGCGCTGGCCATTCCGTTCGAGCACGATCGCTCGACGACCGCGCTGCTCAAGAAGGTCCGCGCGCAGGGCTGAGAGGGCAGGCTACTGCCCCAGCTCTGACGCCGCTATGGCCGGCGTCGGAGCGGGTCCGCCGACCACGGCGAGATCCGCTGCGTCGGCCGCCGAAACGGGCTGCACCTTCAGCATCTCCGGATGAAGCTGGCGATTCAGGTGATTCGACTCACGCGCGCCCGCAAGGGGCGTCGGCCCGAACGCGCCGCGTACCGTCGCGAACGCGAGCAGGTTGGCAAGAAACAGAATAGCGATCAGCCAGCGCAGCATTATTGGAGTCTCCGTCTAAAGGGTGCGGCCTGCGTTCATGGCGAATCTCAATGGTGCGCGGCCGGTGCGCTTTCGGCGGCAATCAGCGCGAGGCCGGACAACACGAGCGAATCGTGGCGAGTATGCGGCACTTTGAGGGCGGCTGTCACTTCGTCGAGGGCGCCGCCACCCACTACCAGGCGCACGGGCATCCCCCACGCCTCCTGCAGGTCGCTCCACATCCGCTCGATCAACCCGGCCTGCGCCAGCGCGCAACCGGCGGAGAGCGAGCGTGGGGTGTCCGTGGCGAAGAATGGGCCGCGGCGCGGTTGGTCACCGGCGGGTGTGCTTGCGCCGGGCGTTAGCAGACCGCGGGCCGCGTTAGCATCGAGCGTGGGCAGTTGGGCGGTGTGCTCGCCGAGCGAGCGCATCATCAGCGACCACCCAGGCGCGATCAGGCCGCCGACGAATACGCCGTCGGCGCGCAACGCTTCCAGGGTGGTGGCCGTGCCGAATGTCGCGATCAACAGCGGCTCGCCTGGAAATGCCGCGTGCGCGCCGATCAGCCCGGCCCAGCGGTCGCTGCCCAGCGCGGAAGGCGTTGTGTAGCTGTTGGTCACGCCGCATTGCCGCTCGCGGGCGCGAATCGTTGTGCACGGCAGGCTGGGCCAGTGGGCGTCCAGCAAGGCGGTGAGGCGTTGCGCGACTGCCTCGCCGGCGACGTTGGAAAGCCACGCGCTGGCAGGGGCGGGCAGGCTGGACCAGTCGGGCTCGTCGGTGCGGGAGGCTTGATCTGCGGGCAACAAAGTAGCCGAGGCCGTTGTCGAAAGCGCGCCGAGCCTGGCAGAAGCAGCAGAATTAACTGAAGCACCCGCGCCCGATCCACCATGCGCAAACGCACCCGCATGACTCTGCGAGCCATCGGCCTGCACCAGCGCCCACTTGACGCGGCTATTGCCGGCGTCGATCAGCAGAAAAGGCGCGCCGCTCATGCGGCCCCGTCGGCGAGACGCAACGAGACGTCGCCGGTCGCAATGGCCTGGCGTCCCGACGGCGTGTCGAGCAACAACTGCCCGAGTTCGTCGACGCCCGCTGCCACACCGCGCGTCACTTCAACCCCTTGCTCGAGCAGTACCACTTCACGGCCCGCATAGGCATGACAGGCGTTCCAGCGCGGCTGGAACGGCTCGAAGCCGTCCTCGGCGAAGCGCTTGAGCGCCGGTTCGAGCGCGTTCAGTTCGGCCGCGAGCGTATCCGTCAGATTGGCGGTGGGCAGCGCCCGCGATAGCGCCGTCGGCACCGTGCCGCGCGCCTGTGGCGGCACATCCGTATTCAGTGCGCCGACCTTTGCAGCCAGTTCGTCCGCGCCCTTGACGTTCGTGCCGATGCCGATCACCACCGCGCTTGCGTAGTCGGTACTCCAGGCCGTTTCGATCAGAATGCCAGCCAGCTTATCGCCTTCCAGCAACACATCGTTGGGCCATTTGAGGGCGATCTGGCCAGGTCCTGCGACCGGTAGCGAGCGCAGTCCGTCCACCAGCGCGACGCCCACCGCCAGACTCAGGCCCGCGAGTTCTTCGAGCGGCCGCGGCAGCACGCAGGCCACGGAAAACAGCAGCGCATTGCCCGGCTCCGCATACCATGTGCGTCCGCGCCGGCCGCGGCCGGCTGTCTGCAGATAGGCGACCCGTACGATCGGCCGAGGCAGTGCATTCGAGCGGCGCGGCAGCGCCTTGACGCGGGCCATCAGGTCGGCGTTGGTCGAGCCGGTTTCCTCGACGATTTCGATCGGCCAGTCTTGCGCGTGAGCACCGAACAGCGCGACAGCGCGCTCGCGGTCGATGCGCCAGTCGCCCGATGGGCCGGGTTGGGATGAGGTCTTGGAGGCGTTCATGCCGCATATTGTAGCGACAGGGGACGCGCGAGAACCACTCGAAACGCAGTAGCACCTCTGCTGCGCGCCGCGTTCGCTACAATGGCCCCTGATCCGACAACCAGAATCCCGCGATCCTTGAACTACGACACTCCGCCCGGCCTTGAAGTCGCGGCAGGCAGCCAAGGCAAGATCGTCCGGCTCTCCGGCCAGTGGACGGCGCTCGCGCTTGCGCGCGACCGCGCCACCGGCAAGGTCGTACCCCGTCTGCGCTCTCTGATCGGGGTCGAGGGGATGCATTGGGATCTATCGCGCATCGAGCGCATGGACCACGTCGGCGGCCAGGCGCTGTGGCGCGTCTGGGGCCACAAGTTGCCGCCCCAACTGGTCGAACTGAACGACACCCAGCGCGACATTTTCAATCGCATCGCCTTGCTCGATTCGATGCGCGATTCGCCTGAACCGGTGGTGAAGTTCGATCCGTTCACCCGGCTCGGCCTGGGGTTGTTCTCCTTCTTCGAGCACCTGTACGGCGGCATTGCCATGCTCGGGCGCTTCGTGCTCGACCTGCTGGCGATTGCGCGCAATCCGAAGATCACGCCGTGGACCGAAATCTCGGCGAACGTCTACAACGCGGGCGCGAGGGCGCTGCCCATCACTGCGCTGGTCGCGTTTCTGATCGGTATCGTGTTGAGCTATCTGTCCGCGCAGCAGCTACGGCTGTTCGGCGCGAACCAGTACATCGTCAACATTCTCGGCCTGTCGGTGATCCGCGAACTTGGGCCGGTGCTCTCGGCGATTCTGGTGGCCGGCCGCTCGGGTTCTGCGATCACCGCGCAGATCGGTGTGATGCGCGTCACCGAGGAACTCGATGCGATGCGCGTGATGGGCATCCCACATGGCTTGCGGCTGATCCTGCCGCGCGTGATTGCGCTCGGCGTGGCGATGCCGCTGCTCGTGATGTGGACCAACATCGTCGCGCTCGCCGGCGGGGCGCTCTCGGCACAAGTCGTGCTGGGCATCGACATGGGTTATTTCTTCCGGGCGCTGCCGAGCGTGGTGCCGATCGCAAATCTGTGGATCGGCCTGGGCAAAGGCGTGGCCTTTGGCATGCTGATCGCCATCGTCGGTTGCCATTTCGGCTTCCGTATCAAGGCGAATTCACAAAGCCTTGGCGAGGGCACGACCACCTCGGTGGTGTCTTCGATCACTATCGTGATCCTTGCCGACGCGGTGTTCGCGATCCTGTTTCAGAACGTGGGGCTCGGATGAGCGCGCCGCTTGCCCAATCCGTGCGCGGCCAGCCGCTGCCCTCGATCGCCGAACCGGTGATCGAGGTGCGCGATCTGACCAAGCGCTACGGCCGAAACATCGTGCACCAGCACCTGAACTTCGAGGTGCGGCGCGGCGAGATCGTGTCGATCGTCGGCGGTTCGGGCTCCGGCAAGACCACGCTCGTGCGGCAGATTCTCGGCCTCGAGAGGCCGTCGTCCGGCACGATCAGGCTGTTCGGCGAGGACCTCGCGACCATCTCGCCTGACACCGCGCTGCTGATGCGCAGCCGTTCCGGCATGCTGTTCCAGCGCGGCGCGCTGTTCTCGTCGCTGTCCGTGTTCGACAACGTCGCGCAGCCGTTGCGCGAACTCGGCAAGATCCCCGAAGACCTGCTGCGCGACATCGTCATGCTGAAGCTCGAGATGGTCGGCCTGCCGTGCAAGCATGCGTCGAAGATGCCGTCGGCGCTGTCGGGAGGGATGATCAAGCGGGTGGGCATCGCTCGCGCGATCGCGCTCGAACCGGAACTGCTGTTTCTCGACGAGCCGACCGCGGGACTCGATCCGCAGGCGTCGGATGAGTTCGTCGAACTGATCAGCACGCTGCATCGCGCGCTTGGCCTGACCGTCGTGATGGTGACGCACGATCTCGACACCATGGTCGCGCTGTCGACCCGCGTTGCCGTGCTGGCCGACCGCAAGGTGCTGGTCGCGGCGCCGGTAGAGGAAGCCGCGGGTGTCGATCATCCGTTTATCCGCGAGTACTTCCTCGGCCTGCGCGGCCGCCGCGCGCTGCAGGCGTTGCCGCCGGAGCGCCGCGCGAAGCTGCCGCCCGCGGCGCTCGAACCCGCATCGTCCGAATTGCCGCTGTGAAAGAGGGAATCTGAAATGGAAAACAAATCACATGCGTTCTGGGCTGGACTCTTCACGGTGGTGCTGCTGGTGGCGATCGCGGCGACGGTGTTTCTGTTCAAGGTCGACCGTTCGGTGCGCGTGCCGTACGACCTGATCGCGCGCACCAACGTCACCGGGCTGTATACGGACGCTGCGGTGCGCTATCGCGGTCTCGACGTGGGCAAGGTGGCGTCGATCAAGTTCGACCGCGACCATCCCGGGCAGATCCTGATCCGCATTCTGGTTGACACGCACGCACCAATCACGCATTCAACCTTCGGCAGCCTCGGCTTTCAGGGCGTGACGGGGCTTGCGTTCATCCAGCTCGACGATACGGGACGCGATATGGAGCCGCTGGCGTCGTCGGAAAAGCAGGTGGCGCAACTGCCGATGCGGCCTGGTCTCTTAGACCAGTTGCAGCAGCGTGGCGATATTCTGCTGCGCAAGCTGGAACGTATCGCGGACGACGTCAACGATACGCTGTCGCCGCAAATGCGCGATCAGTTGCTGGCCACGGCGGCAAGCCTGCAGCACGCCGCCGATGGCGTAACGACGTTGACGAAGCAGATGCAGCCGGCCGCGGGCAAGCTGCCGCAGACGATTGACGAGCTGAATCGCACGCTTGCCTCGACCAATCAGTTGATCACGGGCCTGAATCGCCCTGACGGTCCGTTCGAATCCAATCTGAACAAGGTTGGCACGGCGGCCCAGCAGGCCGGCGACGCGCTGACCTCGATGAATGCGTCGGTGCAGGAACTGTCGGCGCGGGTCGGTTACGACACCTTGCCGCGCGTCAATTCGCTGGCTGACGATGTGCGTTCCGCCGCGCGTTCGGTGGATCGCGCCGCCGACATGTTCAGCACCAGTCCGCGCAGTGTGCTGTTCGGCGCGCCGGCCGCTGCGCCTGGCCCGGGTGAGCCCGGATTTTCGTGGCCCACAGCCGGCACGGCAAAGTGATCTGAAAGGAAGAATGTCATGGCACGCTCGCTTTCCAGTCTGCTTCATCGCTCGCTTTGCGGCGGGCCTTTTAGCCCAGCTCGTAGCGCGACGCTTCGGCCAACTCAGCGTGTGCGCTCCGCTGGCGCTGCGCTAGCCGTCGCGCTCGCCTTCGGAGTGTTGGGCGGCTGCGCGGGCAATCCGGCGGTGCATGCCGACGCCCGCTATGACTTTGGGCCGCCCCCGCAAGTGGCCACCTCGGGTCCGATGCCGGCCGTCAAGGTGCTCGATGTGACCGCACCCGCGACGCTGGCGTCGGACAAGCTGGTCTACCGTTTGAGCTACGCCGACGCGCAGCAGACCGCGTCCTATGCGAACAGTCACTGGACCATGGAGCCGTCCGCGTTGCTCACGCAGCGCCTGCGCGATGTGCTGTCGCAGCGCGGCACGGTGCTGACGGGCTCCGATGGCGTGCGTGCGCCGGTGCTGCGGGTGGAGCTGATCGAGTTCGAACAGGTTTTCGACAGCCAGACGCAAAGTCATGGCGCCGTCGCCGCGCGAGTGACCTTGACGCAAAGCGGCAAGGTCGTCGCGCAGCGTAGCTTCACCGCGCAGGCGCCGGCCAGTTCGGCCGATGCGGCCGGCGGTGCGCGAGCGCTCGCGACGGCAAGCGACGATCTGGTGGCGCAGATATCCGCATGGTTGAGTTCCCAGGCGTTGGTTGCCGGGCAGTGAGCGGCTCGCCCGGGCGTGTAACTTGCGGTGGGGCTTAACAGAACCAGACAGCGCAGGCGCGAACAGCGGGCCCCGGCCCCGCTCGCTATAATCGTTCCACTACAGGCGCGCCGCGGTGCTTGCACACGCTGGCGGCCATCGAATTTCCCCTGATACGGTCTCTCCGCGGACACCATGGATTCTTTCTACAAGTACCACGTCTTCTTCTGTCTCAACCAGCGCGATCCCGGTGCTGAGCGCCCGAGTTGCGCGAATTGCAACTCGCAGGCCATGCAGGAGCATGCGAAAAAGCGCGTGAAGCAACTGGGCCTCGCGGGTCCGGGCCAGGTGCGCATCAACAAGGCGGGTTGCCTCGATCGCTGCGAGGAAGGTCCGGCGCTTGTGATCTATCCGGAAGGCACGTGGTACACCTATGTCGACGAGAGCGACATCGACGAGATCGTCGAATCGCATCTTGCGAATGGCAAGGTCGTCGACCGTCTGAAAATCGATCAATAAGCGGCGTCATGAACGTTCATACGAAACAGTTCCTGATCGATGGTCCGGTCGGCAAGATCGAGGTTGCGCTCGATCTGCCCGATGAAACGCGCGACAACGGCGCGGCGCCGCGCGGGATTGCGCTGGTGGCGCATCCGCACCCGCTGTTCGGCGGCACGATGGACAACAAGGTCGCGCAGACGCTTGCCCGCACGCTTGTGCAGCTGAATTACGTGACCTATCGCTCGAACTTCCGCGGAGTGGGGCAGACCCAGGGTGAACACGACGCGGGTGTCGGCGAGCGCGACGACTTGCGCGCAGTGCTCGATTACATGCGCGCACAGCCTGGGCAAGCCGATCTGCCCCTCGTGCTGGCGGGCTTTTCGTTCGGCACCTTCGTGCTCTCGCATGTGGCGGCGCGGCTCCTCGAAGAGGGCCAGGCGATCGAACGCATCGTGTTCGTCGGCACGGCGGCGAGCCGCTGGGAAGTGGCGCCCGTGCCGGAAAACACGCTGGTGATTCACGGCGAAATCGACGATACGGTGCCCATCCAGTCGGTGTACGACTGGGCGCGGCCGCAGGAATTACCGGTGGTGGTGATCCCCGGTGCCGAGCATTTTCTGCATCGCAAACTGCACGTCCTGAAGCGCATCATCGTCGACGCCTGGCGTTGACGGCTGGGGTGGCACGCGTTTTCCGGGGTACAGGTACGCGTCAAATGAAAATTTATCCGCACGCGATGCGCAAAGTTGGCTCCCCGGCGCGCGTATAATGAGCGCTCTTTTTTGGGCGCAGCGCGGCCCGTCCGGTTGATTGGCGCATCGTCAGCGCCGTTGGTTGATTGCAAGGCCGGATTGTGGGGCGCGTTGCGCGAACCGATCGTGTGGCCGGAAGTCCAACGGGCGCCGCGTTGCGTTTACGCGGCCAGCGCTCGCCGACCGGCTCTTCCAATCTGCGCGCCCTTGGGCGCGATGCAAATTTCTGCCCGAATCGATCCTATGCGTTTTTCCACCTCCGGCTTTTCGTCACTCTCGTCCTTCGTTCCCCATACCATCAGCCGTGCTGTGACGCTCGGCGTGCTGCTGCCGGCCGCGCTGGTGGCTAGCACCGCGGCCCTCGCGCAGGTCCCGCCGCCGGCGGTGAATGCGCGCTCGTGGGTACTCGTCGATGCGACCAGCAATCAGGTGCTCGCGTCCGGCAACGCCGATGAGCGCGTCGAGCCGGCTTCGCTGACCAAGCTGATGACCGCGTATCTGGTCTTCGAAGCGCTGCAGACGAAGAAGATCACGATGGAGCAGATCGTTAACCCGAGCGAAGCGGTGCGCCGCGTCAAGACAGACGAATCGCGCATGTTCATCGAGGCGAACAAGCCGGTCTCCGTGCACGACTTGGTCTACGGCATGATCGTGCAGTCCGGCAACGACGCCGCAATCGCGCTGGCAGAACTGGTGGGCGGCAGCGAATCCCAGTTCGTCAACATGATGAACACCGAGGCGCAGCGCCTCGGCATGACGCATACCCACTTCGCCGACGTGAACGGTATGCCCGACGCGCAGCACTACACGAGCGCGGGCGATCTGGCGATCCTGTCGGCGCGCCTGATCCGCGACTATCCCGACTACTACAACATTTTCTCGGTCAAGGAATTCACCTACAACAAGATCAAGCAGCCGAACCGCAATCGTCTGCTGTGGATCGATCCGACGGTCGACGGTCTGAAGACCGGTCACACCGAGGCCGCCGGTTATTGCCTGATCGCGAGCGCCAAGCGGCCGCTGCCGGGCGCGCCGGACGCATCGCGTCGTCTGGTTTCGGTGATGATGGGTGAAGTGAAAGAGCACGACCGTGTCGAAGACAGCCTGAAGATGCTGAACTACGGTTACAGCGCGTACGACACGGTGCGTCTGTACAAGGCCGGCCAGGTGATCGAGACGCCGCGCGTCTACAAGGGTGCGGAAGACACGGTGAAGATCGGCGTGAAGGCCGACCAGTACATCACGGTGCCGAAGGGTCTCGCCGACAAGGCCAAGCCGCAGGTCGAGCATATCGATCCGCTGATCGCACCGATCACCGAGGGCCAGCAGGTCGGCACGGTGAAGCTGGTGGCGGATGGCAAGGTGGTCTCGCAGTTCCCGATCGTGGCGCTTCAGGCCGTGCCGCAAGCCGGCGTGGTGGGCCGCGTGTGGGATTCGCTGATGCTGATGTTCAACAAAAAGAAGTAAGCGCTGATGCGCGCGGGTGCGTGCAGTTGCGCGCATTCGCGTGACGGCGGCTCCGACAGGCATGCTGCCGGGCCGTTGCCGAGGAGTGAAAGATGCAACCTGACAATGATTCGCTGTTTGAGTTTCCCTGCGATTTCCCGATCAAGGTGATGGGCAAGTCGCATCCCGAATTCGCCGAGACGATCGTGACGGTGGTCAAGCAGTTCGATTCCGAGGTCGACCCGTCGCGTGTCGAGATGCGGCCGTCGAGCGGTGGTAACTACACGGGCCTCACGGTGACGGTGCGCGCCACCAGTCGTGCCCATCTCGACGATATCTATCGCGCGCTCACCGGCCATCCGATGGTGAAGGTCGTGCTGTAAGCAGCGGGGCGCGCCTCGCGTCCCCAGTTGCGTTTATGGCGTGACGTGCAATGCGTCCGCCGCGCTTTGCGGCCCTGCCGAGCAGGCCCGTTCGAAGAGCAGTTTGAAGCTTCTCACCTCGTCGAACACCCAGTCCCGGAATGCCCGTACCCGCTCCGTCTGCAGACTTTGCGGCGTGCAGATGAAGTAGTACTGCCACGGGCTTGGACCGTCCACATCGAAGAGCCTGACCAGCCGTCCTGACGCGACCTCGTGCATCGCCAGCGAGCGGCGCGTGAGTGCAACCCCTTGTCCGTCGATTGCCGCCTGCAGCAGGTTTGACGAGTCCTGGTACAACACGCCGCGTTTCGGTTCCGGCCATTCGGTCAGGCCCGCGGCGTCGAACCAGGGGCGCCACAATTCGTCATCGGAACGCAGGAGCGGGACCTTGGCCAGATCGGCCGGTACTTTCGGCAGATTGCCGCCGTTGAAATTCGGCGCGCAGGCGGGAAAGAAGATTTCTTCGAGCAGCAACTCGGCGTGCAGGCCCGGGTATTTGCCGAAACCGAAGCGGATCGCCGCATCGACGTCGTCGCGGGCGAAGTCTGTCAGCGAATTGGTGGAGAGCAGTTCGAGATCCCATTGGGGGTGAGCTTCGATGAAACTGCCGATGCGCGGCGTCACCCAGCGCGCCGCGAACGACGTCAGCATCGACACCACCAGACGCCGCTCGCGGTCGCCGGCGCGCAGTTCGCGGGTGGCGTCGGCGAGCGCGGTCAGCGCCGCGCGCACCTGCCCCGCGTAACGGCGGCCGACTTCCGTCAGGCGCACGCGCTTGCCGTCGCGGGCGAACAGCGTCACGCCCAGCTCGGCCTCGAGCGCGCGAATCTGATGGCTGACCGCGCCGTGGGTCACGAACAGTTCGTCCGCGGCACGCGAGAAGCTTTCGTGGCGGGCCGCGGCCTCGAATGCCTTGATGGCGTTCAGCGCTGGGAGTTGTCGTAGGTCCATCGCAATTTTTCTCACATAGAGGTGAAATTTGATCGTTTTGCGTAAACCCTTGCTGCGCCTACGATTGTAGTCACGAAACGGCTTTTTGCGAGGTTGTCATGCGAGAAATTTCCTCTAGTATCACATTTGAAATCAGGTCTGGCGAGACGGTTCCGATGAAGGTTGTGCGCAGCACGCGGCTGGCGGTGAGCGGTTCTGCGGTATGGGTAACACGCAGCGACGACACCGAAGACTATTGGCTCGAACCGGGCCATACGTTGCGCCTGCGGCGCGGAGAACGGCTGTGGCTGAGCGTAGAAGCGGATTCGCAGGCGCGGGTGGCGTTCGACGTTCCGGCGCGCGCCGATGTGCGGGCGGTCGACTGGCTGGTGCGTCTTGCCGACCGGCTCGGTATGCGTTTGCGCGACGGCTGGCGGACCGTTTGAGGGTGAGTGCGGCGAGGGTTCCGGCGGGGATCTCAGTATTTCGGTAAACTACCGGGATCATGTGTGCCACGCCGGTTTCTTCGCCTTCTCTGCCCCCCGAGCTCGTTCCAGCTGACCTGGCTGATCCGGTGGCGCCGGTTTCGGCCGGTCTCGTTCCCTCTACGCAGGCCGAACCGGTCGCAGTGGGTTTGCCCACTCCCGTTCCAACGCTGCGCTGGCGCGGTGTCGAATCCTACGAAATCAGTTTCGAGGCGATGCGAGCTTTCACGGACGCGCGCACTTCAGAAACCGCGGACGAAATCTGGCTGGTCGAACATCCCCCTGTTTTCACCCTGGGCCAGGCCGGCAATCCGGCGCATCTGCTATCCGCAGACAGCGGCATTCCGCTGGTCAAGGTCGACCGCGGCGGACAGATCACGTATCACGGGCCAGGGCAGGTGGTCGCTTACCTGCTGCTCGACTTGCGCCGCCGCAAGCTGATGGTGCGTGAACTGGTGACGCGCATCGAGCAGGCCGTGATCGACACGCTCGCGGCGTATAATCTCGCCGGAGAACGCAAGGCGGGCGCCCCTGGTATCTACGTGGCGCCCGGTCCGGATGCCGGGTCGCATGCGGGCGCCAAGATCGCCGCGCTGGGCCTGAAAATCCGTAACGGTTGCAGTTATCACGGGGTCAGCCTGAACGTGAAGATGGATCTGCAGCCGTTTCTGGCCATCAACCCATGCGGGTACGCGGGGCTCGAAACTGTCGATATGGCGACGCTCGGCGTCGCTGCCGGCTGGGACGACGTAGCCCGGACCTTTGCTGCATGCCTCACCGCAAACATCGACGGCACGCCCGCGGCCGTCGCCCAACCGCAGGCTGGTGTCGTGACCGCCTGACTGGATCGAACCAATGACTGACGTTACCGCGAACCTCGCCGGCACTGCCACTCCTGACGCCGCTACCGCACCGGCTGCTTACGATGCTACGGCGAAGCAGAAGGCGCAGGCGAAGACTGCACGCATTCCGATCAAGATCATCCCGATCGAAAAGCTGAAAAAGCCGGACTGGATTCGCGTGAAAGCGGCCACCGGCAATTCGCGCTTCTACGAGATCAAGCAGATTCTGCGCGAGCACAATCTGCACACGGTCTGTGAGGAAGCGAGTTGCCCAAACATCGGCGAGTGTTTCGGCAAGGGCACCGCCACGTTCATGATCATGGGCGACAAGTGCACGCGCCGTTGCCCGTTCTGCGACGTCGGCCACGGCCGTCCTGATCCTCTGGATACCGAAGAACCGGGCAATCTCGCCCGCACGATTGCTGCGCTGAAGCTGAAGTACGTGGTGATCACCAGCGTGGACCGCGACGATCTGCGTGACGGCGGTGCGGCTCACTTCGTTGAATGCATCCGTCAGACGCGCGAACTGTCGCCGGAGACGCGCATCGAAATTCTGACACCGGATTTCCGTGGCCGTCTGGATCGCGCGCTGGGCATTCTCAATGCCGCTCCGCCCGATGTGATGAACCACAACCTCGAAACGGTGCCGCGTCTGTACAAGGAAGCACGCCCGGGGTCGGACTACGCACACTCACTGAAGCTGCTGAAGGACTTCAAGGCGCTGCATCCGCATGTCGCCACCAAGTCGGGCCTGATGGTCGGTCTTGGCGAGACGGAAGAAGAGATCCTCCAGGTGATGCGCGATCTGCGCGAGCACGACGTCGATATGCTGACGATTGGGCAATACCTGCAACCGTCTGAGCACCACCTGCCGGTTCGCTCGTACGTGCATCCGGATACCTTCAAGATGTACGAGGAAGAAGCCTACAAGATGGGCTTCACGCACGCGGCCGTTGGCGCGATGGTGCGTTCGAGCTATCACGCGGATCTGCAGGCGCACGGAGCCGGGGTGGTCTGAGGTTCTTGCCGGTAGTTTGCTTCGATATAAAGCCCGCAATTGTTGCGGGCTTTTTTACGTCTGCGGCCACTCGAGGATTTGAGGCGCTGAGCTGGGCTTTGCTGCTTGCGCCGGTTAGTGCCAGAAGAAGAGCCGGGCGATCAGCAGGCTGGCGGAGTAGATACCGCTTCCAATAAACATGAAGTAGGCGATGTACATCATGGCGCGATGTCGAACATCGTCGTTCTCGAGGAGGTAGTCGATAAGATTAGGCATGTTAAGTTCTCGCTTGACCGGTTGTTATTATAGCTCGATTGGTTTAAATATTTAGCTCAACGCAAAATGGGATATCGAGAAGCTCGTCGCGACGAATGCTGTCGCGAGGAACGATACCCACATAAGCGTTCTGCTGGGAACGTCGCTGCTGGCCGGATCGCTGAAATATTTCCGCGCGTCGGCGGCGCCAAAGACGACCAGTACAGACGATCCAATGATGAACGCTACGTGCCACACGAGGCCAATCCGCACCCACGCATAGCTTCCAGTTGACATCGGTTGGTCGAGAGCACAACCCAGTTCGTAGCATGCGGCGGCACTCATCGCGATGACGGTCCAGAACAGTTGGCCGTGTTGCAATGCGGCCTTCAAAACATCGCCGGCAATCTCGCGATAGGCAAGTGAGAAATTCAGCAGTGGCAGCAGGGCGATGGGTGCAAGAATGGGCACCGCGATATTGGATAAGAGCCAGCTTAAGTGGGCTAAAAATTCGATCATGGTTTGAAGCGCATAGTGAAGAGATCTAACCCATGATCCGGTCCAGGCCATACGGCGGTCAATCGACCGAACGACCAGCTTGCGCTCCACCGCCAACCATGCTGCGTTCCGCGCCAAGCCACTACGCGTTCATCGCAACGGACTTACGCATCCAACCCAACGTAAAAAGCAATGCCCAAGCAGCGTGATTAGCAATCATGAATTCGTTAGAACCGCCTGTCTCCAAACTCCCTATAGTCGAAAGCCTCCCAAACACCTTATTAAAACGGGGCTTCTCGATGAACCGATTCTTCCGTCCGCTGGCCGCACTCGTCACGCTGCTTGCTGTTTCCGCGCCTTTCGCGAGCGCCGCTCACGCCGATACCAAAGAGGTTGTGATCGCCTATCAGGACATGGTCTTGCCGTGGCGTTACGCGCAGGCCACCGGCGAGGTCGAGAAGGAAACGGGCTACAAGGTGATCTACCGTCAACTGGGCAGCGGCGCGGAAGTGGTCCGTGCGTTGGCCTCGGGTTCGGTGCAACTCGGTGAAGCTGGTTCCAGTCCGATTGCGGCAGGCCTGTCGCAGGGCGTCGATATCTCGCTGTTCTGGATTCTCGACAACATCAACAATGCCGAGGCCCTGGTGGTGCGCGACGGTTCGGGCGTGACGAGCATCGCCGGTCTGAAGGGTAAAAAGATCGGCGTGCCGTTCGTGTCCACCTCGCATTTTCATACGCTGGTCGCGCTGCAAAACGCGGGTGTGAACCCGTCTGACGTGAAGATCGTCAATCTGCGCCCGCAAGAAGTAGCGGCTGCGTGGGACCGCGGCGACATCGACGCAACCTACATATGGGACCCGGTGCTCGCCAAGGTGAAGAAGAACGGCAAGGTACTGATTACCTCAGGTCAGGTTGCACAGGAGACGGGTAAGGCGACCTTCGACGGCTTCGTGGTCGACCGCAAGTTTGCCCAGCAAAACCCCGAGTTTGTCGCACGCTTCGTCAAGGTGCTAGCTGAAAGCGATGCAAGCTATCGCGATCACACCTCGGCATGGTCCGCTACTTCGCCGCAGGTCGCAGCCGTTGCCAAGGAGTCCGGAGCGAATGCCCAGGACGTACCGGCGAGCCTTGCACTTTATGCTTTCCCGTCGGCGGCTCAGCAGGCGTCCAGCACGTGGCTCGGCGGCGGCGCGCAATCCGGTGCGGCGAAATCGCTGGCGGCGACGGCAGTGTTTCTGAAGACCCAGGGGACGATTCAAAATGTGCTGCCCGACTATTCGGCGGGTGTCGATCCGCACTTCGTTCAGCAGGCGGCGCACGAGTAATGCGGTAATGATGGCGCGTCCTCAGGTCGCGCCTGTACCGCGTCCTATTGGGAACCCACAGGCGTTTTATGAGTAGTCTGGAGATCCGGCGGCTGCACGTCGCCTACGAAGGTGCACGTGGCGCGCTCCCTCATGTCGCGCTGGCCGATGTCGATCTGAGCATCGAGTCCGGTGAGTTCGTCGTGGCGCTTGGCGCGTCCGGCTGCGGCAAGACGACCCTGCTCAATTGCATTGCTGGCTTTATCCAGCCGAGCGGCGGTGAAGTCCGTCTGAACGGTGAGCTAGTCAATGGCCCGGGCGCCGATCGCGGCGTGGTGTTCCAGAAATACGCGTTATTGCCGTGGCTCGACGTGCTCGACAACGTCGCGCTCGGTCTTCGTTTTCAGCGTGTGCCGAAAGCGCAGCGCGAACGTATCGCGCTGCAGATGCTTGCGCTCGTCGGACTGGAGCAACATGCTCGCTCAAGGGTGTACGCCTTGTCGGGCGGGATGCAGCAACGCGTGGGGATCGCGCGCGCGCTCGCCAGCGATCCGCAGGTACTGCTGATGGACGAGCCGATGGGCGCACTCGATGCCATGACGAGAGAGTCGATGCAGGAACTGGTGCTCGACGTCTGGGGCCGAACCCACAAGACCGTCTTCTTCATCACGCATAGCGTCGAAGAAGCCCTGTTTCTGGCGACGCGCCTCGTCGTGATGACACCCGGACCCGGGCGCATTGCCGAGAGCTACGATCTGCCGTTCGCCCGGCGTTTTCTGGAGACGCGCGACGCACGCGCAGTGAAGTCGTCGCCGGAATTTATCGAGTGGCGTGAGCGGTTGGTGCGGCGCCTGCATCAGCGCGCACCGGAAGAGGTGCTCTCGTGACTGTGTCGAATGATTCACTTAACCAGGTGCCCCTGGCCTCGTCCGGCGTTACCGTGAAAGATTCGCCGCTTGCATCGTCGTCATCCGCGCCGCTCCCGGAGAGGCGCGTGAGACCGGTACGCGCATGGCGCATGCCGGGTGAAGGGCCGACCGCGGCGCTGAGCATCGCTTCGGTGATTGCGCTGACGGCGTTGTGGTGGATCGCGACGCATCTGCACTGGCTGCCGCCGCTGTTCCTGCCGACGCCGGAAGCCGTCTGGAGCGCATTCATCGACGCTTGTCATGGACGCATCCAGGGCGGCCTGCCCTTGTCGCAACACCTTGCGTGGAGCGCGCTGCGTGTGTTTGGCGCTTTTGCGCTGGCTACGGTGACGGCGATTCCGGTCGGCATCCTGATGGGCGTGAGCCGGGTGGCGCGCGGGTTACTTGATCCGCCGCTGGAGTTTTACCGGCCGCTGCCGCCGCTCGCTTACCTGCCGCTCGTGGTGATCTGGTTCGGCATCGACGAGACGGCGAAGATCGTCGTCATTTACCTCGCCTGTTTCGCACCGATCGCCATGGCTGCCCGTGCCGGCGCGCGCAGCGCCACCGTCGAGCAGATTCATGCGGCCTACTCGCTCGGCGGTTCGTTCGCGCAGATCGTGCGCCATGTGGTCTTGCCCGCAGCATTGCCGGAGATTCTGACCGGACTGCGGATTGCAATCGGCTTTGGCTGGACCACGCTTGTCGCCGCCGAGATGGTGGCCGCGACCGCGGGCCTCGGTCAGATGGTGCTCAACGCGTCGAGCTTTTTACGCACCGACGTCGTGGTAATGGGCATCGTGCTGATTGGTCTGATCGCGTGGATTTTCGATCTGGGCATGCGAGCGCTGGAACGGCGTCTGGTGCCCTGGAAGGGGCGGGTGTAATGCGTCTTGTGGCTCTTAGACAAACAACTCAATCACCGGCCAGTTCCGTTCCAGCGCAATCGCGCGCAGCCGCTCGTCCGGATTGGTCGCCACCGGGTCGGTGACGCGCTCGAGCAGCGGCACGTCGTTGATTGAATCGCTATAGAAGTAGCTTTTCGGAAAGTCCTGCAACGCGTACCCGAGCGACGCCAGCCAGCTTTCCGTGCGCACGATCTTGCCTTCGCGGAACGTCGGCACGCCGACGGCCGCGCCGGTATAGCGGCCGCGCGGATCGCCACCCTCGGTGCCGAGTTCGATGCCGAGCAGATGCTCAAACCCGAGTGCCTTGCCGATCGGCGCCGTCACGAACACATTCGTCGCGGTGACAATGCAGCACAGGTCGCCGGCATCGAGGTGCCGTTGGATCAGTTCGCGGGCGGCCGGCCGGATCGCCGGCACAATCACTTCGCTCATGAACACCGCATGCCATGCATCGAGTTGTGCGCGTGAATGACGTGTCAGCGGGGCGAGCGTGTAGTTCAGGAAATCGCTCATATCGAGTGTGCCCGCCACGTATTGGCGGTAGTACGCGTCGATCTCCTGCGCGTGCCGCTCGGCGCCTTCCACACCCAGCTTCGCCATGAAGTGGGCCCAAGCCTGATCGCTGTCGAGCGGCAGCAGCGTATGGTCCAGATCGAACAGCGCGAGGTTACGACTCATCCCAGATTCCTTGCATCCAACGCTTCGACACCAACCCCATTGCTGGATCGGCACGCTTTTCCCATCCTCGCAGATCGTATATTTAAGTGCACAAAATTACAATAAACCAAATTTGTGCAACACTATCGTCATATTTCTCCGGATGTCGCCAGGTGGCCGCATGCGGGTCGGGTTACGGTTAGAGCATTGAGAAGCGTCGTGCCTTATGTTGATTCTCCTGAACCTTCTCTCCGGTGTGGCTTTGCTCGTATGGGGGTCGCACATCGTCCGCACGGGCATCCTGCGCGTGCTCGGCGCGGATCTGCGCAGCGCCCTCGGGCGCAGCACCGGCAGCCGCCTGCGCGCGTTCGGGTCCGGCATCGCGGTGACCAGCCTCGTGCAAAGCAGCAATGCCACTGCGGTGATTGTGACGTCGTTCGCAGCCCAGGGTTTGCTACCGCTTGCCAGTGGTCTTGCCATCATGTTGGGCGCGGATGTCGGCACGGCCTTGATGGCGCGGGTGCTCACGCTCGATCTGTCGTGGCTGTCGCCAATCCTCTTGCTGCTCGGCGTACCGTTGTTCCTGACGCGCAAGCAGACGCGTGTGGGCCAGGCGGGCCGTACGGCGATCGGCCTTGGGCTGATCCTGCTGGCGCTGCATCTGATCGTCGAAGCCGCGCAGCCGATGATGCAAGGCGCCGGCGTACGCGTGATGTTCGGTGCCTTGACCGGCGACACGATGCTCGATGCCCTGGTTGGCGCCGCCTTCGCGGTGATTTCCTACTCGAGCCTCGCGGCCGTGCTGTTGACGGCGACGCTGGCATCGTCCGGAGTGATTTCGCTGAAAGTGGCGTTGTGCCTCGTGATCGGTGCCAATCTGGGCAGCGGCCTGCTGGCGTTGAGCGGCACGTTGGCGCAAAACGCCGCGGCACGGCGCCTCGCACTCGGCAGTCTGGTGTTCAAGCTCGCGGGTGCGTTGCTCATCCTGCCATTCGCTTCCCTGTTGGCGCGTGGCTTGCCCGTGCTCATCGGCAATCCGCGTGAGGCGGTGGTCGGGTTCCATTTGATCTACAACGCGCTGCGTTGCTGCGCGTGCCTCGCGCTGATCGACCCGGTTGCACGCGTCTGCAGCCGGCTGCTGCCGGACCGGCCGCAGCAGGACGGCGCACTGCGGGCGCTACATCTCGACGTGGCCGCACTTTCCACGCCGTCTCTGGCACTGGCCAATTCGGCGCGCGAAGTGCTGCGCATCGGCGACATCGTCCGGACCATGCTCGACAACGTCGCCGGGCTGCTTCATCACAATGATCTTGCCAAGGCACGCGAGACGATTCGTATGGACGACGACATCGACCAGCTTTATGCCGCGGTCAAAAGCTACCTCGCCAGAATTTCCCGCGAGCAGCTCGACGAGGCGGACAGTCGGCGCTGGACCGACATCATCGCGCTCACCATCAATCTTGAGCACGCGGGCGACATCATCGAGCGTATCGTCAACAATATCGAAGAGAAAAAGATCGCCCACCGGCTTGCGTTTTCGGAGCAGGGTCTCGGCGAACTGGAGGATCTGCACGCTCGCCTCGTCAGCAATCTGCAACTCGGGTTATCGGTGTTTCTCAACAATGACCTGCGTTGCGCGGAGAGCTTGCTGGCTGAGAAGGAGCGCTTCCGGGATCTCGAGCGGGTCTACTCCTATGCCCACCTCGACCGCCTGGCCGGGCAAACCTTGCGCAGCGTCGAGACGAGCGCGCTGCATCTCGACATGATCAGCGACATGAAGCGGCTAAATTCGCTGTTCTGCTCGACGGCCTATCCGGTGCTCGACGCAGCCGGCGCGCTACACGATACGCGCTTGCGCAAACGCGTCCTGGATACCCTGCACGCGCCGGAATAGCCGCTATCGCCTCTACGCGAGAATGACCCGCGCCACCTTCTTCTTCAGCGGCGCGAATTCGGTGGACTCGGCCGCCTTCTTGTTGGTGATCAGCACGTCGACGTCCTCGGCCGGGCAGTACGAGATGCGACTGCGCTGACCGATCTTGCTGTAATCGGCGAGGATCACTACGCGTTGCGCGTTGGCGACCATCGCCCGTGCCACCTCGGTTTCTTCGTGATCGTAATTGGTGGCGCCATGCCGATGATCGATGCCGACTGGCGACAGCAATGCCACGTCGGCCCGGTAGCGATGAATGTCCAGGATTGTCGTGCTGCCGCCCGTCGCCATGGCCCGGTCGCTGATCGATCCGCCGAGCAGTATGACCTCATTGCGGGCTTCGGCTTGCTGCTCGGCGGCGCCACGCATTTTCAGCGCGACGTCAATCGAATTGGTCACTACCGTCAGATTGGCGAGCTTCGCCAGCTCTTCCGCCAGCGCCGAGGTCGTCGTGCCGGCGTCGATAAACAAGGTCTGGCCGCTGGAGATGACCCCCATCGCAGCCTTGGCGATCGCCGTCTTCGATTTGACCCGGGTGTGGGCGCGTTCGGCGATAGGTGCTTCGTCAGCGGGCTTGATTGCACCGCCATGCACCCTCCGCAATTCGCCGAGTGCTTCCAGATCGAGCAGATCGCGCCGCACGGTTTCGCGCGAGACACCGAGATCCGCCATGATCCGTTCGGTCGACACCCGTTGCAGTGTCGAGAGCAGCGCGCGAATTCTCTGATGACGGTCTTCCTGCCACATGCATTTCCCTCTGCGATCAAGTCGTCTGGACGGTTTTTCTACGTAACATCACTGACATGATTGTGTGTCGCCCCGATGTCATTGGCCCCACTTTAACCGTTTTGCGTTGTATTTTTTTGGTCCCTTGCAAATTTGTGTATTTAAATTTAGCCTTCGCAGATTGGACGACTGTCATCGAATCCGAACACGGAATGTTCGAAAAGGAATTGAAGTGTCCCGTTTTCGAACATCGGTTGTCGCTTTTGCAGGCAACCGACTGTATGCTGCCTCCATCCTAAGCCAGGTGGCCCATTTCGCCGTCCGTTTCGATGCCGTGCCGCAGCATGACAGCTTGCTGACGAATAATACCGTTCGGTTCGTCATCCTGACGACCAGACGATGTGCCTGGTGAAGCGTGCGGTACATAAGAGACCATTTCGAAGGTGCGTAGACGTGGGAACTGGAATTGATCGTACTGTTGCCGACTGGCCGTATCTGCGGCTCGTCGCGCACCGCTGCGGCGGAACGCTCGCACCGGAAAATACGCTGGCGGGCTTCGACGCCTGCAAGCGTTATGGGTATCGCATGGTCGAATTCGACGCCAAGCTATCGGCGGACGACCAGCTCTTCCTGCTCCACGACGACACGCTCGAGCGCACGACCAACGGCCACGGCCCTGCCGCTGAGCAGACGTGGGAACAGTTGGCGAAGCTCGATGCCGGCTCATGGCGCGACGCCGCGTTCGCCGGCGAACGCCTGCCGACACTCGCCGAGGTTGCCGCACGCTGCAAGCAGGACGGCATCGCCGCCAACATCGAAATCAAACCGTGTCCCGGCCGAGATACCATCACCGGTCAGCTCGTCGCAGCCGCTGCGCTGGAGCTCTGGCAGGGCCATACGCAGCCGCTGCTGTCATCCTTCTCGTACGAAGCGCTCGCCGCCGCGCGAGATGCCGCGCCGTCGCTGCCGCGCGGGATGTTGTTCGAAGCGGTGCCGGACGACTGGCTGCGCATTGTGCGCGAACTCGATTGCGTGTCGCTGCACGCCAGCCACAAATATCTGACTGCTGAACAGGTCGCCGAGATTCGCGCCGCAGGTTTGCGCGTGCTCGTCTACACCGTCAACGACCCGGAGCGCGCGGAGCTGCTGGCGCAATGGGGTGTCGACATGTTTTGCACCGATCGACTCGATCTGCTCGCGCACGACATGCTGTCCACGCCGAATAGCCCGGACTAACGCGGCTCGCGGCGTAACCGGCAGACATGGCAGGCAGGCGCCCGGCATCGGGCGCCGAAGACAACTATCAGATGCAGTTTTCCTAACGTACTAATTTTCGGCAAAGGATGGGGAATACTATGAACCGCACGTGGCTAAGCCGTGTTCTCTCGATGTCAACGGTTGCGGGCGTCGCCGCAGCGGGTGCAGGCAGCGCGTTAGCCGCGCCGCCCGATGCGCTGGTTGCCGCCGCCAAACAGGAAGGTCAACTGACCGTAATCGCGTTGCCGCACGACTGGTGCGGCTACGGCCCGATGATCGCCGCCTTCGAAAAGAAATACGGCATCAAGGTGAACGAACTGAATCCGGACGCGGGCTCGGGCGATGAAGTCGAAGCCATCAAGGCCAATAAGGGCAACAAGGGTCCGCAAGCACCCGACACGATCGACGTGGGCCTGTCCTTTGGCCCCACCGCGAAGACCGAAGGCCTGCTGCAACCGTACAAGGTGTCGACGTGGAAGGAGATTCCGGATTCAGCCAAGGATGCTGACGGCTACTGGTACGGTGACTACTACGGCGTGCTGTCGTTCGAAGTGAACGCCGACATGATCGACAAGGCGCCGGCCGACTGGAGCGATCTGCTCAAGTCCGACTACAAGAACGCCGTGTCGCTCGCAGGCGATCCGCGCTCGGCCAACCAGGCCATCCAGGCGGTCTACGCTGCCGGTCTGTCTTCGGGCAAGGGCGATGCCGCCAAGGCCGCGGACGCTGGTTTGAAGTACTTCGCGGACCTGAACAAGAGCGGCAATTTCGTACCGGTGATCGGCAAGGCCGCATCGCTTGCGCAGGGTACGACGCCGATCGTTGTGCGCTGGGACTACAACGCGCTGGCTGACCGCGACACGCTCAAGGGCAACCCGAAGGTGCAGGTCATCGTGCCGAAGACGGGCGTTGTAGCGGGCGTCTATGTGCAGGCGATCAGCGCGTACGCTCCGCATCCGAACGCAGCGAAGCTGTGGATGGAATACCTGTACTCGGACGAAGGCCAGATCGGCTGGCTGGCGGGCTATTGCCACCCGATGCGCTACACCCAGCTGGTGGCTGCGAAGAAGGTGCCGCAGGCGCTGCTCGACAAATTGCCGCCGGCATCGGCGTACAAGAATGCCGTGTTCCCGACGCTGTCGCAGCAGGATGCGTACAAGGACACGATCACCAAGCATTGGGATGAAGTGGTCGGCGCGAACGTCAAGTAAGCTCCGTAACGCCTGAGAGGGTCGCCTTGCGCGACCCTCGCTTTAGCCTGATTGCTCCAGGGGTGACCTATGACCGCTTCATCGGATATCGGGTCGGCGCAGCCGGAACGCCTGGTTCCCCCGGCGCCTCCGTCCCACGTGAAGGGACCGGCAGAATCGTCGCAGTTCCTGACCTGGCTCGGCGTCGCGCCATTCTTCATCTTTGCGTTGCTGTTTCTGATCCTGCCCACCGGCTTTCTGATGGTGGGCGCGTTTCAGGATCCGCAGGGGCACTTCACCCTCGCAAACTTCCGCGACCTGTTCCAGCCGGGCGTGCTCGAAGCCTACTGGATCAGCTTCAAGGTGAGCGCCGCGTCGGCGATCGGTGGTGCCGTGATCGGCTCGCTGCTGGCGTGGGCAGCGGTGCAAGGACGCTTGCCAGGCTGGATTCGTCCGACGCTGATGACATTCTCCGGCGTCGCCTCGAATTTTGCCGGCGTGCCGCTTGCGTTCGCATTCATCTGCACATTGGGCCGGGTCGGGCTCGTCACGGTGCTGTTGAAGAAGTATGTCGGCATCAATCTGTACTCGACGGGTTTCAGCATCCTGAGTTTCACCGGCCTGACGGTGACCTATCTGTACTTCCAGATTCCGTTGATGGTGCTGATCGTCACGCCGGCGCTCGACGGCCTGAAGCGCGAATGGCGCGAAGCCTGCGACTGCCTCGGTGGCACCTCGTTCCACTACTGGCGCTATGTCGCACTGCCGGTACTGTGGCCGAGCGTGCTTGGCGCGACGCTGCTGCTGTTTGCGAATTCGTTCGGCGCGGTGGCGACGGCCTATGCGTTGACCGGTAGCTCGCTGAACATCGTGACCATCCTGCTGTACGCACAGATTCGTGGCGACGTACTGCACAACCAGAACCTCGGCTATGCACTCGCGCTGGGGATGATCCTCGTGACGGGGCTGTCTAACGGCGGCTACATCTGGCTGCGTTCGCGAGCCGAAAGGGGCCGCAGATGAAAAGTCAATCGCGTGTAGGTGCATGGACCGCGATGATCGTGGGCGCGCTGTATTTCCTGATCCCGCTCGCTGCCACCGTCGAATTCAGCCTGCGCATGCGGCGCGGCGTCTATAGCTTCGACGCTTACAGAGTGGTGCTATCCGACCCGCGTTTTCAGGCCTCGTTTGGTTATTCGATGTTAATGGCAGTCCTGACGATCGTGATTGGCGTGCTGCTGGTGGTGCCGACGGCCTATTGGGTGCGGCTGCGCTTACCGAAGCTGCGGCCCGTGGTGGAATTCATCACGCTGCTGCCGCTGGTGATTCCCGCCATCGTGATCGTGTTCGGCTATCTGCGTATCTATAACAGCAGCTCGATCCTGCCGCTGACCGGCAACGAGCGCGCCACCGATCTGCTGCTGGTGTTCGGCTACGTAACGCTGGCGTTGCCGTACATGTACCGCTCCGTTGATGCGGGTCTCGCCGCGGTCGACGTGCGTTCCTTGACCGAGGCCGCCGAATGTCTCGGCGCCAGTTGGCCGACCATTCTGTTCAAGGTGATCTTTCCGAATATCCGCTCGGGGATTCTGTCCGGGGCGTTCCTCACCTTTGCGGTGGTGATCGGCGAGTTCACGCTGGCTAGCCTGCTCGACCGGCCAGCGTTCGGTCCTTACCTGCAACTGATCGGCGCGAACCGCGCCTATGAGCCGTCAGCACTCGCGATCATCGCGTTCGTCATCACCTGGGCGTCGATGGGGTTGATCCAGGTATTTGGCTCGGCGCGCGGCTCGGCCCGCGCGCTGGCCGGACACAAACCCTGAAGAATTGAGGCGTCGAATCATGGCATTCCTTGAAATCGAAAATCTGCACAAGTCGTTCGGGGCGAACACCGCGCTGCATCACTTCGACATGAAGATCGAGCGAGGCGAGTTCATCACCTTTCTCGGGCCGTCGGGCTGCGGCAAGACAACGGTGCTGCGCATGATCGCAGGCTTCGAAAGCCCGACGCGCGGCGTGATCCGTCTCGATGGCCGCGACGTCACGCATCTGCGTACGCGTCAGCGCAAGGTCGGCATGGTGTTCCAGTCGTACGCGCTGTTTCCGAACATGACGGTTGCCGACAACATTGGCTTTAGCCTGCGTGTGGAGCGTCGTCCGCAGGACGAGATTCGCAAGCGCGTCGGTGAGATGCTGGAGCTGATTAAACTGCCCAATATCGCGGAGCGCTACCCGTGGCAGCTTTCGGGCGGCCAGCAGCAGCGTGTGGCACTCGCCCGGGCGCTGGCGGGCAAGCCGCAGGTTCTGCTGCTCGACGAACCGCTATCGGCGCTCGACGCGAAAATCCGCATCTCGCTGCGGCAGGACATTCGCGCGCTGCAACGCGAGCTTGGCATCACATCGATTTTCGTGACGCACGATCAGGAGGAGGCGCTCTCCATCTCCGATCGCATCGTGGTGATGAACGAGGGGCGCGTCGAGCAGGTCGGCACCTCCTCGGAGATCTACAACTATCCGCGTACGCGGTTCGTGGCGTCGTTCGTCGGCACGCTCAATATTCTGTCCGGACATGTGGTGGATCCGGCGAACGGCAAGATGGCCGTCGACGGGCAGGAACTGGTGACCACGCAAAGGCTTGCACCGGACGACGTCGGCAAGAAGCGTCTGCTGGCGCTGCGCCCGGAGGCGATCGTGCTGGAAGCGCCGGCGGCCGGACGCAATACCTTGGCGGCGACGGTCGAGGAAGTGAATTTCCTTGGCGCGGTGGTGCGGATCAGGACGCGGGTGAAGGAGGCGGTGATTTCTCTCGACGTCTTCAACGATCCGAATCGCCGTTTGCCGGAACGCGGTCAGCCGGTTGCATTGGGTTTTTCGCACGAGAACCTGCTGGTACTGGAGGAGGGGGCGGCGTAGGGGGCTGGCTGTGTGCTTCGAGCAGAGGCTGTGCCCCTCGTGTGGCCAGACTTCGGCTTTTCCGAACAAATACTCCCGGATTAACAGGTTTATCCGATTCAACGTCTGACGCAGACTAGGGCTCATCACCACTGCGGACATCGTCCGCGAAAGGAGCCCAGTCATGCGAAGCTATCCCCGCAACAGTCCTCAGGCAGCCGCGCGCATTGTCGCGCTGGTGCTAACCTCCGACGGGCACGTTTGCAGTTCCGAGGAGCGCGCACTCGACAAGCTCGACATCGCCGGGCAGCTCGGCCTCGCGCCGACCGAATTCGCGCAGATCGTGCAGACGCTGTACGAGGATCACTCAATCGCCCACGCGCCCCTCATGCCGGCGGTCGGCCAGATCGACACGAACCTGCTTGGCTCGCTGATCGGCGAGATCGACGACCCGGCGTTGCGCAGCAGGGTGATCCGGCTGTGCGTTGCAGTCGCGACCGCCGACGACCATCTTGCCGATGGCGAAATCGCCGTGCTGGCGGCCATTCTTGGCGCGTGGGGAACCACTCCGGCGGCGGTCACGGTTCGCCGCGATGCCACGCCAGCCGTCTTGCGTGGTCACGGACGCACGGCGTCGATCACCTGAGAAGCGAGCGCATGATGCTGGCCGCGCCACGAGCGGATGGCGTGGATCTCCTCGATCACGCCGTCCGCACGTCCAAGCAGGCGCAGTCCGCGCAGCAAGGACACATCGCCGGCACCTAGCTCTGCGAGAGGAAACACGCCGAGCCCGCGCGCGGCGAACACCGCCATCAACGCGCTGTCTTCGAATTCTCCGGCGATCCGCGGCCGGATTCCCGCCGCCTCGAACCAGCGGTCCAGTCGCGCGCGTAGCGCGCCATGGCCGGTGGGCAAGAGCACGGGCAGATCGGCAAGGCATTGCGGGAAGCTGGCGCGAGACGCCTTCTGGACGATTGTCGTGGGCCCATACCAGTCGACGGGCGAGCCGACGAGGCGCTGACTCACCAGACGCAGGTCTGTGTTGTGCAGCGCCGGCTGGCATGCCAGCACCAGATCGAGCTGATGCAACGCGAGTTCCGACAGCAGTTGCGCATGTTCACCCTCGTGGCACAGAAGCCTGAGCGATGGCGTGTCGAGCACGGGCGCGAGTAGCGCATGCGCGGCGAGCTTTGAAATTCCATCGGACAGACCTACGGCGAGCCGTGCAACGCGCTCGCCACCCGCTTCGCGCATTTCGTCGAGCAGCGTTTCGCCGATCTGAAAGATCTGCTCCGCTCGATTGAAGGCCGCCGCACCGGCCTCCGTCATGACGACGCCGCGCCCCGCGGGTTTTAGTAACTGGCGCCCGACCGATTTTTCCAGCTCGCGCACCTGGGCGCTGATGGTCTGCACGGCCATGTCGAGGCGCTCGGCCGCACGCGCGAAGCCACCTTCCTTTACGACGATCCAGAAATAGTAAAGATGGCGGTAGTTCAGCATGGGCGGCGTAAGTTCGATAAAAGCGATCCGTCTTTCAGCTTATCACTGAGTTATTCGAACTCATGAGGCCGCAGTCCGAACCAGGGTCTGCGTCGTCCGGAATCCCCGACGCCTGTCTTCCAGATTTCCGGAAAGCTGGACGTCCCGTTCACCGGAATCTCAAAAACCCGTTATAAATCAAAGCAAAAGACTCGCTATCCAGCTGGCATCGACCTTGCAAAGTAGAAGCGCGGCCGCACAGGCCCGACAACTAAAGCATGGAGACAACGATGTCCGATTTCCCCTCCCGGTATTTCTGAATTCGTCGTCTTGTCGCGGCCCGATGCCGTGCACAGGCGATACGTCTATGCGTTCGCATGATGCGCAGCGTGGCAGGCCATTGGCTCATCCACATCGCAGGAATCGTCATGAAGAAATCCTTCCATAAAGTGCTCTATGTCCAGGTGATCGCCGCGATCATCGTCGGCATTGCTCTCGGCCATTTTTCACCCGCTCTCGCTATCGACATGAAGCCGTTCGGCGATGCCTTCATCAAGCTGATCAAGATGGTGATCGGGCCGATCATCTTCTGTACCGTCGTGACCGGCATCGCCGGCATGCAGGATATGAAGAAGGTGGGACGGGTCGGCGGCAAGGCGCTGCTGTACTTCGAAATCGTTTCGTCGTTTGCGCTGGTGCTCGGTCTGCTGGCCACGCACCTGCTGAAGCCGGGCGCTGGCTTTAACGTCGATCCTGCGACGCTCGACGGCAAGGAAGTCGCTTCGTACGCCGCCAAGGCGCATGGCCAAAGCACCGTCGATTTCCTGATGCACATCATTCCGAACACGATCACGGATGCGTTCGCCCAAGGTGAGATCCTGCAGATCCTGCTGATTGCGATGCTGTTCGGCAGCGTGCTCGCAACGCTCGGCCAGCGTGGCAAGGTGGTTACGGATCTGGTCGAAAGCCTGTCGAGCGTGCTGTTCGGCGTGGTGCGCATCATCACGAAGCTCGCACCGATCGGCGCGTTCGGCGCGATGGCCTTCACCATCGGCAAATACGGTATCGGTTCGCTGCTGCCGATGCTCAAGCTGATCGGCACGTTCTATCTGACCTCGATCGTGTTCGTGGTGGTCGTGCTCGGCGCGATTGCACGGATGGTCGGCTTCAGCGTGCTGCGCTTCGTGGCGTACATCAAGGAAGAAATGCTGATCGTACTCGGCACGAGCTCCTCGGAAGCCGCGTTGCCGCAACTGATGCTGAAGCTTGAAAAGCTCGGCTGCTCGCGCTCGGTGGTGGGCCTGGTGGTGCCGACCGGTTACTCGTTCAACCTCGACGGCACCAACATCTATATGACGATGGCCGTGTTGTTTATCGCCCAGGCGACCAACACCGATCTGACGCTGACGCAGCAACTCACCTTGCTGGCCGTGACCATGCTGACGTCGAAGGGCGCAAGCGGTGTGACGGGCGCCGGCTTCATCACGCTGGCGGCGACGCTTGCCGTGGTGCCGACCATTCCGCTGTCGGGCATGGTGCTGATTCTTGGTATCGACCGCTTCATGAGCGAATGCCGCGCGTTGACGAATATTGTCGGCAATGGCGTGGCCACCGTGGTGGTGTCGGCGTGGGAGAAGGAACTGGATCGTAACAAGCTGCGGGCGGTGTTGCGTGGTGACGTGGCTGCGATCAAGGAAACGGAAACCGCGGGTGCCTGAACCCGAGCAGCGCGGCGGGCGGAGCGTTGAGGTGATATACCGTCGGCATATGCCACAATAACCGTACCCTACCGACCGGAATCCACTAACGTGACGCGCCGCCTGCTGATCCTCTTCGCGCTCGTCGCCGGGCTCGTGGCAGCGTGCGGGCTCACGTGGAGCATCACGTGGCGGGGAGGCATCGACACTTTGCGGCGCAACGCTGCCGTGCGCGTCGACCGCACGACCAACGCACTCAAGAGCACGCTTGAGCGCTACGAATCACTCCCTTATCTGCTGGCCGAGCATCCGTTCGTGCAGGACGTGCTCGTGAGTCCAACCGCGCCCAACGTCGAGCGTGCCAATCGCTACCTCGAAGATCTCAACGTCCACGCCCGGGCCACGGCAACCTACATCATCCAGACGGACGGGTTGTGTGTCGCGGCTAGCAACTGGCACGAGCCCGATAGCTTTGTCGGCGCGGGGTATCAGTTTCGGCCGTATTTCGTGGATGCGGTGAAGGGTGGCGTAGGCCGCTTCTTCGGCATCGGCACGATTTCGCACGATCCGGGCTACTACATCTCGCAGCCGGTGCGGCGGGACGGCAACGTCGTCGGCGTAGCGGTCGTCAAACTCAATCTGGAATGGTTCCAGGGTGTGGATGCCGCGGAGCCGCTGATCGTCACTGACGATCACGGGGTGATTTTCCTGTCGTCGGTGCCGGCGTGGAAATATCACACGGTGCGGCCGTTGTCGGGCGCGGTGGCCGATTCGATCTATCAGACGCGCCAGTACGCGCAGCAGGAGATCCCGCCGTTGCCGGTGACGATCGAACGCACGCTCGAAGGCGATGCGCAGATCGTGCGTGTGGGTGGCGGACGGTATGCGCCGCGTTATCTTGCCTCGCGGCGTGCAATAGGCGAGCCCGACTGGCAATTGATCACCATGGCGAGCGTCGCCCCGGTCGATGCCGATGCGCGCAACGCTGCCATCGTCACGGGCTTCGGTTACATCACGCTGTGCCTGCTCGCGTTCTACTGGAGAATGCGGCGCGCCCGTGTGCGCGAGATGATGCGCAGCCGCGAGTTGTTGCAACGCGCTTATGCGGAGTTGAATCAGCGGGTAGCGGAGCGAACGGCGGACCTGTCGCAGGCGAACGACCAGTTGAAGAAGGAAGTGAGCGAGCGCACGCGCGCCGAACAGGAGTTGCGCGCAGCGCACGATGAGCTGATCCAGGCGAGCAAGCTGGCTGCGCTCGGTCAGATGGCGGCGGGCATTACGCATGAGTTGAATCAGCCGCTTGCTGCATTGCGAGGGTTCTCGGACAACACACGCGTGCTGCTCGAGCGCGGCGATCAGGCCTCGGCGCGCGAGAATCTCGAAGCGATCGCGGCGCTCACCGAGCGCATGGGCAAGATCACCAATCAGTTGAAACTATTTGTGGGACGGGCACGGCCGCGTAGTGCGCGGGCGCCGCTCGCACGGGCGCTGCGCAATGTGCTGGCGCTGCTGCAAAAGCGTCTGCAGGGCGTGGACGTGACTTTGACGGTGGTCGAGAACGAGGCGGGCGCGCAGACCCAGACGCGGACCCGCTTCGATCCGTCTGACGAGCATCCGGAACTCATCGCAAACTGTGATGACCTGCGGCTTGAGCAGGTGTTGATCAATCTGCTTGGGAATGCATTGGATGCAACGGGGGATCTGGCGGAAGTTAATCTCGCGGCCGGACGTCCATCGGTCACCGCGACGCTCCCTCGCATCGAGATCGAAATCGAAGCTGCCGCGGCGACGTTATCGATCTCGGTCCACGATAACGGCCCCGGCATTCCGGACGACGTCCTGCCGCGCCTCTTCGAGCCGTTCTTTACGACAAAGGAAATGGGCCAGGGATTGGGACTCGGCCTCGCGATTTCTTCGTCAATTGCGCGTGACGCCGGCGGTTCGCTCGTGGCCCGCAACGCGCCGGACGGCGGCGCGCTGTTCGTGCTAACGCTGCGCCGGGCGCGTGTGCAGGCAACCGATCCGCTCATTGCGGGGTCCTGAATTCAGACGGCTTCAGATGCGCCTGGACGCTTTTAGGTGGTGAGGACAATGGTCAACAATAGTTTGCCCGTGCTGTATATCGAGGACGACGAACTGGTGCGTCGCGCGAGCGTGCAGAGCCTGCAGCTCGCCGGGTTCGACGTCATTGGACATGCGTCGGTCGAATCAGCGGCGCGTTCGATCAACGCGGATTTTCCGGGCGTGATCGTGAGCGATATCCGCTTGCCCGGCGCGAGCGGTCTCGATCTGCTCGCGCAATGCCATGAGCGTGCGCCCGAAGTGCCGGTGATTCTCGTCACCGGTCACGGCGATATCTCCATGGCCGTCCAGGCAATGCGCGACGGCGCCTACGATTTCATCGAGAAGCCGTTTGCCTCCGAGCGTCTGATCGAGACAGTGCGGCGCGCGCTGGAACGCCGCACGCTGGTGCTGGAGAATCACGCGCTACGCCGTGAGCTGGCGGGGCAGAACGCGGTGGCGCCGCGCATCATCGGCCGTAGTCCGGTGATCGAACAGGTGCGGCGGCTGATCGCGAATGTGGCGCCGACCGACGCGTCGGTGCTGATCAACGGCGATACCGGTGCGGGCAAGGAACTGATCGCGCGCAGCCTGCACGAACTGTCGCCACGGCGTGACAAGCCGTTTCTCGCGGTCAATTGCGGTGCTCTGCCGGAACCGATGTTCGAGTCGGAGATGTTCGGCTATGAGCCCGGCGCTTTTACCGGCGCGGCCAAGCGGCGCATCGGCAAACTCGAGCACGCTTCGGGCGGCACGCTGTTTCTCGACGAGATCGAGAGCATGCCGTTGGGGTTGCAGGTCAAATTGCTGCGGGTCTTGCAGGACGGCGTGCTCGAGCGGCTCGGCTCGAACCAGCCGATTCGCGTGAATTGCCGCATCGTCGCGGCTGCCAAAGGCGATATGACCGAGCACGTCGCTGCCGGCACGTTCCGGCGCGACCTGCTGTACCGCCTGAATGTCGTGACGATCGCGCTGCCGCCGCTCGCCGAACGTCGCGAGGACATCGTGCCGCTTTTCGAGCATTTCCTGCTCGACGCCGCGGTGCGTTATCAGCGCCCTGCGCCGATTCTGACGGATCGTCAGCGCGCGGGTCTGATGCAGCGCGACTGGCCAGGCAACGTGCGGGAGTTGCGCAATGCGGCTGACCGGCTTGTGCTCGGAGTGGCGGAAGATCCGGTAGCGGCGTCGGTCGATGCGGCGGAGGATTCGCAGTCGCTCAAGGAGCGCGTCGAGCAGTTCGAGCGGGCGGTGATTGCGCAGGCGCTGGAGCAGACCGGCGGCGCGGTGGCGGTGGCGGCGGACCGCTTGCAGTTGGGCAAGGCGACGCTTTACGAGAAGATCAAGCGGTATGGGCTGGCGGTGAAAGGTGACGGCGAGCGGTGAAGTCCCGGATCGCACAGGACCCAACGAGTGCGCCCCAAAAGCAACGCGCCGGTAGCGGACAACCCGCTACCGGCGCGTTTTATATCTGGTGCTTTCGTGCTTTGCTGCTTCAGGCCGCGTTCAGCGCCTTTTCGAGTAGTTGGTCCAGCTCGGCGAACTGCGGCTCGCCCACATAGCGCTTGAGAATCGTACCGTCCTTGGCGACCAGAAAGGTTGTCGGCGTCAACTGGATGTTGCCGAACTGCTTGGCCGCTGAGCCGTCGTCCATCGCGACCTTGAACGGCAGGCGGCGGGTCTGGCTGTAGTTGACCACGTACATCGGCGCGTCGTAGTTCATTGCGACGGCGACGAATTCGAGTCCCTTGCCCTTGAAGCGGTTATACGTGTCGACCATCTTCGGCATTTCCTGGACACAGGTGTCGCAGTTGGTCGCCCAGAAGTTGATCAGATAGACCTTGCCCTTCAGGTCGGCCGTCGAGACTTTCTGGCCCGACAACAGCGTGAAAGTCGCATCCGGCACGTGCTGCTGGCCGTTGAAGGCGAAATAGCCGGCAATCGCGATCGCACCCGCGACAGCCGCCATCGCGATGTAGCGGATCGGGCTGGTGCGCTTCGATACGGAAGGAGACGGGGTAGGGCTCATGAACGGGACCTCGAGATTCGCGCAGCGTGCGCGGAACGTAGCCACGGTATTGTAGCCCCAATCCCGCGAGGCGGCAGGGCGCTGTCGACACCCTGCCGGGGGTGCTTCTATCGGCGGATAATGGGGTTTTAAGCTTCGAGCCTTCCTGACAGCTTCGTCATGTTCCTATCCGCTTTCTGCCTGCCATTCCTGCGTCTTTTTTCCACCTTCCCCTTGAGCTTCGTTGTCCGGCTGCGTCACCTCTCTTCCGGCTTACCGACGACGGCGGCAACGCGCGCCATCCTGCGCATGAGTCTTTGCGTGGTCGCCGCGGGCGGCTTGCTGGCCGGCTGTTCGCCGACCTACGACTGGCGCACGGTCATGAATAACGACAACGGTTATACCGTCGACCTGCCGGCCAAGCCGGGCAGCGATGCGCGGCAGATCGACGTGGCCGGTACTTCGATGAAAATGGCCATGCAGACCGCCGAGGCTGGGCCGGCCGTATTCGCGGTCGGCACGCTGATGCTGCCTTCGGACGACCCGCAGGTGCAGCGCACGGCGCTCGACTTCCTGCGCGACGGACTGGCCCGCAATGTCGGCACCGCGCCGGCCGCGCACGCGGTGCAGATTCCGCTGGCCGCCGGTGGTCAGGTGCCCGGCATCGAGATGACGCTGAGCGGCAAGGCTGGCGAACAAAAGGAGACTCGCACGATCTACGCGCGCTTCGTTGCCCATGGCCGGCATGTCTACCAGGCGGCGATTATCGCCAGTCAGCCGTTGCCGCAGGAGCAGGTCGACCAGTTTTTTCGATCGTTCCAGCTTTATTAAAGACGCCATTTAGCTGCTTCGCGCAGGGTGCAAGGGTGTCGTAGATCGATGCACGCAGTGAAAGTTCCTTCGCAGGTTATGACGCTAATAGCCGGATTTTATGGGGATTTTTCCATCACCTGCCGCGCCTGTGGATAACTTTGTGGAGAACTTGGCGGGAGTGGGCCGGGATGCCCGTCCCACGGGCGTCCGGTCACTTTTCCCTGCTTCGGGGACAACCAAAAAACCCAATAAAATCAACGGCCTCTCCAAAACGCATCGAGCCTACCTTTCAATTGCCTGTGAATTTTCCAGAAATACTTTCGTGTGCATAAGTCAAGTCTTGACAGCGATTTTTTTGCTCTATCCAGCGGCGAATGCACGACGATATTGGACGGCTTCTGCAATTTGAGCGCCACTCGGCGCGTCGGCGCCGGCCAGATCTGCAATCGTGCGGGCCACCTTCAGCACGCGGTAATAGGCGCGTGCCGACCAGCCGAAACGATCACCGGCTTCGCGCAGCAGCGCTTCGCCGGCTGCGTCCGGCCGACAGACCTCGTCGACTTCGCGGCCGCTCAGTTCGCGGTTGGTTTTGCCCTGACGGGCCAGTTGCCGGGCGCGAGCTTCGCCTACCCGCGCGGCAATGGCTACGCTTGGCTCGTTGGCGTTGCTCGCGCGCGCGGAGAGTTCAGCCGGCGTGAGCGCGGGTAACTCGATCTGGATGTCGATGCGGTCCAGCAACGGCCCCGAAAGTTTGCGCAAATAGCGCGCGGCGATTTCCGGCGTGCAGCGGCAGCGTCCGTTCGGATCGCCGCGCCAGCCGCACGGACAGGGATTCATCGCGGCGATCAGCTGGCAGGCTGCCGGGAAATCGGCCTGCAATGCCGCCCTCGAAATGGTGATGCGTCCGGCTTCGAGCGGTTCGCGTAACGTCTCCAGCACGTGGCGGTCAAATTCCGGAATTTCGTCGAGAAACAGCACACCGAGATGCGCCAGCGTGATTTCACCTGGTTGCGGCGGATTGCGCCCGCCCACCAGCGCCGCTGCGCTCGACGAGTGATGCGGCGCCCGGAACGGCCGCTGCCGCCATTGCGCCGGTGAAAAACCCGACATGCTCGCGGACAGCAGCGCAGCAGAGGTGAGCGCTTCGTCGTCGGTCATCGGCGGCAGCAGGCTCGGCAGGCGTGCCGCCAGCATCGACTTGCCGGCCCCCGGCGGCCCGACCATCAGAACATGATGACCACCCGCCGCGGCGACTTCGAGCGCCCGGCGCGCGGCGCGCTGGCCGATCACGTCGGCCATATCGGCGGCCGGGACGACGGGGGCCGTGTCGAGCGCAGCTGCGGCGACTGGCGTGAGCCGGCTGTCCGGGACCCCAGCCAGATGCGCGCACAGCGAGGGCAGATCGGCGGCGCCGTAGACGTTGACGCCCGGCACCAGGGCGGCCTCCGCCGCGCTTGCCGCCGGCAGATAGAGTTCGGCTGCCACCTGCTGCGCGTTGCTTCGCGCGGTTCCACATGCCATCGCAAAGGCCCCGCGCATGGGACGCAGTGCGCCTGTCAGCGACAGCTCGCCTGCGAATTCCCGATGCATCAGCGATTCCGCCGGAATCTGCCCACTCGCGGCGAGGATGCCCAGTGCAATAGGTAGGTCGAAGCGGCCGGATTCCTTCGGCAGGTCGGCTGGCGCGAGATTGACGGTGATACGGCGCACGGGGAAGTCGAAGTCGCAGTTCTGCAGCGCGGCGCGCACGCGCTCGCGGCTTTCGCGCACTTCGAGATCGGGAAGGCCGACGATCGAAAAAGAGGGTAATCCGTTGGCGAGGTGAACCTCGACCGTTACTTCAGGCGCGCGGCCAGCGGCCGGCGCGCGACTGCGCACCACGGCAAGCGACATGTTTTCTCCCGTCAGACGGCGCGCCGGTGGCGCGCACGACTCTCTAAAGCGCTGATGACGTCACGGCTCGCTTGCCAGTGATGTGCAATTCAGACTTCGCGCAACCTCAGGACGCGTGTGTCACCGGCAGCTTCTGTTCGATCTCGGCCACGCGCCGCTCCAGTTCCTCGAGACGGGCGCGCGTACGCACCAGCACCTGGGTTTGCGTATCGAATTCTTCGCGCGTCACCAGATCGAGCTTTGAGAAGCCCTGCGACAGCATGGCCTTGACGTTGCGTTCGACATCCTTCGCGGGCGAGTTCTTGAGCAGATCGCTGATGCGAGCCTGGAAATCGTTGAAGACGTCGTTCGGTTGTTTCATGGTGTTCCCCTTAAATGCACAAAAAGTGTGCATGTGTCATTACGTCTGTGCCCCGGATCGGCGGATGAGCATTTTTGGTGCATGACCGACCGGTCGGTACGGTTCCATGTGCGCCTTTGGTGCGCGTATTCGTGTCCGTGGCCTGCGAACACTCTAGCAACGATCCAGACGGCGCGCCACCGTCCCCCGCCAACGTTGGCCATCCGGCCAGGGGGAGCGCGGGGCCGCTACCGGCACCGGTTCCAGCGAGTGTGACACTCACATGGCATGCGAGTTGCTGTTACTGCCCGGCGCGCACTGCCGGGTGGTTTTACCGGCACTGCATCGATCCGGTTCGAGTACCAGCCGCGTATCGACGCAACAGTTCAGGGGAAACCAGGTTTCGCAAACGGGTTACGCAACTACAGCGAGGATTTCATGAAACTGATTACCGCAATCATCAAGCCGTTCAAGCTCGATGAGGCGCGCGAGGCCTTGTCGGCAATCGGCGTCTCCGGAATCACGGTGACAGAAGTGAAGGGCTTTGGGCGTCAGAAAGGCCACACCGAGCTGTACCGGGGCGCAGAGTACGTCGTCGATTTCCTGCCGAAGGTGAAGATCGAGGCCGCGGTCTCGGACGACATCGTCGATCAGGCGATCGAAGCGCTCGAGCGTGCCGCACGCACAGGCAAGATCGGCGACGGCAAGATTTTTGTCACGCCGATCGAGCAAGTGATTCGGATTCGCACCGGGGAGACCGGGGCGGACGCCCTGTAAATAGAACGATAGCGACTCGCTACAAGAGGAAAATTAAGATGCGCAAACTATTGATGTCCATGCTGATGGCCGGTTCGCTGCTCGCGGGCGGTATCGGCGCCGCCCTCGCGGACGACGCTTCAGCACCCGCAGCCGCCTCGGCGCCTGCCGCCGATACGACGGCCAGCGCACCGGCCGCCGCAGCATCGGCACCGGCAGCGGACGCCTCCGCACCGGCTACCGCGGCTGCGGCACCCGACGCGTCGGCAGCCGCTGCCGCAGCCGCCCCGGCTGCTCCGACCGCGCCGTTCTCGGTCGACTCGTCGAAGATCAACTCCGGCGACACCGCCTGGATGCTGACCTCCACCGCGCTCGTGCTGTTCATGACGATCCCGGGCCTGGCACTGTTCTACGGCGGCATGGTCCGCAAGAAGAACGTGCTCGCAACGCTGATGCAAAGCTTTGCGATCACCTGCGTCGTGACGATCGTCTGGGTGGTGCTGGGCTACAGCCTGGCGTTCACGCCTGGTGGCATGTTCATCGGCGGCTTCTCGCGCGTCTTCATGGCCGGGATGAACTATATCCACGGCGACAAGGCGACCACGCTGACGGTAAGCCACCTGGCTCCGACGATCCCGGAAACGGTCTACTGCGTGTATCAGATGACCTTCGCGATCATCACGCCGGCCCTGATCACGGGTGCGTTTGCTGACCGTATGAAGTTCTCGGCGATGCTGGTGTTCATGACGCTGTGGTCGATCATCGTCTACTCGCCGATCGCTCACATGGTCTGGGAACCGACCGGCTGGCTGGCTACGGCAGGCATCCTCGACTTCGCGGGCGGCACGGTGGTGCATATCAACGCCGGTATCGCCGGTCTGGTTTGCTGCCTGGTGCTCGGCAAGCGTGTCGGCTACGGCAAGGAAGTCATGGCTCCGCACAACCTCACGCTGACGCTGATCGGTGGCGCGATGCTGTGGGTGGGCTGGTTCGGTTTCAACGCAGGTTCCGCAGTGGCAGCAGACGGCCGTGCCGGCTTCGCGATGTTCGCAACGCAGGTTGCAACGGCAGCCGCAGCACTCGCATGGATGTTTGCTGAATGGATCGCCAAGGGCAAGCCGTCGGTACTCGGCATCGTGTCGGGCGCGGTTGCGGGTCTGGTGGCGATTACGCCGGCTTCGGGCTTCGTCGGCATCGGCGGTTCGCTGGTGATCGGCATTGCTGCTGGCGTGATCTGCTTCTGGTCGGCTACGTGGCTCAAGGGCAAGCTCGGTTATGACGACTCGCTCGACTGCTTCGGCGTGCACTGCGTTGGCGGTATCGTCGGTGCACTGCTGACCGGCGTGTTCGCGGTCAAGGACATCGGCGGCGCGGACGGCAGCGTGATCCTGCAGGCCAAGGGCGTGTTGACGACCCTGATCTACAGCGGCGTGGTGAGCTTCGTCCTGCTGAAGGTGATCGATCTGGTGATGGGTATCCGCGTGACGGAAGAAGAGGAGCGCGAAGGCCTGGACGTGAGCCTGCACGGCGAGCACGTCGAATAAGGTTTAAGGGTTTCAAGGCTTTACGATTCACGATCACGAATCAAGCGCAGCGACTTTGGCCCGCCTTCTGGCGGGCCTTTTCTTTGGCGCCGGTTGCGGTGCTATTGCTGGACTATTCGCGGATGAATCGCGGTAGACTGCATCCGAGGAGCAGTTTTCGCCGCCTATCGCGCTCATAGCGAGAATGCATCCGTCCCTGCTTGCGAATGGAGAAACCGTCCCCAAATGGACGAAGCATTTGCTCTACAATCTTTTTTCTCCAGTCTGCGAGTGATCAATGGTTCCGCACCTAGTTACGGCGTTAAACGGCCCGCTGCTCGATCTCGAGCGGAAGATCCTCGACGCTACACCCGCCATCGAACGCTGGTTCCGCCTGGAATGGCAGGAACACACGCCGCCGTTCTATTGCTCGGTCGATCTGCGTAACGCAGGTTTCAAGCTCGCCCCTGTCGACACCAATCTGTTCCCCGGCGCGTTCAACAACCTGCCGCAGGAAGTACTGCCGCTCGCCGTGCAGGCGGCCATGGCTTCGATCGAAAAGATCTGTCCGGACGCGAAGAACCTGCTGGTCATTCCGGAGCGACACACGCGCAATGCGTTTTATCTGGAGAATGTCGCCCGTCTGGCGACCATCATGCGGCAAGCCGGACTCAACGTCCGGTTCGGTACCCTCGACGAGAGCGTCGACGGGCCGGTCACGATTGCGTTGTCGGACGGTCAGAAGATCGTCCTTGAGCCGCTCGAGCGCTCGGCACGCCGGCTTGGCCTGAAGAATTTCGATCCGTGTTCGATTCTTCTGAACAACGATCTTTCCGGTGGCATTCCGCCGGTCCTTGAAAATCTGCACGAGCAGTATCTGCTGCCTCCGTTGCATGCCGCGTGGGCGGTGCGTCGCAAGTCGACGCATTTCTCCTGCTATGACGACGTCGCCAAGAAGTTCGCGAAGATGGTCGAGATCGACCCGTGGATGATCAATCCGTACTTCGCGCACGTAGAAGGCGTCGATTTCCAGGAGCGTACTGGCGAAGAGGCGCTGGCCGATGCGATCGACGGCGTGCTAAAGAAGATCGCCAAGAAATATCGCGAGTACGGCATCTCCGAGAAGCCGTATGTGGTCATCAAGTCGGATGCGGGCACTTACGGCATGGGCGTGATGACCGTGCACGACGCTTCGGAAGTCGCCGCGCTCACCAAGCGCGAGCGCGCCAAAATGGCGACCACCAAGGACGGTCTCGAAGTGCACGACGTGATCGTGCAGGAAGGCGTCTACACGTTCGAGCGGATCGGTGAGGAAGTCGCCGAGCCGGTCGTGTATATGATCGACCGGTATGTGGTGGGCGGCTTCTATCGCGTGCACGGCAGCCGCGAGCGCGATCAGAATCTGAATGCGCCCGGTATGCACTTCGTGCCGCTCGGCTTCGAGCATACGGCTTTGCCGGACGCTCATGCGAAGCCGGGTGTGGCGCCGCCGAACCGTTTCTATATGTACGGTGTGGTGGCGCGGCTTGGCTTGCTGGCCGCCTCGGTGGAACTGGAAAAGACCGATCCGGAAGCGATCCAGGTCTGATTCGCGGCCAAGGTCTCGCTTCACACCCGGTTGCTGTGGCGTCGAGGCTACGCCTCGTTACGCCACACCGGACCGACGGGCGGCGCGCTTCATGCCGCCGCCCTTTGTTTAACGCATAATGCCAAGCCCATCAGTGCGCATCAGGACTTCCATGGACATTCTCTTTATCGCCGACCCGCTGGATCACTTCAAGATCTACAAGGATTCGACCTACGCGATGATGGCCGAGGCGGCCCGGCGCGGTCACACGCTCTACACCTGCGAGCCGAAGCATCTCGCGTGGACTGGTGCAGACGTCGAGGCGAATGCGCGGCGCTTTGCGATTGTCGGCGACGAATCCGATGGTCATCGCGAGACCTGGTATGCCGCCGATGCCGCTGCCGCGCGCTCGCTGAAAAGCTTTGCCGCTGTGGTGATGCGCAAAGACCCGCCGTTCGACATGGAATACGTGACGTCCACGTGGCTGCTGGAGCTTGCAGAACGCAGCGGCGCCCGCATCTTCAATAAGCCGCAGGCGATTCGGGATCATTCGGAAAAGCTCGCGATCGGCGAATTCCCGCAGTTCGTGGCGCCAACGCTCGTGACGCGCGACGCCGCAAGATTGCGCGCGTTTCACGCGGAGCATGGCGATGTGATTCTGAAGCCGCTGGACGGCATGGGTGGCATGGGCGTGTTTCGCGTGAAAGCGGATGGCATGAACCTCGGTTCGATCATCGAGATGCTGAGCCACGACGGCGCGCGTTCGGTGATGGCGCAGAAATTCATCCCCGAGATCAAGGACGGCGACAAGCGCATTCTGCTGATCGGCGGCCAACCGGTGCCGTATTCGCTCGCGCGCATTCCTCAGGGCAATGAGGTGCGCGGCAATCTTGCCGCGGGTGGGCTCGGCGTGGCGCAACCGCTGACCGAGCACGATCGCAAGATTGCGGAGACGCTGGCGCCGGTGCTAGCGGAGCGCGGTCTGCTGCTGGTGGGCCTAGACGCAATTGGTGATTGGCTCACCGAAGTGAACGTGACGAGCCCGACGTGCTTTCGCGAAATCATGGATCAGACCGGTTTCGACGTCGCCGGAATGTTCATCGACGCGCTCGAGCGGGCGGTAGGATAACGCAGTCGCCCTGACGGGTTGCCCAGGTGGTCTGTCAGGGCGGCGTCGAGCGAACAAGTGGCGGAAGCGCGAAAATGAGCCTGCTACAATGCCCGCTCTTTAGCGGCGGCCCGCGTCGGTTAGGATCGCCGGCAGGCGCGCCGCCCGAAACCTCAGGTTTCGCGCGGGCATGAAGCGCTCGTTCGCTGCGGGGCCGTCTCGGCCTGGCAGGTAGGCAGCGCGGAACGCGGATCCGACCCTCAGACCATCGGCCGGTCGAGGGCGTGACGACCGGGTTAAAACCCGGGCCACGGTTCAGGGCCGTTTTTTGCAGCAAGGCTGACATGGCAGGCATTCTGATCATTGCGCACGCCCCTCTCGCAACGGCGCTCAGGGACTGTATCGCACACGTTTACGGGGGCTTACCGGCCCGCATCGGCGTCATCGACGTCTCACCGGACTGCGATCCTGTGGAGGTCGTGGCATTCGCGCACTCCGAGATCGATCGGCTCAGGGAAGAGAACGGCGCCCTGGTGTTGACCGATATGTTCGGCGCGACGCCTTCCAATATCGCCGCGCGGCTCGCGTCGCTGCCCGATGTGCGCGTACTGGCCGGCGTGAATCTGCCGATGCTGCTGCGCGCGGTCTGCTATCGCGCCACGCCGCTCGACACGCTGGTCGACAAGGCGCTGTCCGGAGCGACCAAAGGCGTCCAGACAATCGCCGCGGGCACGCCCGCGCCGGTGTGCGCGCCGCCTGTGATGGGCGATTGCGTGCCTGCCATGCTGCCGGAGAGCGATCTCACCCACAAGCAGGGCACGACGAGCCTGTAACGGTTTCGGTTTCATCTTTCATAAACATCATTACCCGCGCTTCGGACCATTACATGCTGCAACAGGAAACGACTATCGTGAACAAGCTGGGGCTGCACGCGCGCGCGTCGGCCAAACTGACGCAACTCGCGGGTAACTTCCAGGCGGAAATCTGGATGAGCCGCAACGGGCGGCGCATCAACGCGAAAAGCATCATGGGAGTGATGATGCTGGCCGCGGGCATCGGCAGCACGGTGCTGATCGAAACCGAAGGCTCAGACGAAAAGGAAGCGATGGACGCACTACTGAAACTGATCGCTGATAAATTTGGCGAAGGTCAGTAACGCGGCGCGTTTACAGATTATTTGGGTCGTCACGCCGCGGTTTTCCGCGGCGTTTTTTTTAACGCGTCACAATCGACGCGGTAACACAGCGTGTTGCGCTGCACACTGACCAGGCAGGCGCCAGTAAGCTGCGGAATTTATAATGACGTGCAAGGTCTGAGAGCATTGCAGCGGTCTACCGCGGCATCACACAACTAGAGGAGGTGCGCGTGTCGTTCACGCTGCATGGAATTCCCGTGTCACGCGGTATCGCCATCGGGCGGGCTTATCTGATCGCCCCGGCTGCACTCGACGTCGACCACTATTTAGTCGAGCCCGCCCAGATCGAAGGCGAGGTCGAGCGTTTCCGCTCGGCCCAGCAACTCGTTCATCAGGAGCTCGATATATTGCGCAACGATCTCGCGGCGGATGCGCCGAGCGAGATGGGCGCGTTTATCAACGTTCATTCAATGATCCTGAACGATGCGATGCTCGTCCAGGAAACCATCGATCTGATCCGCACGCGCCGCTATAACGTGGAATGGGCGCTCACCGAGCAGCTGGAGCGCCTGTCACGCCACTTCGACGACATCGAAGACGAATACCTGCGCGAGCGGAAAGCCGATATCCAGCAGGTAGTCGAACGCGTGCTGAAGGCGCTGGCTGGGGCAACGGCGGCGAGTCTGGTCGACAACGTGCACGGCACATGCGACGAAATGATCGTGGTCGCGCATGACATTGCGCCGGCCGACATGATGCAGTTCAAAACGCAAACGTTTCAGGGCTTCGTGACGGATCTGGGCGGCCGTACCTCGCATACGGCGATTGTTGCGCGCAGCCTCGGCATTCCGGCTGCGGTCGGCGTGCAACACGCCAGCGCGCTGATCCGTCAGGACGATCTGATCATCGTCGACGGGGATCATGGCATCGTGATCGTCGATCCCGCGCCGATCGTGCTCGAGGAGTATTCCTACCGGCAAAGCGAGAAGGCGCTCGAGCAGCGCAAGCTGCAGCGTCTGAAGTTCTCTCCCACGCAGACGCTCTGCGGCACGCGCATCGAACTGTGTGCGAACATCGAACTGCCCGACGATGCGAAAGCGGCGGTGGATGCGGGTGCAATGGGTATCGGCCTGTTCCGCACCGAGTTCCTGTTCATGAATCACAAGGACAAGCTGCCGGCCGAAGAGGAGCAGTTTGCCGCCTATCGCCGCGCGGTGGAGCTGATGAACGGGCTGCCGGTGACGATCCGCACGATCGACGTGGGGGCTGACAAGCCGCTCGATTCTATGAGCGGTGGCGATGGCTATGAAACCGCCGCCAACCCGGCGCTGGGGCTGCGTGCGATCCGCTGGAGCCTGTCCGAGCCACAGATGTTCCTCACGCAGTTGCGCGCCATCCTGCGAGCGTCGGTGTTCGGCACAGTGAAGATCCTGATTCCGATGCTTGCGCATGCGCAGGAGATCGACCAGACGCTCGATCTGATTCGCGAGGCCAAACGTCAGCTCGACGACGCGGGTCTTGCCTACGATCCGAACGTGCAGGTCGGCGCGATGATCGAGATTCCTGCCGCGGCGATCGCGTTGCCACTGTTTTTGAAGCGGCTCGATTTTCTGTCGATCGGCACGAACGATCTGATCCAGTACACGCTGGCAATCGACCGCGCGGACAACGCGGTGGCGCATCTGTATGACCCGCTGCATCCGGCCGTGCTGCATCTGATCGCCTTCACGCTGCGCGAAGCGAAGCGCGCGGGTGTGCCGGTGTCGGTGTGCGGTGAGATGGCAGGCGATCCGGCGCTGACGCGTCTATTGCTCGGTATGGGCCTCACCGAGTTTTCGATGCATCCGAGCCAGTTGCTGGTCGTGAAGCAGGAGATCCTGCGCTCGCACGTGAAGAGTCTGGAGAAGCCGGTAGCGGATGTGCTGGCTTCGTTCGAGCCGGAAGAGGTGCAGGCTGCCTTGAAGCGGGTCGCGGCGGTGTGAGCTTGGTTCCTCGCCGCGTGCGCAGGCGTGCACTTCGCGCTTGCACGCGCGGGGAAGCACTGATCGACTGGGCTTAACTCTACGACGGACGATGCGCGTGGCCGCAGACCGGGCAATCCGGCTGGCGCGCGATGCGCATCGTGTTCCACTCCATTCGCAGCGAATCGAGCATCATCAGGCGGCCGACGAGCGGTGTGCCGATTCCCGCAATCACACGCAATGCTTCGGCGGCCTGCATCGCGCCGATGATCCCCACTGTCGGCGCAAATACGCCCATGGTCGAACAGGCCACTTCTTCGAACGGCTGGTCCTCCGGGAACACGCACGCATAGCAGGGCGAGGCGGCGTCGCGGAAGTCGAACGTGCTGATCTGCCCATCGAAGCGCAGTGCAGCGCCCGACACGAGCGGCACCCGGTGCGCAAAGCACGCGCGATTGATGGCGTGGCGCGTCGCGAAGTTATCGGTGCAATCGAGCACAACCGTAGCGTGCGGTACCGCTGCGTCGAGCCACGCATCGTCGACGCGTTGCGCGACTGCATCCACTATCACATCAGGATTGAGTTGGGCGAGCGCGTCGCGCCCGGACTCGACCTTGCTGCGACCTACCGAAGCCGTCACGTGCAGAATCTGGCGCTGCAGGTTGGTGAGATCGACGGTATCGGCATCGACAAGCGTCAGCTTGCCCACGCCCGCTGCGGCCAGATACATCGCCGCTGGCGAGCCCAGCCCTCCCGCGCCGATGACGATCGCATGTGCATCGAGAAAGCGCTGTTGCGCCTCGATACCGAGTTCGTCGACAAGAATATGGCGTGAATAGCGGAGAAGTTGATCGTCGTTCATGGCGGGGCGCCGAGGTGTGTCGCGCGGAGGCGGCAAACAGGCCAGCCGCATTCCAGGTCAGGCGTTGCCTGCTGCGCGAGCATTCGTTCTGTTGATTCTAATCGCGCTGGACAAAAGGGTCTTCGCAACGTGTCGCGCTGCGAAGACCCTTAGGTGAAACTTGGTGCTTAGTTGGCTTGCGATGCCGGAGCCGGCGCGGAAGCCGGCGTGCTCGCCGATGCACCCATGCCTGGAACCGGAGTGGTCGGCTTGACCGCCACCGGCGCCGAAGCGGATTGCTCCGGCTTGTTCTGCGCGAGACGGCGTTCGGAGAGCGACTTCGATTCCTGCACCGGCTTGCCTTCCAGCTTGTTCAGGCCTTGTTGCAGCATGAAGTCGTCGGCCGAACCGAACTCGACCGGCTTGCGGTCGCGGTCCTTCTGGCGTTGTTCCGGCGTCTTCTTGTCGTTCTGCTCTTCAAGCGCGCGCAACTGGTCCATGCGATCCTGCTCGCGCTGTTCCTGTTCCTTCTTCTCGTCCGGATCCTGCGTGTTTGCCAGGTGGTTCGAATAGTCCACTTCGCGTGTCACGAGTGCGTCGTCCGGATCGCCGTCCGCGTACTGGTCAACCGCAACGTCCGGGCGGATACCCTTGTTCTGGATCGAACGGCCGCTCGGCGTGTAGTAGTACGCCGTGGTCAGGCGCAGCGCGGTGTCGGCGGTCATCGGACGCACCGTTTGCACCGAACCCTTGCCGAAGGTCGTCTTGCCGACGATCAGCGCACGATGCTGATCCTGCAGCGCACCGGCAACGATTTCCGATGCCGACGCCGAGTAGGCGTTGGTCAGCACGATCATCGGCACGGTCTTGAAGATCGGCGCTTCGTCCTTCAGCGGGTCGCTGTCAAACGACGGCAGACGGTAGTTATCGTAGGTATCGCGGTAGACCTGCTTCGAATCCGGGATCTGCCCGTTGGTCGAGACCACCACCGAATCCGGCGGCAGGAAGGCGCCAGCCACGCCGACCGCGCTTTGCAGCAGACCGCCGCCGTTGTTGCGCAGGTCGAGCACGAGGCCCTTCAGGTTCGGCTGCTGGCGTGCGATTTCCTGCAGCTTTTCGGCCAGGTCAGGTGTGGTGCGTTCCTGGAAGCTGGTGATGCGGATGTATGCATAACCCGGCGCCAGGATCTTCATCTTCACGCTCTGCACCTTGATGATGGCGCGCGTGACCGTGAGCGGGAACGTGCGGTCATCGGTCTTGCGGAAGATCGTGAGCGTAACCTTGGTGCCCGGATCGCCGCGCATCTGCTTGACGGCCTGGTCGAGCGTCATGCCGCGCACCGGCTTGTCGTTGATACGCGTGATCAGGTCGCCCGGACGGATACCGGCGCGAAACGCCGGGGTGTCTTCGATCGGCGAGATCACCTTGATCAGGCCGTCTTCCGCCGAAATCTCAATGCCGAGGCCCGCGAAGCGGCCCTTGGTCTGTTCCTGCAGTTCTTCGTAATCGGTCTTGTCGAGGTACGACGAGTGCGGGTCGAGGCTCGACACCATGCCCTTGATAGCGGCCGTGAGGAGCTTCTTGTCATCGACCGGTTCTACATATTCGTGCTTGATCTGTCCGAAAACTTCGGCAAACAGCCGCAGCTGATCGAGCGGCAGCGGCGCGACGGCGCTGCTGGCGGGTTGCTGGGCCGAGGCGGAAAGTTGCAATGTTGCAAAAACGCCGGTAGCAAGGCCCGCGGCAATCAGGCCGATATTTTTCAGGTTCTTTCGCATAGAGTCTGTTGCGGTCGGAAGCGCGTGGCAGCGTCAAAGAGATGGGGACGGACAAGTATAACTGCACACACCCGCCCAGGCAGTGCACAGCGATAGTAATCGCAATTCGACAGCGCGAGGCGCGCCGGGTTCTGGGGATTTACGCCGGGGAACAGAGAAATGTGCGGTAACGGGTGAACGGTGATGTCCTGGATCGGCAGTGTACCTTGCGCTGCGCACACCGGCCGGTTCGGGCGAGTGTACACAGCGTGTTTCCTGCAGCGTTGTATTGCGCTTTATGCAGCCAATGCCCAGGGCAAATCAGGAGGTCCGTGTGAGGCCAATGAGGCCTACGCGACAGGAAGCCGTTGAGGAGCCCAAACGAGCGGCGCAGACGGCGCCGCTCGCGGGGTTTAGCCCGCCTTGCCTTGCTTCGCGACAGCCGCCGCGGCTTTGGCAATCGCTTCCTGGTCGCCCAGATAGTAGTGCTTGATGGGCTTCAGATTTTCGTCCAGCTCATACACGAGCGGCACGCCGTTCGGGATGTTCAGGCCGACGATGTCATTGTCCGAAATGTTGTCGAGATACTTCACGAGCGCCCGGATCGAGTTGCCGTGCGCGGCGATCAGCACCTTGCGGCCCGATTTGATGGCCGGCGCGATCGATTCGTTCCAGATCGGCATCACGCGGGCCACGGTGTCCTTCAGACACTCGGTCAGCGGCAACTCTTCGCGCGGTACCTTGGCGTAGCGCGGGTCGTTATACGCGGTGCGCTCGTCGGACGGGTCGAGTGCCGGCGGCGGCGTGTCGTAGCTGCGGCGCCAGATCAGCACCTGCTCGTCGCCGAACCTGGCAGCGGTCTCCGCCTTGTTCAGACCCGACAGCGCGCCGTAGTGCCGTTCGTTCAGACGCCACGAATGGACTACCGGCAGGTACATCAGATCCATCTGGTCCTGCACGTGCCAAAGGGTGCGGACCGCGCGCTTGAGGACGGACGTGTAGGCGATATCGAACGTGTAGCCCGATTCCTTCAGCAGCACGCCAGCCTGCTGCGCTTCACGATTGCCTTGCTCGGTCAGGTCGACATCGACCCAGCCTGTGAAGCGGTTTTCCTTGTTCCACGTCGATTCGCCGTGGCGGATGAGAACGAGTTTGTACATAAGATGGCCGGTCGGTAGTAAGGAAGCGGTAAAGCGCGGCGCACGCGGCCCGAATGGGCCGTCGCCATCGCGTCAGGCGGTTATTTTATAATGGTCGGATTGCCCCTTTCTGATTTTTCCGATTTCTCTCTTTTTCGGCGGATTTTCCGTGAAGTTTTTCACCGATTACACAAACCTTGTACTCATCGCGATCGTCCTCATCTCCGGTGGGTTGCTCCTGTGGCCGACCATCAGCCGCCGGGGCCGCGGCGGCCTGACCGCAGCCGCTGCCACCCAGCTGATCAACCGCCGCAACGCCGTAGTCATCGACCTGCGGCCGTCGGCGGAGTTCGCGAACGGTCATTTGCCCGCAGCGCGGCATCTCGAGTTTGCCGAGTTGCAGGCGAAGGTTGGCCAGCTCGTGAAGAACAAGAGCAACCCGGTACTGCTAGTCTGTCAAAACGGCCAGCAGTCGAACAAGGCGGTACGCGTCGTGCAGGACGCGGGCTACGCCGAAGTCCATGTGCTCGAAGGCGGCCTGAACGCCTGGCAGCAGGCCGGCATGCCGGTTGTGAAACAAGGAGCAGCGAAGTGAACAAGGTAATCATGTACAGCACCCAGGTGTGCCCGTATTGCCAGATGGCCGAACGTCTTTTAAAGTCGCGCGGCGTCGAGATTGTCGAAAAGGTGCTGATCGACAAGGACCCGGCCCGGCGTGAAGAGATGATGAGCCGCACAGGCCGTCGTACGGTGCCTCAGGTGTTTATCGGCGAGACGCACGTGGGCGGCTATGATGACCTTTCCGCGCTCGATCGCGCGGGCGGCTTGATGCCGCTGCTCGAAGCTGCCTGAGCGCGGGTTGATTCCAGCGGGTTAATTCCGGCTTCACGCGGGATTGATGCCGGGTTCACGCGCCGAACTGGCAAAACAGCACCAGAACAAGCCGTTGTGTCGGCGCCCGGGTTGGGCGGCGCGCAACGCACCGACCCGGCGCTCCATGGCAGCATGGCGCGCCGCAAATGACCATATTCAGGGAATATCCAATCATGTCCGACGAGAATAACCAGCCGTTCTTCAACATCCAGCGCATCTACCTGAAGGACATGTCGCTCGAGCAGCCGAATTCGCCGGCCATCTTCCTCGAACAGGAAATGCCGTCGGTCGAAGTCGAAGTGGACGTAAAGGCCGAGCGCCTCGCCGATACCGTGTTCGAAATCCTCGTCACCGGCACCGTGACGGCCAAGGTGTCGGACAAGGTCGCGTTCCTGATCGAAGCCAAGCAGGCTGGCATTTTCGATATCCGCAACATTCCGGCTGAGCAGATCGATCCGCTGGTCGGCATTGCTTGCCCGACGATCCTGTTCCCGTACCTGCGTTCGAACATCGCCGACGCGATTACCCGCGCCGGTTTCCCGCCGATCCACCTCGCCGAAATCAACTTCCAGGCCCTGTACGAGCAACGTCTCGCGCAGCTCGGCACGCAAGAAGGCGCGGCGCAGAACGGCGTCACGCACTAAGTGTTGCGCGCAGTGCCGGGTATGAAAGTCGCCGTTCTCGGCGCTGGTGCATGGGGCACCGCTCTCGCGGGCCATCTGGCGGTGCGGCACGATACGGTGCTGTGGGCGCGTGAGCCGGCGCTGGTCGCCGAGCTTGCTGCAACCCAGGAAAACGCCCGCTATCTGGCGGGCGTTGCTTTGCCGGCCGGGCTTCGATATGAGGCCGATCTGGAAGCGGCACTGAGCCACGCGTTGGCTGACGACGCGTTGTGCGTCGTCGCGACGCCGGTGGCCGGTTTGCGCGGTCTGTTTCAGGCCATGCGTGCTGCCGGCAAGGTGCCGGCTCACGTGGTCTGGTTGTGCAAGGGCTTCGAGGCCGATACGCAGTTGTTGCCGCATCAGGTCGTCGCAGCTGAGCTGGCCGGTCATAGCAGCAATGGTGTTTTGTCCGGGCCCAGCTTTGCGCGTGAAGTGGGGCAGGGCTTGCCGGTCGCATTGACTATCGCGAGCGCATCGGCTGCCTGTCGCGAGCGAACCGTGGCGGCGTTTCATCATGGCGCCATGCGTATCTACACGGGGGACGACCTCGTGGGCGTGGAGGTGGGCGGTGCGGTGAAAAACGTGCTGGCGATTGCTACGGGGATCGCCGATGGCCTCGGTCTTGGCCTTAATGCTCGGGCTGCGCTGATCACGCGCGGTCTGGCCGAAATGTCGCGCCTGGGCGTAACGCTCGGTGGCCGGGCCGAAACGTTCACCGGTCTCACGGGTCTCGGCGATCTGATTCTGACGGCCACCGGCGATCTGTCGCGCAACCGCACGGTCGGCGTGCAACTGGCTGCGGGACGCACCCTTGACGATATCCTCGGCGCACTCGGTCACGTGGCCGAGGGCGTGCGCTGTGCGCAAGCCGTGCTGGCGATTGCGCGGGCTCATTCGATCGACATGCCCATCACCGAGGCTGTCTGCGCGGTGCTATTCGATGGTGTTGCTCCGCGCGATGCCGTAAGCGCGCTGCTGCGGCGGGACGCCAAAGCCGAGTAGGTTCGGCACGGCGGTCACGGTCACGGTTTGACCGGCGTAACGGCTTACGTAGCAAGCACATTCGTCTCAACAACGGTTCAGCCTTCTGCGGATCGGCGATCCGGGCCCTTTCAGGCCCAATAGCCCGTTCCGGATCGCGCTGAACCGTTGTCCTCTCTTCGCTGTCAACGTCTTATCGGCGTTTCGAATGGCGAGGTTCTCCATGCTCATATCCGGTCAATGTTCGCTCGAAGCGCGCGTCGTCGATATCACGACGCTGACCGTCGACGCGATCGTCAATGCGGCTAATACGTCATTGCTGGGCGGCGGGGGCGTCGACGGTGCGATTCATCGCGCAGCGGGGCGTGCGCTGTTGCGCGAATGCGAGACGCTGGGTGGTTGTGCCACCGGCGACGCGAAAATCACCGCCGGTTATCAGTTGCCCGCCAGGCATGTGATTCACGCGGTCGGTCCAGTCTGGCACGGCGGCGGCCGAGGCGAGGCCGAACGACTGGCGTCGTGTTACCGGCGCTCGCTTGAACTCGCCAGCGAGGCGCAGTGCGCAAGCATCGCGTTTCCAGCGATTAGTTGCGGTATCTACCGTTTTCCGGCGGACGAGGCGGTAAGCATTGCCGTGGGTGCGGTGCTCGAGACCTTGCCGCGCGTGCCGGGAATCGAACGTGTGCTGTTTGCTTGTTTCGACGATGCGATGTTCGCCCGCTACCAAACCGAACTGGCCAGGCGGGCAACGCTGTTGCGTCAGGCGCCGCCTTCGAAGCCGGCCTGACGCCACGCTTCGAATACCACCACGGCCACGGTATTCGACAGGTTCAGACTGCGATTGCCCGGCCGCATCGGCAGACGCACACGCTGTTCGGCGGCGAACTGTTCCAGCACCCCGTCCGGCAGGCCACGCGTTTCCGCACCGAACACGAACCAGTCGCCGGGCAAGAACGCATGCGCGTGAAACGCGCCCGAACCGCGGGTCGTGAACGCGAACATCCGCGCCGGGTCTGGTGTTTCGCTGGCGATGAACGCTGCCCAGTTGGCATGCACATGCATCTGCGCGTACTCGTGATAGTCGAGCCCGGCGCGCTTCATTTTGGCGTCGTCGAGTGGAAATCCGAGCGGTTCGATCAGGTGCAGACGAGCACCGGTATTTGCGCACAGACGGATGACGTTACCGGTATTCGGTGGAATTTCGGGTTCGACGAGGACGACGTTGAACATGATGTGAGCCAGTGGAAACTAGTTTTTCGGTGTGCGCAACGCGACGAAGTTCGTTACGCGCCGCGCCCCGGCGGCCTTCAGCACGTGTGCGAGGGCTTCGAGCGTGGCGCCGGTCGTCATGACATCGTCGACCACGGCCACGTGCAGGCCGCGCACCGGTGCGGCGACTTCAAACGCCCGGCCGACGTTTTGCCGACGCGCATCCAGATCCAGTCGCGACTGCGGCGCGGTTTCGATCACGCGAGCGACCAACGTGGCGTCGCTGCGCACCCGAAGCGTACGCGCGAGCGGCTTCGCAATCTGCCATGCCTGGTTGTACCCACGTTCGACGAGGCGCTTCGCCGCAAGCGGGACCGGCGCGATCACGTCGGGCCATTCGGAGGCGCTTAGCGAATCGCCCGCGAGACGCGCAAGCCGCTGCGCAAACTCGTCGGCCAGCAGCAGGCGAGCCCGAAACTTCAGGCCCACAGCGAGCGAGTCGAGTGGCGCGCGATAGTCGGCGAGCGCGAGCGTCGCGTCGAACGGCGGCGCCGTGGTGACACAGTCCGCACACCGGTAACCGGCGTTCCTGCCGCGACGCGAACTCGGCAACGGAACCGCGCAGACCAGGCAACGCAGGCGCGATTCGTTCGCATAAGCCTCGTCACAGCCTCTACAGAGTGCACTCTGCGACAAATTGCCGCAGAGTGCACAGAGATTCGGCAGAACGGCATGAACAAGGCGCGGCCATGAAGATCCCAGCCGGGTTGCAAGTTTTGCAACCCGGCCGCAAGGTGAAAAAGCCGACACCTGGAATTGCATTGATGGGCCGCCCGCGAAACGCCAGTTACGATGAGTGAAAGGGAGCGAGCGAGTATACTTCGGGCTCTTCGTCCGCGTGACCCCCATGTCCTCAACTCCCGCAAAATCTGGCCGTCCGGCCTATGATTCCCGGCGCCTTCAGCGGATTTTCGATCGCCGCGCCGCCACTTTCGACGAGGTTGCGTTCCTGCCGCGCGAGATTGCCCAGCGGATGCGCGAGCGTCTCGATTACATCAAGGTCAGTCCGGCCGCCGTGCTCGATGCGGGCTGTGGCGCGGGCGACGACCTGCCTGGTTTGCGCGAGCGTTTCCCCGAAGCACCGGTGTTCGGTACGGATCTTTCCCATGCCATGCTGACCCGCGCGCTGGCGCACGACGCCGGCGACACGAGCTGGCGGCGCTTTCTGCCGGCTTCGATCGGCAAGGCGCTCGGCGCGCGCGGCCCGCGCTTCGCCCAGGCCGATTTCTCCGCTCTGCCCTTTACGCCCGGCGCGTTCGAATTCATCTGGTCAAACCTTGCCTTGCACTGGCATTCGCGGCCCGATCTCGTGTTTCCCGAATGGCAGCGCGTGCTCAAGGTAGGGGGGCTGCTAATGTTCAGCACGCTTGGGCCCGATACACTCAAGGAACTGCGTGGCGCCTATGCCGAAGTGGAGGCGGCGCACGGTGTGCCTTCGGCAAAGCATGTGATCGATTTCGTGGACATGCACGATCTGGGCGATATGCTGGTGGAAAGCGGCTTCGAGATTCCGGTGATGGATCAGGAAACGCTCACCATCACCTATCAATCGCCGCAGTCGCTGCTTGCGGATGTGCGCCGGTGGGGCGCCTATCCGTTCGAGCGCGAGGCTGCGGCCTACCCGGGCATGGGTGCCGGGCCGGTGTCTCGGCGCTTGTACAAGGCCCTGCTGGCGGCGCTGGAAGCGCGCCGGCGGGCGGACGGCACGCTTGCCTTGACGTTCGAGGTGATATACGGACATGCATGGAAGGCCGTGCCACGAATGACCGCCGAAGGTCACGGGATCGTGCGGCTCGAGGACATTGGCCGGGGTCCGTCGAAGAATCGTTGAACCGGAAAGAGGACATCTGTTATGTCTGAAATTACCGGGACAAAAGTGTTTCCCGAGGTGCGTCAAAACGGCGCAGAGGCTTGTCGGGACTGGCTTGCGGGCCGATAGGGCGTTGCTTGTGGATGCCATAGAACGCGCCTATAATGCGTCAGTTTGTCGCTCGGAGTTCCCACATCCGCAGCGGCAGGCCCGAGGCGCTGGGCAGCAGGAAAGGGCGGTACGAAGCGGTATAAGGCAACGGTAACAGGCAGGGTTAAGAGGCAACTCGCAGGAGACAGCGATGGCGTCATCTGATCTGCTGGTGGAGTCGGAACCGGTCCTCAAAGACTGGACGATGAAACGCAACTGTTCGGTGTCGCCCAGGCAGTTCGTATGGTTCTATGTGTCGCTTGCGGTGTTTTCGTTGCTGATTGCTTTCATGCTGGATCTGATCGGCGCCTGGCTGGTGCTGCCGTTCACCGGCATCGAGTTGGTGGCGGTCGGTATCGCTTTTGCAATTTACGCACGTCATGCTGTGGATTACGAACGCATCAGGCTGTTTCCGAACCGGCTGGTAATCGAGCGGGTAAGCGCGGAGCAGGTCACGCAGTTCGAATTCAATCCACGCTGGGTGCGGATCGAGCCGGGCGCAACGCCGCGTGACCACATCAAACTGGTTTCGCGTGGCCAGACGATCATGATCGGGCAACACCTCGCGCAGTATCGGCGCGCGCAATTTGCAGGTGAATTGCGCATGTGGCTCAGGCGTTGTTAGACGCATTGAGGCTCGCGCCGTTCAGGAGGAGCGCGAGGCAGCCTTCCAGCGGGGTCGAGGGTTTGAATGGAAAATTTGGGTAAGGAATCTATGAAAACAATCAAGCGAGCCCTGATGGGCGGGCTGGCGCTTACCGGGATGTTCTTTGCCGGTGCCGCGCTGGCAGTGGGTGACAGTCCTGGCGGCCCCGCCGTCAACGAGATCAACCTCCAGCCGCCTGCAACCGCTATCGCTGAGGAGCTCTATCACCTCCACACGTTCATGCTGATCCTCTGTACGGTGATCTTCATTGGCGTGTTCGGCGTGATGTTCTATTCGGTCTTTGCTCACCGCAAGTCGAAAGGCCACAAGGCCGCCCATTTCCACGAAAGCACCACCGTTGAAATCATCTGGACGATTGTCCCGTTTGTCATCGTCGTGCTGATGGCGTTGCCCGCCACCAAGACGGTCATCGCGATGAAGGACACCACCAACTCCGACCTCACCGTGAAGGTGACCGGGTATCAGTGGAAGTGGAACTACGACTACGTGAAGGGTCCGGGCGAAGGCATCAACTTCTTCTCCACGTTGACCACGCCGCGTGCCGAGGTCGACGGCGAACAGGCCAAGACCGATACCTATCTGCAGGAAGTCGACAACCCGCTCGTGGTGCCGGTCGACAAGAAGATCCGCATCATCACCACCGCCAACGACGTGGTCCACTCCTGGTACGTGCCGGCCTTCGGCGTGAAGCAGGATGCGATTCCGGGCTTCGTACGCGATACGTGGTTCAAGGCTGACAAGGTTGGTACCTTCCGCGGCTTCTGTACGGAGCTGTGCGGCAAGGAACATGCGTTCATGCCGGTCGTCGTCGAAGTGCTTTCGGCTGACGACTATGCGAAGTGGGTTGCCGACCAGCAGAAGAAAATGGCCGCCGGCGCTGACGATCCGAACAAGACCTATACCCTCGCTGAATTGATGGAGCGTGGCGGCAAGGTCTATGCGGCGAACTGCGCGGTCTGTCACCAGCCGACCGGCAAGGGCGGCGGCGCGTTCCCGGCGCTCGACGGCAGCAAGGTCGCCAATGGCCCGATTGCCCAACACGTGAGCATCGTGCTGAAGGGCAAGAACGTGATGCCGTCGTGGGGACCTACCCTGAACGACGTCGAAATCGCATCGGTCATCACGTTTGAGCGCAACTCGTGGGGCAACCATACAGGCGACATTCTGCAGCCGAAGCAGGTTGCGGATGCGCGCAATGGCAAGCTGCCTGAAGGTGGGGACCACCTCGCGGGCGCGGCAGCAGGCGCCAGCGGTGCAGCCGCCGCTAGCGGCGCCGACGCAGCATCGGGCGCTGCAGCGGCATCCGGCGGCGACGCCGCGTCAGGCGCAGCAGGTGCGGCCCCGGCCTCCAGCGGTTCGGATAGCGCAGCAGCATCGCAGCCGCAGGCGGCCCTTCCGGCCAACGTCTACTTCGAGACCGGCAAGAGCACGCTGCCGGGCGACGCGCAGGCAGCAGTCGCGGCGGCTGCGGATTACGCGAAGGCGCATCCGGATGCCAAGTTCACTCTGTCAGGCTTTACGGACGCCACCGGTTCGGCCGAGCTCAATGCGAAGCTCGCCAAGAGCCGCGCGGAAGCCGTGCGCGATGCGCTGAAGTCGGCTGGCATCGCTGAAGACCATATTATTTTAAAGAAGCCGGAAACGGTCACGGGCGGCAGCGACCCCAAAGAGGCTCGCCGTGTTCAGATCAGTTCCGCAGCCTGACGTGTTCATGGTCAGCACCGCAGTATTCGCTTTAGGAGATTGTCATGTCTAGCGTTGGACACGATGTAGTCGCGGGCCACGAGCACGTACACGGTGATCCGCATGCGCATGGGACGCCGCATGGCTGGCGTCGCTGGCTGTATGCCACCAACCACAAGGATATCGGTACGCTGTACCTGATCTTCTCGTTCACCATGTTCCTCTCCGGGGGCGTGATGGCGCTGATGATCCGTGCCGAGCTGTTCGAGCCGGGCCTGCAGATCATGCGCCCCGAGTTCTTCAACCAGTTGACCACCATGCACGGCCTGATCATGGTGTTCGGCGCGATCATGCCGGCCTTCGTCGGTTTCGCGAACTGGATGGTGCCGCTGCAGATCGGCGCATCGGACATGGCCTTCGCGCGGATGAACAACTTCAGCTTCTGGCTGCTGCCGGTTGCCGCCGTGCTGCTGGTGGGCTCGTTCTTCGCGCCGGGTGGTGCAACGGCTGCGGGCTGGACGCTGTACGCGCCGCTTTCCACGCAGATGGGACCGGGCATGGACTTCGCGATTTTCGCGGTCCACTTGATGGGTGCCTCGTCGATCATGGGCGGCATCAACATCGTCGTGACGATCCTGAACATGCGCGCGCCGGGTCTGACGCTGATGAAGATGCCGATGTTCGTCTGGACGTGGCTCATCACCGCTTACCTGCTGATTGCCGTGATGCCGGTTCTGGCAGGGGCGATCACCATGCTGCTGTTCGATCGCCACTTCGGCACCTCGTTCTTCAACGCAGCTGGCGGCGGCGATCCGGTGATGTACCAGCATATCTTCTGGTTCTTCGGGCACCCCGAGGTGTACATCATGATCTTGCCGGCGTTCGGGATCGTGTCGCAGGTGATCCCGGCGTTCTCGCGCAAGCCGCTGTTCGGCTATAGCTCGATGGTGTACGCCACGTCGTCGATCGCAATCCTGTCGTTCATGGTCTGGGCGCACCACATGTTCGCCACCGGCATGCCGGTGACGGGCCAGTTGTTCTTCATGTACGCCACGATGCTGATCGCTGTGCCGACGGGCGTGAAGGTGTTCAACTGGGTTGCCACGATGTGGCGCGGTTCGCTGACGTTCGAAACCCCGATGCTGTTTGCGGTGGGCTTCCTGTTCGTGTTCACGTTCGGTGGTCTGACGGGCCTGATGCTCGCCATGGCGCCGCTCGACATCCAGTATCACGGCACTTATTTTGTGGTGGCCCACTTCCACTACGTGCTGGTGGCGGGCTCGCTGTTCGGGCTCTTCTCCGGCTGGTACTACTGGTCGCCGAAGTGGACCGGCTGGATGTATAACGAGACGCGCGGCAAGATCCACTTCTGGGGCTCGATGATCTTCTTCAACCTCGCGTTCCTGCCGATGCACTTCGTGGGTCTCGCAGGCATGCCGCGTCGTTACGCCGACTACCCCGCGCAGTTCACCGACTGGAACCAGGTCATCACAATCGGTGCGTTCGGCTTCGGCCTGACCCAGGTGTACTTCCTCTTTGCTGTCGCGCTGCCGGCTTACCGCGGCGGTGGCGAACTCGAGAAGGCCAGCGACAAGCCGTGGGACGGCGCCACGGGCCTCGAATGGACCGTGCCGAGCCCGGCTCCGTTCCACACGTTCGAACATCCGCCGACGGTCGAGTAAGCCGAACGGCGTTCCCGGTCCCGGCGCAAGCCGGACCGGGTGCAGCGAAGCGGTAGAGTCGTAGCGTGGTAGAGCGGTGTTCCTTATCAGTGATGTGTCGAGAAACTCCAGCATGACCCGGAATCCCATACAAAGACGTACGCCCGAGCAAATCCGCGCGGGCAACTTGCGGCTCGGTTTGATCATGTTCGCTATAGCCGCCGCGTTTTTCGTGGGTATCTTCGTCAAGCGGAGCTTCTTCTCCTGAAGACGATCGTTGTCGTAGGCGAAGGAAGATGACGGTAATGAGCGACAACGGCGGTAAACGCGACGGCAGCAGCACTGGAAAGAGCAGCTTTGGGCAGTCGATGAAGGCTGTTTTCTGGGCGTTTTTCGGCGTGCGCAAGCGGCGCGATCTGGAATCGGACGCAGCGCAGCTCAACCCCTTGCACGTGCTGGCAGCCGCCTTGATTGGCGCGGCCATCTTTATCGCCATACTGATTTTCGTCGTCCGTGCGGTGGTGGGGTAAGTCGGCAACACCGGGCCAAAGATGGCTCCGAAATTAGAGTGAAGCGATGCGGTATCGACGCATCGCCGAAGAGACAGCCGGACTAAACCGGGTCAAGCGGAACAACTGGACTGAAGTGGAGAATCAAGAATGAGCGGTCAAAACGAGAGCCCGTACTACTTCGTACCGCATCCGTCGCGGCATCCGATCAGCGCGGCCATCGGGCTGCTGGTCATGCTGTCATCGCTTGCGGCGTGGATCAACGGCGAGAGCTGGGCGCCTCTGACGGTGCTCGCTGGCTTGCTGTGGTTGCTCTACACGTTGTGGCACTGGTTCGGCGACGCGATCTCCGAGTCCGAAGGCGGCATGTACGGCAAGAACGTCGACAAGTCGTACCGCTGGAGCATGAGCTGGTTCATCTTCTCCGAAGTCATGTTCTTTGGCGCATTTTTCGGCGCACTGTTTTACGCTCGCGAAATTGCCTTGCATCAACTGGGCAGCCTCGACTACAAGCTGATCTGGCCGGATTTCTCGGCTGTGTGGCCGAACAACGGTCCGGCAGCGCTGGTGTCGAATTTCAAGTCGATGCAACCGTGGCCGGTGCCGACCATCAACACGGCGCTGCTGCTCTCGTCGGGCGCGACGCTGACCGTGGCTCACCATGCGCTGCGTGAGAACCATCGCAACAAGACGATCGCCTGGCTGGCCGCGACTGTCCTGCTGGGTCTGTGCTTCCTGTTCCTGCAGGGCTTCGAGTACTACCACGCGTATAACGAACTGAACCTGACGCTGTCTTCCGGCGTGTATGGCTCGACCTTCTTCCTGCTGACCGGTTTCCACGGCTTTCACGTGTTCCTCGGCGGCACGATGCTGACGGTCGTACTGGTGCGCGTGATTCGCGGCCACTTCACGGCGGATCACCACTTCGCGTTCGAAGGCGCGGCCTGGTACTGGCACTTTGTGGACGTGGTGTGGCTCGGGCTGTACGTTGTCGTGTACTGGCTGTAAAGCTTGCCGGCCCGCGCGTAGTATTTTTTACTGGTTTTTTGACACCGGACACGTGGACATTTGAATTGCCGGATTCGCTGCAGATCGCGAAGCCACCGCGTAGTATGCCGGACTGACGCAGCGCCGCCCTCGACCCTGTCAGGGCGGCGTTTTGTTTATGGCGCGGAGTTGTTGCGTGGTACGCGTAGAGGCGAAGTTTGCGCGCACCCGGCCTAGCGGCCGTAAGGAATACCGGTCGACTGAATCCAGCCCATCCAGTGAGCGAACAGGATGAACAGGAACAGCGAGATCGACAGGCCCACGCGGGTGGCCAGCGACCAGACCATGCGTTTCGTCTTGCCCTTGTCGTGCACCATGAAGTACAGCGCCGAGGCCATGCTGGCGATGATCAGGGCAAAGGCGATGGGAACGAGAATGTGCATGAAATCAGCTGAAATTCAGGAGCGCGAAGGCAATATGGCTATTATCGCACCGTGCGTTGCACCGCGTGTACCGTCGGGGCAGGCGCGATGAAGATCCGCTGGTTGCCCGCGCTGCTGATTCTGATCGTCGTGGCGGTGACGGTGCGGCTGGGGTTCTGGCAGCGTGACCGAGCGCATCAGAAAGAGACGCTGCAGGCCCACATCACGCAGTTCGAAAACACGCCGGCCGAGCCGATCAGCAGCGCTCCGCTGGCACTGAAAGACATCGAGTTTCACCGGGTGCGCGCGCGTGGCAGTTTCGTCGCCGACAAGGTGGTCTATCTCGACAATCGCCCGTATAACGATCAACCGGGCTTTTACGTCGTGATGCCCTTTAAACTCGCTGATGGTGGCTACGTGCTGGTCAATCGCGGCTGGTTGCCGCGCAACATCAATGACCGCACCGCGATCGAGCCGTATGTCACGCCGCCGGGGCAGATCGAGATCGAAGGTATTGCGCGGGCCGATGCGACCCGCGCGTTCGAACTAGGGCAGGGCGGATCGGCCCCGCATCAGTCGATCCGGCAGAATCTCGACGTGGGCGCTTATGCCGCGGAGACTGGTCTACCGCTGCAGCCGTTTGTGATCCAGCAGTTGAGCGACGATGGCGACAAGCTCGTGCGCGACTGGCCCGCACCGGATACCGACGTCGAACGCAACTACGGCTATATGCTCCAATGGTGGGGCATGGCCATCGCGGCGGTCGCGTTCGGTTTGTATGCCGCGCGGCGCGCCGCGAAGAAAGAGCACGCGCCCAGCGCGTAAGCTGTGTCTTGCAGATAAATGCATCGCACGCGGCCAGCAGCTTGACCGCTCGCGCCGCGCAATCATTGAAAGAGGTTCGGTAGTGTCGACGCAAACTCCCCGTTCGCCGCAAGCCGGCAAATCCGCTGCTCGTCCTGCGGTCACGCCTGGCCAGCCGCGCGCCAACGGTTCATGGCAACGCGGCCGCTGGATGATGCTGCTGATCGCGCTCGTGTGTGCCGCGCCCGTGATTGGCTCGTACTTCACGTACTACGTCATCAAGCCGACCGGCGGCACCACCAGCTACGGCGCGCTGATCGAACCGCAGCGGCCGATTCCCGATGAACTGGTCGTGACCGGGGAAGACGGCAAGCCGGTGAAGCTCACGTCGCTGCGTGGCAAATGGCTCATGGTTTCGATCGACAACAGCGCGTGCGACAAGGCCTGCGCGACCAAGCTGTATTTCATGCGCCAGATACGCGCAACCCAGGGGCCGGAGCGCGAGCGGGTGGTCGAGGTATGGCTGCGCACAGACGCGGGCAACGTGTCTGACGTGATCCAGAAAGCCTATCCGGACACGCGCAAGCTGATCGCCGATCCGGCCGCACTGGCTTCATGGCTGCCCGTTGACACCGGCACGACGCTGACCGATCACATTTTCGTGGTCGACCCGAACGGCAATCTGATGATGCGTTTCCCGAAAGATCCGAACCCGAGCAAGATCAAGGGCGACATCACGAAGCTGCTGAAGTGGTCGAGCATCGGCTGATGCGGCGTTTTATCGCACGGCCGGGTGTACCTCGAATCGGACGGTCTGTAGCACCATTGGCCGCTATGTTTCCAGCGAGAAGGTAGAGAGATGTTCGTATTGCAACTGGGCCTGATCGGCTTGTGCATTGCGTTGTTGCCGCTGTCCTATATATGGGTCAAGGCCGACGACAATAAATTCCGCAAGCTGGTGTGGGTCACCACTTTCCTGACGCTGGACCTGGTGATGTTCGGCGGCTTCACGCGCCTGACGGACTCCGGTCTCGGCTGTCCTGACTGGCCGGGTTGCTATGGGACGTCCTCGCCGTTTATCGCTCACGCTGCTATCGCCGCCGCTAACCAGGCTATGCCTACCGGGCCTGTCAGTATGACAAAGGCCTGGATCGAAATGATCCACCGCTATTTCGCCATGGCGATCGGCGTGCTGATCGTTGCGCAGATGCTGATCGCCTGGGTCGCGCGCATCAAGCGCCGTCCGCTGCACGTTTCGCCGTGGTGGCCGACGTCGTTGCTGCTGCTGATTCTCGTGCAGGGTGTGTTCGGCGCGTGGACCGTGACGCTCAAACTGCAACCGGTGATCGTGACGACGCACCTGCTGCTAGGCCTCGCCTTGCTCGGTATGCTGGGCTGGCTGGCGGCGCGCCAGACGCCGCTGCCGGCCTATGAGCCCGAGGCCGCGCAGTGGCGCGCGGCGGCGCTCGCGGGGTTGGCACTGCTGGTCGTGCAGATCGCGCTCGGCGGTTGGGTCAGTACGAACTACGCGGTGCTCGCCTGCACAGATTTCCCGACCTGCAACGGTCAATGGATCCCGCCGATGGATTTCGCGCACGGCTTTCACCTATGGCGCGCGCTGGGCATGACGGGCGACGGTGAAATGATCACCCAGGATGCACTGGTGGCGATCCACTGGACCCATCGGACCTTCGCCATCGTCGTGATCGCCTATCTGCTGTGGTTTGCGCTGAAGGTGCGTCGCTTCGAATCGCTGCGGCGGCCCGCTGACGGCGTGCTGCTGGTAGTGCTGATCCAGTTCCTCACGGGCCTCTCCAACATCGTCCTGCAATGGCCGTTGCCGATTGCAGTCGCCCATAACGGGGGCGCCGCGATCCTGCTGCTCCTGCTCGTTATGCTAAACTTTCGAATCGCTTCTAGCCGTCCCGGCCGCGCCGCGTTGCCTGCGCGCGATGCCGCGCCAGCGTGACCCCACATGGACAGCACAACTCTTTCCCAGACCCCCGGTAGCCGGATCTCCCAATACATCGCGCTCACCAAGCCGCGTGTCACGCAGCTTGCTGTGTTCTGCGCTGTCATTGGTATGTTCCTCTCCACGCCCGGTATGGTGCCGTGGACGGTGCTGATCGGCGGCACCGTCGGTATCTGGCTGCTGGCCGGTGCCGCGTTCGCCATCAACTGCCTCGTCGAACAGAAGATCGACGCGAAGATGCGCCGTACGTCGTGGCGCCCGTCTGCCCGCGGCGAAATCACCACCCCACAGATCCTGCTGTTTTCCGCCGTGCTCGGCGGGCTCGGCATGTGGACGCTCTATACGTTCGCCAATCCGTTGACGATGTGGCTCACCATTGCCACTTTCGTCGGCTACGCGGTCGTCTATACGCTGCTGCTCAAGCCTGCTACGCCGCAGAACATCGTGATCGGGGGCGCTTCGGGCGCCATGCCGCCTGCGCTTGGCTGGGCAGCGGTCACGGGGCATGTGCCGGGCGACGCATGGATTCTCGTGCTGATCATCTTTGTCTGGACGCCGCCGCATTTCTGGGCGCTCGCGCTGTATCGCCGCAAGGACTACGAAAGCGCTGGTCTGCCAATGCTGCCGAACACCCACGGCGAACAGTACACGCGGCTGCATATCTTGTTGTACTCGGTGATCCTGTTCGCGGTCGCGCTGATGCCGTTTATCTCGGGCATGAGCGGGATCGTGTATCTGGTGGCGGCGGTGCTGCTCGGTGCCGTGTTCCTCGCCTACGCGTGGAAGATCTATCGGGAGTACTCCGATACGCTCGCGCGTCAGTTGTTCCGTTACTCGATCATCTACCTGTCGCTGCTGTTCGCCGCGCTGTTGATCGATCACTATGCACGTGTCCTGATCGGCGCGTAACACCATGCTCACAAACCGGTTTGCGCGTCTCGCGCGTGCTGCCTTGATGGCCTGTGCGCTCGGCGGCGCGATCCTGGCCTCAGGCTGCGGCAAACCCGCCCCCTCGTTCGAGAGTCTCGACATTACCGGCAACACGCAATTCGGCACGGACTTCTCGTTGCCCGATGCCAGCGGCAAGACGCACACGCTCGAGGACTACAAGGGCAAGGTCGTGGTGCTGTTCTTCGGCTACACGCACTGTCCGGACGTCTGTCCGACGACCATGGCCGAACTCGCGCAGGCACTGCAGCAGTTGGGCCCCACAGACGCGAGCCGCGTCCAGGTGCTGTTCGTCACCGTCGATCCCGATCGCGACACTTCAACCGTGATGTCGCAGTATGTGCCGGCCTTCAATCCGACCTTTGTCGGCTTGCGTCCGGCCGATCAGGCGCAACTCACCAAGGTGACAAAAGACTTCCGCGTGTACTACGCGAAGGTGCCGGGCAAGACGCCGGACAGCTACACGATGGACCATACGGCTGCCAGCTATGTCTTCGATCCGGACGGCAAGCTGCGACTGTTCGCCCGCGATGGCCAGGGTGCCGAACCTTGGGTGCACGACATCAAGCTACTGCTTGGTTAAGGCGTAGGCCCATCTGTCGTCCGTTCGTCCGCATACCCATATGCGATAGCGGTATTTCACTTCTCGCAGAGCCTATGAGACCATTCGCGACCCAGCTGATGGCGCGCGTATTGCGCCGCCAGCCGTTCACCCGAATCTGACATCGATCAGAAATAGCGAGATTTACATGCAGCGCAGAAACATCCTCAAAGCCCTCTCCGCAGTTGTCGCCTCCGCAGCTCTCGTCACAAGCGTCGGCGCTCACGCCGACGACAAGGTCATCAAGGTCGGCACCATCAGCGGTCCCGACGCGCAAATCTGGGCGGTGGTCCAGAAAGTGGCGCAGCGCGAAGGCCTCAACGTGAAGGTCATCGAATTCAACGATTACGTCCAGCCGAACGCCGCTCTCGACGCAGGCGATCTGGACGCCAACAGCTTCCAGCACCAGCCCTACCTCGATAGCCAGGTCAAGCAGCGTGGCTACAAGATCGTCAGCGCGGGCCTGACCTACATTTCCCCGCTCGGCGTCTATTCGAAGAAGTTCAAATCGCTGAAGGACCTGCCGCAAGGTGCGAAGGTTGCAGTACCTAACGATCCGTCCAACGAGAACCGAGCGCTGCTGCTGTTGCAGGCGCAAGGCGTGATCAAGCTGAAGGCTGGTGCCGGCACGAACGGTAACAGCGCTACGCCGCTCGACGTCGCCGAGAATCCGAAGAAAGTGAAGCTCGTTGAACTGGACGCCGCGCAGTTGCCGCGCTCGCTGTCCGACGTGGACGCTGCTGCGATCAACACGAACTACGCGCTTGCCGGCGGCCTGCAGCCGACTAAAGATGCGATCGCGCTCGAGGACATCCATAGCCCGTACGCGAATCTGATCGCTGTGCGCACGCAGGACAAGGACAAGCCGTGGGTTAAAAAGCTGGTCGCGGCTTATCAGTCGGATGACGTGCGCCAGTTCATCAAAACCCAGTTCAAGGGTTCGGTGGTGCCGTCGTTCTAAGCACGCTGCAGCCACGACGAAGCGCCGCAACGCAAAGCGCCATGGGAGACCATGGCGCTTTTTTGTTGGGCTTCGTATTGAGGTTCATATTGCGCTTCGTTCGGCGCACCTACAGATCGCGCTCCCAGCGTTCGACCGTCAACTCATGACCGAAGCGCATCTCCGGCGCCACGTCGGCGCACACAAAACCGGCACGCTCGCAGAGCCGCCGGGATTGTTCGAGCGTCGTGACCGTGGCCAGTGTGAGCCGGGTGTAGCCCGCACGCCTGGCGAAGCGCACACACTCGTCGACCAGTTGCGTGCCGATGCCGAGCCGGCGCATGTCGGGCTCGATATACAGCATCCTGATCCGTGCCACCGTGGCCGATACGCCTGCCACCATCGCCGCGCCGACGATCGCATTGTCTTGTTCGACGATCCAGCACATCTCACGCACCGGATCGTGATGCTGGGTGAAGTCTGCGACGATGCCAGCAAGCAAGCCTTCGAAAGTCTGATCCCAGCCGTGTTCGCTCGCAAACAAGAGGGCTTGCCGGTGCACGAGCCAGCCATATTCGCCTGCGCGCGGCGCCCGTAGCGTCACGACGCCGCGGCGCGGTTGCTCGTCGAGCAGTCGCTCGACGAGCTTCATCGCGCCGATCAACTCTTCCTGCGAGCTTTCCGCGAGGCGTTCCAGTGCCGACATGACTTCTTCGATGGCTGCGACGTCGAGCGGTTCGTAGGCGGCGTACCCCTGGTCGGTGAGCGCGATTAACGACTGCCGCGCGTCGCTCTCCGATGGACGCCGTGTGAGCAGATTGCGGCGTTCGAAGCTGGTGAGCAGGCGGCTTAGATAACCGCTGTCGAGTCCGAGATTGCGCGCCAGCACAGTGGCGGTTTGCGCGCGCCCGCGCGCCAGTTCATGCAGCACACGCACTTCGGTCAGCGAGTACGGGCTCTTTTGCAGACGCTCGTGCAACGCACCGATATGCTTCGTGTAGAAGCGGTTGAAATGGCGGACGGCCTCAACGCGCCGCAGCGCTGCGGAATCGGTCAACGTACGGCTCCCGGAAGTCCTTGAAGGTGTCAGACAACAAACCTATTGGATGACATCCTATCTAAAAACTGCGTAAAAAGCGGTAAAACGTACACTCTAACCGGCCACGGCGATTGGTATTACAAAAGTACGCATGCGAAGTAGCGCGATCCGTTCGGTAGCGAACCAGTGGTTCTCTATAGACCCTCAAGATATCTCGAATACGGGTAAATACCGATCACCGGAAACGCCCGGTAAGCCTGTCGCAATCTGCCGGATTCCCTTTACTGTCAAAGGTTTGACGGCGATCGGACCGGCATGGAACAACTCGATTGACTGGTATTATGGTGGTTATATAATGGGCTCTCTCTTCGAAGCCCACGCTCTTCCTTTCGACCCACCTGAGCCCATGGAAACACGCTGGTCCGCATTGATGCCTGACGCCCGCAACGTCACGCCGCTCTATCTGCAGCTCGCGCGCAACCTGGCGACGGCCATCCACTGTGGCGTCTGGTCGGCGGGTGAGGCGTTACCGTCGGAGCGTACGCTGTCGGATGCGATCGGCGTGTCGCGTATCACCGCACGCAAGGCGATCGAATTGCTGGTTGAACAGGGGCTAATCCGCCGCTCGCCGGGTGCGGGCAGTTTCATTACGCCGCGCGTCGAAGATCCACTGTCGCGGCTCACCGGCTTCACGAAAAAGATGCAGCAGCGGGGCTTTCGTCCCGACTCGGTCTGGCTCGAACGCGGCATTCGCGCCGCGAACCGCGACGAGCTGGTGCACCTCGGCCTGTCGCCGGGTGCAGCGGTGACGAGTCTGCGGCGTCTGCGGCGCGCGGACGGCATCGTGATGGCGGTGGAACATTCGGCGCTGCCGGCCGCGATCGTGCCGGACCCGCAGGCGATCGGCGTGTCGCTGTACAGCTATCTGGAGCAGCGTGGCATGGCAGTCGTGCGCGCGCTGCAGCACTTTCGGGCCGTCAACGCGACGAGCGAGATTGCCTCGCTGATGGACATCGAACCGCGCTCGGCGCTGCTGGTGATCACACGTATCGGCTATAGCGCCGACCAGCGGGCGATTGAATTGACGGACACCTACTGCCGGGACGACTACTACGACTTTGTCGCCGAACTGCGTCAATAAGGACGCAATAACGGCGCGGCCCTCGCGCAACGCTGAACGGCGCGGATCAGAAACGTATCGCACTACGTATTATCAGAGAGACTCATGCTGACCGGAAACATACTCACCACCGATGGGTGGATTCACGGCACGCTCGAATACGAAAACGGCCGTATCACGTCGCTCACAGGTGAGCGGGTCGATCCGTCCACCAACGAAGCGCCCTACATTTTGCCGGGCTTTATCGATCTGCACGTGCATGGCGGCGGCGGCGCCGACGTGATGGAAGCGGGCGACGCGATCGACACGATCACGCGCACGCATGCCCGCTTCGGCACCACGAGCCTCCTTGCCACGACGATGACCGCGCCGCGCGAAGAGCTGATGAACGTGGTAGCAAACCTGGGCGACGTGGCCCGTGTGCGTACGCCGGGTTGCTCGCGCGTGCTCGGCGTGCACCTTGAAGGACCGTATATCAATCCGGGCAAGCTCGGTGCGCAGCCGGACGCCGCTGTGTCCGCAGTGCTCGACGAAGTGTTGAAGTACCTGTCGATTGCGCCGATTCGCGTCGTCACGATCGCGCCGGAAATCTCCGGCCACATGGACATCATTTCCGAAATCGCCGCACGCGGCGTGCGCGTGCAGCTCGGCCATTCGCTCGGCACGTACGACGACGCGGTCGCGGCACTCAAACATGGAGCGTGTGGCTTCACGCACCTGTTCAATGCGATGTCGCCGCTGCATCACCGTAATCCCGGCATGGTCGGCGCGGCGCTGGCGCACGCTGAATTCGCGGAGATCATCCCTGACCTGCTGCACGTTCACCCGGGCGCAATTCGTGCCGCGATGCGGGCGATTCCGCGCGTGTACGTGGTGACCGACAGCACCTCGGCTACCGGCATGCCTGACGGCGAATACCGCCTTGGCAGCCAGCACGTCACCAAGTGTCTGGGCGGCGTGCGTCTTGCCGACGGTACGCTCGCCGGCAGCACCCTGACGATGGATCAGGCGCTGCGCAATCTGGTATCGCTCGGCCTGCCCATGGCCGACGTTTCAAATCGTCTGTCGCGCTATGCCGCCGACTATCTCGGCATTGAAGACCGCGGCCGTCTCGCGCGCGGTGCCTGGGCCGATATCGTCGTGTTCGATCGCGAACTGGCACTGACCGCGACTTACGTCGAAGGAGAATCAATTGTCGAATATGCTTAACGAAGCGCTGGCGTCCGCTGAGGTGGTCGCCGCGCAGCTTGCGGATACGTCGCACGTACAGGCGCTGGCGGCGAGACTCGCTGAACAGCCGCGCCATGTCGCGCTGACGGTCGCACGCGGTAGTTCGGACCACGCGGCGAGTTATTTCGCAAGCCTCACCATGAGCCGCATTGGACTGCCGGTCGCTTCGCTGCCGATGTCCGTGGCGACGCTGCAGCAGGCGCCACTGAAGGTGCGCGATCAGCTTGCTATCGCGTTCTCGCAGTCCGGCAAGAGTCCTGATCTGGTGGGCACGATGGCCGCGCTGCGCGAGGCCGGCGCGCTGACTGTCGCGGCCGTGAACGCGCCGCAATCGCCGCTGGCCGACGCCTGCGAATGGCATCTGCCGCTGGTTGCCGGTCCCGAGTTGAGCGTCGCCGCGACCAAGAGCTATATCGCGATGCTGTCCATTTCCGCGCAACTGGTCGCGCACTGGCAGCAAGACGATGCATTGCTTGGCGCGCTGGGCAGTTTGCCCGAAGCGCTGCAAAGCGCCGGCAGACTCGACTGGAGCAAAGCGGTCGAGGAACTGCGTGGCATCGAGCGCATGATCGTGATCGGCCGTGGTCTTGGCCTCGCAATCGCGCAGGAAGCGGCGCTGAAGCTCAAGGAAACCTCGGGCATCCAGGCCGAAGCGTTTTCGAGTGCCGAAGTGCGTCATGGCCCAATGGAGCTGATCGATCGCGACTATCCGTTGCTCGTGTTCGCCCCGCGCGGACCCGAACAGGCCGGACTCATCCAGCTCGCGCGCGATATGCAGACCCGTGGCGCACGCGTGCTGCTGGCCGCGCCGGAAGATGTGCCGGAAGCTACCTTGCCGCTCGTCACGACGGCCCATGCGGCACTCGATCCGATCGCCGCGATTCTTTCCTTTTACGTGATGGCCGCAGGTCTTGCCGCTGCACGCGGACGCAACCCCGATGCGCCGCGCCATCTGAACAAAGTCACCGAAACCCACTGATCGAGTAATCAGATGCGTCGTGTTGAGGAGTCCGTTTTGATGAGCCCATCCCAAGGCCATATTGTTCTGCTTGCGCCCATGACCGGTCCGGTCGTACCGCTCGCGAACGTGCCCGACCCTGTGTTTTCGGGCGGCATGTTCGGCGACGGTATCGGCGTAGATCCGCTGGTGGGCCAACTCGTCGCGCCGTGCGACGGCGTGGTCACGCATCTCGCGCGCACCGGCCATGCACTGACGCTGGCCACTGCCGATGGCGCGGAGATTCTGCTGCACATCGGCATCGACACGGTCGAGTTGAACGGCCGCGGTTTTACGCCGAAGGTTGTGCAGGGTGCGCATGTGCATACCGGCGATCTGCTGATCGAGTTCGATCAGGACCTGGTGGCATGCAATGCACCGAGTCTCGTGTCGGTGATCGCGGTTGCGAACTCGGACGCGTTCGAGATCGTCGAGCGCGCCGGTGCAGGCATGCTGAAGGCGGGAGAAACCCCGCTGCTGCTGCTGCGTCCGCGCGCCGGTGCGGCAGCGGAAGCTTCGCGCCAGGCCACCAACGTGACCGAAGAAGCGCGTCAGACGGTGACGTTGGTCCACGCAGGCGGTTTGCATGCGCGGCCGGCGGCACGTGCCCGTGAAGCGGCACGTGGTCTCGATGCGCGCGTGGAAGTGCGTTATGAAGGACGCAAGGCGCCGATTGAAAGTGTCGTTGGTTTGCTCGGCCTGGGCGCGGGCGAAGGCGCTACGGTAGAGATTCTAGGTGTAGGTGCGCAAGCGGCGGCGGCCGTGGAAGCAGTCGCGCATGAGTTGCTGCGCGAAGCGCATGGCGAAGCCGAGGAAAAGCCGGCACGCCAAAGCTCCCCGACGCCGCAACCGGTGGCGCAAACAGGTGGCGCGCCACTCGCGCCGAACACGCTTGTTGGCGTGTGCGCGGCGCCTGGCGTTGCGGTCGGCAAGCTGGTGCGATGGGATGACGCGGACCTCGACCCGCCTGAAATTGCGAGCGGCACATCGGCGGCGGAAAGCCGTCTGCTCGACAAGGCGCTGGCCACCGTCGACGCTGAACTGAATTCAACCGTGCGCGATGCCTCGCAGCGCGGTGCGCATGGTGAGGCGGGGATTTTTGCGGTACACCGTGTACTGCTCGAAGATCCGACGTTGCTCGACGCAGCGCGTGATCTGATCAGCCTTGGCAAGAGCGCCGGTTTTGCGTGGCGCGAGTCGATCCGCGCACAGATTGCAGTCCTGACGAAAATCGACGATGCGCTGCTCGCGGAACGCGCAGCGGATCTGCGTGACCTCGAAAAGCGCGTGCTGCGCGCGCTCGGCTACTCGAACAACGCGGCGCGGACGCTGCCGGATGAAGCGGTGCTGGTGGCGGAAGAGTTCACACCGTCCGATCTGTCATCGCTCGATCGCACACGAGTCACCGCGCTCGTGATGGCGCGCGGCGGCGCGACCTCGCACGCCGCAATTCTCGCGCGGCAGAGCGGCATTCCCGCGCTCGTCGCCGTGGGCGATGGGCTGCATGCGATTCCTGAAGGCACCCAGGTTGTGGTCGACGCTACCACGGGGCGAATCGAATTCGCACCGACCGCGCTTGACGTCGAGCGTGCCCGCGTAGAACGTACGCGCCTCGCTGACGTACGCGAAGCGAACCGCCGCACGTCGCAACAGGCGGCGATGACCGCGGATGGACGCGCTATCGAAGTGGCTGCGAATATCGCCACGCTCGAAGATGCGAAGACAGCAGTCGAAAACGGTGCCGACGCAGTCGGCCTGCTGCGTACCGAGCTGCTGTTCATTCACCGTGCGTCCGCACCAACGGTAGACGAGCATCGTCAAAGCTATCAGTCGATTGCCGACGCACTGAACGGGCGCACCGCGATCATTCGCACGCTCGATGTGGGCGCGGACAAGGAAGTCGACTATCTGACGCTGCCGCCCGAACCGAACCCGGCGCTGGGTCTGCGCGGCATCCGTCTCGCGCAGGTGCGCCCGGACCTGCTCGACGACCAGCTGCGCGGCCTGCTGGCGGTGCAGCCGCTCGGTGCCGTGCGCATCCTGCTGCCGATGGTGACCGACGTAGGCGAGCTGATCCATCTGCGCAAGCGCATCGACGACTTCGCCCGCGAGCTTGGCCGTACCGATCCGATCGAAGTTGGCGTGATGATCGAAGTACCGTCGGCCGCGCTGCTGGCCGATCAACTGTCGAAACACGCGGACTTCCTGTCGATCGGCACCAACGATCTGACCCAGTACACGCTGGCGATGGATCGCTGCCAGGCCGACCTCGCCGCCCAGGCTGACGGTCTGCATCCGGCGGTGCTGCGTCTGGTCGCAGCTACCGTGCAGGGCGCGAACAAGCATGGCAAATGGGTGGGCGTGTGCGGCGCATTGGCGGGCGATCCGCTGGCCGTGCCGCTGCTCGTCGGCCTGGGCGTGACCGAACTATCCGTGGATCCGGTTTCGGTGCCGGGCATCAAGGCGCGAGTGCGCAACCTCAATTATCAGCTGTGCCAACAACGCGCCCAGGATGTCCTGGCGCTGGAATCGGCGCAGGCGGTAAGAGCAGTGAGCCGCGAAACCTGGCCGCTGGACTGAACCCTGCATGGTCCACGGCGGAATTTCGCTCAACAACCATGTAAAGCAACGACTCGACGAAGAGACGAAGGATTGGAGATATAGATGGACGGGAATCCGTTTTTGAAGGTGCAGCGACTCGGCCGCGCGCTGATGCTGCCGATTGCAGTGCTGCCGGTCGCAGGGCTGTTGCTGCGACTCGGTCAGAGTGACGTACTGAACATCAAGATGATCGCCGACGCTGGCGGCGCGATTTTCGACAACCTGCCGCTGCTGTTTGCAATCGGCGTGGCAGTCGGCTTCGCGAAGGACAACAACGGCGTGGCGGCGCTCGCGGGCGCGATCGGTTATCTGGTCGAAACCGTGGTGATGAAGGACATCAACGACAAGCTCAATATGGGTGTGCTGTCGGGGATTATCGCGGGTATCGTCGCCGGCATGCTGTACAACAAGTACAAGGACATCAAGCTGCCCGATTACCTCGCGTTCTTCGGAGGGAAACGCTTTGTGCCGATTGTCACGGGGGTGACCTGTCTGGTGATAGGCATTGTGCTCGGCTACGTGTGGCAACCGGTGCAAGCCGCGATCGATATCGCCGGCCACTGGTTGACCACGGCGGGTGCGATCGGAGCCTTCGTGTTCGGCGTACTGAACCGCTTGCTGCTGGTGACGGGGCTGCACCACATCCTGAACTCGCTGACGTGGTTCGTGTTCGGCTCCTTCACGCCGCCGGGCGGCGGTGCCGCAGTGACGGGCGACCTGCATCGTTTCTTCGCGGGCGATCCGACCGCGGGTACTTTCATGACGGGTTTTTTCCCGGTCATGATGTTCGGTCTGCCGGCAGCGTGCCTCGCGATGTATCACGAGGCACCGAAGGAACGCCGTGCGATGGTTTTCGGTCTGCTGGCCTCAATGGCACTGACCTCGCTGCTGACGGGCGTGACCGAGCCGATTGAATTCAGCTTCATGTTCCTCGCACCGGTGCTGTATGTGATTCACGCGCTGCTGACCGGCATTTCGCTGGCTATCTGTTCGGCGCTCGGAATTCACCTCGGCTTCACGTTCTCCGCGGGGCTGATCGACTACATCCTGAACTATGGCCTGTCGACGCGCGGCTGGTGGGCGCTGCCGCTTGGCGTGATCTACGCGGTGGTGTACTACGGTTTGTTCCGCTTCTTTATCCGCAAGTTCAACATGGCCACGCCGGGTCGCGAACCTGCCGGTGCTGACGAGCAGGTGGAGTCGTTCGACAAGGGTGGCTTCGTTGCGCCGGCAGCGGCTGCTACCGCGAGCGCGCCGCGTGCACAGCGTTACATCGCTGCTTTGGGCGGTGCGGCCAATCTGTCTATCGTTGATGCCTGTACGACGCGTCTGCGGTTGTCGGTGGTCGATCCCAGCAAGGTCTCGGAAACGGATCTTAAGACTATCGGTGCGCGTGGTGTGTTGAAGCGCGGTGCAACCAGCGTGCAGGTGATTATCGGACCGGAAGCAGACATCATCGCTGATGAAATCCGGACTGTGATTGCGCAGGGTGGTGGTGTCGAAGCGAAGCCAGCGGTGGCGCCTGCTGCGACAGCTACGGCCGCTGCGCCGGTTGCGGGCTCGCATGGTGGGCCGCTCGATCCTGATCCGGCTCGCTGGCTCGCCGTGTTCGGTGGTGCGACCAACGTCGTTTCGCTGGATGCGATTGCATCGACCCGTCTGCGTGTCGTGGTGAGCGATCCGACTGCGGTGGATCGGCAGCGCCTTGCTGCGCTCGACGTTGCGTGGGTCTCAGCGGATACGTTTCACGTCGTTGTTGGTGAGGCTGCAGGGCGGTATGCGCAGGTATTGTCGGCGCGTTTGCCGGCGGCAGGCGCAACCGGTGGGGCATCGCCGCAACAGGCCTGATGCGTGCGTGTAACGCGGAAGCGGCATCAAGCGTTGCTCTGTTGCGCTGAGTGATGCTGAAACGAAGAACGGCGCCCAAGGGTGCCGTTCTTCGTTTACCGCTGTCCGTGTTTGCGATTCACGCGGGCGCTGTCACTACTACTCAATCTGCCTTGCGCTTCGCTGCCGCCTCTCCCGGACGGTTCGATTCAAGCCACATCACGTTGATAATGCCAAACGAGAGCGCTACGCCAATACCGAGAATCCAGCTGAAATACCACATCATTCGCTCCTATGAGTCCGTTTCAATCCGCTCCGCTGCGTCATGCTAATGAAGGCTTCAATACATCGAATGCCGGTTCTCATCGAGCGCGGCCGCAGTCACCTTGCCGCGCATCACGCGGTACACCCAGCTCGTATAGATCAGGATGATCGGCAAGAAAATGATCACCGCGATCAGCATGATCTGCAGTGTCATCTGGCTTGAGGTCGAGTCCCACACCGTCAGACTGCTGCGTCCATCCAATGACGACGGCATGATGAATGGGAACATCGAAAAGCCAGCCGTCAGGATCACGCCGACGATCATCAGGCCGGTGCAGATGAACACGCTCTTCTCGAAGCGTGACTTCGCGAGCAGCAATGCCAGCACACCGCCCACCACGCCGATTACCGGTGCCGCGACCATCCACGGGTAGGTGGAGTAGTTGGTGAGCCACAGGCCGGGTGCGCCGATCACACTCTTTAGCAACGGGTTGGCGACCGTATCGAACGGCGCCGCGTCGACGATCTGATAACCGCCGATCAACGTCGCCACCAGCACGCCAGCGAGCAGGAACAACGCGACGGCAGCGAGCGACGCAATGCGCAGGGCTACTGAGGCACGCCGCGCAATCACGTCATCCGTTTTCATCTTTACAAATGCGGCGCCGTGCGCGGCCAGCATCGACACGCTGACAAGCCCGCACAACACGGCGAACGGATTCAGCAGTGCGAAGAAACTGCCGTGGTAGGTGACGCGCAGGTCGGTATCGAATGCGAACGGCACACCTTGCAGCAGGTTGCCGAAGGCGACACCGATCACCAGCGCCGGCACGAAGCCGCCGATAAACAGCGCCCAGTCCCACGCGCTACGCCAGCGAGGGTCTTCGCGTTTGCTGCGGTAGTCGAAGCCCACCGGCCGGAAGAACAGCGAGAACAACACCAGTAGCATCGCGAAGTAGAAGCCCGAGAACGAAGCCGCGTAGACGAGCGGCCATGCTGCGAACATCGCGCCGCCTGCGGTGATGAACCAGACCTGGTTGCCTTCCCACGTCGCGCCGACGGTGTTCACAACAATGCGCCGCTCGGAGTCGGTCTTCGCGATGAACGGCAGCAGGATGGCTGTGCCCATATCGAAGCCGTCGGTAACGGCGAAGCCGATCAGCAGGACGCCGATCAGGACCCACCAGATCACTTTGAGGGTTGCGTAATCCATGATGATTTTTCCCTTTTACACAGCTAGGACAGCTTGCGCAGTCTGATGGCCGATCATGCAACAGTGGTACTCAGCGGCTTGGACGGCTGACCCTGTGGCGGCGTCTCATGGTGATACCGTCCCGTATGCAATGACGACGGACCGAGCCGCGCGTACTTGAACATCAGCGTGATTTCGATCACGAACAACGCCGTGTAAAACACCACGAAGCCGCCGATGCTCAGATACAGGTCCGAGGCCGTCAGGCTCGAAGCCGACAGCGCGGTGGGCAGGATGCCTGCAATCGTCCACGGCTGACGCCCCAGTTCGGCGACGATCCAGCCGAATTCCGCCGCAAGCCACGGCAATGGAATCGCCCACACGGCCCAGCGCAGAAACCAGCGGCGCTTATCCAGCAGCAGCGAGCGCTGCGCGCAGAACCAGAATGCGAGCAGGAAGGTCACGAGGAACAGGATGCCGAGGCCAACCATCATGCGGAATGAGAAGAACACCGGCAACACCGGCGGAATCGTCTTCTTCGCCGCCTGGGCGATCTGGTCCGGCGTGGCATCCGTGACGTTGGGCGTGAACTGCTTGAGCATCAGCGCGTAGCCGAGATTGTCCTTGTGCAGCGCGAAGGCGACCTTGGCGTCGTCGGTGGCATTGCCTTGTTTGAGCTGCTGCAGCGCGCCGTACGCAATCATGCCGTCCTTGATGCGCAGCTGGTTTTGCGCGATCAGATCCTTCAGACCGAGCACCGGCTCATCGAGCGAACGCGTTGCGATGATCCCGAGCGCGTATGGAATCCGGATCGCATAGTCGGTCCGCTCTTCCTTCTGGTTCGGGATGCCAAATATCGTGAATGGTGCGGGCGCCGGCGCGGTCTCCCATTCCGATTCAATGGCGGCGAGTTTGACCTGCTGGACTTCGCCGGTGCGGTAGCCGGATTCGTCGCCGAGCACGATCACGCAGACCGTCGATGCGAGGCCGAAGCCCGCCGCTATCGCGAACGAGCGTAGCGCGAATTCCGTGTCGCGCCGCTTGAGCAGGTACCACGACGAGATGCCGAGCACGAACATCGAAGCCGTCACATAGCCGGCGGAAACCGTGTGCACGAACTTCACCTGTGCAACGGGATTGAACAGCACCGCGTAGATGCTCGACAGTTCCATCCGCATGGTTTCGTAGTTGAACTCGGCGCCGACCGGATTGTTCATCCAGCCGTTGGCGACCAGAATCCACAACGCGGACAGGTTCGAACCCAGTGCAACGAGGAAGGTGACGATCAGATGCTGCACCCGTGACAACCGTGGCCAGCCGAAGAAGAACAGGCCGACGAAGGTCGACTCAAGGAAGAACGCCATCAGCCCTTCGACCGCGAGCGGTACGCCGAAGATATCGCCGACGTAATGGGAGTAGTACGACCAGTTGGTGCCGAACTGGAACTCCAGCGTGAGACCGGTGGTGACGCCCATCGCGAAGTTGATGCCGAACAGCTTGCCCCAGAACTGCGTCATGTCCTTGTAGATCTGCTTGCCGGTCATCACGTAGACGGATTCCATGATGACGAGCAGCCAGGACAGTCCGAGCGTAAGGGGTACGAACAAAAAGTGATAAAGCGCCGTCACCGCAAACTGGAGACGCGAGAGGTCGACGACTTCGCTACCGGGCATGTTGATCACCTTGAGACGGATGCGGGGCGGGCGCGGAGAGCAGCGCCTGCGCGACGAGCGCGGGCGGCATGGACATGTTCTCCGCCATGGGATGATTGAAAAACGCGTACTTGAGCACCATCAGGAGTGCAAATTTGATGGCAAGCACGATGGCGATATCTCGCCCGAAGGTCGGTCCGCGTGCCCAGGCGGCGATTCGCGCGCGCAGGGCAGGGCGAGGCGGAGTCCTCTCGTGTAGCGTTATGGTCATGATCGGTCGATGGTTCGACTTCACACCGGTTTACCCGGCCGGATCCAGGCCGCGCAGACGGCTTGGAGAATGCATAACGATATTAAGATAGGGGCTGGCAGCGAGGAAGTTCGCGACTGTGGCATTGGGTCGCGTAGGCATGCCGTCCACGTCACTAATACAAGCAACCTTGCGCTACGTCAAGGAAATGGGGTGGGGTTGGGACGTGGTAAATGAAAAAGCCCCGCCGTCTTACGAGGGCAGGGCTGATGTCTTACAGAGCGCGGACGAGTGTCTGACGGCGCCGAGTGCCGCTATTTTGCGTTAAGCGTACTCGTTCAATGCGCTGCGCATTTTCTTCATGGCGCTCGCCTCGATCTGGCGAATGCGCTCGGCCGACACGCCGAATTCGTCTGCCAGGTCGTGCAGCGTCGAACCACCCGAACCGTCATCCTGCACCTGCAGCCAGCGGGCTTCGATAATCCGGCGGCTGCGTGCGTCCAGCGATTCGAGGGCGCTGGCGATGCCGTCGCTTTGCAACTTGTCGCGCTGACGCGCTGCCAGCACGGCGGTCGGTTCGCTATGCGAATCGGCCAGATAGGCGATCGGCGCGTACGATTCCTCGCCGTCCTCCACCTGACCTTCCAGTGCGATATCGCCACCGGATAGGCGCGTTTCCATCTCGGCCACTTCCTCGCGCTTGACGTTCAGTTCCTTGGCGAGACCTTCGATCTCGTCCGGCGTGAACGCGCCCAAGCCCTGCTTGTGGCTGCGCAGGTTGAAGAACAGCTTGCGCTGCGCCTTGGTGGTGGCGACCTTCACCATGCGCCAGTTGCGCAGGATGTATTCGTGGATCTCGGCCTTGATCCAGTGCATGGCGTACGACACGAGACGCACGTTCTGCTCCGGATCGAAGCGCTTCACGGCCTTCATCAGGCCGATATTGCCTTCCTGGATCAGGTCGGCATGCGGCAGGCCATAGCCCAGATAGTTGCGCGCGATCGACACCACCAGTCGCAAATGCGACAGGACGAGGCGGCGCGCGGACTCCAGGTTACCCTGCTCGCGAAATTCGGTGGCGAACTGTCGTTCCTCCGCCGGCGTCAGCATCGGAATCCGGTTCACGGCCTGGATGTAGGCGTCGATATTGCCCAGTTGACCGGGCAGCAGCGAAGAATGCGAGAGCGCCAGTGCACCTGCCGAAGCGGCCTTAGCCGACGACGGGCTCAGAGTACTCGGAAGGGTCATTGCGTTGCTCACGTAGAAAACTCCTTTGGAATCAGCCAAAAGCTCAGTCGAACTTCGACTCCAGCGTGGATGTTAGCACTCTCAATATCCGAGTGCTAATACTTAGAGTGTGTGGGGGTATCATGGTTCCCGCCTGGCTATCGAAATTTGATTTTCAATAGCATCATACGCTTTCTACGCTTTGACGGGGATGAGCGTAGGATTTGCTCTGGATGGGGGCACCTTGGTGAACTGTCACCAGTTTTCGGCCTTTTCGAGTATTGGTCTGCTGAATTCCGAGTTTCTTCTTATGATTTCTTGCGCCCGTGGCTTTCGGTATATGGGGTGCAGGACCGGCTTTTTCAAGGGCAATTTATGCGCGGTGGGTACCGCGATTGAAGTTGGATCGCGGCCACGCCGCAATGTTCCAGCGTCCCTTCGACAGCTGACGTGGGGGCGGGCTTCGTATGTCGGCAGCAGTGTCTGGCGGTCTACCGGTTTTGGCGTCCTTCGCGAACGGCGGTATCAAAGAGCCCAAACCTGGTATAAATTTCAGCCAGCTATATTTGCAACGTAACTTCTAAGACCGCGGCCGCTGTCGGCCCGTCGAGGCAAAGGGGCTGAGCAATGTCCGCAAAGGTGATCGAGGCGATTCGTGGGCTCGAGCGCGACCGCTTTCGAGCGATGGTCGATGGCAACGGACCGTTGCTCGACTCGCTGCTCTCCGAGACCGTCAGCTATGTCCACACGAATGGCAAACGGGAAACGAAGCGGCAGTTCATCGACGGAATCACAGCGGGGCGCCGTCGTTATCGGCAGATCGAGATCCAGTCACAGGAGGTGCTGCCGGTGGGGCGTGAAACCTGTGTGATCGTCACGGGGCGAGCGCTCATCGAGATGGAGGCGAACAACGGCGCGTTGCTGTTCCCGATTGCCTATACGGCACTGCATGCGCAGGAAGACGGTGAGTGGCGGCTGGTCGCATGGCAGGCAACGCGTTGCGCGATCGAGTGAGGGTGGGCTTCTCTCGCCGGGACGCTGGGTGAGCGACCCGTGCTCGTAGGCGCGGCAGATCGTGCCGCGCTCTCTTAAGGTTGTTGTCTGCTTTTGCGTCTGAGTTGAGCAGCCGGTTGCCGTCAGGCCGCGACTCTACGGTCGCGCTCTTGCCACGCCGCCGAATTTACCACTTCTGCCATATCTGTCCCGGCCGCCTCGTTTGTTCCGATTGCCCGGTTCACCGCGCTGACAACGGCATCCACGACCGCCGTCGCAGCTTCCGGGCTAACTCCAACGCCGTACCGGACCGCGTGCTCTCCGACCCTGCAGCCCGCGAACACCGCCGTGCGCCCATCGGTGGTACGAGTGCTTTCAAACGAGATGACCTCAATCGTCTGCCCCGCAACTGCAGCGAACGCGGCGGCGACGCGGCGGGCGTGTTGCTCGTGCGGCGCATGCTGCGCGTCTTGCGCCTCGGACGGCGCACGGGGCCGATTCGTCGCCGCCACATTGACGTCGCGATCTTCCCACCGCACGGTTGAAGCGTTGACCCGCCGCGCCGGCCCTGCGGTCTCGAAGTACTCGCGGGCGAACAACGCACAGATCGCCTCACCGCTGATCTCGGCGCCACTGATATCCGTGGCGGCCTGCACCGCGTGGCTGAACTCGATCTGCACGCGGCGCGGCGGCGTGAAGCCCATGCCGCGTTCGAGCAGGTAGGTCGAGCCACCTTTGCCCGACTGGCTGTTCACGCGGATCACAGCGTCATAACTGCGGCCCACGTCGGCCGGGTCGACCGGCAGATAGGGCACTTCCCACACTGCGTCCGGCTTCTGCTGGGCAAAGCCCTTGCGAATCGCATCCTGGTGCGATCCCGAGAACGCCGTATAGACGAGATCGCCCGCATACGGATGGCGCGGATGCACCGGCAACTGGTTGCAGCGCTCTACCACGCGGCGTACCGCGTCGATATTCGAGAAGTCGAGGCCTGGGTCGATGCCTTGGGTGTAAAGATTCATCGCCAGCGTGACGAGGTCGACATTGCCGGTGCGCTCGCCATTCCCGAAGAGACACCCTTCGACGCGATCCGCGCCCGCCAGCACGGCGAGCTCGGCGGCGGCGACCGCGGTGCCGCGATCGTTATGCGGATGCACCGACAGCACGATGCTGTCCCGGTAGCCGAGATTGCGGTCCATCCATTCGATCTGGTCGGCGTACACGTTCGGCATTGCGGCTTCGACCGTAGCGGGCAGATTAACGATCATCTTGTGATCCCGCGTGGGCCGCCACGTCTGAGCGACCGCATCGCACACCTCGCGGGCGAACGGCAGCTCGGTCATGCTGAAGGTTTCGGGCGAGTACTGGTAGATCCAGTGCGTCTGCGGCCGTTCTTGCGCGTACTGCTTGATGAGCCGCGTGCCCTCGACCGCGAGCGCCTTCACTTCGTCTTTCGACTGGTTGAAGACGATCTTGCGGAACGCCGGTGCGATCGCGTTGTACAAGTGGACGATCGCGCGCGGCACGCCGTCGAGCGCCTCGAAGGTGCGCGCGATCAGTTCTTCGCGCGACTGGACGAGCACCTGGATCGTCACATCGTCGGGAACGCGCTTCTCGTCGATCAGCTTGCGCACGAAATCGAAGTCGGTCTGCGAGGCCGACGGAAAGCCGACTTCGATTTCCTTGAAGCCGATCCGGACCAGCATCTCGAAGAACTCGAGCTTTTGCGCGATGCTCATGGGCTCGATCAGCGACTGGTTGCCGTCGCGCAGGTCGGTGGCCATCCAGATGGGGGCTTGCTGGATCGTGCGGCTGGGCCATTTTCGGCCGGGCAAACGGACGGCGGGGAACGGCCGGTATTTTTCAGCGGGATTGCGCAACATGATGAGCCTCGTTCGTTCTGTCGTATGCAAAGGGGCGTGGCCTCGAGCGGCTGGCGGGTTGCCACGGATGCGACCTTCGCGATTCGTCCGAACGGTAAACGGACGAATACAAACGACTGACAGGTTGTAAAAGGAACTACGGTTTGGGGTGCAACGGAAACTGCGGGACTACTTTGAGGACCGGCTTTGAACCGCTGGGGCGGCCAACGCGCGGCGCTACGCCTGGCTTACGCTAGACGTAGCGATAGGGGCCGCGCTAGGCGGCCGGAGGTAATTCGGAGGGTGTTCGGAAGGGAACGCATGGGTCAAATGTATGCGAGCGGGCCGCAGCGTGTCAACCGCGGATGCTCACAATGGATCGTTGCGCAGCCTCGCGTGAAGCGCCGTAGCGCCCGCGCGAAGCCCGTCACGCCGAGATTCGGGCGATCTCCGCGATCACGCCAATCTGCCGTTCGATCGCGCTCGGCACGGGCGCTTCGCCGCGCAGTACGGCATCGATCCACGCAGCGGTGGTAGCGGCGTCGCGTGCTTCGGGCAACTCGACTTCGGGGGCGTCTGCCGAGGAGCGCTCGGCGGCCACGCGTGTTTCGCAGATGCCGTCATGCAGCCAGTCGATCTGCACCTGCCGGCGCGTATCGGCGACGGCTTCGCCTTCTGTGCCGCGTGCGAGCAGCGCACCACCTGCGGCCGCATCCGGATGAGTGACGAACAATTGGGTCAGGGCGTCACGATAGGGTGGATGCGTGTAGTTCACGAGCCGCAGCCCGGGCGGCGCGAACGGTTGCAGGATCTTGACGAGCGTATGCGTGGAATTGCGCACGCCCATCCGGCGGCGCAGCGCCAGCAGGCGCGCGAGCTTTGGCGCGAGCGCGGTGATCGGCGCAAAGGCAAGGCGGCGCGAGGCGAGGCTGTCTTCGATCTGCGCATGATCCTGCGCGTGCGCGATCTGCAGATGGGTGAAGATCTCGGCGCTGGTCACGCGGCCCGGGTCTTCAGTGACGCCGTGCACGAGTACCGGCACCCCTTCACGGGCCAGCAGCAGCGCGAGCAGCGGCACCAGGTTCGGCTGCTTGCGCGCGCCGTTGTAGCTGGGGATGGAAACCGGCCGGTAGGCGCTGTGTGCAATCTGGATCGGCTCGAACGAGGCATGGGCGGCCGCCAGCATCGCGGCGAGCTCGTCAGCGGTTTCGCCCTTGACCCGGTACGCCAGTAGCACCGCGCCGAGTTCGAGATCGGAGACGCGTCCGTCGAGCATCGCGCTGTAGAGCGCGTGCGTGTCTTCGGGCGTCAGCGCGCGTGCGCCGTTCGGGCCGCGGCCAATCTCCTTGATAAAGCGGGCGCAGGGGAAGTCGGGGACGGCGGTATCGGCGGATTCGGTCATCGGGCTTAGTGGGGCTGGGTGGCCAGGCGCGCCATGGACGGCGTCGGCCACGGTATTCAAAGGGTGTTCGCGTTGTCTGCGGCGGGATCGGTTGCGCTATTCGCAGATATACCCGCAGCGGTATCTGTAGTGAGTATCGCATCTATGGCGTTTCCGCAAGTTGACACAGGGCTGCAAGCGTCAGCGGCTCATCTCATGCCGGGCGCCACCGCTGGGCCTCTCTGGACTGCCGGGTTCGCGCGCAGCCCGTTCCCCCTCGCGTTAAACTCAATGCTTTATTGCCGCGCTCGCGGCGCTTACTAAAGATTGGAGAACGGGATGAGTTACGTGTTTGCTCCCGCACCGGTAGTCGCGGTGCCGGTCGTCGGGTCCAGCGATCAATTCGCGGTGCGTCGTATTTACTGCGTGGGCCGTAATTACGAAGCGCACGCGCGCGAGATGGGGCACGACCCTGACCGTGAACCGCCGTTTTTCTTCAGCAAGCCCGCGGATGCCGTCGTCTATGTCGCTCCGGGCGAGACTGGCGAATTTCCGTACCCGGCCCAATCGAAGAACGTTCACTTCGAAATGGAACTGGTCGCGGCGATCGGCAAGCCGGGCAAAGACATTCCGGTCGGAGAGGCGCTGGAACATGTGTATGGCTACGCGCTCGGGCTCGATATGACGCGGCGCGATTTGCAGGCTGAAGCGAAGAAGCTGGGCCGACCCTGGGATACCGCGAAGGGCTTCGATCACTCGGCGCCGCTCGGCCCGATCCATCCGGTTTCGAAGATTGGACAAGTCGATAAGGGCGCGATCTGGCTCACCGTCAACGGTGAAGAAAAGCAGCGCTCGGATGTGTCGCAGCTGATCTGGTCGGTGGCGGAGACGATTGCGTATCTGTCGACGCTGTTCGAACTGCAGCCCGGCGATCTGATTTTCACGGGCACGCCCGAAGGCGTCGGCGCTGTCGTGAAGGGCGACACGATGAAGGGCGGCGTGGACGGACTCGGCGAATTCAGCGTACGCGTCGTCTGAAGCTGCCGCAGGGAGGAGACAGATAAATATGAAGCTTTATAGCTATTTTCGTAGCTCGGCGGCGTATCGCGTGCGGATAGCCTTGAATCTGAAGGGGCTGCCGTATGACTATGCGCCGGTGCATCTGCTGCGCGATGGCGGCGAGCAGCTCAAGCCGGCATATCGCCGGCTGAATCCGGATGCGATCCTGCCCACGCTCGTGGATGGCGACAACGTTTTGACGCAGTCGCTCGCGATCATCGAGTATCTGGAGGAAACGCATCCGGAGCCACCGTTGCTGCCGAAGTCGCCGGTTGATCGCGCGTATGTGCGCTCGGTGGCGCTGCAGGTGGCTTGCGAGATCCATCCCGTGAACAATCTGCGCGTCCTGAAATATCTGAAGCACACGGTGGGCGCCGACGACGCGACCAGGGACGAGTGGTACCGGCATTGGGTCGAGGCGGGTTTCACGACGCTCGAAGAGCATCTGGCGAGCGATTCGCGCACCGGCAAGTTCTGCTTCGGCGATACGCCGACGATGGCCGATGCGTGTCTCGTGCCGCAGGTGTTCAACGCGCAGCGCTTCAAGATCGACCTGACGCGTTTTCCGACGATCCATCGCATTCACGATCAGGCGTTGCAGCTTGATGCGTTTGCGCGCGCGGCGCCCGGTGTGCAACCGGATGCGGAGTGAGGGGGGAGTCAATGGGCCGCTGAGCCATTGTGGCCAGGTATAGCACCAACAAAGAGGGCGCTCCCCGGAGCGCCCTCTTTGTTGGTGCCGCGATCTTGCGACTCACGCCGGCGAGATGCCATCCGCGCTGTTTAGCCGCCGAGCAACGCGTCAGAAAACTCCTCGGCGCTGAACGGCTGCAAGTCCTCCACCTTCTCGCCGACGCCGATGAAGTACACCGGGATCGGCCGTTGCCGTGCAATGGCCGCGAGAATGCCGCCTTTGGCCGTGCCGTCGAGCTTGGTGACGATCAGACCTGTGAGTCCGAGCGCATCGTCGAACGCTTTTACTTGCGTGAGCGCGTTCTGACCGGTGTTGGCGTCGATCACGAGCAGCACTTCGTGCGGGGCGCTGTCCATCGCCTTGCCGATCACGCGCTTGACCTTGCGCAACTCTTCCATCAGATGCAACTGGGTTGGCAGACGTCCGGCCGTATCGGCCATCAGCACATCGATCTTGCGCGCGCGAGCTGCGCCGACCGCGTCGAAGATCACCGCGGCCGGATCGCCGCTTTCCTGTGACACGACCGTCACGTTGTTGCGTTCGCCCCAGATCGCAAGCTGTTCGCGCGCGGCGGCGCGGAAGGTGTCGCCTGCAGCCAGCAGCACCGACTGGTTGAAGCTCTGCAGATGCTTCGCGAGCTTGCCGATGCTAGTGGTTTTGCCGGCGCCGTTCACCCCCGCGATCATCATCACGAGCGGCTGGGCGCGGCCCAGCATCAGTGATTTTTCGAGCGGTTTGAGCAGGTCGATCAACAGTGTGCGTAGCGCGGCCTTGACCTGTTGCGGCTCGGTCAGACGCTCGGCGCGGACTTTTTCACGCAGCGATTCGAGCAGAAATTCGGTGGCGTCGACACCTGCGTCGGACATCAGCAGGGCGGTTTCGAGCTCCTCGTAGAGGTCATCGTCGATCTTGGCGTTGATGAAGATGCCGGTCAGGTTCGAACTGGTCTTGGACAGACCGGTTTTCAGGCGCGTGAGCCAGGACCGCTTGGCCGCAGCTTCGGGCAACGGCGGCGGCACGATCTCCACGGTTTCGAGCGCGGTTTCCTCTTCAGGCTGCGCTTGCAGGGGCACAAGCGGCTCGATGTCGCTCACGGGCGCGGCTTGCGTGCCAGTGTTGCTGACGGGCCGCGGGGCGGTTTGTGCAGCAGGCGGGGCCGGCCGTGCCGCAGCGGCTTCGGCTTGCGGAGCGACGGATTCCTGCGCCGTCTGCGATTCCTCGGGCGTCGCGTCAGGGTCTTTCGAACCCTTGAATCGTTTGAAAAAGCTGAACATGTTCTGGCGTGGTGAGAGCGAGCGCCGGTGCGCGCAGCCGGTTGGGCCCGGTGGCAGCGGCAGGCAGCGTGACAATGCGGGATGCAAGGCGCTGGAAGGCGCTTATTTTATCAGGCATGTCTGATCTGGCCGCATTAGCCGTCCGGCCAGGGTGAGATGCTTTTCACCCTGTGGTAACGTTGCCTCTCCAACCCCGGTGCAAAAGCGCCTATGGGTAACTGCCTAACCGTTTAACCGTTCGAATCTGCATGCCTCGTCCTTCTACCTCCCGCGCGCCAGCTGCTCCGTCTCACCGCGGCAAACCGCACGCCATCCGCATCATTGGCGGCGACTGGAAGCGCACACCGTTGCCTGTCCTCGACCTCGACGGCCTGCGTCCTACGCCCGACCGCGTGCGGGAAACGCTCTTTAACTGGCTCGGTCAGCGCCTTGACGGCCAGCGTTGCCTCGATCTGTTTGCCGGCAGCGGGGCGCTGGGCTTCGAGGCGGCTTCGCGCGGCGCGGCACGGGTTTTGATGGTCGAGCACCACGGTAAGGCGGCCGGGCAATTGCGTGCCAATCAGGCGCGCCTCGCGCCCAACACGATAGAAGTGGCCGAAGCGGACGCGCTGCGCCTCGCGGCGAGCCTCGCACCCGGTTCGTTCGACGTGGTGTTCCTCGATCCGCCGTTCGATTCCGACCTGCTGGGCCGCGCGCTGGAACTGGCGGCACCGCTCGTCAGCGCCGAAGGATTCCTCTATGTGGAAGCCGGCGATGCGCTCGACGTCGCACAGACGCCCGCGCTGGCGGGCTGGACCATCGTTCGGCAGGGGAAGGCTGGGGCGGTCCACTATCATTTGCTGCAGCGCGAAAATGAGGAATAATGCGCGTTCCAAAACAAGCGCCGGACGGCTAGCCGTCACGCGCGCGATCGGCGGCAAACGCGCCCTGCGGGCGTGCTTGACGTGCCCATTTGTCTGAAGAGAGGAGAAGTGTCATGGTAGTCGCCGTGTACCCGGGTACGTTCGACCCGCTGACGCGCGGTCACGAAGACCTCGTTCGGCGCGCGTCGAGCATTTTCGATACGCTGGTGGTAGGCGTCGCCGACAGCCGCAACAAGAAGCCGTTCTTCACGCTCGAAGAGCGCCTCGATATCGCTCACGAAGTCCTCGGTCATTACCCGAATGTGCAGGTAATGAGCTTCAAGGGGCTATTGAAGGATTTCGTTCGCACCAACAACGCCCGTGTGATCGTGCGCGGCCTGCGCGCCGTGTCGGACTTCGAATACGAGTTTCAGATGGCCGGCATGAACCGCTATCTGCTGCCCGACGTCGAGACCATGTTCATGACGCCATCGGACCAGTATCAGTTCATCTCCGGCACCATCGTGCGCGAGATCGCGCAGCTGGGCGGCGACGTCAGCAAGTTTGTGTTCCCGTCCGTGGAAAAGTGGCTGAAGGACAAGGTGGCTTTGCTGGATCAGGACAACGGCCAGGCGGGACAGTCCTAACCAGCGTAAACTAGCGGTTTGACGGAACGAAAGCCGGCCTCGCGCCGGCCCGAAGTGAGAAAAGCATGGCCCTGATGATTACCGACGAGTGCATCAATTGCGACGTCTGCGAGCCCGAGTGCCCGAACGACGCAATTTCGATGGGCCCGGAAATCTATGTGATCGACCCGAAGAAATGCACCGAATGCGTCGGTCATTTCGACGAGCCGCAGTGTATCCAGGTGTGCCCGGTGGAGTGCATTCCGCGCGACCCGGAACACCTGGAAACGCCCGAAGGCCTGCTGGCGAAGTATCACGCGCTGCAGGCCGCCAAGGCCTGAGCAGTCTGCTTTGGCGAGGCGTGTGAGTCTCGCCTCACTCTTCATCCTTCACGTTCCCGCGTGCTTAGCCTGCGTGCGCGCGAAACACATCCTTCAGCGCTTCCAGCAAAATATCGCATTCCGCATCAGTGCCGATCGAGATACGTAAATGCTGATCGATGCGCGGCGCCTTGAAATGGCGCACAAAAATCTCCTTCTCCCTTAGCCGTAAGGCAAGTGTCGCCGCGTCATAGCCTTCGTGGCGGGCGAACACAAAATTCGCCCCCGACGGCACGACACTGAAACCAAGTCCTGTCAGGCCCGCAGACAGACGCTCGCGGCTCGCGATAACTTTCGCGCAACTGTCGCGGAACCACACATCGTCCTGATAGGCGGCGATTGCTGCGACCTGTGCAAGCCGGTCGAGCGGATAGGAGTTGAAGCTGTCCTTGACGCGCGTCAGCGCTTCGATCAGCGCCACATTGCCGAACGCAAAACCCACGCGCATGCCGGCCAGCGAGCGCGACTTCGAGACGGTCTGCGTCACCAGCAGATTCGGATAGCGGTCGATCAGCGAGATCGCCGACTGCGCGCCGAAGTCCACATATGCTTCGTCGATCACCACAACCGAGTCGGTATGCCGTGCCACCAGCCGCTCGATTTCGCCGAGCGGCAAAGGGTGGCCAGTCGGCGCGTTCGGATTCGGCAACAGAACACCGCCGTTGGGCAAATCGTAGTCGTCGACGCGGATGGCGAACGCGTCATCCACGGGAACGGTCCGGTAATCGACCTCGAACAGGCCGGCGTACGTCGGATAAAAGCTGTACGTGATGTCCGGGAACAGGATCGGCTTGTCGTGCTTGAGCAGCGCCTGGAAGGTCAGCGCGAGAACTTCGTCCGAACCGTTGCCGGCGAACACCTGTTCGGCGCGGATGCCGTGGTGCGCCGCGACCGTCTCGCGCAGCTTGCGTGCGGTCGGGTCGGGATAGCGTCGCAGCGATTCCGCGCTGTCACCGAGTTCATGACGGATCGCGTCCAGCACGCGCGGCGACGGAGGATACGGGTTCTCGTTGGTGTTCAGCTTGACCGGATGGGCGAGCGCGGGCTGTTCGCCCGGCACATACGGCGTCAGACGGTGGACGATGTCACTCCAGTAACGGCTCAAACTTGCCTCCATATTCAGCTGCTGCGATGCAACTGCATTACCGCCCGGTCGAGTTCGCCTTTGACAACGAGCGGCATCTGGACGAGCGCGCGTTCGATCGATGCGTCAATCACATCCTGCTCTTCGCGGCGCGGCGGCTTCAGCACATAGTTGGCTACGTCCGGCTTGGCGCCGGCACGCGCACTTTCCGGAATCAGATCGCGCGGATGGCCAATGCCGATACGCAGCCGCCAATATTGTTGCGACGAGAGATGCGCGGAGATGTCCTTCAGGCCGTTATGACCGCCGCTGCCGCCACCGAGCTTCAGCTTGACGGTGCCGGGCGGCAGATCGAGTTCGTCGTGCGCAACCAGAATCTCATCGGGCAGGATTTTGAAGAAATGCGCGAGCGCGACGACCGATTGCCCCGAGCGGTTCATATACGTCTGCGGCTCGAGCAGATGGACCTCCTCGCCATGCAGACGGGCCTTCGCGTAGAAGCCGTGAAAGCGCCGCTCGTCACGCAAGGTGGTGCCGGCTTCGCGCGCCAGTTGATCGACCAGCCAGAAACCGGCGTTGTGACGCGTCGCGGTGTATTCGGCGCCCGGGTTGCCGAGCCCCACGATCAGCTTGATCATGATTGATTCATGATGGGTTAAGGGCCGGCGGCGTACCACGCGACCTGAAAAAAACGAAAAAAAACCCGCCGGGGCGAACCGCGGCGGGTCATATCGTCCGTTCCATTGAAACGGATCGAGAGGATTGCTCGCTCTATGCAGCTTAAGCGGCCGGCGTTTCGCCTTCGCCAGCAGCAGGAGCAGCAGCGTCGCCTTCAGCGACAGCGCCAGCCGGGATCGTCGCGGATGCGATCACCGGGTTTTCAGCTTCGATGTGTGCAATCAGCGCGACACCAGCCGGCAGGACGATGTCCTTGGCGTGCATCGTTTGACCTGCTTCGATCTTCGCGAGGTCGACTTCGAGGAACTCAGGCAGTGCCGACGGCAGGCACTCGATTTCGATTTCGTTCAGAACGTGCGAGATCACCGCGCTCGACAGCTTGACTGCCGGGTTCGATTCCTGGTTCATGAAGTGCAGCGGCACCTTGGTGTGCAGCTTCTTCGTTGCGTCGACGCGCTGGAAGTCCACGTGCAGCACGAGCTGACGGAACGGATGGTATTGCACGTCGCGCAGCAGAACCTGTTGCGCCTTACCGCCGACTTCCAGATCGAGAATCGACGAATGGAAAACTTCTTTCTTCAGGGCGTGCCACAACGCGTTGTGATCGAGTTCGATCATTTGCGGTTCAGCACCAGCGCCATAAACGATTGCCGGCGTCTTGCCGGTAATACGCAGGCGGCGGCTCGCACCCGTACCTTGCTGTGAACGCTCGAAAGCGACTACTTTCATTTTGAATCTCCAATGCACTGCCCGCGACCAGGCAGTAAAAACGGGGCCTTCATGCCAGATTGGCCGAGGCCCCAGACTCGACGGCACGAACCTTCGTTCGCCCATGCCGATTGTGCAAAAGCGCAGCGTGCGATTTGTAACCGCGCGTCGCGCCTTCGCAAATACTTAACTTTCCGCAAACAGCGACATCACCGAATCGCCGCGGCGGATCCGCGAGAACGTTTCGGCCAACAGACCTGCGCTCGTCAGCGAACGGATCTTGGCGCACGAGCGGGCTTCTTCGCCGAGCGGGATCGTGTCCGTGACGACCAGTTCGTCGAGCGCGGATGCAGCAATACGCTCGCCGGCACCGCCCGACAGAACCGGGTGGGTTGCATACGCGAACACCTTGATTGCGCCGCGCTGCTTCAATACCTGTGCAGCCTTGCAGAGCGTGCCCGCGGTGTCGACCATGTCGTCCATGATCACGCAGGTACGGCCTTCGACTTCACCGATGATGTTCATCACCTCAGCGATATTCGCCTTCGGGCGGCGCTTGTCGATGATCGCGAGATCGCAGTTCAGTTGCTTGGCCAGTGCACGGGCACGGACCACACCGCCGACGTCCGGCGACACGACCAGCAGGTTCTCGTGATTTTGCTTGCGCAGATCGCCGAGCAGCACGGGCGTCGCGTAGATGTTGTCGACGGGGATGTCGAAAAAACCTTGAATCTGGTCAGCGTGCAGATCCATCGTGATGATCCGCTCGACGCCAGCGATTTCCAGCATGTTCGCCACCACCTTGGCCGAGATCGCGACGCGTGCCGAACGCGGGCGACGATCCTGGCGGGCATAGCCGAAGTAGGGGATAGCAGCGGTGATCCGGCCAGCGGATGCGCGCTTGAGCGCATCGACCATGATCATCAGTTCCATCAGGTTGTCGTTCGCCGGCGCGCACGTGGATTGCAGGACGAAGACATCCTTGCCGCGCACGTTTTCCTGAATCTCGACCTGGATCTCGCCGTCCGAAAAACGGCTGACCATCGCTTTGCCGAGGGGAATACCGAGGATTTTTACGACTTCGTGTGCAAGCGCGGGATTCGCGTTGCCAGTAAAAACCATCAGGCCGTCATGGCTGCTCATCATGCACCTGCTTCTGGCTGGGGGGCGAGGAACTGCGAGAATTTTTGGCAGGGGAGGAAGGACTCGAACCCTCGAATGCCGGAATCAAAATCCGGTGCCTTAACCAACTTGGCGACTCCCCTACACTAACTTTGAGCTTCCCCGAGCGTGTAGGACCGCTCGACGATGCAAAACTTTATGACGCGAAGCCGAATAGTGGATGTGTATCCAAGCTTGCTGTTACCGCGCTGTTCCATTCGCCTGGCAGTTTGGCTTGCACCGCTTCTGCTTCATCGCGACTTTGGAACGCTGCAAAAACGCTTGCACCTGATCCAGTCATCCGCGCGGGTGCGACGTTGTCAAACCATCCCAACACCTGCGCAACTTCTGCGTATTTTCCCACGACAACTTGCTGCATGTCATTCCGGCCAAAACTGTCGGGCCATCCCGTACTGCAAGTTTGTTGTGCAAGAAAGTCCGTAATTGTGAGGGGTTTTGAGTCCCTTGTCAACGATTTCTCGGAGAAAATCGCTGCAGTTGGAACGTGAACCCTTGGTGTCACAACGAGGAAATATCGCGGCGGCAATTGTACAACCTCCAATGCCTCTCCGACACCCTCTGCAAACGCATTTTTTCCGAACACAAAGAACGGCACATCGGCACCCAGCTTCAGTGCAATTGCCTGCAGTTCTTCGCGCGGCAGAGCGAGCTTCCACAGACGGTTCAGCGCCAGCAGCGTGGTGGCCGCGTCCGAACTGCCGCCGCCGAGGCCGGCGCCCATCGGCAGCCGTTTCTCGATCGCAATGTCGACGCCTTCCTGCGTGCCCGTATGGCTTTTCAGCAGTACCGCGGCTCGCACCGTCAGATCCTGTTCCGGCGGCACACCGGAGATGTCGCTGCTACGCGTGACGAGACCGTCGGACCGTCGCGTGAAATGCAGCGTGTCGCCCCAGTCGAGCAACTGGAACACGGTCTGCAGCGAGTGATAGCCATCCGGCCGCCGGCCGGTGATGTGCAGGAAGAGATTGAGCTTCGCTGGCGCAAGGCAGTCGCGCAGCGAATCGTTTGTTTCGGTCATGAGTAAAGACGAATTGCAGCAGGCGAGTCGTACGGGTAGTGCGCTTCGCCAGGTTACTGGTCGAGTACCAGCTTGATTTCGAGTGGCGGTTCCTGGCGGCTCAGATTGACGCGCTTGAGGCCAGTGGCCGGCGCATCGGCATACGCGACGTAGTTGATGGTCCAGCCGTCCTGAACGATTTCCTTCAGATGTGCGGGATCCTGCGGATCCTGCTCAGTTCTGGCTCGCGAAGTGGGCGCGGCCGATGGCTGCAACCAGTAGCGCAGGCCTTCGACGGGCAACGCAAAGCCGAGCGCATTCTGCATCAGCGTGGACACGTTGTCGGCGGTGAGCGGCTGGCGATTCGGCAGTTCGAGCGAGGCAGAGGCTGGCGACGATGTGACAATCGCGAGTGTCTGACCGAGCGGGTTACGCAACTGCAGCGTGACCGTGTCGCCGGCTTCCTGCCAGTCGAAGTTGCCGTAAGCATTGCGTTGCGCGCCGTTCTGATCGACGTACTGGACGGCGAAGCGGCCGTGATAGGCGCGGCTTGTTTGAGCCGTGACCGAGGTCGTGGCGTTAGACGTCGACGGTTGCCGCGGTGTCACCGAGGCGCACCCGGTCAACCCGGACACCGTGACGACAGCCGCCGCTGCGAACCCCAGCGCCGCGCGGCGTGGCGCCTGGAAATAATGGAACCAGCCAGCAAGCCAGCGCGCGGAACGGATAGAGCGGTTCGAAATGAGCATCAGAGATCGTTCACCTGAAAACGTGCGAGCGTTTTGAGGAGCGTATCGTTGTCCGGTTCCAGCTTGCGGGCTTCACGCCAGGCGTCGCGCGCCTGATCCTGGGCGCCGGTCTTCCACAGTACTTCGCCAAGATGCGCGCCGATTTCTGCATTGGGCTGCAGATTGTAGGCCTTGCGCAGCAGCGTGAGCGCATCCGACGTATCGCCGAGGCGATACTTGACCCAGCCCACGCTGTCCATGATGAACGCATCGTTCGGCGCTAGCGACGCGGCCTTCTGGATCAGCTTGTCCGCTTCCTGCAGGCGCACGCCGCGGTCCGCCAGTGAATAGCCGAGGGCGTTGTAGGCCTGCGGATTGTCCGGCTGCGTGTCGATCAGCCTGCGCAACTGCGCTTCCATGATGTCGTAGTGGCCGTTCTTCTCAGCCGCCATCGCATAGTCGTAGGTCAGATCGGGGTCGTCGGGGAAGTCGGCGGTGGCTTGCGCCAGGCGCGCTTCCGCTTCCGGATAACGCTTCGAGTCGAACAGGATGGCGGCATCGGTGCGGTCGATCAAGGCCTGATCGCGCGGGTCAGGCGCTCGCAGGCCCGCCAGCAGCTTGCGGGCGTCGTCCGGCTTGTTCTGCTTTTCGAGCAACTGGGCGCGCGTGATCTGCGCCGGAATGTACTGCTGGCTCGTCGGCGCAATCTTGTTCAACCAGTCGCCTGCCGCTGCGTCATTCTTCTGCTCGAGCGAGATCTGCGCGAGATAGATGTAGGCCTGGCCCGGATCGGCGCCCGTCGTCTTCTCCGCTTTCTGCGCGTACTGCTGCAGATAGGTCTGCGCGGTCGGATAGTCCTTTTTCTGGATCGCGATCAGCGCGAGCGCCATCATCGGCGTCAGATCGTTCGCGTTGTCCTTGTGCATCTCCACGAACTGCGCCTGCGCGTCGTCGAGACGGTCGCTGGCCAGATACATCTGGGCCAGCGCGAGCCGGGCATCATGCGATTTCGGATTTTGCTGGACGTACTTCTCGAGCGACGCGATGCCTTCCTTGCGCTCTTCCGGACCCATCTGCGAGAGCGTGAGTGCAGCGGGCAGATAGTCGGGCTTCAAGGCGAGCGCCTGCTCGAGCGACTTGCGTGCGCCCGGCGCGTCGTTCGCCACGATCTGCTGACGGGCGATAGCCAGTTGCGCTTCGGGCCGGTTCATGTCGTTCTTCAGCAGATCCTGCAGCACATGCAGGCCGCCGATACGATTCGGACCGCGCGAGAGCAGCAGTTGCAGCGAGAGGATCGCGCTGCCGCGATTCGCTTCCGGCACCTTTGCCAGTTCGCGTGTGAGCAGCGGCTCTGCGTCGTCAGGCTTGCCCGACAGAACGAGCAGCGAAGCATCGAGTTGCGCCGCGCGTTCCGATGAGGGCGCATACTGCTGCCACAATTGCGCGGCCGCGAGGGCGTCCGAAGGACTCTGCGCTGCCAGCGCGATCTCCGTGGCGCGTTGCGCCATGCGCGGATCGTGCGTGTCGCGCGCAAGCGCAAGGTACGTTTGATAGGCCGGCGCCGGCTGGTCGCGCTGCAAGGCGACTTCCGCCGCGAGCACCTGGAACACGATCTGGCTCGACAGGGCAATATCGGGCAGATTTTTCTGGTCTTCAGGCGTTTGCGCACCGAGCGCATCCGGGATGGACACGGAGTTGTCGTCCGAATCGGACGAGGGATCCTGCGCGTGCCCCGGCAAGGCGGCGAGCGCCCACACGGCAAGCGCCGCCGCACCTAACAGGCGTCGGGCGGAGACAGCGTGCGGCACGCGGGAGGCGCGCGACGGGCGCTTCGAAAACAGCTTCACGAAGGACAAGTTCATGGAAATCCGTTCAATGTTTCGGACGATTGTAACGCGCTCGCTACAATAAGCGCACAACCACTCACGCAAGTTGCAGACCAGTTAGACATGCCAGAGTTGCCAGAAGTTGAGGTTACCCGACGCGGAATCGAGCCATACGTCTCCGGACGCCGGGTCGAGCGCGTCGACGTTCGCACCCCCGCGCTGCGCTGGCCGATTCCGGCAGACCTTGCGAGAACCTTGCGGGGCCACGTGGTGCATAAGGTCGAACGGCGCGGCAAGTACCTGCTGTTCGAAATCGACGACGGCTGGTTCATTGTGCACCTGGGCATGACTGGCACGCTGCGCGTGCTACGCAACCTGCCGCATCTGCCGGCTGCTGCGAAACACGACCATATCGACTGGATTTTCGACGAGTTCATTCTCCGCTATCGCGACCCGCGACGCTTTGGGGCCGTCCTTTGGCACTCGCGCGAAGACGGCGATGTGCTCGAGCATCCGCTGCTGGCCGGCCTCGGGGTCGAACCGTTTTCGCCTGCTTTTTCTGGCGCGCTGATGCACCGGGAGACGCGCGGCCGCAAGGTCTCCGTCAAGCAGGCGCTGCTGGCGGGGGAGATCGTGGTGGGGGTGGGCAATATTTACGCGTCCGAAAGCCTGTTTCGCGCCGGTATCCGGCCCACCACGCCCGCTGGCCGTGTTTCGCCGGTCCGCTACGGGTTGCTCGCGGATGCGGTGAGAGTCACGCTTGCTGCCGCGATCGAAAAAGGCGGCAGCACGCTGCGCGATTTCGTCGGCAGTGACGGTGAAAGCGGTTATTTCCAGCTCGATTATTTCGTCTATGATCGCGCGGGGCTGCCATGCCGCGTGTGCGGTACGCCGATCAAACAGATCGTGCAAGGGCAGCGCTCGACTTACTTTTGTCCTACCTGCCAGCGCTAATTTTCCGATGCCCTCCCGCTTAACGCCGTCCGCGACGGCCACCGTGCCTGTTTTACCCATCGAGCCTGCTCTCGCTGATTTCTCTGCACGTCTGATCGGCTGGCAGCGTCAGCACGGCCGCCACGACCTGCCTTGGCAGAATACACGCGACCCCTATCGCATCTGGCTGTCGGAAATCATGTTGCAGCAGACCCAGGTGTCAACCGTGATTCCGTATTACGCGCGTTTTCTGGCGCGCTTCCCGGACGTCGCCGCGCTCGCCGCAGCGCCGATCGACGACGTGATGGCGCTGTGGGCCGGTCTCGGCTATTACTCGCGTGCCCGTAACCTGCATCGGTGCGCGCAGGCGGTGGTCGAACTGCACGGTGGGGCGTTTCCGGCTTCGGTGGAGGAGTTGGCCGAATTGCCGGGGATCGGCCGCTCGACCGCGGCGGCGATCGCGTCGTTTGCGTTCGGCGCGCGGGCCACGATTCTCGACGGCAACGTGAAGCGTGTGCTGGCCCGCGTGTTTGGCGTCGAAGGTTTCCCAGGCGAAAAGAAGGTCGAAAATGCCATGTGGACGCTGGCTGAATCATTGCTGCCGTCCAACGCCAGCAATGATGATGTGAGCGCCTATACACAGGGCTTGATGGATCTCGGCGCGACCCTGTGTATGCGCGGCAAGCCTGACTGCGAGCGCTGTCCGTTCGCGCCCGACTGCGTGGCAAATGTCACCGGCCGGCAGCGTCAACTGCCGGCCGCGCGGCCTAAAAAGGCTGTGCCGACGCGACGTACCTGGATGCTCGTGTTGTGCGACGGCGATACGGTGATGCTGGAAAAGCGGCCTCCGTCGGGTATCTGGGGTGGGCTGTGGAGCCTGCCGGAAGCGGCTGATGAAGCGGCGTTGGCGAAGCGGGCACGCGAATTCGGCGGCGACGGTGCGGTCTCGCCGCTTGCGCCGCTTACACACACGTTCACGCATTTCCGGCTGGATATCGAGCCGCGCATCGCGGAACTGGGTCGTGTCGCAGGTGGCAAGACGGCGCTAGTGCTAGGTGATGCGGAAACCGTGTGGGTGGCGCTGCGCGACATCGACGCGTACGGCGTGCCGGCGCCGGTGCGCAAGCTGCTGGATGGCCTGCACGGGTCTTTGCTGTAGATAGCTTGCAGGAGCCCTCACAACAACTGATGCTGCTGCATGTAGTGATGAACCACATCGATGCGCGCCCCGGCATCCGGCAGCTCCATCAGCTTTTGCCGCGCCCGCAGGGCAATAGGCAACACTTCCGAGAGCCGGTTTGACACCCACGTCGGGTCTTCGAGTTTGAACGGTTCCGCGAAAGGCAGGCTATCCGGATCGCGCTCGCGGATTGTTGCGATGATCCGCTCCAGTACTTCCGCGCAAGCGCCAAATTTGGCCAGCAACTCGTTGCCTTCGAGCGGTACGTCGTCCGGCAGCGGCTCCGCCATGCCCACCAGGAGACCGCTCGCTTCCACGCGATGCGATAGCAGCCGGAAGCGCCGCGTGCCACGCGCGCGGATCAGCAGCATGCCGAAGGTTTCGACATCGCACTCCCCGATCTCCGCCAGACAGCCGACCGCTTCAGGCACGGAGGGCTCGTCTGGAAGCGCCACTTCACCACCGCTTTTTAGCAGACATACGCCGAACGGAGTCTTTTCGCGCAGACACTCGCGCGCCATGTCCAGATAGCGCGCTTCGAAAATCTTCAGGGGCAGCAGCCCATCGGGAAACAGCACCGTGTGCAGCGGAAACAGCGGCACATCGGCAAGCACAGAAGTAGAGGACATGGCGCGCAACGCTTCGGGTTAAGGCCGCGCGATGCGGCCGGTTAAGCCACTAACTTCGATGATTCGCCGACGTCGACCGGCGCATCGCGGTGCCGCACGATCACATTGGCCTGCCTGGCAAGACGCGCGGCGAGCGTCTCGGCAATGAAAACGGAGCGGTGCTGACCGCCCGTGCAGCCGATTGCCACAGTCAGATAGCTGCGGTTATCGTCGCGAAAGTGCGGCAGCCACTTCGCGAGGAACGTCTCGATATCGCCCATCATTTCGTGCACGACGGGCAGGGCACCGAGGAAATCGATGACCGGTTTGTCGAGTCCCGTAAGCGGGCGTAATTGATGATCGTAGTACGGGTTGGGCAGCGTGCGCACGTCGAATACGAAATCCGCGTCGAGGGGCACGCCGCGCTTGAAACCAAACGACTCGAACATCAGCACGAGGCCACTGTGCTCCTGTTCGATAAAACGTTTGACCCATGCGCGCAACACGTTCGCGCGCAGGTTGCTGGTATCGATCTGGTGGCCGAACTCAGCCAGGTTTCCGACCAGTTCGCGCTCGCGCTCGATCGCTTCTTCGAGCGACGTCAGCAAACCCACATCTGCATCGTGCGAGGCCGAACCGGAGAGCGGATGGCGGCGGCGTGTTTCGGAAAAGCGTTGAATCAGCGATTGCGTGCTGGCGTTCAGAAACAGCACACGCACATCGTGTTCGCGCGACAGGTCGCGAATCATCGCGGGCATGTCGTCGAGCGAGGCGCTGGAACGCGCGTCGATTGCAACGGCGAGACGGTCGTAACCATCTGCCGCGAGGTAGGAGGCGAGTTGCGGCAGAAAGCGCGGCGGCAGATTGTCGACGCAATAGTAGCCAGCGTCTTCAAGCGCGTTCAGTGCAACGGATTTGCCGGAGCCGGAAATACCGGTGATCAGAATAATGCGCATGAGGTCGTCAAATCTGTACGTTTCATCATAGCATCTGGTCCCCGCGTGCGTGCCCCGTTGCCGCCGGACACACCGGGCGGTTTCAGATCAGCTTGCCGGGAAACTGGCTGTCCGGGTCCTGCATGGCGAGGCGCTGGCGATCCATGAAGTCGCGCAGCGTGTCGATGCCGCGCAGTTGCAGGATTGTGTTGCGCACGGCGGCTTCCACCAGCACCGCGAGGTTGCGGCCGGCCGCAACCTGAATGGTGACTTTGCTGATAGGCAGACCAAGCACGTCGACGGTCTGGCTTTCCAGTGGCAGACGCTGAAATTCGCCATCCGGACGGCGCACGAGCTGAACGATCAGCTTCAGCTTCATTTTGCGCCGTACGGCGGTTTCACCAAAAATAGTCTTGATATCGAGCAACCCGAGGCCGCGCACTTCCAGCAGGTTTTGCAGCAGCGGCGGGCAACGGCCTTCGACGAAATCTGGCCCAAGGCGCACGAAATCTACCGCATCATCGGCGACAAGGCCGTGACCGCGGCTGATCAGCTCGAGGCCGAGTTCGCTCTTGCCGAGACCTGAGTCGCCGGTGAGCAGCACGCCCATGCCGAGAATATCCAGAAAGACGCCGTGCAACGTGGCGCGCGGCGCCAGGATGCGCGACATGTACAGACGCAGGCTATCGATTACCGCTGCGGCCGACATTGGCGTAGTGAACAGCGGCGTGGATGAACGTGTGCAGCGCAGAACCAGCTCCGGCGGCGCGGCGACCCCGCCCGCCACCACCAGAAACGGCGGCTCGAGGGCGATCAGCTCGGCCATGTGGCGCGAGCGGTCTTCTTCGGATTGGCGCTGGTAATAGTCGACTTCGGCGTCGCCGAGCACCTGGATCCGGTTCGGGTGGATCAGGTTCAAGTGGCCGACAAGGTCGGCGCTCGAGGTGGCATTGGCGACCGTTTCCGCCGAGAAGCCACGCTCCCAGCCTTCATGCCCCGTCAGCCAGCTGAGTTTCAGCATGGCGGCGTTGTCGTCGAAAATGCTTTGGGCGTTGATGCTGGACGTATCCATGAGTCCGTGACTCCAGTGTGGGCCTGTGCCCCGCATGCGCCGGCTGCGTCAGCGCAGCCGGATTAGCCGGCGCGAGCCGGATTCGACACGGGGACCCAGCCGCTCGCAGGCGGGGGACCGACGTGCGGATGGGCGCCGATGCATCAAGGTTGCCACTGAGTGAGCAGTCGATGCAATGCTTCGCGGTTTTCTTCCGTATGCAGCCGTTCGCGCGTCTCGCGATCGGACAGCAGCTGGGCGATTTCCGAGAGAATTTCGAGGTGTTGCTGGGTGGCTTGCTCGGGTACCAGCAGGAAGATCAGCAGCGATACCGGCTGACCGTCCGGCGATTCGAAGGGGATGGCCTCGGCGAGGCGCACGAAAGCGGCGAGCGGCTGCTTCAAGCCTTTGATCCGGCCGTGCGGAATCGCGACGCCTTCGCCAAGACCGGTCGACCCGAGGCGCTCGCGCGCGAACAGATTGTCAGTGACCGTGCTGCGAGCGATGCCGTTCTGGTTTTCGAAAATCAGGCCTGCTTGCTCGAAGACGCGTTTCTTGCTGGTGACCGATAGTCCGACGACGACGTTTTCGAGGGGAAGAAATTTGGCTAAACGATTCATGTTGGCAGGCGGAAACGTGGCCTGGATACTCCTCGCTGTGGCGTTTGAGTGGCGTTCCATTCTCGACTGATGCTCACGGCGATGTGCTTGGAAGCCCAAAAAACGCAGGACTCCCGCTGAATAACCCCGATGACCCCTATGGTAACCGGCCCATTATAGAACAGCGCGACCATGGATGGTGCGGCGCGCCAATGCCTGTTCGTCGTGCGATGTGTTCTAGCCAACGAAAAACCGCCCGTTGCCGGGCGGTTTAGCTAGGTCGGGAAAAATCCCTCTAATCCTTCACGGTCCTGCTTATTGCGGCGGCACGTCCAGTTGCGGCGCCAGCTCTTGATACTTGATCGCGTCGTGTTGATGACCCTGCAGGCGATCTTTGTGACGAATGACTTGCCGGTCGAGCTTGTCGATCATCAGATCGATCGCGGCGTACAGGTCGCCGTCACAGCTCTCGACAAAGATGTCCTTACCCTTCAGATGCAGGTTGATTTCAACCTTTTGCCTCTTTACCTTTTCCTTGTGGTTGTCGACCGAGAGGACCACACTGCCATCGATCACCTGATCGAAATGTCTTAGCACCCTATCCAGTTTGGTGATCACGTATTCTCGCAACGCTGGCGTTACTTCGAGATGGTGTCCACTGATCTGCAAGTTCATAGTGCTTCTCCATGCTAGTGGCCGCTTGGTCCGCACGATGGGGCAGGTACCGGTCGATCGCTCGCCTCGCCTGTGTCGTCCCCCGTGACTGACTACTGGCAGGTCGCATCGGCCGGCCTGTCCGCCAACGGGCGGAGCGGCCGGAAAATGCCCGCCACACTACGCGGCGAGCTAAAGAGACTTGCGCAGGTTGACTGCGGGGATTCTGAGGGCTTCGCGGTATTTCGCTACGGTGCGCCGTGCGACCACGAATCCTTGCTCCGCCAGCAGTTCGGCTATGCGGCTGTCTGAAAGAGGAGATTTGGTGTTTTCCGCTCCTATCAGTTGCTTGATGAGCGCGCGAATGGCCGTTGAAGAGGCAGCGCCGCCCGTGTCCGTCGAAACGTGTGATCCGAAGAAGTACTTAAATTCAAGCGTCCCGAATGGGGTCAGCATGTATTTACCGGTTGTCACACGCGAGACAGTTGACTCGTGTAGGCCCAGCGTATCAGCAATTTCCCGCAAAACCAAGGGCCGCATGGCAATTTCGCCATGCACAAAAAAGCTCTTTTGACGCTCGACAATAGCCTGCGCCACTCGCAGGATCGTCTCGAAGCGCTGCTGGATATTTTTGATCAGCCAGCGGGCTTCCTGGAGTTGCTGACGCAGCGATCCACTGCCCGGATCGCCGCGGTTGTTCCGCAGAATGTTTGCGTACAGATGATTGATACGCAGTTTCGGCACGACCTCCGGGTTCAGCTCGGCCTGCCAGCTTTGACCGATCTTGCGCACCATGATGTCGGGCACGACGTAGTCGGCCTCGGCCTTGCCGTAGGCGGCGCCGGGGAACGGTTCGAGCGAGCGGATCAGCACGTGTGCATCGCGCAGATCGTCGTCGCTTGCCTTCAGATGTTTGCGCAGACGCGTGAAATCGCGCGCGGCAAGCAGTTCAAGATGGTGAGCCACGATCTCGAGGGCGAGCGTGCGGGTGGCCGAGCCGTCGAGGCGCAGCAATTGCAGCTTCAGGCACTCGGAAGCGGACCGTGCGCCCACGCCGGCCGGATCGAAGCTATGCAGCAGCGCGAGTGCGGCGTTCAGTTCGTCCAGGTCGACTTCGAGTTCTTCCGGCAGATCAGCCTGCACTTCTTCCAGCGTCGCGGTCAGGTAGCCGTCGTCGTCCAGAGACTCGATCAGAAACGTGATCAGCGCCCGGTCACGCTGGCTTGCCTGGGTGACGCGCAGTTGCGCCATCAGGTGATCGCGCAGCGAGGTGCTCGATTCGTGAATCTGCAGCGGCGGCAGGTCGTCGTCGTCGGAGGCGGTACCGGAACGGCCGTAGTCCTCCAGATTCCACTGGGACGAATCGCCGTTGCTGTCGGACGCGAGACCGTTGTACTCGTCGACACCCTGCGGTTCGCCGCTTTCGCCACCTTCACTGCTGCTGGAGGACGAGGAGGAGGACGACGACGAGCCGTTGCCCATCTGCTCCGGCGCGGCGTTGTTGGGCGCCTGGGCGATCAGCGAGCCGTCTGCGGCGACGCGCAGGGGGCTCGCGATCCAGTCGTCCTCGTTTTCGAGCAGAGGATTCTGGGAGATCGCCATCGCGACCTCCTGCTGCAGCTCAAGCGTAGACAGCTGCAGCAGCCGGATGGACTGTTGCAGTTGAGGTGTCAGCGCAAGATGCTGCGACAGGCGGAGTTGTAGGCTGGCTTTCATGGCAAGTTGAGATTCATTGTAAAGAGTTTGCCACGACCGCGATACCTTGCGGCATTCGCGATAACGCGTGCGCCCGGACTGGGTCTGCAGGGGCGCGGGCGGCCTGCCGCGTCAAAAATACGGGGAGGCCGCCGCAGCAAGGGGCCGGCGGCGGGGGACGCCGCCGTTCATGCCCCTCGGATACTTACATGCGGAAGTGCTCGCCCAGATAGACGCGCCGCACGTTTTCGTTTTCGATGATGTCGCCAGGCGCACCGGCGGCCAGCACGCTGCCGTCGCTGATGATGTAGGCGTGGTCGCAGATGCCGAGCGTTTCGCGCACGTTATGGTCCGTAATCAGGACGCCGATGTTGCGCTGCTTCAAGAACTTGACGATCTTCTGGATTTCCAGCACTGCGATCGGATCGACGCCGGCGAACGGTTCGTCGAGCAGAATAAAACTTGGATTAGTCGCCAGCGCGCGTGCAATTTCCACGCGGCGGCGCTCGCCGCCCGACAGCGACAGCGCCGGATTGCCCCGCAGATGCGCAATCTGCAGCTCATCAAGCAGTGCTTCGGTGCGGGTGGTGATGGTGTCCTTGTTGAGCCGCTTGCCGCTTTCGTCAAGCTGCAGTTCCAGCACCGCGCGGATGTTCTCTTCGACGGTGAGCTTGCGAAATACCGACGCTTCCTGCGGCAGATACGACAGTCCGAGCGAGGCGCGCTTATGGATAGGTAGCAGGCTGATCGATTTGCCGTCCAGATCGATTTCACCGGCGTCGAGCGGCACAAGGCCCACGATCATGTAGAACGAGGTTGTCTTGCCGGCGCCGTTCGGGCCGAGCAATCCGACCACTTCACCGCTCTTGACGTCGAGCGACACGTCCTTGACGACCGTGCGCGAGCCATAGCGCTTCTTCAGATTGCGAACCACCAGCGAGCTGCTGGTCCCCGCCGGCTTGCGGTGGGGAAGGGAAGGTGAATTGACGGAGTTTACTGAGCTCACTGGGGCGGGGTTCCCTGGATCTTGTTGGACGGCACGAGCGTAGCGGAGGCGCCGGTCAGCGGCGCGGCGCCGCCGTTGCGCGGCGCCAGCATCGCGCGCACACGGCCGCTCGGGTTGCCCGGGCCGGCGACGTCCTTACCCGCCTTGGCGGTGTAGAAGTCGTTCTGGCCGTCATAGGTGATGACGCTGCCGTGGACCGTGTCCATCAGCGTCGAGAGGCCCTGCAGACGGTTCACCGTGGCGTCGGTCGTCAACGTGGTGAGGTCCTGCTTGCCGTCGTAGTCGATGCGGATGGCCGTGCCTTCGACATACTCGTCGAGGCCTTCGCGCTTCTGGCGGAAATACGACAGGTTGCCGCCGCTCGAAGTACCGGTGGCGTACTGATAACCCTGCGGATCCTGGGTCACCTCGACACGATCGGCCTTGATGACGATCGTGCCTTTGGTGGCCACCACATGACCGGTGAAGATGTTGACCTGCTTCAGGTCGTCATACGTCATGTTGTCCGCTTCAATATTGAGCGGCTTGTCCTTGTCGGCGCGTTCGGCGTGCGCCGGCGGCGCAAAGCCGATGAAGGGCAACGCGAGCAGCAGCGCGGCAAGTCCGGCCCGGCACGCAGACAAGGTGCGCGCGCGGCCGGTATCAAAACGGTGGAACGATTCGTTCATGCAGTCACGCTGGAATGGATTACCCGGGTTGCTTCAGGGAGCCGCCGGACGCGTCGGACGCGGCGATCGCGCCACGGACATTGCCGAACAGCTGCATGACCCGGGTGACGTTGTTGTAGTTCATGCCGCTGGCCGTCATGACTGACAGGCCGCGCTGAAGTTTAACCGGCTTTTCGGTCTCGATCACATCGTCGTTGACCAGTACCCGAAAATGCTGGGAATCAGCCTGCATCGCCGGGTCGCCGTCGCCGGCTGCACGCAGGATGCGGGCGTGGTCATACAGATCGACGATCGAGGCATCGCCGTTCACCGTGCCGGTGTCGCCGGTCGCCGTGACAATCGGCTTGCCCGGCTGGAAGGCGCGGATAGCCGGCTTGATCAGATCGCTCAGTTCATTGTCTTCGTAATGGACGAGGTTCGTGGCCGTCAGCCGGTACTGCGTGGCGCCCGACTGATCCAGTTCGGACACCGAGAAATTATCGGCAAAGTAATCGGGCGTATGTTCTTTCGGCTTGACCTCGCCTTCGTGCGGCGGCGGCGCGGTGGCCTGCAGCAGCCACCACGTGATACCGGCGAGCGCAGCCATCGCGATGAGCGGGATCAGCGAAGTGAAGCGGAACTGGTTCATCCGACGAGGCCCTGCTGCTCACCGCCACTGCACGCCTTGGCAAGCAGTTCGTCGTACTTGTTTTGCGCCCGCAGCAGGGTGTCGCACACTTCGCGCACGGCGCCGTGACCGCCGCGCGCCTCGCTGACCCAGTGGGCCCGCGCGATTACTTCCGGATGCGAATTGGCGGGCGCCGCAGCGAAGCCGACCTTCAGCATCACGCCGAGATCGACCCAGTCGTCGCCCATATAGCCGCATTCCTCAGGAGTGCGGCCAGTCTGCCTGAGCAGATCGGCAAACGCTTCCGGCTTGTTTTCGATGCCCTGGTACAGATGCGTGATTTTCAGTTCCTTGGCGCGTACGGCGACAATGCCCGACTTGCGGCCCGTAATGATCGCCGTCTCGATGCCGGCTTCGCGCAGCAGCTTCGCGCCGTGGCCGTCCATCGAATGGAACGACTTCATCGTGTCGCCCTCGGCGGTGAACATCAGGCCGCCGTCGGTCAGCACGCCGTCGACGTCGAAAATCATCAGCTTCACGCGGCGTGCGCGTTCGTTAGCGGAAAGGGGCGCGGCGGCCATCAGATCACCTTTTTGGAGAACAGGTCGTGCATGTTGAGCGCGCCGATGAGCTTGCCCGCTTCGTCAATGACCAGCATCTGATTGATCCGGTGGCGCTCCATCAGTTCCACCGCTTCGATGGCCAGTTGGTCCGGGCCAATGGTACGCGGGCCAGGTGTCATCACCGAGGCGATCGGCAGGTCGCGGAAGTCGCCACTGCGTTCGAGCACGCGGCGCAGGTCGCCGTCGGTGAAGATGCCTTTGACGCGCTGGTTTTCGTCGACGATCGCCGTCATGCCCATGCGCTTGGCCGTCAACTGGAACAACGCGTCGCGTACGGTAGACTCAGGCATCACCTTCGGCACCTGGTCGCCGGTGCGCATCACGTCGCGTACGTAAGTAAGCAGGCGCCGCCCTAAAGCGCCGCCGGGATGCGAGCGGGCGAAGTCGTCTGGGCCGAAGCCGCGTTCTTCCAGCACGGCAACCGCGAGCGCATCGCCGAGCGCGAGCGCGGCGGTGGTGCTGGCAGTGGGCGCGAGATTCATCGGACAAGCTTCCTTGGCGACCCCGGCGTTCAGATGCACGTCGGCTAGCTTGGCGAGGCTCGAGCCCGGCTTGCCGGTGATCGCGATCAGCCGGGAGCCGAGCCGCTTGATGATCGGCAGGATCGCCATCAGCTCTTCGGACTCGCCGGAATTGGACATGGCGACGAACACGTCGTCGGCCGTGACCATCCCAAGATCGCCATGGCTGGCCTCGGCCGGGTGTACAAAGAAGGCGGGCGTGCCGGTACTGGCGAAGGTTGCCGCCAGCTTGCGGGCCACGTGACCAGATTTGCCGATGCCGGAGACGACTACGCGCCCGCGGCAGCTAAGGATGAAGTCGATCGCCTCGACGAAGCCATCGTCGAGTTGATCGCGAAGCGCGCGCACGGCGTCCGCTTCGATGTCGAGCACGTTGCGAGCGCGAGCGAGCGCCCGGTCGCCATTGATTTTCGCTATCATTCGCGGAGTATAGCAAAGGCGTTTGTTCGCCGCGCCGGGACGGCTGTCTCCGGCCGCTGCCCTCACCGGCCCCTCAACCTTGTCGCGCGGTGCTTTGCGTGCGATGGTTATGTCGACGAACCAGGACGCTTTCAGATGATTTCCCCGCTCGAAATGACGCTGTTCCTGCTGCTGGCATCAGTGGCAGGCGTCGTCGTTTTCCGTTTCCTGAACCTGCCGCCCATGCTTGGCTATCTGACGGTGGGGATCGTCGTCGGGCCGCATGCGTTCGGTATCGTTCCGGATTCGCAAGGCGCGCAGAACCTGGCCGAGTTTGGCGTGGTGTTCCTGATGTTTTCGATCGGGCTGGAGTTTTCGCTCGCCAAGCTGCGTTCGATGCGCCGGCTGGTGTTTGGGCTCGGCCTGCTGCAGGTGATCGGCACGGTCGCGGTGGCCGTCGCGCTCGGCTTCGTGCTGGAGCGCTGGGTGCATATCACGTGGCAGGGCAGCGTGGCGCTGGGCGGGGCGCTCGCCATGTCGTCCACGGCGATCGTCAGCAAGATGCTGGCGGAACGGCTCGAGATCGAGACCGAGCACGGCCGCAATATCTTCGGTGTGCTGCTGTTCCAGGATCTGGCGGTGGTGCCGCTGCTGATTGTCATCTCGGCGCTCGGCGGCGATTCGAGAACCCTGATGACCGCGCTCGGGCTCGCAGCGGTGAAGATTGTCGTTGCGTTGTCCTTGCTGCTGATCGTCGGGCAGAAGTTCATGACGCGCTGGTTCAACGTGGTGGCGCGGCGCAGGTCGCAGGAACTGTTCATCCTGAACCTGCTGCTCGTGACGCTTGGGGCGGCGTTTATCACGGACAAGTTCGGCCTTTCGCTCGCATTGGGCGCGTTCATCGCCGGCATGCTGATCGCCGAGACGCCTTACCGGCATCAGGTGGAAGAAGACATCAAGCCGTTTCGCGACGTGCTGCTTGGGCTTTTCTTCGTCACCACCGGCATGCTGCTCAACCCGATGGTGATCTGGAAGCATCCGTTCATCGTGCTGGCCTTTCTGCTCGGGCCGTTGCTGCTGAAGCTGATCATGATTACCGCGTTGTCGCGGTTGTTCGGTGCGACACCGGGCGTGGCGATGCGCACCGGCATCGGCCTCGCTCAGGCCGGCGAATTCGGTTTCGTGCTGCTGAATCTGATTCTCGATAAACACCTGGTCGACGCGACGTTACTGCAGGCGATTCTCGCCGCGATGCTGCTGTCGATGCTGGCAGCGCCGTTTCTGATCCAGAACGCGGACCGCATCGTGCTGCGGCTGTCGTCGACTGAATGGATGATGCAGTCCTTGCAGATGACGCGCATCGCTACGCAAAGCCTGAAACAAAGCGGCCATACGATCATCTGCGGATACGGCCGGGCGGGGCAGAACCTCGCGCGCATGCTCGAACACGAAGGCCTGTCCTACGTCGCGCTCGACCTCGACCCGGACCGGGTCGCGGCGGCTGCGGCGGCCGGCGAATCGGTGGTGTTCGGCGATGCGGGGCGGCGCGAATCGCTGCTGGCTGCGGGTATCCATCGCGCGGCTGCGGTGGCGATCACCTACGCCAATACGCCGTCTGCGCTGCGGGTGCTGCACAACATCCACGAACTCGAGCCGACGCTGCCGGTCATCGTGCGCACGGTGGATGACGCCGACCTCGAGAAGCTGCTCGCCGCCGGGGCCACCGAAGTGATTCCGGAGATTGTCGAAGGCAGCCTGATGCTGGCGTCGCACACGCTCGTGCTGATGGGCGTGCCGATGCGGCGAGTGGTGCGGCGTGTCGAGGAGATGCGCGACGAGCGCTATAGTCTGCTGCGCGGCTATTTCCACGGCGCCGACGACGTGGGCGACGACGACAGTCACGAGCAGGTGCGACTACAATCGGTGCCGGTCGACGAGAACTCGGACGCCGTGGGCCGCACACTCGCGGAAGTGGGGCTGGTCGACATGGGCGTCGAAGTGACGGCGATCCGCCGCCATGGCATTCGCGGCGTGGAGCCCGATCCGTCCACCAAGCTGCGCGCGAGCGACATCGTCGTGTTGCGCGGCTTGCCCGAAGCGCTGGCCGAAGCCGAAGAACGGCTGTCGCGGCATCGCCGGGCGGCGTGAGCGCGTGAGTGGGCGCCAGGGTCGGGTCGCCGCGCGAGATTCTTAAGCCTTTTATCCGGATCCATGGGGATCCATCTGGAGTCATCATGTCCAACGCGCTTGCGAGCGCCCCGCTCGACGCGGCTGCGTTCGTCAAAAGCCAGATTCGCACCGTGTCCGACTGGCCGCAGGCCGGCGTGCAGTTTCGCGATATCACGCCGCTGCTGCAGCATCCTAAGACCTTTCGCGTACTGATCGACCTGTTCGTCCAGCGCTATATTGACGCGAAGCTCGACTACATCGCGGGCCTCGACGCGCGCGGTTTCATCATCGGGCCGGTGCTGGCATACGAGTTGAATGTGGGCTTCATTCCGATTCGCAAGGCCGGCAAGCTGCCGTACAAGACGGAGTCCGAGTCGTACGAGCTCGAATACGGGACGGCGACCGTCGAGATTCATGCGGACGCCTGCGGACAGGGTGACCGCGTTCTGATCGTCGACGATCTGATTGCGACTGGCGGCACCATGATGGCCGGCAAGAAGCTGCTGGAGCGGCTCGGCGCGGTGGTGATCGAAGGCGCGGCGATCATCGATCTGCCGGACCTGGGCGGGGCCGCGCTGTTGCGCTCGGCGGGGTTGCCGCTGTTTACGGTCACTGAGTTTGGCGGTCACTGAACAATCACGAGGGAAGACGCATGCCGAATTTTTTGCTGTTCCTCGCCACCTCGATGGCGATCACCTTCGCCCCCGGCCCCGACAACCTGCAAGTACTTGCGCGCGGCATCTCGCAGGGACGTGCCGCCGGGCTGGTCGCCGCGCTCGGTTTTGCGGCCGGCATCACGTTCCACACGACGCTCGCCACGCTCGGCGTAGCCGCGTTGCTGCGTTCCTCGCCAATGGCATTTCAGGCCATCAAGTACGCGGGCGCTGCCTACCTGATCTGGATCGGCATCAAGGCGCTGCGCAGCCAGGGGCTTGCGACGGCCCATGAGCGTCCGGCGCAGCCGCTGTGGTCGGTGTTTCGCCAAAGCGTGTTCGGCAACATGATGAACCCGAAGGTGACGCTGTTTTTCCTGGTGTTCCTGCCGCAGTTCATCGAGCCGCATGGCGTGCAGAGCGTGCCGGTGCAGATGCTTGAACTGGGTCTGGTGTTCATGCTGCAGACAGTGGTCGTGTTTTCGCTGTTCGGCGTGTGCGCCGGGATGATCGGCAGCTGGTTGAAGCGTCGTCCGCGCGTCGGCGTGTGGCTCGACCGTCTCGCTGGTGCGACCTTTATCGCAATCGGCATTCGCGTGGCGCTGCGCGATTAGGCTGCCTGCTGCGACCCGCTTCTGAACTGACCCGCGTGGCGCCGTCGCGCCGTGCCGTTGGAGCACTCATGACCTTGCCCTGTATCACCAAAGCGCGCCGGTTCGATGCGCAGGCGCATCGGCCGTTCTTGATGGAAGGCCAGCAGGTCGGCTGGATCCGCGCAACGGATGTGCCGTTGCTGGCCCGCTGGCCGGATGTTTTCGATGTCGACGCGGCGGGCGTGACGTTATCGTCGCGCTACTCCAGCCTCGATATGCGTAGTGCCGCACTGGGCGCTGTCATCGGCGCGCTCGCCGCGGATGGCAGGATTCCAGGCTGGCGCGATGAAACTTACGCGATCCGCAACCACTTCGACGCGCAGCCGCTTGCGTATATCGAGCGCGCGGCGTCGCGCTTTTTCGGCACGATGACCTACGCGGTGCATCTGAACGGCGTCGTAGAATACGCGGATGGCGCGCCGCAACTGTGGATCGCGCGCCGCAGCGACACCAAGGCGACCGATCCGGGCATGCTGGATAACGTGGTCGCAGGCGGGATAGGCTGGGGCTTCGGCGTGGAGGCGACGATTGTCAAGGAGTGCTGGGAAGAAGCCGGCATCCCCGAAGCGATCGCTGCGCGCGCCACGGCAGGGCGTACAGTGCATGTACTGCAATCGCTGCCGGAGGGTACCCAGGCCGAGCAGATCTTCGTCTACGACCTCGCGTTGCCCGCGGATTTCACGCCGCGCAATCAGGACGGCGAAGTGGGCGAACATCGGCTGGCGCGCATCGATGAGGTTGCGCGCTGGATCGAGGAAGACGCGATGACCGTGGATGCCAGCCTCGCTACGCTCGACTGCCTGCTGCGCCGCCGCTGGATCGACGCTGAGGACTGCGCGGGAATCGAAGCGCTGTTCGTGCCGCCGGCCGCTGCATAACGCGTGACGCACAGCGTCCTTGCATCACACTAAACGAATCACGGATTGAAGAAGGGAGTCACCCAGGTCATGTCGACCGATCACAGCTTTATTCTCAAACTGTCGTGCGCCGACCGGCCCGGCATCGTGCATGCGGTGTCCGGCTTTCTGTTCGAGCGCGGCAGCAACATTCTCGACTCCGCGCAGTTCGGCGACAGCCACACCGGCGAGTTCTTCATGCGGGTGCATTTCCAGCAGGTAGGCGGCGATCCGGGTCTGGAAGCGCTGCGTACCGCGTTCAGCACGCTCGCCGACGAGTTCGGCATGCACTGGGAGCTGCACGATGCGACCGTGAAGCCGCGCGTCGTGATCATGGTGTCGAAGATCGGTCATTGTCTGAACGACTTGCTGTTCCGCTACCGTACCGGCCAGCTCGGCATCGAGATTGCCGCGATCATCTCGAACCACAAGGACTTCTATCAACTCGCGGCAAGCTACGATGTGCCGTTCCACCACTTTCCGCTGCTGGCTTCGACGCCCGAGGGCAAGGCGGCTCAGGAAGCACGGGTGCTCGAAGTGATCGACGAGCATCAGGCCGATCTGGTGGTGCTTGCCCGCTATATGCAGATTCTGTCGCCGAAGCTGTGCGAGCGGCTCGCGGGGCGCGCGATCAATATCCACCATTCGTTCCTGCCGAGCTTCAAGGGCGCGAAGCCGTACTACCAGGCATTCGACCGCGGCGTGAAGCTGATCGGCGCAACCGCGCACTATGTGACGACCGATCTCGACGAAGGTCCGATCATCGAACAGGAAGTGGAGCGCGTCGACCACAGCATGACGCCGGATCAGTTGACGGCGATTGGCCGCGACGTCGAATGCGTGACGCTGGCGCGGGCAGTGCGGTGGCACGTCGAACATCGTATCGTGCTGAATGGCAGCAAGACGGTGGTGTTCCGTTGAGCGGGAACCGCTGCTACTGAATTCGCGGAGTCTGTGCCTCTTTGCAGAAAAACAAAGGCCGCCGGTCATTGCGACAGGCGGCCTTTTTCATGGGGCGCGGCGTTCGGGACGCGTACCGCTGCCGCTGTTCAGGCTCGCGGTATCAAACCCTTCAAACCATCCGCAGATAAATCAGCTCCCGCTTGATATACGCATAAAAGATAGGCGCGGCAATCACGCCCTGGAGGCCGAAAGCCGCTTCCATCACCAGCATCGCCACCAGCAGTTCCCACGTGCGCGCTTCGATCTGGCCGCCGACGATCCGCGCATTCAGGAAGTATTCGAGCTTGTGGATCAGGATCAGGAACACGAGCGACATGACCGCGGCCGGAAAGCTCACGGAGAGCGCGACTGCGACAATGATGGTGTTCGAGATCAGATTGCCGATCACGGGCAGCAAGCCGACGATAAACGTGACGAGCACCAGCGTCTTGGAGAGCGGTAGCCGGTCGTGGAAGATCGGCAGGATCACCAGCAGGAAGATGCCGGTGAACACGGAGTTGATCGCTGAAATCTTCACCTGCGCGAACACGATGCGACGGAAGGCGTCCGCAAACCGCATCACGCGAGTGACGAACGCGGTGGACAGCGGCAGCCGCTGAATCGGTTTCTGCGCTCCGACCGCGATGATCGCGCCGATGATCATGCCGATCAGGATATGCGTGAAAACCCGCGCCGCGTTCTTGCCGCCTTGCTGCAGCATGCCGGCGTGGGTATGCATCAATTCGGTGGCGCGCGCTTTCATCTGATCGGCGTCGACCGGCAGATAGTTGGCGACGAACTGCGGAATCCGTCCGCGCGCCTCGTCGATCAGCTGCATGGCCTGGTTGAGCAGCATCTGCACGCTCGGCACGTCGCCTTCGAAGTGGTCGATGATGCCGATCACGATCCCCGTCAGCACGCCGACGATCACCGTGGCCAGGATCACCACCGAAAGCCAGCGCGCGCGCTGGCTCGACATATGTCTTTCGATGCGAGGAGCGATTGTCTGGATGAGCTGAAACACGAGCAGCCCGGCCAGCAACGCGCCCAGCAGCCGCAGATTCAGGACTGCGATCATGCCGACCAGCATTAGCAGGTAACTGCCGATCTCGACGGCGGACAGTCTGGGCAGGCTCATGTCGCTCGTCAGCCTGACCGGGCGTGGGCGCAGATCCTGCACCTGCCCTTCTTCGGGCGCCTCGTTACGCTTGGTCATGGCTTATTTCCGTATCCAACCTAGGGTTTGCAGCATCATTTTTTGGCGGCGTCGCGTTTGAGCAGCGGCGCCAGATATCGACCGGTAAAACTTGCCTTCGACTTCGCCACCTGCTCCGGCGTGCCTTGAGCGATGATCTGACCGCCGCCGGCACCGCCTTCCGGACCGAGATCGATGACCCAGTCCGCAGTTTTGATTACATCGAGATTATGCTCGATGATCACCACGGTATTACCCTGGTCTCGCAAACGGTGAATTACTTCGAGCAACAGAGCAATATCGTGGAAGTGCAAACCGGTCGTCGGCTCGTCGAGGATGTATAGAGTGCGACCGGTGTCGCGCTTGCTCAGTTCCAGCGAAAGTTTGACACGCTGCGCTTCACCCCCCGACAGCGTAGTGGCCGACTGCCCCAGGCGAATGTACCCAAGACCCACGTCCAGCAACGTTTTCAGCTTGCGCGCCACCACCGGAACGGCCTTGAAAAACTCGTAGGCGTTTTCAACCGTCAGTTCCAGCACTTCGCTGATGTTTTTGCCTTTGTACTGCACATCAAGCGTTTCTCGGTTGTAGCGCTTGCCGTGACACACGTCGCACGGCACGTAGACGTCGGGCAGAAAGTGCATTTCCACCTTCAGCACGCCGTCGCCCTGGCAGGACTCACAACGGCCGCCCTTGACGTTGAACGAGAAGCGGCCCGGATCGTAGCCGCGTTCCTTCGAAGCCGGCACGCCCGCGAACAACTCGCGGATCGGCGTGAAAAGGCCCGTATAGGTGGCCGGATTCGAGCGCGGCGTACGGCCGATCGGCGACTGATCGACGTTGATGACCTTGTCGAAGTGTTCGAGACCTTCAATCGATTCGTACGGTGCCGGTTCGGCCGATGAGCCGTACAGGTGATGCGAGACCGCGTGGTACAGCGTGTCGTTGATCAGCGTGGACTTGCCCGAGCCGGAGACGCCGGTGATGCAGGTCAGGAGACCCACCGGCAGGTCGAGCGTCACGTGCCGCAGGTTGTTGCCGTAAGCCTCGACGATGCGCAGACGCCGCTCGTCCGGCTCCCTGCGCTCGTCCGGATAGTCGATGGTGCGCGCGCCGGATAGATACTGACCCGTGATCGATGCAGCGTCCGCCTGCACCTCATCGGGCGTGCCTTCAGAAATGATCGTGCCGCCGTGTTCGCCGGCGCCCGGTCCCATGTCGACGACGTAGTCGGCCATGCGGATCATGTCCTCGTCGTGCTCCACGACGATTACCGAGTTGCCGAGATCGCGCAGATGCTTTAGCGTCGAGATCAGACGGTCGTTGTCGCGCTGATGCAGGCCGATGGACGGCTCGTCCAGCACGTACATGACGCCAGTCAGGCCCGAGCCGATCTGCGAGGCGAGCCGGATGCGCTGCGCTTCGCCGCCCGAAAGCGTTTCAGCGCTGCGCTCCAGCGACAGATAGTCGAGCCCCACGTTATTCAGGAACATCAGCCGCGCGACGATTTCCTTGACCACCTTGTCGGCAATCTCGCGCTTTGAACCCTCGAGACGCAGTGTCTGGAAATAGCCGAGCGCATCGCGCAACGGCCAGCCGCTGATTTCGAAGATGCCGCGCGCGTCGCCGTCCGCGCCGATGCGCACGAAGCGCGCTTCGCGCCGCAGGCGGGTGCCTTCGCAGGCGGGGCAGGCCTGGTTGTTCTGGTACTTCGCGAGTTCTTCGCGCACTGCGACCGAATCGGTCTCGCGGTAACGGCGTTCGAGGTTCGGGATGATCCCTTCGAATACATGCTCGCGAATCGACGCACGGCCGCGTTCGTTGATGTACGAGAACGGAATGGTCTGCTTGCCCGAGCCGAACAGCAGGATCTTGCGAACCTTTTCCGGCAGATCTTCGAAGGCTTCGTCGATATCGAACTCGTAGAACGCGGCGAGGCTTTGCAGCATCTGGAAGTAAAACTGATTGCGCCGGTCCCAGCCCTTCACGGCACCCGCCGCGAGCGACAGCGACGGATGCGCGACCACCCGCTTCGGATCGAAGAAAGTGATCTGGCCGAGGCCGTCGCACTCCGGACACGCGCCCATCGGGTTGTTGAACGAGAAGAGACGCGGCTCGAGTTCCTGCAGCGAATACGAGCAGATCGGGCAGGCGAACTTGGAGCTGAACAGATGCTCCTTGTCCGTGTCCATTTCGAGCGCGATGGCGCGGCCGTCGGCGAGACGTAGCGCCGTTTCGAACGATTCCGCGAGGCGCTGCTTCATGTCGGCGCGCACTTTCAGACGGTCGACGACGACGTCGATCGTATGCTTGTCGTTCTTCTTCAGCTTGGGCAGCGAGTCTACTTCGTAGATCTTTGCGACTTCCTCATTGGCCGTGCCGCCGCCCGAACGCACGCGAAAGCGGATAAAGCCCTGCGCCTGCATTTCCTCGAACAGCTCGACGTGTTCGCCTTTACGATTCGCCACCACCGGAGCCAGGATCATCAGCTTGGTGTCTTCCGGCAGCGCGAGTGCTGCATCGACCATCTGCGAGACGCTTTGCGCCTGCAGCGGAATCTCGTGATCCGGACAATACGGCGTGCCGACTCGCGCGAACAGCAGACGCAGGTAGTCGTGAATTTCGGTGACGGTGCCGACCGTGGAGCGCGGATTGTGCGACGTAGCCTTCTGCTCGATCGAAATGGCCGGCGACAGACCTTCGATCAGGTCGACGTCGGGCTTTTCCATCAGCTGCAAAAATTGCCGTGCATAGGCGGAGAGACTTTCGACGTAGCGCCGCTGTCCTTCCGCATAGAGCGTGTCGAACGCAAGCGACGATTTTCCCGAGCCCGACAGGCCGGTAATCACGATGAGCTTGTGACGTGGCAGGTCGAGACTGACGTTCTTCAGGTTGTGGGTGCGAGCCCCACGGATACGGATTTGTTCCACGCGTTGATCCATTACCTGGCCATTGACTGGCGGAAAGAGGAAGAGGCTAAACCTGCTACTATAACGACTTTTCGAGACCGCTGTTACGGCTACCTGACAGCGCCCAACAGGCGCGCGGCAAGCTGTAAGACGGTGGTTTAGAGCCGTGCGAAAAGGTTGCAGATGGGGCCTTTTTGCGCGACTGCAAGACGCCTGCGGGTCTTTGCCGCAGTCCGCCGGTCGCTCACGGCAGTCCGCCGAGGGTATGCTGCTCCACGGTGAGTCGCCCGGCCCCGGGCCGTCCAGATTATTCAAAACACGTTCCCGATGTCCAATCCGTCCGCTACATCTTCACGCATGAGCGCGCCTGAGTTGCGCGCGACCGTGTCGCTCGCAGGCATCTTTGCGCTGCGCATGCTCGGCCTCTTCATGATCATGCCGGTGTTCTCGATCTACGCGAAAACCATCCCCGGCGGCGACAACGTCCTGCTGGTGGGGATTGCGCTGGGTGCCTACGGGGTGACGCAATCGCTGCTGTACATCTTCTATGGCTGGATTTCCGACAAGGTCGGGCGCAAGCCGGTGATCGCCACGGGGCTCGCGATTTTCGCGCTCGGCAGCTTTGTCGCGGCGGGGGCGCACGACATGACGTGGATCATCGTCGGTCGCGTCATTCAGGGGATGGGCGCGGTGTCGTCCGCGGTGCTCGCTTTTATCGCCGACCTCACGTCCGAGGAACATCGCACCAAGGCGATGGCAATGGTGGGTGGCAGCATTGGCGTTTCATTCGCGGTGGCGATTGTCGGTGCGCCAATCGTGTTCCAGTGGGTCGGCATGAGCGGGCTGTTCTCGCTGGTCGGCATTTTCTCGATCCTCGCTATCGGCGTAGTGATCTGGATCGTGCCGAATGCGCCGATGCCTGTGCACGTGCGCGCGCCGTTCTCTGAAGTGCTGCATAACGTCGAACTGCTGCGTTTGAATTTCGGCGTGCTGGTGCTGCATGCGACGCAAACGGCGCTGTTTCTGGTGGTGCCGCGGATTCTCGAAGCGGGCGGTTTGCCCGTGGCGTCGCATTGGAAGGTTTATTTGCCGGTGATGGGGCTGTCGTTTGTCATGATGGTTCCGGCCATCATCGCGGCGGAAACGCGCGGCAAAATGAAGACCGTGCTCGTGGGCGCGATTGGTCTTATCCTGATCGGACAGTTGTTACTAGGCGTCGCACCCCATACCATTCTGAGTGTGGCCGGGATACTGTTTATCTACTTTCTCGGCTTCAATATTCTTGAGGCGTCGCAGCCGTCGCTGGTGTCGAAACTGGCGCCGGGATCGCGCAAGGGCGCGGCTACCGGCGTGTACAACACCACGCAGTCTATCGGCTTGGCGATCGGCGGCGTGGTCGGCGGCGTGCTGCTGAAGGCGGATGGGCAGAGCGCGGTGTTCTTCGCCTGCTCGGGGCTGGTATTTTGCTGGCTTATAATCGCGGCAAATATGAAGCCGCCAGCGCCGCGCAAGAAGGCTTGATGGTAAGTACTCACCGGTGGTCGGCGAGGCGCAGTTTGGGTCTCGGGCCGGCCGGTTCAGAGATGGTAAATGTGCGTTGCCGCGCCACCTGCAACGGAATCAACAGGAGAAACTCATGGCATCCGTGAACAAGGTAATTCTCGTCGGCAACCTCGGAGCCGATCCGGAAGTTCGCTATCTTCCGAGCGGCGACGCAGTGGCGAACATCCGCCTTGCGACGACGGACAGGTACAAGGACAAGACGTCGGGCGAAATGAAGGAAGCCACCGAGTGGCACCGGGTTTCGTTTTTCGGGCGTCTGGCCGAGATCGTGAACGAGTATCTGAAGAAGGGCTCGTCGGTTTATATCGAAGGGCGCATTCGCACACGTAAGTGGCAGGCGCAGGATGGGACGGACCGGTACTCCACCGAGATCGTGGCTGAGCAGATGCAGATGCTGGGTGGCCGCGGCGGAGCGATGGGCGGCGGTGGCGATGAGGGTGGATATAGTCGCGAGCCGTCGGAGCGTAGTGGCGGCGGTGGTGGTGGTCGCGCGGCTTCGGGTGGCGGCGGTGGGGCGCGTGGTGGTAGTGGTGGCGGTGCTAGCCGTCCGAGCGCGCCGGCCGGTGGCGGGTTCGATGAGATGGATGACGATATTCCGTTCTGACCTCCCGCACCCAAAAAATGTAAAGATCAACCCCGCCTTTGAGCGGGGTTTTTCTTGAACTCAGTAAAGCTCCCCCAACGCCGCCGGACTAAAGTCCTTCAACTGACCGGTCTCACCCGAACGAATCTTCGTCACCCATTCCGGATCGCTGAGTATTGCGCGGCCAATGGCGACCAGATCGAACTCGTCGCGCTCCATGCGTTCGAGCAGATTGTCCAGACCCGCGGGGCTCGAACTCTCGCCACCGAAGGTGCCGAGGAAATCACCTGAAAGACCAACCGACCCCACGCTGATCGTCGCCGCGCCCGTCACTTTCTTCGCCCATCCCGCAAAATTCAGGCCGTTTTCCCCGTCGATTTCCGGAAACTCCGCTTCCCAGAAGCGCCGCTGCGAACAGTGCAGGATATCGGCGCCAGCTTCTACGAGGGGCACAAGCCAGTCGGCCATTTCATCCGGCGTATGCGCGAGTCGAGCGGCGTAGTCCTGCTGCTTCCATTGACTCAAACGAAGGATGATCGGGTGGTCCGCTCCGACGGCAGCCCGCACGCTCTTGATCACCTCGACCGCGAAGCGCGACCGTTCACGAATCGAGTTCCCGCCAAAAGCGTCCGAGCGCCGATTGGTACTGTCCCAGAAGAACTGGTCGAGCAGATAACCATGCGCGCCGTGAATCTCCACGGTGTCGAACCCGAGCCGCTTCGATTCCGCTGCGGCACGTGCAAAAGCGGCAACCGTATCTGCGATGTCTTCATCGCTCATCGTCTTGCCACGCTGCTTTTCAGGTGCCACAAGGCCCGAAGGACTCTCGACCGGCGAGGCAGGCCGCCATTCAGTGAACGGATTAGCAACGGACCCCACGTGCCAGATCTGCGGCGCCATCTTGCCGCCCGCTTCGTGGACGGCGTCGATCACCTTCTTCCAGCCAGCAAGCGATGCTTCTCCGTGGAAGAACGGAATATTCGGATCGTTGCGCGACGACGGGCGATCGATTACCGTCCCCTCGGAGATGATAAGACCGACCTCACCCAATGCGCGCCGCCGGTAGTAATCCGCCACGTTAGCGCCGGGCACACCATCTGGCGAGAAGGAGCGCGTCATGGGCGCCATCACAATGCGGTTTTTCAGGTTGAGCGTTTTCAGTTGAAACGGTCTGAACAACACGTCGAGTTGCGAACTAGTCATCGATGCACCTCATGAACGAAAAAACCGATGGTATATGTTTTATACTAGGTGTCAATGAGTCACCACATTGCTACCAGGTAGCATTCAGGAAACCGCCATGTCGGAATGTCAACCAGAGGTGTTGTCTCTTGCCAGTTGCCCAAGTCGTTTGCTACTCGATCAGATCGCTGACAAGTGGTCGGTTCTGATCCTTGCGTCGCTACGCCCCGGGCCGATGCGATTCAACGCGATCAAGCGCCGCATTGAAGGGATCACGCAGAAAGCCTTGGCGCAGTGTTTGCGTCGGCTCGAGCGAAACGGAATTGTCGAAAGAAGAGTGATTGCGACTTCGCCAATCTCCGTCGAATACGAAATCACGGCGCTGGGGCGGTCGCTCGATGGCCCATTCCAGGCGCTTTATATATGGACGTACGAGCATCTCCCTGAGGTCGAGAGTGCGAGAGCTCGCTACGATCAACGTGAGACTGCGGGCTAATGTCTGCTGCGTGAGCTTGGGCGGGGCCGACCCGCCAGAATAGCCTGCAGCGTCGGCCCAGGATTGAGAGAGCGGAGAGAATCAGACCATGCGATCAAGCAACGCTGCCTCTCGACTCCGCAACGTCAACTGAAGGGCCGTCAATCCTTCTTCAACTTCATCAAGATGCTCCAGTATCCATAGACCATTGCGTCCATCGAGCATCGCATGGAGCAGCGAACACTGCCCTACGAGCCGCTCGTCACAGCCAATCAACACTTTCAATGTTTCGGCTTCCTGACGATAGCGCTGCGTCATGCGATCGTTCTCCGGAACCGGCTGGGATTGCAGCCTGCCACTGACCGTGCCGATGTTTCCCGCCAGCCGTTCGAGCTTCTGCGCAGCCGCCATATTCGACGGATTCGGGAACGGCTTCTCGCGGGTGGGTGTGCCGATAAACTCGCGTCGATAATCGGACTCAGCGCGTTCGACATTGGAACGCGCCATCCCCAGCAGCCATCCTGCCTTGCTACGCACCAGTTGATCGTCAGCGCGAAGCTGATTTTCGGTGCGGTAGAAGTTGTAGCCCCAGCCGTGAAACAGATTGATCGCAGCCTGGCGGAGCGCCCCTTCGTCGTAGAATTTTGAGTCCATGACTAGCCCTTTCCGGAGAACCCGGCTTCATGGCCGAGCGGATAAATTCCGGTGGCGGGCGCGCCGATCTGGAAGGGCAATCCCGCCGCCGCATTCGGCGCAGACACCAGGCCCTTTTCCGCCATGCGCAGCGCAAGGTAGTAACGAACCGCTTCGATCGGCGAGAGGCCAATAGCCTGCAGCGAGATGAGTTCGCGCATCCGCTCGTCCTTGGGCACGATCAGGACCTTGAGGTCATTCAGCATGATGCCAAACGTTCTCAGGAAATCGGAGAGATGCGTCTTGACCGACTCACGGATCTCGTTGATATGCTCGTTGATGTTTTCCATCTTCGTCACCTGGACGATCTGGTTGATCGCCTGCTCGATTGCGGGACCGGCATAATCGGCGACCTCTTGCGTATCGATAAGGTTGCCGTTGAACGGCAGGTGCGTAATAAGATCGAGCGCTGCCTCCTTGGTATCGATGTGAATATGGTAATCAACCTGATACGCCATCTCAGCCATCTCGGCGCTGGTCGCGATGCCCTGGCTGCGAATCAGCAGTTTAGCGCGGTTGATGTAGATGACTTCGAACACCCACGGCGAGGAACCACCAAAAAACCCTTGGGCGATGGAGCCCAGCAGCGGCTTGTCAGGTGTGGTGAGAGCGTACTGACCCGTCTCGTACACGTTGAGCACTGCGCCCCGTGATTTCAGCACGCAGAAGTGGTTGCTTTCGACGGTTAGCAGTGAGCCAGAAACAATGCTTTCGTCCACAATCTTGACCGCCACGCCCTTGGTGCCGAGCAGGTCGGTGCCGTCGCGCTGAAGGGATGTGATGACCTGCCGTGTTATCGCAATGTCTTGCTCCTCATCTTGATCTCGTTCGTTGAACTGCGAGAGTGTTCGCAACGGTTCGGATAATGGAGCCGGCTAGCCGTCGGGAACGGTCGGTTCATATCCGTCTACTGCACGTAAAGATACCGCACCAGGTGGAAAAACACCGGCGCAGCAAAACAGATCGAATCGCGTTGACCGCGCTGTCGGTGATTACGGTCTGGCAGCGGATTAGAAAGGGAGTGACGGAGGCGCGAGGTTAAGCCGCCCAGCGCGCTCCTGCTAACCTTCAAATAACCGGCGGCGCTTCACGGAGATCCGCTCCCACGCGAATGCACGCCACCCTGCGATCCGCCGTCCCACGCGAGATCGACTGCGGCACCTCTCCGGCGCAAGCTGCGATCGCCTCGGGACAGCGCGTGCGGAACGCACATCCAGAGGGCAGGTTGAGCGGCGATGGCATCTCTCCAGTCAGCACCGCATGTTTGCGTGTGCGCTCGATCGCAGGATCCGGCCGCGGCACCGCCGACAACAACGCCCGCGTATAAGGATGCTGCGGCGACCCATACACCTCCTGCCGCGTGCCCAGCTCCATCACGCGCCCGAGGTACATGACCAGCACGCGCTGGCTGATCGCCTTCACGACAGCCAGATCATGCGCGACAAACAGCAGCGACAGCGACAACTCCCGCTGCAAATCGCGCAGCAGATTGACGATCTGCGCCTGAATCGAAACATCCAGCGCCGACACGGGTTCATCGCAAATCACCAGTTGCGGCTCACCCACCAGTGCCCGCGCAATCCCGATCCGCTGACACTGTCCACCAGAAAACTCATGCGCATAGCGCGACAGATGATGCGCGCCAAGACCCACGCGCTCCAGCATCGTTACCACGCGCGCATGAGTCTCATCACGCCCCAGACCGGGTCGTTGCACCTTTAACGGCTCGGTGACGATCTGCTCGATGGTCATCCGTGGATCCAGCGAGGCCAGCGGGTCCTGAAACACCATCTGCACGTCCTTGCGCAGCCGCTCCATCGCAACGGCCGGACGGCGTCCGTCGGTCACCGTCTCCGTATCGCGCCAGCGCACGCTGCCTTCCGTCACGGGCGTGAGACCGATAATCGCTCGCGCCAGTGTCGACTTGCCGCAGCCCGACTCGCCTACGAGTCCCAGCGTCTCACCGCGTCGTACGTCGAACGACACGCCATCCACCGCGCGCAAGGTCGCTTTCGACGACCAAGGATACGCGCCGCGCGGCACCCGGAAGTGCACCTTGAGATCGCGCACCGTCAGCACTGGCTCGCCCGCCACGTTCACGCGTGCTTCATCCGCCGCGCCGCCCAGCGGTTTTCCCGAAGTCCCGTCACCCATACCCACCGTCCTTTGCGTCACCGTGTTACTCACCTCACCACCTCCATCATCTCGCCGACCGGGCGCAGGCAAGCACGCCAGCCGTCCGTCCGGTCGACGATGGCCTCCAGTTCGGGCTGCGTCGTATGACAGCGGTCCTTTGCCAGCGCACAGCGTGGCGCAAACGCGCAGCCTTCGATGGCCTCGCCCGGCGCTGGGGGATTACCTGCAATCGTGCGCAACGGGGCATCGATGTCGTGTGTGCCGTCGGTGTCGTCGAGTCGCGGCAGCGCATCGAGCAGCCCGCGCGTGTACGGATGAGTCGGGTTCTCGAACAACGCTTGCGCACTCGCGCGCTCCACGGTGCGGCCTGCGTACATCACCATCACGTCGTCCGCGAGTCCTGCCACCACGCCCATGTCGTGCGTGATCAGAATAATCGCCGTACCCAGGTCGCGATTCAGCTCGCGCAGCAGTTCGATGATCTGCGCCTGCACCGTCACGTCGAGCGCGGTGGTTGGTTCGTCGGCAATCAGGATTTCGGGTTCGGTCAGCAGCGCGGTTGCGATGGTCACGCGCTGGCGCATGCCACCTGAAAACTCATGCGGATATCGATCGATACGTCGCGCCGCATCCGGAATCCACACGCGCTGCAGTGCCTCGATGGCCTGGCGGCGCGCATCGCGCCGCGACACGCCGCGGTGCAATTGCAGCGCTTCGGTCATCTGACGCTCGACCGTGAGAAACGGGTTGAGCGACGTCATCGGATCCTGAAACACCATGCCAATGCGATCGCCGCGAATCTGGTTCAGTTCGCGCTGACTCAGCGCCAGCAGATTGCGGCCTGCGTACAGCGCTTCGCCGGAGGTCTGGCCATTGCCGGGGAGCAGCCCGAGCAGCGCCATCACTGTCTGACTTTTACCCGAGCCCGATTCGCCGACAATCCCCAGCGTCTTGCCCTTTTCGAGCGTGAACGATACGCGTTGCACCGCGTCCACGGGCGAGGCGTCGCGCCGTGTGAAGCGTACCCCCAGGTCTTTTACTTCGAGCAACGCCATCTCAACGCTCCTTGGTATCGAGCGCGTCGCGCAGCCCGTCGCCTACAAAATTCACGCAATACAGCGTGACGCACAGCATCACCGCCGGGCACAGCAGCAACCACGGCATCGACTCCAGTTTCTGCGCGCCGTCGTTGATCAGCACTCCCCAGCTTGTCATCGGTTCCTGCACGCCCAGGCCGAGAAACGACAGTACGGATTCGGTCAGCACGATGCCAGGCACCGTGACCGTCGCGTACACCACCACCACGCCGAGCAGGTTCGGCACGATGTGCCGCAGGATGATCCCCGGTGTGCTCACGCCGGTCGCGCGCGCTGCGTCGATGAACTCACGGGTCCGCAGCGATAGCGTCTGACCGCGCACCACGCGCGCCATATCGAGCCACGAGAACGCGCTGATCGTCAGCACCACCAGGTAGAACGCGCGGCCCAGCAGCGTCATCATTAGGATCGCGATCAGCATGTAGGGGATTGCGTACATCATGTCGACGATACGCATCATCACCGCATCGGTCCGTCCGCCGATATAGCCGGCCGTTGCACCCCACGCGACGCCGATCAGTCCCGACACCAGCGTGCCAAGCAGCCCGACTTCGAGCGACACGCGTCCGCCGGCAAGCGTGCGCACCAGCAGGTCGCGGCCGAGTTCGTCGGTGCCGAACCAGTGCTGGCCCAGCAGCGTGGGCGGCATGCTGATAGCGCCCCAGTCGTTGGCGGCGGGATCGTTGGAGAGGAGCAACGGACCCACAAAGCAGGCAATGATGATGATCCCAAGGATCACCAGGCTGGCGAGCGCCGCGCGGTTGCGCAGAAACTGCCTGAAGGCAAGCTCAAGCGGACTGCGCGAGCGTCGCGGGGCGGCGGTAGCTGTAGTCGCAGCGGTGGAAGGGGAGGTGTTCATGATGTCTCTATCGTAGATCGTAGTTCGATGATCAAGGCGTGGGATCCGTTGCCGGCATCTCAGTAGCGGATGCGCGGGTCGAGCCACGCGTACGCCAGATCGACGAGCAGGTTGAACACGACGGCCGCCACGGTCGTAAGCACCACGAGTCCGAGCACGAGCGTGTAATCGCGGTTGATGGCGCCGTCCACCACCAGTTGTCCGAGGCCAGGCAGCGCGAACACCGACTCCGTGACCACCGCGGCAGTAATCGAAGAGATGCAGATCGAGCCCAGCAGCGACACCACCGGCATCAAGGCGGGCTTGAGTGCGTGCCGCAGCACGATCACATGACCAGGCATGCCCTTCGCGCGCGCGGTGCGAATGAAATTCCCCGACAGCACTTCGATCATGCTGCCGCGCATCACCCGCGCAATCGACGAAACGTTGATGATCACCAGCAGCGCCATCGGCAGCACCCGATAGCGCCAGCCACCGTCGCCCCAGCCGCCGGCGGGCAGCCAGCCGTGGCCATCCGAGCGCTTGAGCAGAATTGCAAACACCCACACCAGCACGGGGCCGAGCACGAACGGCGGAATCACGTTGCCGACGTTGCCAAGCAGCATCACGATGCGATCGGTGATGCCGTCGCGGCGCACCGCAGCGGCTGTGCCAAGCAACACGCCGATCACGAGAGCGATCGGCACCGAGAGGCCGCCCACGCCGAGGCTGACCGGCAGCGCCTTGCTGACGAGGTCATTGACCGACCAGTCGACGTAGCGCACCGACGGCCCGAGATCGCCATGCAGCAGTGCGTCCAGATATAGCAGGTACTGCTTCCAGAGCGGCTGGTCGAGGTGATATTTCGCGTTCAGATTCGCGAGGGTAGCTGCGGACAGGTGTTTTTCAGTGTCGAACGGACCGCCCGGCGTCGCGTGCAACATCAGATAGCACACCGTAATCACGGCAAGAACGGTTGGAATGACCCATAGGGTACGGCGCAGCGCGTAGGCGAGCATGGCGGATTCCGTTACTTCAATATTCGGTGGTCAGTGAGCGGGGCTTAGTGCGCCAGCAGGTACATGTCCTGCGAGGCACGCTGATCCACATAGTTGGTCGGCAGATAGCCGCCCACGTACGGTTTCACGAGCCGGTCAGCCGAGTACTGGAACAGCGGGATCAGCGGCGTTTGGCTCATGGCCAGATTGTGCGCCTGAGTGAGCAGGGCGGTGCGTTTCTGGTCGTCGAGTTGCAGGTTGCCCTGATCGATGAGTGCGTCGACCTTTGGGTCGCAGAACTGCTGGTCGTTCTGCACGTCGTTGCAGCGCAACTGATCGAAGTACGACATCGCGTCGTTATAGTCGACGAACCAGCCATCGCGCGAGGCCTGTACCTTGCCGGCATGGCGTTCGCTCAGCAGTACCTTGTATTCGACGTTCTCCAGCTTCGCGTTCACGCCGAGCTTGGTGCGCCATTCGGAGGTTGAGAAGAGTGCCACCTTCTTATGGAGATCGCTGGTGTTGTACGTCAGGGTGAAGGTCAGGGGCTTCGCATCCGAATAGCCCGCTGCCTTCAACAGGCCGCGCGCGTAGTCGACACGCTTGGCCATCGGCCAGCTCGCCCAGTCTGGTGTGTAGACAGCAGCGCCCTTGGTGCCTTTGGCGATGAGGCCGTACATCGGCACTTCGCCTGCCTGAGTGAGTTTCGACGTCAGCAGGTCGCGGTCAATCACCATCGAAAGCGCCTGGCGCACGCGCGGGTCGCGGAATGCCGGGTCGGTGTTGTTCAGGCTGTAGAAGTAGGTTGCAAGCTGCAAACCGGTCTGCAGTTCCTTGCCGAACTGCTTGCTGACCTGGGCATAGACACCCGAAGGGATCGAATACGTGTAATCGATCTGGCCGGACTGATACATGCGCATCGCCGTCTCGTCGCTTTCCACCGGCACGTAGGTGACCTTCGAGATCACCACTTGCGGCGCGTTCCAGTACTTGGCGTTCTTGACGATCACGATGCGGTTATTCGGCTCCCAGTCGCTCAGCGTGTACGGACCGTTGCTCACCATGTTGCCAGGGCGCGTCCAGCTATCGCCGAATTTATCCACCGTTGCTTTGTTCACTGGTGCCATGGCCGGCATGGCGGTGAGTTCGGTAAAGAAAGCGACCGGCACTTCGGTCTTGACCTCAAGCGTATACGGGTCGACAACTCGCGCAGCGAGCGACGTAAGCGGCGCCTTGCCAGCGAGGATCGCTTTTGCGTTCTTGATGAACTCCGGCAGGATCGTATATTTCGAGCCCGTCTTCGGATCGAGCACACGCTGCCACGCGTAGACGAAATCTGTCGCGGTGACCGGATCGCCATTGCTCCATTTCGCGTCGTGACGCAGCTTGAAGACCCAGGTGTCGGGCGCAGTACGCGTCCATGACAGTGCGACGCCCGGCACGACTGCGCCGGAAGCGCCGATACGGGTGAGGCCTTCGAACAGATCGAGCCCGATGGTGTCGCCTGTCCACGATTCGATATGCGCTGGGTCGAGCGATTCGACTTCGGCCGGTACCTGACGCGTGAGTTCCTGCTTGGCGGCAAGTGTGGTGCCCGGTGGCACCGTGACCGCCGACGCTGCGCCGGCAAAAGTGAGCGTGATCGCTGAGAGCACCGCAGTAAGGGATTGCGACAGTTTCATAGGCTGGTTCGAAGAAGGAGGTTCAAGAGAAGTCCCCGCCCCGCGCAACAAGGCGGCAGGGGGCGCAGAGCAATGCGTGATGTCGCGGCACGACGAGGCTTAGCCGAAGAGGCCGCGCGACAGGACGTCCCGGCCCATGTGCGGGCGGGGACATCGGATGAGGAATGGGGTGTCGGAAGACAGGCGGTGCCACCGTCCGGCGGCTAATGTCACTTGCATACGTTTCACTTACGATTCTTCCTGTCGTTGTAGCCACAACCATGGACGACTTGCATATCGGCGCACGAGCCGTGCGCCAGCAGTCATGCGCGTTGTCCGGCAAGCGTTTTGCCGTTGACGCGCAACATTCGTTATCGAAAGTCCCATCAGCGTGCGATGCCGATTGTGTCGGCGGCACGCTGGTTTGAGGCGACGGCAGCCTAAGCAGAAGGCATGCCAAAAACATGGCTCGATTCCGTCCATCCGTCCGGTGTCTGGCCTGGCATGATGTAACTGGCTGATTGGATTACAAAATGCCAGCCGTGCATGGTTTTCATGATTACCGGCACGGTCGAAACGGTATCGCGCTTATATCACGCCGAAAGAAAACGTGATTTTGGATACGCCCAAAGTAGAGGAAACCACCTACCGCCTCCTGGTGCAGCACGCACCAGTTCGGAATCGATTTTGGGCGGGCCTCTATGGCTCCACGGAGACCGAGCGTTTGAGACAGCGCAAGGCAAAGATCGAGCGGCTGTTCTGAAAGCCAGGCAGCCGGTAGAGCTTGCGTCGCAGGAACGACTCGTACCCTTCGGTGCCTGCCACCGCCACCTTGATCAGATAGTCGTATTCGCCCGACACCAGAAACGCTTCGACCACCTCAGGCAGGTCAGCGAGCGCCTCGCCGAAGCGCTCCAGCGTGCGTTCGTCGTGCTTCTCGAGGGTGACTTCGATGATGACCGTATCGGGCAGCCCAAGCGCCTTCTGGTTGAGCAGCGCGGCATAACCTTCGATCACGCCCGACTCTTCTAGCGCTCGCACCCGGTTCCAGCACGGCGTGGCCGACAGGCCGACGCGTTCGGCCAGTTTGGCGTTGGACAGACGTCCGTCGCTGCGCAGTTCGCGCAGGATTCGCTGATCGATCGCGTCGAGCTTCATGTCGTCCTCTGATGCACTCTCCACATCGCGTCGCGTGGGGAGACGATTCGTCTTTAGTAAAAAGGAAATATAGGTATTACTTCTGCCATAGGCCGCATCATGCCAGATAAACGGAAGAAATCCCCGGATTTGGACGCATACACTCTTGCCGTCGAGGCGCGCTCAAATCACGAATACCAGCGCCTCGCCCGTACTCCGCATGCCACCGCGATCCGGACCGCATGCGGCCAGGCGCGAAGCCATCGCTTCGCGCGGATGCTGAACTCTCCGCCCACAAGGAAGGAATACTGATGGACCGACTGACGACCACTGCCGCCGGCAACCTTTTTGGACTGCACGGTGAACCCGCTCACGAACGCATCGTGCTCGCCACCGACGCCGCCTCCGGACTGCAAGCTATCGTTGCTGTCTACAGCACGGCGCGCGGCCCTGCGTTCGGCGGCTGCCGCTTCTGGCAGTACGCGTCGGAGCACGAGGCGTACAACGACGCACTGCGTCTGTCGCAAGGCATGGCGTTCAAGAACGCGCTGGCCGATCTGCCGTTCGGCGGCGGCAAGGCCGTGATCCTGCGCCGTCCGGAAGTGCTCGACCGCGCGGCATTGTTCAAGGCGTTCGGACGGCTGGTGCAATCGCTGGAAGGCATCTATATCACCGCCGAAGACGTCGGCACGACCGCCGACGATATGCGTGCCGTGCAGAGTGAGACCGGCTTCGTGAGTGGTATCCCGCGCGATAACGACGTCTACGGTGGCAACCCGTCGCCGCGCACTGCCTATGGCGTGTTCACAGGCTTGCAGGCGGCCGTGCAAGCGGCGCTTGGGCGCAAGACGCTCGACGGCGTTTCGGTTGCGGTACAGGGCCTCGGCTCGGTAGGTTGGGATCTGTGCGAACGTCTGCATCAAGCGGGCGCGCTGCTGATCGTGTCGGATATCGACGCCGCTAAAACCGCCCGTGCGCAGCAACTCTTCAATGCGCGCGTGGTGGATACGGCAGAAATCGTCAACGTCGAAGCCGATGTGTTCGCTCCGTGTGCGCTGGGCGGCTCGATTTCGGAATCGGTCGCGAAGCAGTGCCGTTTCAAGGTGGTGGCGGGTGGCGCGAACAATCAGTTGATCTCGCTGGCGGAAGGCGATGTGCTGCATCAGCGCGGCATCTTCTACGCGCCGGACTTCCTCGTGAACGCAGGCGGCATCATTAGTTGCGTGCGGGAATATCAGGGCTCGGGTGAAGAGCAGGCGGTGCTCGCCGAAGTCGCGCAGATCGGTCCGCGGGTCTTCGAACTGGCGGAGCGCGTGCGCGCCACCGGTGTTGCTCCGGCACGCGCCGCAGTGGCGTGGGCGCGCGAAAAGATGGTGGCCTGCTAAGGCGGCGGCGCAAACACTCGCCACCGCATTGATGTAATGACGTGCTGGAGTGGGTCCGCTAGCGGTTCAGATACTCCAGCACGTCGTGCGCGAAGCAACTTCACGCACGACGACGAAACGCCGCCTTGGCTCAACGCATGAGCCAAGGCGCAATCGCCGGCAGCAGCACCGGCACGACAAACGCCGTGAATACTCCGTTCAGGCCCATTCCAAGTCCCGCGAACGCCCCCATCTCTTCGCTCACCTGAAAGGCACGCGCAGTGCCGATCCCATGCGAGGCCACGCCGAGCGCAAAGCCGCGCACTTCGGGTTCTGTCACGCGCAGCAGGTTCAGGATCGAGCGTGCGAAGACCGCGCCGAACACACCGGTCGTAATCACCAGCACGGCAGTCAGCGACGGAATACCGCCGATCTCGGCCGCCACGGCCATCGCGATCGGCGTCGTCACCGATTTAGGCGCGAGCGACGCGATGGTCTGATGCGAAGCGCCGAACAACGCCGCCACGCCCACTGCCGACGCAATCGCCGTCAATGAACCCGCCACCAGACCGCCGATCAAGGGCCACGCCGCGCGCCTCAGCTTCGGCCATTGCCGGTAAAGCGGCAGCGCCAGCGCGACCGTTGCCGGCCCGAGCAGGAAATGGACGAACTGCGCTCCTTCGAAGTAGGTCGCGTAGGGTGTGCCGGTGATTTCGAGCAGCATCACGAGCAACGCCACCGCGATCAGCACCGGATTGACGAGCGGGTTGAAGCGCGACTTCGCATACAGGGCCTGGGCAACCAGATAGGCGAGCAGCGTGATGGTCAGCCCGAGCAGCGGACTCGCGGCGAGATAGACCCAGATGGCGCCGAGTTTGGGAATCGCGCTCATTGCGCACGCTCCTGCGCAGCCGGTTCGTTGCGCTGCCGCCGCAGCAACGCTCGAGTGACGAGCGCAGTGACGGCAATCGCCAGGGTCGTGCTGACGACGAGCGAGACCACCACGGCCAGCGCATCGCCGCGAACCTTGCCGGCCGACACCATGATGCCGACACCTGCCGGGATGAACAGCAGCGAAAGATGACGCAGCAGTTCCAGCGCGGTCGGCTCGATCGCGTCTGCGACTTGCGGGCGCAGCATGAGAAAGCCGAATAGCAACAGCATGCCGATCACCGGCCCCGGCACCGGCAGCTTGAACAGATAAGAAACGCCTTCACCGAGGCATTGGAACACCAGCAAGGTCGCAAGGGCGCGGAGCATGAGCACGGTCCGGTAGGGCGTCGGCATCCAGCCGGCGCGAGGTTTGCAAGGCTACCAGTATCCAGGATTGCGTGTCGTGAAGAGAATCGGTAAGGGTAATTGTCTGACGAACCATAAAGTTTTCGGCAAAACGGCCGTAGTCCATCCTGTGGGGCGTTCGCTTAAATTTTAATCAAGTTGCGGACCTGGCCGAGGGGGCTTGGGCGCAGCACGCCTGACCGGAGCTTCTCGCTAACCGCCGGCAGGTCGCCCAATGGAGATTTGCCCAAATGCTTAACAAGCTGTCAATCCGCACCTGCCTGACCTTGATGGTCGCCTTCTTCGGCGTCGTACTGCTAATCGGGGCGGCGGCGGGTCTGCTGTCGTTGCGTGCCAGTAACGACTCGCTGCAGCAGATGTACACGGTAGATACGCCAGCCGTCGCTGATCTCGAGGGCAGCGCCGGCCAGTTGCTGCGTCTGCGCCTTGCGCTGGCTACCTACGCCTCGCTCTCCGACCTGAACGATCAGGATGGCGCGTCGGCGGTCCTGCAGCGCTTCGACCAGTATCTGAAGATCTCAAACGACCGCCTTGCTCACTATGTCAGCCGCGCCGGTTCGGGTGACGAAGAGCAACGTCTCATCAAGGACATGCAGGACAAGCGCGACATCTTTCTGCACGAAGGCGTCGAACCGGCGATGGCCGCGCTCAAGTCGGGCGACAAGACATCTTTCCAGCAACTGCAGGCGCACAAACTGCCCTCGCTCTACAACGCCTATGAAAAGGCGATGCTCACGCTGGAGCAACTGCAACTGAACCACGGCGCGCAACGCTATCAGGATGCGCAGGACCGCTTCTTTGCAATCAGCGTTGCGGTTGCGGTGGGCATGGTGCTGGCGCTGGTGTTTTCGTGGCTTGCGCGAGTCGTGCTGGTGCGGGCGATCGTGCACCCGGTGGATGCGACCATCGGGCAGTTTCAGCGGATTGCCGAGGGCGACCTGACGGGCCGCATCGAAGTCATCAGCGACAACGAAATGGGCAAGCTCGCAGCAGCCCTGCGCAAGATGCAGGATTCGCTGATCTCGACGGTCAATATCGTTCGTCAGGGTACCGAATCGATCGATACGGGCGTCAGCGAAATCGCTGCCGGCAACACCGACCTGTCGCAGCGTACGGAAGAGCAGGCGGCGTCGCTCGAAGAGACCGCGGCGAGCATCGAGGAGCTGACCTCCACCGTCAAACAGACCGCCGAGAACGCCAAGCAGGCGAGCTCGCTGGCGCAGGGCGCTTCGACGCTGGCGGCGCAGGGCGGCGAGTTGACCCAGCAGGTGGTGGGCACCATGAATCACATGGTGGACGATTCGCGCCGGATCGCCGACATCGTCGGAGTGATCGAAGGCATTGCATTCCAGACCAATATCCTCGCGCTCAATGCAGCGGTCGAAGCGGCGCGCGCGGGCGAGCAAGGCCGCGGCTTCGCGGTGGTGGCGAGCGAAGTGCGCTCGCTCGCGCAGCGCAGCGCCGGTGCTGCCAAAGAGATCAAGACGATGATCGACGACTCGACCGCGCGCGTGCAGACGGGGGCGCAACTGGTCGAGCGTTCGGGTACGACGATGACGGAAATCGTCGGCGCGATTGCTCGCGTGAGCGCGATCATGGGCGAGATTGCCGCTGCGGCGACGGAGCAGAGCACCGGCATCGATCAGGTCAATCTCGCCGTCGCGCAGATGGATGAAGTCACGCAGCAGAACGCGGCGCTGGTGGAGCAGGCTGCGGCGGCTGCCAGTTCGCTGGAAGATCAGGCGCGCCGTTTGACGTCTGCGGTCGCGGTGTTCCGTACTGGATCGGGCTCCGGCGCTGCGTCCCTGCGGTCACCGGCAACGGGCCGCGCGCACACGGGCGTCGGCCGCACCGAGCCGGTCGCGGCGTAGAGCGGTCGCTGCTGCCCGTCGACTGAAAGACCGGTAGCGGCGTAGCGTGTGATGAGCGGCGCAACTGTGCCGCTGACTGCGCGCGGCCGCCGGGATGTCAAGGCTGCGCTGCATAGTACTTCGCCAGCCCGTCGATTTCCTCCGGCGTCAGATGCCGCGCGACGTTGCGCATCTGTTCGTTGATGTCGTTATGCCGTTCTCCGCTCGCAAAGCGTTGCATTTGCGCGGTCAGATAGATCGACGATTGTCCACCTAGCCATGGCGCAGCGCCTTTGCGGTCGAGTTGCCCGTGGCATGCTGCGCACGGTGCGATATTGCGGATCGGGTCGCCTTGCATGGCGAGCCTGACCGCGCTGGCATCCTGAGCAGTGTCGGTAGCGCCGGGTTCTGCCGGTGCGGCACGCTGCAGCGAGGCGTAATAGGCCGCCAGATCGTGCAGATCCTGATCGCTGCGATTGTGGATGATCGGCTGCATGATCGCGTTGGCGCGCAGTCCGTTCTGATAGTCGCGCAACTCCTTGTAGATCACATCGGCGTATTGGCCAGCCAACGCAGGAGCCGTCACCTGTACGGTGCCGAGCACGCCGTGGCACATCGAGCAGTTCTGCGTGGCGAGGGTCGCGCCGCGTCCAATCGAAACCGCGTCTGGATTGGCATAGCGCGCCGGCGGCAACACCACCACGTCGCTTGGCGCGGGCCCCGCGATGTTCGCTCCGCCACCGTACCAGCTCGACGGTGCGCCTGCCGCGCTGCAGATGGTCGCCCACAAGCCGTGTCCGGTGAAATCGCTGTTGGCTGACGGCAGCCAGATAAAGCCGATCAGGATCGAAATCACTGCAAGCACGAGCGTTCCGCCTACGCTCGTCACGAACCATGGATTGCGCAAGCTGAAGACCCGTTCGTGATTCATCGCTGCGCTCCGACGACGACCGCCGGCACGGAAGTCTGTTGCAGCCGCAGTAACTGGAAGACCGGCACGCTGTAGTTGACGATTGTCAGCGCGATCATCAACGAAACCCATAGGCCGAAGCTGTTCAGTGCGGCGGGCACGTGATCGACCGGATGGATGGCGAGACTAAAGCGAAATTCCTTGGGCTGTGTGAGGGGTCCGAACTGCGATTTCGCAAGGATGTAGATGAACAGCACGCCGGAGATCACCAGCACGAAACCGCCGATCGCCGACATCGCCACCCACACTGCCTGCTGCTCGAGACCTGGCGCGTTGTAGTCGTAGTAGGCCATGCGTCGCGGCGCGCCGAGCAGGCCGACGTAGTGCCACGGCAGCGTCACGACCATCATGCCGATGAACCACAGCCATAGTTGGGTCCGCACGAGACCCAGCGAACACAGCGCGCGTCCGGTGAGCTGAGGCCACAATTCGTAGGCGATCGCGAAGTACATGATGACGATGGCGCCGCCGAAGATCAGATGGAAGTGACCGGTGACCCATTGCGTGTTGTGGATCGTCGAGTTCAACTGGTAGCTCATGTTGATGAGGCCACCCGCGCCGCCCAGCCCCAGCATCACGAACGAGAACGCGAGCACCAGCATCATTGGATTGCGCCACGGCAGCGCGGTCAGCCAGCCGAACGCGCCCTTGCCGCCGCGCAGGCGGCCGGCGATCTCAACCGACGCGCAGATCGTGAACACGGTGAGCAAGGTCGGTACCGACACCATCCCGGTGAACACCGCGTGCAGGAATTTGAAGCCCGCGCCGACCTGCGGATCGGCGAACAGATGGTGAATGCCGATCGGCATCGCGAAGATCAGGAACAGGATGAACGAGACGCGCGCCATCGAATCGCTGTAGAGCCGTCCGCCGATCGCGCCAGGCACCATCGTGTAGTACGCGATATACGCGGGGATAAGCCAGAAGTAGACGATCGCATGCAGCGTCCACGAGAACAGGACGCGGGAGAGACCGGCGTCGATGGTGGTCTTCCAGCCGAATGCGACCGGCAGAATCTGCAGCAGGATTTCAAGCGCGGCGCCGATCGCTGTCCATGCCCACAGATACGCGCCTGCCACGTTCGCGAACATCGCCAGCGGCACCGGCTTGACGGGATTGGCGCGCTTCCAGACGCGCAGGTTCACATGCATCAGCGCGACCCAGATCCATGAGCCCACCACCACCAGCACCACGCCGATGTAATAGAGCGGACTGCCTATCATGGGTGGGTAGAAGGTGAACAGCACCGACGCCTGCCCCATCGACACCGGCACCATGGCGACCACTGCTCCCACCGCCAGCACAAAGAACGCGGCCCACGCCCATTTGAGTCCTACCAGTGGCTGGCGCAATGCGAGCTCGACGATCGCATAACCGAAACCCATCGCCACGAGAGTCGGCAATACATAGGCCATCACCGTGCCGTGCGCGGTGACCGAGCGGTAGTACAGCTCAGGATTGCCGACCCACGGCAGCAACGGACTTCTGACCAGCATCTGCCACGAGCCGAGAAAGAGCGCGATCAGAAACGCGATGAAGGCGAGCCAGAAGTGCGCGAGAACGAGTCGCTTAGCGAGAAACACAGCTCAGCCTCCTTGATTGCTTGGCCCTTGCGAAGAAGGTGTCCTTGTCGATCACCTTCACGTGCGCCCACATCGTTTGATGGCCGAAGCCGCAGAATTCGTGGCACGGCATCAGATGATCGCCTGGCTGTGCGAAGCTGGTTTCCAGCGTCGAGATGTAGCCCGGCACGACCATCGTGTTGATGTTCGTGTCCGTGACGAGCAGGCCGTGCACGACATCCGCGCTGGTGGTGCGGAAGGTGACCGGTGTACCGGCCGGCACCAGCAGGCACTGCGGCGTAAATGAGTACTGCTGGGCAATAAAGCGCACCACGACCGAGCCGTCGGCTTCGACTGCGGAGCCGAGATTGTCGTCGACGAATTCGCCGCTTAACTGCAGGCGCGTCGGGTCCACGGTCTCGACGCGCGAGGGCGGCATCATGGCCCAATGCAGGCCGGAAAACACGATGATCACCAGCATCAACAGGATCAGCGCCGACGCGAAAATCGCCCAGCGCCGCTCGGCGCGCAGGGCGACGGCATGGGCGCCACCTGGATGGTCAGGAGAAGGAGTGGGCGTCGCCATGATCAGTGAACGACTCCACGCGGCAGGAAGACGAAGAGATAGAAGCCGACCCAGATCGCCATCACGATCAGCGTGGCGATCCCGGCCACGGCGATCGCGCCGTGCGGTCCGGCCGCCACCACGCGTTCGATGTCTTCATCGGAGGGCGGCGCTGCACTCGGATTCTCGTTGACGTCCATCTGAAGGATCTCCTTCGGGCAACGTTTTGTTTAGATCAGTTCATGCGCTCGCGCGGCGGGTGTGCCTCGCGGCTCAATGCAGTGGTGCCTTGCGCAGTTCGTTGACCTCGCGCTCCGTCACGGGCGAGCCATGATTGCCCCACGCAGTGCGAATGTAGGTGACGACAGCGGCGGCGTCCGTATCGCTCAACTCCTGGCCGAACGGCGGCATGCCGTACGGCTCGGGATTGCGTTGCGTGCCTGGCGGAAAGCCGCCGTTCAGCACGATGCGAATCGGGTTGACGGCCGAATTCATTTCAATCGACTGGTTGCTCGCGAGCGGCGGGTAATGTTGCAGCTGGCCCTCGCCGTTGTGGCCGTGACAGAGCGCGCACTTATCCATGTAGATCTGGCCGCCGAGTTCGAACGTTTTGGTGTTGGTGTGCGCCGGTGGCCCGGATTTGCGACCACGGTCGTTATCGGGCAACGTCTTCAGATACGCCGCCATCGCCTTGATGTCGTCGTCGGTCATGTACTGCAGGCTGTGATAGGTCACCTCGGCCATCGGACCGTAGACCGCGCCGCGATCGGAGATGCCGGCCTGCAGCAGATCGACGATGTCCTTCACGCTCCAGTCGCCGAGACCGCCGTCCTTATCGGACGTGAGCGACGGTGCGTACCAGTTCTGCACGGGAATCAGGCCACCGGCAAACTGGTCGCGCTGAGACGAACCGCCGAGCAGGTTGATCTTCGTGTGACACAGCGTGCAATGGCCGAGTCCTTCGACCAGATACGCGCCGCGGTTCCATTCCACCGAGTGGGTCGGATCCGGCTTGTACTCGCCTTCGCGAAAATACAGCGTGCGCCAGCCGAGCAGCAGCTTGCGCTGGTTGAAGGGGAATTTCAGCGACTGCGGATGGCTTGGCTCACGCACCGGCGGAACCGATTGCAGATAGGCGAAGATCGCATCGGAGTCCTCACGCGTGACCTTGGTGTATTGCGCGATCGGCATGGCGGGGTAGAGCAGCTTGCCGTCCGGTGTGATGCCCGTGCGCATCATGTGGAAGAACGCGTCCGGACTCCATGCGCCGATGCCGTACTGCGCGTCGGGGCTGATGTTCGGTGAGTAGAGCGTGCCGAACGGCGTTTCCATCGCGAGTCCGCCACCGAACATCTTGCCGCGCGGCGCGGTATGGCAGGCGATGCAATCACCGGCGCGCGCGAGGTACTCGCCGCGTTTGACGATGTCAGGGCGGGTATCGGCGCCTGTGTTGGCGGCGATTGCTGCGGTTGCTGGCGTGGCGCTCGTTGCGGTAGTACTTGCGGCAGCGGACGCGTTGCGCATCAACGACGAATGCGAGGCGCTCAGTGCGAAAACAACGGCGGTGGCGCCGATGACGGCGAGACGCGCAGACGCGCGGCGACTCGTCCCTGGAACCCGTGCGATATGTGCGGAGATCGGCTTCATTGCGGCTGACTCCCGCAGGCCAACGGCAACGTGCCGTTGCTCGACGAGGCCGGCCGTGGATCGTCCGGCCTCGGCTGACGGGCAAGCCAGCTCGACACCGCGGTGATGTCCTTGTCGGTCAGCTTGACGGCGATCGCATGCATGCAATCCGGCGCGACCGCATGGCGCGTACCGGAACGCCAGGTCCCCATCTGTCCGGCGATGTAGCTCGCGTGCAGACCGAGCAGTCCCGGGATGCCGGGTTGCGCGCCAGTCAGCCTCGCGCCGTGGCAGGCCGCGCATGCTGGCAGTTTGCGGGCCGGGTCGCCGTGCGTGACGAGCCGCTCGCCGTACTGCAGTACCGCAGGCGAGATGTTGCCGGTGTCGGCATTCGGGTAGGGCGGCTGCAGGTTGGCGAAGTACTCGCTGATCTTGTGCAGGTAGTCGTCGGGCAGGAAGGCGATCAGATAACCCATTGGCGGATAGGTCCGCCCGCCGTCGCGAAACGCGATCAACTGATTGAACAGATAGTCGGCAGGCTTGCCTGCGATGCGCGGGAAGTAGTCGTTGTCGCGCCCCTGTCCCTGCACACCGTGGCAGGAGGTGCAGGCGCGCACCCGCTGGTCCATTGCCGATGGCATGGGGGCGTCCGCGTCAGTGGCGGCGAGCGTCGTACAGGCCCACGTGGTGAAAGCCACAAACAGAATCGACGATTCGATAGTTCTTCGATGCACGCCAAGCCTCGGGGGACGTGTTGTTGACGTCTGGTTTTCATGCATGCAACCAGCCGATGCATGACAGCCCTTCAAACCTGCTCTAGACCGCGACAGCGAAACTGTGAATCGGAACGAATTGAGGTGAGTTTATGCGGAGTGCGAAACAACGGGGCCGGGCATTTACTTTTTCGAAATCCCGTTTGATTACCTGTTGGATCGTCTGCAGCTACCGTCAGCGCTTGCGGACAGGTAACTCATATAAAAGCTGATTAATCATAGGCGGCATCCTCAGCGCTTTCAACGTCGCTTTTTCTGTTGCTGCGAGGTGACCCCAATGAGGCAGTTGCGCGGGTCTGGTGCTTCAACTAAACAGCCGCACCAAAGCGGCGCGCGCGCTGCTGACGCGTTCGCTTTCTCCCGTACGTCCCGGCAGGAGGTGAAATTCGACCGCGGGGAGCGCCGGCAGGCCCACGCTCGGCGCACACGCGACAACCCCAGGACCGATCGACGATTCGTTCAGACATCCAATCCCGAGTCCGGCTTTCAATGCCAGTTGCAGACCCGCGACGCCCGACGCCGAATGGGAGATCAGGTAGGCGACGTTGAGATCGTCGAGCAGTTTGACGACAAAGCGCTGCAACTGACACGTGGACGGTAGCAGTACCAGCGGGAACGGTTGGCTCACGCGCGGATCGGCATCGGCTGCGACGGCCCACAACAGTTTCTCGCGCCGCACGACGACCCCTTGCGGGCGGCCGCCGCCTGCCGCGCCGCGCCGGTTAGCCGGTGTCACGAGACGCAACGACAGGCCGATATCGAATGTCGCGTCGTCTCCGGCGCGCTCGTCGATCACCGCGCTTGGCAATACGGTGACGTGCAGTTTCAGCCGCGGATATTGCTCCGAGAACGTTTTCAGAATACGGGCGATGTCGTGCGGGCGGTAGTAGTCGGTGATGGCGATGCGCAGCTCGCCGTCGAGCGAGTGACCTTGCAGGTCGTCGAACGCAGCTTCGCTCATGGCGAGAATGCGGCGCGCATGATCGAGCAGCCGCGCGCCGGCCTGGGTCGCGGCGACGCCCTGCTTGCTGCGCACGAACAGCGGTTGGCCCACGCGCTCCTCCAGTTTCTTCAACTGCTCGCTCACCGACGACTGCGACAGGAACACCCGCGCTGAACCCGCCGACACGCTGCCGGCCTCAGCCACGGCGACGAAAGTTCGCAGTTGGCCCAAATCGAAACCACGCCAGTTCATGATTCGGATTATCCGATGGAAGTGATCCGATTTTCCGGCTTTTCCGATGGTTCGTCCAGTCGTACGATGGCCGCAATTCTTCTTTGCGGGAGGCATCATGGGAAGCGGTTCCTTGGTTGCGGCACAGGCGTCCCGCGCACGCGGCGCAAATCACAGATGGAAGGTGCTGGGGGTGGGCTTTGCCGCCAATGCGAGCTTTTCGGCCGCGTTTTCCGGGATCCCGACGACCGCGGTGTTTCTGCGCTCGGGCTACCACATCGGCAATAGCGGTTTGGGACTGGTACTCGGCATGCTTGGGCTTGGCATTGCGCTCAGCGAGCTGCCGTGGGGGCTCCTGACCGACCGTTGGGGTGACCGGAAGGTTCTGTTGCTCGGCCTGGGAGCGACGGCGGTCGCGCTGGCAGGCATGGCGTTGTTCGTCGTGCCAGGCGGCGCACACGTGCCGGGTCTCACGATGCTGGCGCCCAGCCTGCTGCTGGTCGGGTTGTTGGGCGGGAGTGTCAATGGTTCGAGTGGCCGTGCGGTGATGGCATGGTTCCGTGACGGCGAGCGCGGACTGGCCATGAGCATCCGGCAGACCGCCGTGCCCGCAGGCGGCGGTGTGGGCGCGTTGATGTTGCCGGCGCTCGCGGCGCACTTCGGTTTCGCCAGCGTGTACGGAGTGTTGGCGCTGTTATGTGCGGTGACGGCAGCGTTCGCGTGGTACTGGCTGCATGAGCCATCGGTACATGAACATTCCGACAGTCGGCCTGGCGTTGCCGGGGCGGTGGTGTCGGACGCAGTGAGTACTTCGAGCGCAACTATGGTCAGCCCGTTGCGCGATGCGCGTGTGTGGCGGGTCGCACTGGGCATTGGCACGCTGTGCATGCCGCAGATCGCGGTAGTCACGTTTGGCACAGTGTTTCTGCACGACTTCACGCATGTCGGCGTGTTGCTGATCAGCGCGACGATGGCGGCCCTGCAAGGCGGCGCCGCGATCGCGCGTGTCTGGAGCGGTGGCTGGACCGACCGGCGCGGCAACCGCCGAGCCTATATGCGCGCGTGCTGCCTGATAACGGCTGGGTTATTCGCGGTGCTGGCGCTCGCGACCGTGGTGGCCGGCGCGCATTTCGCGGCGTCGACGGCGGTTCTCATCGTACTGATCCTGCTGGGTGGCGTGAGCGCTTCGGCCTGGCATGGCGTTGCCTTCACCGAACTCGCGACACTGGCCGGCACGCGTCGCGCCGGCACTGCGCTCGCAATGGGCAATACGTTTGCGTTTTCGACCTTGTTCCTGACACCGTTGGTCATTCCACTGTTGCTCTCCGTTGGTTCCTGGCCGCTGGTGTGGGCACTCGCCAGTGCGTGTGCGTTGATCGCGTTGCCAGTGTTCCCGCGTGCGGTGGTTGCCGGCGCTCGCGCCGCGACGTCTGCGCAGGTGCGGTGCGAGCCGTAAGCGGTTCAGGTTTGGGTTCAGATTCGGGTTTAACGCAAGAGGTTTTTTTACTCCTGCAGATAAAGTTTTGCATTCCTCGCTTTAGGAACTGCGGTCGAAATTGTGAATTGATTCGGAAAGCTCCGATTCAAATCGTGTTCATCAGATGGTTTTATGGAGGCGCATTCCACGCCGCTTCGACGCCGTGTGCCGAGTCGGACCGAGCCGACTCGAGCCAGGTCAGGGTCGCGCCTGACAGCGTTTTGTCGAAGCGAACGATGCGCATACACATACAACAATCGAGAGAACATCATGGTGAACATTCGTGTCATCCTGGCGGACGATCATCCGTTCGTTTTGCTTGGGGTCCGGTCCGCGGTTTCTGCGCATCGCGACATCACGATCGTCGGCGAGGCGACGAGCCCAGCCAGCTTGATCGACCTGCTGCGCAACGTCCCTTGTGACGTGCTCGTCACCGATCTGAACATGCCCGAGTCCAGCGGCGCGATGGCGGACGGCTTGAGTCTCATCCAGCGCATTCGCCATGACTGGCCAGCGCTTGGTTTGGTGGTGCTGACCAACCTGACGAACGCGGCCGTTCTTCGTTCGGCCGCATCCGATCATGCGGTGAGCATACTCAACAAAACCGAGCCGATGGATGAACTGGTGACGGCGATGCGTTCCGCCAGCACGGGTCGCCCGTACATCGGCCGGGCTATCCTCGAAGCGTTCAACGAACTTCCAATTGAATCGAACGCCGCGCCGCGGACGCGTCATTTGTCGACGCGAGAGTCGGAAGTGATCGGAATGTTCGTACAAGGCAAGTCGGTATCTGAAATCGCTCTCGCGCTTGGACGCGATATTCGCTCCGTCCGCCGACAGAAACGCTTTGCCATGACGAAGCTCGGTGTCACCACTGATCCTGGTCTGTATGCGCTTGTCAAAGCCAAGGGTGGCGTCTGACGATTAAATCGGATTGCGAATTAAAACGGTTGTAGAAGCAACCATCGGTGAGCATTTCGGAGCAATCCGATGTTTGTGTCCTGGCAAATGTTTGATGCTCGCCTCTAGTCCAGTTGTTCCGTTAGAGAGCACTGGTAAACGAGAACTGGGGGAGCCAGACACCATGAACGCAAGCGTCGACATAAGCACACCCATTAGAGCCATCATCGCGGACGATCATCCGCTTGTCCTGCTGGCCGTCGAGAACCTGATGTCTGGCTTTCCCAACGTAGCGGTTGTCGGCAGGGCATCCGACACAGCTGAGCTGTTTAGCGAGGCCGATCGCCTGGAATGCGATCTCGCCGTGATGGACCTGTACATGCCGGGCAGCGTCGGAGGAGATGGCTTCGGCACCATCAGGCGGTTTCGCAAGCTCCACCCGAAGGTGGCGCTAGTCGTCCTGACCATGGAGACGGATGCGGATGCGCTGGAGCATGTGCTGTCGCTAGGTGTCGATGCAGTGATGAGCAAGCGCGACCGGGTCGATCTGATCCATGTGGCGATTGTCAGTGCGCTTGCTCACGAGCGTTATGTGGGGCCAGCGGTGCGCGCGCTGATCGCCGAAGCGACCGTGGAGCGGCGTCTGAACTTCGTGCGCGAACTCCTGTCACCGAGGGAACTGGAGGTGCTCAAGCAATACGCATCGGGCATAGGCGTGACGGAAATCGCCACGCGTCTTGGCCGCAGCGTCAAGACGATCAGCGCGCAGAAATGTACCGCCATGCGCAAACTCGCGCTACGCACCGACTCCGAGTTATTCAAGTTTTCCGTCGAGTATGGCGTGCTGTCCGACGATTTCCCGAAAGGCCGGCGCTGATCCGATACGGCGTCGCGCGCGCTGATTCTGCGCGGCGGTAAGAAAAATACCTGGCCACTCCGGGGGATGCACTGCGTGCACGGAGCGTCAGATAACAACACAACAAAACGATGAATCCGACTACTCGAGTCATTGTGGCCGACGACCATTGCTGCGTGCGCGCCGGCGTGCGACATCTGCTGGAAAGTGTGCCCCACCTGTCGATCGTCGGCGAGGCTTCCGACGCGCAAACGCTGGCTGAACTGGTCGACACGTGCCCCTGTGATGTCGTGGTGTCCGATATCGGCATGCCGGATATCGACGGTCTCAACAACGCCACGCCGATTCTGCGGCGCATCTTGCGGTATGCGCCGCATCCGCGCGTCGTGGTGCTGACCATGATCTGCAATCCTCCCACGTTGGCCGGTCTGTTGAATCTGGGTGTATCGGCCATCGTCGACAAGCGCGATATCGTCGATGCGCTGACGGAAGCGATCGACGCCGCAGTCGCAGGACGTAACTTTCTATCAGCTAGCGTGAAAGCCGTCTTCAGCCAGGCGGGAGCTTTCCCACATCCGCGTGCCGGTATTCTGAGTGCGCGGGAATGGGAGGTCTTGCGACTCTATATAGAAGGCATGCCTATCAGTGAGATCGCGCTGCGGTTCGAGCGCAGCGGCAAGACCATTAGCACGCAAAAGCGAAGTGCGATGCGCAAGCTTGGGCTCGAGTCCGATACGGCCCTGATCCAATACGCACACCAGATTGGTTTGACCTGAGGGCCTGTGAGAGAACTCCCCAGGCATTGTCGGGTAGTTCCGCTGATTTAGGAGTCGTCCGATTAGTAGATGTGCGTCGCTCTTCCATACTTTCGAGTGGCATGCGTCTCATGAGTGGTTGCAATGACCTCTCACGAAAAGATGATTCGGCATGCAAATTTGATTAGAGAATCTGCATGGCCGCGGGCCGGCGCCAAGTGCGCTCTTTCGCACCGTGTAACTCGGAGAGCGGGAGGAGAAGTAATGACCCTGGTTAAACGGTTAATGGTCGAAGGTGCGGGCACAGCATGGCTGGTGTTCGTGGGATGCGGCAGCATCGTTCTGAATACAGCAGCGCCGCAACCGGGCTACGGTGTACTTCAGGTGGCACTCGCTTTCGGGCTCGCGCTCACTACCGCGACTTACGCACTCGAGCGCTTGTCCGGTGCCCACTTCAACCCTGTCGTCACGGTCGGCCTGGCTGTTGCCAATCGCTTCCCGATTCGCGATCTGGTGCCATACATCGCCGCCCAGATCCTCGGCGCGATCGCTGGCGCCGCGCTACTTGCTTACGTGGCGAGCGGGCGCCCGGGGTTCGAGCTGGCAGCAAGCGAGTTCGGTGCCAATGGCTTCGGTGATCATTCCCCGGCGGACTATCAGTTTCATTCCGCTCTGGTGATCGAGTTGGTGATGTCTTTCGCTCTGGTGATGACGAACCTGCTGATGTCGCGCAGAAACGTCTCGCGCTCCGTTTCGCCACTCGTCAAAGGCGCCTGCCTCGCGCTGATCTATCTGATTGCATTGCCTGTCACGAATGCGTCGGTCAATCCGGCTCGCTCCACGGGGCCGGCATTGTTCGTCGGCGACTGGGCGCTGGATCAACTCTGGCTGTTCTGGGCGGCACCGCTGGCCGGGGGCATCGCCGCCGGCGTTCTGTACGCGCGCCTGTGGGGCAAGCCACGCGCAAGCCGGGGCGGCCAGAGCGGAGAGCAAGGTGAGGTCGCTTGATTCCCGCTCCTCTGCGGAGCGATCCCTACCTGTCGTGAACGCGTCAGAGCGCTGGACTGTACGCGCACTATTGCGGCATCTGCTGCAGGCCGCTGTGGTGTGCGTCATGCTCTTCGTCGCGCCGTTCGCGCTTGCGGCCAGTTTGCCGACGGACACTCCCGCGCCGGCGAGTGGCGCGTTTCCCGCCAGGCTCGTCGTCGGCATGCTCGCAAACGGATGGGCGCCTTTCGAAGCAGTCGACGATGGGCGCCTTACCGGCTTGAGCGGCGATTATTTGCGGGCGCTCGTCGGACCGGACGTCGTCATCGAGACGCAGACCTATCCCGATATGCCGCAACTGCTCGCGGCCCTCTCGTCCGGCAAGGTCGACCTGGTGATGAGCATGGCGCGCACTGCGGAGCGCGAGCACAGCCTCAGCTTTACCGCACCTTATTTCCGGGCCTCAACGTCGGTCGTCGTCAGGGTTGACGACAAGGCCGTGCAAGATGCCACGCAGCTCGCCAACGCCCGGATCGCGGTCGAGAAGGGCTTTGCGATGGACCGGGTGCTGCGCGAGCGTTTTCCGCACGCCCAGATCACGGCGTTCGCAGACACCGCCTCGGCGTTGCGGGCCGTCGCAAAGGGCGATGCGGACGCTTATTTCGGCTTCACCCCGTCGGTTCAGTACACGCTCGCGAACTACGAGTTCCGCGGCTTGCGCATCGGTTTCGAGGACAGCAGCAGGCCCAGCGAACTGCGCTTTGCCGTGGCGCGAAATCGTCCCGTCTTGCGCGACGCGTTGGACCGCGCATTGGCCGCCATGTATCCGGCTGATGAGGCCGCCATCCGCGCTCGCTGGTTGGGAACGAGTTTCGATCCGCCATCTGACTACGCCGCGCGGCGTGTCGTGTTGACACCCTCCGAGCAGGCATGGCTGCGTCTGCTGCCTTTGCTGATAGGCATCGGCGTAGCGCTGGCGGTGACCCTGCGCGCCTACCTGCTGCTCCAGCGTGAGGTGCGGTTGCGAAAGCGGACCGAGCGCGAACTGGCGGCACAGCTCAACTTCCAGCAGACGATGATGGAGATGGTGCCTTATCCGCTCGTCGCAAAAGATCTCGACGGACGCTACATGGCGATCAATCGCGCCTACGAGGTGAGTTCAGGCTTGCGGCGCGAGGCGGTGCTGGGACGGACGAGCCGGGATGTGCAGGCGTGGGGACTAGACAATAGCCGCAAGCTGGAAAGCGCGACGCGCGAAATGCTCAGAAATGGCGAGCGTTTCCAGCTCGAGCTTGAGTTTGCGGACCGCAATGGCGAGATGCGGATCGGTCTGTTCTGGACCAACCTATGCCGGGATGTGGATGGCGAGCCTTCCTGCGTGCTCGGCACGGTCGTCGACATCACCGATATCCGGCGCGCCGAGATGCTAGCCCGCGAAAACGAGCGGCGCCTGTTTGACGTGACGCGCTCGCTGCCGGCGGTGGTTTTTCAACTGCGGCGCGACGAGCGCGGCCGCTACTCGTTTCCTTACATCGGCGGCAATGCGCGGCACTTGCTGGGCGGTGACAGCGACACGCTCGCGAAGCCCGGTGACATCGATTTCGAGCGCGTGTGGGCGGCAGACCGGCCGCGCGTGCTGGCTGAACTCGAGCGCTCGGCGCGCTCCGAGACCCCGATTCACATGGAGTTTCGCTCTGAAGGCTCCGACGGTCTGCGGTGGGTGCGCGCCGAACTGGTGCCGCGTCGTGAAGCAGCGGGCAGCGTGGTGTGGAGCGGATACTGGGTCGATGCGAGCGCGGAGCACGCGCGTTCGGAGGAACTTGCACGGGCCCGCGATCTCGCCGAGGCCGCCTCGCGTGCCAAGGACGATTTTCTGGCGATGATGAGCCACGAAATCCGTACGCCGATGAACGGCGTGCTAGGCCTCGTCGAAGTGCTCGAACGTACGCAGCTGAATGCCGATCAGGGCGAAATGCTGGGCATGATCCATGAGTCCGCCGGTGCGTTGCTGCAGATCCTGGACGACCTGCTCGACTATTCCAAGATCGAAGCCGGCCGTTTGACCCTCGAGGCGGAACCGATCGACATGCGCGATCTGGTCGACAACGCTGTGGGGTTGCTCGCTGGACGCGCGCACGAAAAGGGCCTCAAGGTACGCGTCGATATAGCGCCCGAAGTTGCGGCCAGTTTGCGCGGCGACAGCGTGCGTTTGCGTCAGATCCTGTTCAACCTGCTTGGCAATGCGATCAAATTCACGCTGACCGGCGAGGTTGACGTGCGCGTCGCCGTCGCGGAGCAGACACAACAGACCCAGACGCTCGAGATGAGCGTGGAAGATACAGGAATCGGTATCGAGCCAGAGGTTCAGGCGGCCTTGTTCGAACCGTTCGTGCAGGCTGAATCGTCGACAACACGGCGCTTCGGCGGCACAGGACTTGGTCTGACCATCTGCCGCAAGCTCATTGCGCTGATGGGCGGCGCGCTCTACCTGCAGAGCACGCCCGGGGTAGGCACCCGCATGACCGTGCGCGTGGTGATGCCCATCGAGGCGCAGCACTATAAGGTCAGTGGTTTGCGCGGCAAGCGAGGAATCGTCGCCGTCTCCGACGCACGTGTCGCACAGGCGCTGGTGCACTTTGGCCGGGCGCTCGGCATCGAGTTGCGGCGGGTCAGTCAGGGTGCCGCAGAGTTGAGCGACCCGGCAGCGCTCCACGACGTCGAACTGGTGTTCCTCGGCGAGGAGCTGGAAGTGCCCGCCGCCGTGCGCTCACGTGCGCGCGTCGTCTATCTGACAGAAAAGCCCAAGCCTACCGGATACCGCGTTCTGGACGACGCGGTGCGCGTGAGTATCAATCCCATCTCCTGGCGCGGGCTCGGTGCAGCATGCGCCGCTTCACTCACGGGATTGTCGACTCCCGCACCGCGCGCGCGGGAGTCTGCGGAAACGGCGATGGTGCCTCCCGACAGGGAACGCGCCATCGCGAGCGGCCGGCTGATTCTTGTGGCGGAAGACCATCCGGTGAATCAGGAACTGATCCGTCATCAACTGGCCTTGCTCGGATTTGCCTGCGACGTGGTGAACGATGGCGTGGAAGCACTCGCCGCGCTGCAACAGACCCGCTACGGATGCCTGATCACCGACTGTCACATGCCGAACCTGTCCGGCTACGAACTTGCACGGCGTGTGCGTGAAACTGAAGAGGGCCGTCTCGGCGGCAGTGGCATATCGCATCTGCCCATTCTCGGCATCACAGCCAACACTGCGCCTGAGGATCTGAGTCAATGCCGCGACGCCGGCATGGACGATTGCCTCGTGAAGCCGACCCGTCTCGCGACGTTGCGCGAACATCTGAGCCGCTGGTTCGGTACAGAGATTGTGCGTCAAGTTGCGTCGGTCGAAGCGGTCAGTACCGCACCGGCCGCCGTGGCCCAAGGTCAGGAGCCTGTCGAGGCGTTTGTGCCTGTGGATCTCGCTCACATGACGCAGTTGTGGGGCAGCGAGTCAACGGTGAAGGCGCTGCTCGACTCGTTTGTGACATCTGTGCGCGACGACGTTCGCGCGTTGCCGCCGTTGCTCGATCATGTGGATGTCGCTCAGTTGCGCCAATGGCATCACCGGGTTGCCGGCGCTGCGGGCGTGTTGCAGTACGCGCCGTTGCTCGCCGCGTTGGAGCAATACCGAAGCGGCCTTGGCGGCAAATCGCCGGAGCGGCTGCGCGCAGATGGCATGGCGCTCGTCCAGAAATGCAACGCCATGCTCGATGGCATCGAAGAGCAGGCCGCTTTGCTCGCATAGCAGCGAGGCAGTGATTCAAATAGCTGACTGGTGAGCGGTAGCTGACCGGGCTGGCTTGGTCAGCGTATTCCCTTCACATTTGCCCAGACGAAAAAAAACGCGGCCGAAGCCGCGTTAAAGATTGGAGACATCCTTCGGTGAAGGAGTCACTTCTCGCTGGCTGAAGCATAGCGCCAGGCAGCGATTTGATTGCATCCGAATCTCGCAATTATCTATTTTCTGATTTTGTAAGAAAGACGGGCGTCCGGCCCCTGCGCGCCAAGCCCCACGTCGGCCAGCGATTTACACTAGTATGGGGTGGCTCCGTGCGCGACCCATGTGTGGTGCGGCGGTGCACCAAGTCCGGAGAAAAATATGAATGCAATTCGGAAACTCAGTCTGGGCGTTGTTTTTTGGGCACTGGCGTCGGGGATCGCCTTCGCAGACACGGTGGCGCTGAAGGCGGATCTCGAGCCGTCGAGCGAAGTCCCACCGCGCGTCAGCCACGCACACGGCATGCTTGACGCCACCTTCGATACGTCCACCAAGGCGTTGCAGTGGACGGTCACCTATGCGGATCTGTCGAGTCCCATCTCGGCCGCACACTTTCACGGCCCAGCACCGGTCGGGCAGAACGCAAAAATTCAGATCCCGATCGACAAGAGCGCGCTTGCCAGTCCGATCAAAGGCTCCGCCACGTTGACGGACCAGCAGGTGACCGACCTGATGGCCGGTCAGTGGTACTTCAATATCCACACCGCGCAGAACCCGATGGGTGAGATTCGCGGTCAGGTACGACCTTCCAACTAGCAGTCGTTGCGCGGCCTGCTGCTCTCCATTTGTCCGCTGCGTAGCAGGCGGGCGTGCATGAATCGTCGCAGGATTAGAACCGCCCATCCAGCGGATCATTGTGCGAACCCACGTACCATGACGGTTGACCATTCATGGAGGGTGTCCCGATGAGTTGGCAAAGTGCGCTCGCGTGCTGGTACCTGCGCCGGCAGTTTCGACCGGCCACATTAAAGACCGAGATCAGCGTCGAGGGTGCGCGTGCTCTTACGGCGAAACGTGCCTGGTCACCGAAAGTGCCTGCGGGTTGGCGCTTGCGGGAACAATACGGCCCTGGCGAAACGTTACGAGGCGAGTGGTTCGAGCCGGCCGCCGGCAGCGGCGAGACAGCCGGCGCTGTCGATACCCCCACCATTCTCTATCTGCACGGCGGCGGTTATTACTTCTGCTCGCCGCGTTCCCATCGCTCGATTGTGTTCGGCCTGGCGACACGCTCGGGTGCACCGGCGTTTTCGCTCGACTATCGGCTCGCGCCTGAAGCACGCTTTCCCGCTGCCCTCGACGATGCGTTGGCCGCCTATCGGCAACTGCTCACGAGCGGCAGGCCGGCGGAATCGATTGTGATTGCGGGTGACTCCGCGGGCGGCGGCCTGGCTCTCGCTACGCTGGTTGCTTTACGCGACGCCGGTGATCCTTTGCCGGCAGGCGGCGTGCTGTTTTCGCCATGGACCGATCTGGCCGCGAGCGGCGCGTCGATCCGCATCAACGATGGGGCCGATCCGATGTTCAGCGGTCCTGCGATCGGCCGGGCTGCAAAGCTATACCTTGGCGATACGCCAGCCACGCATCCGTATGCCTCGCCGGTCTATGCCGATCTGCACGGCCTGCCGCCGCTTTTCATTCAGGCCGGCAGCACGGAAGTGTTGCTGGACGACTCGCGACGGGTAGCCGAGAACGCACGCAGCGAGGGTGTGTCAGTCGAGTTGCAGGTGTGGCCGAACATGCCGCACGTCTGGCAGATCTTCACGCCTTTCATTCCCGAGGCCCGCCGCGCGCTCGACGGCGCCGCTGCCTTTGTGCGCGAGGTAGCGGGCCCGCGCAGCGCTCAACCGTCGAGCGCGATGTCGATGGTCTGATAGGCGGTCTTCACGAGTTCCGGTCCATATTGCCGCTCGAGCCGCCGCACAGTGAAATGGCCGTGCGCGACCAGCTGGAAGTGGTCCATGAAGACAGTGTTGACCATCGCACCCAGCACAGCGCCGATCGCCGGAATCGACTTGGCGGCGATCTGTTCGCTGACCTGCACGGAAAAGCGCGACGCGATCGTATTGAGGAGGCGCAACAGCGCCGTCGATCCGTGTGAGGTGAAGCCTTTGGTCGCGATCTCCGCCGACGCCTTCGAGACCGCCTGCGCCAGCGCGCCGCGCATGATGAAGTAGCCGTAGTCGGCGTCGTCGTCGGCTTTCGACGTGCCGCCCATCCCCAGCACCGTCAGACATTGCAACTGCGCGTCGATTGACGAGAGGTCTTCGCCTTCGCTACGCGCAATATCGCAGATCGAGCGGAACATCAATGTGGTTGTGACCGGCAATTCCACCGGCAACGCGAACAACCCGAACGCGCCGCCGGCCGCGCCGGTTGTCGCCACCGCGAACTTGTGCAGCAGATTGCTCGGCCGGTCGGGAATCGCAAGCGGCGGCGCGTCAGGGTCGTGCCGCCCGAGCGTGCGTAGAGCGAGCTGCAGGCACTTGCGTAACGCGAGCTGGGTTGCATCGTTCACCTTCTCGTTGGCGATGGCCGGCATCCGCGACAGGAGCTTTTCGAGCGGCGCCCCGACGATGCTGGCCAGTTTCATCGCCAGCGCCGGGCTTTCCAGCTCGTGTTTCGCGCGTCGTAGCGCGCGCAGATCCTCGGCGGACAAGCTCTGTTCGGCGAGCGAAGTGGACTCCATGTGCCTCCCTGTGGCGGGCAAATTCTGTAATTAGCTGACCGTCGGCGCACCGGATGAACGCCAACACAGCCAGTTTAGAGCGCCATAACATGCTATGATTCCCCATTGTTTGACGCGTCAACCGTTGCGCTATCAAAAAACATGGCTGTCCATACCGCGGCTCACCATTCGAGTGGGCAAGTTTTACCGTTCCGGGAATCGCTCATGGCGATGCTCGGCGTTTCCTTTGTGACGATGCTAGTCGCGCTCGACCAGACCGTGGTCGGCACGGCGCTGCCTACGATCGTCGCTGAGCTCAAGGGCTTCGAGCTTTACGCGTGGGTCGCCACGTCGTATCTGCTGACCTCGGTCATTACCGTGCCGATCTTTGGGCGGCTCGGCGATTACTACGGGCGCAAACCGTTCGTGATCGCGTCGATCATCGTTTTCACCGGTGCTTCGGTTCTCTGCGGCATGGCCAACAGCATGCTGTTCCTGGTCCTTGCGCGCGGTCTGCAGGGTATCGGCGGCGGCATGCTGGTCGGTACCGCCTTCGCCTGCATTCCCGATCTATTCCCCGATTCAGTCGTGCGCCTGCGTTGGCAGGTGCTGATGAGTTCGGCGTTCGGCATCGCCAACGCCATTGGGCCGTCGCTCGGCGGCTTCCTCACGCAGTACTATGGCTGGCGCTCCGTGTTCTACGTCAATCTGCCGGTCGGTCTGCTGTCGCTCTTCTTCGTCTGGCGTTTTCTGCCGCATTTGCGGCACGTCGAGCATAAGGGCAAGATGCGCCTTGATTGGCCGGGCGCGTTGCTGATTGCAATCTCGCTCGGTTCCCTGCAACTGTTCGTCGAAATGTTGCCCAAGCACGGCGTGTCGCTGACCTCGGTCGCGTTGTTGGTCGCAAGTGTGGCGTCTGCATACAGTCTGTGGAAATGGGAGCAGCGTTGCCCCACCGCCATCCTGCCTGTCGATATGTTCCGCAATCGCAGCCTTGCCGCGCTGTTCACGCTGGCGGTGCTCGGCGGCTTCTCGATGTTCTCGTTGCTGTTCTACGCGCCGTTGCTGTTCCAGGGCGGCTTCGGCATGTCACCGAAAGAAGCGGGTCTCGTGATCACGCCGCTCGTCGTGTTCATTACGATCGGCAGCATTGCCAATGGCCGGATCGTGTCGCGCGTGAGCAATCCGAATCTGATGCTGTATATCGGCTTCACGCTGATGGCGCTGTCATGCCTCGGCGCGGTGGTAGCAACGCGCGCCATGCCAGGATGGCTGCTGATGACGTTCATGGTGCTCGGCGGTTTGGGACTCGGCTTCGTGATGCCGAATCTGACCATCTTCGCGCAACAGACGGCGGGCCGCGAGCATCTCGGCATTGCAACGGCGCTGCTGCAATCGCTGCGGATGATCGGCGGCATGATCGGGACGGCGTTGACCGGCACGCTCGTCACGCATATGTACGCGAGCGGCGTGCGCAGCGCGCTGGAACACGATCAGGCGACGCAGTGGTTCCCGGATATGGGCGATCCGCAAATTCTCATCAACCATGATGCTCAGGCCACGCTGCTCGGTCAGTTAGCGCATGCTGGACACAACGGCGCGGTGCTGCTGGAGTCGGCGCGCGAATCGCTGGTGTCGGCGATTCATCTGGGTCTTGCGCTCGCTGCAATCGTCGCTGTAGCTTCGATCTGGCAAAGCCGCCGCGTGCCGCCCATCAAGCTAAAGCGTCAGGTCGAGCCGACCATTCTCGCTGATTGATTTCGAACACCCGCGTCATCGGAACACCATGGAACAACAGGATCGCGTCGCCATCGTTCAGCAGTTCGGCCGCACCTATCGGGCGTTCATGTCGGCGTTCGAGGGGCAGGTGGGACATCCCATGCCGCGCTGGCGGGTGATGCTGGCGTTGCACGACCAAGGTGGTGAGTCGTCGCAGAAGCGTCTTGTCGAGCGGCTGCGCATCGACCCCGGCGCCTTGACACGGCAGCTAAAAGCGCTCGAGGTGCTCGGCTGGATTTCGCGCAGCATGGACGAGCGCGATAACCGCATCACCAACGTGCGACTCACGGAAGCCGGGACAGCGGCCACTGAGGAGGCGCTGCCACGCCGTACCGCGTTCCTCAACGACACGATGGCCGCGCTGCCGGACGACGCGCTCGCGGCGCTGTCCGGTGCGTTGCGAATGCTTGAAGTGAGGATCGGGGAAGTGGTCGCTCAGAAGAACGTTTCGATCACTTCCGTGACCTGATACGAAGGATTGACCACCAGCAGCTGACGCCATTTATCGAACGTCAGACACGGGTGCGAGATGTCGAACGCGATCATGTCGCCGACCTTCAGGTCCGCGCCTGCGGGGATCCGCAGATAGGCGTGCTGATCCATCATGCCGAAGATTTCCCATCCCTCGCCGGCCGCGATTTCGCGCGGCGCCTCAGTGCCTGGGCGATAGTGTTTGGCGGGTTCCGGCATGCCGGCGTCGAATGCTGAATCGCGCTTGCCGAGACCGATGATGGCGCGATCCGGCTCTGGAATCGACTGCACGTAGGCCCACAGCTGCAGCGCCGGCAATAGCCCTTCCCCCATCTTTTTGGCGACCGGATTACGAGCAAAGATATCCGTCTGCGCTTTCCGGTAGACGCCAACGTCGTGCGTCAGATAGCAGCCCGGCCGCAACACCACTTCGACCTGGCCATCCGCCGATGCCTTCACGAACTCTTCCGCGACCACGTCGTACCATGCCGAGCCCGCGCCGGACAAAATAGCCGGCGTGCGCGCAAAGCGTCCTTCGTCGACCAGCGTGCGCGTGATGGCGACTGCGCCTTGCAGAAACTCGCGGACTTCGTGTTCTTCCTTCAATACGCCTTCGTACAACTCCACACCAGCGAGCTTGAGCGCATCTGGATAGCGCGCGATTGCGTCCAGCACGGCGGTGCGTTGCGCTTCGTCGCGCACGCCGGTGCGGCCGCCCGGCACACCGAGTTCAAGCAGCACGTTCAGCGATTTGCGCACCGAGCCGAAGAATTTGCCGAGCTGCTCGACACCATCCACCGAATCCACGAGACAGAAGAATTCGAACTCCGGATCGCTGAGCAACTCGGCGATCATCAGCATGTTGCGGCGGCCGACCAGTTGATTGGCCATCAGAATGCGCGACACGCCGCCGTGATACGCGGCCCGCACCTGGTGCGCGGTAGCGAGCGTGATGCCCCATGCGCCGGTTTCAAGCTGACGTCGAAACAGTTGCGGCGCCATGGTGGTCTTGCCGTGCGGCGCGAGCTTGACGCCGTATTCGGCGACGAACGCCTGCATCCATTTCAGGTTGTGCTCGATACGATCCGCGTAGAGCACGGCAGCCGGCAGGCTCACGTCTTCGTTCAGCAGATTCCATTCAAGGCGCGCCGCGTCCAGCAGCTGGATACTGGTGCCTGGAACCATGCCCAAGCCCTTGCTATAAGGATCAATCGTTGCGCCCTGATAGTTTGTAACTTTCATGTAATCCTGCTCCATCGTCCAGATAAATCACAGCGAAGTTGACTTTCACATGTTACCGAAAGTAGCATGTTTCCTGAAATGTTATTTAGTACCACGGCATGAACGCCTGCTGATACAAGTTGCCGTAGGCGGTGTCGCGCGTTGCAACGGTCCTTCCGATCTTTCCGGTTTCCATGAATTCCAGCGCTGAACCGCTTACTTTCGACATCGTCGCCCGCATCGCCGAATGCGCGCCGGAACTGCGTTCGGCCGAGCGCAAGGTGGCCGCGCTGATCCTCGACGACCTGACCGGCGCATCGCGCGCGAGCATTGGTGCGCTGGCGCAGCAGGCCGGCGTCAGCGTTGCCACCGTCACGCGCTTTGCCAAGGCGGTGGGTTGCCGCGACGTCCGCGAACTGAAGTTGCGGCTTGCCCAGGCGGCGGCGGTGGGGCAGCGTTTTCTGCAAGGCAACACCGCAGCCGATGCGCCCGAGCCGCTCGCGACACGCGTATTCGACGAAGTGCAGACCGCGCTCACGCACAACCACCAGTTGCTGTGCCAGGCACCCTTAGCCGAAGCGGCCGCCGCGTTGCGCGAGGCGCGCATGATCTACGTGTTCGGCATGGGCGGCGGTTCAACCGCGCTCGCCGATGAAATGCGGTTCCGTCTGGTGCGCCTCGGCCGACCCGTGGCAACTTACCAGGATGGCTTGCTGCAACGGATGGTGGCGAGTACGGTATCGCGCGAATGTGTCGTGATTGCGTTGTCGACCACGGGCCGCGTGCCCGAGATGGTGGAGAACTGCCGCATCGCGCGCAGTTACGGCGCGACATTGATTACGCTGACCGCACCCGCGTCGCCGCTGGCGCGGCTGGCGGACTGGGTGATCCCGATCGTCGCGTTCGAAACCGATTTCATTTACAAGCCATCGTCATCCCGATACGCAATGATGATGGCGCTTGACGTGCTCGTCACCGAACTCGCCGTTAGTCAGGGCGATGAGAGCCGCGAATTGCTGCGCCGCATGAAGCACGCGCTCGACGCGCACCGCGGCGGCGGCGACCGACAACCGTTAGGAGACTGACCCATGCATTCGCATCCTGAAGCGGCGGATACGCTGATCATCGACGCTCAACTGTACGACGGCACGGGCGCTCCGCCGGTCGAACGCGACGTGGCGGTGCGCGACGGCAAGATTGTGGCGATCGGCAACCTGTCGAACTGGCTGGCCGAAGAGATCATCGAAGCGAACGGTCGGGCGCTGGCGCCGGGCTTTATCGATGTCCACACGCACGACGACACTCACGTGATCCGCGCGCCGCAGATGCTGCCGAAGATCAGCCAGGGGGTGACGACGGTGATCGTCGGCAACTGCGGTATTAGCGCGTCGCCGGTCGAGTTGAAAGGTGATCCACCGGATCCGATGAATCTGCTGGGCGCGCGGGACGCGTTCAACTATCCGACCTTCGCCGCGTACGTGGAAGCGGTGAACGCGGCGCGCCCGGCGGTGAATGTGGGGGCGCTGATCGGACACACTGCGCTGCGCAACAACCAGATGGACCGCCTCGACCGCGCGGCGAGCGCACAGGAAATCGAAGGCATGCGCGCGCAACTCGAGGAGGCGCTGAAACACGGCGCACTCGGCCTGAGTTCGGGGCTGGCATACGGCTCGGCATTCGCGGCGCCGCCGGAGGAAGTGATGGCGCTGGCCGAACCGCTGGCGGCGGCGGGCGCGCTGTACACGACGCATATGCGCTCGGAGTTCGACACGATTCTCGACGCGATGGAAGAGGCTTACCAGGTGGGCCGCCATGCACGCGTGCCGGTGGTGATTTCGCACCTGAAGTGCGCGGGGCCGTCGAACTGGGGGCGCAGCGCCGAGGTGCTGAAGTCATTGGAAGGCGCACGCCGCCTGCAGCCGATCGGCTGCGACTGCTACCCGTATAACCGCAGTTCGTCGACGCTGGACCTGAGGCAGGTGACAGGCGAGATCGACATCACGATTACGTGGTCGGAACCGCATCCGGAGATGGCGGGCAAGCTGGTGAAGGACATTGCAACGGAGTGGGGCGTGACGCAGCAGGAGGCGGGCAAGCGCCTGCAACCGGCGGGGGCGGTGTATCACAACATGTCGGAGGAGGACGTACGGCGCATCCTGTCGCATCCGGCATCGATGGTGGGTTCGGACGGCTTGCCGAACGATCCGTTGCCGCATCCACGCTTGTGGGGCGCCTTTCCTCGAGTGCTGGGGCACTACGTGCGGGATGCGGGATTGTTGCCGCTGGAGGAGGCGGTGCGCAAGATGACGAGTTTGTCGGCGCGGCGGTTTGGTTTGACGCAGCGAGGTGAGGTGCATATTGGCTACCACGCGGATCTGGTGTTGTTCGACCCGGCGCGGGTGCGGGATACGGCGACGTTCGACAAGCCGCTACAGCAGGCCGACGGGATTGACGCAGTTTGGGTGAATGGCGTCCTGTCGTATCGGGATGGTCAGCCGACCGGCGAGCGGGCGGGGCATTTTGTGGCGCGTGGTGAGGCATCGAAGGCGGACGCGCACGGCGCGTTTTGAGGGTTTGGTTTTTGGGTTTATTGATGCGGTGCGCTGTTGACGTTTGATCTGCGTGCCGCTGGATCTTATAGGGAGTGTTTGTGATGAAGCGATATGGCGTTGAGGGTGGCAAGGGGACTGGCGGGCAACATATGCCGTTCGCGCGTGCGGTTGAGGCGGATGGCTGGTTGTTTGTGTCGGGGCAGACGCCGATGGAGAATGGCGAGGTGATCGAAGGCGGGATTGTGGCGCAGTCGCACAAGGCGATTCAGAATGTTTTCGCCATTCTCAAAGAGGCCGGCTATGGCGCCGAGCATGTGGTTCGGTGTGGGGTTTGGTTGGATGATCCGCGGGATTTTGCTTCGTTTAATAAGGTGTTCCGGGAGTATTTCGGGGAGAATCCGCCAGCGCGGGCGTGTGTGGTTTCTAGTATGGTGATTGACTGTAAGGTTGAGGTTGATTGCGTTGCTTTTAAGGGGAAGGGTTAAGGGTTTGGTTTTTTGGGTTTTGCCTGCGCGGCGCTTTGGTGGTTGTTCTTGCTGCTTTGGCCTTTCCTTGCATTGTTATCGGTCTATTAGCGTTGCCCCTGTGCGGGGCGGCACTTACTTTCTTTGCCGCCGCAAAGAAAGTAAGCAAAGAAAGCGGGCTTCAAACCGCTAGCCTGTAGGTGTCCATCACTGGCATCAAGCCAAAGTGGTCCGCGCACGGGACCGCTCCTCGCACAGCTTGCATTAGTGACAAAGGACTCATCCGTTCCAGCGTCGCGCTGCGCGCCCCGCCGTCGGGCATAACGCCTTCTGCAAAGTCTGTAGGAAATCTAACTTTATTGGGCGTGAATTCGATTGGCCGGGATGTCAAAATCGGTTTGCGCGCGAGAGCAGAGAATTGAGTGCGCTCCGCGGCTCGCCTCGTCAAGCTGATGTAGTTTGTCAAGCATTGGACATACGGGTCGGCCATTATGCCGCGCAAGCCCGCTTTCCCAGGTATACCCATCCGCGACGCACGCAGTGCGGAGTGGGATGAATGAGTCCTTTGTCACTAACGCGGGTGGTGCGAGGGACGATTTCGTGCGCGGACCACTCTGTGTTCACGCGAGTGGTGGACACCTACAGGCTAGCGGTTGCAAGCCCGCTTTCTTTGCTTACTTTCTTTGCGGCGGCGACCCGAAGGTAGTCCCTGTGGGACAAAGAAAGTAAGTGCCGCCCCGCACAGGGGCATCGCTAATAGACCAATAACAACGCAAGGAAAGGCCAACACAACAAGAGCACCCGCCAAACCAAGGCGCCGCAGGCAAACCCGCATTACTGCCGCGCCGTGCGGCAATTATCCGGCATGGGCAAATTGAAGTTAGTCCGGAACGGATTAATATCAAGCCCCCCACGTCGCGTGTAGCGAGCATAAACGGCGAGTTTCAGCGGCTTGCAAACCTTAAGAACGTCAACAAAAATCCGCTCAACGCACTGCTCATGAAACCCGGTGTGATTCCGATACGAAACGATATACCGCAGGAGCCCAGCATGATCAATCTGCGGTCCAACGTAATGAATCTGCACACTCCCCCAATCAGGCTGCCCGGTAACGGGACAATTCGACTTGAGCAGATTAGAAAACACGGTCTCCTCAACAGGAGCCTCCTCAAGCGCAGCCTTGAGCAACGAAGGATCAGGATGATAAACATCAGTATCGAGATCCAACCGATCCAGCGGCGTACCTTCAAACTCATCCAGCTGCAACTTGCCAAAATCCATCGGCCCAGTCAGATGCACTGAAACCGTAGCGCCGCAGGCAGCAGAAACATCCCGCTTGATCGTATCCCGCACCGCCTCAAACGACTCAAACGAACTCTGCGCGAACGACCCCAGGTACAACTTGAACGACTTCGATTCGACAATATTCGGCGAATCCGCCGGCACATAAAAAGTCGCCACCGCAATCTGCGGCTTGCCGCGCCCATTCAGCCAGGAAAGCTCGTAAGCATTCCAGATGTCCGTCCCGAAGAACGGCAACTGCGCGCCAATGCCAATCGCCTCGCGCGCGGCCTTGCGCGCGATCGGAAAGAGCAGCGTCGCGTCGTACTGTTCGGTATAGGTGGCAGGTTTGCCCAGCGGTGATTGTTCGGGTGTCATGATGCGTTCACGATGCCACTCAGCACGTGCCCCGTCGCCGTCACGACGCGGGCCGATTCGCAGTGGCCAATTTGATCGTCGAAGAAAAAGTCCGGCTCGAACTCGCGCAAAAATGCGCTCTTGTCGAGACCGCCAAGGAACATCGCTTCGTCGATTTCGATGTTCCACGCCATCAGCGTACGGATCGCCCTTTCATGCGCCGGTGCCGAACGCGCCGTTACCAGCGCCGTCCGGATATGCATGGGTGCTGCCTGCGTTGGCGCAGCCTCGTCCGCCACATTCTGCAAACGGTGCAGCGCCTCCAGCAACGGCTTGAGCGGCCCGTCGGCCAACGGTAGATCCTTGTTGTGGATCTCATGGCCCAAAAACGCCCGCAAGCCTTCCTGCTGAAATACGCGCTCGGCTTCGTCGGAAAACAGCACGGCGTCGCCGTCGAAGGCAATGCGGATTTCGTCCGGATACTTGCTCGCCATTTTCGCCGATTCCGGCAATACGCGCGCAGCCGGAAATCCCGCGGCCAGCGCGTCGCGCACGTCTTCCTGATTGGCGGACAGAAAGAGCGACGCATTCAGCGGCTTCAGATACCCAAACGGCGCACGTCCACGCGTAAAGACGCCGCGCTCGATCGCGAGGCCGTGTTCGCGGCACGAGTGAAAGGCACGCAGCCCGCTAATCGGATCGCTACGCGACAGGATCACCACCTCCACCCGGTGCGCGCCCGCGTTCAGCGCCAGCAGCTTGCGAATCAGCGGAAACGCCACGCCCGGTTTGGCGGGCACACTGAGCCGCTCACGCTGCAGCGTTTCGTAGCTGTGCAGGTCGCCTTCTTCGTACACGCGGTTCTCTTCTTCGAAGTCGAACAGCGCGCGCGATGAAATCGCGACCACCAGCTTGTCCTGAAGCGTGAATGCCATCGGCGAGGTCCTGTCAGCCTAGGCGAGGAACAACCGGTACACCGGGTTCGTCGTCTCTTCCCAGTACGGATAGCCGAGCGTCGCGAGGAAGCGGTCGAACTCGGGGTTTTCCGTGCCGGGCACCTGGATGCCAACGAGGATCGAGCTGTAATCCGCGCCCTGGTTCCGGTAATGGAACAGGCTGATATTCCAGTTCGGCGCCATCGACGACAGGAATTTCATCAACGCACCCGGCCGTTCCGGGAATTCGAAGCGGAACAGGCGCTCGTCATGCGCGAGCGGCGAACGGCCGCCCACCATGTAACGGATATGCTGCTTTGACAGTTCGTCGCTGGTCAGATCGACGGTGGCAAAGCCGTGCGCCTCGAAGGCGCCCGCGATCTGCGCCGACTCGCTGCGGTTCCTGATCTGCACGCCCACGAAGATATGCGCCGAACTCGCTTCGGCGATCCGGTAGTTGAATTCGGTGACGCTGCGCGTGCCGACCAGTTCGCAGAAACGCTTGAAGCTGCCGCGCTCTTCCGGGATCGTCACGGCGAACACCGCTTCGCGTGCCTCGCCGACCTCGGCGCGTTCGGCCACGAAACGCATCCGGTCGAAATTCATATTCGCGCCGGAGGTGATGGCGATCAGCGTCTGATCCTCGATGCCCTCGCGCTCCGCGTATTGTTTCGCACCTGCCACCGCCAGCGAGCCGGCGGGTTCCAGCACGCTACGCGTGTCCTGGAACACGTCCTTGATCGCCGCGCACAGGGCGTCGGTGTTCACGATCAGCACGTCGTCGAGGTATTCGCGGCACAGCCGGAACGTTTCCTCGCCCACCAGTTTCACGGCGGTGCCGTCGGAAAAGAGACCCACTTCATTCAGCGTGACACGCTCGCCGGCCTTCAGGGACTGTGCCATCGCACAGGAGTCGTCGGTCTGCACGCCGATCACCTTGATCTCCGGGCGCACCGACTTGACGTAAGCGGCAACCCCAGCCGCAAGACCACCGCCGCCGATCGGCACGAAGATCGCGTGAATGGGCCCTTGATGCTGGCTCAGGATCTCCATCGCCACCGTGCCCTGGCCGGCAATCACGTACGGATCGTCGAACGGATGCACGAACGTCAGGCCGCGCTCTTCCTGTAGCTTGGCGGCGTACGTATAGGCGTCGCTGTACGACTCGCCCACCTGCACGACTTCGACCGTGGGGCCGCCATGCGAGCGCACCGCGTCGACCTTCACCTGCGGGGTTGTCACTGGCACCACGATAATCGCCTTCACGCCCATGCGTGCCGCCGACAGCGCGACGCCCTGTGCGTGATTGCCCGCCGAAGCCGTAATCACACCGCGCTCCAGCGCTTCGGCCGGAATGTGCGCCATCTTGTTATATGCGCCACGTACCTTGAACGAGAACACCGGCTGGTTGTCTTCGCGCTTCAGGTAAATCGGGTTGCGCAGCCGTGCCGACAGATTCGGCGCATGTTCGAGTTCGGTCTCGTGGGCGACGTCATAGACGCGCGCGGTCAGGATTTTCTTCAGATAGTCGTGGGAAGCCATGCGGGTGGCGCGGTGCGCTGTGTGAGACGGGAAAGGTCAATGATAGCGCCAACGGCCCGCGCTCTGGCCTCGGCCGTATGGCCAACGCGCAGGAAAGATCCGGAAACACCACCCGCCCGACCGTTCGGTCGAAGAATTGTGGACTCACCAGTTTGAACATATTTCCTCGCCTGGTCGTGTAAAAGCCCTGCTAGAGCGTGATTCGAGCGTCAACGCGCGTGCGGATCATGCGGTAGAATTCGGTTTTGGAACAAGGATCGGAAGATGCACTGGCAGCCTCAGATCGCCCATTTGATGCCCGTCCCGCGTGGGTCCCGTCCCGCGGCGCAGAGGCACGTCTGTTGTGCGCGATCGTGTAGCTGCATCTGAGTGCCACGAAGCGGCCGGCGTGTATCGCCCGCCGGCAGGTGCTTCGGCCAACTAGAAGATTTCCAGAATTGCGCCCCACGCGCACCGTCAGCCAGCGCCTCCTCAATCGTCATTAGCGAGCGCGCCCAGTTGACCTACCGAGTCGTCCAAACATGAACGCACCTCAAGTATTCGATCCGCACGGAGCCGCCGCTGCGGTGGCCGCCGCCCCTGAAGCGCGTCTGCGCGAAATTCCCTATAACTACACCTCGTTTTCCGACCGTGAGATCGTTATCCGCCTGCTGGGTAACGAAGCGTGGGATGCGCTGGCCGAGTTGCGCGCCGAACGGCGCACCGGCCGCTCGGCACGCATGCTGTACGAAGTGCTCGGCGACATCTGGGTGGTCCGCCGCAATCCTTACCTGCAGGACGACCTGCTCGACAACCCCAAGCGCCGTGTGTTGCTGATCGAAGCGTTGCACCATCGGCTGTCGGAGATCGAGAAACGGCGTCGCGCCGATTTGACCGAGCACGGCGACGAAGCGGGGGTAGACCGCGCTGCACGCGTGGAAACGCTAGTGGTTGCAGCGCGCCGCGCCGTGGATGACTTCGCCAACGAGTTCGACAAGACCGCTGAGCTGCGCCGCCGTGCCACCAAGGTGCTGGGCCGCGTCACGCAGAAAGACAACATCAAGTTCGACGGGCTGTCACGCGTCTCGCATGTGACCGATGCGACCGACTGGCGCGTCGAATATCCGTTTGTCGTGCTGACGCCGGACACGGAAGTCGAGATCGCCGGCATGATCAAGGCCTGCTTCGAACTCGGTCTGACGGTGATTCCGCGAGGGGGCGGCACGGGTTACACGGGTGGGGCGGTGCCGCTCACGCCGTTCTCTGCGGTCATCAATACCGAAAAGCTCGAGCAACTCGACGCGGTCGAATTGACCGACCTGCCTGGCGTGCCGAACAAGGTCGCGACCATTTTCTCGGGCGCTGGTGTTGTCACGCGCCGCGTGACTGAAGCCGCCGAGCAGGCTGGTTACGTGTTCGCGGTTGATCCGACCTCGCTCGACGCCTCATGCATTGGCGGCAACGTCGCCATGAACGCAGGTGGCAAGAAGGCCGTGCTGTGGGGCACGGCGCTGGACAATCTCGCCTGGTGGCGCATGGTCGACCCGGAAGGCAACTGGCTCGAAGTCACGCGCCTTGACCACAACATGGGCAAGATCCATGACATCGAGGTGGCCCGCTTCGAACTGAAGTGGTTCGACGGCGAATACGCGCCCGGTGAAAAGCTGCTGCGCACCGAATCGCTCGACATCAAGGGCCGTGTGTTCCGCAAGGAAGGCCTCGGCAAGGACGTCACGGATAAATTCCTCGCCGGCCTGCCTGGCATCCAGAAGGAAGGATGCGACGGCCTGATCACGTCGGCGCGCTGGGTGCTGCACAAGATGCCGGCCCATACGCGCACCGTCTGCCTCGAATTCTTCGGCCAGGCGCGCGATGCGATTCCGAGCATCGTCGAAATCAAGGACTACCTGTTCGAAACATCGAAGCAGGGCGGTGCGATTCTCGCCGGCCTCGAGCACCTCGACGAACGCTATCTGCGCGCGGTCGGCTACGCGACCAAGAGCAAGCGCAACGCGTTTCCGAAGATGGTGCTGATCGGCGATATCGTCGGTAACGATGCGGATGCGGTGGCGCAAGCCACCTCGGAAGTCGTGCGCATGGCTAACGGCAAGAGCGGCGAAGGCTTCGTCGCGGTGAACGCCGAGGCGCGCAAGCGCTTCTGGCTCGACCGCAGCCGCACGGCCGCGATTGCGAAGCACACCAACGCGTTCAAGATCAACGAAGACGTGGTGATTCCGCTCAACCGCATGGGCGAGTACACGGACGGGATCGAACGCATCAACATCGAACTGTCGATCAAGAACAAGCTGCAACTGCTCGACGCGCTCGAAACGTTCTTCAAGGGCGGCAAGCTGCCGCTCGGCAAGAGCGACGATGCCAACGAGATTCCAAGCGCCGAACTGCTGGAAGACCGCGTGCAGCATGCGCTCGAGTTGCTCAAGCAGGTCCGCGCGCGCTGGGAATTTCTGCGCGACAAGCTCGATCTGTCGTTGCGCGAGGCGCAGCACTACATGGTTCAGCTCGGCTACGCGGGGCTCGCGGAGAAGTTCGCGGACCGGGTCGATGCGCAGCCTGGCGTGACGGTCTTCGACGTGACGCAAGACCGCACCGTGCGCGTGTCGTGGAAGCAGGAAGTTCGCGCGGAGTTGCGCCAGATCTTCAACGGCGGCGAATTCAAGCCGATTCTCGAAGAGGCACAGGCCATTCATAAGCGCGTATTGCGCGGCCGCGTGTTCGTCGCGCTGCACATGCACGCGGGCGACGGCAACGTGCACACGAACATCCCCGTCAACTCCGACAACTACGAGATGCTGCAGGACGCGCACACGGCCGTCGCGCGCATCATGAAGCTGGCGCGCTCGCTCGACGGCGTGATTTCGGGTGAGCACGGCATCGGCATTACCAAGCTCGAATTCCTGACCGAGGACGAGATCGGCGAATTCCGCAAGTACAAGCAGCGCGTCGATCCGCACGGCCGTTTCAATGCCGGCAAGCTGCTCGAAGGTGCGGATCTGCGCAATGCCTACACGCCGAGCTTCGGGCTGATGGGCTATGAGTCGCTGATCATGCAGCAGAGCGATATCGGCGCGATCTCCGAGTCGATCAAGGACTGCCTGCGTTGCGGCAAGTGCAAGCCGGTGTGCGCGACCCACGTGCCGCGCGCCAACCTGCTGTACAGCCCGCGCAACAAGATTCTCGCCACGTCGCTGCTGGTCGAGGCGTTCCTGTACGAAGAGCAGACGCGCCGCGGCGTATCCATCAAGCACTGGGACGAGTTCAACGACGTCGCCGATCACTGCACGGTCTGTCACAAATGCGTGACGCCGTGTCCGGTGAAGATCGACTTCGGCGATGTCACGATGAACATGCGCAACCTGCTGCGCAAGATGGGCAAGAAGAAGTTCAACGCGGGCAACGCGGCCGGCATGTTCTTCCTCAACGCCACCAATCCGCAGACCATTAACCTCGCGCGCGCCGCGATGATGGGCATCGGCTACAAGGCGCAGCGCCTCGGCAACGACGTGCTGAAGAAGTTCGCGAAGAAGCAGACGGCGCATCCGCCCGCTACCGTCGGCAAGCCGAAGGCGGTGGAGCAGGTGATCCACTTCATGAACAAGAAGATGCCGGGCAATCTGCCGAAGAAGACGGCGCGCGCGTTGCTGGACATCGAAGACAACAAGATCGTGCCGATCATCCGCAATCCGAAGACCACTACGGCGGATACGGAAGCGGTGTTCTATTTCCCGGGCTGCGGCTCCGAGCGTCTGTTCTCGCAGGTGGGCCTGGCGACCCAGGCCATGCTGTGGGAAGCGGGCGTGCAGACGGTGCTGCCGCCGGGTTATCTGTGCTGCGGTTATCCACAGCGCGGTTCGGGCCAGTTCGACAAGGCGGAGAAGATTGTCACGGATAACCGTGTGCTGTTCCACCGCGTCGCCAATACGCTGAACTACCTCGACATCAAGACGGTGGTGGTGTCGTGTGGCACGTGTTACGACCAGCTCGCCGGTTATGAATTCGAAAAGATTTTCCCCGGTTGCCGGATTATCGACATTCACGAATTCCTGCTCGAAAAGGGCATGAAGCTCGATGGCGTCAATGGCATGCGCTACATGTATCACGACCCATGCCACACGCCGATCAAGACGATGGACCCGGTCAAACTCGTCAATCAGTTGATGGGCTCGGAGAAGGACGGCTACAAGATCGAGAAGAACGATCGTTGCTGTGGCGAATCCGGCACACTCGCGGTGACGCGTCCGGACGTTTCGACGCAGGTCCGTTTCCGCAAGGAAGAGGAAATCCGCAAGGGCGCGGCCAAGCTGCGTGGCATTCCGCTGGTGGCGGAAGCTGGCGCCAATGGGATCAACCCGGCCAATGCTTCGGCCGGTGCAGCGGGCGCGCCGGATGGCTCGGTGCTCAAGGCCGGCGACGGTCCGACGCCGAACGGCGCCACCGAAATCAAGATCCTCACGAGCTGCCCGTCCTGCCTGCAAGGGCTGTCGCGATACAACGAGGACGCCAACATCGAGGCGGACTACATCGTCGTCGAGATGGCGCGCCACGTGCTGGGTGAAGACTGGATGGCCGATTACGTCCAGCGTGCGAACAATGGCGGAATCGAGCGCGTGCTGGTTTAATGGCACGACTGACGATTTCCGCTTGAGGACGACGATGGACTGTGTATTTTGCCGTGAAGATGGCGGCGACGTGCTGTGGCAGGACGATACGATGCGTGTCGTCCTTGCCGACGAACACGATTACCCGGGCTTCTGCCGGGTGATCTGGAACAAGCACGTTGCCGAGTTTTCGGATCTTGCCGAGAGTGATCGCGACCGTGTGATGCGCGCGGTGTATGCGGTCGAACGCGCCATGCGGCGCATCCTGCAACCGGTCAAGGTGAATCTGGCGAGCCTCGGCAACCAGGTGCCGCACGTGCACTGGCACGTGATTCCGCGTTTCTCTAACGACGCCCATTTCCCACTGCCGATCTGGGCGCCGCGCCAGCGCACGGTGTCGGAGGCGCTGCTGTCGTCACGCCGGGCGCAGGCGACGTTGCTGCGCGATGCGGTGCGGCAGGAAATCGAACAAGCTTTGGCCTGAGGTCAACATGAGTGGACTGACTCGCGACACACCGGTGCCAACCGGCGTGGTGGTACACGCCAAATCGCACGCGCTCGAACTGCAATACGCAAACGGCGAATCGTTCCGCGTGCCGTTCGAACTGCTGCGGGTGTACTCGCCCTCGGCGGAAGTGCGTGGCCACGGGCCGGGGCAGGAGACGCTGCAGACCGGCAAGCGCGAGGTGACGATCACCTCCATTGAGGGCGTGGGCAACTACGCCTTGCAGCCGACCTTCTCGGATGGCCACTCTACCGGGCTCTATTCGTGGGATCTGCTGTATGACATCGCCACCCGCCAGGATGAACTCTGGCGCGAATATCTCGACAAACTGAAAGCGGCCGGTGTCGACCGCGACGCGCCGATGGCGTCAGCCAGCGCCCCGCACGGTCATTGTCACTGATACGATTCGGCCTGACGCCACTCTGATGCGGCGCAACATTCAAAAATACGCGAAAGGACGAACGCGATGAGCAAAACCCACTTCGGCTTTCAGACGGTAGACGAACAGGAAAAAGCGCAGAAGGTGGCCGGCGTGTTCCACTCTGTCGCCTCCAACTATGACCTGATGAACGACCTGATGTCGGGCGGTCTGCACCGGGCGTGGAAGATGTTCACGATTGCCCAGGCGAACGTCCGGCCGGGCTATAAGGTGCTGGATATCGCCGGCGGCACGGGTGACCTGTCCAAGGAATTCGCCAAAAAGGCGGGGCCGACCGGCGAGGTCTGGCACACGGACATCAATGAATCGATGCTGCGCGTGGGCCGCGACCGCCTGCTCGATAAAGGCATCGTGACGCCGGCGCTGTTGTGCGACGCGGAAAAAATCCCCTTTCCAGACAACTACTTCGACGTGGTGACGGTAGCGTTCGGCTTGCGCAACATGACCCACAAGGACATCGCGCTGGCAGAAATGCGCCGCGTGCTGAAGCCGGCTGGCCGTCTGCTGGTGCTCGAATTCTCGAAGGTGTGGGATCCGCTGAAAAAAGTCTACGACGTCTATTCGTTCAAGGTGCTGCCGTGGCTCGGCGACCGCTTTGCGAAAGACGCGGAGAGCTACCGCTACCTGGCGGAATCGATCCGGATGCACCCGGACCAGGAAACTTTAAAGACGATGATGGAACAAGCTGGCCTCGACGGCGTCAAATATTACAATCTGTCAGCTGGTGTGGTAGCTTTACACGTGGGGACCAAATACTAGGGTCCCTAACCCATCGTTTTTAAAGGAAATTCCCATCATGTCCGATTCGCGTTTGTTATCTTCCCGTAATGTTAAGGGGTCGCTGGCGAGGAGAATCGGGCTGGCAGTGATGGTCGGTCTGATCGCGTTCGCCACCGTTGCCTCGCTCGACGCCGAGGCGCGGCGCCTGGGTGGCGGGCGCAGCATCGGCCGTCAGCAGTCGAGCGCGATGCAGCGGCAAACCACGCCGCCGGCCCAATCTCCGCAGCAGGCACAGCAATCGGCACAAGCTGCCCAGGCGCAGCGCGCGCAACCGGCGCCGACGCCGGCCGCCGCACCTAACCGCTCGCGCTGGCTCGGGCCGATTGCGGGTCTGGCCGCTGGCCTCGGTATCGCCGCGCTGCTTTCGCACTTCGGGATGGGTGAGGCGTTTGCCGGCGCCATGGCCAATATGCTCGTGATAGCCGCCATCGCGATGCTGGCTGTCTGGCTGATTCGCCGTTTTGTGGCCCGCAAGCGCGATGCCGCAGCACCTGCCTATGCGGGCACCGCGCCCAGTTTGAACGCTGGACGTAACGGCTACTCGCAGGAGCCGAGCTTCACCGAGGCACCGTCGGCGCAAAACGGCTTTTACCGCGAGCCGCAGGTCAATGCCGCTTCGGCTACGCTCGCGATGCCTGTCGTTCCCGCCGGTTTCGACTCGCAAGCGTTTGTCCGCAATGCGAAGGTCTACTTCGTGCGCTTGCAGGCCGCGTGGGACGTGGGCAACATCGCCGATATCCGCGAATTCACGACGCCCGAAATGTTCGCCGAAGTGAAGATCGACCTCGATTCACGCGGGTCAGAGCCCACTCTGACTGACGTGGTGCAGTTGAACGCCGAGTTGCTGGGTGTCGAAGACCGCGGCAGTGAATATCTGGCCAGCGTGCGCTTCTCCGGCCTGATCCGCGAGAACTCGGGCGCGCCGGCCGAGCCGTTCGTGGAAATCTGGAACCTGTCGAAGTCGAGCCGCGCAGGGGAAGGGTGGTTGCTCGCCGGTATCCAGCAGGCGGGGATCGGTCAGGCCACCTCCGCGCATTGACGTGACGCGTTGCGCATTGGCTGTTCGGCCGACTAAGCCGCGAAGCGAACGGACGTTACAATAGGAACCCGCGCGGGCACATCGCCCGCGCGGGTTTTTTCTTGCCACTCTCAATGACCCTCGCCGCCAAGCCCTTCGCTGCTGCCGTCAATCACCTGCTCGCCCGCGAATCGTGGGCCCGCGAGCGCCTCGCCCCCTATGCCGGCAAGACCGCCCGGCTGAGCTGTCCGCCGGTCATTCTGATGCTGCTCGTCCAGCCTGACGGCTATCTGGCCGCGGTCGACGAAACGCAAACGCAGCAGTTCGACGTCACCATCTCGGTGCCGCCCGAGGCGCTGCCGGCCTTTGTACAGGGCGGTCAGGCGGCGGTGATGAAGCATGTGAAGATCGAAGGCGACGCGGAATTCGCCACGGTGATCGCGAAGCTGGCCGAGCATCTGCGTTGGGAACCGGAGGAAGACCTGGCGCGGCTGATCGGCGACGGTCCGGCCTGGCGGGTCGCCTCGGTGGCGCGCTCGGTCGGTGAGCATGCGCGCCGCACCGGGCGCAATCTGCTCGACTCGGTGGCCGAATATCTGCTCGATGAGAATCCGCAACTAGTGCGCCGCGCCGCGCTTGACGACTTCAATGCCGACCTCGCCAGCGCCCGCGATGCGCTGGCACGCGTCGAAAAACGTCTCGAGCGTCTTGAAAAGAAGGTCGAAGCCCGCGGCGCCAATGCGCCGGGCGGCGCCGCCACGTCGCGCGGCACGCGCTAGTCACCGGGCTCAACCATGCGTTTTCTGCGTTTCCTCAAAATTTTCTTTACGGTTATCCGCTTCGGTCTCGATGAGATGATGCTCAGCCGTATCAACGATCGCCGTGTGCGGTTGTTGCTGCGCATCACCACGATCGGCCGTAAGTTCGACCAGCCGCCAGGCGTGCGGCTGCGTCTCGCGCTCGAAAGCCTCGGGCCGATTTTCGTGAAGTTCGGCCAGGTGTTGTCGACCCGGCGCGACCTGCTGCCTGTCGATATCGCTAACGAGTTGGCCAAGCTGCAGGACCAGGTGCCGCCGTTCCCGTCCGAGGTGGCAATCGGGCTCGTCGAGAAGTCGCTGGGGGCGCCGGTCGACGTGCTGTTCGACGATTTCGAGCGGGTGCCGGTGGCGAGCGCGTCGATCGCGCAGGTGCACTTTGCCAAGGTGAAAGCCGGCCAACATGCAGGCAAGGCCGTGGCGGTGAAGGTGCTGCGCCCGAACATGCTGCCGGTGATCGACTCGGATCTTGCGTTGCTTCGCGATATCGCCGTATGGGCCGAACGCCTGTGGGCCGACGGCAAGCGTCTGAAGCCGCGTGAGGTCGTCGCCGAATTCGACAAATACCTGCACGATGAGCTCGACCTGATGCGCGAGGCCGCTAACGGCAGCCAGTTGCGTCGCAATTTCGCGGGACTCGATCTGCTGCTGGTGCCGGAGATGTACTGGGAGTTCTGCACACCCACCGTGCTGGTGATGGAGCGCATGGTCGGTGTGCCGATCAGTCAGGTGGAAACCCTGCGCGCCGCGGGCGTGGACATCCCGAAGCTGGCTCGCGAAGGCGTCGAAATCTTTTTCACGCAGGTGTTCCGCGACGGCTTTTTCCATGCGGACATGCACCCCGGCAATATCCAGGTCAGTCTCGATCCGGCGCACTTTGGACGCTATATCGCGCTGGACTTTGGCATCATCGGCGCGCTGTCGGACTTCGACAAGAACTACCTCGCGCAGAACTTCCTTGCGTTCTTCAAGCGCGACTACCACCGGGTCGCCACGCTTCACCTCGAGTCGGGCTGGGTGCCACCCACCACGCGCGTCGAGGAACTCGAAAGCGCAATTCGTGCAGTCTGCGAACCGTACTTCGACCGCGCGCTGAAGGACATTTCGCTGGGTCAGGTGCTGATGCGCCTGTTCTCCACGTCGCGCCGTTTCAACGTCGAGATCCAGCCGCAGCTCGTCCTGTTGCAGAAGACGATGCTGAACGTCGAAGGCCTCGGGCGTTCGCTCGATCCCGAACTCGATTTGTGGAAGACGGCCAAGCCGTATCTCGAACGCTGGATGAACGAGCAGATCGGCCTGCGTGGCTGGCTCGAGCGTTTGAAGATCGAAGCGCCGCAGTGGAGCAAAACGTTGCCGCAACTACCGCGGCTGATCCACCACGTGCTGGCGGAACGTCACGACAACCAGCGCGGCCCGGGCGACGACACGATTCGCCAGATCCTGCTCGAGCAGAAGCGCACCAACCGGCTGTTGCAAGGCTTGCTTCTGTTCGGTATTGCGGTCGGCATTGGCGCGGTGGTGGCGCGGGCCTGGCTCGCACTAGTTTATGGTGGATAAAGTGGATCCGTTGAATCCAGCAGGCCCCGACTTCGCCACCCGCGATCCGAACTCGCCGGCATTCTGGGATGAACGCTTTGAACGCGGCTTTACGCCTTGGGACCAGGCGGGCGTGCAGGCGGCGTTTCAGACCTTCGCGACGCGCCATCCCGAAGCCGCAGTGCTGATTCCCGGTTGCGGCAGCGCATGGGAGGCGCTCTGGCTGGCCCGTCAGGGTCGCCGGGTGCAGGCGATCGATTTCTCGTCGGCTGCGGTGGCGACTGCGCGCTCGCAGCTAGGCGCATACGCAAACGTCGTCGATCAGGCCGATTTCTTCTCCTGGCAGCCGCCCTTCACCCCAGGCTGGATGTATGAACGCGCATTTCTGTGCGCGTTGCCGAAGGACCGCCGCGCAGATTATGCGCAGCGCATGGCCGAACTTCTGCCGGCGCAGACTCTGCTGGCCGGCTTCTTCTTTCTGGGCGCGACCCCGAAAGGGCCACCGTTCGGAATCGAGCGCGCCGAACTCGACGCCTTGCTGAATCCGCATTTCGAACTGATCGAAGACGAGCCCGTCAGCGACTCGATGCCGGTGTTCGCCGGCCGCGAGCGCTGGCTCACCTGGCGCCGCCGCGCCTCGACGAGGACTTGATCCCACGCTGGGCGCCCCAATATGTGCCCGCGGTGGCTGCGTCGGTCGCCCACTCCTGAAAACCGGGGGTGGGAGATTGTTTGCGGCTATAATTCAAGGCTTTGCAAGCGTTTGCCAGATTAATGTAGGGAAAAGATCATGCCGATCTACGCGTATCGCTGCGAATCATGCGGCTTCGGGAAGGACGTGCTTCAGAAGATGAGCGACGCCCCGTTGACGAACTGCCCCGAGTGCGGAAAAGACACATTCCGCAAGCAGGTGACCGCAGCCGGGTTTCAATTGAAGGGTTCGGGCTGGTATGTAACCGATTTCCGCGGCGGCAATGGCGCGAAGAGCGCGGCGGCGCCGAGTGGCGCGAGCGGCGACAAGGAAGCCGCGCCCGTGAAGTCCGAGGGCGGCTCCGCCGACACCGGTTCGTCGGGCGGCTCGACCGAAAGCGCTACCAGCGCCGCAACACCTGCAGCGCCGGCGGCCGCACCGGCTAGCACCAGCGGCAACGGCTCCGGCAGCGCCTAGCTAGCGTTGCCGCCTCGACGAGGCGGCGCACTCGCCACAACCGGCCCGGCCGGCGTGGCTTTCTGGCGATACACATGACGACGAAAAAAGCGACGCTCAAATCGGTGTTCCTGACCGGCCTGCTGGTGCTGGTGCCGTTGGCCATCACGTTGTGGGTGCTCGGTCTGATTATCGGCACGATGGATCAGACGCTGCTGTTGCTGCCGGAGTCGTGGCAGCCGGAGCGCGCGCTCGGCTTCCGTCTGCCCGGCCTGGGCGCAGTGCTGACGCTGGCGTTCATCTTCATCGTTGGACTGTTGACGCAGAACTTCATCGGGCAGAAGCTCGTGAAGTGGTGGGAGTTGCTGGTCGGCCATATTCCGGTGGTCGGGCCGATCTACACGAGCGTCAAACAGGTGTCCGATACGTTGCTCTCCAGCAGCGGCAATGCGTTTCGCAAGGCCCTGCTCATCGAGTATCCGCGCAAGGGCTCCTATACGATCGCGTTCCTGACCGGGATTCCGGGCGGGGACGTGCTCAACCACCTGAAGGAAGATCACGTCAGCGTGTACGTGCCGACTACGCCGAACCCGACGTCCGGCTTCTTCCTGATGGTGCCGAAGAGCGAAGTGGTCGAACTTGATATGACGGTCGACGCTGCGCTCAAGTACATTGTCTCGATGGGCGTGGTGGCGCCATCCGCGCCACCGGCGCAGCAGGTGCGCCGCTCCACCATCGAACCGCCGATGTAATGCCGGCGCGCATTGTTTCAGTTTCATGAGCTGCGCGCCGTTCAACTAATGCAAAACGAAAGACAAACATCATGTCGATGCGATCTGAATACTGCGGTCTGGTGACCGAAGAACTGCTGGGCCAAACCGTGTCGCTGTGTGGCTGGGTGAGCCGTCGCCGTGACCACGGCGGCGTTATCTTCATCGACCTGCGCGACCGCGAAGGCCTCGTTCAGGTCGTGTGCGACCCCGATCGCGCGGAGATGTTCAAGACCGCTGAAGGCGTGCGCAACGAGTTCTGCGTGCAGATCAAGGGCGTCGTGCGCAATCGTCCGGAAGGCACGACCAACGCTGGCCTGAAGAGCGGCAAGATCGAAGTGCTGTGCCACGAACTGAACGTGCTGAACGCGTCGGTCACGCCGCCGTTCCAGCTCGACGACGACAACCTGTCGGAAACCACGCGTCTCACGCATCGTGTGCTCGACCTGCGCCGTCCGCAGATGCAGCACAACCTGCGTCTGCGTTACCGTGTTTCGATCGAAGTACGCAAGTATCTGGACTCGCTGGGCTTCATCGACATCGAAACGCCGATGCTCACCAAGAGCACGCCCGAAGGCGCGCGCGACTATCTCGTGCCGTCGCGTACCAATGCCGGCCAGTTCTTTGCTCTACCGCAGTCGCCGCAGCTGTTCAAGCAGCTGCTGATGGTCGCTAACTTCGACCGCTACTACCAGATCGTCAAGTGCTTCCGCGACGAAGACCTGCGTGCCGACCGTCAGCCGGAATTCACGCAGATCGACTGTGAAACCTCGTTCCTCTCGGAACAGGAAATTCGCGACCTGTTCGAAGCGATGATCCGTCACGTCTTCAAGGTGACGATCGGCGTTGAACTGGACGAGAAATTCACGGTGATGCAGTACTCGGAAGCCATGCGCCGCTTCGGTTCGGACAAGCCGGACCTGCGCGTGAAGCTCGAATTCACCGACCTGACCGACGCGGTCAAGGACGTCGATTTCAAGGTGTTCAGCACGCCTGCCAACACCAAGGATGGCCGCGTTGCGGCGCTGCGCGTGCCGAAGGGCAGCGAGCTTTCGCGTGGCGATATCGACAGCTACACGGAATTCGTGCGCATCTACGGCGCGAAGGGTCTGGCCTGGGTCAAGGTTAACGAAGTCGCCAAGGGCCGCGACGGTCTGCAAAGCCCGATCGTCAAGAACCTGCACGATGAAGCCATCAAGGCCATCATCGAGCGTACCGGCGCGCAAGACGGCGACATCATTTTCTTCGCGGCGGATCGCGCGAAGGTCGTCAACGACAGCCTCGGCGCACTGCGTCTGAAGATCGGTCATTCCGAATTCGGCAAGGCCAACGGCCTCGTCGAAACCGGCTGGAAGCCGCTGTGGGTGGTGGACTTCCCGATGTTCGAATACGACGAAGAAGAAAACCGTTACGTCGCCGCGCATCACCCGTTCACGAGCCCGAAGGACGAGCACCTCGAGTATCTGGAAACGGATCCGGCCCGCTGCCTCGCCAAGGCCTATGACATGGTGTTGAACGGCTGGGAAATCGGCGGCGGTTCGGTGCGTATCCACCGCGAAGAAGTGCAGAGCAAGGTGTTCCGCGCGCTCAAGATCAATGCGGAAGAAGCACGCGCCAAGTTCGGCTTCCTGCTCGACGCGCTGCAATACGGCGCGCCGCCGCACGGTGGTATCGCGTTTGGTCTGGACCGCATCATCACGATGATGGCCGGCGCCGACTCGATCCGCGACGTAATCGCGTTCCCGAAGACGCAGCGCGCACAGGACCTGCTCACGCAGGCGCCGAGCGAAGTGGACGAGCGCCAGTTGCGCGAGTTGCACATCCGTCTGCGTCAGCCGGAAGCGAAGGCGTAAGGCTGCATGCTCGCTGTCTGAGCGGCTCATCCAGCGGTTCAATGGGCCGCGGTCAAGCAAACGAAAAAGGCGCGTCACGCGCCTTTTTCGTTTTTTGCGTTACAGTCGTAGCAACGGGTGAAACAATAGCCCAGATAAATCCGTCGACCGACATGTACCGCGCGCAGCACGCGCCTAGTCTTATCGCCATGCCGAAACCGCCGAAGATTCCCGAATCCGTACTTGTGGTGATCCATACGCCGGGGTTAGATGTGCTGCTCATCGAGCGTGCCGATCGCACGGGTTTCTGGCAATCGGTGACGGGCTCGAAAGACACGCTCGACGAGCCGCTTGCCTCGACCGCCATTCGCGAAGTGGCCGAGGAAACCGGTATCGTGATCGGCAGCTCCGCTGTGCCCCGCGAGGCGTTGTTGGACTGGCAGTATCAGATCGAGTACGAGATTTATCCGGTCTGGCGGCATCGTTACGCCGAGGGCGTGACGCACAACACCGAACACTGGTTCAGCCTCGAGGTGCCGCAGCGTTGCGAGGTGACGCTCGCGCCGCTCGAGCACACCGCGCACCTCTGGCTGCCGCATGAAGAAGCCGCGGAGCGCTGCTTCTCCTCGTCGAACGCCGACGCGATTTTGCAGTTGCCGCAGCGCCTGAAAAGGCGGCTCCGATGACGGCCGGCGGTTCGCGGCATTTCGAGCGGCTTCGGCAAACCCTGTTCGGTCGTCGTTACTGGTCGAAGTTCCGCTTCACCGCCGGTAACGAAGTCCAACTGTTCCGCTCCGGGGAGGCGTTTTTTACTTCGTTGATCGCGCGCATCGATGCGGCGGAGAAAGACGTCGTTCTCGAAACCTACATCTTCTGCAATGACGACGCCGGCCAGGCGGTCAGTGCCGCGTTGCTGCGCGCCGCCGCCCGCGGCGTGCGTGTGCGCGTGATCACCGACGGCATCGGCACCGCCCGTCTGCCGATTTTCCACGACTGGCCCGAGCGCGGCATCGAGCATCGGATCTACAACCCGCATCTGTTTGGCCGCTTCGGTTTTTCGCGCACGCATCGCAAGCTGGCTGTGGTCGACGATCAGTTCGCGTGGTGCGGCGGCATCAATATCGTCGACGACTACGAGAACGACGGTGCGCGTTTGCCGTATCGGCGCTGGGACTTTGCGGTCGAGCTGCAGGGGCCGGTGGTTGCCGATGTCCGCGAGGCGTTCGAGAGCCAATGGCACCGGATCCGTTTCGGTCACCGTCCGGTCGAAGCGCTGCAGCCCGATTTCACCTTCAAGGACGACACCAGTTCCGGCGCACCGGCCCGCGGCCACAACCGCAGCGCCGATCTGCGCGGCGTTGGCGAACCCGCGGTGGCGTTCGTCGCGCGCGACAACCTGATCAACCGCCGCGCCATCGAGAAGGCCTACCTCACCGCGATCGGTCAGGCGCGCACCGAGGTGCTGCTCGCCAATCCCTACTTCATGCCGGGCCGCAAGCTGCGCCGTGCGCTGGTGTTCGCGGCGCGGCGTGAGGTGGACGTGAAGCTGATCATCGGCAGGAAGGAGTTCGCCGCGCTCGATTACGCAGTGCCTTTCCTGTACCGCTCGTTGCTGAAGGCCGGCGTGAAGATCGCCGAATACGAAAAGACGATGCTGCACGGCAAGGTGGCCGTTGTCGATTCGGCCTGGGGTACAGTGGGCTCGTCGAATCTCGACGCGCTGAGTCTTATGCTGAACAACGAGGCTAACGTCGTGCTAGTGCATGACCCGCAAATCAAGTCGTTGCGCGAGGCGATCCTGACTGCCTTCGACGAGTCGCGCCGTATCGATATCGAGCACTACGAGGCCCGTCCTGCAGGCGAGCGTGCGCTGAACTGGCTGGCCTACAACACCTACCGCGTCGTGATGAAACTGCTGACGGTCGGCGGGTACGACTAGACCGGTTTTGCCGCAAGCAAGCTCGGGAACGGATGATGTCATTGCTCGACCGCGACCCTCTGGCGCTGAATGAATCACGCACGCGGCCGCCCCGAGGCCCAGGGCAAACCCGCCTGCCCGAACGTCCCCTGCGAGCCCATCGCGCCAAATCGCCCCGGGAGTTGCGACACGCGTCAAACCAGATCGCGCCGACACGACAAACCCCTCTAAAAAAATCTCCCGCGTCCGATAGACGTATGACGCAAAATTGATGCTCCGGTTAGAAACCGGTTTCTAATAAAGTCCTTGTTTCGCGGACGGCAGCACTGAATAATAGTACGGCCGTTCGATTTTCTTTCGGTCACATAAGAACGGTAAAAACAGCTATGCGAAAAGGCGAACAAACGCGGGTCGCGATTCTCGATGCAGCACTCGATCTGGCAAGCCGCGACGGACTGGAAGGTCTGACGATAGGGCTGCTGGCCGAGCGCATGCAGATGAGCAAGAGCGGCGTGTTTGCGCACTTCGGGTCGCGCGAGGACTTGCAGGTTGAAGTGGTGCGCGAATATCACCGTCGTTTCGAAGACGAGGTGTTTTTCCCGAGTCTGCGTGAGCCGCGCGGCTTGCCGCGTTTGCGCGCAATGATCTCCCGCTGGATTGAGAAGCGCATCCAGGAAGTGACTACCGGATGCATCTACATCAGCGGTGCGGTCGAGTATGACGACCGCGCGGACAACCCGGTGCGCGAGCAACTGGTGTCGAGCGTGACGATCTGGCGTGCAGCGCTCACCCGGGCCATTTCGCAGGCAATGGAAGAGGGGCATCTGCGTGCGGACACGAACCCGCAACTGATGCTGTTCGAACTGTACAGCTTCACGCTCGGCCTGCATCACGACGCACGCTTCCTGCACTTACCGGATGCAGTGCCTCTGACCTGGGCCGCGCTCGAAAAACTGATTGTTTCGTATCAGAGCGAAAGCCGTTAGCAGGGCAGCCGGATCCGGCGGATCCAGCGGCGCTGAAAAGGTCCGGACACGGACTGGAGTTGACGGCCTGGCTCCTTGTCAAACTTTGGAGAGAGTCATGGGACAGTACGCCGCGCCGTTGCGCGACATGCAATTCGTGTTGCACGAGCTGCTTAATGTCGAAGATGAGATCAAGCAGATGCCGAAGCACGCGGATCTCGATGCCGATACGATCAATGCAGTGCTGGAAGAAGCCGGCAAGTTCTGCTCCGAAGTGCTGTTCCCGCTGAATCAGAGCGGCGACCAGGAAGGCTGCACGTACGTCGGCGACGGCGTCGTAACCACGCCGAAGGGTTTCAAGGAAGCTTATAAGCAATATGTCGAGGCTGGCTGGCCGGCGCTCGGTTGCGATCCGGAATACGGTGGTCAGGGCCTGCCCGCGTTCGTCAACAACGCTCTGTACGAAATGCTTAATTCGGCGAACCAGGCGTGGACGATGTACCCGGGCCTGTCGCACGGCGCGTATGAATGCCTGCATGCGCACGGCACGCCCGAACTGCAGCAGACGTATCTGCCCAAGCTCGTCTCCGGTACGTGGACCGGCACGATGTGTCTGACCGAGCCGCATTGCGGCACGGATCTCGGCATCCTGCGCACCAAGGCCGAACCGAACGTCGACGGCTCTTACTCGATCAGCGGCACCAAGATTTTCATCTCCAGCGGCGAACACGACCTCGCGGAGAACATCGTTCATCTGGTGCTCGCGCGTCTGCCGGATGCACCGAAGGGGACCAAGGGCATTTCGCTCTTCATCGTACCTAAGTTCGTGCCGAACGAAGCCGGCGAGCCGGGCGAACGCAATACCGTGAAGTGCGGTTCCATCGAACACAAGATGGGCATCCACGGTAACGCCACCTGCGTGATCAATCTCGACAACGCCAGGGGCTGGCTGGTCGGCGAACCGAACAAGGGCTTGAACGCCATGTTCGTGATGATGAACGCCGCGCGTCTGGGTGTCGGCATGCAGAGCCTGGGGCTGACCGAAATCGGCTATCAGAACTCGCTGACGTATGCGAAAGAGCGTCTGCAGATGCGTTCGCTGACCGGTCCGAAGGCGCCTGAAAAGGCCGCTGACCCGATCATCGTGCACCCGGACGTGCGCCGCATGCTGCTCACGCAGAAGGCCTACGCCGAAGGTGCCCGCGCGTTCTCGTACTGGTCCGCGCTGCATATCGACAAGGAACTGTCGCACGCCGAAGAATCGGTGCGCAAGGACGCGGCCGACCTCGTCGCGCTGCTCACGCCGATCCTGAAAGCGTTCCTCTCGGACAACGCGTTCGAGAGCACCAACCACGCCATGCAGATTTACGGCGGCCACGGCTTCATCGCCGAGTGGGGCATGGAGCAGTACGTGCGCGACGCGCGCATCAACATGATCTACGAAGGCACCAACGCGATCCAGTCGCTCGACCTGCTCGGCCGCAAGGTCCTCGGCGACATGGGCGCGAAGATGAAGAAGTTCGGCAAGCTGGTGACGGAGTTCGTCGAAGCCGAAGGCATCAAGCCGGAAATGCAGGAGTTCGTGAACCCGCTCGCCGACATCGGCGACAAGGTGCAGAAGCTCACCATGGAAATCGGCATGAAGGCCATGCAGAACCCGGACGAAGTCGGCGCCGCGGCTGTACCGTATCTGCGCACCGTCGGCCATCTGGTGTTCTCGTACTTCTGGGCCCGCATGGCGCGCATCGCCCTGGACAAGGAAGCGTCCGGCGATCCGTTCTACAAGGCCAAGCTCGCCACCGCGCGCTTCTACTTCGCCAAGCTGCTGCCGGAAACGGCCATGACGATTCGCCAGGCACGCGCCGGTTCGAAGTCGTTGATGGACGTCGAAGAGTCGCTGTTCTAAAGCCACATCACGGCAGGGCCGCGCGTGCCTGAAACGCGCGGCCCTGCCGCCAGCCACGCATTGCGAAGCCCGCGTGCACCGCGCGCGAAATCCACGCAAACATTACGCGACACCCGCATAACTCCCCCGGAGGAACGACGTGAGCAATCTGATCATTCGCAAGGTAGCCGTGCTCGGCGCCGGCGTGATGGGCGCGCAGATCGCTGCGCACCTGATCAACGCCAAGGTGCCTGTGCTGCTGTTCGACCTGCCCGCCAAGGAAGGCCCGAAGAACGCGATCGCACTGAAAGCGATCGAGAATCTGAAGAAGCTGTCGCCGGCGCCGTTTGGCGTGAAGGAAGACGCGCAATACATCCAGCCTGCCAACTACGACGACGACATCGAGAAGCTCGCCGAGTGCGATCTCGTGATCGAAGCAATCGCCGAACGGATGGACTGGAAACACGACCTGTACAAGAAAGTCTCGCCGCATATCGCGTCGAACGCGATTTTCGCGAGCAACACGTCGGGTCTGTCGATCACCGAACTGTCGCAAGGTTTCTCGGATGAACTGAAGTCGCGCTTCTGCGGCGTGCACTTCTTCAATCCGCCGCGATATATGCATCTGGTCGAGCTGATTCCGACCGCGGCGACGCGTCCGGAAATTCTCGATCAGCTCGAAACGTTCCTGACGAGCGTGGTTGGCAAGGGCGTCGTGCGTGCGAAAGATACGCCGAACTTCATCGCCAACCGGGTGGGCATTTTCTCGATCCTCGCGGTCATCACCGAAGCGGCGAAGTTCGGTCTGCGTTTCGACGAGGTGGACGATCTGACGGGCTCGCGTCTCGGCCGTGCCAAGTCGGCCACATTCCGCACCGCCGACGTGGTCGGTCTCGACACGATGGCGCACGTCATCAAGACGATGCAGGACAACCTGAAGGACGACCCGTTCTTCCCGGTCTACGAAACACCGGCCGTGCTCGCCGAACTCGTGAAGAAGGGTGCGCTCGGTCAGAAGACCGGCGGCGGCTTCTACAAGAAGGAGGGCAAGGCGATCAAGGTGCTCGATCCGAAGACGGGCGAGTATGTCGACGGCGGCGCGAAGGCCGACGAACTGGTGGGCCGCATCCTCAAGCGTCCGCCGGCAGAGCGTCTGAAACTGCTGCGTGAATCGCAACATCCGCAGGCGCAGTTCCTGTGGTCGATCTTCCGCGATGTGTTCCATTACATCGGTGTGCATCTGGAGTCGATCGCCGATAACGCGCGTGATGTCGATCTGGCCATCCGTTGGGGTTTCGGCTGGAACGAAGGCCCGTTCGAAGGCTGGCAGACGGCCGGCTGGAAGCAGGTCGCCGAGTGGGTGCAGGAAGACATCGCCGCAGGCAAGGCGCTGTCTAGCGCGCCGCTGCCGTCGTGGGTGCTCGAAGGTCCGGTTGCCGAGAAGGGCGGCGTGCATACGAACGAAGGCTCGTGGTCGCCGGCTTCGAAGTCCTTCGTGCCGCGTTCTTCCTTGAGCGTCTATGACAAACAGGTGTTCCGTGCGCCGCTGGTCGGCGAGACCGGTGCCGATCCGAAGACTTTCGGCAAGACGCTGTTCGAAACCGATGCGGTTCGCGCATGGGTCGACGATCGTGCGGGCGAGGACGACGTCCTGATCGTCTCGTTCAAGAGCAAGATGAACACGATTGGACCATCGGTAATCGATGGCCTCACGCAAGCGATCGAACTGGCCGAAAAGGAATACAAGGGCCTCGTGGTGTGGCAACCCACGTCGCTGAAGCTCGGTACGCCGGGCGGTCCGTTCTCGGCAGGCGCGAATCTGGAAGAGGCGCTGCCTGCGTTCATGACGGGTGGCGCGAAGGGTATCGAGCCGTTCGTGCAGAAGTTCCAGCAAGGCATGCTGCGCGTGAAGTACGCGAACGTGCCGGTGGTTTCGGCTGTGTCGGGCATCGCGCTCGGCGGCGGTTGCGAACTCGTGCTGCAAAGCGCGAAGCGTGTGGCGCATATCGAGAGCTACATCGGTCTGGTGGAAGTGGGCGTGGGTCTGGTTCCCGCTGGCGGCGGTCTGAAGGAAGCGGCGCTGCGCGCAGCGGAAGCGGCGACGCAGGCTGGTGCCACCAACGATCTCCTGAAGTTCGTGCAGAAGTCGTTTGAAAACGCCGCGATGGCGAAGGTCTCGGCCTCCGCGCTCGACGCCCGTGCAATGGGTTACCTGAAGCCGTCCGACACGATCGTCTTCAACGTGTTTGAGCTGCTCGATGTGGCGAAGAAGGAAGCGCGTGCGCTGGCCGCGGCCGGGTATCGTCCGCCGCTGCGTGTGACGCAGGTGCCGGTTGCAGGCCGCTCGGCGATTGCGACGATCAAGGCGTCGCTCGTCAATATGCGCGATGGCCGTTTCATTAGCGATCACGATTACCTGATCGCGAGCCGTATCGCCGAAGCCGTGTGCGGCGGCGATGTCGAAGCGGGCAGCCTGGTGGATGAAGAATGGCTGCTGAAACTCGAGCGCCGTGCGTTCGTCGACCTGCTCGGCACCCAGAAGACGCAGGAACGGATCATGGGCATGCTGCAAACCGGCAAGCCGGTGCGTAACTAACGCGCGACGATCGCCCGCATAAATCGCATGGGGCCAGAGTAAGCGTTGAAGCGCTAACTCTGGCCGACATAGGAGCTCTTCAAATGACAAAGCAATTGCAAGACGCATACATCGTCGCCGCGAGCCGCACGCCGATCGGCAAGGCGCCGCGCGGGATGTTCAAGAACACGCGCCCCGATGAACTGCTGGTGCACGCGATCAAAGCGGCCGTGGCGCAGGTGCCCGGTCTCGATACCAAGGTGATCGAAGACGCCATCATTGGCTGCGCAATTCCGGAAGCGGAACAAGGGCTGAACGTGGCCCGCATGGGTGCACTGCTTGCCGGTCTGCCGAATACGGTGGGCGGCGTCACGGTGAACCGTTTCTGCGCGTCGGGCCTGACGGCGCTGGCGATGGCCGCCGACCGCATTCGCGTCGGCGAATCCGACGCGATGATCGCCGGCGGCTGCGAATCGATGAGCATGGTGCCGATGATGGGCAACAAGCCGTCGATGTCGCCGCACATCTTCGATCGTAGCGAAGACTTCGGCATCGCCTACGGCATGGGCCTGACTGCCGAGAAGGTCGCCGAGCGCTGGAAGATCAGCCGCGAAGCGCAAGACCAGTTCTCAGTCGAATCGCATCGCCGCGCGATCGCCGCGCAGCAGGCCGGCGAGTTCAACGACGAAATAGCCGCCTACACGATCACCGAGCGTTTCCCCGATCTCGCCACCGGCGAAGTGAAGGTGAAGACGCGCGAAGTCGCGCTCGACGAAGGTCCGCGCGCGGACACGTCGCTGGAAGGTCTGGCCAAGCTGCGCACCGTCTTCGCCAACAAGGGTTCGGTGACGGCCGGCAACAGCTCGCAGACCTCGGACGGCGCAGGCGCGCTGATCGTGGTGTCGGAGAAGATGTTGAAGGAGTTCAACCTGACGCCGCTCGCGCGTTTCGTGAGCTTCGCCGTGCGCGGCGTGCCGCCGGAAATCATGGGCATCGGCCCGAAGGAAGCGATTCCGGCTGCGCTGAAGGCCGCGGGTCTGAAGATCGAAGACCTGGACTGGATCGAGCTGAACGAAGCGTTCGCCGCGCAGTCGCTGGCGGTGATCCAGGACCTCGGTCTCGATCCGTCGAAGATCAACCCGCTCGGCGGCGCGATTGCTTTGGGCCATCCGCTCGGCGCGACGGGCGCGATTCGTGCGTCGACAGTGGTGCACGGCCTGCGCCGTCGTAACTACAAGTACGGCATGGTCACGATGTGCGTTGGCACGGGCATGGGCGCAGCGGGCATCATTGAGCGTCTGTAATCGTGTACGCACAGGTCCTTTGAAGACCTCAGAACGGTTCGTAAGCCCTGAGGCCTGCGAACCGTTTTTTCATTCAGCCGCATCACAGCCGCATTACCGCCTCGACAAGCAGTACTGCGCAGCACTGAGCGGGACTAACAGGAGATGACGATGGACATTCTGGTCGAGCGCGCCAACGGCGTGCTGACGATTGCCTTCAACCGGCCGGACAAGAAGAACGCGATTACGGCCGCCATGTACCAGACGATGGCCGATGCGCTGGTCGAAGCGCAGGGCGACACGTCCGTGCGCGCGATCCTGATTCGCGGCAGCGTCGGCATTTTCAGCGCCGGCAACGATCTGGAAGATTTCATGAAGACGCCGCCGATGGGCGAAAGCGCGCCGGTGTTCCAGTTCCTGCGCGCGATCAGCTCGGCGGAGAAACCGGTGGTGGCGTCGGTGGCGGGCCCGGCGGTGGGGATCGGCACGACCCTGCTGCTGCATTGCGACCTGGTGTATGCCGCCGATACAGCGACGTTTTCGCTGCCGTTTGCGCAACTTGGGCTGTGCCCGGAAGCGGCTTCGAGCCTGCTGTTGCAGCGCGTCGCCGGCTATCAGGCCGCAGCGGAAAAGCTGCTGCTGGGTGAAGCGTTCGACGCGCGCGAAGCTCAACAGATGGGCTTCGTGAACCGCCTGCTGCCGGCCGCGGAAGTCGATGCATTCGCGCTCGAGCAAGCGGTCAAGCTGGCGGCACTGCCGGCTTCGTCGCTGCGTGTGACGAAGTCGCTGATGAAGCGAGCGAGCCACCACGAACTGCAAACGCAGATGTCCGATGAAGCCGTGCACTTCGGCAAGATGCTGCTCGCGCCGGAAGCGCGCGAGGCGTTCAAGGCGTTCTTCGAAAAGCGCAAGCCGGATTTCCGGCAGTTCGACTGAGCAGCAACAGGCAACGGGCTTACGTCGGCGCAAGCGTGTCGTAGTCGACGTAACCGGCCTCGCGGCAAAAGCTCACCAGCCGTACGCCGGCCTGGCGTGCAATCGCAATCGCCAGCGACGACGGCGCCGAGATGGTCGCCAGCATCGGCACGTCGACGCGTGCTGCCTTGCGCACCAGTTCATAGCTCGCACGGCTCGACAGGAAAACAAAGCCGTCCTTGGTATCCGCCCGGTCGAGCACCAGCTGCCCGATCAGCTTATCCAGGGCGTTATGACGGCCTACATCCTCGAATGCGAGGCGGATGGCGCCTTCTGCGTCGCACCATGCCGCCGCGTGCAGGCCGCCGGTCAGTTTGGTCAGCGCCTGATGCGCCGGCAGCTCACGTGCAGCGCGGGCAATCGCATCCGGTGCGAGCCGCTGCAGAAAACCCGTGTCAGGCACGCGCTCCGGCTTCAGATCCAGCAGATCGATGCTTTCGATCCCGCACACGCCGCAGCCAGTCCGGCCCGCGAGCGCGCGGCGCTTTTCCTTCAGCTCGACGAAGGCCTGTTGCACGACCTGCAATTGCACTTCGGCATGCGGCATTTCGCCGTCATGCAGCGCCACCTCGATGTCCTGGATATCGCTGCCGCGCTCCACGATCCCTTCCGAAATCGCAAAACCGACCGCGAACGCCTCCAGATCGCGCGGCGTGCACATCATCACAGCGTGCGAAATGCCGTTGAAGACGAGCGCGACAGGCCACTCCTGACCGACGTGGTCAATGACCGTTTCCACCGCGCCGCCGCGGTGGCGGCGCACCTGGCGCTCGACAGCGCCCGGTTGATCCGCCGTTTCAAGTTCGTTCAAAACCCTGACTCCTAGACCGATGCGGCGCGCGGGGAACTGTCCCCTAGCCCGGCCTGGCCGGGCCGCCGCCGCACGAATAAGGTTCTAAAATACCTCAAGCGGGCTTTGTGCGTTGGCCCGCCACCAAAGAGGACACTGTCATGGGACTCAACGAGGCGCCGCTCCTGTTCAACTTCGAAGTCGAGTCTTCGGAAGATCTGACCTACATCCCGATGGCGGTGCGCTTCAATCTCGACCGCTTCGGGCTGCGCATTTCGCTCGCGCAGTGGCAGATGCTGCCACACGAAGACCGCAAGCTGCTCGCACGTTTTCCGGTCGAAGAGGACGCCAGCATCGAGCCGAACTTCGATCATGCGCTGTTCGAAATGCTGCGCACGCACGCCAACGTCGAGCCTGAATGGTTCACTCCCGAGGACGCCCCCCCGTGGCGTCGGACCAACGCCGTGCCGGAGGGCGTGATGCACCAGGTGGCACTCGCCAGCCTGCACGCCCCGAGCACCGACCAGTGGGCCACGCTCGAGCCGTTCAAACGCTACGTGCTTACCAAGCTGTCGCGCAAACCCGAAGCGAACCACGACTTTGTACCCGCCATGAAAGAGTTTGGTCTGGCCGGCTAGTCGTCCCCGCCCCGCAAATATTTTTGCATCGCACCCTCAAACTGTTCCGATTCGTTGCCGTTATCCAAGGGTTGGCGCGTAAAAAGACCCCGCAGAGGCAAGAACAAGCACGTGCTGCATACGCATTCATGCGCACGGACCTCAGCGCACTCCCGCCTGCAGAACGAATAACGTTCGGAACCCATGACTCCTTTCCTATCGAGGCGGTTACTGATCAATCTGGCAGTCGTCGCCGCAGCGGTCGGCGCGAACGCGTTTGTCGCCTACACGCAGATCTGCGGCCAGCGCGATGCCGACGTGCGCACGCTCCGCTCGACTGACATCCGCCAGAATCTCGACGCTTATCGCTCGGCGCTCGATGACGGCCTCGCGACGCTGGGCCGCTTCGAGGCGACCGGGCGGCCCGGACCGGCCGATGCGGCGTCGGTGATGTCGGCTTCGCTCGCCGGGCTCGAGCACAGGCTCGCGGCGGAACTCGCCGACGAACCGGCCATGGCCGCCACACTGGGCAAGCTGAGTAGCGAGAGCCGGACACTGCAGCAGGAAATCGCGGCCGCACTGGCGCTGGCTCAGGCGAGCGGCCCGGACGAATCGCGAGCATGGGCGGCGTCGGCCTACACGCAGCTCGGCATGGAACTGGATCACGTGGAAACGGCGCTGGCAGCGTTGCGGCAGCAGGAAAACCGCGCCTTGCAGGTGTCGCTGGCGGAATCGCACCGGCGTACGCAGCACGCGATGCTGCTGCTGATCGTCACAATGCTGGCCGGTTGCTCGCTCCTGATCTTCACGTTCGGCGCACGTGAAAGCGCGGCGCGCGAGCGGCTGCGGATGGCCAAGGCCCTGTACCGCAACGACGAACGCTTTCGCGGCCTGTTCGACACCCATCCCGTGCCGATGTACATCTTCGATCGCGAGACGCTGCGTTTTCTCGCGGTCAACGCGGCAGCCGTCCAGCAATACGGCTATTCGGAGAGCGAATTCCTTGCAATGACGGTCCGCGCGATCCGTCCGAACGGCGAGATCGGCCGCCTCGAGTCGCATCTGTTGCGCAGCGACGATGGCCCCAACCAGGGCCGCACGATGGCCGGCGTCTGGCATCACCGGCGCAAGGACGGCTCGACGATCAGCGCCGACATCTCGTATCACTCGCTGACCTACATGGGCCGCCCCGCGATCTTCGTGCTGGCCGATGACGTCACCGAGCAGATCAATGCCGAAGCCGAGGCACAGCGCTCGAACCAGATGCTCGAAACGGTGATCGACAATATTCCTCAGCGGATTTTCTGGAAGGATCAGCAATCGCGTTATCTGGGCTGCAACATGGCGTTTGCTCGCGATGCCGGGCTGGCGTATCCGGAGCAGGTGGTGGGCAAGACCGATCACGATCTGCCCTGGCGCGCGCTGGCCGATCAGGTGCAGGCGCACGACGTCGAAGTGATCACCACCGGCGTGCCAAAGATGAACTTCGAGGCCGACCTGGTGATCGACGGCGTGCATCGCACCACAGTGACGAGCAAGCTGCCGTTCACCGATAGCGACGGCCGTGTGATCGGTGTGCTCGGTTCTTACACCGATATCACCGAGCGCAAGCGCGCCGATCTGGCGCTGCGTCTGCAAAGCCGCGCGCTCGATGCGAGCGTCAACGCCATTCTGATCACCGGGCCGACCGAGACGGGCAATCTGATCGAATACGTGAATCCGGCGTTCAAGCGCATCACCGGCTACGATCCGGCCGAGGTGATCGGCCAGGACTGCCGCCTGCTGCAACGCGACGACCGCGATCAGGAAGGGATTTCGGCGATCCGCCAGTCGCTTGCGGCCAATCGCGAAGTGAGCGCGGTGCTGCGCAATTACCGCAAGGACGGCGCGCTGTTCTGGAACCAGCTGTTTATCGCGCCGGTGCCGAATCCGGATGGCGAGACCACGCATCACATCGGCGTCATCAACGACGTCACCGACCTGATGCGCTATCAGGAGCAGCTCGAATACCAGGCGAACTACGACAGCCTGACCCGGCTGCCCAACCGCAATCTGCTGCGCGACCGTCTGCAGCACGCCCTGATCGTCGCCCGGCGCCACCACAAGGGTGTCGCAGTCGTGTTTATCGATCTGGACGGCTTCAAGAACGTCAATGACAGCCTCGGACACAGCGTCGGCGACCGGCTATTGGGCGTCGTCGCCGAGCGCCTGGCGCGCTGCGCCCGCGCGAGCGACACGGTGGCACGGCATGGCGGCGACGAATTCGTGATCGTGATGACCGACACCGTCGACGAGCAGTCGCTGATTGCGTGGATGGAGCGCGTGCGCGCGTCGATCTCCGAGCCGGTGTGGCTCGACGGCACCGAGCTGTACGTGGGCTGCAGCATGGGCGCGAGCCTGTTCCCGCAGGACGGCGACGACACCGAAACCCTGATGAAGAAGGCCGACCTCGCGATGTATCGCGCGAAGGACATGGGCCGTAACAACTTCCAGTTCTACCAGCCGGAGATGAACGTGAGCGCCGGCGCGCGGCTGAGTCTCGAACGACGTCTGCGGCGCGCCTTGCGCGATAACGAGTTCCTGCTGCACTACCAGCCGCAGGTGGATATCGTGACCGGACAGATCGTCGGCATGGAGGCGCTGGTGCGCTGGCGCGACCCGGAGGTGGGGCTGATCCCGCCGTCGTCGTTCATTCCGGTGGCGGAGGAGTGCGGGCTGATCGGGCCGTTGTCGGAGTGGGTGATGCGCGAGGCGTGCCGCCAGAACAAGGCCTGGCAGGACGAGGGTTTGCCGCCGGCGCGCGTCTCGGTGAACCTCTCGGCGCGGCAATTCCAGCACCACGACATCGCCAAGGTGGTCACGCAGATCCTCGCGGAGACTGGACTCGAGCCGCAATACCTCGAACTTGAACTCACCGAAAGCACCATCATGCGCAACGCCGAAGAAGCGGTGTTGATGCTCAACTCGCTGCACGCGCTGGGCATCGGGCTCGCCATCGACGACTTCGGCACCGGCTATTCGAGCCTTAGCTATCTGAAGCGCTTTCCGGTGGACCGCCTGAAGATCGACCGCTCGTTTGTGTCGGACATTGGCACATCGGGCGACGACGAGACGATTACGTCGGCCATCATCGCGCTCGCGCATTCGCTGAACCTGCAGGTGATCGCCGAAGGCGTGGAGACATCGGAGCAACTCGATTTTCTCAAAGAGCGCGCCTGCGACGAAATGCAGGGCTACTTCTTCTCGAGACCGATGCCGACCGACGCGATTCCTGCCTTGCTGCAGGCTGGGGCGGCGGCGATGGTGGCGTAGCGGTAAAAATCTAGTTTCCTGGATTTATTTTCCATTAAACTGGATTCATGGATATCAACAACCGGATCGCCAGCCGTGTGCGTGAGCTTCGCGACGCCCAGGGCTATTCCCTCGACACGCTTGCCGAACGCAGCGGCGTGAGCCGCTCCACGATCTCGCTGATCGAGCGCGGTCAGAGCAGCCCAACGGCAACCGTGCTCGACAAGCTCGCCACCGCCCTGCGCGTGACGCTCGCTTCGCTATTCGAAGACAGCGCAAGCGAGTCCGCCGAGCCTTCACCGATGTCCCGCGCTGGCGAGCAGCCGGTATGGACCGATCCGACTTCGGGCTATGTCCGCCGCAACCTGTCGTCTGCGGCACGCTCGCCGATCCAGTTGGTCGAGGTCAACTTTCCGGCGGGGCAGCAGGTTGCTTACGACACCAGCGAGCGCGACGTCGAGATTCATCAGCAGGTCTGGATGATCGAAGGCGTGATGGAGATGACGGTGGGCGACGCGCACTGGCGTCTGGAGGCGGGCGACTGTCTTTCGATGAGGCTCGACTGTCCCACGGCGTTTCGTAATCCCACGCGCGAGCCGGCCCGCTATCTGGTGGCGCTGACCAGCGTGCCCTTTACACCGTTTGCGCCATTCACGCCGGCAAGGAGAAACGGATGAGCGAAGACGTTAGCGTGCGCCGGATCGGCGCCAATGAGGCTGTCGCCTGTGTAGACGCGCTGGCGGACGTGCTGATCGATTGTGTGGAAGGCGGGGCGTCAGTGGGCTATATGTTGCCGCTCGCGCGCGAGAAAGCGCTCGGGTTCTGGCGCGGCGTCGCCGAGGGCGTGGCGCGCAACGAGCGGGCGCTGCTGATTGCGGAGAGCCGCGCGGGCGAGATACTCGGTACAGTGCAGTTGATCTTCGCGCAACCCGACAATCAGCCGCATCGTGCGGACGTCGGCAAGATGCTTGTGTGCCGCAAGGCGCGGCGGCGAGGTATCGCGCAGCGCCTGATGGCGGCGGTCGAAGATACCGCGCGTGACGAGGGCAGGAGCGTGCTGGTGCTCGATACCGTCACCGGCGGCGCGGCGGAGGGCTTGTACGAAAAGGCCGGGTGGCAGCGTGTGGGCGTCGTGCCGAAGTACGCGCTGATGCCCGACGGCGAGTTTTGCGCGACGACGGTTTATTACCGGCATCTGTGAGGGAGCGCGATAGATGAAGCATGCAGGTTCGGCGGCACTCGACACGCTCGCAGTTCTGATCGGCTCGATACGCGAGCGCGGAGAACTCAAGGAGCCGCGTCCGGGCGTTTTCTATCGCAAAGGCAAAGCGTTTCTGCATTTTCATGAGGACGCAGCGGGCCTGTTTGCGGATTTGCGCGTGAGCACCGAATGGGAGCGCTTTCGCGTCTCCGAACAAACTGAGCGCACAAAATTTCTGGCGATTCTCGATCGAAGCCTGTGAGGCTATCTCAGCCCATATCGCGTCGGCATGCGTGGGTGGCCGTGTAGAATTGGCCCTCGCATTTCCTCATTCCCCAGGTGCTCGATGAGCGACTTCCCCGCGCTCGAAACGCAACGGCTGCTGCTGCGCGAACTCGTCGCCGGCGACGCCCCGGCGCTGTTTGCGATTCACGGCGACGCGCCCAGCATGCGCTGGTACGGCGTCGACCCGATGGTCGATGTCCGGCAGGCGCAAAAGCTGATCGAGACTTTTGCCGGTTGGCGCAAGATGCCCAACCCGGGAGTGCGCTGGGGGATTGAACGCAAGTCCGACACGATGCTGATCGGCTCGTGCGGATTGTTCAAATGGAATCGCGGCTGGCAGACCTGTACGGTCGGCTATGAACTGGCTCGCTCGGCGCGTGGCGCCGGGCTGATGTCGGAAGCGTTGTCCGCGGCGCTCGCGTGGGGCTTCGAGCAAATGAAGCTGAACCGCATCGAAGCGCAGATTCATCCGGACAATGCCGCTTCGCTCAAGCTGGCGCACGGCCTCGGCTTCGTACAGGAAGGGCGGGCGCGCGAAGCCGGTTACTGGCAGGGTGAGCGTCATGACCTGCTACAGTTCAGCCTGCTGCGCAAGGACTGGACGCTGGCCTGAGCAAGCCGCCGGAAGAGGCGAGCAGCTGCCCGCCTCGCCGCCTCGTCTAGTCGATTGAGGGCAACGCGCGGGGACGACGGTCGCTATCGGTGGCGACGTACGTCAGGGTCGCTTCGGTGACCTTCACCACTTCTTCCGCGAGACTCATCCGCTGCGCGTACACCGTGACTTCAATCGTGACCGAGGTATTGCCGGTCTTGACGATATCCGCATAAAAGCTCAGCAGATCGCCGACGAACACCGGCTGCTTGAACACGAACGAATTGACCGCGATGGTCGCCACCCGCCCGTTAGCGCGCCGGCTGGCGGGAATGGACCCGGCGATATCGACCTGCGCCATGATCCAGCCGCCGAACACATCGCCGTGAACATTGGCGTCGGACGGTTGCGGCACGACGCGCAGCGCGCAGGATTTTTGCGGAAGTTGAAGTTGATCGTTCATCGGGGCACCCATGAGAAACAGATTGGCTCGACCAGCAGGCGGGTTCTTCACGACAACATGACAACCGGCAACCGGCCAGCCCGTGGAAAGCGGCGCCAGCCGGCTTCTGCGACAATAGAGAGATCAGGAATTGTACGGGAAAGCGCCCAGCCGGGTCGCGCGCCGAAATGCCTGCCGCCGGGATTGCGCGAGCGGCGGGTACCAGATGGCGACACGCCCTGCCGATGCCTCTGTCGATTCCGTCCCCACCGCCAGCTGATCCCCATGCGCCGCTCCTCCGCCTCCTCCGAACTCTCGCCGATCTCGACCCAGCCGCGCAACGACTGGCAGACGATCATCTCGCTGCTGCCCTACCTCGCCACATACAGGGGGCGGGTGGTGCTTGCGCTCACGTGCCTGATCGGCGCGAAGGTCGCCAATCTCGGCGTGCCGATCGTGATGAAGCGGATCGTCGACAGCCTCGCGTCGGTGCGGCATCTGACGGCGCTCGGACGCGCGGATCATGCGCCGGCCATCGTGCTGCTGGGCGGTGTCGGTCTGCTGGTGGTCGCCTATGCCGTAGTGCGGTTGTCCACGTCGCTGTTCACCGAGTTGCGCGAAATCCTCTTCTCGAAGGTGACGCAAAGCGCGGTGCGGCAGCTCGCGCTAAAAGTGTTCCGTCATCTGCATGGGCTGTCGCTGCGCTTTCACCTCGAACGGCAGACGGGCGGCATGTCGCGCGACATCGAACGCGGCACACGCGGCATCACGCAGCTGATTTCCTATTCGCTCTACAGCATTCTGCCGACGCTGGTCGAAGTGGGCCTCGTGCTCGGCTTCTTCATCGTCAAATACGAGGTGTATTACGCGATCGTCACGTTCGTGGCGCTGGCCGTGTACATCACGTTCACGGTGAAGATGACCGAGTGGCGCACGCACTTTCGCCGCACGATGAACGATCTCGACTCGCGCGCCAACTCGCGGGCGATCGACTCGCTGCTCAATTACGAGACCGTCAAATATTTTGGCAACGAAGAGTGGGAAGCGCAGCGTTACGACGAAAACCTGCAGCGCTACCGCAGCGCGGCGATCAAATCGCAGAATTCGCTGTCGGTGCTCAATTTCGGCCAGCAGGCAATTATCGGCGCGGGGCTTGTCTTTATCCTGTGGCGCGCGACCGAAGGCGTGATGGCGGGCAAGCTCACGCTCGGCGACCTGGTGCTGATCAACACGTTTATGTTGCAGCTCTACATTCCGCTGAACTTTCTCGGCGTGGTGTATCGCGAGCTGAAGCAGAGCCTCACCGACATGGACCGCATGTTCACGCTCCTCAGTGCGCCGCAGGAAGTACCGGATACGCCTGATGCGCCAGACCTCATCGTGAGCGGCGCTCAAGTGCGTTTCGAACACGTCAACTTTTCGTATGAACCGGCGCGGCAGATCCTGCATGACGTGAGCTTCACGATTCCCGCCGGCACCACGACCGCGGTGGTTGGCCACAGCGGCTCCGGCAAATCGACGCTCGCTCGCCTGATGTTCCGCTTCTACGATCTGGAGCGTGGCACGGGCGGCGCGATTACGATCGACGGCCAGGACATCCGCGATGTGACGCAGGACTCGCTGCGGGCTTCGATCGGCATCGTGCCGCAGGATACGGTGCTGTTCAACGATTCGATCTATTACAACATCGCCTATGGCCGCCCGTCGGCGACGCGCGACGAAGTGATTGCCGCGGCGCGCGCCGCACACATTCACGATTTCATCGAAGGATTGCCGAACGGTTACGAGACGCCGGTCGGCGAGCGCGGACTGAAGCTGTCCGGCGGCGAGAAGCAACGCGTGGCGATTGCCCGCACGATCCTGAAGAACCCGCCGATCCTGCTGTTCGACGAGGCGACCTCCGCGCTCGATTCGCGCTCCGAGCGCGCCATTCAGCATGAGCTCGACCTGATCGCCCGCGAGCGGACCACGCTGATCATTGCGCACCGGTTATCGACCGTCGTGCATGCGCAGCAGATCATCGTGATGGACAAGGGGCGTATCGTCGAGCGCGGCACGCACGCGGAGTTGCTGACAGCCGGTGGGTTGTTCGCGCAGATGTGGGCGCTGCAGCAGCAACGCGCCGCACAAGGGGAGGACGCGCCCGAAGCGGTAGTGGCCGGTGAGGGTGGGCGCTAGCCAGGCGTGGCCAGAGTATCTATGCGTGGCCGAAGCAATTTATGCCTGGCCATGGTCAACCAGGCCGTTACGATTGTGCCGCAGCCTGCCTTAGCCGGTCATCAAGCGCCTGCAACTGCGCGACCGTCCCGACGTTATCCCACAGTCCCTCATACACTTCGCCGCTCGCGAGGCCGCGCGCAACCGTTTCGAAGTAGTACGGCGTCAGCGCACGCCGCGTGCCGCGCGCCAGCGCACGGAACATACGCGTGTCGTACAACGCGATGCTGCCGAACGTGAGACGAGGCTTTCCATCGGGCAACACCACACCGTCGACCAGGCCGAAATCGCCCGCAGGATGAAACGGCGGGTTCGGCACCAGCACCAGATGCATGCCCGGCTCCGCCTGCGAGGCGAGCCGCGTAGCGTGCGCACGCAGCGATGCGTAATCGAAGTCGGCATAGACATCACCGGCCACGCCGACAAAGATCTCGCCGGGCGCGCCTTCGGCTGCCGGAGCGTCTTCCAGCAGCGGTAACGCCTGCGCAATCCCGCCGGCCGTTTCCAGCGCTTCCCGCTCGGCTGAATAGCGCAGCTCCACCCCCCAGCGCGACCCGTCGCCAAGCGCCGCTTCAAAACGCTCGCCGAGCCATGCATGATTGATCACAATGGTCCGGAGTCCGGCTTGCGCGAGACGCTCGATCTGCCAGACGATCAGCGGTTTGCCGCCTACTTCGAGCAGCGGCTTCGGGGTGTGGTCCGTCAATGGACGCATCCGTTCGCCGCGCCCGGCGGCGAAGATCATCGCTTTGGTGAGAGACATCGTCATTGTTCGGAAAGCTCAGAAGGTATAGCCGACTTCGCCGGCACGGCCTTCGAGCTCATCAAGCAGCTTCGCAAAAGGTGCAAGTGGACGGTAGCGCCCGGCGACCTTGCGCCCATAACCGATAAAGCGCGGCAGGTCCTTCATGTAATGCGGTTTGTGGTCGCGGTAGTTGATCCGGCAGAACAGGCCCAGCACCTTGATGTGCCGCTGCAGGCCCATCCACTCGAGTTGACGGTAGAACTCGCCGAAATCGGCATCGACCGGCAGGCCGGCTTTTTTCGCGCGCTCCCAGTAGTACACGAAGCAATCGAGCTCGAACTCCTCGTCCCAGCTCAGGAAGGCATCGCGCAACAGCGAGGCGACGTCATAGGTAATCGGACCATAGACCGCGTCCTGGAAGTCGAGCACGCCGGGGTTCAGCGGGTTCGGCTCCGGCATCACCATCAGGTTGCGCGGCATGTAATCGCGCAGCATGAAAACCTGCGGCTGTGCCTGGGCACTGGCGATCAGCAACGCAAACGTGCGGTCGAGCAGCCCGCGGGTCTTCTCGTCGACTTCGCGGCCGAGATGCCGGCCGATGAACCACTCCGGCAGCAACTCCATCTCGCGGCGCAGGAACGCTTCGTCGAACGGCGGCAGCACACCCGGCTTCGATGTCAGTTGCCAGCGGATCAGCGCGTCGAGCGCGTCGCGCATCAGCGCCTTTGCGTTGTCCGGCGTCAGCGCGCTGAGGTAGGAGGTGGTGCCAAGATCGGTGACGAGCATGAAGCCGGCCTCGAAATCGACCTCCAGCACCTGCGGGACATTCACGCCGGCCGCGCTCAGCAGTTGCGCCACCTGCACAAATTCGCGGCACTTTTCCGGCGGCGGGGCGTCGACGGCGATCAGCGTGGTGCTTGCCGCGTCTTTCAAATTCTTACCCTTCAGGCGGAAATAGCGGCGAAAACTTGCGTCGCTGGAAGCGGGTACCAGCGTTGCAAGGTCGAGTGCATAACGGTTCGCGTGACTCTCCAGCCAAGCGGTGAGCAGTTGCAGGCGGGCGTCGGGAGAAGTGGAATCGGAGGGCAGCGTCATGAAAACCGGAAGGCAAATTCAGGGGGGCAACGTCTTGCCATATAATACCCCACGACTTTTTTGACACGACGCACGCCAGCTTTCGCTCGCCCCGCTTCACCGCCCGCCTCATCGTTCGACCGGTTGTAAATTTTGATTGATGGGTCGCCGACCATCACGGTCAGGCTGCTCAGGCGGAGGATCGTGGTTGCAGGAGCGGGCGGTCGGGCCAATTCGCCAAACGATACATGCCGCCAAGACAGCTTTCCCAAACGACCCCCTCTCGTGGCGGCGTGCCCCGCAGAAGGCGGCTCGTCGCGGCGTTGATTGCCGTGCCGAGCCTGATGCCCGCGCTCTCGCACGCCCAGTTGTCGGGCGACGCCGCGCAGCCGCAGCCTATCGACGCGCCCTGGGGCATGAGGCTAGCCCCCCAGCTCGAAGAGCATCCGTTGAAGCCGGACCAGAGAGCGGCCACCTTCGTGCTCGGCGACTACACGAGCGGCACGACGGATCAGGACCTGGCGGCCAAGGGTTCCGCCGAAGTGCGCCGTCCCACCTTCACGATCAAGGGCGACGCGCTGCACTACGATCAGGACACCGACATGGCCGACGGCTATGGCAAGGTGGTCGTGATCAATAACGGCGCCACCTTCGTGGGGCCGGAAGCGCATATGCAGGTTGATTCGAGCGAAGGCTACATGCCCTCGCCGAAGTATCACTTCAACATGACGGGCGGCTCGGGCAGCGCGGCGCGTGTCGACATGCTCGACAACGAGCGCTCGGTGTTCACCCAGGGCACTTACACGGCGTGTCAGTGCGAGAGCAATCCGGCGTGGTACATCCGCGGCAGCGAGTTCGACTTCGACACCGGCGCCGACGAAGGCGTGGCACACAACGGCGTGCTGTTCTTCCAGGGCATACCGATCTTCGGCTCGCCGTGGCTGTCGTTCCCGCTCTCGGGCGACCGGCGCAGCGGCCTGTTGCCGCCCACTTTTTCGCTCAGTTCGAGTAACGGCTTCGAGCTGAACATACCGTATTACTTCAATATCGCGCCGAACCGCGATCTGCTGATTTCGCCGAACTACATCTCGAAGCGCGGTCTGGAGCAGAATGCGACCTTCCGCTATCTTTCGCCGGATTACTCGGGCTCGATCACCGGCACGTATCTGCCCGACGACAACATCACGAGGACGAACCGTTGGGCGCTGTTCCTCCAGCATAACCAGAACTTCGGTAACGGCTTCGGCGGCTACGTTTATTACAACAAGGTTTCGGATAATTCCTTTCCGGAAGACCTTGGCTCGACCTCCAGCAATATTCTCAACGGCACGCAGCTGCTTTACCAGCAGGAAGCGGGGCTGACGTACAACAACGGCCCGTGGTCGGTGCTGGCGCGCGAGCAAAACTGGCAGACGATCACGCCTTCGGTGGCGCCATACGGACGTGAGCCGGAACTGAACGTCAAGTACAACCAGTACAACGTCGGCGGTTTCGATTACGGCGCGACCGGCGATTTCTCGCGGTTTCGCATCACCACGGCGGATTCGACTGAAGGCGACCGGGTCACCTTCGATCCGTACGTGTCGTACTCGGTCGTGGGCCCTGGCTACTTCGTTACACCGAAGGTGCAGTACCACTTCGCGTCGTACAACCTGAGCAACATCGGATCGGGATCGCCGGTCGGACAACCGAAGGATTTCACCGAGTCGGTTCCGACCTTCTCGTTCGACACCGGGCTGATTTTCGAGCGTTCGGTGCGGCTGTTCGGCCAGGACTATATCCAGACCCTCGAGCCGCGCCTGTACTACGTGTACACGCCGTATCACAATCAGACCTTCGCGCCGCTGTTCGACACGGCCGACGCGGATTTCGGGCTCGCGGAAATCTTCACGCCGAATACGTTCGTCGGCGACGACCGGATCGCCGACGCGAACCGGCTGACCGCAGCCCTTACCACGCGTTTCATCGACGCGGCGACGGGTGACGAGCGTGCGCGCTTCGTGCTCGCACAACAGTATTATTTCCAGGACCAGCGCGTCACGCTGCTGCCTACGCAGACACCGGCAGAGGCAACCCATTCGGACCTGATTGCCGGCATGTCATTGAAGGTAGGGGGCGGTTTCGCGTCGGAAACCGCGGTCCAATATAATGCCGACAATAACCAGCTGACCCAGGCCAGTGTCGGCTTCGGTTTCAGTCCGGAATCGGGCAAGGTAATCAACGTCGCCTATCGTTACACGCGTGCCGATACGACGCTGGATTTCACGCCGGTCAGCCAGATCACCATTTCGGCACAGTGGCCGCTCACGCACCACGTGTATAGTGTGGCGCGCCTGAACTACGATCTGCAGGGACGGGCGATCGTCGATAGCCTGGTTGGCCTGCAGTACGATGCGGACTGCTGGGTGCTGGGCGTCGGGATTCAGCGTTATGCAGACGGGGTCAACACCCTTGGGCTACCGGAGCAGGGAACGCGTTTCCTTGCGCAAATCACGTTCAAGGGTCTGTCGAGTGTGGACAACGGCTTGATTGCCGCGTTCCGCGGGGCCGTGCCGGGCTATACGCCGCTGCCGCCGCCTCCGGCGCCGGAGGCGCGTTTTACCAACTACGACTGACGGTCGTTTGATCGTCTATAAATGCGCAAAGACGGGCGGGGCGCGCCCGACATCATTGGAGTATCTGTGGGAATCATGAAAAAGCTTCGCTTGCCATCGCTTGCGGCCAGTCTGGCCCTTGTGGCCTCTTTCCTGTCGGTTGCGCCAGCACAGGCGCAGGATCTACCCAACGCAGGCGGGCAGCCGACGCAGGCGGCCTCCAGCAATGGCCAAACGGTCGACACGATCGCCGCGGTGGTCAATGACGGCGTCATCACGCAGCGCGAGCTCGATGAGCGCCTTGGCCTGATCGCACGGCGCCTGCAGCAGCAAAACGCGCCGGTTCCGCCGATCGACCAGTTGCGCCAGCAGGTGTTGAACCAGATGGTGCTGGAGCGCATCCAGTTGCAGCGCGCCAAGGAAGACGGCATCACCGTCGACGACGCAGCGGTGCAGAAGACGCTCGAACGGCTCGCGGCGGCCAACAATCTGCCGCTCGACGTGTACCGCTCGAAGATCGAGGCGCAAGGCGTGCCCTGGGCCACCTTCACGAACGACGCCCGCACGGAACTGACCCTGTCGCGTCTGCGCGAAAAGGAAGTGGACAGCAAGGTGACGGTGTCGGACGCCGAAGTGGCGAACTACATTGCCAGCCAGCGTGGACCGAACGTCGGGCTGACGAGCGATCTGCACCTCGAACATATTCTGATCAAGGTGCCGGCCAATGCGACGGAGGCCGACATCGTCGCCGCCGAGCAGAAGGCCCAGGGGATCCTGCAGCAGGCGACCAGCGGCGACTCGAAGTTCGAGAGGCTCGCCAAGTCGAATTCGCAGGCAGCGGATGCTTCGAAGGGCGGCGACATGGGCTTCCAGTCCACCTCGCAACTGCCGCCTGAGTTCGTGAAGGCGGCGGCGACGCTGCGTCCGGGCCAGGTGAACCCCGATCTGATCCGCACCGCGGATGGTTTCGAGGTGATGCGCCTCGTTGAGCGCCGCGCAAGCCAGGGTGCAGCGAGCGCCGATTCGACCCACCTCACGCAGACGCATGTGCGCCACATCCTGCTGCGCGTCGGCGACGGCATGTCGGAGCCGCAGGCGCGTCAAAAACTGCTCGAAATCAAGCGTGAGATCTCGGAAGGCGGCGACTTCGCCAAGTTTGCCCGCACCTATTCGCAGGACGGTTCGGCAGCGCAAGGCGGCGACCTCGGCTGGATCAGTCCGGGCGAAACCGTGCCGGAATTCGAGCGTGCCATGAACAGCTTGCAGGACGGCCAGGTCAGCGATCCGGTGCGCAGCGAATACGGCTATCACCTGATTCAGGTGCTGGGCCGCCGCGACGCCGAAGGCTCGGTTGCTCAGCAGATGGATCTGGCGCGCCAGGCCATCGGTCAGCGCAAGGCGGAGCAAGCCTATGCGGACTGGCTGCGTGAATTGCGCGATACGGCGTATGTCGATGTGAAGATCGGCAAGCCGAACCTGCAGTAAGCATCATGACGAGCGCTGCCCAACCGTCTCACGTCCCGCTGCAGATCGCGATCACAACCGGCGAACCCGCCGGCGTCGGTCCCGAGCTGACTGCGCAGGCGCTGGCGGGGGCGGCAGCCCATTGGCCCGATGCACAGTTCACCGTGCTTGGAGATGCGGACCTGCTCGCGGCGCGCGCCAAGGCAGTTGGCGTGGATTGGGCAGCGTTATTGGGACCCAGTCATGGGCAGGGTCACGCTGGTCACCATCGGGTCCGCATGCAGCATCAGCCGCTCGGCGTGCCGTCGCAGGCGGGCAAGCTCACCGCCGCGAATGGCCGTTACGTGCTGAACCTGCTGGATAGCGCGATCGACGGCGCGGTGAGCGGCCAGTTCGACGCGATCGTCACCGCACCGCTGCAAAAGAGCACCATCAACGACGCCGGTGTGCCGTTCACCGGCCACACCGAATATCTGGCCGAGCGCACCCACACGCCGCACGTGGTGATGATGCTGGCCGGCACCGGCCAGCGGCCGCTGCGCGTTGCACTGGCTACGACTCATCTGCCGCTGAAAGATGTCTCGGCGGCGCTGACGGTCGACAGTATCCTCGGCACGCTGCGGATCATCGACCACGACCTGCGTCACCATTTCGGCTTGCCGGCGCCGCGTATTCTCGTGACCGGCCTGAACCCGCATGCGGGCGAAAACGGTTATCTGGGGCACGAGGAAATCGATGTGATCGCGCCGGCCCTGAAGCTGGCGAACGACGAAGGCATCGATGCCCGCGGCCCCTATCCGGCCGATACGCTATTCCAGCCGCGTTACCTGACCGAAGCCGATTGCGTGCTCGCTATGTTCCACGATCAGGGTCTGCCAGTTCTGAAGTACGCGACCTTCGGCGAAGGCATCAATGTCACGCTCGGGCTGCCGATCATCCGCACGTCCGTCGATCACGGCACGGCGCTCGACCTCGCAGGCACCGGCCGCGCGGATGCGGGCAGTCTGATTGCCGCCATCGACACTGCAGTCTCGATGGCGCGCCACCGTCGCGCCGCCTGATTTTTTTCCCGTACCTTTTTGTAGCGTCATTCGATGTCCACCAGCAGACAGCACCAGGGCCATTTCGCGCGCAAGCGTTTCGGACAGAACTTTCTGGTCGACACGGGTGTGATCGATTCGATCGTCGACGTGATCCGGCCGCAACGCGGCGAACGCATGGTCGAGATCGGACCGGGTCTGGGCGCGCTCACCGAGCCGCTGATCGAACGCCTCGCCACGCCGGAGACGCCGTTGCATGCGGTCGAACTCGATCGCGATCTGATCGTGCGGTTGAAGAAGAAGTTCGGCGATCTGCTCGAACTGCACTCGGGCGATGCGCTCGACTTCGACTTCGGTTCGCTGGCGTTGCCCGTGGGGCCTAGCGTGGCCGAGGGCAAGCCGACGCTGCGCATTGTCGGCAACCTGCCGTACAACATTTCGAGCCCGCTGCTGTTCCACCTGACTTCGTTCGCGCATTGCGTGATCGATCAGCACTTCATGTTGCAGAACGAAGTGGTCGAGCGGATGGTGGCGGAGCCGGGTAACAAGGCATTCAGCCGCCTCTCGGTGATGCTGCAGTACCGCTACGTGATCGACAAACAGCTCGATGTGCCACCCGAAGCTTTCCAGCCGCCGCCCAAGGTCGATTCGGCGATCGTGCGGATGATTCCGTTCGAGCCACACGAATTGCCGAAGGTCGACGAACGCGTGCTCGGCGAGGTCGTAACCGCCGCGTTCTCGCAACGTCGCAAGATGCTGCGCAATACGCTGGGCGCGTATCGCGACACGGTGGATTTCGAGGCGCTCGGCTTCGATCTGCAGCGGCGTGCCGAGGATGTGTCGGTCGCCGAGTATGTGCAGGTTGCGCAGATCGTGGCGGCGTCCCGTTGACGCTTTGACGAGCTCGATGCCTGCGAGACCAGCAGCGCAACCACGTCCGGGCGCAGTAGTCCTATCAAATCGAGCTTCACCAGCTCCAGCGCACCCCCACATTGCCCTCCACGATGCTCCGATGCGCACCGTTCACGTTGGTCGTATAACCGGCCGCGGCATACACGCTGCCACGCGCGCTCAAATGCGCGGCGATGCCCAGGCCGAACTCGGCTGCGGTCGCTGGCACGCTGGTCGGGATCACGGTGCTGCCCGCGAAGCTCACCTCGTCGGTACCGTTGAAGTAGCGCCACAGATTGGCGCGCAAGTACGGCTCCCAGATTGCCCCACCACCTTCAAACTTGCCTTCTAGCCGAAGCCCCAGCCGGCCGATCAGACCGTTCGCGGAATGAAACGATACGCTCGAGATGCCGTCGTTGAGATCGTCTATTGAGGTGTGCTGCCAGATCAGCTGGGCTTGTGGCTCGATGCTCAGATGGGCTGGCAGCGGAATCGGCAGTCCGGCTTCGAACGATGCATCCTCGGCATAGCCATGCGTGGTGGCGCCGATATTGTCGTAGGACATAGGGCTGATGGTTAGCGAACTGCCCATCAGGACCGCATCGGTGTACCAGCCGCCAGGGCCGATGTGGGTCCAGTAGCCGCCGGCGCTGTAGGCGTCGATCGACAGGCGTCCCGCAGCCAGATTCGGAAAGCCGAGGGCGAGGCCGCTGACGTCGCCCTCTGCGCGTGCAAAACCGAGGATCAGGCCATAGTGGTCGCGCTGACCGCCGGGCGTCGCGCTGGCGTAGAGATCCTGGCCGACCTGGATGCCGCCTATCGTGCCGCTGAATTCCGGATTGACCGCGCCGCCGTTGCTCAGCGTGGCATGTTCGCCCCAGACGCGTGTCCATGAGGCGGGCACGGCGCCGGTTTCGGTCAGCAGCGATTGCGCGCCCTCGCGGTCGTGGAACGTGCCGACCTGATCGATGCCGAGTTCGCGCGCAAGTTCGGGGACCTCTGCGTAGACCGGCACCTCCATCCGGTAGAGCGGTGTGGCCGCTGAGCCCGCTGGTGGAGGAGCGGGTAGGGAAGGCGTGCCGGAGGCCGCCTGGGGACCCTGCAGGGTCTGCGATGGGGTGGGCGTAGGTGTTGGTGTGGGCGTAGGTGTAGGTGTAGGTGTAGGTGTAGGTGTAGGTGTAGGTGTAGGTGTAGGTGTAGGTGTAGGCGTCGGAGCCGCCGCCAGACTCGAACGCAGATACCAGTTGTCGGCTGTCCCGGCGCTTACCCCGCCTTTGAACAGGTAATAGGTATAAGCGCCAGCCAGCAGCGGCTTTGGCAAGGTGAAAGCGCCTGCTGCGGTCGTCGCGCCGTTCGTCGCCTGCACGACCAGAATGCCGTTCGTGAGCGTCGCCGCGCCGACACCGCCGACGTTCGTAATCCCCAGCGTCGTCTTTCCCGACCCGGTGCCTTGCACGATCACCAGCTTATCGCTGGGAGAGCCGTCGCCGTTGAGCACGCTCTGCAACAGAAGCTTGCCGTTGAGCCCCACGTAGTTGCCGTTGACCACCAGCGCATCGCTCGTGCTGGTGCCGCCGTTGGTGAGGTCGATCGTGCCAGCGTTGTTGACGGTGACGAGCTGCCCGCTCACCGCAGGCGTAATCGCAGGATCACCTAGGCCGCCCGCGAACAGGGTGCTGGTCGCATCGATGGCGAGCGTGCCTGTCTGCGTGCCGCTGTTGCCGAGCGTCAGTCCGTTGTTGTCGAGCGTGAGTTGGCTGCCGTTCGTCGCGTTGATGGTCGACCAGTTCGCGAAGCGGCTCAGTCCGCTCGCCTGAGTGTCGTCGAAGTTGAGAACACTCGAGACGTTGCCGCCTGCAAGCAGTGGCACACCGTTGAGATTGGTGTCGGTCAGGCCCGTGAGCGTCGCGGTATCGTGACCCGTGCCGAGCCGGATAAATCCTGTGATCGTGCCTGCGCTCCAGTTGAGCGTGTCGTTGCCGGTATCGGTGTAGATCGCGCGGCCGTTGCCGCCCGCGATGGTGCCGGTGTTGTTGATCGTCATGTCGATCGCGCCAGTGGCCGCGATGACCTCGGTAGTGGCGGACTCGAGCGTGCCGGTATTGTTGATGGTCGCGCCCGCGCCGACAAACGAGAGCGTGACGAACTGCGCGGAGATGGTACCGGCGTTGTTGAACGTGCCGCCACCATTCGCATCGATGCCGTTGCCCTGCTTGCTGACGATGCTTGCGTTGGCTTCATTATTGAACGTGACGCTGCCTGAGATGAAGGCGCCGAGGCTGTTTGAGCCGCTTACGGTTATCGAACCCTTGTTGGTGATGACGCCCGGCGAACTGTCGTTCGAGACGATGCCGTCCGAGTCCACACCCGATGCGCTGATCGTGCCGGCGTTCGTGATGATGTTGTTGCCTGGCCCGCTGACCGCGTTGCCGTTGGTGTACATGCCAGGCGCGCCGTCCCCTGTCGTCGTGATCGTGCCGTTGTTGACGAGTGTGTCGTTGTTCGTTTCCGCGGCCATACCAGCGGAGCCGCTCCCGCTGGTGGAAAGCTGGCCGTTATTGGTCAGGGTGCCGCCGCCGGGGCTGGCGTAATCGTGCATCGCGTCCGCGTCGCCGCCGCTCGTCTGGATGACGCCGCCCGTGTCGTTGAGCATCGTCACGGCGGCTACGCTGTTGAACATGCCTTCCGATTCGGTGCCGGTTGTCACGATCAAGCCGCGGTTGGTCAGCACGTTTTGACCGGCGCCCGTACCTTGTGCCGAGATGCCGTCGAAGGTATCGCCTGTCACCCGGATAGTGCCGAGGTTCGTGACCGTGCTGTGGCTGTACACAAGGATGCCGTTGTCCCCGCTTACGTCGAGTTCCGCGCCCGCTGCGACGTTGACTGTTACGTTCGTGCTACCGCTTGTCGCCGCGACCGGCGTGGTGGTGGGATTGGGCGAGGTCGTGCCGCTGCACGTGACGGTTTGCCCAGTTGCTGGCGTGGAGTTGTCGCAGGCCGCGAGCGCTGGCTGCAGCCTTAGCAGGACCAGCACCCCCAGCGCTGAAGAGATTGCCTCAAAAGTCCGGCTCGGCACCAACGGCGGATACGCTCGACGCATAAATCCTCCTCCCAGGGCGGACAGCGTCGATGCCCATGGGGATTGCTTCGTCGCTCGATCACCTCGTTGGGCCCCGAGCTTTCGATAGGATTCCGCACGTTGTGTGTCACAGAATACTCAACGCGCCGCTGCGACGCAATGTGCGAGTGCGGCGAATGGTGTGGCCTAAAGGTGAGGTGAGAGGCAGGCGTGAGCGCGACCTGCCGTACGCCATCAGGACTGGATCTGCAGGCGGCGACGCGAGCGCTGCGGATCGAGCAGCGCGAAGCCGGCTGCGCCAACGGCCAGCAACAGCGCACCGTTGATGACGAAACCGATCTCATAGCCATGCGCATCGCCGGCTGCGCCCAGCAGTCTGCCCATTGCGACCGGGCCAATCAGCCCGGCGGTAGTGGTGATCGAGGTGGTGATCGCGAGCAAGCCACCACGCTGAGCGTCTGGAGCGACCTCGGCGATCAGCATCGGGCCGAACGTGAAATTCTGGATAGCGAGCGCACTGGCCAGCCCCATCACTGCAACCTTGACGAACGGCGGCACGTCCAGGAAGAGTACGCCGTACGCGATACCGCTTATCACGCAGGCTGAGCTGATCAGCGTGCCACGCGCACGCCGCGTTGGCACGCCGCGCCTGAGCAGGCGATGCGAGTAAATCGCCAGCGCGATCCCGACCGGAATCTGCACCGCCACCTGCGCTGCGAACAGCCATCCCGCCTGGGTGGCCGGGAAGCCCAACCCGAGGCGCAGATACGCCGGCACCCACGTGAAGCCGATCGCGACCACCGCGTAGGCAACGAAGCATTGCAGCATCACGCCAATCACCGTGTGATCTGAAAGCAGCGTCCGCCAGGGAACGCGCGTCTGCGCATTCTTTGCCGTTGCGATGGGCCGCGCGCGGCGCGAATGCTGATTGCCTGTCTTGCCGACACAAAGCCAAAGCACAGTCCACGCGGCACCTACTATCCCGAGCGTGAGGAAAGTGGCGTGCCAGTGCCAGCGTTGCGAGATATAGGTGAGAAGCGGTCCCGCAACAATCACGCCGGCCGTTGCACCTTGTTGAACAATCGTGGTGGGCAGGCTGCGTTCGCGATCGTCGAACCATGTATAGACGACGTGCAGCGCGAGCGGCGATGCCGGGCCTTCACCCGCACCCAGCAGGACCCGGCACAGCAGCAGGACTGCGAAACTACTTGGCCAGGCAAGCGGCAACTGCGCGCAAGCCCACGTCAGTGCGAGCGCAGCCAGCAGCCATTTCATGCTGACACGATCGGCGATGAGGCCAATCGCGATGCCTGAGAGCGAAAACAGCAAAAAGAACGCACTGCCGACGAGGCCGAACTGCTCGTGCGACAGTCCCATGTCGTGCATCATCGGGATCGCCACCAGACCAAGCACGGCCTTGTCGGCGAAGTTGATTAGCATGAACAGGAACAGCGATCCGACGATGACCCAGCGCCGGCCCGTGGCGCGATCAACCGGTGCCGCGACCGCAGGCGCGTCGGTCAAGGTGGAACTATGTGCTTCGAGCATTCAATACTCCTGAGGGTGTGCCGTCGACCGGCCGCCGTTGACGGACAACGCGGGGCGCGGCGAGATGGGCAAACCCTGTCTCCAATGATGTTCTGTACGACGTGTATGACCTGAGCGGTCCTGTTGCCGTCCGGATGACCAGTCTGCTGGCAGCCGCGGAATTTTGCCCATTTGAGGTGGTATAAAAGAATTATTCAAGTGCAATCTGCTTATCGGAAACTTGCAAAACATGCATGAGATTAACTCCCGCCGGCTGACTCACCTGATCGCACTCGCCGAAGAAGGCAGTTTCGCGCGCGCGGCGGAGCGCGTGCATCTGAGCCAGCCCGCATTGAGCCGCAGCATTCAGGCGCTCGAAGATGAGCTGGGCATGAAACTGTTCGACCGGGCCGCGCGCGGTGTCGCGATGACGGCGGCTGGCCGGTTGCTCGTCGAGCGTGCGCGCCGCGTGCTGTTCGAGACGCGCTGTCTCTTTCGCGACGTCGAGTTACTCAAGGCTCATGAACTGGGCGAGGTGCATATCGGTCTCGGCCCTTACGCAGCCGTCGTGCTGCTGCCCGATCTGCTGGTCGAATTCTCGCGGCGCTTTCCGAAGATCAAGGTTTCGATTGCATTGGGCGATGGTGACGGCGAAGCGCTGCTCGCCAAACTGCGCGCCGAGCAGGTCGACTTTCTCGTCATGGATCGCCGCGTGCTGCCCGCGACGCCGGACGTCGCCCTGCATCGCTTGCCGCGTCACGAAGGTGGCTGGTTCGTGCGGCCAGGACATCCGCTGCTGCAAGGCGGACCCGTACCGATGGTTGCGTTGCGCGAGTTTCCACTGGTATCGGTGACCGTGCCCGCGTTTATGAAGGACGCGCTGCACCGGCTGCTGAAGTATCGGGCGCATGAGCATATTCCTCTGCAGGTGGAATGCAACGACGTTGCCGTGCTCAAGAACGTCGTCGCGCAGACGGATGCGGTGTTGTTCGCCACTGGGGCGGCGGTGCGACGCGATCTCGAAGCAGGGCGGCTCGCGCGCATCGCGCTGACTAGTCCACCGCGCCTGAGTCTCGAGTTCGCGCTTGTTTCCCTTGCGGAACGCACGCCGTCGCCTGCTGCAAGCTCGGCGCTGGTGCTGACCGAACAGATCATGGTCGAGGCCAATCGAGCCGCGCATGAGTTGCTGCATCCCGCACAGCCGCTGGCTCAGGATTTACCCTGAGGCTGGTTGACAAAGCCTGGTCCATCCACCACGATTCGGAATCCGAATTCCGGTTTGTCGAGCCGGCCGGTTTGCCAGCGTCTTTCTGACGCCGCTTGCCGGGCATCTCGCGTTCCACGCCTCAATACGAAGTTGAAAGCCGCATGACAAGCACGCCTGCGCACAAGCGCAAATCTTCCTCCGCTATCGCGGCGCCGCGCCAGAGCCGCAGCCAGCTCGGCCTCGTGAAAATGCTGCAAGCCGGGCGCGAGTTGATCGAGGCGAGCGGCAACCTCGACAGTCTGTCCATCAACGATATCGTCGATCGTGCAGGTACGTCGATCGGCGCGTTCTATCGCCGTTTCGACAACAAGGATGCCTTCTTCGAAGTCGTGCAGGACCAGGTGATGGCCGAAGGTCTCGCTTACGTGCGCGACATGCTCGAGCGTGAGCCCGTATGGCGCTCCAGCGACGCGAGCGCGATTGCCGATGCCGTGGTGGCGTTTTACGTCATGGTGTTCCGACGCAATCGTGGCCTGTACCACGCTTCGCTGTTGCGCTCCTCGCAGCTCAAGCCCAGTTGGGATGCGGCCAAGGAGGCCAATCGCGAAGTGCTGGCGTTGCTCGTGCCGCACCTCGTCGATGCGCTGCTCGCGGCACGCGGCGCGCCGGTGGCCGACGCGGCCGAGCTCGACTTCGAGGTGCGCGCGTCGCTGCAGATGATCAACGGTCTGCTGGTCAACAGCATCCTGAACGATCCAGGGCCGCTCTCGCTCGCGAGCCGGCGGCTGCGTCCGTATCTGCAGACGGCGTTTCGCCGCTGTCTCACGCTGCCGGACAGCTGATCTTTTTACCCTAAAAACGGAACAAGAATTCCGGTTCTGATTGATGAGGCTGGTAATTGCCTTGTGTAGCCAGCTTTTATCCAAGGAGACACTGTATGACCCAATGTTGCCCCGAGATGGTTCGCAATCCTGCCTTTGATGCGCCGCATGTCGGCGATCCGCTCGACGTTGCTTTCGATGCGGGCGTCAACCTGGCCTTCGCAATTGCAGCGCCCACCGTACCGCCGCGCCTCACGGAACACTCGCGCCGCATGGCCCAGCGCATTTATCGGGTGGCCGAGCGGGTGTATTGCGCGGTCGGTTACGCGATCGCCAATATCATCTTCGTGGTCGGCGACGATGGGATCGTAGTGGTCGATGCAACCGAAGCGGTATCGGCGGCGAAGCGCATCTACGAAGACTTTTGCGCAATCGATCCGCGGCACGCTACGCTGCCCGTGAAGGCCGTCGTCTACACCCACAACCACACGGACCATACCGGCGGCGTTCGCGCGTTTGTCGACGAAGCGGCACTCGAAGCGGGACAAGTGGAAATCATCGCGCATCGCACGCTGATGGACACGGTGATCAACAACGCGAATCTGGTGGCGCCGATTCTCGCCACGCGTTCAGCCTACAGCTTCGGCACGCTGCTGCCCGCTGGCGCGACCGGCAAGGTCAACGCGGGGATCGGTCCGGTGCTGATCGCCGAACCGGCAAGCTTCTTCGCACCGACGCGCGTCTTCGACGAGCGGCTCGACATCGTGCTGGCCGGCGTGCGTTTCGAGTTCCGCTATGCACCGTCGGAAGCGGACGATGAAATCGTGATGTGGCTGCCCGAACTCGGCGTGCTGCTCTCTGCTGAAGTCATCCAGGGCGAGTGTCTGGCAAACGTGCATACGTTGCGCGGCACACGCTACCGTGATCCCGTGCGCTGGTATCAGACCATCGACATGATGCGCAGCTTCGGCGCTGCGCACATGGTGCCGGCGCATGGTCGTCCGGTTTCGGGCGCGGCAGCCGTCGACGATGTATTGACCGTGTATCGCGACGCGATCCAGTTCATCCACGATCAGACGATTCGTCACATGAACTTCGGCATGACGCCGGATGAACTTGCCGAAGCGATTCCTGCGTTGCCACCGCATCTTGCGCGGCATGCATGGCTCGGCGAGTACTACGGCACGGTCAAACACTCGGTGCGCCAGGTTTACTCGGGGCAACTAGGCTGGTTCGACGGCGATCCGGCCTCCCTCGACCCATTGCCGCGCAGCGAGCGCACGCGCCGCACGGTCGCGATGATGGGCGGTGCGGAGCAGGTGCGCGCCGCCGCGCGAATCGCGCTCGGCGACAGAGACTGGCGCTGGGCCGCGGAACTGGCGACGCTGCTGGTCCGCCTCGACGTGGAAGACGCCGACGCCCGCAGCATCAAGGCTACGGCGTTGCGTGAACTGGGCTACCTCACGGTGAACACCAACTGGCGCAACTGGTATCTGAGCGCGGCACGTGAACTCGAGCGTGCGTATGAGGCGTTGCCATTTGCCGGCAGCGCGAGCCTTGCCTCGAGCGACGTGTTGCGGGCGCAACCGCTACGCAATGTATTCCAGCGTTTGAGTGTCTGCATCGATCCCGCCCGCTGTGCCGACCTGCACGTCACGCTCGTATTCCGAATGACCGATCGCAAGGAGAGCTACGCGCTGGAGTTGCGGCGCGGAATCTTGCAGGTGCATGAGCAGGCACCTGCAGCGGCCCAGTTGCAGCTCGCGCTCGATACGAAGACCTTGTATGACCTGCTTCGCGATATTGCCACACGCGTGCCGGCTGGACTGGAAAGCGGAACGGTTGCGCTCGAGCATGGCACTCGCGAGCAATTGAGCGCATTCTTCAATAGCTTCGATCAGCCGGCGCGGCGTATGCCGGCGCTCGCCGGCCGCTAGCCGCCAGCGCGGCGAAGCGGGCACAAGGAGGAATCTGGGAGATGGAAAAGATCTGGCTGAAGTCGTATCCGCCTGGCGTGCCGGCGGAGATCGACGCCACACAATACGGTTCCGTGGCGGATCTGCTCGAACGCAGCTTTCGCGAGTATGCGGATGCCTGCGCGTTTATCTGCATGGGACGCAAGCTGACCTACGCGGAACTGGACCGGCAATCGCGCCACCTTGCCGCCTGGTTTCAGGCGCAGGGGCTTGCGCGCGGCACACGGATCGCCGTGATGTTGCCGAACCTGTTGCAGTATCCCGTGACGATGGCGGCGATCTTGCGTGCCGGCTGTGTCGTTGTTAACGTGAATCCGCTTTATACGGCGCGTGAACTCGAATATCAGTTGAACGATAGTGGTGCGGAAGCGATCGTGATTCTCGATACGTTCGCCGCCACGTTGCAGGCCGTGCAGGCACACACTGCGGTGCGGCACGTAGTCGTGACCTCGGTTGCGGAGATGATGGGAGCACCGTTGTCTGTCGCAGGCGAACCAGGTGCCGATGACGACGCGACGCGCTTGCATTCTCAGTCGCACTCCCGAGTCAGCCTGAGCGACGCAATCGCTCACGGCACGGAGTCGGGTTTCACTCCCGTGCAGATCGCGGCGGACGAGGTGGCGGTCCTGCAATACACCGGCGGCACGACGGGCGTGTCGAAGGGCGCGACGCTGCTGCACCGCAATCTGGTGGCGAACGTGGTGCAGTCCGAGGTGTGGCGTGAACCGATCTACCGCGATCGCACCGACATCGGCCAGTACATCACCGTCGTCGCGTTGCCGCTGTATCACATCTTCGGTTTGACGATATGCGCGTTGCTGACGATGCGCTGCGGCGGCATGGGCATCCTGATACCGAATCCACGCGACATCTCCGGCATGATCGAGACGTTGCGCGGTTACGCGATCAATTCGTTTCCCGGCGTCAACACGATGTATAACGCGTTGCTCAACGACCCGGCATTCTCAACGCTCGATTTCTCGACGCTCGTGCAGTCCACAGGCGGTGGTATGGCCGTGCAGCAAGCGGTCGCGCAACGTTGGCAGGCGGCGACGGGCGTGCCGATCGTCGAAGGATATGGGTTGTCCGAAACCTCGCCGTGCGCAACCACCAATCCGCCTACCGCGACCGCGTTTAACGGCACGGTCGGCTTGCCGCTGCCATCGACCGAGGTGTCGATCCGGGACGACGCCGGCAACGAAGTGCCGCTCGGCCAGCCCGGTGAAATCTGCATTCGCGGTCCGCAGGTGATGGCCGGCTACTGGAACCGGCCTGACGAAACCGCGCGCGCGATGACGGCGGATGGCTTCTTCAAATCGGGTGACGTCGGGCTGATGAACGAAGCCGGTTTCGTGAAGATCGTCGATCGCAAGAAGGACATGATTCTGGTGTCGGGGTTTAATGTCTATCCGAACGAGATCGAGGACGTCGTGGCGAAGCACCCGGGTGTGTTCGAAGTCGTCGCGGTAGGTGTGCCGGACGAGCACACCGGCGAGGCGGTCAAGCTGTTTGTCGTCAAGCGCGATCCCTCGCTCAGCGAAACGGACATTTTCAGTTTCTGCAAGGAGCAGCTAACCGGCTACAAGCGGCCCAAGATCATCGAGTTTCGGACCGAACTGCCGAAGACAAATGTCGGCAAGATCCTGCGCCGGGCCTTGCGTGATGAGGCTCAAAAGAAGGGGTAAACGCACTGCGGCCGGGGTCGTGGCGAAACTGGTAGCGACGCCGCCACCCTGCACCGCTCTCAGCAGCATCGCGCGATTCCGGGTACATTTACGTCCTCGACATCAAGCAACAGGAGTACACGATGCGCCTTCTTCACACCATGCTCCGCGTGGGCAATCTGGACCGTTCGATCAAGTTCTACACCGAATTGCTCGGCATGAAATTGCTGCGCCGCCACGATTATCCGGAGGGCAAGTTCACGCTGGCATTCGTCGGCTATGAGGATGAGAGCGTTGCCACCGCCATCGAACTCACCCACAACTGGGACACGGAATCGTATGACCTGGGCGACGCGTTCGGTCACCTCGCAGTCGAGGTCGATGACGCATACGCAGCCTGCGACAAGATCAAGGCACAAGGCGGCACGGTGGTGCGCGAAGCGGGGCCGATGAAACACGGCACGACCGTGATCGCGTTCGTGACCGATCCGGACGGCTACAAGATCGAGTTCATTCAGAAGAAGAAGTGAGCTTTGCGTGAGCCGCGCGCGGCGGAGTGAATTGCGCGAACCGGTGACCACCACGGATACGAACGATGAGCGACTCGAATCCCTTCTTTGACGAGATCCAGGCTGTGAACGCCGAGGTTCAGGCCTGGTACGCCGGCGCAGCAGGGCCCGGTGCGCTGGACCACTTGATGGCGCACTTCTCTCCGCAATTTTCGATGATTTTGCCGAACGGTGCGACGCTGGACTGGCCGACGCTGCGCGAGATTTTCGAGGAGCATGGCGGACAGCGGCCGAACTTCGCAATCGAGATTACGGACAGTGCGTTCATCGCCCGGTATCCATCCGGCGCAGTGGTGACGTACATCGAACGGCAGTCCGACGGCGAGCACAACCGCAATGTGCGGCGCTCGACGGCGGTGCTGGAAACCGACGCGCACGGCAAGGTGCAGTGGCGGCATCTGCAGGAAACGTTCTGCGCGGAGTGAGTAAGCGCCTCGTGGACAGCGAGGTCGCATCACCTTTAAAGCGTCGGCAACAACTCGGGTGGATGATGCTTGAGTGTCTGCCGCGCTTCGCGGAATTCCGGAAAAATCGATTCCACCGTCTCCCAGAAGCGCGGGCTGTGGTTCATCTCGCGCAGATGGGCGAGTTCGTGCGCCACCACGTAATCGATGATCGACAACGGGAAGTGAATCAGCCGCCAGTTGAGGCGAATCTTGCCGTCGCTCGAACAGCTGCCCCACCGCGTCGCCGCTGACGAAAGTGCGTAGGCGCGATAATTTACCCCCAGCTTTTCTGCGTAGATCGCGAGCCGCTCGCCGAACAGGCGCTTGGCTTCGCCTTGCAGCCAGCCTTGCACGCGGTCCTTGATCTGCTGCGGGTCGGCCTGCAACGGCAGTGGCAGCGCAAGCGCCGCCTGTGTCGCGTCGAAGGCGAGCGTGCCCTGCGGCGCACCGAGCATCACGCGCACCGGCTGACCCAGATACGGCACCTGGGCGCCGTCTTTCCAGTCGACCTGCGGCAGCGCGCGCTGCTCGACACGGGTCTGCCATTCAATCAGCTTCGAGAAAATCCAGCGCTGCTTTTCGGTGATGGCGGTTTCGATGTCGGCCAGCGTGACCCAACGTGGTGCGGTGATCATCAGACCGCTGCTGTCGATTGCAAAACCGATCGAGCGTCGCGACGAGCGTTTGAGCTGGTAATGAAGCGTCTGCGCGCCCAGTGTCAGGCTGCGCAGTTTCGTGCCGTCGGGCGCGCGCGGCGTGTCCGGCTTCTGCGATGAAGGCGGCGTGGACGGCGGGAGGGCCGGCTCTGCAAAGAGCGGCAGATCGAGTTGCCGGCTATCGAGCGCCGCAGCGGGCTGCGGCGTAGGAGACTTCTGCATCGGTTTCGGCTTCGGGCAATACGCCCCGGCGCAAATACGCCTTGGAGGGCGTGGGCGCGTCAGAATTGTGCGGCGGCGGAAGTGCTGTCCGCAGCACCGTACGCGGCGGGATCGATGCGACGCATCTCAGCTTCGATCCACGTTTCGACGCGCGTGTTCACTTCATCGGGCGTGAGCCCCTTCGTGTCGATCGGTTTGCCGATCGACACTGTGACTATACCCGCATATTTGAGAAACGAGTTGCGTGGCCACACACGTCCGGCGTTGTGAGCAATCGGCACGACCGGCGCGCCGGTCGCCACCGCGAAACGTGCACCGCCGGTTTTGTATTTGCCTTGCGTTCCGGTGCGTGTGCGTGTGCCCTCCGGAAACATGATGACCCACGCACCTTCGTCCATGCGCGCCTTGCCCTGCTTGATGACCGACTCGAACGCATATTTTCCGTCCTTGCGGTTGATATGCACCATCTTCAGCAGGCCGAGCGCCCACCCAAAAAACGGCACATAGAGAAGCTCGCGTTTGAAGACGTAGCACAGCGGACGCGGCATCAATGCCGGGAACGCCACGGTCTCCCATGCAGACTGATGCTTCGATAGCAGCACGGCCGGACCGTCAGGCAGATTCTCGAAGCCTTCGATGCGGTAGTCGATGCCGTTCAGGCGGCGCACCACGGCGAGCGTCGAGCTGCACCAGCCGGCCGCCATCCAGTAGCGGCGCTCGGCGCGCAAGAACGGGAACGCGATGAAGCAGGCAATCGCGTACGGGATCGTGTAGACCACGAGGAAGATCAGCAGCAGCAGAGAACGGAGGAAGCGCATCGGCGGGGGAGTCAGTGTTAGGGACGCGCTCGGTTCGCGTCAGGCTTGTTCTGTGGCAAGAAAGTCTAGCGCGAAGGCGCGCAGGTCGTCATGAACCTTGGTGCCTTCGGGAAGGCCGCCCGCATCGAGCGTCTGGCGTCCCTTGCCAGTCAGCACCAGATGCGTCTGGAAACCGAGTGCGGCGCCCGCCTGCAGGTCGCGCAACGAATCGCCGACGACTGGCGTTACCTTGGGATCGGCTTCGAACCGTTCGGCGATCGTCTTCAGCATGCCAGGCTTCGGCTTACGGCACTCGCAGTGGTCCCCTGCCGTGTGCGGGCAGAAGAACACTGCGTCGATGCGTCCGCCGACCGCTGCTGCCATGCGGTGCATTTTCAAATGCATCGCGTTGAGCGCGTTCATGTCGAACAGCCCGCGCCCGATGCCTGACTGGTTCGTTGCGATCGCGACGCGATAACCGGCCTGGTTGAGCCGGGCAATCGCTTCGAGACTGCCGGGCAGCGCGACCCACTCGTCCGGCGACTTGATGAACGCGTCCGAATCGACGTTGATCACGCCATCGCGGTCGAGGACAACGACTTTTTTAGGGTTGGTCGGCATAGCGCGGGCGCCTGGTTGCGCAGCTTGTTTGTCGGTTGTTCAGCGATTGTCCGGCGATCAGGCTGCGAGTCTGGAAATGTCGGCGACGCAATTCATCTGCTGATGCAGTGCGCCGAGCAAGGCCAGACGGTTAGCCCGCAACGCTGGGTCTTCAGCGTTGACCATCACGTCGTTGAAGAAAGTGTCGACCGGTTCGCGCAACGCAGCAAGCGCTGTCAGCGCACCCGTGTAATCATGTGCCGCCAGTTGCGACTGGACGCGCGGCGCCACCTGTTGGAGCTGCGCGTACAAGGCTTTTTCCGCCGCTTCTTGCAGCAGATTAACTTGCACACCGCCCGCCGGCGCGCCGTCCGACTTCTTCAGGATATTCGAAATGCGCTTGTTTGCCGCGGCGAGCGACGCTGCTTCGTTGAGAGCAGAGAACTCGCGCACTGCATCGAGACGCGCGACGATGTCATCGAGTCGCGTCGGGTTCAGTGCCAGCACGGCGTCGATTTCACCGGCGGAGTAGCCACGCTCGCGCAGCAGGCCGCGCAGACGGTCCATGCAGAAATCGTAGATGGCCTGGGTCGAATCGGCGACGTTCGGCACGGCGGCGAACTGCGCGTAGGTGGTGCGCAGCAGTTCGACGAGGTCGACCGGCAACTGCTTCTCGACGAGGATCCGCAGCACGCCGAGCGCATGACGGCGCAGCGCGAACGGGTCTTTCTCGCCGGTCGGTTGCAGACCGATGCCCCAGATGCCCACCAGCGTTTCGAGCTTGTCTGCCAGCGCGACGACCGTGCCGGTTGCCGTGGCCGGCAACGCGTCGCCGGAGAAGCGCGGCTGATAGTGTTCCGAGCAGGCCAGCGCGACTTCTTCCGGCTCGCCGTCGTGGCGCGCGTAGTACGTGCCCATCGTGCCTTGCAGCTCGGGGAATTCGCCGACCATGTCGGTGATCAGGTCGGCCTTGGCGAGCAGGGCGGCACGCCTGGCGAGCGCGACATCCGCACCGATCAATGTGGCGATTGCACCCGCCAGCGCTTCGACGCGCTCGACGCGTTGCAGCGCCGAGCCGAGCTTGTTGTGATACACGACGTTGGCGAGCAGCGGCACACGGTCGGCGAGCGGTTTCTTCTTGTCCTGCTCGAAGAAGAACTTCGCATCGGCCAGACGCGGACGTACCACGCGCTCATTGCCTTCGATGATGTCGTCCGGCGTCGCGGTTTCGATGTTCGAAACAATCAGGAAGCGCGAGCGCAGCTTGCCGTTGGCATCGGTCAGCGCGAAGTATTTCTGGTTCGTCTGCATGGTCAGGATCAGACATTCCTGCGGCACTTGCAGGAACTCGTCCTCGAAACGGCAGGTGTACACCACCGGCCATTCGACCAGCGAGGTCACTTCGTCGAGCAACGCTTCAGGCATCACGACCTGATCACCCTCGGCTTGTGCGAGCAGGTGCGTGCGGATGGTTTCCTTGCGATCCGCGAAGCTCGCGACCACGTGGCCCTTGTGACGCAGCGTCTCGGCGTACGTGTCGGCGTGCTGGATCTGCACGAAGCCTTCGGACAGGAAGCGGTGGCCGAGCGTGGTGTCGTCGGAGTCGATACCGAGTGCTGTAACCGGCACGACCTGTTCACCGTGCAGGGCGGTGAGCCGCTGCGCGGGGCGCACGAACTGGATGTTGGTGCCGTCCGGACGCTGGTATGTCATCACCTTGGGAATCGGCAGCTTCGAGACGGTCAGCGTTTCATCCAATGCAGCTTGCAGGCCTTCGGCGAGCGTCGCGCCGGGGGCGGTATAGCGCAGGAAGAACGCTTCGGCCTTGCCGTCCGATGCACGCTCGAGATCGCTCACCGAGAAATCGGCGAAGCCGAGCGCGGCGAGTTTCTTGGCGAGCGGCGCGGTGGGCTGGCCGTCTTTATCGAGCGCAACAGACACCGGCAGCACTTTTTCCCGCACGTGCTTTTCCGGCGCAACGTCGCGAACATTCCTGATCGTGACGGCGAGACGGCGCGGCGTGGCATAGCGTTCGAACGACAGTTCGCCTTCGATCAGGTCGCGCGCGGCGAGGCGCTGGGCGATCCCTTCGGCGAAGGCGTCACCGAGACGCGCGAGCGCCTTGGGCGGCAATTCCTCAGTCAGCAGTTCGACGAGGAGGGTGGCGTGTTGGGGATGAGTCATCTGTTGGTATTCTCGTCAGTCCGCGTCGATCTTGCGTTCGACTTTGAGCGGCGGCGCCCAGGCGGGCATCGCGGCGTCCTGTTCGTCAGTCGTGAGGCCGGGCACACCGTGCACCGGATTGCCGAGCATCGGGAAGCCGAGCTTCTCGCGCGATTCGTAGTAAGCCTGCGCCACCTGGCGCGACAGGTTACGAATGCGGCCGATATACGCCGCCCGCTCGGTCACCGAGATCGCGCCGCGCGCGTCGAGCAGGTTGAACGTGTGGCCGGCCTTCAGCACGAGTTCGTATGCCGGCAGTGCGAGCGGCACTTCCATCATGCGCTTCGCTTCCGCCTCGTAGCTGTTGAAGAACGTGAACAGGAGATCGGTGTTCGCGTATTCGAAGTTGTAGGTGGACTGCTCGACTTCGTTCTGGTGATACACGTCGCCGTAGGAGAGGCGCCGCATCTCCGGGCCGTTCGGGCCTTGCTCTTCCCACTCGGTCCACACCAGGTCGTAGACGTTCTCGACCTTCTGCAGATACATGGCAAGGCGTTCGAGCCCGTAGGTGATTTCGCCGAGGACCGGCTTGCAGTCCAGACCGCCCACTTGCTGGAAGTAGGTGAACTGGGTGACTTCCATGCCGTTCAGCCAGACTTCCCAGCCGAGACCCCACGCGCCGAGCGTCGGGTTTTCCCAGTCGTCTTCCACGAAGCGCACGTCGTTCTGCTTCAGATCGAAACCGAGCGCTTCGAGCGAGCCGAGGTACAGATCGAGGATGTTTTCCGGCGCCGGCTTCAACACCACCTGGTACTGGTAGTAATGCTGCAGACGGTTCGGGTTCTCGCCGTAGCGACCGTCCTTCGGGCGGCGCGATGGCTGCACGTAGGCCGCGCGCCACGGTTCCGGGCCGACCGCGCGCAGGAACGTGTGGACGTGGGAGGTGCCCGCGCCGACTTCCATATCGATCGGCTGGAGCAGCGCGCAACCCTGCTTGTCCCAGTAGGATTGCAGCGTCAGGATGATTTGCTGAAACGTGAGCATGAAGTGCCTTTCGGGCATGGAGGCCGCGCCGCTGGCGCCGGGGCGTGCGAGGCGGCCGTGGAGCAAAGTGCTAAACGGTAGATTTTAACGGAAAGGGCGGGGGGTGAGGGTTTTTGGGGGTGGGGTGGGAGGTTGGCTGTGCGGGGCGATGGAGACCCGCCGCGCATGAAGTGCGGCGAGAGACACAGAGTTAAGCGGTATGACTAGGACTTAGAACGAAAAACCGAAACTTGCCGAATATCCCATGTCCTCTTCGAACCACCCGAAGTCAAAGTCGTCGCTACCGCTTCCATATTCATCGCCCAGCGTGAAGTTGTACTCGCCTCCGCCTGACGAAATAAGCATGTTGTTGCTTCCATAGTCCGCCCAGCCGGTTTCGTATCCCGTCGGGCCGTACGCAACCGCGTTATAACCACCGCCGGCTCCATAGGTAAACTGGGTGAAACCGGTGAGTTTGCCGCTGCTATCGAAGGAGTCATACTCGATCTCCTGTCCGTTGCCGTTGAAGATGATCGCGTTCTGTGTGTTATCGCTATTGAACAGATGTGCGGTCATGCTGCCGTTGTTGCCGTACTGGTCGTATTCCGTTTCACGGCCGGTCGTTCCGTTAAAGAAATAGTCGTCCGTTTTGTGGCCGCTCGCATTGAATATCGCGTACTCAGTCTCATGGCCACTGCTGTTATAGACGGTAGCTGTCTGCGAATTGTCCGCGTTGATCACGTGGACTGTCGTCTGGCTAGCGGAGTATTCGTTCAATTGCGTTTCACGGCCATTTGCGTCGTAAAAGGCGTCGGTCGTAATCTTGCCGTTCGTGCCATACGTCGCATACTCGGAAACATGGCCTGACGGATCGAACACAGCGGCGTTCTGCGTCCCGTCGGGATTGAAAACGTGTGCAACACCACTGCCATCATTGCTGTAGTCAGTCTCCTGTAACTCTCGGCCAGTCGTGCCGTCGTAAACCAGATCCTGGCTTATCTTGCCGTTGGTGCCAAACGTTGCCTGCTCGGTTTCGTGGCCTGCGGCGTTGAAGGCATACGCGGTTTGCGTACCATTGGCGTTGAACAGATGATCGACCTGACTGCCGTCGGCATTGAAGTCGTTCTCCTGGGTTTCACGTCCAGTTGTGGCGTCGAAGAAGACGTCCTGTGTTTTTACTCCGTTGACCCCGAATGTGGCCTGTTCGGTCTCGTGGCCTGCGGCATTGAACACATAGGCGGACTGCGTGCCGTTGGCGTTGAAGAGGTGATCGACCTGGCTACCATCGGCATTGAAGTCGTTTTCCTGCGTCAGTCGGCCTGAGGTTGCGTCGTAGAACAGATCCTGCGTCTTTGCGCCATTAGTACCGAAAGTCGCGTACTCGGTTTCGTGGCCTGCAGCGTTGAAGACCGCAGTGTTTTGCGTGCCATTGGCGTTGAAGATGTGATCAACCTGACTGCCGTCGGCGTTGAAATCGTTTTCCTGCGTTTCACGGCCGGTTGTGGCGTCGAAGAAGACGTCCTGCGTTTTTACGCCGTTGGTGCCGAAGGTTGCGTACTCGGTCTCGTGGCCGGCGGCGTTGAATACGTAAGCGTTCTGCGTGCCGTTAATGTTGAAGATGTGGTCAACCTGGCTGCCGTCGGCGTTGAAGTCGTTTTCCTGCGTTTCGCGTCCGGTCGTGGCGTCGAAGAAAACGTCCTGGGTTTTTGCGCCGTTGGCGCCGAAGGTTGCGTACTCGGTTTCGTGGCCGCTGGTGTTGTACACAATGGCGTTCTGCGTGCCGTTCGCGTTAAAGATGTGTTCGACTTGGCTGCCGTCCGCGTTGAAGTCGTTCTCTTGTGTCTCGCGACCGGTTGTTGGATCGAAGCTAACGTCCTGCTTGAGCATGCCGTGCGAATCGAACGTCGCTTCACCGGTTACGATTCCGCTGGCGTTTGCCATCGTTACGCCCAAGGAACCGTCGGCATTGATTGTAAATTGATTCGTTGTGCCCGTCGCTAACGCGCCATTCCCTCCGTTTCCGCTAACCTGACCGGCAGATACGGTGAAGTCCTGCCCGGTCACGTCGTTGTGGATTGTATTGGTCTGGGACGATGTCAGTGTGACAGTTGCGCCCTGCTTGAGGGTGATATCGTTGTTGCCACCATTGACTTTAACGTCCAAGCCGGAGCCGTTTACGCCGGGCGCAATGATAAGCGCCTGATCCTGCGCATTTTCTACGACGACGGTCGCTACGCTGCCGGGATTGACAGTGATGGTTGGAATGTCAATCTGGCTGGTGTTGTCCCCTACCGCAATGTTAAACATAGTTGCAGCATTGCTTGAGTCGCAGATGAAGTTGGAGTTGCTGAAACTCGACGGTGTAAATGTGGCGTTCGGATCGCTTGATAATCCTGCCGCCTGAAACCCTTGGGTGACGATCTTCGTAATCGTTGAGGCATCCAGTCCAGCCCCCGCCGCTGTCGCGAGAAAGCCCACACCGGCGATTATTTGGCCCAACGTAAAGGTTGCTCCTCCCACTAGGAGGTTAACCTTCATTTCGTTCAATCCATAAAATGAAACGCCCTGCCCAGCAAGCGCAATGATTTCCCCGGTAATCGCCGCGACTGCACTTTCCTCGTCACTCGTGGACATAGTTGAATGATTTAGCGCGAGGTTATCGATGTTGGCGACGATTGCGTTTGCTGCGAACGCGGCAGCGATTCCTCCTTCCATACCTGCGGCAAGTGTAGCAGCCGCATTTGCTAGTGCTGCATCATAGCTTGCAATCAAACCTTTGTTGGTCGGATCCTTGCTAAGTTGTTCCTCCGTATCAATGACTGCGGTAAATCCATCGAGACCACCAATCGTATTTCCTGCGACTGTAAGAGTTGTCGTCATTTTTAATTCGCCTGATTAATTTTTATCCAACGTGTATGAGTATTTAAGTTGTGGATTTTTGTGTGTTGCATGTACCCCCTTCTTTTTTGAGTCATCTATTGCATATCAAGCTCGAAGCTACGTGAGTTGAAAAAATAAAAAAGACCAAGCCAAAGGCGATTGCTGTTGCGGCACGCCGATTGATGGTTGCTACGCCGTCTCTTGTCCGTGTGCCATAAATCTTGAAAAATAGGATTAAAGCGCAAATTACCGAAATGGCGGAAATGACAGCGGGTACCAATATCATTAAGACAGCTACGGTGGCTGTCGATGTTCTGAATGACTCGGAAAATCCGTCGCAATCTCCAAAATATATAAGTGAAAACAAGGTGATCGGAATTGCTGTTGATACTAAAATCAGGATTTTATCTTTCATAATTTGACAGATGTGAAAGGGCTATATGGTGCGTTTGCAATCTATGGAAAAATGCTCGTTGACAACGGTTTATTGAGTGGCGAGCAACTGAAAATCAATGCGGAGCCAAAAGAAATTGGGTAAGTAAAGCAAGTGTGGAAAAGACGGTGCATGAGACGACTCTTTTATTCATGGATTTTCCTGGAGATATATGTCGTCGCGTCCTAGTCCCGCATGGATTTTTGGATGCCATCCCAGAGCGGCTCGAACAGATAATCGAACGCGCTGCGTGAGCGGGTCCTGATGAAGACTTCTGCCCGCAGCCCCGGGCCGAGACGAATCGGCTCACGCGCCGTCTCGTTCGCACGCGCGACAACGTCCGGTGAAATCTCGATATGCGCCAAGTAGAACGGCTGCCGCGTTTCCTTGTCATTGAGCGAATCGGCCGAGAGATATGTCAGCGTCCCTTCAAGCACGGGCGAGGTTCGCGGGTTGTACGCAGTCAGCCGAACATCAGCCTTGCTGCCGATCAGGACTTCGCGTACGTTGTCGGGCTTGATCTTCGCTTCAACAATTAGCGGCGTACCCGACGGAACCAGATCGAGAAGCGGCTCGCGCGGACCGATGGCCGAGCCGATCGTGTGCACCATGAGCCCGACCACTTCGCCCTCGACCGGTGCGACGATCCTGGTACGCGTTTCGATATCTTGTGCCGGTCGCAACTGATCGGTGACCTGTTGGATTTTGGCCGTGGTGTCCTTTAGCTGTGCATCGGCTGACCGGATATAGTCATTGCGCAGCGCCGTGACCTTCAGATCGATATCTGTTTGCTTCTGTCGTGCGCGAATCAGTTCCGCCGCATCCGATTGCTGGCGTGACCGATAGTCTGCAGTGGCGCGCCGCAATTCCATCAGCTTTGTTTCGGTCACGTAGCCTTCGCTGCGCAACTGTTCATTGACCTGAAGCTCCTGCTTCGAAATGCCGAGACTTTCGTCGCTGGTGTGCACCAGCTCGATCTCACTGGCGATTTCCTGGCGTGTCTGGGCCGCCTGCTCCTGCAACAGACGCAACTGGTCATCCAAAGTCCGCCGCTCCGATTCGAACAGCGTTTGCTCTCGCAGCAATAGCGCAGCGACGGTCGGATCCGATGACCGGGCGGTCAACTGCGCTGGAAACGTAACCGAAGGCTTCATGTCACGCTCTGCTTCGAGTCGAGCGGCCTTTGCTTCGTCGTCGGCCAACTGCGATTGAAACGCCGCGACTTCGGCATCAGGTCGCACGCTATCGAGCATGAGAAGAGCTTGTCCAGCTTTGACGTGATCGCCGTCTTTCACAAGGATTGCCTTGACGATCCCACCTTCCTGGTGCACCACAGTTTTTCGCTCGCCATCGTCACGCACGGCACCTTCTGCAACTACCGCACCAGACAGTGGTGCAAGGGCAGCCCAGACCCCGAGCGCACTGCAACCGAGAGCAAGCACGAGAGATCCCGAAGCAATCGCCTTGCGTGGCAAACGCAAGGGGGCGATATCCGGTTGAATTTCATGGGGTCGGCTAGGCTCAACCAGAACACTTTGGATGCGAGAACGCAGTTGCTTTATGACATGATGCAATTTCATGATGCCGAGATCTCCCGCTGGTGCTCATTACCCGCCGCCGTCCTTGCCGGTCGGGCCTTCGAGCGCGCCCACGTTTCGACCTGCTCACGGGTACCGAAGCATTCAATCTGTCCGCTGTGCATCAGCATCACACGGTCGGCGATCGAGAGCACTGGCTGCCTGTGAGTGACCACGACGACTGTCACCCTGTCGCGTTTCAACTGAAGTAGTGCCGCGTTCAACTGACGTTCGCCGTCGGCGTCGAGGTTGGCGTTCGGCTCATCGAGCAACACGAGACGCGGGTCCCCGTAGAGTGCGCGGGCCAGCGCGATTGCTTGGCGTTGACCACCTGATAGCGCTTCCCCGGCTTCCCCGATGTCCGTTTCATAGCCATTCGGCAATTTGAGGATCATCTCGTGCACGCCTGCGCGTTGGGCAGCGAGCACAATTGCCTGAGCGTCGTTACTCGCCGGGTTTGGATTTCGCGCAACGTTGCCGGCGACGCTGCCGGAGAAGAGCTCAACATCCTGTGGCACATAGCCTAGGTAACGTCCCAGCGTATCGCGAGGCCATTGGGCGATATCAGCGCCGTCAAGACGCACCGTGCCCGACTGTGGTTCCCAGAGGCCAGCCAGAAGTCGCAGTAGGGTGGATTTGCCGGACGCGCTGGAGCCGACAATCACGAGTAGTTGACCAGGAAGCAGAGAAAATTGAATGCCCTTAAGCAGAAGGCGGCCACGTTGATCGTTAGCACTACGACTGCTGAAAGTCAGCGCGTCGACTGTGAGTCGCCCCTCCGGCCGCGGTAATTCGATTGCGCTGCGTCCAACCTTCCAGCGATGTAGTGCATCCAGTCGGGCCCAGCCCTGCCGTACCTCCGTAAGCTGCTTCCAGCTTCCGAGCATCTGCTCAACCGGAGCAAGTGCCTTACCTAGCAAAATGGTTGTGGCGAGCATGACTCCGCCCGTCGCATACTGGTTGATAACCAGCCATGCGCCCGTAGCCATTGTCACGACCTGAATGGCCTGACGGAGCGCCTTGCTCACGTTCCTATTCAACATTGATGTATCGGTTACCTGCTCCTGGGCGTCGAGATCCTTGCGCCTTCGGGCTGCCCAGGCATCAATCAGGACAGCGTTCATGCCGAGTACCGTCACGACTTCCGCGTTTCGCCCAATCTGCGTGGCGATCTGATCGGTCTCGCGTTGACGTGCCACGTAAGAACGCACGCCGCCCCGGGTCGACCTGTCGTTGAGCAACGTCAAGCACACCAGAATGATCGCGCTTGCCACAGCGATGAGACCGAGAGACCAGTGGAACAGGAACATGAGCGCAAGATAAAAGGCGAGCCAAGGCATATCGAGGAGTGCGGTCACTCCTGGGCCTGAAAGGAACGACCGAAAAGCAGCGACGTCCTGCGACGTAGCGAGATCGGGCCGAGGCGTTCGTCTTGCCAGCGTCTCGACGCGGGCCGCCAAAGCCTGCCGGTCCAACCGGTCCGCGATTTGCCGGCCGAGGTTGGCCAACAGCCGGTTGCGTACGACGTCCACTGCGAACATCATGAACAATGCAATCACCATGAAGATCATCAGCATGGCTAATGTCTCCATGCTACGGCTCGGCAAGACGCGGTCATAGACTTGAAGCAGATACAGCGTGGGTGCCAGTACGAGCAGATTGCTTGCGACGCCAAACAACGTCGCGAACAGAAGATGCCGCCTGATTGCCTGAAACATCGTCATGTTTTATTTTTGTGAAGGCGCGGCCGTCTGGCCGTCATGCTGGTCAAGTTGCGCAAGCGCCGATTCGTCGAGTTGTGCGACGCTTGCCTTAAGGTGGAGGAACTGCATCAGCGTGTCGTAACGCGCCTTCGCAAGATCGCGCCGCGTGCTAAAGAGCTTGTCTTCGGCGTCGAGGACGTCGGCGTTGATGCGCACACCGACGCGGAAGCCCTTTCGGTCAGACTGCAGTGCTGTTTCGGCGGATCGTTGTGCTGTGCGTAGCGCGGCGATTTGCGCGAGCCCGTCGGACACACCGAGAAACGCCTGCTGGGCCTCAAGCGCGGCCGAGCGGCGCGCTTCCTCAAGATCGTCTTCGGCCTTGTCCCTGAGGGCGAGGGCTTCGCGTTTTTTGCTCGAAGTTGAGAGGCCATCGAACAGCGGAATGCTGATCTGAATGCCAATCTCGCCGGATGAAGCCCGGTTGGCGCCGGTATAGAAATTGGTCTGCCCGTTGATGAACGCTGCATTGCCGTTACTCGCGTTGCCGACTATCGACACAGTTGGCATGTAGCCTGCGTCTACCTTGCTGACCTCTCGCCTTGCGATCTCCAGCGCAATCTGCTGTTGCCTGACGTCGAGGCCAGATGCCCGGGCATCCGCTTCCCAGGTATCGGATGAACTGGATTTAAGAGCTTCTGGACTTGCGTCTGCATCAAGTGACTCAACCGCGTCCACGGCGTGCCCGACTATCTTTTGCAGTGCCGCGTAGCGTCTCGCGAGTTCCCCCTGCGCCTTGACCAGATCGGCGTGTGCGGAATCGAACGCTGCCTGTGCCTCGTCCAGATCGACGACCGTCGCCGCGCCTAGTGCAAAGCTTCGTTGGGTCAACCCCAATTGTTCGTCGACGGATCGCAGATGCTCCTGCGCGAGCACGAAGGTGTCTTTCGCAGCAAGCGCGTCGAAATACGCCTGCGCTACACGTAGCAGGAGATCCTGCCTGGCGCTGGCGAAAGACAAGCCGGCGCCGATAACGGAGAGCTTGCTTTCCTGATAGGCCTGCCAGTCGTCCCACTTGAATATCGATTGATTGAACGAGACGGTCGCCCCCACCGTTGAATAAGGCGCTGCTGGCTGCCCCGGGACATGGATCGCATTCTTGAAATCGGATTGGGTAAGGCCGAAGTGTGGAAGCAGAGCGGCGCGCGCCTCCGGTTCCTTCTCAAGACCCGCGCGGTATGACGCCTCGGCGCTTGCAAGGGTGGCGTCATGCGCCAGAGCATCGGTAGCCAGTTGGGACAGACTTGCCCCGTGGGCAGCGCCAGCCACAACAAGCAACGCCAATAGCGCGAGGACAGCTGGAGGCAGCCGAAGGCGACGAAAGCGAGCGCGCATCGCCGACCGGACTTGAGTGCGAGGCGACCGAAGCATCAATGGGTATTCGGCCGGATCAGCATGACGGTCTGGCCGAGGCTGCTGCACGCATCCGATGTGTAGCATTCCGAATGCGCGCACGCAGCGCGCGCGCTCTTAGGGTGGCTTTGTCCCATTGTCGTTTTCTGTCCCTTGGCATTTCAACGTGGCGGCTGCGGCTTCCCGAAAAGGTATTGGGGCGCTCGCTATGAAATGGATACTTAATTTAGTTTTACAGGGACGGACCAGTCGCGAAATCGGACAAATCCGAAATCGAATTGCTGGTCGAAAGACTTATGTAATAAATGGCGCGGCCGGTGAATGCGTGGAGTTAGGCCAGTCGTGCAGAGATCAAGGCATGGATTGTTTGGATGCGGCGGCGTCGGGATTATAGGAATGGGATGTGCTGAAGCCGTTTGACAGAGCGGTTGCGAGCCGCGTGTCGGTGCTTAGCAGGTGTCCGGCGTAATCGTGAGCTGCTGATAGTTGTAGTCGACCGAAATGCAAACCCGTTGACCGGGTTCAAAGCCTGCCGCTTGGAGCCACAGACCGCCACAGCCATCCATGGAATAAATGGCTGACCTTTGTGATGAGTTTCCGCGTTCTCCAATCTGGGGTATCTCGCAAGGTCGTCTGAATGGCTACAGGCCATTCAGACGACGTGGTCGTGCTTTATGATCGGCATTAGCCATGATCAACTCCTGCTTTGAGTTGTTGGTGGTCAGCGGGGCTTGAGTGTTGGTAGTACTCCTGTCCCGCGCTTTCTTTACCGCTCGTGCTTGCTGTTCGCTGCGCGTATGTTGCTCGCGTCCTTGCTTGTCTTCAGGTGAAGAGCAAATCAACCGCTCCCGCGGACCTATCCGTGATTTCGTGGGCGAGGCATATCATGAGAGGTAAAAGTCATGGATATGCCGATGAAGAAGAAACGCACGGTTGCTTCGCAGGCA
>NZ_JBNDLX010000004.1:0-676626 GCF_050436285.1 Paraburkholderia sp. GAS82
TGAACCAGTTTGCTATCCTGTTTGGTGAACGCTTCACCATGGCGCGTGGATAACGTTTTATAACTCGCCTCGCACACAAAAATGCGGACAGGTTCTCAAGGAAAGGCCAACACCGCCGCCCCGCAGGCAAAAACCCCCACTCACCCCTTAATTAACAAAACCACAGCCTGAGCCTCAATCCCCTCAGCCCTGCCCAGATACCCAAGCTTCTCATTAGTCTTAGCCTTGACATTAACCCGATCAAGCGCCAGCTTCAAATCCTCAGCAATATTAACCCGCATAGCCTCGATATGAGGCGCAAGCTTGGGCGCCTGAGCAATAACCGTACTATCCACATTCCCAATAGAGAACCCAGCCTGAGCAATCCGCGCGGCACATTCCCTCAACAGCACACGCGAATCCGCACCGGAAAACTTCGCATCAGTATCGGAGAAATGCCGCCCAATATCCCCCAACGCGGCTGCGCCAAACAAAGCATCCGTAATAGCATGCAACAACACATCCGCATCCGAATGCCCCAGCAACCCGCGGTCATAAGGCACCGTCACGCCGCCAATAATGAGCGGCCGCCCCGGTACGAGCGCGTGCACGTCATACCCCTGTCCAATTCTCAAATCCATAGCTCGAAGTCCGGTTATCAACGATGAAACTCTTCAGGAAGCCGCAGGCCGGCTCAAAATCGCCTCGGCCAGATCGAAATCTTCCGGATACGTAACCTTGAAATTGCGCAAGCTGCCCTGCACCAGGAGCGGCGCGTGGCCCAGCCACTCAATCGCGCTCGCCTCGTCCGTCAGATCATGTCCGTCCTGCTGCGCCCGCAAGATCGCCTCGCGCAACATCCCCACGCGGAACATCTGCGGTGTCTGCGCCTGCCACAAGCCGTCGCGCGACTCGGTCCGGGCAATCCGTCCACCGCTGTCCGGCGCAATCCGCTTGAGCGTATCCGCCACCGGCAGTGCCATGATCCCGCCCACCGCGTCGTCCTTGAGCGCATTAACCAGCGTGCGGATCAGGAGAGCCGTGATGCCCGGGCGTGCCGCATCGTGCACCAGCACCCAGTCGTCGTCGTGCGCTCCGAACTCGGCCAGCGCGTGCAGGCCGTTCAGGACCGAGGCCTGGCGTGAAGCGCCGCCGCAGCGCCGTACCGCGAAACGCAAGCCGGAAAAGCGGCGGGCGTCGAAATGCTGGTCCTCGGGGGCGATCACTACCAGCGTCTGCGCGAACTCGCTGCAGGCGTCGAAAGCCGCCAATGAGTAATGCAACAGGTCGCGACCAGCTACAGTGCGATATTGTTTGGGCATCGCGGCGCCGGACCGGCTGCCGGTGCCTGCGCACGGAATCAGAGCAAAAAGACGTGAAGTCACTGGTGCGGACGCCGCGAAAGTCAAAGTAAAGGACGGATTTTATAATAGGTCCTTCGCATCCACGCCATGACACGCGTAAACTTGCCGCTCACGTGTGACCCACCGGCCGCCTTCTCCTCTATGCCAGACATTGCCGCATCATCGCAGTACTCCTCGCCCGTCGCGCTCGTCAAGGCCGGCCAGCGTTTCGCCTTCGACGGTACGCACGGCTCATCCGATGCCCTGCTGATCGCCCGCTATCACCTCGCCTATCGCGAACAGGTGCCGCTGCTCGCCGTCGTCTGCTCGAGCGCCGTCGACGCCCAGCGCCTCACGCAAGAAATCGCTTTCTTCGCTCCTGAGGCGCGTGTGCGCCTCCTGCCCGACTGGGAAACGCTGCCTTACGATACCTTCTCGCCGCACCAGGATCTCGTCTCCGAGCGTCTCGCCACGCTCCACGACCTCGGCGAAGGCCGCTGCGACATCCTGCTGGTGCCCGCCACCACGGCCCTGTACCGCATGCCGCCCGCCTCGTTCATGGCGGGCTACACGTTCTCGTTCTCGCAAGGCGAGCGTCTCGACGAGGCCAAGCTGAAGGCCCAGTTGACGCTGGCAGGCTACGAGCACGTCAGCCAGGTTGTGCGCCCCGGCGAGTACTGCGTGCGCGGTTCGCTGCTCGACCTGTTTCCGATGGGCTCGCCGCTGCCGTACCGGATCGATCTGTTCGACGACCAGGTCGACTCGATCCGCGCGTTCGACCCCGACACGCAGCGCAGCCTCTATCCGGTGAAAGACGTGCGCCTGCTGCCCGGCCGCGAATTCCCCTTCGACGAAGCCGCCCGCACCGCCTTCCGCAGCCGTTGGCGCGAGGTCTTCGAGGGCGACCCGAGCCGCGCCTCGATCTATAAAGACATCGGCAATGGCGTACCGTCCGCGGGCATCGAATACTACCTGCCGCTCTTCTTCGAAGAGACCGCCACGCTGTTCCACTATCTGCCGGCGGGCGCGCAACTCGCATTCGTCGGCGATCTGGAAGCGGCCATCAAGCGTTTTACCAACGACACCAAGCAGCGTCACAGCTTCCTGTCGCACGACCGCGACCGGCCGATTCTCGAACCGCAGCGCCTGTTCCTCTCGGACGCGGACTTCTTCACGTTCGCCAAACCGTTCGCGCGTCTTGTGCTGCCGGCCAGCGCCGGCGGCGGCTGGTCCACGCCGCTGCCGGATCTCGCGATCGACCGCCACGCGGACGATCCGGTCGCGGCATTGCGCAGCTACCTCGATACGACCCAGAACCGCGTGCTGTTCGCCGCGGAATCGGCGGGCCGGCGCGAGACGCTGCTGCAATTGCTGGCTGACAATCATCTACGGCCGTCCTCGAGCGACAGCTTCAACGACTGGTTAACCGGCGACGAGCGCTTCGCGCTCGGCGTTGCTCCGCTGTCCACCGGCTTCGCGGTGCCGGCCGAAGGCATCGCTGTCATCACGGAAACCGAGTTGTACGGCCCGCTCGTACGCCGCTCCGGACGGCGCCGCCAGGAACAGGCGAGCAACGTCGATTCGATGGTGCGCGACCTGTCGGAGCTGAAGGTGGGCGACCCGGTCGTGCATTCGCAGCACGGTATCGGCCGCTATATGGGTCTGGTGACGATGGATCTCGGCGAAGGCGAAACCGAGTTCCTGCACCTCGAATACGCCGGCGAAAGCAAACTCTATGTGCCGGTCGCGCAGCTGCACGTGATCTCGCGCTATAGCGGCGCGGATCCGGAAAGCGCCCCGCTTCACTCGCTGGGCTCCGGCCAGTGGGAAAAAGCCAAGCGCCGCGCCGCCCAGCAGATTCGCGATACCGCCGCTGAATTGCTCAACCTGTATGCGCGCCGCGCGGCGCGCGAAGGTCATGCGTTCGCGCTCGAACCGCGCGACTACGTGAAATTCGCGGAAAGCTTCGGCTTCGAAGAAACGCCCGACCAGGCCGCGGCGATTGCCGCCGTGATCGGCGATATGACGAGCGGCAAGCCGATGGACCGTCTCGTCTGCGGCGACGTCGGTTTCGGCAAAACCGAGGTCGCGCTGCGCGCGGCCTTCATTGCGGTGATGGGCGGCAAACAGGTCGCACTGCTATCGCCAACTACGCTGCTGGCAGAACAGCACACGCAAACCTTCTCCGACCGTTTCTCCGACTGGCCAGTGCGCATCGCTGAATTGTCGCGCTTCAAGTCGACCAAGGAAGTCAACGCAGCGATCCAGCAGATCAACGACGGCAGCGTCGATATTGTCATCGGCACGCACAAACTGCTGTCCTCGGATGTGCAGTTCAAACGCCTGGGTCTGGTGATCATCGACGAGGAGCATCGCTTCGGCGTGCGTCAGAAAGAGGCCCTGAAAGCGTTGCGCGCCGAAGTCGACGTACTGACGCTCACCGCCACGCCGATTCCGCGCACACTCGGCATGGCCCTCGAAGGCCTGCGTGACTTCTCCGTGATCGCAACGGCGCCGCAAAAGCGGCTCGCCATCAAGACCTTCGTGCGTCGCGAAGAAGATGGCGTGATCCGCGAGGCCATGCTGCGCGAGCTGAAGCGCGGCGGCCAGGTCTACTTCCTGCACAACGAAGTCGAAACGATCGAGAACCGCCGGCAGATGCTCGAAGCGCTGGTGCCCGAAGCTCGCATCGCAGTCGCACACGGCCAGATGCACGAGCGCGAACTCGAACGCGTGATGCGCGATTTCGTCGCCCAGCGCGCCAACGTGCTGCTGTGTACGACCATTATTGAAACCGGCATCGACGTGCCCAGCGCCAACACGATCCTGATTCACCGTTCCGACAAATTCGGCCTCGCACAGTTGCACCAGTTGCGCGGACGCGTCGGACGCTCGCATCACCAGGCGTATTCGTATCTGCTGGTCCACGACCCGCAGGGGCTCACCAAACAGGCGCAGCGCCGTCTCGAAGCCATCCAGCAGATGGAAGAACTCGGCTCGGGTTTCTATCTGGCCATGCACGACCTCGAAATTCGCGGCACGGGCGAAGTGCTGGGCGACAAACAATCGGGCGAGATTCAGGAGATCGGTTTCCAGCTTTATACGGACATGTTGAACGACGCCGTGAAGGCACTCAAGGAAGGCAAGGAACCCGATCTCACCGCGCCGCTCGCGGCCACCACCGAGATCAATCTTCACGCGCCTGCAATTCTGCCGGCCGATTATTGCGGCGATGTGCAGGAACGTCTGTCGCTCTACAAGCGCCTCGCAAATTGCGAACATAACGACGCGATCGACGGCATCCAGGAGGAATTGATCGACCGGTTCGGCAAGCTACCGCCGCAAGCGCACGCGCTGGTGGAAACGCATCGCTTGCGACTCGCTGCGAAACCGCTGGGGATTTCGAAGATCGATGCGGGAGAATCGGTCATCGGCCTGCAATTCATCCCAAATCCGCCGATCGACGCGATGCGGATCATCGAAATGGTGCAGAAACACAAGCACATCAAGCTCGCGGGTCAGGACAAACTGCGCATCGAAACGCGCAGCCCCGATCTGGCCGTGCGAGTGGCAACCGTGAAAGAAACGCTGCGCGCCCTCGGCTCGCCGACGCGGGGCACGGCCACCGCAGCGGTACGCTGAAGCGAGCTCCGCGGGGTCAGGCAACCCACCTACGCCTTGTATGCTGCGGCGCGCAAGACGCGCCGCAGCCTGCTATTGCGCGAGCCGGGGCAGCGTTTTTTGGGTATGATCGAAAGACTTAAAAGTCGGAGCTTCGTCATGTCCCACGTCGCTGAATCAGCGCCTTCCGCGCACACAGCCGCATCGTCCACACCCGCCGCCTCGTCTTCCACGTCCCCTGCTTCGCTTCCCTGGATCACGCGCCTCGTATCAATGGATACGGTCAGCCGCAATCCGAATCTCGGCCTGATCGAAACCGTGCGCGACGAATTGCGCGCAGCCGGCGTCGAAAGCACGCTCACGCACGACCCCAGCGGCAAATGGGCCAATCTGTTCGCCACGATCCCCGCACATGACGGCGAGACCAATGGCGGCATCGTGCTATCGGGTCACACGGACGTGGTGCCGGTCGACGGTCAACAATGGGACAGCGATCCGTTCAAACCGGAAGTGCGCGACGCCAAACTCTACGGCCGCGGCACCTGCGACATGAAAGGCTTCATCGGCGCCGCGCTCACGCTCGTGCCCGAAATGCAGCGTACGAAACTCGCCAAGCCGATTCACTTCGCGCTCTCGTTCGACGAGGAAGTCGGCTGCGTCGGCGCGCCGCTATTGATCGCAGACCTGATGAAACGCGGCATCAAACCGGACGGCTGCATCGTCGGCGAGCCGACCAGCATGCGCCCGATCATCGCGCACAAAGGCATCAACACGTACCAGTGCTGCGTGCGGGGACAGGCGGCGCATTCGTCGCTGACACCGAAGGGACTGAACGCAATCGAATACGCTGCACGGCTGATCTGCTACATCCGCGATATGGCCGATCAGTTTCGCGAGCAAGGCCCGTTCGACGAACTGTTCGACGTGCCCTTCAGCACCGCGCAGACGAGCACCATCGTAGGCGGCAACGCGATCAACACCGTGCCTGCGGAATGCCGCTTTCAGTTCGAATTCCGCAATCTGCCTACGCTCGATCCGCAGTCGATTTTCGCGCGCATCGATCAGTACGCACGCGAAACGCTGTTGCCGAAGATGTTGCGCGAACATCCGTCCGCAGCCATCGAGATCTCGAAGATCGCGGCTGCCCCTGGCCTCGACTCGTCGGAGCAGGCAGCGATCACTGAACTGGTACGCGCGTTGACCGGGGACCAGGACAAACGCAAGGTCGCTTACGGCACCGAAGCGGGACTGTTCTCGCTGGCGGGCATTCCGGCCATCGTATGCGGCCCCGGCGACATCCAGCAGGCGCACAAGGCCAACGAGTTCGTGGCACTGGAACAGCTGGTGGATTGCGAACGCTTCCTCGCAAAGTTCATTCACAGCATGTCGGTGGAGGCTCTGACTTGAACTGAAGCAGGCCGCGCGACTCCAAAGACTAAGAACGGACGACTTCACCCCACGCCATGTCCACCGCTACGCCTCAGCACACCGACCATACGATCGACGGCGAGCCGATCCCGACGCTCGACGACATCGCCTCGCAGCATTTTGCGTTGACGCCGTGGGTCGCGCGCACGCCGGTGTTCGACAAGCTCGATTTGCCATCGCTGGAAGGCACGATGGTGAACTTCAAGTTCGAACTGCTGCAGGCGGGCGGCAGCTTCAAGACACGCGGTGCGTTCACCCATCTGCTCGCGCTCGACGAAGCGCAACGCAGTGCCGGAGTGACTTGCGTATCGGGCGGCAATCATGCGGTCGCGGTCGCCTATGCGGCGATGCGCCTCGGCATCAGCGCCAAGGTCGTGCTGTTTCGTTCCGCCAACCCGGCGCGCGTCGCGCTGTGCCGGCAGTTCGGCGCAGAGATGGTGCTGGCGGAGAACGGCGCCGAAGCGTTCGAGATCGTGCGCCGCGTCGAAGCCGAGGAAGGCCGCTATTTCGTGCATCCGTTCAACGGTTACCGCACGGTGCTCGGTACCTCGACACTGGGCTACGAATGGGCCACGCAAACGCCGGATCTGGACGCCGTGATCGTACCGATCGGCGGCGGCGGCCTCGCGGCGGGTGTGTCGACGGCATTACGGCTGGCGAATCCGCGCATCCATGTGTTCGGGGTCGAACCGGACGGTTCCGATGCGATGAGCAAGAGCTTCGCGGCCAACCATACGATCAAGATGGGCCACATGTACAGCATTGCGGATTCGCTGATGGCACCGCACACCGAGCAATACAGCTACGAACTGTGCAGACGCCATATCGACCGCCTCGTCACGGTCACAGACAACCAGTTGCGCTCGGCCATGCTGACGCTGTTCACGCAACTCAAACTCGCCGTCGAACCCGCCTGCGCGGCGGCTACAGCGGCCCTGCTCGGTCCGCTGCGCGAGACGTTGCAGGGCAAACGCGTTGGGGTGCTGCTATGCGGGGCCAACATCGATACGGTCAGTTTTGCAGCGCACGTCGAGCGGGCTCACGCGCTTGAGTCATAGTTTCCGTAGCGCAGGCGCATCCTCAAAAGCACTACCCTATCCTCCCCACGTTGGCTATCATGGCGCCATCGACTTCAAGGAGGAAATCCCAATGAGCATGGTCAAGGAGTTCAAGGAATTTGCCCTCAAAGGCAACGTGATGGATCTTGCAGTCGGTGTGATTATCGGCGGCGCGTTTTCCACCATTGTTAATTCAATTGTCAAAGACCTGATCATGCCGGTCGTCGGACTCGCCACCGGCGGCCTCGATTTTTCCAACAAGTTCATCCGCCTGGGCGAGATTCCGGCAAGCTTCAAGGGCAGCCCCGAGTCGTATAAAGACCTGCAAACAGCGGGTGTGGCCGTATTCGGCTATGGCTCGTTCATCACCGTGCTGATCAACTTCATCATCCTCGCCTTTATCATTTTCCTGATGGTGAAGTTCATCAACAACCTGCGCAAGCCGGCCCCTGCCGAAGCGCCGCCGCCCGCTCCGACGCCGGAAGACGTGCTGCTGCTGCGTGAAATCCGCGATTCACTGAAAAATTCGCCGCGCCTGCCCCAGGCGTAGGTAAGGCATAGGCAAGACGTAGGTAAGCGCGCGGTTAGTGCGAAATTACGTGCAGTCATTCGCCAAAACTTCGCACTACGTGGAATCGGAGGCCGCGGTTTTTTCGGCCTTCACATTCGCCGCGCTCTCGATCAACTGTTCGAGCTGACCGAAATTCACAGGCTTGGTCAGATGCGATGTGAAACCGGCGCCCAGGCAGCGACGAACATCCTCGTCGGTGCCGAAGCCGGTCAAGGCAATCGCCGGCACGTCCGAATGTTCGCGAAACGCCTTGATGAAATCGAGGCCGGTGCCGTCCGGCAATCCGACGTCGCTCACAATCAGATCGAACGTCACCGACTGCGTGGCCGCCAGCGCGTCGGCCACGCGGCCCACCACCGTCACCTCATGACCGAGGCTGCGAATCAGCTGCGCCATCACCTCGGCGGTGTCCACATGATCCTCGATCAGCAGGATCGTCATGACGCCACCTGGGTAGGTCGCAGCGGGTGCCGGGACGACCGCTTCTTCAACAGGCTTCGCGGCCGTCGGCAAGGTAATCGTGAAGGTCGCGCCGCAGTGCGCTCCGGGACTCTGTGCCGTGACCGTGCCGCCGTGCACATCGGTCAGCGCCTTGGTGATAGCGAGACCTAATCCCAGACCGCCGAACTGGCGGGTCATGTTCTGGTTGCCCTGTTCGAACGCGTTGAAGAGCTTGCCGATTTGCTCGGGTTCAATGCCGATCCCCGTATCCTCGATCGAGATCTGCAGGTGCATCCGCTCGTCGCGCGTGCGCACATAGATATGACCGCCGTCCGGTGTGAATTTGGCGGCGTTGCGGATCAGGTTCCAGAGCATCTGCTGCAATCGCGCGCGGTCAGCAAGCACGTAGTGGTGCTGCGCGGCCTTGTCGACATGCACGTCCTGCTGCTTGACCTGAATCTCGCTGCGAAACAGTTCAAGCACGCTGTCGATCACTTCATGCACGTTCACGGTCTCCAGCGAGAGACGCAGCTTGCCGTTCGCCACCCGCGTGAGATCGAGCAGATCGTCGATGAGGCGCGCTTCGAGTTCGACGTTGCGGCGGATCATCAGCACGCACGAGCGCGCCTGGTCCGGCAGGTCCGGTATCATTTCGAGGACCCGCGAGCCCGCCAGCACCGGCGTGAGTGGCGTACGCAACTCGTGCGAGAGCATTGCCAGAAAGCGGTCTTTCGCACGATTGGCTTCTTCGGCGGCGTGCCGCGCAGCCTGCTCGGAAGCCAGCAGCCGTTCATGCTCCTCAATCGCTTCGCGCTGCGAATGAATGTCCGTACAACTGCCAAACCACTTGGTGACCACGCCGTCGGAATCGCGCATCGCAACGATACGCGCGTCGAACCAGCGGTATGCGCCGTCATGGCCGCGAATGCGCAGCTCATGGCGATAGTCCTCGGCCCCGCTCCTGACCGTTTTCAGCCAGCTCTGGCGGATTTCCTCGCGATCGTCGGCATGAACGGCTTCGAGCCACGCGAGGCCGTGCGAATGGCTTTCGTCGAGACCCGTGTATTCGAACCACTGCTTCGACAGAAAATCGCAATCGCCATTGGCGTCGCAGGTCAGCACGAGATGCGGCAGCGCTTCCGACAAGGTACGGTAATGCTGCTCGCGGTCGCGCAGCAGCACTGCTTCGGCCGAAGCCCGCTGTAGTCGGACCTGTGAGAGCGCCCGCTCCACAGCTTCCGGCAGATAGTCGAGGTAGTCGCCGGATTTCGGCACCACGTCCGAGACGCCGGCGCGCAACGCTTCGATCACGCGCGATTCGTCCGTGAACCCGGTAACGAGGATGGCAGGACTGCGCACGCCTTCGGCGCGCAGCCGGCGGAAGAAGTCGAGGCCAGTCTCCGGCCCGTTGAGCTGATAGTCGAGTACGAGCAGGTCCGGCTCGCCGGCCGCGATCCGCTCGCGGGCACTTTCGACGTCCGAACAGAGCGCCACGCGACAACCGGCCCGCTGCAGCGACTTGCGTGCAAGACGCAAGATGCCTTCGTCGTCATCGACGACAAGCACATAATCCGCGGGTGGCGAGGATACGTCTTCGGTCATGCTGGTTCTTTCTATGGCTGGATTTACGCTGGCGGATTTGAGGCCTGTACCGTAACGATAGGTCCCTCAGGATGCCATTAAACGCTGGCCCGGCGGCAGCTTCACCACCTGCAGGAAGAAGCCGAGGCGGCGCACCGCCTCGATGAATGCGTCATATTCGACCGGCTTCGTGATGTACACATTGCAGCCAAGTTCATAGCAGCGCTCGATTTCACGCGGATCGTCGGTCGTGGTCAGGACGATCACCGGCACCGCAGCCGTGGACGGAGAGTCCTTCAGACGGCGCAGCACCTCGAAGCCGTCCACCCGCGGCATCTTCAGATCGAGCAGCACGACGAAGTTCATCAGATCCTGGCGCGGCGGATATTTGCCGGCTACGACCCCACTGGGCGGATCGCCGAAAAAATAATCGAGCGCCTGCTGCCCATCGGAAAACCGCAGAAAACCGTTCGAGATGCCGGCCCGGCGCAAATTGCGCTCGACGAGCGTAGCGTGGCCGTCGTCGTCTTCGATCAGGACGATGCTGACCGTTTCCCCATGTTTCATCCTGCCTCCGTGCCTGCGAATCGCCGGTGCGTGATCAGTTTATTCGTGTTTCATACTTTTCAATTTAAGCGATCCGCGGGGCGGCCCAAGGGCTGCACACGAGAACCGCCTTGCTGCATGACTTGCTGCGATTCGACGCCCGCTTTACAGCCGGGCCGGCTGCTCGGGCAGCACGACGAAAAACGTCGACCCCGCGCCTTCTGCCGATTCCACCCAGACGCGTCCGCCGTGCCGCTCGGCCATGCGCCGCACCAGTGCAAGTCCAATGCCGTCGCCTTTCGCCACTTCGCCGTGCAGCCGCTGAAAGGCACGAAACACTTTGGACATATAAGCCGCCGGAATGCCAAGCCCATTGTCGCGCACATAGTAAGTTCGCGTGCGCAAGACAGGCGGCTCGCTCTCGTCCACAGGATCCGGCTCGCACGCGCCCACCTCGATACGGCCCATGCGGTCCGGATCGAGAAAGTTGAGCGCATTGCCGATCAGATTGCTGAAGATCTGCTCGATCGCGCCCGGGTCGCCCCACGCCGGCGGCAACTCGCGCACGGTGACGGAAACGCCGCGCGCTTCGATCGTGCCGGCTAATCCGTCGACCACGTGCGCCACCACCCGCCCGATACTCACGCGCTGCCACTGATATTCGAGGCGTCCGGCCCGCGAGATCCGCAGCAACGCCTCGATGATCGCGGCTGCCCGCGTCACGGCGGTCCGCAAAAACTGCAGCGATTCGCGCACGTCGCCATCGAGGACATCGGTGAGGCGGCGTTCTTCGGCTTTCGGCAACTGCGCCGCGTCGATCGTGGCGCGCAGTTCGTCGCAGGAAACCTGCAGCTCCTTGGAAAAGCCCTGCAGGTTCACGAGCGGCGAGCGCAAGTCGTGCGAGACGCTGTAGATGAACATCTCGTTGTCCTGGGTCTCCTGGCGCAACTCCTCGTTGACCCCTGCGAGTTCCTTGGCACGCGCCTCGAGCTTTGCCTTCAGGACGGTCTGGGACTGCTCGGCCGCGCGCAACCGTGCGCCGGTCTGGTGCAGTACGGCGTCGAGCGCGGCGATCTCGTCGTTGCCTGAAAGAGGTGCACTCAATGGCCGGCCATGGCCGAGGCGCTCGGCGTTCCCGCTCAGCACCTCGAGACGGCGGCCGATACTGCGGGCGAATACCAGCGCGGTGAAACCCCAGATCAGCATGGAGCCGAGCACGGCCGCGATCAGCGCATATTGCTGGCGAGCCTTGGTCTGGGCGAGCGAAGCGCTGCGCTCGGCATCGAGGCGCGACTCTTCCGCGACGAAAGCATCGAGCTGGTCGCGAAACAGCGCCACCTGGGTCGGCACCTCACCGGCTTCGAGCGCGGTGAATGCGCTCATGCTGCGACCCTCACGCAGGCCCTTGGCGATGGTCTCGGCCTGGGCCCGGTAAGCATCGACGGTAGCGCGCATCTGCTGCACGCGCGTGGCCTGCTGCGGTGTGTCGACGACCAGTTGTTCGAGATGGGTCAGCCGGTCACCCAGATCGACCCATGCCACATGACGGTCGACGAACGTGGGGTCGCCCACCACCATACCCGTGCGAACCCGCGCGGCCTGACGCAGCAGCGGGTCGATGAGCGAAGACGACTGATACAGGATCTGCTTGCTATTGGCGACCCACAGCGCGGCCTGCGCCGCCCGCTGTTGCGTCTCGAAGACGACGCCGAGCAATGCCAGCTCGACGACGCTCGGCATCGCGATCAGCAGGAGACCCTTGGTAAATAGTTTCATGTGCGCCTGGTAGTCTATCCGGACGCCGCACGGTCCAGGCGGCGGGCTGCGCTTTGCCCCCAAGCGGCGCAGGCCGCCGAACCGCCGTAGCGGAACCGGGTCATTATCGACGCGAACCCGAGATATTTCAATCTGCCGCCCTGGAAGCGCTGGACAACATAAAAATGTGTTTTTTTAATGGCGAGGCTCTCCCTTACAGGGCACCTGCGTCTATCATTGAGACAGAAGTTAGAGACTGATGCTGGGGATGCGAAAGCGCGCGGCAAGGCGATTCGGCACGATTCGTGCGGATGGGTGTGAGGCAGACTGATCGTCGAATCACCGTGAATCTGGCATTTTCGTATGCTATAAAAGATCGACGTGCGGCGGCGCGAAGCCGGGAGTGGTCGCATGAGGACGCTGCGTTTCTTGCAATTCTTTTTCAGGCGAATTTTTATGTCCTTCCCGAAAAAGCGTCGGCGCGCGAAGGTGGACGGCGATGAGTCGTTCCTCGCCGTGCTACGGCACTTCAAACCGTTCGGCCAGCTCGACACCAAGATCGCGCGGGCTCGCGCACAAGATGAGCCAGTGCTGTACGCCCATGTGCTGCCAGGTCTCGACGTCCTCCTATGCAGCGTGCGCGGTGCACAGCCGCCCTACCCGGCGCCTGCCGAACTGCGCCGGCGTTGCATTGAATCAATCGCCAATGCCCTGGAACAGCCGCTCGACGGGTTGGAAAACGGTGGTTACTGGTACGAAGCGGACGGCTTCGGCTTCCTCGTATTTGCCAGCCGCGCCCGCGGCCGGATTCTCCCGGAGTTCGGCGCCACCCGTGCGGCGGTAGGCGGTCCACGTCGCGGTGTACGGCGCCAGGATGCCGCTGGCGATGCGACGCCGCGCTCATTGCGCTGAGTCTCTTCTGATTCTGTTATGCGGCGATAAGCGGCGGGCTCATGCTGTCATGAGCCCGCCCGCTTTCCTTCTGCGCTGATGCTGCCCTTCCCGGCGCACCTGTCTCCTGCCTAGCTCCCCTTGTACAAGGCACCGCCATTCGCCGGTGACGCGGCCGCCGGCCTGGCAGCCTTGCTTGCGCTGCTTGCCGCGGCCGGAGCCGGAGCATTCCCATCCAGCGAGATCGGCGCACGCGCCTTTTCCTTCTGCCCCGGCGCCGGCGCAGTAGGCTGCGCGCGCTCGGCCGCCAGCAATTGATTGCAGGGCAGCGGCTTGTTATTGCTCGGCGCAATCAGCGGGATCAGTGCGGCAAACGGGTTGATCAGGCCGAGGCCGACCATTGCGCCACCGCGCAGCGCCAATGCCGTCGCATTCACGCCGACGTGAGGATCCTTGAAGGTGCCTTTCACGTATAGCGGCGAGCGCAGCGAAAATACCCGAAAGCCCTTCGTGTGCGGATGCACGCCCAGGTCCATTGTCTCGTCGCGCATATTGACGTTGCCGTCGATGTCGATCACCGCGTCGTCCGTATCCAGCGCGAAGACACGCGGATTGAGCACGCCGTCGGTCGCCACGAAGTCCGCGGCGGCGCAGTTGATCTTGACGTCAGCCGTGCCGAACAGCTTTTCGTAGACCACGTTGGCCACGTTCAGGCCAGCGGCCTCCATCAGCAAGCGGCTCACCGTGCCGTCGGTGACCAGCGCCTTCACTTCGCCATTCGCCGTTCCGGCGAGCGCCGCCGGCGAATTGCCGGTTGCCGAAAGCGCGGCATCGCCGTTCACTTCGCCGAGTGCGCTTTGCATCGTCTTGAAGTTCGGGAACAGTTGCTTGAGTTTCAGGTGGCGCGCCGCGGTCGAGAAACGGCCCTTCAACGGCGTCGTGCTGCCATCCAGATGAATGTCCGATGAGAGCGTGCCGCCTGCCACGCCGAACGAGAGCGGTACCAGCGAGAGCACGCCGTCCGTCATCACGACGTGGGTGTACAGGTTGGTAATCGGCAGATCCGGATTCTTGATGAGCCGCCGGCCGGTGAATTTGACGTCGGCGTCGATCGCTTTCCAGCGGTCCGTGCGGAACTCCTCGACCGGCAGGGCCTTGTTGGACGGCTGTTTGGTCGCATCGCCACGCTTGGCTTTGCTGGCGTTCGAATCGGCGCCGATCACCGGGGCGAGATCGGAGAATTGCAGCAGGTTCGATACAAGCTCACCCTGCAGTAGCGGCCTTGGCTCGCGAGCCGTATAGGTCAGCGAGCCGTTCAGGTCGCTGCCGCCCACCCGGCCTGTAAAATTTTCATACTTGAAGACGTTGCCGTCCTGCTTGAAATTGCCTACGAGGCGCCCTTCAGTGGCATAAGGCGGCGTGTCCGGCAATGTCACGCCAGTCAGTGAATACAGATGCGCCATGCTGGTGCCCTGCAGCCACAGACGTAAATCGACGGCAGCAAGATGGGCCGGATCCGTGATCGTGCCGACCAGCGCCACATGCAGGTCGCCGGCCTTGACGTCGGCCTGCAGCGGGAACGGCCGGTTCACGTCCTGCAGCGCCAGCAGGCCGCCTAACTTGCCGGTGCCCGATACGGGCGTGTGGTTGTACGACCCCTTGGCGGTCCAGCCCAGGGCGTACGGCGGAACCGGAGGCTTGGCGCCGATGCCTACGCTGCTGGCAGGATTGATCGGCGCAGACGCGACCGACGTCATGGTCGCTTCACCCGCCCCAGGACGGCCAGCCGCCGACGCGTTCGAGCCGGCGCTCCCCGCTGTCGCGGCAGAGGCTTGCGCAGCAGCCGAGGCCGAGCCCGTAGACGACGCCTCCGCAGCCGCCGACGCCGCCGTCGCCTCCGAAGCGGTGATCGCATTCGCCTGAGCGGTCAGCTTGCTCGCCCCCTCCTTGCCAACCACCTGTGCGGAGTCCTTACGGGAGGCCGCTTCCTGTTGTTTCATCACGTCGCCGATCGGGATCGGCTGGCCAAGCGTATCGACCACGACCTGCATGTCGGTCTTCTTCTGCTCGTCCGAATAGGCAATGTTGGCCTTGGCGAATGCAATGTCGTGCAGTTCCAGCTTCCATTCCGACGGCCCAGCAGATGACTGCAGTTTGAACGTCCAATTATTGCGCCCGTCGAGCACCCGTTCGAGGTCAACCGAGGGATTCACCAGATTGATCGCCGGAATCACAATGTCATGCGCGAGCAACGGCAGCACCGCGACTTCGAAGTCGATCTCGTCGAGCGTGGCGAAGTGCGGCTGCTTGGTCCAGTCGGGATTGGCTATCGTGATATTGGCCGCCGAAAATCGTGGCCAGGGCACCCAGCCGCGCCAGCCCGTCTCACCCACCGGATGGCGCCAGCCGACTTTCAGATCGCCCTCGATGACAAACTGCCTGCCTATCGCGTCGCTGACTTTCTGGTCCACCCAGGGACGCGCGCGATTCCAGTCGAAGGTCAGGATAAAAATCGCCAATGCAGCGATCAGGACAACGATGACTGCCAGGAGCCATGCGATGATCTTGCCGATTCGTCCGCCGATCGTGCTCGACACTGCCATGAGTCACTCCATTCTTCTCAATTTGCTTATCGGACAGCAGTTAACATGCCCGGTTCACCGTGCATCAGGCACGGGGACGCGCATTGTACCTATGAACCCAATTCAAACATGACCGACACTCATCTCATCGACGCCGTGGACATCTCCAGACGCGATCCGCTGAGCGGTCAGATACTCCTGCGTCAAACCCGTTTCACGCTGTACGCAGGCGACCGGGTCGCCATCACCGGCCCGTCGGGTTCGGGCAAGAGCGTGTTGCTGCGCGCGCTCGCGCTGCTCGATCCGCTTGACAGCGGATACATTGCCTGGCACGGCAAACCTGTCGAACGCGCGGCGATCCCGCGCTACCGCCGCAATGTCGCCTATATCCGGCAACGGCCCGCGATTCTCGACGGCACGGTCGAGGACAATCTGCGCTACCCGTTCTCGCTCAAGGCGTATCGCGATGTGCAGTTCGATCGCACGCGGGCCGCTTCGCTGGCGGCGCAGGCGGGTCGAGGCAACGACTTTCTCGACAAACGCGCGAGCGATCTGTCGGGCGGCGAAGCGCAGATCGCGGCGCTGATCCGTGTGCTGCAGCTCGACCCGGAGGTCTTGCTGCTCGACGAACCGACGGCCTCGCTCGACCCCGAGTCGTCGCACGCCATTGAAGGTCTCATCAAAGCGTGGTTCGCCGACGACCGGCAGCCGCGCGCATCGGTGTGGGTATCGCACGATCCGGCCCAGGCAAAACGCATGAGCGAGCGTCACCTGACCATGCGCGGCGGCGTTCTCGATGAAGCCGCAACACCGCGAGATGCCAATGAGGAACCAGCCCAATGAACCTGCAAAACCTCAGCCTGTGGGATGTGGCGATCGCCGCGCTGCTGATCGTGGTGAACGGCGCGGTGTCGGTGGCGCTCAAGCTGGACCTCGAACGTAAGCTCGCCTGGGCCGCGGTGCGCACCGTGGTTCAGTTGCTGGCGATCGGTTATGTGCTCGGCTGGGTGTTCCAGTTCGACCGCTGGTTTGTCGTGCTGCCGTTGATGGTGGCGATGACCCTCATCGCCGGATTCGCAGGCGCGCAACGCGGCGCACGCACCTATACCGGGCAGCGCGTCGACAGCATCGCATCGATCTGGGTCAGCTCGTGGCTGGTGGCTGCCGTGGGTCTGTTCGTCGTGATCCGCATTCGCCCGTGGTACGAGCCTCAATATGCGATTCCGATTCTCGGCATGATCCTCGGCAATACGCTCACCGGGGTGTCGCTTGGCATCGAACGGATGACCGAAGAGCTGACTGCGCGGCGCGATCGCGTGGACATGGCGCTCGCGCTTGGCGCCACCCGTTGGGAAGCTGCCCAGGCGCCGGCGCGGCAGGCGGTGCGTGCAGGGATGATTCCGACGCTCAACCAGATGGCAGTGGTAGGCATCGTCAGCCTGCCCGGCATGATGACCGGTCAGGTGCTCGCCGGTCAGTCGCCGCTGCAGGCTGTCCGCTATCAGATCGTGATCATGTTTCTGATCGCGGCGTCGTCGGCGCTCGGTACTGTGCTGGCCGTGCTGCTGACTTATCGGCGGCTGTTTTCAGCGGATCACCGGTTTTTGGCATCTCGATTGATGGAACGAGCGGCGACCAGGCGGCGCTGATGCTTGCCTTGCCGTGGCGTTAGATCCACTGCATGCAGCGCACATAGGCGGTGCATGCACAGCGCATCATATATGCCACCGAAGCGCTGATCACTCAACCGTTCAGCGCTTCGCCGACACCACGACCTGGGTTCCATCGCTCAAGGTCAGCGTCTTCGCACTGCCGTTGGTGGGCATGCTAAAACGCACGATCTGACTGAGCCTGACATCGTTCGGACACTTGAGCGTCTTGCCGGCGTTGGTCACGTTTTTGGTGCCGTGTGGCGCCAATGCCTGAAAGCTCAGTTGCACGGTTGCCGTACCGTCATTGGCGACCACCGGCGCAAAGCGGATCTGCGTTTGCCGCAGCACCGCGCCGTTGCTATCAAGGGGATACGACGTGTAGTCGGGACACTGGTCCGTCGCCGCGACCGCGCCGCCAGGCGGCACGGTCTTCCACGTGAAGTCATCGGATTCGCCGGAGCGGATCGTGCGGGTTTCCTGTACGTTGCCGAATTCCTTCGAAGTGACCTTGACGGTGTAGCGGATGGGTCCATCCGTCGCGGCTTGCGAAGTCACCGTGATCGGCGTGACGGCATGGGCTGCCGGCACCAGAGCGCAGGCAAGAGATGCGACCATAGACACGGCGGAGAGTCTGAAGCAGGGGCTCATACGGTCACCTCGTCGTTGTGCCGCTGCACGCTCGCGTCGCGAGACGCGCAGCGACTTTGCATGGAGCCCTGCCAGTCTACCGCCAAGCGGACCCAAAAACGCTTCGCGCGGATTGGGTGTTAACCCGCTTGCGTTAAGCGCGTCCCTTGGCTTAGCTATGCCTAGAAGCCGGTCAACACGAGCTTGCCGATTGCCCGGCCTTCTTCCAGCAATTGATGCGCACGCCGCACGTTCTGCGCATTGATCTTGCCGAGGTCCTCGCCGACCGTCGTGCGCAGCGTGCCCGCGTCGACGAGACGACCTACTTCGGTCAGCAGCTTGTGCTGTTCGATCATGTCGGGCGTACCGAACATCGAACGCGTGAACATGAATTCCCAATGGAACGCAGCGCTCTTCGCCTTCAGCAACTCGACCGCAACCGGATTGCTGTTTTCAACGATCGTACAAATACCGCCCTGCGGTTTGATCACCGCGGCTGCTGCCGGGAAGTGCTTGTCCGTGTCGTTGAAAATCAACACGTAGTCCACCTGCTCGAAACCGATCTCCTTCAACTGCGCCGGCATGTCGCCGAAATGATCGACGATGTGATCCGCGCCCAGTTCGGTCGCCCACTTTGCCGACGCCGGACGCGAGGCTGTCGCAATCACGGTCAGTCCGGCGAGCTGCTTCGCCAGTTGAATACCGATCGAACCCACCCCGCCCGCGCCGCCGATGATCAGCACCGAGCGCCCCTTGTCCGCGCCTTGCGGCGACACGCCGAGCCGGTCGAACAGCGCCTCCCACGCGGTAATCGCGGTCAAGGGCAACGCCGCGGCGTGGCTGAAGTCGAGCGAAGCCGGTTTGTGGCCGACGATGCGTTCGTCGACGAGGTGATACTCACTGTTCGCGCCCGGCCGGGTGATGCTCCCTGCATAGAACACCGGATCGCCGACCTTGAAAAGCGTCACTTCGGGGCCGACTGCCGCCACCGTTCCCGCCGCGTCCCAGCCGAGCACGCGTGGCGCCTTCTCGACCGTGTCTTTCGGCGAGCGCACCTTGTAATCGACCGGGTTCACGGAGATCGCTTCGACCTTCACGAGCAGGTCACGGCCGGTGGCTTCCGGCTTGGGAAGCTCGACGTCGAGCAGCGCTTCGGGATGATCGACGGGCAAATAGCGATAAAGACCGACAGCTTTCATGGCAACTCCTGATTCGTTGATCAATTAGGCGGGGTTAAACATTCGCTTCGACGCGGGTGCCGTGGGCGGCCGGCATCGATCGACTGGTTGCTATCTTAGGACGATCCTTCCTCTTTCAGAACAGGCATAATGGCTTAAACATTTTCTTGAAATTCGGAATAATGAAGTCTGCTGCCTCTCCGCCATCTGCCGTCAATGAGCGCGAACGGCTCGATCTGCTCGACGTCGCGCTGTTCGTGCGGGCTGCGCTGCTGGCTAATGTATCGGCGGCCGGGCGCGAGTTCGGTTTGTCGGCGGCGGTGGCAAGCGCCCGGCTCGCGCAGCTCGAAAGGCTGCTCGGCGCGCGTCTGCTGCATCGGACCACCCGCCGTATCAGCCTGACGCAGGACGGCGAGGTTTTCATGATGCGCGCCCAGACGCTGCTCGACGCCGCGGCGGCCGCCCGCGCTTCGGTTGGCCGGGCGCAAACCGAGCCGCAGGGACGTCTGCGGGTGTCGATGACATCGTCGTTTGGACGCCAGCATGTTTCGCCAGTGATCCCCGAATTTCTGCGCCGCTATCCGGGTGTGAGCGTCGATCTGCGCCTCTCCGACCATATCGTCGATCTCGTCGACGCCGGGGTCGATCTGGCAATCCGGCTTGGCGCGTTGAAGGATTCGACGCTGGTGGCAAAACGTCTGGCGGTGAACCGGCGCGTCATCTGCTGCGCACCCGCTTATCTGGCGGAGCACGGCACGCCGCATCATCCGGCCGATCTCGTGCAACACGAATGCGTGATTCTGTCGGACCAGCATACATGGGCTTTCGAGACGCCGGCGGGGCCGATCGATGTGCGCGTCAACGGGCGCCTCGCCACCGATAACGGCGAGGTCATCCGCGACGCCTTGCTGGCCGGCTTCGGCATTGCGCTGAAATCGACGTGGGATGTCGCGCCCTACCTGCGCAGCGGCAAACTGGTGACGATTCTCGACAGCTATCCGCTCGCCGAGACGGTGGCGATCTGGGGCGTCTATCCGAGCCGCGCATTCGTGCCGCCCAAGACGTTGGCGTTTATCGACTTTCTGGCAGAGCACTTCGGCGATCCGCCATATTGGGATCTCGAGCCGCGTGAGGCAGACGCGGGGTCCTGAGACGCGGAAAGCGTTGCACCTCGCAGCAACGCTCGCCTCCAATACGCATACCGGCGGCGTGCACTGGCGCAGAACCGGCCTTCATTCCCTTCATTCAATACCCACGCTTAGTGCTTGTTGCCCGCGCCAGACTTAACTTTGCCGCTGGAATTCGCATTGCTGTGCGCATCGTTCTGCGTCTTCTGCTGATACTCGTCGCCACCGCGCCGGTCCGTGTCCTTCAGGCCGCGTTGCAGATCGCTATGGGCCTGCTTGCCGACACGACGCGGATCGTCCTCGTGTTGCGACTCCGAAGTTTGATCGGTTTCGTGCGGCAACGGAGCGGCCTCATCCTGCAACGAACGGGCGTCCTGACTCGCGTGCGGGTCAGCGCTCTTGCCGTGCTTTTGTTGCTTGCCGCCCGCTTGCGACACTTGGGGTGATGTCTTCATCGTGTCCTCCCGTTCCAGTTGGTTTTGACTGCGCCAGCGCATAAGCGTCCGCCGGCTCAATCGGATTTCGCGCCATCGAGGCGCTTCCTCATTGCGGCGGTGATGCGTTGCCGCGTCTTCGCGTAATCCGCCCAAGGGTCTTGCCCCAGCGACTCAAGCCGTTCGTGCAGGTTGGCAATGGTCCATTGATCGCCGGCTGTGGTGCCGGCAACCTCGTCCCACGCGAGCGGTACAGAGACGCCAAGGCCAGGTCGTGCGCGCGCGGAAAAAGCGGCCACCGTGCTCGAGCCGCGGTTGTTGCGCAGGTAATCGACGAAGATCTTGCGCTTGCGGTTCTGCGGACCCATCTTCGCGGCGAAATGTTTGGGCAGCGTGGCCGCCATGTGTTGTGCGACGGCCTGCGAAAACGCCTTCACCTCGTCCCAACCGGCCTGCTTCGCGAGCGGCACGACAACATGCAAGCCTTTGCCGCCGCTTGTTTTGCAGAACGATTCGAGACCGAGTTCGTCGAGCAGCGTACGGGTCAGTTGAGCGGCTTCGATCATCTTGTCCCAGCCGAGCGCCGGGTCCGGATCGAGATCGAACACCATCCGGTCAGGCTTTTCGATGTTCGAAGCGAGCGCGTTCCACGTATGCAGCTCGACTGTGCCCATCTGCGCCGCGCCGATTAGCGCCTTTACTGTGTCGACCGAGATCAGCGGCGGATGGCCAGGATCGAGGCCTGGATGCTGGGTGACGTTCGGAATCCCCAGCTTCTGGCTATGCTTCTGGAAAAACAGCTCGCCGCCGATGTCCTCCGGGGCGCGCACCAGCGAGACCGGCCGATCCTTCAGATGCGGCAGCATCCAGTCAGCAACCGATTCGTAGTACTGCACGAGATCGATTTTGCGGGCGCCGGACTGTTTGTCGATGACGCGGTCTGGGTGAGAGATCCGCACGCCGGCGATCGATGACGGCTCGTCGGCTGCAGTGGTCTTCTTGCCGCGCGATGCGCGGGCCGGTGCGGTCTTGGACGCCGCGGCTTTGGGCGTTGCCGTCCTGGACGTTTCAGACTTGGACGCTGCAGCTTTGGATGTTGCAGCCGCTGACTTTTCAGCCTTGGACGCTGCGGCTTTAGACGTTGCGCTGTTCCCTGCCGCGTCCTGCTTCACGGTGCGTTTTCTCGCTGCACCCGGTTTCGCGGTTGTATCGGCAGAACGCCCGGTTGGATTCGGTTGCACATCGGCTCCTTCGCGCGGCGTTTCCCTGACGATCTGCCGCGCCGGTTTATCGTTTCGCAAGCTCACGAACGACGCCTGCCGCACGATGCGCTCGTCGGTCCACTCCGCGAAATTGCACTCGCACACGAGCGACGGCTTGACCCAGTGAACGGGCGTGCGACTGCGTTCGCGAGGCACACTGGCGAACGGCATGCGTGAGGTCTCGAGCACATCGAGTTCCTTCTTCACCGAACGCAGCAGCGCCGCATCGAAGCCCGTGCCGACCCGTCCCGCGTACTGCAGTTTGCCTTTGCTGTCGTGCACGCCGAGCAGCAACGCGCCAAACGCCGCCCGGCTGCCCGCAGGCTCCGTGTAGCCGCCAATCACGAATTCCTGACGACGCCGGCACTTGAGCTTGATCCAGGTCGACGTGCGGCCCGACGCGTAATGGCTGTCGCGCCGTTTGCCGATGATCCCCTCGAGCGCCATGTCGCAGGCGCTTTTCAGCAGTTCCTCCGCGCTGAAGGCGAAGTCCTCGGAAAAGCGCAGAACCCGCTCGTCCGTGCCCTCCAGCAGCGCGTGCAGAATGGCGCGGCGTTGTACCAGTGGCACGGCACGCAGGTCGTAACCGTTGAGATACGGGACGTCGAACAGATAGATCACAATGTCTTGCGGCCGGTTTGCATCGAATGCATTCTGAAGTGCCTGGAAGTTCGGCACATCGTTGTGATCGAGCACGACTGCTTCGCCATCGAGCCATGCGCTCTCGAGTTCGAGTTGCGCCAGCGCGTCGACCTGTTTGCTGAATTTCGCGCTCCAGTCGTTGCCGGCGCGCGTATCGATGCGTACAGGATGCTTCGAGGCGCGATGATCGATGCGCACCAGCACCCGGTAACCGTCGAACTTGATCTCGTACGACCATTCGTCGCCAGGCGGGGCGGCGTCGACCAGTGTCGCCAGTTGCGGCTTGAGCGTGGCGGGCAAGCTGGCTTTCGCCGCGCCCTTGATTGCCGGCGATGCCGCTAGCGTGCGGAGCGACTCCGCGCTGCGGTTGGCGACGATATCGGTTTTTGTCGGGTCGGCCGCATGCGCTTGCGAGGTGGATTTCCGCCCCGCGATGGTTGTTTTGCTGGAGCGGGTGGCTCGTTTGGCTGAGGTGTGCGTGTCTACGGCATGCTTGTCTGCCGTCTTTCCCACTGCCGTCTTCCCGCCCGTTTTTCCAGCCGCGGCTTTGCGCGCCACGCCGTTGCGTGAGCGAGACGCCGCCGGAGCATCGAGCACACTGCCAGGACGCTCGGCGAGCACATCGAAATCCGCCTCGCTGCGGGCCGCGTCGTCGCGTTCCTTGATCAGCAGCCACTGCTCCTTGTCCCCACTTCCACGCATATGGCTGCGTACCAGCATCCAGCCGCCCTGGAGCTTGTCGCCAGCCAACGTGAACTTGAGCTTGCCTGCCCGATAGGCCTCGTGCGCGTGCTTGAGGCCCCCGTCCGGTTCCCACGTGCCGCGATCCCATACGATTACGGAACCTGCACCGTAATTGCCGGGCGGTATCTCCCCTTCGAACGACCCGTATTCCAATGGGTGATCTTCCACATGGACAGCCAGCCGCTTCACCGACGGGTCCAGACTCGGTCCTTTAGGCACCGCCCAGGACTTCAGCGTGCCATCGAGTTCCAGGCGAAAGTCGTAGTGAAGGCGGCGCGCGTCATGCTCCTGAATCACATAGGACAGCGCGTGCGCCTGTCCGGCCGACGACGCCTTGCGGCGCCCGACCTTCGGCGCGCCCTTACCTGACGGCTCGGGTGTCTCGTCGAAGCGGCGCTTGCGGTGATAGGGATCAAGGCGGTCGGCCATAGCAGTGCTTTAAAGACAGGCTTACGCAGCGCTACGCTTGCGCGGCGCAGCTTCTTTGCGCGAAGCCGCCGCGCGCGCGCCGGTGCTAGCCGCGCGGCGCGTCGTGCCAGTCTTGCGGCGTGGCGGCTCGGCCGCCTCCTCCGCATCATCGTCCTGCGCCGCGGACGCTCGCCCGCGCGTCTTGCCCTTGCCACGTCCAAGGCTGCGCTTGAGCAGGTCCGACAGATCGAGAATCTCGGCCGACTGACGCGATTCCTTGGGAGTTTCTACGTCGGTGACCTCTTCGGTCTTGCCCGCGCGAACCTTGCGGTCGACGAGCGCCATGATGTCGTCGCGAAACGTGTCGTGATAGGTCGACGGGTCCCAACTGTCGCTCATGTCGTCGATCAGCTTTTTCGCCATATCGAGTTCGCGCGCGGTCACTCCCGCCTTCTTCGGGTCCTCGGACGGCAACTTCAATTCATTGTAGTCGCGCACTTCGTCGGCCCAGCGCAGTGTGTTGAGCGCAAGAACCGGCCCAACCGGAATCAGCGCCGCCAGATGCTGCTTGTTGTGCAACACCACGTTCGCGACGCCGATCTTGCCGGACGCCTTCAGTGCCTCGCGCAGCAACGCATAGACCTTCTCGCCCTTGCGGTCGGGCGCCAGAAAATATGGAGTGTCGAGATAGAGAAACGAAATCTCGGGGGCTTCGACGAACGCGAGGATATCGACGGTTTGCGTCGACTCCGGATTCGCCGAGCGGATTTCGTCATCGGACAGGACAACGTACTTATCCTTCTCGTACTCGAAGCCGCGGACGATGTTATCGCGCGTGACTTCCTTGCCGGTCCGCTTGTTGATCTGCCGGTAGCCGATGGGATCGATGGACCGCTTGTCGAGCAGATTGAAGCCGACTTTTTCCGACTGCGTGGCCGGATACAGTTGTACCGGCACGTGCACGAGGCCGAAGCTGATCGCGCCTTTCCAGATCATGTGTGACATCGTGCGCTCCACAAAGGCCGGGATCTTTGACGAAGCAGCAAGCGTGCCACGGAGGCACGGCCGTGGTGGGCCGCGCCAGTGCCCGTGCGGCCCGGCGGCACCCCTCTGGGCGCCCTGTAACTCTTGCGTAAGATCGGCAAAAGCTACGGTCGGGCAACGCCGCGGGCGGCCTGCGCCGACCCGTTACAATAGCCAGATTTTCCGCGCGCGCCGCGCGCTCTTTCCTGCGTCGACATGAACCTCGTCATCCAAAGCCCCGCGCCGTTGTCCGCCGATCACCATAAGACGCTCATCGCGCTTGCGCGTGGCTCGCGCGCCACCGTCATCGATGCGTACGCCATCCGCATTGCCGACGCCAACCCCGCCCAGCGCGCCGATCTCGAGGTTTACTGCGACACGCACTCGCTGGACTTCGCGTTTGTCGAACCCAACCGGCACTTGCGGGACTTCGGCCTGGTGGCAATGGATATGGATTCGACGCTGATCACGATCGAATGCATCGACGAAATCGCCGATTTCTGCGGGCTGAAAGCCGAGGTCGCGGCGATCACCGAGGCGTCGATGCGCGGCGAAATCAAGGACTTCAACGAAAGCCTCACGCGCCGGGTAGCGCTGCTCAAGGGCCTCGACGCCAGCGCGCTGGAACGCGTGTACGACGAACGGCTGCGTCTCTCGCCGGGAGCTGAACAGATGCTCGCCGGGGCAAAGGCAGCGGGTCTGAAAACGTTGCTCGTGTCCGGCGGTTTCACGTTCTTCACGGACAAGCTGAAGGCCCGCCTGGGCCTCGATTTCTCGCACGCGAATACGCTCGAAATCGTCGACGGCAAACTGACCGGCAACGTGACAGGCGAGATCGTGAACGCGGACGTCAAGGCGCGTACGCTGCGTGAGACCTGTGCCCAGCTCGGCATAGATCCGAACCGGGCGATCGCGATGGGCGACGGTTCGAACGATCTGAAAATGATGGCCGAGGCCGGGTTATCGGTCGCATTTCGTGCCAAGCCAGTGGTGCGCGAAGCGGCCAGCGTCGCGTTTAACCACGTTGGGCTGGATGGGGTGTTGCGATTGTTTTGAGCTGCTTAAGACGTCGCAACGCGGTAAGTGCGGCGATTCTTAAAAAGAACGCTTCATTCTCAGCAAGCGATACCTAGGCCAACGTACTCAAACTCTGCTCGATATCCGCGCGCAGATCGGCCTCTTCCTCCAGCCCGACATAGAAGCGCACCAACGTGCCTTGATGCGGCCACTGCGCCGCCGTACGCATCGAAGCGATGTCGTACGGTACCACGAGGCTGTGCGCCCCACCCCAGCTCCAGCCGATCGAAAACAGCTCGAGCGACTCGCAGAACGTGTCGATTTGCGTCGGCGTGTAGCGGCCGTCGAACACGACCGAAAACAGTCCGCCCGCGCCGGTGAAATCGCGTTCGTAGAACTCGTGTCCCGGACAATCGGTAAATGCCGGATGCAGCACCGCCGCAATCTCAGGACGTGTCTTCAGCCACTTCGCCAGGGCGAGCGCGCTGCGGTCATGCTGCTCGAAACGCACCCGCATGCTGGGCAGGCTGCGCAGAATCAGCGAGCAGTCGTCCGCGGAGACGCCGATGCCCATGCGCATGCGCGCCGCTTTCAGCTTCAGATGCACGTCACGATCCACCGTGATGGTCGCGCCCATCAGCACGTCGCCACCACCCGACTGATACTTGGTCAGCGCCTGAAGCGAGATATCGACACCATGATCGAACGGACGAAACGCCAGTCCAGCGGACCAGGTATTGTCGATTGCCGTGATGACGTTGCGGGCACGCGCTGCCGCAGTGATCGCCCGCACGTCGGGCACTTCCATCGTCACCGAGCCCGGCGCTTCGAGCCAGATCAGGCGTGTATTGGGCTGAATAAGGTCCGCAATCCCCGCGCCGATCAACGGGTCGTAATAACGTGCCGTAATGCCGAAATCGCGCGCCAGCCAATCGCCGTGCTCGCGGTTCGGCGAATACACGTTGTCGGGGATCAGGACGTCGTCGCCCGCCTTGACGAGGCCAAAGTAGACGTTGGAGATCGCCGACAGTCCCGACGGCTGCAACAGCGCATGATTGCCGCCTTCGATCGCGGCGAGCCGCTGCGCCAGCACGAGGGAGGTCGGCGTCGCATGCAGGCCGTAGCGCCACTGGCCGTCGTTGCGCCAGTCGCACGCGCGCATCGCGGCGAGATCGGGAAACACGACCGTCGATGCGCGCGCCACCGGCACCGATAGCGATTCGAAGCCCGGTGTGACCTGGTCTTCAGCGCGTACGATGCGGGTTTGCAGGCTGCGCTTTGGTTTGGATTGAGTCATGGTGATTTCGCGTAGAGGCAAAACAGAACGGATAGCGCGTGCCGCAGCACAGCGCCTAGTCGCCTGTCGACAGGTTGTTCACCCCGTTCACCGTATGCGCGCCACTCGGGGCTGCGGCAGCCGGAGCGGCGGGTGCAGCCGGGGTGGCAGCAGCACCGCCAGCGGCCGGCGGCGCCGTTTGCGCAGCTGCAGCAGGAACAGGTTGTCCCGCAGCCAGCGGACGCAAGTCGAACGGCTGCGGATCCGAATCGTCGACATTCATCCGGTCGCCCGCCACCGAACCGTCGGCAGCAAACTTGCCAACCCAGTTGCCAGTGATATGGGTACCGTCGTTCGACTCTTCCACTTCGAGGGTATCGCCGTCGCGATCCCCCGCGAGCAGGATCACTTCGCCCGTGTCGGTGTACTGATATTCACCATGCACGCCCGACGGATCGTCGGTCTTCGGTCCGAGGCGTAGCACGATCTGGCGCGAGCCAAGCGTGCCCACCAGGCGCGGAAACTTTGCAAACTCCGGGCTCGGCTTGAGCGGCAACTGGATCGGCGGCGGCGCGGCGAGTTCCTTGACCGCATCGCTTTGTGCCCAGACCTGGGCAGGCATCAAGACGCTCGCACCGGCCAGCAGCAGCACCGCCGCAGTACCGGAGACCCAGCCGCGCAAAGAGGCAGCGTTCTTCATTGCTTTCGATTCCAGCATCGTTCCTTTCCTGTTGCACGAGGCGAGGCGCTACGCCTCGCGTCAAATCCGCTCGAAGATCGCCGCGATGCCCTGGCCGCCGCCGATGCACATCGTCACGAGCGCGTAACGCCCGCCAATGCGCTGCAGTTCGTAGAGCGCCTTCACGGTAATCAGTGCGCCGGTCGCGCCGATCGGGTGGCCGAGCGAAATGCCGGAGCCGTTCGGATTGACCTTCGCGGGATCGAGTCCAAGTTCCTTGCTGACCGCACACGCCTGAGCGGCAAATGCTTCGTTGGCTTCGATGACATCGAGATCGGCGACCGTCAGGCCGGCCCGTTCGAGCACCTTGCGGGTAGCCGGCACCGGGCCGATACCCATGTAAGCCGGATCGACGCCCGCGTGCGCGTACGCGACCAGACGTGCCAATGGCTGCACACCGCGCTGCTCCGCGACGCTGCGCTCCATCAGGACAACCGCAGCGGCCGCGTCGTTGATACCGGACGCGTTGCCGGCAGTGACCGAGCCGTTTTCCTTCGCAAACACCGGCTTCAACTTCGCAAAGTCTTCCGCCGACGGATTCACGCGAACGTGTTCATCCTGCTCGAACACGACGTCACCCTTCTTCGATGCAATCGTGACCGGCAGAATCTGTTCCTTGAAATAGCCGTTCGCGATAGCGTGGGCGGCACGACGATGCGATTCGAGCGCGAGCGCATCCTGGGCTTCACGCGTGACGCCGTATTTTTGCGCGACGTTCTCAGCCGTCACGCCCATGTGGATGCCCTGGAACGGATCGTTGAGCGCGCCCAGCATCATGTCGACGAGACGCGCATCGCCCATGCGCTGGCCGAAGCGCGCAGCGGGCATCACGTACGGCGCGCGGCTCATGTTTTCCGCGCCGCCGCCGATGGCGATATCCGCATCGCCGAGCAGCACGCTCTGCGCGGCGGAGACGATCGCCTGCAGACCGGAACCGCACAAGCGGTTCACCGTCAACGCAGGCGTATGCTGCGCGACGCCGCCGTTCAGCGCCGCGACGCGGGCCAGATACATATCCTTCGGTTCGGTGTGAACCACGTTGCCGAACACGACGTGACCCACTTCGTCGCCCGACACCTTCGCGCGCGACAACACCTCACGCACCACGCGTGCGCCGAGATCGGTCGGCGAGAAGTCTTTGAGGCTGCCACCGAAGTCGCCAATTGCCGTCCGTACCCCGCTTACCACTACGACGTCCCGTTGCATTGCTCGCTCCTCCTACTCTCTGATTCACTGATGGTGATCTGGATTGCCACTATTTCAACGACGGTCGCGGACCGCCTGGTTCGTTGTCGCCGCGTCCAGGTGCTCTCGTGCAGATCACGCGCATACGTGCGAGAGAGACGCCTTAAACCGCCGCGGCCAACGCCTGCTCGACCACCGCACGATGGGGAATCGGCGCCACTGCGCCGTAGCCTTGCGTGGACAATGCCGCCGCCACGTTGGCATAGCGCGCCGCGGCAAACGGATCGTCACCCGCGACGATGCGCGCAATAAACGCGCCGCCGAAACAATCGCCAGCACCGGTCGCATCGACGGCGTTCACGACGTGACCCGGCACGAGGCGGCGCTCATCCGGCGTGGCCACATAAGCGCCCTGCTTGCCGAGCTTGAGCGCTACCACGCGGGGCCCGAGCGCCAGCAGATAATCGACGATCTCGTCGCGGCCAGTGAGCCCCGTCAGCTCAGTGACATCGTCCCAGCTTGGGAGACAGATATCCGTGTAGCGAATCGCTTCGGCCATCACCGCACGCGCTCGCGCGAGCGGCCACAGCTTGAGGCGCAGGTTGGTATCGAAACTGACACGCACACCGTTCGCGCGAGCGTGGCCGATTGCCGCGAGAGCGGCATCGCAGGCACTTACGCTGATGGCGAGACTGATGCCGGACAGATGCACCACCTGGGCCGCGGCAATCGCGTCAAGCGGCAAATCCCGTGGGGCGTAACGACTCGCGGCCGAACCGGCGCGCAGATAATCGAACTGATGCCCGTCCGGGCCGTGCGAGACAAAATAGACGCCGGTGGGCGCGTGGCTATCGACCTTCACCATCGACGTAGCGACCGACTCGCACTGCCACAGATCGAGCAGCAGACGCCCGAAATGATCGTCGCCGACTGCCGACACAAAGCCGGCCGTCGCGCCCTGACGAGCAGCCGCGACGCAGAAGTTCGAGGTGTCGCCGCCAAACCCCTGCAAATAGTTCGGCTCGTCCTTCGACGCCTGGTTGAATTCGACCATTGCCTCGCCGAGCGCGAGGACTGCCGGGCTCGCGGACGTAGGCATGGCTTACACCTCGCCCCACAGATCGTGGCCATCCGCACCGCTGATCTTCACCGAGACAAAATCACCGACCTTGTAGCGCTTCGAGGCCTTGGTGGTGGGCGCGATATACACGACGCCGTCGATCTCCGGCGCATCCGCTGCCGTGCGGCCGATGCCGCCATCGGTATTGATCTCGTCGACCAGCACCTTCAGCGTCTTGCCGACCTTGCGGGCGATGCGCTTCGCCGACACTTCCTCGGCGACTTCCATGAAACGCGCGCGGCGTTCTTCACGCACTTCGTCGGGCAACGCACCGTCCAGTTCGTTGGCCGTGGCGCCCTCAACCGGCGAGTAAGCAAAGCAGCCAACACGATCCAGCTCTGCTTCGCGGATGAAGTCGAGCAGCGTCTGGAAATGCTCTTCGGTCTCACCAGGAAAGCCGGCGATGAACGTGCTGCGGATGGTCAGGTCCGGGCACATCTCGCGCCATGCGCGCACGCGCTCAAGCACTTTTTCGGCATTGGCCGGGCGCTTCATCCGCTTGAGCACTTCGGGATGCGCGTGCTGGAACGGTACATCGAGGTACGGCAGCACGTGGCCTTTGAACGGGCCTTCGGCCATCATCGGGATCACTTCGTCGACGCTTGGGTACGGATACACATAGTGCAGGCGCACCCAGGCGCCGTATTGCGCAGCCAGTTCGCCGAGTGCGCCGACCAGATCGGTCATGCGCGTCTTGATCGGCTTGCCGTTCCAGAAACCGGTGCGGTACTTCACGTCCACGCCATATGCACTCGTGTCCTGCGAAATCACCAGCAGTTCCTTCACACCGGACTTCAACAGGTTTTCAGCTTCGAGCATCACGTCGGCGACCGGACGCGACACGAGGTCGCCGCGCATGGACGGGATAATGCAGAACGTGCAGCGATGGTTGCAGCCTTCGGAAATCTTCAGATACGCGTAGTGGCGCGGCGTGAGCTTCACGCCCGCAGCGGGCACGAGATCCACGAACGGGTCGTGCGGCTTCGGCAGGTGGTGATGGACCGCCTGCATCACTTCGCCCAGCGCATGCGGACCGGTGACGGCCAGCACCTTCGGATGCACCTCTTCGATCAGGCCTGAGCCGCTCGCGCTCTTCTTCGCGCCGAGGCAACCGGTGACGATCACCTTGCCGTTTTCGGACAGCGCCTCGCCGATGGCGTCGAGGCTTTCCTGGACCGCTTCGTCGATGAAGCCGCAGGTGTTGACGACGACCAGATCGGCGCCGTCATAGGTCCCCGAGATCTCGTAGCCTTCGGCGCGCAGTTGCGTGATGATCTGCTCGGAGTCGACGAGCGCTTTCGGGCAGCCGAGGGAGACCATGCCGATTTTAGGAGCAGATCCCGCCTTCGCCTTTGATTCCAAATGGTTTTTCACTGATACACCGTACTTGTGGGGGTCGTGGCGCACCGCGCCGCGAAGGCACTATTCTACCGTGCCATGTGCCCTCGACGTCCCCTCGTCGGAATATGACCGCGACGCTGAAGCGGGTCGTGAAATGCAACACCCGGTAAAGCCGGGCCGCCGCGGCGATGCCTAAGCTAATGCGGCCGTGCTGGCCGTTGCCTCGTCGTCGCCTTTCTCAACTCGGTCTGCGTCCACCGCCGCATGCCATTCGACACCCAGGCCGTGCAGCGGCACATGGACCGGAGTCTGAACTGGCGGCACCACAAAGAGATCGGCCGACGAACGCTTCTGGTGTTTGTCGGACACCCAGACGCTCCAACCTGCGTCGACCTTAAATTGAAGCTTTTTCAGACGCTTGCTGTAGCGGCGACGAGCGACAAGATCGCGCCCATTCACATGGACTCCCGAGACGTGGCCAAAACAGTAAACCGATGACGCGATCGGGAAGATAAGCGCGCTGCACAAGACATCGGTCAGCTGGAGACCGACGTGGTTGTTACTCACACCGAACGTCGGCAACTCGATCACACGGTCAAATGGATCGCCTTTCGCCCGGTACTTTTGAGTAAAAATCGAATGCGCAACCTGGTCGTTCAGTTGCGTAGTCCTGAAGTCGGCAATCACAAAACCTTGCGAGTCCTTGTGCTTCAGGAACGACTGGAAAGCCTTGCATGCATACTGCACCGATTGAGTATAGGTCTCGCGCGACTTGAACGGCATGGCTACACCCTTTATCCAGACCGATGCGAGAACCCGACAGCTGTAGCGCTCAAGCAGTCCCAACGTATCGTCGATAAACCGCAATTGCGTTCGGGCTTTATGGCCTTTCTTCCGGATCGCACTTCGAAGATCAGAGCCCTTGACCTCTTCTCGCACGTCGTCGAGTAGATGAGGCGAAGTGAACGACCCCGGGAAGTACGTGCGCTTCAACGTGAGAAACTCACGCGTGAGGAGCGGGAGCGCCTCTTGATGAACGACCAGTCCTGCGACTACAAGCAAAGGCTGAATATCCGTTTTCCTCGCGGGCAAAGGCGCACTGCATCCTGCCTCGTCGATGTAACAGATATACGACACTTTTGCCCCCGGAAATGAAAACAGCCGCTTTGAGCGGCTGTTTGGCGGCGTATCGCCGTATTTGTCGCCAGGTTGCCCCGTTCGACGATTGATTGAGCTACGGCCCAATCATTTGGAAAATGGTAAGCGCTCGACGCAACGGCGTCAATCCCTCCGATTGGCCAACCGCCTCTACGTTTGCTCCACGAATCCCGCAGTTTTATTCTTTGGCGTGACCGCGCGAGCGCACGAGCGCACGCCGAAACAAACACCGGATCATGCATTGTCTCGCTCGTCACGTCGCCGGCGCAGTCAACCAGCTTTGCCGCTCAACCAGCAGCTATCGCCAGCGCTACGCTAATCCAGGCGCGTCGCCCCCTACTTCTTCTCCGGCTCCGGATCCGTCTGCGGATTGGCCGGCGTAAACGGGAACGTGCTGAACATCGACTTGGCCTGATTCTGCATCTGCTCCTGCATCTGCACGAACATGTTCTTCGACTGCTCGATATAGCTGGTCATCATGCCCTGCATCATCGGCGCCTGCATGTTCATGAACTGCGACCACACCTCGGGGTTCATCGCCTTGCCTTCATACAGGTTCTTCGACTGGTCGGCGAGCTTGGCCTGAATGTCGATGAACGCCTGAATGTTCTTCTCGAGATACGTGCCCATCATCCCCTGCATCGCGTGTCCGTAGAAACGGATGATCTGTGAGAGCATCGACGACGAGAACATCGGCAAACCGCCGCTCTCTTCTTCCAGAATGATCTGCAACAGAATGGCGCGCGTCAGGTCTTCGTTGCTCTTGGCATCGATAACCTTGAAATCCTCCTGGTCCAGCACGAGCTGCTTGACGTCCGTCAGCGTGATGTACGTGCTTGTCTCGGTATCGTAGAGCCGACGGTTCGGATATTTCTTGATGAGTCGTTCGGCAGTTTTCTTTGTAGTAGTGGTCATTTAACGCCTTTGAGCGCCATTGAAGCGCAGAAACGGCGCTGTCGCATCCGCAATCGGGCCATGATTGCAGATGCGAGACGCCGCCGGAAAAACCTGAACCATGTGGCGCCCCGTCTTGCAACGGAGCACCTCACGGATCAGCCCATGTGCAGACCGCCATTCAGCGAGAAATCGGCTCCCGTAGAAAAACCCGATTCGTCCGACGCGAGCCACGCTACGATCGAACCGATCTCATCCGGCTGGCCAAGACGGCGCACCGGAATCGTCGCAACGATCTTTTCCAGTACATCGGGACGGATCGACTTGACCATATCCGTGCCGATGTAGCCAGGCGAAACGGTATTCACCGTCACACCCTTGGTGGCGACTTCCTGAGCCAGCGACATCGTGAAACCGTGAATGCCGGCTTTTGCCGTCGAGTAGTTGGTCTGACCGAACTGGCCCTTCTGCCCGTTCACCGACGAGATGTTGATCACGCGCCCAAAGCCGCGCTCGACCATACCATCGATCACCTGCTTGGTGACGTTGAACAGACTCGTCAGGTTGGTGTCGATCACGGCCGTCCAGTCTTCATGCGTCATCTTGCGGAACACGACGTCGCGCGTGATGCCCGCGTTGTTGACCAGCACGTCGATTTCGCCGACTTCGGCCTTCACCTTGTCAAACGCCGCCCGCGTCGACTCCCAGTCGCCCACATTGCCTTCCGAGGCGATGAAGTCGAAACCGAGTGCCTTCTGCTCTTCGAGCCATTTGACCCGGCGTGGCGAGTTCGGGCCACAGCCGGCGACGACCTTGAAGCCTTCCTTATGAAGACGTTGGCAAATGCTCGTGCCGATGCCGCCCATCCCGCCCGTTACATACGCAATTCGCTGTGCCATAAACCACACTCCATTATCGTTTTTCCGAGGCGCCGACCGGCAGCCTCTTTCCTCGCCTTTACTGCATCATCTCCGCTGCCGCCGGGCGACCGGCCGGCGAGGCCGTCATACACCGCGCGCCGCTTCACCCCTCACCGCGGATGAAGCGCCCGCGCGGCAATCCTGCTCCGGGCAGGTGCGCTCAGAACCGCTCGACTGCCAGCGCCACGCCCATGCCGCCGCCGATACACAGCGACGCCAGCCCCTTCTTCGCATCCCGCTTCTGCATTTCGTGCAGCAGCGTGACGAGAATCCGGCAACCGGACGCGCCGATCGGATGGCCGATCGCAATCGCACCACCGTTCACGTTGATCTTCGAGGTGTCCCAGCCCATTTGCTGATGCACGGCAAGCGCCTGCGCAGCAAACGCTTCGTTGATCTCCATCAGATCGAGATCGGCCGGAGTCCAGCCCGCGCGTTCGAGGCAACGGCGCGACGCCGGCACCGGGCCCATACCCATCACCTTCGGATCGACGCCGGCGTTGGCGTAGGCCTTGATGCGGGCGAGCGGCGTGAGGCCGAGCGCTTCGGCTTTCTTGGCCGACATCACGAGCACCGCGGCGGCGCCGTCGTTCAGGCCCGACGCGTTAGCTGCCGTCACCGTGCCTTCCTTCGAGAAAGCAGGCTTCAGACTGGCGAGCGACTCGGCGGTCACGCCGTGGCGCACGAATTCGTCGGTGGCAAAACGCAGCGGCTCGCCCTTGCGTTGGGGAATCTCGACCGGCACGATTTCGTCGTCGAAACGGCCCGACTTCTGCGCGGCTTCCGCCTTGTTCTGCGACAGCGCCGCAAACGCGTCCTGCTGCTCGCGAGTGATGCCGTATTCCTTCGCGACGTTCTCTGCCGTGACACCCATGTGGTACTGGTTGTACACGTCCCACAGGCCGTCGACGATCATGCTGTCGATCAGCTTGGCATCGCCCATGCGGAAGCCGTCACGCGAGCCCGGCAGTACGTGTGGTGCGGCGCTCATGTTTTCCTGGCCGCCGGCCACCACGATGTCGGCGTCGCCCGCGATGATGGCGTTGGCCGCCAGCATCACAGCCTTCAGACCCGAGCCGCAGACCTTGTTGATCGTCATGCCGGGCACCGCCAACGGTAGCCCCGCCTTGATCAGCGACTGACGCGCCGGGTTCTGGCCCGAACCGGCCGTGAGAACCTGCCCCATAATGACTTCGCTGACCTGCTCGGGCTTCACGCCCGCGCGTTCGAGTGCAGCGCGAATCACGATGGCGCCGAGATCGGGTGCAGCGGTTTTCGCCAGCGACCCACCGAATTTACCTACTGCCGTACGCGCGGCCGATACGATCACTACATCAGTCATTTCAATTTCCTCCGGACGCTACGGCCAGTTGCTCCGCCGCCCGTCAAGTTAAAAATCCATTCAACTGCTCAACGCCGCTCGCGTCCCATACCGACTCACTAACCGAACCCCGCGTGTCACTCTTTTTGCATCACATAGCGCCCGGGCGCTGCCTCGATCACCGGATGCTCGGCCGAGCCCGCTGTAGCGCGCGCCTTGACCTTCTTGCCGCCATACTGATCGAGCCAGCGGGTCCACTCGGGCCACCAGCTGCCCGGTACGTCCTCGGCCTGATCGAACCAGTCGTCCGGACTCTCCGGCAAGCTCTTGTCTTCTGCCTTGAGCACCCAGTAATTGCGCTTGTTCTTGGCCGGCGGGTTGATCACACCCGCGATATGCCCCGAAGCACCGAGCACGAACTCGAGCGGTCCGCTCAGCAACGGCACCGAAGCATAGGCCGTGCGCCACGGCACGATATGGTCTTCCCGTGAGCCGTAGATGAAGGTCGGCACATCGATCAGCGACAGGTCCACCTTCTCGCCGCAGACGGTCAATGCATTCGGTTCGCGCAGACGATTCTCGAGATACGTGTTGCGCAGGTACCAGACGTACATCGGCCCGGGCAAGCTGGTCGAGTCGCTGTTCCAGTACAGCAGGTCGAACGGCATCGGCGTGCGACCCTTTAGATAATTGTCGACGACATAGTTCCACACCAGATCGTTCGGGCGCAGGAACGAGAACGCGTTGGCGAACTCGATGCCGCGCATCAGACCCGGTTGCGTGCCGTTCTTGCCGCCGATAGTCTGCTCGCGCATCTGCACATGGGCTTCGTCGACGAACACATCGAGCACACCCGTGTCGGAGAAATCGAGCATCGCGGTGAGCAGCGTCATCGAGGCAGCGGGATGTTCGCCGCGTGCCGCGGCGACCGCGAGCGCCGTGGCGAGCATCGTGCCGCCGACACAAAAGCCGAGCGTGTTGATCTGCTCGCGTCCACTGATCTGACGAACGGTCTCGATGGCGGTGAGCACACCTTCGTCGGTGTAATCGTCCCACGTCTTATGCGCAATCGATGCATCCGCATTGCGCCACGAAATCAGGAACACCTGGTGCCCCGATTCAAGCCCGTGAGCGACCAGCGAATTCTCCGGTTGCAGATCGAGGATGTAGAACTTGTTGATGCAAGGCGGCACGATCAGCAACGGCCGCTCGCGCACGCTCGCCGTGCGCGGCTTGTACTGGATCAACTGGATCAGGTCGTTTTCGAATACGACCGATCCTTCAGTGTTCGCGAGATTCTTGCCGACCACGAAACTCGATTCGTCGGTCTGCGAGATCTTGCCGCGTTTCAGATCGCTCAACAGATTGCTGACGCCTTGACGCAGGCTTTCACCTCGACTCTCGAGCAACGTCTTCTGCGCTTCCGGATTCAATGCGAAGAAGTTGCTCGGCGAGGTCGCTGCAGTCCATTGCTGAACCGCGAAGCGGATGCGCTCGCGCACCTTCGGTTCGGTGTCGAGCGCTTCGACCAGTTCCTGCAGGTAACGCGCGTTAAGGAGATACCATGCGGCCGTGAATGCGTAGGCCGGCGCGGCACTCCACGCATCTGAACTAAAACGGCGGTCTTTGAGTTCGGGGGCTTTCGACTTTGAGTCCGCCGATTGCTGAAGCAACTGCATCGCTTCACGCGAATAGTCGGCTTGCAGTTTCTGCAGACGCTCCGCAGGGATCGCCGCAGTAGGCAACTTCAGACCGGCAAACTGGCCCATGGCTGCGGCCGCGTTGCTGAAATCGGGCATGGCCGGCATGGCAGGCATCTGCGGCATCTGAAAGGCCGCAGCCTGACCCGCGCCAGGCACACCGAGCGAGCGCCATGCATTCATCCACGCATCGAGTAACTGCTGCGCACCGGCTTGCTGCTGGGTACGCTCCGCCGTGGAGTCCGTGCTTGAGGAAGTCGAGGATTGTGATGCTGCCATACCTGCTTTTGACCGGTGAGTCCTCGCGGACGGTTGAGAGGCAGGTTTCTAGCGCACGTGGGCGATTGCTCGCGACCTCGTCACGCCCTGTCCCGTGTGTGGGGGACATTCTTGCTCCCCATCGCAAGGCATGTCAATGCTTGTTCCCGATTTTGCCGCAGTGCGATATTTTTTTAATTATCGTTTTCCCCATGTATTTCATTGCACTAATGGAATGCCCTTGAACGAATCGACAGGAAATGTAAAAGGCCCGTATTACAGGGCCTTTTTATGCATTTAACGCTGGACGTGACAACGATTTTCAGCCGGCTCGATTGCACGCAGGTTAACCGGCGCATGCACTTCCGGCGACGCAACAAATAATCATGCCCTGCCCCCCGAACAAACCCTGATGTATACCGCTCGCCGCGGCTGCCACGGGCATGAATAAGCCGGTATCGTCAGTCGGCAAGCCAGATCATCGCGGCCATACGGCCTGTTATGCGATCGCGCCGGTATGAATAAAAACGCTCGCGTTCGGTCACCGTGCAGAGATCGCCGCCGCTAATCTGCGTCACGCCGAAACGTTGCAGGCGCAAACGTGCCAACGCGGGAAGATCGGCGAGATATTTACCGGGTGAATCGGGACGCGGCACAAATGCCTGAGCGGTGGCTTCGCGTTGCGAACCGTCGACATCGTTCATGAAGGCGTCACGCACGTCTGCCCCGACCTCGAATGCGGCTGGCCCGATCGACGGGCCCAGATATGCGTGTAGTGAGCCGGGTTGCGCACCCGCCAACCCGGCCACACGCTGGGCGGTCTTTTCGACCACGCCCGCAGCGAGGCCGCGCCATCCCGCGTGCGCGGCGCCCACCGCGCGGCCTTCGGCATCGCATAACAGGACGGGCATGCAATCGGCGATCATCACGACGCAGATCGTGCCGGGCCGGTTCGTCACGCTGGCGTCGGCGCGGACGAGCGGCGCGCCCGCGCGGGCCTGCTCGAGCACTTCGTGCGCGTCGACCACTTCCGCGCCGTGGATCTGTTCGAGCCAGGCCGCCTGGGCTCCGTCGGTCAACGCCCGCAGACGGGCACGGTTCTCGACGACGCATAACGGATCGTCGCCAGCCAGCCGGCCGAGATTCAGGCCACCCGGCCGATCGACGCCGTCGCTCCAGCGGCCATATGGCGGCAAGCTGACGCCGCCGTTGCGCGTGGTCACCAGCGCGCGCACGCGCGGCGGCGCCTGCCAGCCGGGTTGAAACACGTCGGCCCGGGTCAGCTCCGGGAAAGCGGATGCAGACGGTGTCGATTCAGGCTGGTTCATGCGCGGTCGTCCTCATCGTTGCCATCGTCGCCACCGTGCTCATGGTCGTCAGCTTCGTCGTCTTCGTCAGCTTCGTCCTCGTCGTCGAGAAATGCTTCGTAACCTTCCGCTTCCTCGTCTTCGTAATATGACTCGTCGAACTCGCCCGCCTCGTCACGGCCAAGTCCAAGCGCTGCCGACAGCGCCGCCATGTCTTCCGGGACCTCGGCGCGCCACTGCATGTCACGTCCGGTCCGCGGATGAATCAGCCCGAGGCGCCACGCATGCAGCGCCTGGCGTGCAAAGCCGTCCGGCAAAGGCGTGACCGAACGCTTGCCGCGCGCGCGACCATAGACCGGGTCGCCGAGCAACGGATGACCAATGTGCGCGCAATGCACACGAATCTGGTGGGTCCGCCCGGTTTCGAGATCGCAGTGGATCGCCGACACCGGTTGCCGCTGCCAGATAGCTGTGTCGACACGCCGGAAATGGGTACGTGCGGGTTTGCCCGCAGCACTCGTGACCACCGCCATGCGGGTGCGCTCGCGCGGATCGCGGCCGATCGGCGCATCGATGGTGCCTTCATCAGGCATGTTGCCCCATACGAGCGCGAGATAGCGGCGCTTGACGGTACGCGCCTGCAGTTGCCGTACGAGGTCGGTCTGCGCTTCGAGCGTGCGCGCCACCACCATCAAGCCCGAGGTTTCCTTGTCGAGACGGTGCACGATGCCGGCGCGCGGCAAACCGGACGCGGCCTCGCCGTAGCGGTGCAGCAAGCCGTTCAGGATGGTGCCGCTCCAGTTGCCGGCAGCCGGGTGCACGACCATGCCGGCGGGCTTGTTGATGACGACGAGGGTGTCGTCCTCATAGACCACGTCGAGCGGTACGGGCTCGGGCGTGAACGCAAGTTGCTCAGGCAGCAGGTCGGGCACGAGCTCGATCTGCGCGCCGAGCGGCACCGGTTTGCGGATCTTCGCGGGCTCGCCATCCACCAGCACGCGCTCCGCCTCGATCCAGCTTTGCAGACGGTTGCGCGAAAACTCCGGAAATACCTTGGCGAGCACCTTGTCGAGCCGCTCGCCGGCCAGTTCGTCGGGCACGGTCACCACGCGAGGCGTGTTGTCCACGGCTTTGCTGGCCACCGTCGGCACCTCGCTCCCGGCCTGATGGGGCACGAGCGCGTCGCCGTCAAGATCGTCATCTAACGAATCACTACCCAACGCGTCGGAGGGGTCAGCGCTTGGGCTATAATCTTTGTTGCTATTCCGGGCCCCTGCAGAGGGATCCGGATTATTTGATCGGGTCATTGAGTCTGGGTCACCTGGACGTAAAGCTAGACTGGAAAATGCGAGCCTTGAACACCATTACTGAATCGGCCCAAAAGACGGCGGCCTACAAGACGGCAGCCCAGACGACAGTCTGGACGACTGTCCGACGCATGGCCTCCCGGGTGGCACGGTATTTTGCGTGCGCCGCGGCCATTGCGATTGTGGCGGCCTGCCATGGCCTGCCGGAAAAGACCGATGAAACGGCTACCTGGCCGAACGCCAAATTATATACGGAGGCACAGGACTCCCTGTCCAACAAGGACTGGGGCAAGTGTGCGAAATACTTCGAAATGCTTGAGGGTCGCGATCCGTTCGGTCACTTCGCCCAGCAGGCGCAGATCAACGTGGCCTACTGTAACTGGAAAGACAGCGAGAACGACGCAGCCAATCAGGCTATCGACCGCTTCATCCAGTTGCACCCGGATCATCCGGATATCGCCTACGCGTATTACCTCAAGGGCATGATCAACTTCAACGACGACCTCGGTCTGTTCGGCCGTTTCTCCGGCCAGGACATGAGCGAGCGCGATCCGAAGTCGCTGCGCGAGTCGTATGACGCGTTCAAGGTGGTGGTGGACAAGTATCCGAACAGCAAGTACGCACCGGATGCTGCACAACGCATGCGCTACATCGTGAACGCGCTGGCGTCGCACGAAGTCCATGCAGCGGATTACTACTACCGTCGTGGTGCGTATGTCGCGGCAATCAACCGTGCGCAGCTTGCCATCAAGGATTACCGCAATGCGCCCGCGATCGAAGACGCACTGCACATCATGATGCTGTCGTATGAGAAGCTGAACCAGCCGCAACTGGCTGACGACACAAAGCGCATCCTGGCGGGCACGTTCCCGGACAGCCCGTACATCACCGGCCATGCGCGGCCAGGCACGGAGAAATCGTGGTGGCAGTTCTAAGCCGCATGCCTTGCGAGCGGCGCCGGATCTGATCCAGATCCACGCGTGATGAAAAAACGCCATGACTTTAAGGTCATGGCGTTTTTGTTTGTGCTTTTCGTTGGTTCGTACGGCTGGATTACGCTGGCGTCCGGAGCGCGTTCACGCCGGTGCAACGCCAGGCCAGCGGGTCATCGGGTCAGTCGCGCTCAAACAGCGCAATCGACTCCACATGCGAGGTATGCGGGAACATGTTGACCACGCCCGCTCCCTTGAGCCGGTAGCCTGCCTCGTGCACGAGCAGACCCGCATCGCGAGCGAGCGTCGACGGATTGCAGGATACGTAGACGATGCGCTTCGGCAGCGGACCATGACCGCTCTGCGCAATTTCAGCCAGTGCTTTCGATACCGCCAACGCGCCTTCACGCGGCGGATCGATCAGAAATTTATCGAAATGACCGAGCGCGCGCATATCGTCGGCGGTGACTTCGAACAGGTTGCGGCAGGCAAACGACGTGTGCCCTGCCACGCCGTTTTCCCCGGCATTCGCCAGTGCTCGTGTGGTGAGCACTTCACTGCCCTCGATCCCCACGACTTCCTTCGAAATCCGCGCAAGTGGCAACGTGAAATTGCCGATACCGCAGAACAGATCGAGCACACGATCGGTACGCGAGGGCGCCAGCAGACGTAGCGCACGCCCCACCAGCACGCGGTTGATCTGGTGATTGACCTGCGTGAAATCAGTCGGCTTGAACGGCATGCGGATGTCGTACTCCGGCAGCGTATAGTCGAGCCGGGCGTCGAGCGGATAGAACGGCACCACCGAGTCCGGCCCCTGCGGTTGCAGCCAGAACTGCACGTTGTGGGCATCGGCAAACTCTCGCAGCAGTTGTTCGTCGGCCGCGTTGATTGGCTCCAGAATGCGCAGGACCAGCGCCGTCACGGTTGAACCAACTGCCAGTTCGATCTGCGGCATACGCTCGCGAATCGACAGCCCTTCGACCAGCCGGCGCAACGGCACCAGCATCGCCGAAACATGCGGCGGCAGCACCTCGCAAGAAGTCATGTCGGCGATAAAGCTGCTCTTGCGTTCGTGAAAACCGACCAGCACACCGCCCTTCTTCGCCACGTGCCGCACGGTAAGACGCGCCCGATAGCGATATCCCCACGACGGACCGTGAATCGGCCGGTACACCGTTTCGGGCCGAAGCTTCGCCAGATGCGCGAGATTGTCTTCGAGTACGCGCTGCTTCACGGCGATCTGCGCGCGTACATCGAGGTGCTGCATGGAACAGCCTCCGCAGGTGCCGAAAAACTGACACTGCGGTTTGGTGCGAAGCACGCTCTCGCGCAGCACGTCGATCACTTCGGCCTGTTCGAAGCTCGGCTTCCTGCGATAGCTCAAATAAGTGACGCGTTCGCCAGGCAACGCGCCCTCGACGAAAATCACCTTGCCCGGCGTACCGTCTTCGTTGACGGTCCGGCCTACGCCACGCGCCTCCATGTCGAGCGATTCGACTTCGAGAATCGGGGCGATAACAGGCACAACGGACACACCCGCCTCGGCGGACGCTTTCTTCTTGCCTCTGGACGAACGGTTCGAGGCACGATGGGGGGCACTCTGAGACACCTGCGGCTTCCTGACAGACTATTGGGGGAAGGCGAGATTGTAGACGAACCGCGACCGCCGACGACGATCCGACGTTGCGGACGATCAACGCAACGCCCGCTTAGGACGCCACGCCGCCGCTGGCTCGCGCACGCTGCTATTGATCGAACGCCGCCAGATACTCGGCCCAGTGCGACGCCGGTTCCAGTGCGAGCGAGCTTTTCACGAGAGCGATTTCGTCCGCGTATTCCTCAGCGGAGAAACCGCCACGCATCAACTGGAAGCGGCAGTACAGCAGATAGGTGTTGACGACGTCCGTCTCGCAGTAATTGCGGATTTCTTCAATCCGCCCATCCTGAAACGCGTGCCAGACCTGGCTGCCGTCCATGCCGAGCTTGCCGGGAAAACCGCACATTTTTGCGAGCGCATCGAGCGGTGCGTTGGCGCGTGTCTGGTACATCGCCAGCACGTCCATCAGGTCCGTGTGGCGCGCATGATAGCGGCTGATGTAGTTGTTCCACTTGAACTCGCGATCGTCCTCGCCAAGGTCCCAGAAACGGTTCGCGGGAATCCCGTTGACCAGCGCGCGATAGTTCAGCACCGGCAAATCGAAGCCGCCGCCGTTCCACGAAACGAGTTGCGGCGTGTACTTCTCGATCACGCGGTAGAACGACTGCACCAGCGCCGCTTCGCCGTCTTCCAGCGTACCGAGCGAGCGCACCCGAAAACCATTGTTGTCGCGAAACACACAGGAAATGGCCGCGATCCGTTGCAGATGGTGCGGCAGGAAATCGCTGCCGGTTTTTTCGCGGCGCGCGGCAAAGGCGTGCTCGGCGACTTCGGCATCGGTCAGCGTGGCGGGCAAATCGTCGAGGCGGCGAATGCCGGCGACATCGGGAATTGTCTCGATGTCGAAAACAAGAATCGGTGTCATCAGTTTATAAAACGGCGTCCTTACGCACACCGTTAGAGGCAAAGAAGCGCTTCAGGCGAACCAGGGCTTCCTGCTGGATCTGGCGCACACGCTCGCGCGTGAGGCCCATTTCGTCGGCCAGCTCTTCGAGCGTGGCCGGCTCGATATGATTGAGGCCGAAGCGGCGCTCGATTACGTGACGGTGCTTGTCGGACAAACGGGCCAGCCACGCGCGCGTCAGGGTTTCCAGTTCGCGGTGCTGTACCTCGGCGTCCGGCGACTGGCTCTGGTCGTCGGACAGCAGATCGAGCAGGCTGCTGGCCGGATCGAGATCGAGCGGTGCGTCGAGCGAAGCGGTGTGCTCGTTCAGCGCGAGGATATCGGTGACTTCGTCGGTGGTCTTGCCGGTCAGATACGCGATGTCGTCGATGCTGGCGTCGCGGCGATCGGCTGCGTCGCCGGAGTTCATCGAGTTCTTCTCCAGATGGCGCTTGGCGCGCAGCACCTGGTTGAGTTCGCGAATCACATGCACCGGCAGGCGCACGGTGCGCGCCTGATTCATGATGGCGCGCTCGATGCTCTGACGGATCCACCAGGTGGCATAAGTAGAAAACCGGAAGCCACGCGTAGGATCGAACTTCTCGATGGCGTGCATCAGGCCGAGATTGCCCTCCTCGATCAGATCGAGCAGCGGCACTCCGCGGTTCAGATAACCTTTCGCGATACTGACGACAAGCCGCAGATTGCGCTCGATCATCACCTGGCGTGCCTCGAACTCGCCCGCTTTGGCCAGACGCGAGTAGCGTTGCTCTTCTTCCACCGTCAGCAGCGGCTTTACACTGATCCGGTTCAGGTAATGCTGAATCGTGTCAGCCGTGAGTTCGGCTTGCAGCAGCGCACGGAAATCGTCGGCGTCGGGCGCCGCGTCGCTGGCGCCTTCGCGGGTCTCGCCGGGCTCGTCCGCACCGGCCTGGCGCTCGTCCTGATCGCGCGCGTTATCGAGGTCGTCAACGCTATCGTCTTCGACCTCCGAAGCGACGCCGTCCTCCACCGTGACATGCGTGGCGCGGCTGATATTCTCAGACTCGGCTTGCGGCGGGCGGCGCTTCGATTTCGGCATGGTCGTATCGCTTATTGCGGCGGCAAATACTTCAGTGGGTCGACAGGTTTGCCCTGCCGGCGAACTTCGAAATGCAACATCACACGGTCCGAATCGCTATTGCCCATTTCGGCGATCTTCTGCCCCTTGGTTACCGCGTCTCCCTCTTTTACCATCAAAGCGCGGTTATGTGCATACGCCGTCAGATAAGTTGCATCATGCTTGATGATAATGAGATTGCCGTAACCGCGCAGCCCATTTCCAGCATAAACGACGCGTCCATCCGCAGCCGCTTTCACCGGATCGCCGGCAGCCCCGCCGATATTGAGGCCCTTGTTGGTCGAATCGTCGAACGTGCCGAGGATCGGACCGCGCACCGGCCAGGCAAACGCGAGACTGCTCGCCGGCGCTGCGCTCGCGTCGCCGGTGTCGCTCGCGCCGTTCTGCGGCGGGACCGACGGCGCGTTCGGACCAGCGCCGTAGGTCGGCGGCGGCGGCGCGATACCAGCCGGACCGCCCTGGCCGGGAGCCGGGTTCGGTCCAGGCGCAGGCGAGCCGCCGAGCGGCGCGGTCTGCACGCCCCCGCCCACGATCGGCGCGGTGGCCACACCCGGCGTCAGCGCGGCGACGTTCGCGCCCGGAGGCGCGACCCGCAGCAACTGATCGACCTCGATCTGGTTCGGGTTGGTCAGGTTGTTCCACGTCGCGATATCGCGATAATTCTGACCGTTCTCGAGAGCGATCCGGTAAAGCGTATCGCCCGGCTTCACCCGGTAATAGCCCGGAGGCGGCGGCCCCAGCGGCACCGGCGCCGCAGGCTGCTGCGCGGACTGGGTACCGAGGTCGCCGGATTTATCGACAACCGGCGCGTTATCGAGCCGAGTCGCACAGGCCGTCAACAGGGAGAGCGCGACCACGCACACGCTACGCTGGGCTACGGTCAGGTGGACATTCAGGCTTTTTATTTGCATCGCGCGCAACATACTCATCGGTTTCAGATCACTCCGGATTTTAAGGGTACAAAGAAAACGCGATCAAGCCTCGACTCGCGCCACTGCGCGGGTCCGGTGCGCTCGACGAGCGTAAGCACCTGCTGCGTCTGCCCATCCTGCGTACCGACCGGCGCGACGAGGCGCCCGCCGATAGCAAGCTGCTCGAGCAACGCCTGCGGCACGTCGAGCCCGGCCGCTGCGATCACGATCGCATCGAAGGGCGCGGCAGCCGGCAGTCCGATACGTCCGTCCCCGTAGTGCAGCCGGATATTCGGAATGCGCAGCGGACGCAGATTTGTCTTGGCGCGCTCGTAGAGCGGTTTGATGCGTTCAATCGAATAAACATCGCGTGCGACCTGGCTCAGCACAGCCGCCTGGTAACCGCAACCCGTGCCGATCTCGAGCACGTTGTTAAGCGTGCGGCCGGCGGCTGCCAGTTCGATCATCCGGGCGACCACGGACGGCTTGGAGATGGTCTGATGGTGACCGATCGGCAAAGCCGCATCCTCATAAGCCTGGGGCGCCAGGCCCGGGTCTACGAACATATGGCGCGGCACCACCGACATTGCATGCACCACGCGCTGATCGGTAATGCCGTTTGCCCGCAGGCGTTCGACCATGCGTTCGCGAACCCGTTCCGAAGTCAGCGCGAGTGCACCGTTCAACGCCACATTGGGTGCGCCGGCGCTTCGTTCCAAAGGGCGCAGTGTGACGGGCTTCGGCGGCGCGGCACGGTTGGCGAGCGTCGAAGCGGCGAGCACGGCGCCAGATTTGCTGCCGGCCGATGGCGCTACCTTGGCGACGGGTTTGGCTACAACCGGCTTGGGCGCCGCTGGCGCAGCTTTGACGGCCGGTTTCGCCATGGGTTTGGCTACAACCTGCTTGGCTACGATCGGCTTGGCCACCGCTGGCGCCGCTTTGGCGACCGGCTTCACGACAGGTTTAACGACGACGGCGGCCGCCGCCTTGACCGGCTGACCCGGAGCACGATTGCCCGCCGCCTCACCACGCGCCGGCGTCTTCGCCCGCGCACCGTTTGCACGGTCGGTCGCGGCGGCGAGATTCGCCGCGCGCACTTCGCCGGGGCGCCCTTCGGGCCGACGCGGCTCGCGCACGAGATCCTCGAGGCCAAGCGGAAAGCGCTTTGCGCGCTCCTGGGTCATGAAGCGCCGCTCCCGGCGCGTAGCCACTCGCGCGTCGCGGGCAACATGGCGGTATGAGTCAGATCGAGTTGCAGCGGCGTGATCGACACATGGCCGTTGGCGACGGCGTGGAAGTCGGTACCTTCGCTGGCATCGCGCGCGCTGCCCGACGGCCCGATCCAGTAGATCGGTTCGCCGCGTGGGTTGGTCTGCGGTATTACCGGCTGCGACGGATGCCGCTTGCCGAGACGGGTGACCTGCCACTCGCCGATCTGCTCGTACGGCAGATTGGGAATGTTGACGTTGAGTAACGGGTTCCCGGGCAGCGGATGCTCGAGATAATGGGCGACGATTTCCGCGGCGACACGGGTCGCGGCGTCGAGATGTCCCCAATCCTTGTCGACCAGCGAAAATGCGATCGCCGGTACGCCGAACATGATGCCTTCGGTGGCCGCAGCAACTGTTCCGGAGTACAGCGTGTCCTCACCCATGTTCTGGCCGTTGTTGATACCGGAGACGACCAGATCGGGCCGATGGTCCAGCATGCCGGTCAGCGCGATATGCACGGAGTCGGTCGGCGTGCCGTTCACGTAGTAGAACCCCGTCGACGAGCGCAGCACGGACAGCGGCCGCGACAGCGTCAACGAGTTCGACGCGCCGCTGCAGTTCTGCTCCGGCGCCATTACAGTGACATCGGCAAATGCCTTCAACGCCTCGTAAAGCGCAGCGAGGCCGGGCGCCAGATAACCGTCGTCGTTGCTGAGTAGGATTCGCATGCGGCGATTGTAACCGAGGAAAGAAGACGCGCGAACGACACTCCAGGCATCGCGCATCAGGTATGTCACACAAGGTAAAAACGCACGATCGTTCGGCTTGATTTACACTTCAGAATACCCGGGTGAACCCCGATCGAAATGGAGACACAATGCGCGCGATTCGCTGTATTCAGTACGGGCCGCCTGAGAGCCTTGCGGTAGTCGATCTGCCCGACCTCGAGCCGCAAGCTGGCGAGGTGGTGATCGACGTCAAGGCAGCCAGCGTCAATTTTCCCGACGTGTTGATCATCGAGAACAAATACCAGTTCAAGCCGCCGCTGCCGTTCACGCCGGGCTCGGAAGTCGCCGGTATCGTGCGCGCGGTCGGCGCCGGAGTAACCCAGTTCCAGCCGGGTGCGCGGGTGGTGGCGTTCACGGGCCAGGGCGGTTTCGCTGAGCAGGCCGTGGCGCCCGCAGCGGCTTGCGTGCCGCTTGCCGCGGGCATCGACTTTTCGGTCGCGGCGGCTTTCACGCTCGCCTATGGGACGTCGCACCACGCGGTGGTCGATCGTGGCGCGTTAAAGGCCGGCGAAACGATGCTGGTGCTAGGCGCCGCGGGCGGCGTGGGGCTAGCGGCTGTGGAGATCGGCAAGGCGCTCGGCGCACGCGTGATCGCGGCGGCCTCTTCCGACGAGAAACTCGCCATCTGCGTCAAACACGGCGCCGATGCGACCATCAACTACAGCACCGAAGATCTGCGCGAGCGCATCAAGGCGCTGACCGACGGCAAAGGGCCGGACGTGATCTACGATCCGGTCGGCGGGATCTACGCCGAGCCGGCGTTTCGCAGTATCGGCTGGCGCGGCCGCTATCTCGTCGTGGGATTTGCCAACGGCGAGATTCCAAAGCTGCCGCTCAACCTGACTCTGCTGAAGGGCGCGAGCGTCGTCGGCGTGTTCTGGGGCGATTTCGCGAAGCGCGAGCCGCAGCACAACGCGGCGGCGTTCAAGGAAATGACCGGCTGGATCGGTGAAGGCAAACTGCGCCCGTACGTGTCGGCGCACTATCCGCTGGAGGAAACCGGGCGGGCGCTGCGTGAAATGGCCGAACGACGGGTGGTCGGGAAGATTGTGATTACGCCGTAGGCGTTGATGCAGCGTTTGCTCGTCGAACATCAACGACAGCTGGAAAAAACGGCGTTCAAGGTCAATCGATCGCACGCCGTTTTTCTTCACCCAGGCTCACACGACCTGCTGCGCGTGCAGCCGCGCAATATGCTCGGCATCGTAGCCGAGCGAGCGCAAAACCTCATCCGTATGTTCGCCTAGTTCCGGCCCCAGCCAGCGTGTTTCGCCGGGCGTCCCGGAGAGCTTCGGTGTCACCGCGGGCAAGGTGATTTCCTTGCCGTCCTGCCATTTGAAGCGCTGGATCATCTGACGCGCCATGAATTGCGGATCGGTGAACATATCGGCGACGCTATAGATACGGCCCACCGGCACATCCGCGGCGTTCAGCACCTCGAGCGCTTCGTCGATCGTGCGGGTGGCAAGCCACGTGGCAATCGCCTGATCGATCTCCTGAGTGCGCGGCACGCGCCCGTCGTTGTGCGCCAGCGCGGGATCGTTGGCGAGATCTTCGCGTTCGATGGCGAGCATCAGGCGTCTGAAAATCGGATCGCTGTTGCCGCCGATCACGATGCTGCCGTCGCGGCACGGATACGTGTTCGAAGGCACGATGCCCGGCAGCGACGCGCCGGTGCGCTCGCGCACCATGCCGTAGACGCCGTACTCGGGCACCACACTCTCCATCATGTTGAAGACCGCTTCGTAAAGCGCGACGTCGACCACCTGCCCTTTGCCGCCATTCGCCTGACGATGATGCAGCGCCATCAGCGCGCCGATCACGCCATGCAGCGCCGCGATCGAATCGCCGATCGAGATACCGATGCGCGGCGGCGGCAATTCCGGATAACCGGTGATATGACGCAAGCCGCCCATCGATTCGGCAATCGCGCCGAATCCTGGCCGGTCCCGATAGGGTCCGGTCTGTCCATAGCCGGATAGACGCACCATCACGAGGCCAGGGTTTTCGGCCGACAGCACGTCATAGCCGAGCCCGAGCTTCTCGAGCAGCCCAGGGCGGAAATTCTCGACGACGATGTCAGCTTCCTTCGCCAGCCGCCGCACGATCTCCTTGCCCTCCTCGGCCTTCAGATTGATCGTCACGGATTTCTTGTTGCGGGCCTGCACAGCCCACCACAGCGACGTGCCGCCGACTTCCGGATAGAGCTTGCGCCATTTGCGCAGCGGATCGCCGCCCTTCGGATCTTCGATCTTGATCACGTCGGCGCCGAACTCGCCGAGAAAACGCGCCGCGAACGGCCCCGCGATCAGCGTGCCGAGTTCGAGCACTTTCACGCCGGCCAGCGGGCCGGCGGGACGTGTCGCGTCAAGGGTTGCGCTCATGGGTCTCCTGGATAACGCCGGGCCTGGCCGCGCTACAGCGAGCGCCGGTCGAGCATTGCGCGGGCGATCGTGCCGGCGTCGACATATTCGAGCTCGCCACCCACCGGCACGCCGCGCGCGAGGCGCGTAACGGCGAGTCCGCGCGCCTTGAGCGTCTGCCCGAGGTAATGCGCGGTCGCTTCGCCTTCGTTGGTGAAATTGGTCGCGAGTACGACTTCCTTGACGATGCCATCTGACGCGCGCTTAACGAGCCGGTCGAAATGGATCTCCTTCGGTCCGATGCCGTCGAGCGGACTCAGGCGCCCCATCAGCACGAAATACAAACCGCGGTAGGTCATGGTCTGCTCGAGCATGATCTGGTCGGCCGGTGTCTCGACCACGCATAGCAGCGCCGGATCGCGCTCTTCGTCACTGCAAACCTCGCAGATCTGCGCCTCGGTGAAGGTATTGCACTTCTCGCAGTGCTGCAGATGCTCGGTCGCAAACAGCAGCGACTGGCCGAGCTTTTCCGCGCCCTCGCGGTCATGCTGCATCAGGTGATAAGCCATGCGCTGCGCGGATTTCGGCCCGACACCGGGCAGCGCGCGCAGCGCTTCGACGAGCGCCGACAAGGCGGAAGGTTGTTTCATGCGGAACCGGCGGCGTCGAAATGCGGTGTTATATCAGAACGGCAGCTTGAAGCCCGGCGGCAGCGGCAAGCCAGCGGTCATGCCACCCATTTTTTCCTGGGCGGTGGCTTCGGCCTTGCGCACGGCGTCGTTGAAGGCTGCGGCGACGAGGTCTTCCAGCATGTCCTTGTCGTCGGCGAGCAGGCTCGGATCGATCGTGACGCGGCGCACCTCGTTCTTGCACGTCATCGTCACCTTGACGAGACCTGCGCCCGACTGCCCTTCCACCTCGATCTGCGCGAGCTGGTCCTGCATCTTCTTCATGTTTTCCTGCATCTGCTGAGCCTGCTTCATCAGCCCGGCGAGTTGGCCTTTCATCATGGACATGCTCCTTCTTGATAGCGTGAAATCTGGGGGATGGCGCTATGATGCGCCGCAAATCAATGCGTTGACGGGGCGTTGCCCGCGGCATCCGGCGCGATAGGCCGGATGGATCCCGGCACGATGCTCGCGCCGAACTCGCGGATCAGCGATTGTACGAACGGGTCGGAGCCGATCTCGCGTTCAGCCTCTTTCTGGCGCTGCGCGCGGGCGGCGGCGTCGAATGCCGCAGCCGTACGGCGCGCCGGACCGACTTCGACCACAACGTCGAGTTCTTTGCCCAGGCGCTCAGCGAGCGCCGCCTTGAGCTTGGCGACCTGGGAGGCTTCAGCATACTGCGGGACCGGCACACTCAGTTTGAGCGTGCTGCCTTCGAGCGCCATCAGTTCGCTGTTGAAGGCGAGCTGGTAGGAAATGCCCTTGAGCGCGAGGCCTACGGCAAGTGCCGGCCAGTCGCCGTTGAAACCGATGGGGTCAAGCGGGATGGCGGGCGGTAACGGGCGTGTGTCGAGCGGCACTGGTACGGCGGCTGCGGCAGCCGCTGGCACACGCACGTCGTCGGGACCTACGTCGAATACCGGCACGTAGCCGTCGTCGGGCGGGCCGAAATAATCGTCCTCGGCTGAGAGCGGCACGTAGTCGTCGGGCGGCATGTCGTCCCACGGCGCGACGGATGGTGCGCCTTGGGTGCCGCCGTTGCCGTTGCCGTTGTTACGCGGAGCCGCCGACGTTGGTGTCGCCGACGAGCCACGAGCGGGAGCGGCTTCCTGGGTGTTGCGCGGCGCACCGGGTGTCGGCACGGGTACGTTCACGCGCGGAGCAGCGGGCTTCGCTGGAACAACCGGTGAAGGTTTGGCCGCTGCGACCGGTGTTGCAGCACTCCCGCGACCGCGGTCCGAAGACACTTTCAGGCCAGCGCTGCGTAAAACGTCGAGCGCGGCACTGGCGCCGCCCGCGCGGCGCGGCGCGGCGTCGGCAAGCGGAGCCTCCGTGCGAACGGCGGGTGCAGGAGATGCCGGCAGCGGTACGGTTGAAGTCGCGGTGGGCACAGCCGGTTCACTGTGCAACACGGCGGCCTCCGATGCACTTTCACCCCGCACTGGAACCGCTTCTTGATCTTCGGCAAACGCCTCGGCATCCGCGACGGGAGTTTCTGCCTCTACCGCCAAAGTCGTGGCGGCACTCGCCTCGCGTAGTGCGGCCTCTTGTGTCGGCTCAATGGCTGGTTGCAGGTTTTCTTCGGCCGGACCGGCTGCTTCAGGCACTCCTTGCCGTGCGGCCTGACCAGATTCCCGAGGAGACGCGGATTCGGCTGAGGACGGCACCAATGCGCTTTCTTGCACGTTAGCCGCGTGAGACTCTGCACCCCGAGCCACGACCGTTTCAGGACCGGCGGCGTCAGCACGATCAGCAACGGCCTGGGTTGTCGACGCTGCCGCCGGCGTTACCGCGACGGCACGCGCCGCTTGCCCTTGCGACGCAGCCACAGCCGGCGAGCCACTGCGCTTCGCGCCCCCCGTACCCGACGCTCCCGCCGGACGGGTCGTGCTCGGACCGCCGCCACCGCCGCCGGTCGGAGCCGGCTCAAAGGCCAGCATCCGCAGCAGCGCCATCGTGAAGCCAGCGTATTCGTCCGGCGCGAGGCCGAGTTCGCTCCGGCCGATCGTCGCAATCTGATAGAACAACTGCACCTGCTCCGCACTCAACGCCTCGGCGAAACGGCGTAAATCCATCGCCTCGGGCCACTCATCAAGCACCGACGACGGCGCAAACTGCGCCCACGCAATCCGGTGCAGCAAGCTGGCCAGATCCTGCAACGCGGTCGAAAACGACAGGCTGCGCAGCGACATTTCATCGGCCACGGCCAACACAGCCGGACCGTCGCCATCAGCGAGCGCGTCGAGCAGACGAATCAGATAACTCTGGTCCAGCGCGCCGAGCATCCCGCGCACCGCTTCGTCGGTCACCTGATTGGCCGAATAGGCGATGGCCTGGTCGGTCAGCGAAAGCGCATCGCGCATCGAGCCGTCCGCTGCGCGCGCCAGCAGGCGCAACGCCTGCACCTCGAACGGCACGTGTTCCTCGCCGAGGATATGCTCCAGATGCGACACGATGTGCCCAGCCGGCATCTGCTTCAGATTGAATTGCAGACAGCGTGACAGGACGGTGACCGGAATCTTTTGCGGATCGGTGGTCGCAAGAATGAACTTGACGTGCGGCGGCGGTTCTTCCAGCGTCTTCAACATGGCGTTGAAGGCGTGATTCGTGAGCATGTGCACTTCGTCGATCATATAGACCTTGAAGCGCGCATCGACCGGCGCATAAACCGCTCGCTCGAGCAGTGCGGCCATTTCGTCGACGCCGCGGTTACTCGCGGCATCCATCTCCACATAATCGACAAAGCGCCCTTCGTCGATCTCCCGGCAGGCGCGACAGACGCCGCACGGCGTCGAGGTCACGCCGGTTTCGCAATTGAGCGCCTTCGCGAAGATGCGCGAGAGCGTCGTCTTGCCGACGCCGCGGGTTCCGGTAAACAGATAGGCATGGTGCAGACGCCCGCCGTCGAGCGCATGCGTGAGCGCGCGCACCACGTGCTCCTGTCCGACGAGCGAAGCGAAATCCTTCGGTCGCCATTTGCGTGCGAGAACTTGATAGGTCATCGGGAAATTGTATCAGTAACAATAGCGCGCAAAGGCGATTCGACCACGTACGGGCAGGCGTCATCGCCTCATTGAAAAGAGCAACTGAACCGATAGGAAAAAATAGTGGGAAGCGAGAGTAGCGAACCGTCGAACGACGAACACACCACGAGTAGCCTGCACGCGAAGAACCGCCCAGAGGCACCGCGAATACAACGCGAGAATCGCTGAAGAAAACCGGACACCGCAGGGATCAGATACGCGCAGACCCGAAACAGGAATTTCAGGCCAATAGCGGGGCAAACTACAGAAAGAAAAAGGAAGGTGACGAGCCCGACCCTCGGCACTGGTGGAAAACGGCTGTGGCTGCTTCGTTCCCGACCTGACCAGGTTGACCGCCCCTCCATGCGAGGAGGCCCGTCACGAAAGATTCTACCATCGGTCAGCCCGCGAGGCGAAGCAAATCCCAACAAAGTTAGCTGCGAGGCCACTTGTGTTCGCCTGCGCCACCACCAGATAGTGTGTGTTACAGAGGTGGCCACGCTACCGGCAGGCCTTAGCCCTACTGGCCGCATGAGTACTATCACCACCGGCAACGCATAGCAATTTAGGCTAAACTGACGTACGAATGTCCCGTAAAGCCGAGCATTCTGCCCATTCCGGAGCACTTCGAGAGAATCGCCCGCGAATGTTCAGCACGGCTCCCTTTGCGGCAACGCGAACAGAAGTTTTCTTAGTTTGATGTATCGTGGCGAGCAATCCAGGCGGGCCTCGATCCGAGAGAGGTATACATGAGCGAACAAATCAAGCATATCAGCGACGCATCGTTCGAACAGGACGTCGTTAAATCCGACAAACCCGTGCTGCTCGATTTCTGGGCTGAATGGTGCGGTCCGTGCAAGATGATTGCGCCGATCCTCGACGAAGTCGCCAAGGACTACGGCGACCGCCTGCAGATCGCCAAGATCAATGTGGACGAACACCAGTCGACGCCGGTCAAGTTCGGCGTGCGCGGCATCCCCACGCTGATCCTCTTCAAGAACGGCGCCGTCGCGGCCCAGAAGGTCGGCGCCCTGTCGAAGTCGCAACTCACTGCGTTCCTCGACGGCAACCTGTAATCTGTTTTAATTGAAACACCGCGGTTCGTGTTGTCGCACGACAACACGAACCGTGAGAAGATACGTTTGTGCCGCGCCGGCTGAAATTGGCGTGTGCTATGCTAGAATCCGCAAAACGTCGAAAAGACGCTTAAGTCCCTGAGCGGTTCCGCTCACTCTCCTCCCAGATTTCATTTCAGGTCGCACCTTCTCCTGCGGGTTCTCCGTATGCATTTATCCGAGCTTAAGACTCTGCACGTGTCCGAATTGATCGAGATGGCCAATGGCCTCGAGATCGAAAGTGCGAACCGCCTGCGCAAGCAGGAATTGATGTTCGCCATTCTTAAAAAGCGCGCCAAAACTGGCGAAACGATTTTCGGCGACGGCACGCTCGAGGTGCTGCCTGACGGCTTCGGCTTCCTGCGCTCGCCGGAAACCTCCTATCTGGCGAGTACGGACGATATTTATATCAGCCCGTCGCAAATCCGCCGCTTCAACCTGCATACCGGCGACACGATCGAAGGTGAAGTCCGCACGCCGAAAGACGGCGAGCGTTATTTCGCGCTGGTGAAGGTCGACAAGGTCAACGGCCAGCCGCCGGAAGCCTCGAAGCACAAGATCATGTTCGAGAACTTGACGCCGCTGCACCCGAACAAGGTGCTGCTGCTCGAGCGTGAGATGCGCGGCGAAGAAAACGTGACCGGCCGCATCATCGACATGATCGCGCCGATCGGCAAGGGCCAGCGCGGCCTGCTGGTGGCATCGCCGAAGTCCGGTAAAACCGTGATGCTTCAGCACATCGCACACGCGATCAAGCAGAACCATCCGGATGTCATCCTGTTCGTGCTGCTGATCGACGAGCGCCCGGAAGAAGTGACCGAAATGCAGCGTTCGGTGGCCGGCGAAGTGATCGCCTCCACGTTCGACGAACCGGCTGCGCGTCACGTCCAGGTCGCCGAAATGGTGATCGAAAAGGCCAAGCGCCTCGTCGAAATGAAAAACGACGTGGTGATTCTGCTGGACTCGATCACGCGTCTCGCTCGTGCCTACAACACCGTGGTGCCGGCTTCGGGCAAGGTGCTCACGGGTGGTGTGGACGCCAACGCGCTGCAACGTCCGAAGCGCTTCTTCGGCGCGGCCCGTAACATCGAGGAAGGTGGCTCGCTCACCATCATCGGTACGGCGCTGATCGAGACGGGCAGCCGCATGGACGACGTGATCTACGAAGAGTTCAAGGGCACCGGCAACATGGAAGTGCACCTCGAGCGCCGTCTGGCTGAAAAGCGCGTGTACCCTTCGATCAATCTGAACAAGTCCGGTACGCGTCGCGAAGAGCTGCTGATCAAGCCGGAAGTTCTGCAAAAGATCTGGGTGCTGCGCAAGTTCATTCACGACATGGACGAAGTCGAGTCGATGGAATTCCTGCTAGACAAGATCCGTCAGACGAAGAGCAATTCCGAGTTCTTCGACATGATGCGTCGAGGCGGCGGCAGCTGATAGCCGGCCTGCACATCGCCGGCACGTTGTAGTACGCAACGCGTCGAGCTCGCAAAAACCGCCTGTCTTTTCGCAGGCGGTTTTTTTTCGCCCTCGCCCTCACCCTCGTCGAATTTCCCACCTTCGGACGCAGATTGCCTGGCGTGAAATGCACAGCCAAGTACGGCAGAGTGCCGCCTCAACCTGTACGTGAACGTGCACGTTGCACTATAATAAGCACACTGCCTCCGAACCGCGCCCCCTCATGTCAAAGGACCGCCCCATCCTGCTCACCGTGCGCGACGCCGCCGAGCGACTGAACGTCACGCCGCGTACGCTCAAGTACTACGAGGAACGCGGGCTCGTTTCGCCCACGCGCAGCGAGGGGCGCTACCGCCTCTACGACGAAGATGACCTCGAGCGTTTCGCCCGCATCCTGCGACTGCGTTCGCTAGGTTTTTCCCTGCACGGCATCACCGAGATGCTCAAGCGTCCGCTCGAACCGGATGAAAGCGGCAGCAACCGTTTTTCCACCGAGTCGCTGCAGGAGATTCGGGACGCACTCTCGCAACAGATCAATGCGCTCGACGCACGCGTCGAAGCCATGCGCCGTGAATTGAAAGAAGCGCAAACGCTGAAGGGCGAACTCCGCCATGACCTCGATTACGTCGAGCGGCGCCTCGCCGGTGAAAACGCCGATGCACTGCTCAAACAGCGCCGGGAAGCACACGCAAAGCGTTCCCTGAAGAAACCCAAAACGCCGGACGAACCGGCATGAGTACCGTGTCGACCCGCGTGCCGCTGTTCAGCGTCGAAAAGCTGCGCGGCGACTTCTTCCCCTGGGTGCTGGCCGTCGTCACCGGGCTCGACTATTTCGACAACGCCATCTTCTCGTTCTTCACGAGCTACATCGCCGGCGGCGTCAATGCGTCGCCCGACGAACTCGTGTGGTCCTCGAGCGCCTATGCCGTGGCCGCCGTGCTCGGCATCCTGCAACAGCAATGGTGGGTTGAGCGCTTCGGCTACCGTCGCTATGTCGCCGGCTGCATGCTGCTGTATTCGGTGGGTGCCGTCGCCGCGGCGCTGTGCGAAACCTCCTTCGAACTTGCCTTCGCGCGCGGCTTCCAGGGCTACTTCATCGGCCCGATGATGGGCACCTGCCGCATCCTGATCCAGATCAGTTTCACGACGCAACAACGCCCGATTGCCACGCGAGCCTTTCTGCTTTTGATCGTGCTGAGCAGCGCGCTCGCACCGCTCGTCGGCGGCCAACCGGTTGCGCATTTTGACTGGCGCGCGCTGTTCGCCTGCACCGCACCGGTGGGCGTTCTGTTCGCCATCCTCGCGTTGCTCGCGCTGCCGGACTCGGGCGATCGCCAGCCGGAAGAGCGCGGCTCGGCGCACTTCTGGCCATACATGATCTTCGCGTTCGCGCAAGGCGCACTGCAAATCGTCATGCAGCAACTGCGCTTCCAGCTGTTCACCAGCTCGCCCGGATTGATCCTGCTGACTATCCTCGGCGTCGGCGCCCTCGTCTGGTTTGCTTATCACCAATGGCACGAGCCGAACCCGCTGGTGCGGCTGCACGCTTTGCGCGAGAAGACCTTTCAGGCCGGCATCGTGCTCTACATGTTCTATTACTACCAATCGACCGCTTTCAGCTATCTGATCTCACGTTTCCTCGAAAGCGGCCTCGGCTATCCCGTGGAGAACACCGGGCGCCTCGTCGGCGTGACCTCGCTGATTTCAGCCAGCGCGTTGTTCGTCTATCTGCGCTACTCGAAGCTGTTGCCGCGCAAGAAGTGGATCATCGTGCCCGGCTTCGCGCTCGCCGCCTTCGCCGCGGCGTGGATGACGCGCATGGAGCCCGGCGTCGGTGAGAGTGCCCTGCTCGCGCCGTTGTTGCTGCGCGGCCTGCTGTTACTGTTTATCGTGCTGCCGGTTGCCAATCTGACGTTTAGAATCTTCGCTATCGAGGAATTCACGCACGGCTACCGGCTCAAAAACATCGTGCGGCAATTGACGATCTCGTTTGCCACGGCGTCGATGATCATCATCGAACAGCACCGTGAAGCGTTGCATCAGGCGCGGCTCGCCGAGTTCGTCAATCCGTTCAATCCGGTGTTCCAGAACACGCTCGCCGTGCTGACCGACGGCTTCGCGGCGAGCGGCCGCTCGCTCGCCGACGCGCACGCACTGGCGATGGGACAGATCGCCCGGACGGTTGCGCGGCAGGCAAGCTTTCTGACTTCGCTCGATGGTTTCTATTACCTGATTGGCGTAGCGGTCTGCGGTGGAATTTTCGCCGCGTGGCAAAAACAGATCGACTGAGCGATGTTATCGAAACTCACTAACTGGTTTGACTCGCGCCGCCGCGAGCGCGCGCTGCGCGATCATGCGATCGACGATCCGCTCTGGCAGGCCACGCTTGCTGGATTGCCTTTCCTCGCCCATCTGGACGCGGATGACCTCGTGCGGCTGCGCGAACTGAGCAGCCTGTTCCTCGCGCAGAAGGAATTCTCCACCGCGCACGGACTTGAACTGACTGACCCAATGACCGCCGCGATCGCTGCCCAGGCGTGCCTGCCAGTATTGAACCTCGGGCTGGACCTGTATCGCGGATGGGTGGGCGTGATCGTCTATCCAGGCGAATTCGTGATCCGCAAGACGGTCGAGGACGAAGACGGCGTCGTGCATGAGGTCGAGCACGACGCCAGCGGCGAAGCCTGGGAAGGCGGTCCGGTAGTCCTCTCCTGGGAGGACGCTCAGATGACGGACGCATCGGACGCGTATAACGTCGTCATCCACGAATTCGCCCACAAGATCGACATGCTGACGGGCGAAGCCGACGGCCACCCGCCGCTATTCCGGCGCTGGCACGCTCCACTCGACGCCGCCGCCTGGGCCGATGTGTTCGACCACGCCTACGATCACTTCTGCAACCGCGTCGACGCGGTCCCCGAACGCCGCTGGGCGCGCTTCGAGCGGGAATCGCTGATCGACCCGTACGCGGCGGACCATCCATCGGAATTTTTTGCCGTTTGCAGCGAAGCGCTATTTGTCCAGCCGCACGCCTTCGAGGCCGAGTATCCCGAGCTATACCGGCTGCTGGCCCGCTATTACCGGCAGGACCCGGCCCGCGTAGGCGCTCTGCAAGCGCAAGCCGGCTAGCAGGAGCACGGGCACGCCACACAGCGAAACCGCCCGCCAGCTGGCGAAAAACCTCCGGAAAAGTCGTCAACCAACTGATTTTCTGGCATAATCGCCGTTTTTCGACCTTAGGCAAGTGGCTCGCGCCAAAATGCTTTCGCGAATCCAGTAGAGATTTGCGACTGCACGCGGGTTGGCTACCGCCAGACTAGAGGATTTACCATGAAAGAAGGCATTCACCCCGATTACCGCGAAGTCCTGTTCGTCGACATGTCGATCGACTTCAAGTTTGTGACCCGCTCGACCATCCAGACGCGCGAAACCGGCGAATTCGAAGGCAAGACCTACCCGCTCGCCAAGATCGAAGTGTCGTCGGAATCGCATCCGTTCTACACGGGTCAGCAAAAGATCATGGACACGGCAGGCCGCGTCGAGAAGTTCAACAAGAAGTTCGGCACGCGCGCTACCGGCAAGGCAGCGAAGTAATACCCGCGTCGTCGCTGGCCATAGGCCGGACGGGTGCTCAGGCACCAGCACAGAAGGGCAGCGTAAGCTGCCCTTTTTTGTCACCGGCGTTGCTAATGTCAATGGCTTTGTCACCCGACGTATGGCAAGCGGGCCGCCGCCACGCTGCCACTACGCAACAACCACACGACATCACGCGCGTCCACCCATGGCTCTATCCGGACGTTCACTGCATGGTTACAGCACTTCGCACAACGTTGCGCCCTGTTACTGGTCGTGACGCGCGCGCTGCGCCACGTCTACAATGCCGGATGCTGCGAATCGGCCATGCTGCCGGGCACCCTGCCCCGCGCCGGCCGATGCCCCTATCCGAGATCAACAAATCCGCATGAGATCAGTCGTTCGCCTCACTGCATCCGCCACGAGCGCCCTGCCGCGCTGGCTGTTGCTGACCCTCAGTATCATCTACGCCGCATTCGGCCTGTTCGGCCGCGATCCGTGGAAGAACGAGGATGCGGCCGGTTTCGGCGTCATGTGGACGATGGCCAAAGGCAACGCCCACGACTGGCTGTTTCCCAACCTGGTCGGCAAATACCTCACCGATAACGGACCGCTCGGCTACTGGCTCGGCGCCAGTTCGATCCGCGCGCTGGCGCCATGGGTCGATGCGAGCAATGCTTCGCGCGTCTTTACCGGTCTGCTCTTTTGCGGCGCCTGCGCATTCGTCTGGTACGCGGCCTATCTGCTCGGCCGCCGCCCCGAGGTTCAGCCGTTCAAATACGCATTCGGCGGCGAGCCGGAACCGCGTGACTACGGCCGCACGCTCGCCGACGGCGCGCTGCTGATCCTGCTCGCCTGCTTCGGCCTTGCTGAGCGTGGCCACGAAACCACGCCGCAACTGGCGCAGTTCGTCTGCATCGCGATGCTCGTCTACGGCCTCGTTCGGATGATCGACAAGCCGATCCAGGGTGCGCTGGTATGGGGTCTTGCACTCGGTCTCGTCGCGCTGGCGAGCAACCCCGTGCTGGTGGCCGCGTTGCTGGTGGGCACGCTCGCCATGACCATCATCGTGCCCGAGACACGCACGCGCTGGCTCATGCTTGCGGGCTTGCCGGTTGCCCTCGTGGTATCGCTGTCGTGGCCGGTAGCGGCCCTCTCCGCCTACCCGGACGACGCCGTCTGGTATCTCAATCAATGGGTGAGCACGAGTCTCAACGCCTTCGCCGGGCCGCCCGGCTCCGTGGCCCGCTACGCGCTGAAAAACCTGCCGCTCTTCACCTGGCCCGCCTGGCCGCTGGCGATCTGGTCGTGGTTCAGCTGGTCCGGTCTGCGGCGTGCGCCACACGTCGCCATTCCGGTCTCGGTGATCACGCCGCTGTTGATCCTCGTCGTGCTGCAGAGCCATCAGACCAACCTGCTGTTCATGCTGTTACTGCCCGCCCTCGCAGTGCTCGCGACCTTCGCGCTGCCTACGCTCAATCGCGGCACCATCAATGCGATCGACTGGTTTGCGCTCCTCAGCTTCACGATCCTCGGCAGCACCGTCTGGCTCTTCTGGATTGCGGGTCTCACCGGCTTCCCGGCGCCACTCGCCCGAAATATGGCGCGTTATGCGCCGGGGTTCGTTCCGCAGTTCAAGATGATCTCGTTCGTCTGCGCAGTGGCCGTGACGGTATGCTGGTTCGTGCTGGTTCGCTGGCGCCTCGCACGCCATCCGAAAGTGCTGTGGCGCAGCGTGGTGCTCTCGAGCGCTGGCACGACGCTGATGTGGGTGCTGGTGATGACGCTGTGGCTGCCCATCATCAACTACAGCCGGACCTATAAGGACGTGGCCGAGCAGATTGCGAGCCACCTGCCTGACGACTACAGCTGCATCTCGCCGGTGCGCCTCGGCAACGCACAGATCGCGACGTTCGCCTACTTCGGTCACATGCATTTCGCGTTCGATCAAGACTGCGATGTAATCCTGCGCCAGGACACCCAGGACTATGGCGAGCCCAGTTCGATGTCGAACTTCGTCTGGAAGCTGGTGTGGGAAGGCCGCCGGGTCGCCGACCGCGACGAACGCTTCCGCCTGTATGTGCGTATCGACCGCCCGAAACCGCCCGTCACACACCGCGCCTGGCGCCCGAAGCGCGGCGCCGCGGCCTCCGCGGACTGACGATGTTCGCCGATGTGCGCAAAATCGCTGGGCTTGCGTGGCCTGTGCTGATCGGCCAGTTGGCCATCATCGCCTTCGGCGTCATGGATACGGCGATGGTCGGCCGCTATTCGGCGGTCGATCTCGCGGCGCTCGGCCTTGGCTCGTCGATCTACATCTCGGTCTATATCGGCCTGACCGGCATCCTCACCGCGCTGCAGCCGATTGCGGGCCAACTCTATGGCGCGCGCCAGTACCCTGAGATCGGCGAGCAGGTGCGCCAGTCGCTATGGCTCGCCTTCGCGCTGATGATCATCGGCTTCCTGATCCTGTATTTCCCCGGCCCGCTGCTGCATCTCGCGCGGGTGCCGGCCGCGCTGTATGAACGCACGCTCGCCTATCTGCAGATCCTCGCATTCGGTTTGCCGGCTGGTCTCGTGTTTCGCGTCTACGGCTCGCTCGCCAACGCAGTTGGCAAACCGCGGCTCGTGATGATCCTGCAGATTGGCGCCTTGCTGCTGAAGGTTCCGCTCAACCTGTGGTTCATCTTCGGTGGCCTGGGCGTGCCGGCGCTCGGCGGTCCGGGATGCGCGCTCGCCAGTACCGGCATTAACTGGACGCTCGCGATCGTCGGCATGCTGCTGATGAGCAGGATCGATGTGTTCAAGCCTTTTGGGATCTTTTCGCGCTTCTGCTGGCCGGAGTGGCACCGTCAGGTCGCGCAACTCAAGCTCGGCATTCCGATGGGACTCTCGTATCTGATCGAAGTCACCTCGTACACGTTCATGGCGCTGTTTATCGCGCGCTTCGGCACGACGACGCTCGCAGGACATCAGATCGCCGGTAACGTCGGCGCGGTGTTGTACATGACGCCACTGTCGATCGGTATCGCTACCTCCACACTCGTGGCCCAGGCGCTCGGCGCGCATCGGCCAGAAGCGGCGCGCACGCTGTCACGCCACGGCATCATGATGGCGGTGATGATCGCGTGCAGCTATGGGGCGATCGTTCTGGCGCTGCGGCCGCTCATCATCGAAGGCTATACGCCCAATGCACAGGTCGCGGCGGCCGCCATGCCGCTCGTCTTGATCGTGGTCTTCTATCACGTGTTCGATTCGCTGCAGGTGACCACCGCCTTCGTACTGCGCGCCTACAAGGTGGCGGTCATCCCGACTGTGATCTATGCGGTCGCGCTGTGGGGCGTCGGGCTGGGCGGCGGGTATCTGCTCGGCTTCGACATTGGCGGCTCAATACCTGTCTGGCTCACGGGCGCACGCGGGTTCTGGTTCGCCAACATGGCGAGCCTGGGTATCGCCGGGTCCGGTCTTTTGATTTACCTGCGCACGGTAAGCCGGCGGCATCTTCGTACCGGCGTCGAGGCATAGCCGGATAACGCCGCGCAGATGGTCCACGTGCACCGCTTCCCAAGGTGCATCAAGCTCTCCGAATCACCTTCCACCTCCACGATCCCCATCGGAAACTTCTGACACTTAACAAGGTTGGGGATACTGATAATCGTCCGGTAGAATCGCCAGCATTCTGTAAGCGACAGGAGCATGGTCGATGCGAAGCGGCACCCTCAGACGGAAGTGGATGTGGGCAACGGTAGCAGCGCTCGGCGTGCTAAGCGCATCCACATGGCGAGCCGATGCAGCGCGCATCACCAGCGTCTCACCGCAAGGCAAGGTGACGCAGGTCAGACAGGTCGTCGTCAAGTTCGACGAAGCAATGATCGCGTTCGGTTCGGCCGCGGCCCCCGCTCCCGCGCAGGTGCATTGCAACGACGCCGCCGCGAGCAACGGCGAGGCCCGCTGGATCGACGAAAAAACCTGGGCATGGGACTTTGCCGCAGACCTGCCACCGGGTGTGAGCTGCAAGGTCGATCTCAACGACGGACTGAAGTCCGTTGCCAGCCACGCCATCACCGGCCCGCATCGTTACGCGTTTGAAACCGGCGGTCCATTCGTGCAGGACATACGTCCGGACTCCGGCGAGATCGAAGAAGATCAGGCGTTCGTCCTGACGCTCAACGGGCCGGCTACGGCTGCATCGGTGCACGACCACGTGTGGTGCGAATCGAGCGGCCTCGGTAACCGTATCCCCGTCAAGAACCTCGACGACGCGGCGCGTGCCGCTCTGCTCAAACACTTTCACCTGAAGAAAGATGCGGCACGCATCTTGACGCTTCAGTGTCAGCAGACGCTGCCCTCCTCCGCCAAGATGCAGCTGGTGTATGGAGCAGGCGTGGCGAGCCCGAGCGGGATCGCCAATGACGTCGAGCGTCGTTTCGACTACACCGTACGCGACCCGTTCGCCGCCAGCTTTTCGTGTGAGCGTGAAAACGCCAAGGCGCCGTGTACACCGCTGCGTCCGGTGGAAGTGCGCTTCAACGCGCCGATCAGCCGCGCCGACGCCGAAAAGCTCACGCTCAAGGGACCCGGCGGCACGATCTCGCCGACCTTCAAACCTGACGACAAGGATTCCGAAACAACTACGGTCGACTTCGCGGCGCCGCTGCCCGAGCACGCAGAACTCACGATCGACATCCCGGCAAACCTGAAAGACGTCAGTGGCCGCGCGCTCACCAACGCCGATCTGTTCCCGCTCAAGACCACCACGGCGCCGATGCCGCCGCTCGCCAAGTTCTCGTCGGGGACCTTCGGCATCATCGAACGCTTCGCTGAACCGGACATGCCCGCGCTCGTGCCCGTGACGCTGCGCAACGTCGAAGCGGATCTGCACGTGGCAGGTCTCAATGCCGGCAACGCGCAATTCACCAAACTGCGCGTCGACGCGGACACCGATATCCGACACTGGATGCGCCTTGTCGACCAGTTCGACGGCTACTCGATGAACCGTTCGAACATCGACTCGCTGATGCCCGGACTGCTGCAGCACGTGAAGAACCCGGTGTACGTGCCGCGCTCGCCGGATGAGTCCAGCGACGACGACAACAACAAGAAAGACCCCCAGATCGACATCCGTTCGCTGTCGCTGCTCGCGGGACAGCGCGGCGTCGAGACGCTCGCGCTGCCCAAGGAAGACCCGCAGGCGCTGAGGCCATTCGAAGTCGTCGGCGTGCCGGTGACGAAGCCAGGCTTCTACGTGATCGAACTGGCCTCGCCTGCGCTCGGCGCTTCGCTGTTGAGCAGAAAAGCGCCGATGTACGTGCGCACTGCCGTGCTCGTCACCAACCTCGGCGTGCACTTCAAGCAGGGGCGTGAGAACAGCGTGGTGTGGGTGACCTCGCTCGACAAGGGCCAACCGGTGCCGAATGCCACCATCCAGGTGAGCGACTGCAACGGCGCCCCGCTCGCCGATGGCAAGACCGACGCGCACGGCGTGCTGACCATCGACAAACCGCTTGCTGCGCTCAAGGAATGCGGCGAAAAGAGCTTCGAAGGCTTCTTCGTCTCGGCGCGCGTCGACGACCCGAAGACCGGCCCCGATATGGCGTTCGTGCGCTCGGACTGGAATCGCGGCATCGAGTCCTGGCGCTTCAACGTGCCGACCGACACCAGCATCGAGCAGACGGTCCGTGCGCATACGGTCTTCGATCGGACGCTGTTGCGCGCCGGCGAAACGGTCTCGATGAAGCATCTGATCCGCGTCGAGACGTTGCATGGCTTCGCTTATCCGCAGAAGTATCCGACGCGAGTGACGATTCGCCATCTCGGCAGCGGCCAGACCTATCATCTGCCGCTCAAATGGGCGGCCGACCATAGCGCGGATTCGACCTTCACGATCCCGGTGGCAGCGAAACTGGGCGAATACAGTGTCACGCTCGACGACGGCGATCCGAACGCGAAGGCTTCCAATGGAGCCGCGAGCGATAACAGTAGTAGCGGAAGCAATGACGCCAGTGACGATAGCGACGCCGGCGATAACGCAGACAACAGCGACGACAGCGGCGCCGCACCGCAGATGAGCTACGAGTCCGGCAGCTTCCGTGTCGAGGAATTCCGCTTGCCGGTATTCAAAGGCACGGTTGCCGTGCGTGACGAAAAAACGCATCCGCTGGTTGCCGCGAAACAGGCCCCGCTTGCCGTGCAGATCGACTACGTCTCGGGCGGCGCTGCATCGAATCTGCCGGTGCAGGTGTCAGCCTTGCTCAAGAACACGACACCCGACTTCACTGACAATTTCCCTGACTTCAGCTTCACGCCCTACACACCGCAAACCGGCGACGACACCTCGGACGCCAACGACGAAGACAGCGACGCGCAGCAACCCGCCGACGACGGCGCCAAGCTGATCGCCGACAAGGAAGCGCTCACGCTCGATCGCAACGGCTCCGGTGGCCTGACACTGAAGAATCTGCCGCACGTCGACGCGCCCAAACGCCTCGCACTCGAAGCGACGTTTGCCGATCCGAACGGCGAAGTGCAGACGCTTTCCGGCGGCGCGACACTGTGGCCCGCCGCAGTGGTTGCCGGCATCAAGTCAGGGCAATGGGTTTCGGTTGGCAACACCGTACCAGTCAAGGCGCTCGCCGTTGACCTGCAAGGCAAGCCGCGCGCCGGCGTGGCGCTCGACGTGCACGGCTACGCGCGCGTCACGACCACGTCGAGAAAACGCATGGTCGGCGGCTTCTACGCCTACGACAACCATACCGAGACGAAGGATCTCGGTTCGCTATGCAGCGGCAAGAGCGACGACCACGGCCTGCTGACCTGTGACGCGAAGCTGCGCGATGCAGGCAACATCGACCTCGTCGTCACGGCCAAAGACGGCGACGGCAACGTATCGACGGCAAGCAGTTCGGTGTGGGTCACGCGCGAAGACGAGCTGTGGTTCGGCGGCGAGAACACCGACCGCATCGACGTGCTGCCTGAGAAGAACTCCTATGAAGCGGGCGACACCGCGCGCTTCCAGGTGCGCATGCCGTTCCGCTTCGCTACCGCGCTGGTCGCGGTGGAACGCGAAGGCATCCTCGAGACGCATGTGGTTCAACTGGACGGCAAGGATCCGACCGTCGAGCTCAAGGTGAACGAGGCGTGGGGGCCGAACGTCTATGTGTCGGTGCTCGCATTGCGTGGACGGATTCACGAAGTACCGTGGTATTCGTTCTTCACGTGGGGCTGGAAGGCGCCGCTCGAATGGGCGCGCGCGTTCTGGTACGAGGGACGTCAATACGAAGCGCCGACGCCACTCGTCGATCTGTCCAAGCCGGCCTTCCGCTACGGTATGGCCGAAATCAAGGTGGGCACGGCGGCGCACAAGCTCGCCGTGACGGTTACCCCGGATGCGAAATCCTACACGGTGCGCGGCAAGGCGCACATCAGGCTGCACGTTCAGATGCCGGGCGGCAAGCCCGCGCCCGCGGGAACGCAAATCGCCGTGGCCGCAGTCGACGAAGCGCTGCTCGAACTGATGCCCAACCAGAGCTGGGACGTGCTCAATGCGATGCTCGAGCGGCGCGCCTACGGCGTGGAGACATCGACCGCGCAGATGGAAATCGTCGGGCGCCGTCACTTCGGGCGTAAGGCGGTGCCAGCGGGCGGCGGTGGTGGCCATAGCTCGACCCGCGAACTGTTCGACACGCTGCTGCTGTGGAACCCGCGCGTCACGCTCGACGCGAACGGCGAAGCGTCGCTCGATGTGCCGCTCAACGATTCGCTGACGAGCTTCCGGATCGTCGCGATCGCGGCGGTCGGTCCGGGCACGTTCGGCACCGGCAGCACATCGATTCGCAGCACTCAGGATCTGCAACTGATCTCGGGTCTGCCACCGCTCGTACGCGAAGGCGATCAGTTCCGCGCGCAGTTCACCGTTCGCAATACGACGGCCCGCACGATGAAAGTGGTCGTCACGCCGAGCGTGCCGGGCCTGACGCTCGCCGCGCAAACGGTGGATCTCGCCGCGGATTCGGCGCAAGAAATCGCATGGACCGTCACGACGCCCGATGGCCTCGCCGATACCCCATCCGGCGCGCTCACGTGGAGCGTGGCGGCTGCCGAGCAAGGCGGCCCGCATGCCAGCGACGCGCTGAAGATCGCGCAGCATGTGACCGCGGCCGTGCCTGTGACAGTTCAGCAGGCGACGCTTGCGCAAGTCGACGGCACGTTGTCGTTACCGGTGGCCGCGCCGCCCGATGCGAGCACGACCCAGGCCGGCGCAATTCGCGGCGGCATCGAAGTATCGCTGCAGTCGAAGCTCTCCGATGGCCTGCCCGGCGTGCGGCGCTTTTTCGAGCGCTATCCGTACAACTGTCTCGAGCAGCAGACTTCGCGCGCCATCGGTCTGCGTGATCCGGCTCAATGGCAGGCAGTGATCGCGAAAATGCCGGTCTATCTCGACCGCGACGGCCTCGCCAACTACTTCCCGCCGAGCGACGACAGCGGCAACCACGGCAGTACGACGTTGTCTGCGTATCTGCTAGCCGTCAGTGACGAAACGGCGAAGCTCGATCCGCGCTTCACACTGCCCGACGATCTGCGCGGCAAGCTCGAGGCGGGCCTCGTGAGTTTTGTGGAAGGCAAGATTCAGCGCGATGTCTGGGCGCCGCGCAAGGATCTCGACCTGCGCAAGCTCGAAGCACTCGAAGCTCTGTCGCGGTTCGGGATGGCACAGCCGGGCATGCTCGAGTCGATCGAGATTGCGCCGAACCAGTGGCCGACCTCGGCGGTGCTCGATTACTACGCGATCCTGTCGCGTGTACCGGGCATTCCTCAACGCGACGACAAGCTCGTGCAACTCGAACAGATCCTGCGCGCACGCCTGACGTATCAGGGCACGCGCCTCACGTTCTCGACCGAGGCGAACGACGACCTGTGGTGGCTCATGACCGGCACCGAAGACAACGCGGCCCGCACCGCGCTGACGTTTGTCGATTCGCCTGCGTGGAAAGACGAGATGCCGCGCCTCGTCGCCGGTTTGCTCGCGCTGCAACGCAACGGTGCGTGGGAAACGACGACGTCCAACGTGTGGGGGTCGCTCGCGGTCGAACGGTTCTCGCAGGTATTCGAGAGCACACCGGTGACTGGACAGACGCGGGTGCAACTCGGCGCGCTCGACAAGTCGGTTTCGTGGAGTGCGGGTGCGGTCGCGAGCGCGCTCCCGGCCTCGGCAGTCACACCAGCGAGTGCGACACATGCTGTGACGTCAGCAGGATCGACTACGTCCGCGACACCTGCGACGCCCGCTATACACGCCACGCCTATCACGCAAACGAAGGACACCCACAGCCAGCTTCTGCCATGGCCGCCCGCGAACCAGGGCATAGCATCGCCCTTGACGCTGACGCACGACGGCACCGGCAAACCGTGGGCGACTATCGAAAGCCTCGCCGCAGTGCCGCTAAAAGCTCCCTTCGCGGCCGGCTATCGCATCACAAAGACGATCACACCGATCGACCCTGCGGTCAAAGGCGTCTACACACGAGGCGACGTGGTGCGCGTGCATCTCGACATCGACGCGCAGACCGACATGACCTGGGTGGTCGTCAACGATCCGGTGCCGGCTGGCGCAACGATCCTCGGCTCGGGCCTCGGACGCGATTCGGAGGCAGCAACCCAGGGAGAAAACAGCGCAGCCAACGCCGATCAACAGGCGTGGCCCGCGTTTATCGAACGTGGCTTCGACGGTTACCGGGCGTACTACGATTACTTGCCGAAGGGCAAACTCTCAGTGGAGTACACGGTGCGGCTCAACAACGTCGGCACGTTCGGTCTGCCGCCGACGCGGGTCGAAGCGCTGTACGCACCGTCGACGTTCGGTGCGTTGCCGAATGCGCCGTTCGTGGTGGTGCCCGCAGCCGGCACCGGCACCGCCGCTGCGGCGTCCAGGTGAGGTACGCTGAGATCGCGGCGTGAACCGAAGCAATGAGCGACTGCCACTACACACTGTCCAGCACCCGCCGCCACGCGCAAAGCGTGCGCCGGCGGCGGCATGGCATACGCGATGTAGTTGGCGCAGCAGGCGCAACGATGCGTACACTCGCCGCGTGGTTCACCCACGCTCGCAATCGCGTTTCACGTGCGTCGCTGCCGCTCGCCCGCATCACGCTTTGCATCAGTCTGTCCACCGCCTCGCTCACTGCCTTCGCCCTCCCTTCGTTCAACGAAGTCCACACCCGCTGGCACAGCTCGGACTGGGTGCTGCTCGCGCGCGACGGCCAGCCGCTGGAGCGCACGCGCATCGACAACACGGAACGCCGCGGCGACTGGGTCGCGCTCGCCGATGTCTCGCCCGCGCTGCGCGAGGCGATCGTCGTCTCCGAAGACAAACGCTTCTACGAGCACAGCGGCGTCGATTGGCGCGGCGCCGCTGGCGCAGCTTGGGCGAATCTGTGGAACACCCGCACGCGCGGCGCCTCGACCGTGACGATGCAATTGACCGGCCTGCTCGACGACGACCCACAACGTTCAGGACAACGTTCCATCACCCAGAAAGCCGGGCAAGCCGTCAACGCGCTATGGCTCGAGCGCACCTGGCGCAAGGACCAGATCCTCGAGGCCTATCTGAATCTGGTGCCGTTTCGTGGCGAGACGATTGGCTTGTCGGCCATTTCGCTGACACTGTTTGGCAAGGCGCCCTCCGGGCTCAACGAGCGTGAAGCGGCCGTGGCCGCCGCGCTGATCCGCGCGCCGAATGCCCCCTACGCCAAGGTCAGCGAACGCGCCTGCCGGATCCTGCGCGACATGCAGGCGGCCAGCCAATGCGCGAATCTCGGCAGTTTTGTGCAACTGGCATTTGCACGCCCTGCTCCCGCGACCCTCTCCATCACGCCCGATAGCGATACGCTTGCACCGCACTTTGCGCGCCGCGTAGCAGCCGAGGCGCATCCGGTCGCCGGCACGCGCGTTACTTCCACGCTCGACGCGAACCTGCAACGCTTTGCCCGCGACACGCTGACGCGAACGCTGATCGAACTGAACGCCCGCGCGCATCCGCGCAACGTGCAGGACGGCGCCGTGGTCGTGCTCGACAACGCCACGGGCGAGGTGCTGGCGTGGGTCGGCTCGTCAGGTGCACTGTCCGGCGCTCGCGACGTGGATGCCGTGCTCGCGCTGCGCCAGGCCGGCTCGACGCTCAAGCCGTTCCTGTATGCGCAGGCCATCGACGAGCGGCGACTCACCACGGCCTCCCTGCTCGACGACGCACCGCTCGATCTCGCCGCCGGCGGCGGCCTGTATATCCCGCAGAATTACGACAAGGATTTCAAGGGCTGGGTCAGCGTGCGCACGGCCCTTGGCTCCTCGCTAAACGTGCCGGCCGTGCGCACGCTGGTGATGGTGACGCCGCATCGTTTTGCGAAGACGCTTACTGCGCTCGGTCTGCCGCTCACGCAAAGCGGCGACTACTACGGTTACAGCCTCGCACTAGGCAGCGCCGACGTCACCCTGCTGGCGCTGACCAACGCCTACCGGGCGTTGGCGAACGGCGGCGTTGCCGGGCCTACGGCCGATCTCCCGCACCGTCCCTCCACGCCACGCGATGGCGGATTAGGGCCCACACAGCGCGTATTTAGCGCCGACGCAAGTTTTATCGTCACTACCGTGCTGGCGGATAACAACGCACGCACCCGCACTTTCGGTTTCGACAGCCCGCTCACCACGCGCTTTTTCTCTGCCGTGAAAACCGGCACCAGCAAAGATATGCGCGATAACTGGACGGTAGGCTTTACCTCACGCTATACGGTGGGCGTGTGGGTCGGCAATGCAGACGGCACACCGATGTGGGATGTCTCCGGTGTGACGGGCGCGGCGCCCGTGTGGGCCGCGATTGTCGGCTATCTGCACCGGCGTTTGCCGAGCACGCCGCCTGCCCTGCCAGCAGGCGTGATCGAGACGCACGTCACGTTTGAAAACAACGTAGAACCTGCGCGCGACGACTGGTTTGTCCGCGGCACCGAAACCCCGACGGTCGGACTCGCCGCCGACGCGAATGCAGCCGCACTGCGCGTGTCGACGCGCGGTGCAGTGCGGATCGGCTCGCCCGCCGACGGCACGATCTTCGCGCTCGACCCCGACATTCCCGCGGCGCGCCAGCGGATAGCTTTCGAGCGTGCCAGCGGCGCCGCGACGCTCAGCACCTGGCGGCTCGACGGCAAGACGCTCGGACACGCCCCGCGTGTGCCGTGGCTGCCCTGGCCTGGGCGTCATCTGCTGGAACTGCTCAATGTCGACGGCAGCGTCGCCGACTCGGTGCGCTTCGAAGTCCGCGGCGCGGTGGCTCGCGGGGCGGTCCCGGGCCAAAGCACAGGCACAGGCGCCAGCAAACACACGGCCGCCGCTCACACATCGATACCATCACATCCGCCTACGCAATAGGCGAATAGTTTAAATATTGTCCGAGTGATTTACTTGTCACGAATCGATCGGTATAAATCGTCGGCTTTTAGTAAAAAGGGTGCACGGTTTATCCTATGCTTAAGCGCAGCGCCTGCTGACTGAATGCGCCGTCCGTTCCCGGCTAACTTTTTTGCCCTCAATGGAGTGCCTGCCATGCTGAAGAAGCTGCTCATGCTGTGCGTCGTCCTGGCCCTGTCGCTGTCAGCCGGTTTCGCCGCCGCCGCGGTCGAGGTCAATTCCGCCGATCAGGCCACGCTTGAAACGGTAAAGGGCATCGGTCCCGTCCATGCAAAAGCGATCATCGACGAACGCACCAAGAACGGCCCGTTCAAGGATGCGGACGATCTCGCCTCTCGCGTCAAAGGTCTTGGCACCAAGTCGGTGACCAACCTCGAAACAGCTGGCCTGACGATTAACGGCTCCGCGACGCCGCCGACCGGCGCGAAGGCCTCCGCAAAAGCGGGCAGCGCGAACACCGCGAGCACGAACACGAGCACACCGGCAACAAAGGCGCCACCCGCAACCGCCCCGGCCACCACGGCCGCTACGACCACAGCAGCACCCGCCGCCGCGACAGCGAACGCCCCCGCAGCAGCATCCGGCGGCAAGGCATCGAAGAAGAAAAAGAGCAAGACCGCAGCAGCCGCCGCCTCCGCTCCCGCCGCAGCCGCTGCAAGCGCGCCGGCAGACGCATCGGGCAGCAAAGCGTCGAAGAAGAAGGCCAAGAAGAGCAAGGCCGCATCGGCCGCCGCAGCATCGGGCACGTGATCGTCGCCAGATGGTCAGGCGTACTGTGCAATGCGCCTGAACACTTCTAGCCTCGTCACGAAAGCCCGTCTCATCTACACCTGGTGCCGCGCAACCGCGCGGCGTTTTCACCCGTCGGCGTCTCGAAAGAACGCCGGCATTCAAGAGAGACCGTCATGAGCCTACTCGATACCCTCGGTTCCGTGTTCGGCCAGTCGCCGCAAGGCGGCGGCAGCCAGCAAGCCCTGATCAGCACCGCGCTTGAATTCGTCAACAACCAGCCGGGCGGCCTGAACGGCCTGATCCAGCAGTTCAAGGACAAAGGTGCCGGCGACATCATTAGCTCGTGGATCAGCAACGGCGAAAATCAGCCGATCTCGGCAGACGCGCTGCATAGCGTCCTCGGCTCGGATACCGTCACCAACCTCGCCGCCAAGGCCGGCGTGCAACCCGACCAGATCGCGGGACTGCTGTCGCAGGTCCTGCCGCACGTCGTCAATGCAGCGACCCCCACCGGTGAAGTTCCCGCGGAAGGCCAACTGAACGCAACCAGCGTGCTCGGCGCACTCGGCGGTCTGGAGTCGCTGTTCGGCAAGGGCAACGCGTAACGTCTAACGCGTTGCATCTGGGCGCATCGCACATCAGCCTCCACCCGCTGATCGAAACGCGGTGCGGAAAATAAAAAGGGCAACGAATCGAAATTCGTTGCCCTTTTTGCTTCGCCCGTAAGCGTCAGTTCAATTGCGACTGCCCTGCGAAGGCATCACGCATGTCAGACGTGCCACCGGCTTCACACGCGCCGCAGACGCAACGCGTGTGACTCGAAGCCACTTAATGCACGACGCGGTCGAACGCCAGCTTGCCGTTCTCCACCTCGACCGGAATCACATCCTTCGGGCCGAACTTGCCGGCCAGAATCAGCTTCGCGACCGGGTTCTCGATCTCCTGCTGGATCGCGCGCTTCAACGGCCGCGCACCGAACAGCGGGTCGTAGCCGACCTTGCCGATCAATTCCAGCGCCTCGTCCGACACTACCAGTTGCATATCGAGCTTCGCGAGCCGGTCATGCAGCCGCTGCAACTGGATCTTCGCGATCGACTGGATATTCGAGCGGTCGAGCGCATGGAACACGACGACATCGTCGATCCGGTTCAGGAATTCCGGGCGGAAATGCAGCTTCACTTCTTCCCACACCGCATCCTTGATCGCTTCCTGCGGTTCGCCGACCATCGACTGGATCACCTGCGAGCCGAGGTTCGACGTCATCACGATCACCGTGTTCTTGAAGTCCACGGTACGCCCTTGACCGTCCGTCATCCGACCGTCGTCGAGCACCTGCAGTAGCACGTTGAACACGTCCGGGTGAGCCTTCTCGATCTCGTCGAGCAGGATCACGCTGTACGGCTTGCGACGCACCGCTTCGGTCAGGTAACCGCCTTCCTCATAGCCGACGTAGCCCGGCGGCGCGCCGATCAACCGCGCGACGCTGTGCTTCTCCATGAACTCGCTCATGTCGATACGGATCAGATGATCTTCCGAATCGAACAGGAACGACGCCAGCGCCTTGCACAGTTCGGTCTTGCCCACGCCGGTCGGGCCGAGGAACAGGAACGAGCCGTACGGGCGATTCGGATCGGACAAGCCCGCACGCGAACGACGGATCGCATCCGCGACGGCCGAGATCGCTTCGTCTTGCCCGACCACACGGTCGTGCAGTTTTTCTTCGATCTGCAACAGCTTTTCGCGCTCGCCCTGCATCATCCGCGAAACTGGAATGCCAGTCGAACGGGACACCACTTCGGCGATTTCCTCAGCACCCACTTGCGTGCGCAACAGACGCGGCCGCGTCGGATTGTTCTGCTCCTTCGCTTCAGCCTTCGTGACTTCCTTCAGTTGTGCTTCGAGCCCCGGCAGCTTGCCGTACTGCAGCTCGGCGACCTTCTCAAGCTTGCCTTCGCGTTGCAGCCGGACGATTTCCGCGCGGGTCTTCTCGATATCCTCCTTCAGCTGCGCACTACCCTGCACCGCCGCTTTCTCAGCGGTCCAGATTTCTTCGAGGTCCGAATATTCGCGGTTCAGCCGCTCGATTTCTTCCTCGATCAACTGCAGGCGCTTCTGCGAGGCTTCGTCCTTTTCCTTCTTGACGGCTTCGCGTTCGATCTTCAGCTGGATCAGGCGGCGGTCGAGCCGGTCCATTTCTTCGGGCTTCGAATCGATTTCCATCTTGATCTTCGAGGCAGCCTCGTCGATCAGATCGATGGCCTTGTCCGGCAGGAAACGGTCCGTGATGTAGCGATGCGACAGTTCCGCCGCCGCGACGATCGCCGGGTCGGTGATGTCCACGCCGTGGTGCAGTTCGTACTTCTCCTGCAAACCGCGCAGGATAGCGATGGTCGCCTCGACCGAAGGCTCGTCGACCAGCACCTTCTGGAACCGGCGTTCGAGCGCCGCGTCCTTTTCGATGTACTTCCGATACTCGTCGAGCGTCGTGGCGCCGACGCAATGCAGCTCGCCGCGCGACAAAGCCGGCTTGAGCATATTGCCCGCATCCATCGCACCTTCGGCCTTGCCCGCGCCGACCATGGTGTGGATTTCGTCGATAAAGACGATGGTCTGCCCTTCGTCCTTCGCGATGTCGTTCAGCACGGCTTTCAGGCGCTCTTCGAACTCGCCGCGATACTTGGCGCCGGCCAGCAGTGCCGCCATATCGAGCGAGAGCACGCGCTTGCCCTTGAGCGTCTCCGGCACTTCGCCGTTGACGATGCGTTGCGCGAGCCCTTCGACGATGGCTGTCTTGCCGACGCCCGGCTCGCCGATCAGCACCGGGTTGTTCTTGGTGCGGCGTTGCAGGATCTGGATCGAGCGGCGAATTTCGTCGTCACGGCCGATCACGGGATCGAGCTTGCCCGCGCGCGCACGCTCGGTCAGATCGACGGTGTATTTCTTCAGCGCTTCGCGCTGGCTTTCGGCGTCCTGGCTATGCACTTGCGAGCCGCCGCGCACGGCGGCAATCGCCGCTTCGAGCGATTTGCGCGACAAACCGTGCTGGCGCGCGAGACGCCCAGCCTCGCCCTTGTCGTCGGCAACCGCAAGCAGGAACATTTCGCTCGCAATAAACGTGTCGTTGAGCTTCTGTGCTTCTTTATCGGCCTGGTTCAGCAGGCCGGTCAGATCGCGGCCGATCTGGACGTTGCCATCGGTGCCCTGCACTTGCGGCAGACGCGTGATAGCCTCGTTCAGGGCCGTTTGCAGCGCCTGAACATGCACTCCAGCGCGCGATAGCAGCGAACGCGCCGAGCCGTCCTGTTGGGCGACGAGTGCCGCGAGCAGGTGGACGGGCTCGATGTACTGATTGTCACGGCCGACGGCCAGACTTTGCGCATCCGCCAACGCTTCCTGGAATTTAGTGGTGAGCTTGTCGACTCTCATCAAGAGACCTCCAATTTTCGAATATCACCAAAATGAGGCGTTTTCTGCGGGTTTCAAGCGCTTTTTTGCACTCGGCGGCAACTATTTAACAATTGAGACGCACAAGCGCTCTGGTCTGCTCAATCGGCCGGACCAGCCTTGTTGTCACCAGGCGCTGCCAGCGCAATGGGGATGACAGGCCGCATGCCGAGCAACGCCGCCATCGGCCCCGCGGGCTCGGCCAGTTCACCAATCGTATGGCTATCCAGCGCAGATAGAAAGGCGTGCCGCGCCACCTCGAGCACACCCTTAAGCCGGCACTGAGACTCGATCACGCAATGCCGGTGGCTACCCTTCTCGTCTGGGAAGCAGCCGACCAGCGCAAAATCGCTCTCGGTCGCCCGCACCACTTCACCGACCGTCACCGAGCCCGAGTGCTCGAACAACCGCAAGCCGCCGTTACGGCCACGCACCGTCTCGACCCAACCGAGCTCGCCGAGCCGCTGGACGACCTTCATCAAATGGTTTTTCGAAATGCCGTACGCATCCGAGATATCCTGGATCGTCGACAATCCTTCGCTGCGCACCGCGAGATACAGCAGGACGCGTAGCGAGTAGTCCGTATAGTCGGTCAGTCTCATAAGGGCAAGGTCACGATGAGCGACGAGCGCGATCCGCTGGAAAAACCGTGTCGACGCAAGGGTTGCCGGTCCCGACGCATCGCAATAACATGCGGGAGCTGCGCATGTTATTGCGCCGGTGGCCGGTAAAACTGTGTCATTCTGAATGGTATCGTTTGCGGCTAGCGTTGTTTTTCTGATTAATGCGATGACGCGGGAGGATTTCTCGCCTTACTCATTGCATCGTCGCTTTTCGTGGTCACAGCATGAACCCAACTTTAGACGCGGCGTCCGCCGCGCCGCGACACGCGGAACCCACTGACGCCAATATCCGCGAACTCGTCTACGCGTTTTATGACAGGGTGCGCGCCGATGCGTTGCTCGGCCCGGTTTTCGAGCAGAAACTCGCAGGACGCTGGGATGAGCATTTGCCGAAGATGTGCACCTTCTGGGCAAGCCTCGTGCTCGGGGCGAAGCAGTATCGCGGCAATGTGCAGCAGGCGCACCAGCCGCTGCCCGGCATCGAGCCCCGGCATTTCAGCCACTGGCTCTATCTGTTCCTCGATACCGTGGAGACGCGCTACGAACCCGCTGCGGCGATCCGCTTCATGGAACCGGCATTGCGGATCGCGCAAAGCCTGCAGTTGAGCCGTTTCGGGTGGGACTACAAGATCCCTGCCGAGCAACAGGCGTTGCTCGAGCGGGTTGCCCCGCGCCAGCGCGTCATTCGGACTTCGTATTAACCGGGACGCGGCCCCAGCGGGCGAGTGCAGCGTCGTCGGTCACGCGGGCGTCGACCCAGCGTTCGCCCTGTTCGGTCTTTTCCTTCTTCCAGAACGGCGCTTCGGTCTTCAGATAATCCATCACGAATTCGCAAGACGCGAAGGCGTCACCACGATGCGCCGCGGTGGTTGCCACCAGCACGATCTGGTCGAGCGGGACCAGCTTGCCCACCCGGTGGATAATCAGCACCTCGATACCCGGCCAGCGCCCGCGCGCCGCCTCGACGATCGCCGCCAGCGACTTCTCCGTCATTCCCGGATAGTGTTCGAGCTCCATCGTTTCGACCGCGCTACCGTCGTTCAGATCGCGCACCGTCCCGACGAAGCAGGCCACTGCGCCGATCTTCGGATTTTGCGCACGCAAGGCGGCCACCTCGGTGCTGAGGTCGAAGTCTTCTGTCTGGACGCGAACCGTCATCGCCTTTTCCTCAGCCGCCCGTCACGGGCGGAAAGAACGCCACCTCGCAGCCCTCGGTAAGCCGGGTGCCGGGGTCGGTCATCACGTGGTTGCAGGCCATGCGCAGCGCGCGGCCCTCGGCGAGCGTGTCCGCCCAGATGCCGCCGCGCACGCGCAGCCACGCCCGCACGTCGCCCACCGTGGCAATGCTGTCGGGCACATCCACCGTCTCGTCGGCGGTACCGAGCGCTTCGCGCACGCTGGCAAAATATTTCAGATCGATCTTCATCGGGGGTCGCCGCCGTCTACTGCCGGCGTCAGTTCAACAGTTCGGAAAAGGGAATGAAGTGCACGGTCTCGCCGGCGCTGATGACGTGATTGGGCGGATTGTCGATCAGGCCGTCGCCCCATACCGTGGAAGTCAGCACGGCCGAACTCTGGTTCGGAAACAGATCGAGGCCGCCGGCGGGATTGATCCGCGCACGCAGGAATTCATTGCGCCGGTCGGCTTTGGACTGCGTGAAGTCGGCTCGCAGCGAAAGCGCTCGTGGCGTCACGACGCGCACGCCGGACAGGCGCAGGACGAACGGTCGCACGAACAGCAGGAAGGTGACGAAAGTCGACACCGGATTGCCGGGCAAGCCCATGAAGAACGTCTCGCCCTCCGCGCGCCGTACCGCGCCAAACGCGAGCGGCTTGCCGGGCTTCATGGCGATCTGCCACATGGAAAGCCGCCCTTCCGCCTCGACGGCAGGCTTCACGTGGTCTTCCTCCCCCACCGAAACCCCGCCGCTGGTCAGAATCAGGTCGTGCCCCTGGGCCGCTTCGCGCAGGGTTGCTCGGGTCGCATCGAGCTGGTCCGGCACGATGCCGTAGTCAGTCACTTCGCAGCCGAGCTTTTCGAGCAGTCCGCGCAACGTGTAGCGATTCGAGTTATAGATGGCGCCGGGTTTGAGCGGCTCGCCGGGCATCGTCAGTTCATCGCCGGTGAAGAACACCGCGACCTTGACGCGCCGCATCACCGACAGTTCCGCGCAGCCGACCGACGCGGCCAGCCCCAGGGCCTGCGGAGTCAGGCGCGTGCCGGCCGGCAGGATCACCGAACCGCTGCGGATGTCCGCCCCCTGCGCCGTGATCCACTCGCCCGCCTTCGGCAGATGGAGGATCGTCACCGTGTCGCCCGCCAATTCCGTCTGCTCCTGGATGACGATCGCATCGGCGCCCGGCGGCACGGTCGCGCCAGTGAAAATGCGCGCCGCCGTGCCGGCTGCAAGTGGCTGCGGCGCGTGGCCTGCCGGAATGCGCTGCGAGACCGGCAGACGGCGCTCGCCCTGTATCAGATCGGCGATGCGCACCGCGTAACCGTCCATCGCGCTGGTGTTCATCGGCGGCACGTCGAGGGGCGAAACCACGTCGGCGGCGAGCACGCGGTTTAGCGCATCGAAAGTCGGCAGCGTTTGCGCGCCGGCAACGGCGCTAGCGGCGCCCAGCAACGTCGCGAGGGCGTCGGAAGTGGACAGCATCGGGGCACGCGGCGCGGAGGACGTGGGAGAGGTGGGCGTGGACATCGAGGGGAAGGCCCGCAGAACCGAAAGGAATATTGTAGCGGTCTGCGGGAACCGACGGGGAGACAACAGTGCGCCATAACATGGCGCACTGTAGACCGGACGTATGGTCCCTTAGGCGCTCTTCAGGCGCCCGTATGTGCGACCACAAAGTCCTTCACGCGCTGCACATCCGCCGGCAGCACTTCAAAGCGCTGCGGCAACGACTCGAGCCCCGAAAACGCCGCCGGCCGCTCCGGTTCGCGCAGCAGCGCTTCGCGGATCGTCTCGCCGAACTTGATCGGCTGCGCCGTCTCCAGCACGATCATCGGAATGCCCGGCTGCAGATGTTCGCGCGCCACCTTCAGGCCATCGGCCGTATGGGTGTCGATCATCGTGTCGTAGCGTTCGAACACGTCGCGAATCGCATCCACGCGGTCAGCATGGCTGCTGCGGCCCGACACGAAGCCGAACTCCTGCACCCGCGCGAAATCGCCGCTCGCCGCCAGATCGAAACCGCCCTTTTCTTCGACATCGCGGAACAGCTGCAACACGCGAGCCGGATCGCGGCCCAGCAGGTCGAACACGAAGCGCTCGAAATTCGACGCCTTCGAGATGTCCATGCTCGGGCTGCTGGTGTGATACGTCTCGGCCGCCTTGCGCACGCGGTAGATGCCGGTGCGGAAGAACTCGTCGAGCACGTCGTTCTCGTTAGTCGCGACCACCAGCTTTTCGATGGGCAGGCCCATCATCCGCGCAATGTGACCCGCACAGACGTTGCCGAAATTGCCGGACGGCACCGTGAACGAGACCCGCTCGTCGTTCGACGTCGTCGCGGCAAAATAGCCCTTGAAGTAGTACACGACCTGGGCCACCACACGCGCCCAGTTGATCGAATTGACCGTGCCGATCTTGTACTTCGCCTTGAACGTGTGATCGTTAGAAACGGCCTTGACGATATCCTGGCAGTCGTCGAAATTGCCTTCCACGGCAAGATTGAAAATGTTCGGATCCTGCAGGCTGTACATCTGCGCCGTCTGGAATGCGCTCATCTTCTGGTGCGGCGACAACATGAACACGCGGATGCCCTTCTTGCCGCGCATGGCGTATTCGGCTGCGCTACCGGTGTCCCCCGAAGTGGCGCCGAGGATGTTCAGCGTCTCGCCGTTCTTCTCCAGCGCGTATTCGAACAGGTTGCCGATCAACTGCATCGCCATGTCCTTGAACGCCAGCGTCGGACCGTTCGAGAGCTCCAGCAACGACAGCGGCGCGCCGTTCTCGACGCCCAGCGTTTTCAGCGGCGTGATCTGTGCCGCGCCTTCGTCGTCGCGCACATTGCAGTACGTCGCCGCCGTGTAGGTGCGGCGCGTGAGCGTGCGTAGATCTTCGGCGGGAATATCGTCGCTGAACTTCGACAGAATCTCGAAGGCGAGATCCGCGTAAGGCAGCGTGCGCCAGCGTGCAAGTTCATCGGCCGACACCCGCGGATATTCCGCGGGCAGGTACAGGCCGCCATCCTTGGCGAGACCGCCCAGCAGGATGTCGGAAAACGTATGGCGCTCGCCGGCTCCGGCGCCGCGCGTGGAAAGGTAGTTCATATCAAGTCTCTGGCCTAGTTCAGCGCTTCCATGCGCAGCTTCGTCACCTGCGACACAACGGTCTTCAGCGCCTCGATGTTCCTGATCGCCGCGTTGACGTGTTTTTCAACCGTTTCGTGCGTGATCAGGATGATGTCGGTCTCGCCCTTGCCGTTGGCGTCGACCTGCTCCGATTCCTTCTGCAGCAGCGCGTCGATCGAGATACCCGTGTCCGCGAGGATGCGTGTGATATCGGCGAGCACGCCGGTCACGTCTGCCACCCGCAGACGCAGGTAGTAGCCGCTCGTCACTTCGTCGATCGGCAGGATCGGCGTGTTCGACAGGCTGTCCGGCTGGAACGCCAGATGCGGCACGCGATGCTCCGGGTCCGCGGTATGCAGACGCGTCACGTCCACCAGATCCGCCACGACCGCCGATGCCGTCGGCTCCGCGCCCGCGCCCTTGCCGTAGTACAACGTGGTGCCGACCGCGTCGCCATGCACGACCACCGCATTCATCGCGCCTTCCACGTTGGCCAGCAGGCGTTTCTCGGGAATCAGCGTCGGATGCACGCGCAGTTCGATGCCTTTGTCGGTGCGGCGCGCGATGCCCAGCAGCTTGATACGGTAACCGAGCTCTTCGGCGTATTTGATGTCGATCGCCGCCAGCTTGCTGATACCTTCGACGTAAGCCTTGTCGAACTGCACCGGCACACCGAACGCGATCGCGCTCATGATGGTGGCCTTGTGCGCGGCGTCGACGCCTTCGATATCGAAGGTCGGATCGGCTTCGGCGTAGCCCAGCTCCTGCGCGGCCTTCAATGCGGTCGCGAAGTCGAGCCCGCGGTCGCGCATCTCCGAAAGGATGTAATTCGTCGTGCCGTTGATGATGCCGGCGATGTACTGGATCCGGTTCGCCGTCAGCCCTTCGCGCAGCGCCTTGATAATCGGAATGCCGCCGGCCACAGCCGCTTCGAACGCCACCATCACGCCGTTGGCGTGGGCCGCTTCGAAGATCTCCGTGCCGTGCACGGCGAGCAGCGCCTTGTTGGCCGTCACCACATGCTTGCGATTGGCGATGGCGCGCAGCACCAGCTCGCGCGCGATGCCCGTGCCGCCGATCATTTCCGCGACGATGTCGATGGACGGATCGTCGACCACCGCGGCGAAGCTATCGGTGATCTCAACCGAGCCGGCTTCGGCGCCGAGCGCCGCCGTGGCCTTGGCCGGATTGCGCACGGCAATACGCGCAATCTCGATGCCGCGGCCGGCGCGTCGTTTGATTTCTTCCTGGTTGCGGCGCAGTACCGTGAAGGTGCCGCTGCCTACCGTGCCGAAGCCCAGCAGTCCAACTTTGATCGGTTCCATGCAGCGTGTGTTTTCGAGTAAGGATTAAGGGAAACGGTTGTCCGGGCCTGTTGCGCCGTCAATCGGGAACGGCGGGCGTTTTTCAGACCGCGTGACGTTTTCGGTAGCCGTCGAGGAAGCGGGCGATCCGGTTGATCGAATCCGCCAGGTCGTCGACATTCGGCAAAAACACGACACGGAAGTGGTCCGGCGTCTTCCAGTTGAAACCCGTGCCCTGCACGAGCAGCACCCGTTCGGCCAGCAGCAGCTCCAGGATGAACTGCTGGTCGTCTTCGATCGGATACATCTTCGGGTCGAGGCGCGGGAACATATACAGCGCCGCATCCGGCTTCACGCAGCTCACGCCGGGGATCGCCGTCAGCATGTCATACGCGAGTTGGCGCTGTTTGTACAGGCGGCCGCTCGGTACGATCAGGTCGTTGATGCTCTGGTAGCCGCCGAGCGCCGTCTGGATCGCATACTGGCCGGGCACGTTCGGGCACAGGCGCATCGAGGCCAGAATGCCGAGGCCCTCGAAATAGTCTTTGCCGTGACGCCGGTTTTCGCCGGTCAGCCCCGAGATAAACATCCAGCCCGCGCGGTAGCCGCACGACCGGTAACTCTTCGAGAGGCTGTTGAAGGTCACCGTCAGCACGTCTTCGGACAGCGCCGCAATGGCGGTGTGTTTCTTGCCATCGTAGACGATCTTGTCGTAGACCTCGTCGGCGAAGATCACCAGACCGTGCGTGCGCGCAATCTCGATCAGGCCGAGCAGCAGTTCGTCCGAGTACAGCGCGCCGGTGGGGTTGTTCGGGTTGATGACGACGAGCGCGCGCGTGTTCGGCGTGATCCGGGCGCGGATATCATCAAGATCCGGCATCCAGCCGTTCGATTCGTCGCAGATGTAATGCACCGGCGTGCCGCCCGCCAGGCTAACGCCCGCGGTCCACAGCGGATAGTCGGGCGCCGGCAGCAATACTTCGTCGCCGTCGTTGAGCAGCCCCTGCAGCGCCATCACGATCAGCTCCGACGCACCGTTGCCGATGTAGATATCGTCCAGTTCGACGCCGTGCACGCCCTTTTGCTGCGTGTAATGCATGATCGCCTTGCGTGCGGCGAACACACCTTTCGAGTCGGAATAGCCTGACGAGCCCGGCAGATTCAGGATCATGTCCTGGATGATTTCGTCAGGCGCATCGAAACCGAACGGCGCGAGATTGCCGATGTTCAGCTTGATGATGCGGTGGCCCTCTTCTTCGAGCCGTTTTGCATGTTCGAGGACGGGCCCGCGGATGTCGTAGCAGACGTTCAACAGCTTGTTGGATTTAAGAATCGGTTTCACGGCGGGCACTTCATCCTGGGTAATTAACAGGCCGCTCGGGCCTGTCGGGCTGGCCCGCACTATACGGGCTGTGGGCTATCGGGCATCCGAATGCGAAGCGGCGAATTCTTACGCGCTCCCGCGGACTTGTCTGATTGGCGCCTGCGGCGGGTTGCGCCGGGTGCTTAGGGAACCATCGACACCCTCGAAGGATCACTCAGCGAACCTTAAGAGAGCGTCTGATAAGCTGTTTGACCACGCTTGGCCCGGCGCGTCGACCGGGGCCCAGCAGCTGCTTCGGGCGCGGCTTATGGCGGCACGCGAAGCGGGGGGCGCCGCTGGGCGGCTAAAAAGTTATAATTTAGCGGATTTTGGCCGACTTCCGCAATGCACCAAGTGCATGCAGAAGCCCTTTCGGCCGCTTCGTGTCCATTGCGCGACGCTTTTCTGCCGCGGAACGAACGACTTCGGAAAACCAATTTGAAATTACACCAGGATTCGAGCGGCGCCCTGAACACCGTGACCGGTTACGGCGCCGGCTATGTCGAAATCAATCTCGGGCGCCATGTGGGCAGCATCCTCGTGATGCCGGAAAGCCCTGTCATTGCCTGGCCGGTGGCTTCTTTCGAGGCCCTCAGCCCGGAGCACTTCGCCATGCTGGTCGAGCCGGCGCCGGAAGTGGTGATCTTCGGCAGCGGCGATCGGCTGCGTTTTCCCCATCCGCGGCTGACCGCTGCGCTCGCGGCACACCGGATCGGCGTCGAGACGATGGACTTCAAGGCCGCCTGCCGCACCTACAACATTCTGATGGCCGAGGGCCGCAAGGTCGCGGCCGCCTTGCTGATCGAAGCCTGACCGGCGCGGCGCACCCTGGGCCATGGCCGTTTTGAGCGCCAACCGCGCGACGGCTCTCGGCGGCCGGCCCTGCGCAACCCGGCGTGCACCCCTAACAACACCGAAATGCCGCCCATGCGGCATCGTAAAAGAACAGGCTGATCATCCATGAACGATATGCCGTCCCGGCTACCGCTCAACCGCACCACCATCCTGCTGCTGGTGCTGGCACTTGCCCTTGTCTGGTTCGTGCCGCTCGGCTGGCGGCACCTGCTGCCGAGCGACGAAGGCCGCTACGCCGAAATGGCGCGCGAGATGTTCCTGACCGGCGACTGGATCACGCCGCGTTACAACGGCTACAAATACTTCGAGAAGCCGCCGCTGCAAACCTGGGCGAATGCGCTGACGTTTGCATGGTTCGGCATCGGCGAATGGCAGGCGCGGCTTTACACGGCCTTGACCGGCTTCGCTGGCGTCCTGCTGCTCGGCTTCACCGGCGCGCGAGTCTTCAATGCCGCCACCGGCGTGTTCGCGGCCATCGTGCTGGCGACCTCGCCGTACTGGAACCTGATGGGCCATTTCAACACGCTGGATATGGGCCTGTCGTTCTGGATGGAGTTGACGCTTTGCGCGCTGCTGCTCGCCCAGCGGCCTAACTTGCCCACTGGCCAGGTGCGGCTGTGGATGTGGGTCTGCTGGGCGTCGATGGCGCTCGCGGTGCTCTCCAAAGGCCTCGTCGGCCTGATCCTGCCCGGCGCGGTGCTGGTGCTGTACACGCTGGTGGCCCGCGACTGGGCGCTCTGGAAGCGCCTGCATCTGATCGGCGGCCTGATCCTTTTCTTCGCGATCGCCACGCCGTGGTTCGTGCTGGTACAGCAACGCAATCCGGAATTCCTGAATTTCTTCTTTATCGTCCAGCAGTTCAAACGCTATCTGACGCCCGAGCAGAACCGCCCCGGCGCGTTCTATTACTTCGTGCCGGTGATCCTGGTGGGCTTCCTGCCCTGGCTCTCCATCAGCGTGCAAAGCATCCGCCACGCGCTGCGCCTGCCGCGCCAGCCGAACGGCTTCTCGCCGGTCGCCATGCTGCTGGTGTGGGCAGCGTTCATCTTCCTGTTTTTCAGCGCGTCGCATTCGAAGCTGCTGTCCTACACGTTGCCGATCGCCCCGGCGCTCGCGCTGCTGATCGGCATGTACCTGCCGCTGGTGAGTCCGGCCATGCTGCGCCGTCATCTGACGGGTTACGCAGTGTTTCTGGTGATCGCCGCGGTGGGCGCGCTGTTCATGAGCCGCCTCGGCGACGACCGCAATCCCACCGAGCTGTACATTGCCTATCGCGTCTGGGTGCTGGCCGCCCTCGGCGTCGCCTTTGCGCTGACGCTCGCCGCGTTGTGGCTGAACCGCCATAGCCGCGCCGGCATTCTTGGTGCCACGGCCACGTTCGGCGCGGCCTGGCTGCTGATGGGCACCATTGCCGGCACCGGTCATGACGTGTTCGGGCGTCTGAGTTCAGGCGCCCCGCTCGCCCCCGCCATCAAGGCTGCCATCGCCAGGCTGCCGCCCGATACGCCGTTCTACTCGGTCGGCGTGCTCGATCACACCTTGCCGTTCTATGTCGACCACACGATGATCATGGTCGAACATCCCGATGAACTGGCCTTCGGCGTGTCCGTCGAACCGCAAAAGTGGGTCCCGACGTTCGACGAGTGGATCAGGCGCTGGGACGCGGACCGCTACGCCCTCGCGCTGATTCCGCCGGACCGGTACAAGAAGCTGCTGGCCGAGCATGTGCCGATGCAGGTCGTCGCCCGTGACCCGCGCCGGGTGATCGTCGAAAAGCCCTTGGCTGGCGACGCAGGCAATGCCGGCGCCGCCGCGCCAGGCGCAGCAAGCCCCGCTATAGCAAATCCGCAGCAATGACCCCATATCAGGACCTGAACCGTTGATGAACCCGATTTCGCTCTTTTGCATTCTTGCCGGCGTCACACTGAACGCCTGCGCCCAGCTTCTGCTGAAGGCCGGCACGAATGCCGTTGGACACTTCGAATTCACCCGTGCGAACATCCTGCCCATTGGCTTCAAGCTGGCGACCCAGTTGCCGATCATCGGCGGCCTCGGTTGCTATGTGATCAGCGTCGCGGTGTGGGTGATCGGGCTCTCGCGTGTGGATGTGTCGATCGCCTATCCGATGCTCTCGCTCGGGTATGTCGTCAACGCCTTCGCCGCCTGGTATCTGTTCGGCGAGGTGCTGTCGGTTCAGCGGCTCGTCGGTATCGGCATCATTCTGATTGGCGTCGTCGTACTGGCGCGCAGCTAGGCGCCGTCAGGCTCTGAACCGGTGTGAACCGGTTTTTGCCGGTTACCGCAAGCAGTTTGTTACCGTTGAGGGCCGGCATGGCATGCCGGGCTGTAAGAGGTGGTAAGCACCCCGCGCAGGCAGCGTTATACCCGCTGACCGCGCCCCGGATTGCCGAAGTATCCTTGCCGGACGTCGTTGTTGTTGGTTGCCGCCCTATTTCTATCGAGCGAAGCATTCATGAGCCAGTCATCAGTCCCGTTTTTGCCGTTTGTCCGTCCGGAAATCGACGAAGAGACCATCCAGGGCGTAGCCGAAGTGCTGCGCTCCGGCTGGATCACGACCGGCCCGCAGAACCAGGCATTCGAAGCCGCGCTGTCGGAATTCTGCGGCGGCCGTCCCGTGCGCACCTTCAACTCCGGCACGGCCACGCTCGAGATCGGCCTGCGCATTGCCGGTGTGGGCGAAGGCGACGAAGTCATCACGACGCCCGCCTCGTGGGTCTCCACCAGCAACGTGATCTACGAAACCGGGGCGACGCCGGTATTCGCCGACATCGATCCGAAGACCCGCAACATCGATCTGGATCTGCTCGAGAAGGCCATTACGCCGCGTACCAAGGCGATCATCCCGGTGTATCTGTCGGGCCTGCCGGTCGACATGGACCGTCTCTACGAAATCGCTCGCGCCCACAAGCTGCGCGTGGTCGAAGACGCGGCGCAGGCGTTCGGTTCAACGTGGAAGGGCGAGCGCATCGGCAAGCTCGGCGACATGGTGTCGTTCAGTTTCCACGCCAACAAGAATCTGACTTCAATCGAAGGCGGCGCGCTGGTGCTGAACAACGAGGAAGAAGCCATCCTCGCCCAGAAGTACCGGCTGCAAGGCGTCACCCGCACGGGCTTCGACGGCATGGACTGCGACGTGCTCGGCGGCAAATACAATCTGACGGACGTGGCGGCGCGAGTCGGCCTCGGCCAGTTGCCGCATCTGGAGCGTTTCCTCGCGCAGCGCAAGAAGCTCGTGCGGGCTTACTTCGCGGGTTTTGAAGGCGGTGCAGCGGTTAAGCTCGGCATGGGTCTGCCGTTTGCTGACTTCGATAACAGCAACTGGCACATGTTCCAGATCACGCTGCCGCTCGAGAAGCTCTCCATCGACCGAGCCGGTTTCATGGGTCAGCTGAAGGAGCGCGGCATCGGTTCGGGCGTGCACTACCCGGCCATCCACCTGTTCACGCTGTACCGCGCGCGCGGCTTCAAGGAAGGCATGTTCCCGCATGCAGAGCGCTTCGGCGCCACCACGGTCACGCTGCCGTTGTTCACGCTGATGAACGAAGGCGACGTGGCGCGGGTCTGCCTGGCGGTCAACGAAATTTGCGAACAATACGGAAAATAAGCGGAAATGAGTCAAACGGAACATCGCTCTCCGATGTCTGATACGCCGGAAGTCTCGGTCATCATTCCGGTGTACAACGAGGAAGCCGGTCTGGCCGCGTTGTTTGCGCGCCTGTACCCGGCGCTCGACGCGCTCGGCACCCGCTATGAAGTGATCTTCATCAACGACGGCAGCCGCGACAAATCCGCCGCGCTGCTGGCCGAGCAGTTCCGCAACCGGCCGGACACGACCCGCGTGATCCTGCTGAACGGCAACTACGGCCAGCATATGGCGATTCTCGCCGGCTTCGAGCAGGCGCGCGGCGAGATCGTCATCACGCTCGACGCCGACCTGCAGAACCCGCCGGAGGAAATCGGCAAGCTGGTCACGAAGATGCGTGAAGGCTACGACTACGTGGGCACGATTCGCCTGCAGCGCCAGGACAGCCTGTGGCGCCGCAAGGCTTCGCGGGCAATGAACCGTCTGCGCGAACGCATTACCCGCATCAAGATGACCGATCAGGGTTGCATGCTGCGCGCCTACAGCCGGCACATCATCGACACGATCAACCGCTGCGGTGAAATCAATACGTTCATTCCGGCGCTCGCCTACACCTTCGCGCAGAATCCGGTGGAAATCGAAGTCGCGCACGAAGAGCGCTTTGCGGGCGAATCGAAGTATTCGTTGTACTCGCTGATTCGTCTGAACTTCGACCTCGTCACCGGTTTCTCGGTGGTGCCGCTGCAATGGCTGTCGTTCATTGGGGTAATCCTCTCGCTGGGCTCCGCAGGCCTGTTCGTGCTGCTGCTGATTCGCCGCTTCATCATCGGCGCGGAAGTGCAAGGTGTGTTCACGCTGTTCGCTATCACGTTCTTCCTGCTCGGCGTGATCATCTTCGCGCTTGGTTTGCTCGGCGAGTACATTGGCCGGATCTACCAGCAGGTGCGAGCCCGTCCCCGTTATCTGGTGCAAACGATTCTCGAACAGCGCGACGGCACCACCGTCGCCGAGGCGCCCCGCCAGGCGCTGGTGCAGGCCGTTCAGCCGGCGCCGCTCATCGATCAGGGACCGAATCCATGAAGCCACGCGCGGTTGTATTCGCGTATCACAACGTCGGCGTGCGCTGCCTGCAAGTGCTGCTGGCGCGCGGCGTCGAAGTGGCGCTGGTGGTCACTCACGAGGACAGCGCAACCGAAAACATCTGGTTCGGCAGCGTTGCTTCGGTGGCCGCGAGCTATGGCATCCCCACAGTGACGCCCGCCGATCCGAAGAGCGACGAACTGCGCGCCGCGGTGAGCGCCGCGCGGCCCGACTTCATTTTCTCGTTCTACTACCGCCACATGCTGCCGGTCGACCTGCTCGCGCTGGCCGCGCGCGGCGCCTACAACATGCACGGCTCGCTGCTGCCCAAGTACCGCGGCCGCGTGCCGACCAACTGGGCCGTGTTGAAGGGCGAAACCGAAACCGGCGCCACGTTGCACGAAATGGCCGCCAAACCTGACGCAGGCGCGATCATCGCGCAAACGCCGGTGCCGATCCTGCCGGACGATACCGCCGCGCAGGTGTTCGACAAGGTCACCGTGGCCGCCGAGCAGACGCTCTGGCGCGTGCTGCCGGCGCTGCTCGCCGGCGAGGCACCACATCTGCCGAACGATCTGGCGCATGGCAGTTACTTCGGCGGACGCAAGCCCGAAGACGGCCGGATCGACTGGAGCCAGCCGGCTCAGGACGTCTACAACCTGATCCGCGCCGTGGCGCCGCCCTATCCCGGCGCGTTCACCGAGATCGACGGCCAGCGCTTCGTCGTCGCGCGGGCGCGTCTTGCCCGTCCCGGCGCGCTCCGCTCAGATTTGCCCCCCGGCCTCCACGTAAGCGATAATGCGTTTTTTGCGGTGTGCGGCGATGGCCGCGCCATCGCCATCCACGAATTGCGGCGCCAGCACGAAGGCCAAGAGCCCGTCGTCTCCCCTGCCGAATTCTCCCAGCTCATTCAATCTTCCCGTCATCAATGAAAAAAGTCCTGATTCTGGGTGTCAACGGCTTCATCGGCCATCACCTGTCCAAGCGCATTCTCGAAACGACCGACTGGGAAGTGTTCGGCATGGACATGCAGACCGAACGCCTGGGTGATCTGATCAATCACGAGCGGATGCACTTCTTCGAAGGCGACATCACGATCAACAAGGAGTGGGTCGAGTATCACGTGAAGAAGTGCGACGTGATCCTGCCGCTCGTTGCGATCGCCACGCCGGCTACTTATGTGAAGCAGCCGCTGCGCGTGTTCGAGCTCGACTTCGAGGCGAACCTGCCCATCGTGCGTTCGGCGGTGAAGTACGGCAAGCACCTCGTGTTTCCGTCCACCTCCGAGGTCTACGGCATGTGCACGGACGAGCAGTTCGACCCGGAAGAGTCGCAACTGTCGTATGGTCCGATCAACAAGCCGCGCTGGATCTACGCGTGCTCGAAGCAGTTGATGGACCGCGTGATCTGGGGCTACGGCATGGAAGGCCTCAACTTCACGCTGTTCCGTCCGTTCAACTGGATCGGCCCGGGCCTCGATTCGATCTATACGCCGAAGGAAGGCAGCTCGCGCGTGGTCACGCAGTTCCTTGGCCATATCGTGCGCGGCGAGAACATCAGCCTCGTAGATGGCGGCGCGCAAAAGCGTGCCTTCACGGATATCGACGACGGCATCGGCGCATTGATGAAGATCATCGAGAACAAGGACGGCGTCGCCACCGGCAAGATCTATAACATCGGCAACCCGACCAACAACTTCTCCGTGCGTGAGCTCGCGCACAAGATGCTAGCGCTCGCCGCCGAATTCCCGGAATACGCGGAAACGGCCAAGCAGGTGCAACTGGTCGAAACGTCGTCGGGTGCTTACTACGGCGCGGGCTACCAGGACGTGCAGAACCGCGTGCCGAAGATCGACAACACGATGCAGGAACTCAACTGGGCACCGAAGTCGACTTTCGACGAAGCGCTGCGCAAGATTTTCGAAGCGTATCGCGGCCACGTCGCAGAAGCGCGTGCTCTGGTCGAACAGCAATAAATAAGGGCTGATCCTTGGCGCGCATCGTCCTGAAGATCGACGTCGACACGCTGCGCGGCACCCGCGAAGGCGTGCCGAACCTCGCCCGCATTTTCGACCGTTTCAAGGCGCGCGCCACCTTCCTGTTCAGCCTCGGGCCCGACCACACCGGTTGGGCGATGCGCCGCGTGCTGCGCCCGGGGTTTCTGCAGAAGGTTTCGCGCACTTCCGTGGTCGAGCATTACGGCATCAAGCAATTGATGTATGGCGTGTTGCTGCCCGGGCCGGACATCGGCGCGCGGGCTGCGTCGGAGATGCGTGCGATCCACGAAGCCGGCTTCGAATGCGGCATTCACACGTGGGATCACGTCTACTGGCAGGACAACGTGCGCGCGCGGGCGCGTGACTGGACCGTCGCGCAGATGCAGGCGAGTCACTCCCGTTTCATCGAGATCTTCGGCACGCCGCCCGTCACGCACGGCGCCGCCGGGTGGCAGATGAACGGCCATGCGTTCGAGCAGATCGACGCGTGGGGCATGCAGTATGCCTCCGATGGGCGCGGTCATTCGCCCTACTTCCCCGTCGTGGACGGCAAGACCCTCTCGCACGTGCAGATGCCCACCACACTGCCCACGCTCGATGAAGTGCTGGGCGTCGACGGCATCGATCTGGACAACGTTGCCGCGTGGATGTTGAAGCGTACCGAGAACAATCCCCACGATCAGGTGTACACGCTGCACGCCGAACTCGAAGGCCAAAAGCTCGCGCCGGTGTTCGAACAACTGCTGGACGGCTGGCGCGCTCAAGGCCACACGTTCGCCACGATGGGCGACTATCATGCCGCGCTGGACCGCAGCACGCTGCCATCGTACCCTGTCACCTGGGGTGAAATTCCTGGCCGTTCCGGCGAACTGATCGTGCAGCCGTCGTGAGCCGGGGCGCGGCAGAGTAGCCCGACGCCTGACCATAACAACCGGAGAACCTCGTGCCCATCGCAGTCGACCAACCCGTCCCCGACTTTACCGCCCCCGCAACCGGTGGCGAGATTACGCTGTCCAGTCTTCGGGGCAAAAAGGTGGTGCTGTATTTTTACCCGAAGGACAACACGCCAGGCTGCACGACCGAAGGTCTGCAGTTCCGCGATCTGTATCCGAAGTTCAAGAAGGCCGGTGCCGAGATTCTCGGCGTCTCGCGCGACAGCCTGCGCTCGCATGACAATTTCAAGGCCAAGCTTGAACTGCCGTTCCCGTTGATCTCCGATCCGGAAGAAACGCTCTGCGCGCTCTTCAACGTCATCAAAATGAAGAAAATGTATGGCAAAGAAGTACGGGGAATCGAACGATCCACGTTTGTCATCGACAGCGAGGGCGTCCTGCGCCACGAGTGGCGTGGCGTGAAAGTACCAGGTCATGTCGATGAAATTCTGGAGGCTGTACAAGCGCTGTGAGGCGCGTTATATTGGGCTGCAATGAGTGCCTGTCCACCCCATACTTTCCGCGGCTGCGCCGCATGTCACGCCTCTGTAGTCGAGGCAGTGAGGCGCAACGCGATGACCGAAGTCGAGCCGCTTGCCCCGTTTGCCGGGGCGGCGGCTTTTTTAATTGCGCGAAGCCGTTCTTTTACCCGGCCACGCGCTCTCGTCAAGGAGCCGATCGAAAACCAGGCGAACCGGCATTTTTAGACCGAAGCGCGCCTCCGGGCGCAAACTGCGTGGGCCTTTTGGCACACCAGCAGAATGCGACAGGCGGCGCACGATATGTGACCCGATTATTTCGAGGGAAACCATGCCTTTGCCTACCGCACCCAGCAAGCTCGGCAATCTCTTACCGGCTGACGAATACAAGGCTAAAGCCACGCCGGCCCGGTCCGCCAAAAAACAGGCGGTTGACGGGGAGCAAGCAGAGTCGGCCGATTTCGGCCAAGCCAACGTCGCGACGCCGATGGCGCGCGCCGCCAATGCCGCTACCACCTTGCGGCCGGTTCCTGCGTCTTCTTCTGCCGATAGCGCCGCTGGACAGGCTGCACCCGCACGCAGCCGGAAAAGCAAACAGACCGCCGCGTTGCTGCAACCGGTGCCGGCGCCTGCCGCCCGCCAGCAGCCCGCGCACGTCGAGCCTGAGCAGCCCGCCACCGCGGAACCCGTGGTGGCCCGCGCCGGCAAGCAGCCTGCGGCCAATACGGCGGCCACGCCGGCGGCAGCGACCCGCGGCAGCGCCAAGAAGCGCGGCGGCGCAGCCGAACAGGTCGAAACCCGCAAGCTGTTCGTGCTCGATACGAACGTGCTGATGCACGATCCGACTTGCCTGTTCCGTTTCGAGGAACACGACGTCTATCTGCCGATGATGACGTTGGAAGAACTCGACAACCACAAGAAGGGCATGTCGGAAGTCGCGCGCAATGCGCGACAGGTCAGCCGTACGCTGGACGCGCTGGTCGCCAACGGCGGCAATATGTCGGACGGCATTTCGCTGTCGCGCCTGGGCAGCCGCGAGGCTGCCGGACGTCTGTTTTTCCAGACCAAGCTGACGGATATCGAACCGGTCGAAGGCCTGCCGCAGGGCAAGGCGGACAACCAGATTCTCGGTGTCGTACGGGCCCTGCAACGCGACCGCATGGACCGCCAGGTCGTGCTGGTGTCGAAAGACATCAACATGCGGATCAAGGCGCATGCGCTAGGTCTGCCTGCCGAGGATTACTTCAACGACCAGGTTCTCGAAGACAAGGATCTGCTCTATTCCGGTATTCGCGCGCTGCCGCAGGACTTCTGGACCAAGCATGCCAAGGGCATGGAAAGCTGGCAGGACACCAAGACGGGCACCACGTATTACCGCGTGACCGGACCGCTGTGCGCCTCGATGCTGGTCAACGAGTTCGTGTATCTTGAGCCGCAAAACGGCGAACCGGCGTTTCACGCGCTGGTGCGTGAGCTGAACGGCAAGACCGCCTTGCTGCAGACCTTGCGCGACTACGGCCACCACAAGAACAACGTGTGGGGCATTACGGCGCGCAATCGCGAGCAGAATTTTGCGCTCAATTTGCTGATGAATCCGGAGATCGATTTCGTCACGCTGCTTGGTCAGGCCGGTACCGGCAAGACGCTCGTCGCGCTCGCGGCGGGGCTTGCGCAGGTGCTCGACGACAAGCGCTACAACGAGATCATCGTGACGCGGGCTACCGTGCCGGTCGGTGAAGACATCGGCTTTCTGCCGGGTACGGAAGAGGAAAAGATGCAACCGTGGATGGGTGCATTCGACGACAACCTCGAAGTGCTGCAGAAGACCGACGACGCCGCCGGCGAATGGGGCCGCGCCGCGACTCAGGAGCTGATCCGCTCGCGCCTGAAGATCAAGAGCATGAACTTCATGCGCGGCCGGACGTTCGTGGACAAGTATCTGATCATTGACGAAGCGCAGAACCTGACGCCGAAGCAGATGAAGACGCTCGTCACGCGTGCGGGTCCGGGGACGAAGATCATCTGCCTTGGCAACATTGCGCAGATCGATACGCCGTATCTGACGGAAGGCAGTTCGGGGCTCACTTACGTGGTGGATCGCTTCAAGGGCTGGGCGCACAGCGGGCACGTGACGCTGGCGCGCGGCGAACGCTCGCGTCTGGCCGATTACGCTTCGGACATTTTGTAAGCAGAGCTCGAAGCAAGCCGTTTGCCGTTTCACGGCTTAAAAGTTGTTCCAAAGCCGCGCCCGGGTTACACCGGGCGCGGCTTTTTTCGTAAGGTCGGCCTGCGCAGGTCAGATGTTACGTCCCGGCGGCGCCACACTTAGCACGTAAACTTCAAGTAATTTATCAACTTCTCTTGCTCATGCCACGGTGGACGGGCTACCATCCCGACATCGCCCGCTTTAAGCGAGTGCTTACGCTCGCCTTGTCTCAATGCGCCGACTTGGGTTTTCGCTGCTGGTCCTTCTGCTGCTCGCCGCCTGTTCCAGCGAGCCGCAGCGGATTTCGCGCAACTCAAACGGTTCTTCTTCGGCGTCCGACGGCGCTTATCGCACTCCCCCGCCCGGTTTCCCGAACTTCGTCGATCACAGCGTCGGACGCGAGGAAATTTCTATCGAGGCGATGGGCCTGGTCGGAATTCCGTACCGTTGGGGCGGCAATACGCCGGATAGCGGCTTCGACTGCAGCGGCCTGGTTCGCTATGTCGTGTCGCGCGCAGCCTCGGTGAATCTGCCGCGCACCACGGCGGATATGAGCGGAAGCGGCGAATCGATCGAGCCCGATGAAGTTGCGCCGGGCGATCTGATTTTCTTCAACACCACGGGGCGCCCACACTCGCACGTCGGTATTTATGTCGGCAAACTGCGCTTCGTCAATGCACCGTCGACGGGCGGCACGGTGCGCATCGACTATCTGACCAATCCGTATTGGGCCAAACGGTTTGACGGCATTCGCCGGGTCGCCGCGCCGACTCGCGCGCCAGCGCCGTTCGAGACGCCGACGTATCAGGCTTCGAATCCGCCGGAGAAGGTTGCTCCGGCGGTGCCGCAGGCTTCGTCTTCGTATGCGGGTACGGCGGGCGGTGCAGCTGTGGTCCCGACGCAGCAGCGGCCGCTATCGGAGCCGCAACAACCGGCTTATGCGGAAACTGCGCCTGCGGCCGTTCCATTGCAGCAAGTGTCTCAGCAGCGGGTTGCAGCCTCGATGCAGGCACCACTGGCGGACACCTCAGCTCGCGCTATGAACCAGCCCGCCGCCGCAGCGTCTGCGGATGCGTTCGAACCGCCGCCTCCGGCAATGAGCGCCGCACAGATGCAGGCGCGTGAAGCAGGTGCGGTTTCGCCGGCCGCAGTTCAGGCTGGACGGCCGCAGACGGACGCGGGCGCCATGGCAGCGACTTCTTCCACTGGGTATTCTCAAGCACCTGTGCGCTCGCCCGTGCCGGCGAGCGTCGCTCACGCACCAGACCCGATCGACGCCGCGGCCGATGCTTTCGAACCGCCGCCCCCCGCCTCCGTCGCCGTTCGCCAGGAACAGCAGGCAGGCGTGACCGGCTCCGCTGGCGGTGTGCAGATCATGCGAGCCTCGACTGGGTCACGCGCGATCCCCGCCCCCACGCAGTCCAGCGACGATCCCATCGCGCACTTCGCCAACGGCAATTTCTGACAGACACCGCCGGAAATGTAGCTGGTGGTCTGAAGGCCATTCGCCCCCGTCTGACACGCAGGATTAAGCTATCTGCTATCGTCTCCGATATTCCTAAGACAGGCAGGTAAGGTACTCACCATGGAACTTGGACTGAAAGACAAAGTGGTGCTGGTCACGGGCGGCAGCAAAGGAATCGGCCTCGCCTGCGCACGCGCCTTCGCAGCCGAAGGCGCCAAAGTTGCAATCGTCTCGCGCGATCCCGCGAATCTCGCCCGCGCCCGCGAGCAGCTGGCGAGCGAGGGACTGCACGTGCATCTCACACGCGCCGACCTGCATGAGCCACACGGCGCGGCCGATATCGTCGAAGAAGTCACCACCGCGGTCGGTCCGATCGACGTGTTGATCAATAGCGCCGGCGCCGCCCGTCGCTACGACCCGGAAACGCTCAACGCCGAAGCCTTCCGGGCGACGATGGAAGCCAAGTACTTTCCGTACATTTACCCGCAGCAGGAAGTGTTGAAGCGCATGGCGGAACGGGTGAAATCGGGAGCCAGCGCCGAGCCGGGAACGATCGTCAACATCATCGGCATGGGCGGCAAGATGGCGAGCGATATCCATATCGCCGGCGGCGCCGCCAACGCCGCGCTGATGCTGGCAACGGTCGGGCTCGCGCATTACTACGCGCGCTATGGCATCCGCATCAACGCGATCAACCCTGGGGCGACGCTGACGGAGCGCGTCGAGGAAGCGTTGCAACTGGAAGCCGGCCAGCAAGGGATCGACACGAAGGAAGCGCTGGCACGCGGTGAGGCCAAGGTGCCGCTCGGGAGATTCGCCAAGCCGGAGGAGATTGCCGACGTCGCGCTGTTCCTGGCGAGCCGCCGCGCGAGCTACGTAACCGGCGCGATCGTCCCGATGGACGGATGCAGCGCGCCGCTCATCTGAGTGCGGGCGCGCCAGCGCGCATCGGACCAAAGGCCAGAATCAGAGAAAACGGTGACCGAGCCACCACCCCGCCCCAGCGAGCACCGCTGATGCGGGGATGGTCAGAATCCACGCCCAGACGATATTGCCGGCCACGCCCCAGCGCACCGCGCTGAGTTTTTGCGTCGCGCCGACGCCGACAATCGCGCCGGTAATCGTATGGGTCGTGGACACCGGAATGCCGAGGAACGAGGCAATAAACAGCGTAATCGCACCGCCCGATTCTGCGCAAAAACCGCCGACCGGCTTGAGCTTGGTGATCTTCTGCCCCATCGTGCGGACAATACGCCAGCCGCCGAACAGTGTGCCCAACCCCATCGAAAGATAGCAGCCGCCGATCACCCACAGCGGCGGCGCATCGGCGAACGACGATGCATAGCCCGTCGCGATCAGCAGCATCCAGATGATGCCGATGGTTTTCTGCGCGTCGTTACCGCCATGCCCGAGGCTGTACATGCCGGCTGAAATCAGTTGATAACGGCGAAAGCGTCCGTCGACCTTGCTGGGTGGAGTGCGGAAGTAGATCCACGACACGGCCAGCATGAAGAACGAGCCGAGCACAAAACCCAGCAACGGCGAGATGAAGATGAACGCGACAGTCTTCATCAGCCCATCCAGGTTGAGCGAATGCCAGCCGGACTTGGCGAGCGCCGCGCCCACCAGACCGCCGATCAGCGCATGCGACGAGCTCGACGGAATACCGTAATACCACGTGACGATGTTCCAGCCGATCGCACCGACCAGCGCGCCAAAAATCACGTAATGATCGACGATGGCCGGATCGATCGTGCCCTTGCCGACTGTCTGCGCAACTTTCAGGTGAAAGATGAAATAGGCGATGACGTTGAAAGCCGCGGCGAAGGCAACTGCTTGTTGCGGCTTCAGAACGCCGGTCGAGACGACCGTGGCGATCGAATTCGCCGCGTCGTGGAAACCGTTCATGAAGTCGAACACCAGCGACACGGCGACCAGGGTGGCGACCACCCAGATGGCGAGTTGTATCGATTGCATTAAGCGTTTTCCAGCACGATGCCTTCGAGAATATTCGCCACGTCCTCACATTTGTCCGTGATGGTTTCGAGCAGTTCGTAGATCGCCTTCAGCTTGATCAGCGTCTTGACGTTGTCTTCCTCGCGAAAGAGCTTCGAGATGGCCGAGCGCAACACGCGGTCGGCTTCGGACTCCAGACGGTCGATATCCTCGCAGGCTTTCAGGATCTGGCTTGCTTGCTTCATGTCCGACAGCAGGCTGACCGCGAACTGCACGCGCTCGGCGGTCGCGGTGCAGATATGCGCCAACTGGCTAGCCTCAGAGGTCACCATCTGGACGTCATAGAGCGAGATTGCGGTGGCAACGTCCTCCATCAGGTCGAGGATGTCGTCCATCGTGGTGATCAACTTGTGGATTTCGTCGCGGTCGAGCGGCGTGATGAAAGTCTTGTGCAGCAGATCGATGGTTTCGTGCGTGAGCTTGTCTGCAGCCTTTTCGGCCTTTTGCACGTTTTGCTTATGGACCTCGGCGTCTTGCAGATTGTCGATCAGCAGCTCGAGTTCGTGGCTCGCGGAAACAATGCACTTTGCGTGCGCGTTGAAGATTTCAAAGAACTTGCCCTCGGTGGGCATGAATCGACCGAACATTGGAATCCCGGGAATTGGTCACATTGCGACTGACATAAAACCGCAATATTGTACCGTCCCCGGGATGGGGTCGCACTCTCGAAAATGCCGCTACGACCGCGGCGGCAGGTTGCCCCTTACTCCGCGTAGAAGTTTTGCGCGCCCGCAAAATTATCGAACTTCGTGTATTGACCATGAAACGTGAGGCGAACAGGACCGATCGGGCCGTTACGCTGTTTGCCGATGATAATTTCCGCCGTGCCCTTGTCCGGACTATCCGGGTTATAAACCTCGTCGCGGTAGATGAACAGGATGACGTCGGCATCCTGCTCGATAGCGCCCGATTCCCGCAAATCCGACATGATTGGACGCTTGTTCGGACGCTGTTCCAAGCCCCGGTTCAACTGCGACAGGGCAATTACCGGCACATCGAGCTCTTTGGCCAGGCTCTTCAGTGAGCGCGAAATTTCCGAAATTTCGGTGGCGCGGTTTTCACCGGACGACGAGCCGCTCATCAGCTGCAAATAGTCGATGATGATCAGACCCAGCTTGCCGCACTGCCGCGACAGCCGGCGCGCGCGCGAGCGCAGTTCCATCGGGTTCAGACCGCCGGTTTCGTCGATGAAGATTTGCGCTTCGCTCATCTTCTGCACCGCGTGCGTCAGCTTCGGCCAATCCTCGTCGGTGAGACGGCCCGTACGCATCCGATGCTGATCGAGCCGGCCAACCGAGCCGAGCATACGCATGGTGAGCTGGGTGCCCGGCATTTCCATCGAGAACACCGCCACCGGCAAGCCGTACTCCACTGCCACGTACTCGCCCACATTCATCGAGAACGCTGTTTTACCCATCGATGGCCGCCCCGCGACGATGATCAGCTCGCCGCCGTGCATGCCCGAGGTCATCCGGTCGAGGTCGACGAAACCCGTCGGCGTGCCTGTCACATCGCTCGGATTGGCGGTGTGATACAGCGTGTCGATCCGCTCGACCACCTGCGTGAGCAGAGGCCCGATTTCCAGGAAGCCCTGCGTGCCGCGCGCGCCGTCTTCGGCTATCGAAAACACCTTCGATTCGGCCTCGTCCAGCAGTTGGCGGACTTCTTTGCCCTGCGGATTGAACGCGTCTGCGGAGATTTCGTCCGCGACCGATACCAGCCGGCGCAGCACCGCGCGATCGCGCACGATTTCCGCATAACGCCGGATATTCGCCGCGCTCGGCGTGTTCTGCGCCAGCGCATTCAGATACGCAAGGCCGCCCACCTCCTCCGCCTTGCCCGAGGTGCCCAGCGCTTCATAGACCGTGATCACGTCGGCCGGACGCGTCGCCGCGATCAGCTTGCCGATGTGTTCGAAGATGATGCGGTGGTCATACCGGTAGAAGTCGCTTTGCGACAGAAAATCGGCGATGCGGTCCCATGCGGCGTTGTCGAGCAGCAGGCCACCCAGCACCGATTGCTCGGCCTCAATCGAATGCGGCGGGACTTTTAGCGACTCGATCTGGGGATCTTTGGACGGTGCGTTCATGGGATGGAATTATCGGGGTAAATGAGCGCGAAGGGAAAGCTAAAACATATGCCTTTCCAGGCCAAAACCTGCCAACAAAAAAGGCAGGGGCCGGTCACCCGGCCCCTGCCTTTCACCGGTGAGACTACCCGGCAAATATTGCTTCGATGCTTACGCGGTCAGCTTAGACGCGGTCGGCTTAGACGTGTTCGCCCAGCACCGACACCGTCACATCGACGAGAACGTCGGTGTGCAGCGAGATTTGCACTGCGTGGTCGCCGACCAGCTTCAGCGGGCCTTCCGGCAGACGCACTTGCGCCTTTTCCACTGCGAAGCCTTGCTTGACCAAGGCTTCAGCGATGTCAGCGTTCGTCACGGAACCGAACAGACGGCCGTCGACGCCAGCCTTCTGAGCGATCTGAACCGTCGAGCCTGCCAGCTTTTCGCCTTGAGCTTGAGCAGCTGCCAGCTTTTCAGCCGCAACCTTTTCCAGTTCTGCGCGGCGGACTTCGAATTCAGCGATTGCATCCTTCGTTGCGCGGCGTGCGTGCTTGTTCGGGATCAGGAAGTTACGTGCGTAACCGTCCTTCACCTTGACGATGTCGCCCAGGTTGCCCAGGTTGACGACTTTTTCCAAAAGAATAACTTGCATTCCGATGCTCCTTGTCGCGTCGTCGGGTTAGGCCTTGTGCTGGTCGGTGTACGGCACGAGCGCGAGGAAACGCGCGCGCTTGATTGCCGTATCCAGCTGGCGTTGATAGTGCGACTTCGTACCCGTGAGACGCGCCGGCGTGATCTTGCCGTTTTCGCCGATGAAGTCCTTCAGCGTTTCGATGTCTTTGTAGTCGATCTGATCGACACCAGCTGCCGTGAAACGGCAGAACTTCTTGCGCTTGAAGAGCGGATTTTGTTGCTGACGACGCTTGTCGAATTTCTTACCAGTCGGGCGGGGCATGTTCAGTCCTTTCCAATGTCCTGCAATGCTGTGATGTGAAATACCAGGGTTCTGGCGTTGCGGCTTTTCTTCGCCAGGAAGCCGGTGAAGAGCGTTTCGACGCCCATCGCACAGCTTTCCAGCTTGCCGCTCGCCTCACCGGCCGCCACCGCCGGCATCGTCAGTTCAACTTGCCGGGCGATGCCGGCTTCGACGACTTCAGTGCGGTGTTGCAACGTGCAGCTTGCGATCGGAACGCCGGCGGGGGTGTACCGCACCGGTTCGCGTTCAACGACGCTGGCCGTAAGTTGCAGCCGATTCATATACCTTTTGGCGAGAGCGACGCTTTTGCCTGGTAGCTTAAATTAGTGTGTCTTAAGCCTGCGCTTCCGACGGCTGCGTGGTAGCAGCTGCCTTCTTGGCTTCTTCGCGCTGCACTTCCTTCATCATCGGCGACGGGCCGGTTTCGGCCTTCTTCATCTTGACGATCAGGTGACGCAGAACGGCGTCGTTGAACTTGAATGCGTGTTCCAGCTCGTCGAGCGTGGCTTGATCGCATTCGATGTTCATGCAGACGTAGTGAGCCTTCGCGAGTTTCTCGATCATGTAGGCCAGTTGGCGACGGCCCCAATCTTCGATGCGGTGGACCTGGCCACCGTGCGAGGTGATCGTGGTCTTGTAGCGCTCGATCATGGCGGGCACTTGCTCGCTCTGATCGGGGTGCACAATAAAGACGATTTCATAATGACGCATACACACTCCTGTGGACTTGTGGATTAGAGCCACCCGGGCGTCTGAACCGGTGTGGCAAGTGAGAAGCCGAAGATTGTAGCCCGAATGGGGACGGGTTGCAAGATATCCCGTTAATTTGCCGCGCGATTCGGGTGTATTTTCAAGGGTTTAGGGGCATCTGGGGGTCCGGGGCCGTCTGACGGTACACGCTGCGCGCCCGCTCAGGCCTCGCCGCTCCAATATCCAGGCCGGGCATAGACCTCTTTCAGATAGTCGATGAAGTAGCGCACCTTGGCCGGCACGTAGCGCTGCTGCGGGTACACAGCGAGGATGTCGTAGTCGGGCAGCGCGAATTCGTCCAGCACCGTTTCCAGTTCACCGCGTACAAGCTGCTGCTGGATTTCCCACGTTGAACGCCAGCCGAGGCCCAGCCCTTCCGAGACCCAGCGGTGCAGCAGCTCGCCGTCGTTGCAATCGAGCGTGCCGCCTACCCGCACTGTCGCCAGCTTGCCGTTGCGCCGGAAGTACCAGCCGCGGTTCTGGCCCCCTTGCAGATTGAAGGCGAGGCAGTTGTGCTGCGGCAGGTCTTCGAGCGTCTTCGGCCTGCCGTGCTTGCGGAAATATTCGGGCGTCCCGCAGACCACACGGCGGTTCGAGGCCAGCTTCACGGCGACGAAATTGGGATCGACCGCGCCGCCGATCCGGATCGACAGGTCATAGCCTTCGCGCACCAGGTCCACCACCCGGTCGGTCAGATTGAACGACAGTTGCAGTTCCGGCTTGTCGGCAAGAAATGGCGGCGCGAGCGGCGCGACATGTTTGCGGCCAAACGCTGCCGGCGCCGATACGATCAGGTGCCCGCTCACCGCCCGGCGGCCCGCCGCGAGCTCGTTTTCCGCCTGATCCCATTCCGCCAGCAGACCGCGGCAGCGCTCGAGAAACGCCGCGCCGTCTTCGCTGACCACGAGACGCCGCGTCGACCGGTACATCAGCTTCACACCGAGGCGTTTTTCCAGCGCGTCGATGCGCCGTCCGAGAATCACCGGCGACACGCCCTCCTCCAGTGCCGCGGCAGCCAGACTGCCCGCGTCGGCCACCCGCACGAAGGTTTCGATCTGCTTGAAGCGGTCCATTTTTGTCTCCTTTCCTGCCGGGCTGCCGGTTCTCGCCGGTCACCGCCATTCCATACTTTTTGTTTCGAAATAAGCGACCCGGACTGATCTTATCAAACCTTTGGGTGAGGCCTACAGTCTGTCTCAACCCCCTCGATCCGCATTCAAAGACATTCAGGAGACATTCATGGCCAAGATGAGAGCCGTCGACGCAGCGGTACTGGTGCTCGAAAAAGAAGGCATCGACACCGCCTTCGGTGTGCCCGGCGCCGCTATCAACCCGTTCTACTCGGCCATGCGCAAGGCAGGCAACATCAGCCACGTGCTGGCGCGTCACGTCGAAGGTGCATCGCACATGGCCGAAGGCTATACGCGTGCTCAACCGGGCAACATCGGCGTGTGTATCGGCACGTCAGGCCCCGCCGGCACCGACATGATCACCGGTTTGTACTCCGCTCAGGCTGACTCGATTCCTATTCTGGCTATCACGGGTCAGGCGCCCCGCGCGCGTCTGTACAAGGAAGATTTCCAGGCCGTCGATATCGAATCGATCGCCAAGCCCGTCACCAAATGGGCCGTGACGGTGCGCGAGCCGGCGCTGGTGCCGCGCGCATTCCAGCAGGCCTTCCATCTGATGCGCTCGGGCCGTCCGGGGCCGGTGCTGATCGACCTGCCGATCGACGTGCAACTCGCCGAAATCGAATTCGATATCGACACGTATGAACCGCTGCCGGTCTACAAGCCGAAGGCGAGCCGCAAGCAGATCGAAGCGGCCCTCACGCTGCTCAACGACGCCGAAAAGCCGCTGATTGTCTCCGGTGGTGGCGTGCTCAACGCCGCCGCGGAAGACCTGCTCGTGGAGTTCGCTGAGACCGTGGGCGTGCCGGTGATTCCGACGCTGATGTCATGGGGCGCGATTCCCGACGACCACCCGCTGATGGCCGGCATGGTCGGCCTGCAGACCTCGCACCGCTACGGCAACGCGACGATGCTCGCCTCCGACTTCGTGCTCGGCATCGGCAATCGCTGGGCGAACCGCCACACGGGCAGCGTCGAGGTCTATACGAAGGGCCGGAAGTTCGTGCACGTGGACATCGAGCCGACGCAGATCGGCCGGGTGTTCGGGCCGGACCTCGGCATCGTGTCGGACGCGAAGGCCGCGCTCGAACTGTTCGTCGAAGTGGCGAAGGAATGGAAAGCCGCCGGCAAGCTGAAAGACCGCAGCGCATGGGTTGCAGACTGCCAGCAACGCAAGCGCACGCTGCAACGCAAGACGCACTTCGACAATGTACCGATCAAGCCGCAACGCGTGTACGAAGAGATGAACCAGGTGTTCGGCCGCGATACCTGCTACGTGAGCACGATCGGCTTGTCGCAGATTGCCGGCGCGCAGTTTCTGCATGTCTACAAGGCACGTAACTGGATCAACTGCGGCCAGGCTGGGCCGCTCGGCTGGACGATTCCCGCAGCGCTCGGTGTGCGCGCCGCGGACCCGCAACGGCCAATCGTAGCGCTCTCCGGTGATTACGACTTCCAGTTCATGATCGAAGAGCTCGCCGTTGGCGCGCAATTCAAGCTGCCGTACGTGCATGTGGTGGTGAACAACTCGTACCTCGGGCTGATCCGCCAGGCACAGCGCGCCTTCGATATGGATTTCTGCGTGCAGCTCGCGTTCGACAACATCAACGCGCCGGAAGTGAACGGCTACGGCGTCGATCACGTCGCGGTGGCCGAAGGACTCGGTTGCAAGGCGATCCGCGTGTTCAAGCCCGAAGAGTTGAAGCCTGCCTTGCAAAAAGCACAATCGATGCTCTCCGAGTTCAACGTGCCGGTGATCGTCGAAGTGATTCTCGAGCGTGTGACGAACATCTCGATGGGCACCGAAATCGACGCCATCAACGAGTTCGAAGAACTGGCCATCAAGCGCGAAGATGCGCCGAGCGCAATCAGCATGCTCGATTAAATCTGCCTCGTTTCACCTGCCCGGTCCGGCGGTTCAGCGTGCGATTCGCGCTCGAACGCCAGATCGAAGCAGCTTCATTGACCGACCAGCGAGACCCCAGCACCATGCCAAAATTTGCAGCCAATCTCACCATGCTGTTCAATGAAGTCCCGTTCCTCGACCGCTTCGTAGCGGCAGCGGACGCGGGCTTCAACGCCGTCGAGTTCCTGTTCCCCTATCCGTACAAAGTGGCCGAACTCGCCGAACGTCTGCAGCAGAACCGTCTGAAGCTCGTTCTTCACAACCTGCCCGCCGGCAACTGGGAAGCCGGCGAGCGCGGCATTGCCTGCCTGCCGGATCGTATCGGCGAGTTCCAGGAAGGCGTGGGCCGCGCCATTGAATACGCGAAGGCGCTCAAAGTACCGCAACTGAACTGCCTCGTCGGCATTCCAGGCCCGGGCGTCGATGCCGGCCGCGCTCACGCGACGATGGTCGACAACCTCCGCTTCGCAGCCACAGCTTTGAAGAAAGAAGGCATCAAGCTGCTGGTCGAGCCGTGCAATTCGTACGATATCCCAGGCTTTGCATTAAACCGTTCCTCCGAAGGCCTCGACGTGATTCGCGCGGTCGGTTCGGACAACCTGTTCCTGCAATACGACATCTATCACATGCAACGGATGGAGGGCGAACTCGCCGCCACCATCAAGAAGAACCTGGCGTCGATCGCGCATATCCAGCTTGCCGACAATCCGGGCCGCAACGAACCGGGCACGGGTGAAATCAACTACCCGTTCCTGTTCGATCTGCTCGATTCGCTCGGCTATGACGGCCACATCGGCTGCGAATACAAACCGCGCACGACGACCACCGAAGGTCTGGACTGGGTGCAGCGCGTAGCCGGCCAGGCACGCGGCGCGGCGCATGTCGCTGCCTGATCGAACAGATCGCCCTCCTCAACACTTCGCCCCCAACCCACTGGAGACATAGACACATGGCAAAGATTGGATTTATCGGCCTCGGCATCATGGGTGCGCACATGGCGCGCAACCTTCTCAAGGGCGGCCACTCGCTGTTCGTGAACGGCGCGTATCCGGTGCCGGAAGACCTGAGCAAGACGACCACCGTGGTGGCTAATTCGACGGCCGTTGCACAGGCTGCCGACATCGTCATCATCATGGTGCCGGACACACCGGACGTCGCCAACGTGCTGTTCGCCGACGACGGCGTCGCCAACGGTCTCGCGAAAGGCAAGCTCGTGATCGACATGAGCTCGATCTCCCCGCTCGACACGCAAGCCTTCGCGAAGAAGATCAATGCACTCGGCGTGGATTATCTCGACGCGCCGGTTTCGGGCGGCGAAGTCGGCGCACGTGAAGCGTCGCTGACCATCATGGTCGGTGGTCCGGAAAAGGCCTTTGCACTCGCCAAGCCGCTGTTCGAACTGATGGGCAAGAACATCTCGCTGATCGGCGATAACGGCGCGGGTCAGACCTGCAAGGTCGCGAACCAGATCATCGTCGCGCTGAACATCGAAGCGGTTGCAGAAGCGCTGCTGTTCGCTGCGCGTTCGGGCGCCGATCCGGAGCGCGTGCGCAAGGCACTGATGGGTGGCTTCGCGTCGTCGCGGATTCTCGAAGTGCACGGCGAACGGATGACGAAACGCACCTTCGATCCGGGCTTCCGCATCGAACTGCATCAGAAGGATCTGAACCTCGCACTCGACGGCGCACGCAAGCTGGGCATCGCCCTGCCTCATACCGCCAGCGCACAGCAACTGTTCAGCGTGTGTGCAGCGAACGGCGGCAAGGCATGGGATCACTCGGCGATGGTGCGCGCCCTCGAAATCATGGCGAACTTCGAATTGGCTCAGGCACCGGGCAAGGAAGCGAAAGCGGCTTGATGCGATTGCAGGGATACACGGATACGCTGCTGAAACGCCTCTGGTTTTTCATCTCTGTGGCATGACCACAGGTTTGGAGGCGCTCAGCGGCAGCAACATGGGTTGACGTGCGTGGGTTTCACGGCATTCACATCAACCGGCAAGTGGGGCGTCCGGTGCGATGCGCGGCACGCGTAGCGCATCGGACAAATCGTGCCGCTCTGGGCTGAGAGCGGCAAGTGGGGTCCGCAGCGGCACCCGTCGACGGCGGGGAAGCCTTGGTCGGTCAGACGTCGTCGTCGGGTGTCCGGCTGTCGGATAGTGCACACTGATAGCATGCAAAAACAACGCGGCGATAAGGCAATCAGCCCTTATCGCCGCGTTTTCTTTTTGCACGGACGTTTCAAAGCGCGCTCGAAACTCAACCCGTATCGCGCACGCTTCGCAGGTCGCCGCCTCAGTACGTGTCGAAGATCTTCTGCAGCGCCACCGGTCCGGTGCCACCCGCCGCGAGCGCCAGCATCAGCAGCACGCGCGCCTTGTACGGATTGAGCGAGCCCGCTGTGACGAAGCCAAGCGCATCGTCGGAGGCAGCGCCGTTGCGCATCACATGGCCCGAGCCGACCCGCGACGAGCGCACCACCACCACGCCCTGGCTCACCGCATCGGCAAGCGCCTGTTGCACCGACGCGTGAATCGAACCGTTGCCGGTGCCGGCTACCACAATTCCGCGCACGCCCGCAGCTACCAGAGCATCGACGCCGATCCGCGATGCGCCCGCATAACTCACGACAATCTCCACATTCGGCCACTTCGTGCCGATCACGAATTCCGTATCGACGGTGTGCGGACGCACGACCTTGCGCTGGAATTCCACGCGTCCGTCCTGCACCCAGCCAAGCGCGCCCACTTCCGGAGACTGGAACGCGTCCACTGCGTAGGTGCTGGTCTTGACCACATCGCGCGCGCTGTGAATGCGGTTGTTGAATGCCACCAGCACGCCCTGCCCGTGCGCGGCCTGGCTCGCCGCTACAGTGACGGCGTTGAGCAGGTTCAGAGGACCATCGGCGGAGAGCGCCGAAGAAGGCCGCATCGCCGCGGTCAGCACGACCGGTTTGGTGCTTTTGACGGTCAGATGCAACAGGTACGCGGTTTCTTCTAACGTATCGGTGCCATGCGTAATCACGACGCCGTCGATGTCATCGCTTGCCAGCAGCGCATTCACGCGTTGCGCGAGGGTCGCCCACAGCGCAAGCGCCATGTCTTTGCTGTCTATGCTGGCGACCTGCTCGGGCTGAATCTGCGCGACGCCCGAGAGCGCCGGAACCGCTTCGAGCAGGCGGTCGACGCCGACCACGCCGGCCTGATAGCCGGAGGTGTTGGCGGCATCGGCGGCAGAACCGGCAATCGTGCCGCCCGTCGCCAGTACGGCAATGCGCGGCAGCGCGTGCGCGGCTTCGGAAGCGGCGGGCTGGGAGCCGCTGGCCGGCGAAGCGGCGGCGGCAGAGCCGGCGCCCTGCGCGCCGGATGAGGAAGGAGTCGAAGTATTCATGGCGGCGATTGTAAGCGATGCGCCGCGACAGCACGCCAGCATCAATCCACTGCGCGCAACTGCGCAGCGATCTCGGCTTCCTTCAGCTGCGGCGCGAACATTTCCAGCAGACGATACGCATAAGCGCGCAGGAACGCGCCCTTGCGCAAGCCGACACGGGTCGTGCTCGCCTCGAACAGATGCTGCGTATCGAGCGCGACCAGTTCGGTATCGCGCTTCGGGTCGTATGCCATCGCCGCGACCACGCCAATGCCCATACCGAGTTCGACGTAGGTCTTGATCACGTCCGCATCGATCGCGGTCAGCACGACGTCGGGCAGCGCACCCGCCTTCGCGAACGCCTGGTCGATATGCGAGCGGCCCGTGAAATCCTGGTCGTACGTGACGATCGGAAACTCGGCAATCTCGTCGAGCGTCAGATTTTCACGCCCGACCAACGGATGCCCCTTCGGCACGACCACTACGTGATGCCACGAATAGCACGGGAACGTCACGATGTCCGGGAAACGGTCAAGCGCTTCGGTCGAAATACCGATGTCCGCTTCGCCGTTGATGATCATCTGCGCAATCTGTTGCGGGCTGCCCTGGCGCAGCGCCAGATGCACCTTCGGGAACACTTCGGTGAACTGGCGAATCACCTTGGGCAGCGCGTAGCGCGCCTGCGTGTGGGTCGTAGCGACGACAAGGTGGCCACTATCCTGATCCGCATACTGTCGCGCCACACGGCGCAGGTTTTCCGCGTCGAGCAGCATCCGTTCGATCAGCTGATGCACGGCCTTGCCCGGCTCCGTGAGGCCCGTCAGGCGCTTGCCACGGCGAATGAAAATATCGACGCCGAGTTCGTCCTCGAGGTCCTTGATCTGTTTCGACACGCCCGACTGCGACGTGTACAGCACGTTCGCGACTTCCGTCAGGTTCATGTTCTGCCGCACGGCCTCGCGCACAAAGCGCAGTTGCTGAAAGTTCATCTGTGTGTCTCCGGTTCAGCCAGAGTTAAGTTATAGAGTAGTAGCCAGGCAAGCGCACGTTCAATGCGCTGGAAACACGCGCAACGCGCGCGGCACCGCCGTCACGCCGTCGCCGATATTCAGTTGCAGCGCGCGCCACGCTTCGCGATCCAGTTCCGCTTCGAGCACACTGCCCTCGCGGCCGGCCAGTTCGACCCGCACTGAACCACCCAGCGTCACGACGCGACGCACATCCACGACAATCCCATCGCGATGACCCAACGCCTGCGGATAAAGCTGCAGGTCATGCGGACGCACATAGGCGAACGCCGGACCTTCGAAGCCTGCGGCGGCAGCTACCGGCAACGCGGCGCCGTCCACCACAAAACCGTTGCTGTCGACCTTGCCGTGCAGACGGTTGGCCGCACCGAGAAACTCGTAAACAAACGAAGTCTGCGGATGATCGTACACGTCTTGCGGGCTGCCCACCTGCTCGACGTGACCGCGATTCAGCACGACGATGCGGTCCGCCACTTCGAGCGCCTCTTCCTGGTCGTGCGTGACGAAGATCGTGGAGATATGCAGATCGTCGTGCAGACGCCGCAGCCAGCTACGCAGTTCCTTGCGGACTTTCGCATCAAGCGCGCCGAAAGGTTCGTCGAGCAACAACACCTTCGGCTCGACCGCCAATGCGCGCGCCAGTGCGATGCGTTGACGCTGCCCGCCCGACAGTTCCGACGGATAGCGTTGCGCGAGCCAGTCCAGTTGCACGAGCTTGAGCAGTTCATGCACCTTCTCGCGGATCACCGCTTCCGACGGCCGTTCCTTGCGCGGTTTCACGCGCAGACCAAAGGCGACGTTTTCGAACACCGTCATGTGACGGAACAACGCGTAATGCTGGAACACGAAGCCGACCTGGCGCTCACGGGCGCCCACCGTCGCGACGTCCTGTCCTTGCAGCACAACCTGACCCGAGTCCGCATATTCGAGGCCCGCAATCACGCGCAGCAACGTGGTCTTGCCACAACCCGACGGCCCGAGCAGCGCAACCAGCTCGCCTGGCGGAAAGTCGAGCGAGACGTTATCGAGCGCGGTGAAATCGCCAAAGCGCTTTTGCAGGTTACGAACGGTGATGCCCATTGACTACTCCCATGCAACTTTATTGCTTACTGGATCGGCTGTTGCTTCGGCGCAAGTGCCGCGGACGACTGCGAAACGGTTGGACCGGCGTGCGCGGGAACATCGCGCGAGTCCGCCAGTTCTGCCGACAGATGCCGCTCGGCGAGCAGCTTGAGGCCCAGCGTGACGAGCGCCAGTAGCGCCAGCAACGAGGCCACGGCAAACGCCGCCGAGAAGTTGTATTCGTTGTAAAGAATTTCGACGTGCAGAGGAATCGTGTCGGTCTGCCCACGAATATGGCCCGACACAACCGAGACGGCGCCGAACTCGCCCATCGCCCGCGCGTTGCACAGAATCACGCCGTACAGCAGACCCCATTTGACGTTCGGCAAGGTGACGCGCCGAAAAGTCTGCCAGCCGGATGCGCCCAGCACGTGAGCCGCTTCTTCTTCGTCGTTGCCTTGCGCCTGCATCAACGGAATCAGCTCGCGCGCGACAAACGGAAAGGTGACGAAGATCGTCGCGAGCACAATGCCTGGCACCGCGAAGATAATCTGCACGTCGTGATCCTGCAGCCACGGGCCGAACCAGCCCTGCGCGCCGAACAGCAAAACATAGACGAGCCCTGAGACCACCGGTGAAACGGAAAATGGCAGGTCGATCAGCGTCGTCAGCAACGCCTTGCCCTTGAATTCGAACTTCGCGATACACCACGACGCCGCCAATCCGAACACCAGATTCAACGGCACCGCGATCGCAGCGGTCAGCAATGTCAGCTTGATTGCAGAGATCGCGTCGGGGTCGGCGAGCGCTGCGAAGTAAAAACCAACGCCCTTGCTCAATGCCTGATAAAAGACCGCGACGAGCGGGACCACCAGAAATAGCGTGAGGAACAGCAACGCGATGCCCGTCAGAAGCCAGCGCACGAGACGCGGCTCGCTCACCGGATCGTTACGGCGCAAAGCGTTCAGGCCAGTACTCGACACCGGCTGCAACGCAGCAGAATCGTGACTCATTGGACACCTCCTGTCACGCCTGCCGCACCGATAGCGCCTGGGACAGGCAGCGCCGGCGCCGCTGAACCACGACGTGTACGACGCTGCAGATACCACTGCAGCGTATTGATCAGCAGCAGCATCAGGAACGACACGACCAGCATCACGACCGCAAGAGCCGTTGCCCCAGCGTAGTCGTATTGTTCGAGCTTGGTGATGATCAGCAGCGATGTGATTTCCGACTTCATCGGCACATTACCGGCAATGAAAATCACCGAGCCGTATTCACCGAGCGCCCGCGCAAAGGCCAGCGCGAAACCGGTCAACAACGCCGGCATCACCGCAGGCAGCACGACGCGGCGAAACGTCAGCCAGCGCGACGCGCCGAGGCACGCGGCGGCTTCTTCCTGCTCACGCTCGAATTCTTCGAGCACCGGTTGCACGGTGCGCACCACGAACGGCAGACCGATGAAAGTCAATGCGACCAGCACGCCCAAAGGCGTAAAGGCGACCTTGATCCCGAGCGGTTCGAGAAACTGGCCTATCCAGCCATTACCGGAGTAAACCGCCGCGAGCGAAATCCCGGCCACCGAGGTCGGCAGCGCAAACGGCAGATCGACGACGGCGTCAACGAGCCGCTTGAACGGAAATGAATAGCGCACCAGCACCCACGCCACCAGAAAGCCAAATACCGCATTGACGAGCGCGCCGCCGAGCGCCGCAAAAAAGGTCAACCGGTACGACGCCAGCACGCGCGGCGAAGCGACCGCGTGCACGAACTGCGTCCAGTCGAGCGAGGCGGTCTTGAGAAAGGTCGCCGCAAGCGGAATCAGCACCACGAGGCTCAGATACGCCACTGTGATGCCGAGCGTCAGGCCGAAGCCCGGTAAGGCGCTTGGCTTGCGGAAGGTCAACGTTGTCATGCTCGATGCTCTTTCAGGGTGAAAACCGGGTCGCGCGGCTGGACCAGGCTGAATGGCCAAACGGCGCGCCCCTTGAGGCGCGCCGGACGACAGCCTGACTGCCTTACCTCGTTACGCCTCACTGCGGCGAGTAGATCGAATCGAACACGCCACCGTCTGCGAAGTGCGTTTTCTGCGCATTCGCCCAGCCGCCGAACGTGTCATCCACGGTGTACAGCTTCAGCTTCGGAAACTTCGCGGTCAGCGCGGCCGGCACCTTGTCCGAACGCGGACGGTAGAAGTTCTCCGCGGCAATCTCCTGCCCCTGCTCGCTGTAGAGGAAGTTCAGATACGCCTCAGCCAGCTTGCGCGTGCCATGCTTGTCCACCACCTTGTCGACTACCGATACAGGCGGTTCAGCCAGAATGCTCACCGACGGCACCACGATCTCGAACTTGTCCGGACCAAACTCCTTGAGCGACAGAAACGCTTCGTTTTCCCAGGCAATCAGCACATCGCCGATACCGCGCTGCACGAAGCTCGTCGTCGCCCCACGCGCGCCCGAATCGAGCACGCCCGCGTTCTTGTACAGCTTCGTGACGAATTCCTTGGCCTTCTGATCATTGCCGCCCGGTTGATGCTCGGCATACGCCCATGCCGCCAGATAGTTCCAGCGTGCGCCGCCCGAGGTTTTTGGGTTCGGCGTGACGATCGACACGCCCGGCTTCACCAGGTCGTCCCAATCCTTGATGTGTTTGGGGTTGCCCTTGCGCACGAGGAAAACGATCGTCGAGGTGTACGGCGCGGCGTTGTCCGGCAGACGCTTCTGCCAGTTCTTGTCGACGATGCCCTTGCTGGCAAGCGCATCGATGTCGTAAGCGAGCGCGAGCGTCACGACGTCCGCCTGCAGCCCGTCAAGAACCGAGCGCGCCTGCGCACCTGAGCCGCCATGCGACTGCTTGAAGGTGATGGTCTCGCCGGTCTGGGCTTTCCACTGTTTGCCGAATGCCTCGTTGATCTGCTGGTACAACTCGCGCGTTGGGTCGTACGACACATTCAGCAGCGTCGTGTCCGCCGCCTGCGTCTGTCCGGTCAGCCCAAGTGCCGCTGCGGCGCCAAGCGCCAGCACCGTGATGAGCTTCCTGGTCCTGCGTGCGAGCCCCGTGCCCTGATCGATCATCCAGCTTCTCCGCGTGGTGGTCAGGCGAGGCAACGTGCCCCTTCCTGTCTGTTGTGTTTGGTGTTTGAGGTCTTGCGCGCGTCTTGCCTGCGTCGACTCGAGGCCCAGTCTATCGAAGGGCTTTCATCATTAAAAATAATGTTTCTTCATTTTTTAATACTCAAAAGTGGTAATGACAGCCGGACGCGGCGTTGCGGCACGAAATCCGGTGTTAGGACGCCGTCTGACGGCGTTCCACTGACACCCAGGGTCGAGAACTTAAAGTAAAGCTTGAATTGCGCCGGATACTGTATAAAAATACAGTCACCTGTCTATCCATACAGTGACCCCATGACCAAACTCACCGCACGACAGCAAGAAGTTTTCGATCTGATCCGCCGGGCCATCGAACGCACCGGTTTTCCGCCCACCCGCGCGGAGATCGCCGCCGAGCTGGGCTTCAGCTCGGCTAACTCGGCGGAAGAGCACTTGCGCGCGCTTGCTCGCAAGGGGGTCATCGAGCTCGCCGCGGGCGCGTCGCGCGGCATCCGGCTACTGCTGGCCAGTCAGGACGACGGGCCGCATCAGTTCACGCTGCCGCACGCCAGCATCATGCAGTTGTCGCTGCCGCTGGTTGGCCGGGTGGCCGCGGGTAGCCCGATCCTTGCGCAGGAACACGTCTCGCAGCATTACGCCTGCGACCCGGCGCTCTTTTCCAGCAAGCCGGACTACCTGCTGAAAGTGCGCGGGTTGTCCATGCGGGACGCCGGCATTTTCGACGGCGACCTGCTCGCCGTACAGAAGAAAAGCGAAGCCAAAGACGGCCAAATCATCGTCGCGCGGTTGGGCGACGACGTGACGGTCAAGCGTCTCAAGCGCCGGCCGAATGGCATCGAGCTGATCGCCGAGAACCCCGATTACGAAAATATCTTTGTTCAGGCCGGCAGTGCGGAATTCGCACTGGAAGGCATCGCAGTGGGGCTGATCCGCCCCACTGAGTTCTGAACCTTGCCTGAACAACGACTGGAGAGAATCATGGAACGCCTTGCCCGCCTGCTGCCCTTCCGTCAGTTCGGTCGCCTGCGCCATTTGCGCAATCTCGTACCGTGCGCGCCGATCGAGGCGTCCAATGTTACTGCTTCGCTGTTCGACGACCCGCAGCCGCATGCTTCGACCTTGCCGTCGGCGCTGCCGGCCTTCGCACGCGTGTCGCTAAATTCAGGGCTCAATACGGCGGAGCCAGCCCGGCGCGCGCCGGTGCGGGTGTACCACGGGCCGTCGCGTCTGATCATGGTCGGCACGGTGGACGCCGTGTGCCGCATGATCGACCGCTGCATCGCCGAAGAAACGGCCGGCGTGCAGAATGCGATGTTCGAGTAAGCATCCGGAAAAAAGCCCAGAGATGGGTGAACCGGCCGTCAGGCGGTTCGCACACCCGGTAAAGATCATTACGTGAGGTTGCGCGCGGTTGGCTCAGGGATAATCGTGCATCGGTCGTATGGGGATCGTTTTCCCGCGGATGCGGTCCACGTTAGATCACACCTCACGGAGAAGCTCGCCCGATGGCTGTTTCAACACCTGCAAAACGCGGCGTCGCGCGGCCGCTGATCGTCACAGTGCTTGTCATTGTGGTCGTGGCTGTACTCGGGTACGCCTATGCGTTGCCGTATCTCGCACTCGATCGTCTGAAACGCGCCGCCGATGAACGTGACGCGCAAACCGTCAGCGAATATGTCGACTATCCCGCGTTGCGCGAAAGCCTGAAGGATCAGATTGCTGGTCTGCTGACGAGAAAGATCCAGGCGCGTGCCAACGGCAATCCGCTCGCGGCCCTCGGCGCGATGATAGGCGTCGCACTGATTGGTCCGGTGGTCGATGCTTACGCAACCCCAGATGGCGTCGCCGCACTCCTGAACGGAATGCCGCCGCGCGGCGATCCGACCCAACGGCCACCGGTACCGCCCGATGCGCCTGCGAACGCTCCAGCCAATGCGCCTGCCGGCAGCGCAGACTCGACGGCGCCCGCTCCCGCGACGGCCGGCTCACCGACAACCCCACCGCAACCGCCGCAGACAACGGTCGCCTATCGTGGCATCAATGAATTCGTCGTCACGTATCAGCACGGTGTCGGCGATACGCGCTATGCCGCGATTCTGCGGCGCGAAGGATTGTTCTCGTGGAAGCTGGCCGCGGTAGATCTGAACGGCTAGCGCTCGCCGTGCGGCGAAGCAATGCGCCTTCACCAGTCAGGCCGCCCGTTCCCGCGCAGCCTGACTGTACCCAAGGCACGGCCCGACCCGCAAAGGCGGGCCTCTGCCACTCCACTCCGCTCTATCTCAGGCCGCAGTGGTAGCTGCAGCAGCCGGTGCAGCGGCCTGCTCCTGCTCTTGCGCCGACGAACACGCCACCAGAATGCTGCACGAGATGCGGTCGAGCAGCGGCGTATTGCCCGCGCCCATCCACCAGCGCGAGAGGCCGGTGCGGCAACGGTGACCGACCACCACCAGATCCACATGCAGCTCGTTGGCGAGATTGGCAATTTCGTCTATGGGATGGCCGAACGCAAAATGACCTTGTGCGGTGACACCCCGCTCCGTGAGCCACTCCACACCTTCCTGCAGGATGTCGCGAGCGGTTTTCTCGAAGCTGCCGCAGGCCACATCGGTCAAGAGACCGGCGCTTTGCGCAATGCTCGAGCGCATGTCGACAACCGACAGCAGATGTGTTTCCGCCTTCAGGTCCAGCGCCAGGTCGGCGCCGCAGCGCAGCGCCTTGCGGCCTTCGCGCGAGCCGTCGTAGCACAGCAGGATTTTCTTGTAGCTCGCCATGATGTTCTCCCTACCGCGTCGATCGCGGTCTCTGTCATGAATCATGGTGCGCCGCAATTCAGCTTGCAAGGGTTGGAAAACGCTAACTGGGTACTAACAGCGCGCTAACAACACATCCGTTGTCCCCAGCCACCTCGCGCATCATGCCGCAGCGCAGGAACCCGCACCCGAGCAGTGCACGAGTGCCGACATGAAGCCGTCGATGCCCTAAAATGGGCAGCTTTACGGCCCTTCACATCTTTCGGAATCCACAACGACCCATGCCAGAAGCCGCCATCGAATTCGTACAGGTCCACAAGCGCTACGGTGGTAAGACTGTCGTTGACGGCCTGTCGTTCCATGTACAGCCCGGCGAGTGTTTCGGCCTGCTTGGCCCGAACGGCGCAGGCAAGACCACCACGCTGCGCATGCTGCTCGGCATCGCGGCTCCGGACGCCGGCACGATCCGCCTAGGCGGTGAACCGATTCCATCACGCGCCAGGTATGCCCGCGCGCGAGTCGGCGTAGTGCCGCAGTTCGACAACCTCGATCCGGATTTCACCGTGCGCGAAAACCTTCTGGTGTTCGGCCGCTACTTCGGTCTGAGCGCGGCGCAAACGCGCGCCATGGTGCCGTCGCTGCTCGAATTCGCGCGGCTCGAAAGCAAGGCAGATGCGCGGGTCGGAGAGCTATCGGGCGGTATGAAGCGGCGCCTCACGCTGGCCCGCGCACTCGTCAACGACCCCGACGTGCTGATCATGGATGAACCGACCACCGGACTCGATCCGCAAGCGCGCCATCTGATCTGGGAACGCTTGCGCTCGCTGCTCGCGCGCGGCAAAACCATTCTTCTGACCACGCATTTCATGGAAGAAGCCGAGCGGCTGTGCCATCGCCTGTGCGTGATCGAAGAAGGACGCAAGATCGCGGAAGGCGCGCCGAATGAACTGATCGCTTCGGAAATCGGCTGCGATGTGATCGAGATCTATGGACCGGACCCTGTCGCGTTGCGCGACGAACTGGCGCCGCTTGCCGAGCGTACGGAGATCAGCGGCGAGACGCTGTTCTGCTATGTCACCGACGCGGAGCCGGTACATGCCCGCCTCAAGCAGCGCGCGGATCTGCGCTATCTGCACCGGCCAGCCAATCTCGAAGATGTGTTTCTGCGGCTCACAGGCCGTGAAATGCAGGACTGAGCCATCAATGCACGGGCAAACAAAAACAGCCATTGCATCGACTCACGCATAGACACAAGCTTCGACTCAATCACTCACCGACCCGCCATGGACGCACGCACCTACGACACTCCCAGCCAGGCAGCGCCTGCGAGCGAGCCTTTCGCCGCCCTGCCCGCGAACGCGGTCAACTGGATCGCCGTATGGCGGCGCAATTATCTGGTGTGGCGCAAGCTTGCCATTGCGTCGATGTTCGGCAACCTCGCCGATCCGATGATCTATCTGTTCGGTCTCGGCTTCGGACTCGGCCTGATGGTCGGCCACGTCGACGGCGTGTCGTATATCGCGTTTCTCGCGGCCGGCACTGTTGCATCGAGCGTGATGATGTCGGCGAGCTTCGAATCGATGTACTCGGGTTTTTCGCGCATGCACGTGCAGCGAACGTGGGAGGCGATCATGCACACGCCGCTCACGCTAGGCGATATCGTACTGGGCGAAGTGATGTGGGCCGGCAGCAAGTCGATGCTGTCCGGCGTGGCGATCATGCTGGTCGCCGGAGCGCTCGGCTATGCGAGCTTTCCGTCGATGCTGCTGGCATTGCCTGTCATCGCGCTCACCGGCCTCGCCTTCGCCAGCGTCGCGATGATCGTGACGGCGCTCGCACCGTCGTACGATTTCTTCATGTTCTATCAGACGCTGGCGCTCACGCCGATGTTGCTGCTCTCCGGCGTGTTCTTTCCGATCGCCCAGCTGCCACCCGTCGCGCAATTCGTCACGCAGTTGCTGCCGCTCGCGCACGCGGTCGATCTGATCCGCCCTGCGATGCTTGGCCGGCCGCTCGACCACGTAGCGTTGCACGTCGCCGTACTGGCCGCCTACGTGGTGGTGCCGTTCTGTATCGCAGCCGTGCTGTTTCGTCGACGGATGATGCGCTAAGGCGCATCTCGCGCGCGCTCAGTCTTCGTCGTCGGTCCAGGGTATATCGACGTCGGAGATGAACGCGACCGTCGCGAACGGTCCGCCTTCCTGTCGGCCGATCTTGCCGTCCGCGCGCTGCCACTCGACGCGAAACAGCGTGCCCGGATCATCGGCAATCAGGCGAACCGTGCGCACTTCGTCGGGATCGGACTCTTCTACCGGGCCGTCGAACGACACCAGCAGTTCCTGGGGCCACAGGCCGTCGGCCGGATCGTAAATGCGATCGCCATCGGGAATCAGCGTGAAGGCGTCGACGCCGATCGTCGCCGAGGCGTCGACGATCATTTTGCCCAAGGCGCGCAGCAGCGCCGTAGCGCGCGCCGAGTTCGCCTGGCGGATCGCGAGGTCCCCGCGCGTCAGCGCCTGTTCAAGCTTCGGATTTGTTTTTTGTTGGGCCATTCGATTTCCTGATTGCAATTGCTCGAGTGTATGCGGCGGGTCGCCTGCGCACCGGTGGCAAAGGTGCACGCCGCTTGTGCTTCGCTTATTGTTTTTTGGGCTGAAAATCGTACCACTAGTCGGCATCGCCATGACATCCAAGCCATCGCGCATTCGATCCCGGCACCTCCAGTTCCTCAGTTTAGGTCGTGATTCGACAACTGGCAGCGGGATTTGTCGGCCGCAATGGGGGCGAGCGCCCGCTCGCGCTCAGAATCCGAGCGCGACAGCCAGGCCACCCGCCAGCAAGCCAAACAGCACTACCGAAACGGCCACCACCGTCAGCAGACGCGGCCGGAACGAGCGTGCCAGCATCGCCAGCGAAGGGACGCTGATGGGCGGCAGGGTCATCAGCAGCGCACCTGCGGGGCCGACGCCCATGCCTAGCGAGAGCATCGCCTGAATGATCGGCACCTCGCCCGCGGTGGGGATCACGAACAGCATGCCGGCGACCGCCAGCGCGAGGATCCAGCCAAACTGGTTGCCGATCTCCGGGCCGACGTGCGGAAAGAGCCAGGCGCGCGCTGCACCGAGCAGCAGGATGAGGACGATATATTCGGGGATCAGGCGCACGGCCATGCGGGCAAACAGGCTGAGCCAGCGCACGAAGGGATTGCCTCGCTGCTGCTCCTGCGATGCAGCAAGTTGCGCCAGTTGCCCGTCGGCCGCGGCGGCCTCTTGTGGCGTCACGAGCCGGTTCACGAGATAGCCGAGGCCGAACACCATCAGTACGCCCAGTACGAGACGCAGAGCCGCCCAGTTCCAGCCAAGCACGAAACCCATGAAGACAAGCGTGGCCGGATTGAGCACCGAATTGCCGAGCCAGAAGGCGATGGCGCCGCCGGGCGAGGCCTGGCGCTGCCGCAAGCCGACCACCACCGGCGCCGCGCAGCAGGTACACATCATGCCGGGGATGGCCAGCAGGCCGCCCGCCGCCACACTGCCGAAGCTGGTCTTGCCGAGCACGCGGGCGATCCATTGCACCGGCAAGAGCACCTGCACAGCCGAGCCGAGCACGAGGCCGAGCACCATTGCCTGCCAGATCGCCTTGCCGTAGGCGAGCGCGTAGCCGAGTGCCGCCGCCAGCGACGGCGCGGGCGGACTGGCGTCCGTGCCCATCAGGATGGATTTGCCGATCGAATGCGTCTCCGCGGCCGTGAAGGCGCGGTGATAGTACGGAAACCACTTCACATAAAAGAGCCCGGCGACGGCGACTAGCAGAAAAATCAGCCATCCTGAGGCGGGTTGGGTTGAGCGTGTGGTGTTCATTGTTATCGTGTGTTTGGGTTTGAACCGGAAACTGGGCTACCTGGGTTTGAACCGGAAACTCGGGCTAGCCGGGCTTGATGGCCACAGGACGCGGCGTAGCGCCATTCGTCGAAGCGCTTGCTGACGATGCTGCCGACGTGGCAGAGACCGCGGCGGCGGCCTGGTCAAGCGCTTGAACGCCCTGCTGCGCGCCCGCGAGCGCCTGTCCCTGCGTCGCGGCCAGTTTCGCCAGCAACGCCGTTGCCTGCCCGACGCTGTCGGCCGCGTTTGGCCTGAAGCTGAAGTGCAGCGCCTCGCCGAGGCGCTTGAAATGCTGCCGGCTGCTACGTTGATAAGCAGGATCGTAGTGCCGTTCGATCAGTTCCCCGAACAGCTCGGCGCGTGTGGCTGCAATATCCGCACGGTCTACGCCTTCCATGGCAGGCGTGCTGCCCGCGTCGATCAACTGCTGCCAGTGCCTGACCTGCTCGCGACTATGCAAGCCAATCAGTCGTTCGAGCTGATGCTTGAACGATGCCGGGTCGTCGAACAGATGGGCATAGTCCTGCAGCAAAAACGTGATGCGGTCGTCATGGGTAGTATCGACTTCCACACAGGCGCCGCGATGAAAGCGCTCGAACAGCGCTTGAGGCAACGTGATCGTGCCGATGCGCCGGCTTTCCGCTTCGACGAACACTGGCCGGCGCACGTCGAAGCCCGACAGCACGCCGATCAGCGCGGTATCGAAGCCCTTTTGCGCGGGCTGCGGCTGATCGGGCAACGCGCCGAGCAACGAGCCGCGATGACACGCAAGCGCTTCCAGATCGAGCACCTGCGCGCCGGCTGCGTGCAGTGCCTGCAGCAGCCGCGTCTTGCCGCTACCGGTATGGCCGGTCAGGACGACGTACTCGAACTGCTCCGGCAAGCTCGCGAGCGCCGCGACCACCGAGCCGCGATAGGCCTTGTAGCCGCCGTCGAGCTGACGCGCCTGCCAGCCGATCAGGTTGAACCAGGTCGTCATCGAGCCGGAGCGTTTGCCGCCGCGCCAGCAATAGATCAGCGGGCGCCAGTTGCGCGGACGCTCGGCAAAGGTCGTCTCGAGATGCGCCGCGATATTGCGCGCGACCATTGCCGCGCCGACGCGGGTGGCCTCGAACGGCGAGACCTGCTTGTACATCGTGCCGACGATCACGCGCTCCTCGTTGCTCAGCACCGGCGCGTTGATCGCACCCGGGATGTGGTCTTCGGCAAACTCGAGCGGCGTGCGAACGTCCACGATCTCATCGAATCGCGCCAGTTGATCGAGCGGAACAAGCAGATTTTTCAATTGAACGACGCGTGAAGAGGGGCCGAATTCGAATGAAATAGCCGGAATGGCGGCAATCGGCAAGCCAGAATTATCGCATGGGGTGGATGGGCGGCGGCCGGGACGCCTTGAGCGCTGCAATCGGGCCATCTCGTCAAACGCCCGGGCTTTGCCATTTCGGCAACGCAAGCTTCTAAAGACAATGATTGTGACAAAACAGGCACCCTCCTAGAATCGATCGCACCCCTGCCCTCTATCGCCCCACCGGAGACGACCTTGACCCGCGACCAGGCTATCCAGCACGCAACCCACCACTTCGATTCGGGCGCGTTTCTCGCCGACCTCAATCGCCGCGTCGGCTTTCGCACCGAGAGCCAGGAGCCTGAACGTGCCGCCACCCTGCTCGCCTATCTGACCGGCGAGATCGTCCCGGAGGCTGAGCGCCTTGGATTCGAAACGCGCATCTTCGACAACCCGGTGGCCGGCGCCGGCCCGCTTCTGATCGCCACGCGGCACGAAGGCGACGACCTGCCGACCGTGCTGATCTACGGCCACGGCGACGTGGTCCGCGGCTACGACGACCAGTGGCGCGAGTCGCTGACGCCGTGGACCGTGAAGGTCGAGGGCGAGCGCTGGTACGGCCGCGGCACCGCCGACAACAAAGGCCAGCACACCATCAATCTGGCGGCGCTCGCCAGCGTGCTCGACGCACGAGACGGCAAGCTCGGCTTCAATGCCAAACTGCTGATCGAGATGGGCGAGGAAACCGGCTCGCCGGGACTCGACGCCTTCTGTCACACGCACAAGGAAGCGCTCGGCGCGGACGTGCTGATCGCCTCGGACGGCCCGCGCCTTGCGGCGCGCCGCCCAACGGTCTTTCTCGGCTCGCGCGGCTCGATCAATTTCCGGCTGGAGTTGAACCTGCGCGAGGGTGCGCATCACTCGGGCAACTGGGGCGGGCTGCTCCGCAATCCCGCGACGGTCCTTGCCAATGCGCTGGCAAGCCTTGTGGACGCACGCGGCGTGATCGCCGTCGAAGGCCTGCGGCCGCCGCCGATTCCGGACGCGGTACGCCGCGCGCTCGCCGATATCAGCGTAGGCGGTGGTCCGGGCGACCCCGCCGTCGACAACAACTGGGGCGAGCCCGGCCTCACCCCGCCGGAACGCGTGTTCGGCTGGAACAGCTTCGAAGTGCTGGCGCTCAAGGCCGGCAATCCCGAGAATCCGGTCAATGCGATTCCCGCCTCCGCCTTTGCGTATTGCCAGTTGCGCTTCGTGGTGGGCACCGACTGGCAGAACCTCGCTGGGTATCTGCGCACCCATCTCGATGCACACGGCTTTCCGATGGTCGAGATCAAAGTCGAGCGCGGCGCGCCGGCCACGCGACTCGATCCTGACGACCCGTGGGTCACGTGGGCCATCGCATCGCTCGAACGCACTACCGGCAAAAAGACGGCGGTCCTGCCGAACCTCGGTGGCACGTTGCCCAATGAGGTGTTCGCCGACACGCTAGGCCTGCCGACCATCTGGGTGCCGCACTCATATCCGGCCTGCTCGCAGCATGCGCCGAACGAGCATCTGCTCGGACCGGTGGCGCGTGAAGGACTGCAGATCATGGCGGGGCTGTTCTGGGACCTCGGCGAGAACGCACCCAAGGTGCCGGCAGCGAGCGCCTGAGACCAGCACTTGCCGAGTCGACGCGAGGACCGCGCCAGGACCGCGCCAAGACGGTGCCACGACAATGCCACGCAGCACGCAGCACGCAGCACGCAGCACGCCACAATAAACAACGGGCCCGCTTGCATACGCAACCGGGCCCGCTTCTTTTCCTACCGCAAATTACGGCGCAGGATTCGGCTGCCGCTCGTGCAATGCGTCGATTTCAGCCAGCACTTCCGGCGAGAGCTTCACGTCCACGCTCGCGATATTCTCCTTCAACTGCTCAAGCGAGGTCGCGCCGATCAGATTGCTCGTCACGAAAGGCCGGCTATTGACGAACGCCAGCGCGAACTGCGCGGGCGACAGGCCATGCTGTTTCGCGAGTTCGACGTAACGGCTGGTCGCCTGCACGGCTTGCGGCTTGCTATAGCGCTGGAAGCGTTCGAACAGCGTGATGCGGGCACCCGCCGGACGCGCTCCACCTTCGTACTTGCCTGAGAGCCAGCCGAAGGCAAGCGGTGAATACGCCAGCAGGCCAATGCCATCGCGATGCGTGAACTCGGACAGCCCTGTTTCGAACGTGCGGTTCAGCAGGCTGTACGGATTCTGGATGCTGACAATGCGCGGCAAGCCGAGCTTCTCGGACGCGTGCAGGAACTGTGCGACGCCCCAGGGCGTTTCGTTCGACACACCGATATGCCGCACCTTGCCTTCCTTGACGAACTCAGCGAGCACCGACAAGGTTTCTTCGATCGGCACCGTATAGGCATCTTCAACCCACGGATACGCGCTACGGCCGAAGGTCATCGTGCTGCGATCGGGCCAGTGCAACTGGTACAGATCGACGTATTCGGTTTGCAGGCGCTTGAGACTGTCGTTGAGTGCCTCAGTCAGATTCTTGCGGTCGAACTGATTACCCTCGCCGCGAATATGGCGTGGATTATGCGGCTGACGCGCCGGGCCGGCGATCTTGGTCGCGAGTACGATTTTCTCGCGCGCGCTGCGATGCTGCGCGAGCCAGGTGCCGATACAGCGTTCGGTCGCGCCCTGGGTCTCCGGACGCGGCGGCACCGGGTACATTTCGGCGGCATCGACCAGCGTAACGCCGTGGTCGAGTGCATAGCCGATCTGCTCGTGCGCTTCGCGCTCGCTGTTCTGCTCGCCCCAGGTCATGGTGCCGAGACCGATCAGGCTGACCTCGATGTCGGAGTTGCCTAGTCTGCGGTATTCCATCGAACTGTTCCTGTTGGTTGGTTGATTGTACGAAAGGCCACGAAGTTACCATGCCGGCAGAATGCTTGCAGCGCAGCTAAAATGCAGGCCTCACGTCACTCCGGTAAGCTCACCTCAACCTTCGCGATGAATCCAGAACACCTCGAATTGCTGGTCACTCGCGTCATGCCTTACGGAAAATATAAAGGCAGATTGATTGCGGATTTGCCGGGTCACTATTTGAACTGGTTTGCGAGTCAAGGCTTCCCTCCAGGCGAAATCGGCCGCCTGTTGGCGCTTATGCACGAGATCGATCACAACGGCCTCAAGCCGTTAATCGAACCACTACGCAAACGTTGATCGTCGAGCTTTCAGTTCTGCAAAATCAGTCGACAGTTTCGTCGCCAAAGCAATACAGAATGAAAGCTGTCGGGCGTGCTGTTTCTTCTGTAAAAAATATTAACGTTTTGCGGCTTGACCCATCGGATTCATCGCGTTGTAATCAGCACCACTGATCCGTTTCTCAGTTCAGATCCCGTTCGCTCTATGCACAATCTCAGCCTCATTCATCTGCTGGAATACATCGGTCACGACATGTCGCCCGTATGGGCCGTCATTGCATTCTTCATGTTCGGCTATGTCATCGTGGGCCTGCCTGTCCACTTCCGCCAGGGTGCTGCGTCGCGCGACGTCTGGGGCACGGCCGCCGGTGTTACGATGGCCGCGTTGTACGCCGCGTTCCTCGTGTGCGTGTACCCGATGTTGCATCATGCGTTGCATTTGCCACCGCCAGCGATCAGCGTGACGCACTAGCACTGCAACATAACGGCCCAGCTATAGGATTGACTCATTCGATCCGTCATAATCCGGTCTTGGACCCCGTAGCCCCTGGGGAACATGCTCGCGTCATGGTTCCACGCCCGGAGAAACACACATGCAGGACATCATCGAAGGCTTTCTGAAGTTCCAGCGGGAAGTGTTCCCCGCCCGCTCCGCGCTCTTCAAGCGCCTCGCCAGCAGCCAGCAACCTGGGGTGCTGTTCGTCACCTGCTCCGATAGCCGCGTGGTACCCGAACTGCTGACGCAACGCGAGCCTGGCGATATGTTCGTGATCCGCAATGCCGGCAATATCGTGCCGTCGTATGGACCGGAACCGGGCGGCGTCTCCGCGACCGTCGAATATGCGGTGGCGGTGCTGGGCGTCAGAGACATCGTCATTTGCGGGCATTCGGACTGCGGAGCGATGACCGCCATCTCGAGCTGCATGGACCTCGATAAGCTGCCCGCCGTGGATGCGTGGTTGCGGCACGCCGATGCGGCCAAAGCCGTCAACGCCGCCCACAATCATGCGACGCCCCAGGCGCGCCTGAACGCACTGGTGCGCGATAACGTCGAGGCACAACTCGCCAACATCAGGACTCATCCGTCGGTTGCGGTGGCGCTCTCGCAAGGGCGCCTCAACCTGCACGGCTGGGTGTATGACATCGAGCGAGGCGCAATTGACGCTCTCGACGGTTCAGCCAACCCGCCAAGGTTCGTTTCGCTAGGCGAGCATCCCGATGTCCGTGCAGTGCGCACACGTCCCGATGATGCCGCCAAGCCGCGGCCAGCCGGTCAGGCCGGATAGTCGCCGGAGTTTGAGCGAAGGAAGATTGTCCGTAGGTATCCTTATCAACTCCGTTGCGCCTAGTAACCCGACGCCTTCGGAAGATGCCAGCCAAACGTGACGGCCGCCATTCGCAGCGCGAAACACGCCACCCCGCCTGCGAATGCGGCCCAACCCGGCGACACGCCGGCGCGACGCGCAAGCACCACCACCAGCGCACCGAAAAAAGCCGCGCTCGCGTAGATATCCGCCCGCAGTACAAGGGGCACACGGGCCAGCAGGATATCGCGGATCACACCGCCACCCACGCCCGTGATGGTACCCATCAACATCGCCACGAACGGACGGATCTTGTAGAGCAGCGCTTTCTCGACGCCAGCCACGGCGAACAACGCGAGGCCCGCGGCGTCCAGCACGGTCACCACCAGACCCGCAACCGGCGGCACAAACGAATGAAGCACGAAGGTGAGCAGACCTGCTGCGAACGTCAGCGCCGGATAGCGCCAGTCGCGAATGGCGCTTGGCGGTGTCGCGCCGAGCAGCAGGTCGCGGATCACGCCGCCGCCGAGTGCGGCGACGAACGATATGACCATCACCCCCAGCAGATCGAGACCGCCGCGCATCGCGCTGACCGCCCCCTCGACTGCAAATACAAACGTGCCGGCCAGATCGGCCGCCCAGATGACTGTCTCGACGTTTAACCTTGTTTTGCTGATCGACAGTGTTGGCATTGCCCTGTCACCCCTACCCTCGTTTGAGTTGTCGAAAGGTATCGCGGAAACAGGCCAAAGAGGGAAATTTTTTCAGTCGCAGGCGGACGGCCAGCGTCAGACGGCACTCCGCTTGCGATCTGCCTCCAGCAGCGCGGGGCCAAGGCCATCGTAGAGTGGCTGAAGGAGTTTCGCGGCCGGACGCCAGCGTTCGAGCGAGGTGCGGAACAACGGCTTGCGCACCTGCGAAGCGCTCGCGGTATTCACCTGACGCTGGGTCCGATGGAACGCGAGACAACGTTCGTCCCAGTCGAGTCCGCAGTGCGCGAGCATGCGTCGCACGTTGCCCTCGAGATCGTTCACGAGGTCCTCGTATTGCACCTCGATCATCACGCCCGGAGGTAGCGCCTCGCGCCAGTGGGCCATCAGTGCATCGTACGCACGGTAGTAGCGGCCCAGTTCGCCCAGGTCGTAGCCGAACGGGACGTCCTGGAAAATCCGCGAGTAAATCGACAGGCAGACTTCTACCGGCGAACGGCGGCTATGGATGAACCGTGCATTCGGCAACGCCAGATGGATCAGGCCGACGTTGATGAAGTTGAACGGATACTTGTCGGTAATGCGCCCGTAACTCGATGCGTCAGGCACCTCGACGCCAATGCGGCGCACGTAGTCCGCGCCGAGCGGAGCCAGCTGCACAGCAGTCGCCGAACGCATGTCGTCGAAGTTGAGCTTGTGTTTGTCCGCCTCGCTGCGCGCGAGCGCGTTCACCAGCGCCTTGCCGAAATCCGGACGCTCCCCCGCACCGAAGACCTGCGGATGGCTCGCCAGGATCTGCTCGATCAGCGTCGATCCGGAACGCGGCATCCCGACGATAAAAACCGGCGACGTGGACGGATCGCCGAGACCCCCTTTGGCTTTCAACACCTCTGCGTTCAGCAGGCGAGGCAGATGACCGAACAGGTCCAGCGTCATGGCCTCGTTGTAGTTCACGCCACGGCGATACATCGTATTGGCTTTCAGCAGATGCTCGAACGACTGGTCATGCTGGCCGAGATCGCCTAGCGCGTGACCCATGGCGAAATGCAGTTGCGCCTGATTGTCCGGGGTCATCGCAGCGGCGTGCCGCACCAGCTTTTGCATCGTGACGAAGCACGGATCGTCGAGCGTCATGCGCTTCGACTGAACGAAATTGCGGTAGTACACCATGCTGTGCGGCGCGATCTCGATCGCACGGCGGTAAGCCGCATGCGCCTCGTCGAAACGACCCAGAGATTGCAGACAGTTCGCCATGTTGTTGTACGAACCGTCGACCAGCGTGCCCAGTTGCGCCGCCCGCCGATAGCTGAGCACCGCCTCTTCGAGTTGATGCATCTGCTCGAGAATCCAGCCGATGTTGTGATGGATGTCCGCGTTGTTGGGGTCGAGCGCCTGCGCCTGGCGGTAACGCTCCAGCGCTTCCGGGAGGCGCTCCATTCTGGCGAGCGTCGAGCCGAGGTTGTTGTAGACGCCGGGGTCTGCCGGCCGCTCGAGCCGAACCTGTTCGTAGCACGCGAGCGCTTCCTCGAATTCACCGCGTTCGGCGCACGCGTTACCACGGGCGAACCAGTCGTCCGCTGTTGCCAGCTGTTTGTCTTGCGTCATGGACGGCCAGAAATCGCGACTAAAAGCACCGTTGAGCGGCGGGCGGCGTACGTCGTACCAATAGAGCGCGAAGTTAGCAGGAATGCGTCAGAACTTGATTTCCAAATTTCACGAACTGTTACAGGAGGAGCAACGGTGTGAGGTAGCGGCGAACACAGCGTGAGGATGGGTAGCTGCCAGGATAAAATTGCATGCCGCCAATAAAAAACGCCAGGCTCTGCCGGCGATTGCCTCCAGAGTCTGGCGTTTCTTCACAAGGCGTTCCTTGCGAACGCCTTGTGTTACCCGATTACTGCAATTACTGAGCTTGCTGGCCGTTCGAAACTTGATGCGAGCCCGATTGCGACGACGTTGCGTTCACACCGCCGTATGCGTTCTGGTCTGCAGCAGCGCGCTCAGCGGCAACGGTTTGCACGCTTTGACCTTGTTGCGAAGCCGGAGCACCAACGCCCGGACGATAGAACGGTGCCGGGCCGTAGCCGCTGGCGAAAGCAGGTGCTGCGAGCGAGGCGGAAGCGGCAACCAACAGGGCGGCGATAAGCTTGTTCTTCATGATGACTCCAATAAATGTTTCGGATTTCGTTTCAGGAAGACGTCGCGACATGGTGCTGCTAAGGCTGTCTGCAACATCGATGGGAATAAGTGTATTCCCTTACTATCGAGAATTTATACTGATAATCCGAAATAACTTTTCTTGTGGCTGAAACAATCCGTCAGCGCCTTACCTGAGGCGGATGACAAGGGGGTCAGGACTACCCAAAAAGATGTCAGGGTCAATTTTCTTCTGGCCCTTCTTTTATCTGTCACGCCCCCGACAAGCCGGCTCCGCAACACCGACGGCGTGCCGCTCGGACTCTTGCCGGCTTGCGGTAAAATTGCGGTTTGATTTCCGCCGCCGGCTGCTTCCCATGTCTCTCGCCCTACCCGCCAATCCACGTCGCGTCAGTGTTGCGCCGATGATGGACTGGACTGATCGCCACTGCCGTTCGCTGCATCGCGTGCTGTCGCGCCATACGTGGCTTTACACGGAGATGGTGACGACCGGCGCGCTGCTGCATGGCGACGTCCCCCGCCATCTGGCATTCACGCCTCACGAAGCCCCGGTTGCGCTGCAACTGGGCGGCAGCGAACCCGACGACCTCGCCCGCTCGGCGAAACTCGGCGAACAGTGGGGCTACGACGAAATCAACCTGAATTGCGGCTGTCCGTCGGAGCGTGTGCAGCGCGGCGCATTCGGCGCATGCCTGATGAACGAACCGCAACTGGTGGCCGACTGCGTCAAGGCGATGCGCGACGCTGTTTCGGTGCCGGTGACGGTCAAACATCGGATCGGTGTCGACGCGGTGGAGGAATATGGCTTCGTGCGCGATTTTGTCGGCACGATTGCCGAGGCCGGCTGCGAAGTGTTCATCGTGCATGCGCGCAATGCGATTCTGAAAGGCCTCAGCCCCAAAGAGAATCGCGAGATTCCGCCGCTCAAATACGACTACGCGTATCAGTTAAAGCGTGATTTTCCGCAGCTCGAGATCATCATCAACGGTGGTATCAAGACGCTCGACGAAGTCGAACTGCATTTGCAGCACGTCGACGGTGTAATGCTGGGCCGCGAGGCTTATCACAACCCGTATGTGCTGGCCGATGTCGACGCGCGCTTTTATGGCTCGACTGCTGTCCCGGTGACACGCGAAGAGGCCGAAGCGAAACTGATCGAATATTGCGCGGCTGAACTCGCGCGCGGCACGTTCCTTGGTGCGATCACGCGTCATGCGCTTGGGCTGTACCGCGGTGTGGCCGGCGCACGCGGCTGGCGTCGCGTGCTTTCGGACAGCAAAAAACTGGCCGCGCGCGATCTCGCGATTTTCGACGAAGCAAGACAGCATCTGCGCGAGCCCGCCGAAATCTTTGAATAAAGGGCTAGGCAAATACAGATCATGTTTGTATAATCTCGCTTCTTGATCGGCAAGCCAGTTCTTGGTGAGCCAAGCAGATGTTCCAGTGGTGGCTGTAGCTCAGTTGGTAGAGTCCAGGATTGTGATTCCTGTCGTCGTGGGTTCGAGTCCCATCAGCCACCCCACTTTCCCCAAAGCTGTTCCGCGCTAGTTCCTCCGTTAGGGACATTTGAGCTTTTTCGGCTTGCAACTTCGTTATGGCTTTTTGCCCTCCGGCGAAGCTCATCATTCGCGCCTGTTACCAGAACCCAGTTGCCGCTTTTGTCCCTGCGATAAAACTCGCGCACGCACACCTTCCGCTTTATCCCTCTGCATTCATTTCGCACTCCATCGCGTCTGCGATAAAACTCATCTGCCAAACGAAATACGCCGCGATGGCATCGTCTACCAACGCGGCGCATGTAAGTCGGCCACCGCGAAGAAGACCGCATTTCTACCGTCTTCCTCGTTTAGCCAACCATCCTAGTTGTGCTGCTCATGTCCCTCATGACCGCCTCCATGCTCCTGTGGAGCAGGACCGTGGGCCGGCGGCGGACCCGCGTGTTGCGGCGGCGGGGCAGCGTGCTGCGCGGGCGGCCCTCCGGGCGCCCCACCGTGTTCCGGCGGTGGGCCCGCGTGGACCGGCGGCTGCGCGACATGCGCCGGCGGCGCGCCGGCTCCCGGAGGAGGACCACCATGGCCAGGCGGCGGCCCTTCATGTCCCGGCTGTGGCTCACCATGCCCAGGCGGCGGCCCTTCATGTCCCGGCGGCGGACCACCATGCCCAGGCGGCGGTCCTTCATGCCCAGGGGGCGGGCCGCCATGGCCCGGCGGAGGCCCACCGCGTCCGGGCGGCGGCGGTGGGTGATGCGCCCAACGCTGCTGGTCGTTATACCAGGGCCGTCCGCGGTAATGACTGCCCCAATATGAGCCGATCGAAAACGTCACGATAGGCAGGCCAATCGCCGTTCCATAAGTGAGGATCGGCACGTTGTTCCCCTGATACGGATAACTGAGACTGCCTGCGTAGACCCAGCCACGCACATCCGGCGCCGCCACGTCGCACCAGCTATACCCGCTGACGCAACCCATCACCGTGACCGGCGCGCCGGGAGGCAATTGCGACACTGCGGGGTAATCATCCGCCGGTCCCGCATAGAGATTCACCGGACTATTGGTGTAAGCCTGCGACTGTGCGAACGCCACGCCTGGTAAGGTCAACAGGCCGGCAGCGCCGGCCAGCAATCCGCTAATGACTCGTTTTCGCATCGCCCTTCCCCTGTGATTCATTTATCTTCACGTCCTGCATGATGCGAACGCTCCCTTGGTAATGCCCTATGTGCCGGGCAGCAATAAGCGTTCCCGGCACGCGGGACGCGGGGTTGGGCGCATGGTCCATGCGTCGTTCGTATGAGGAGGCTTTCCTGAGATAAACCGTCGATCGACAACTAACCTTCAATCAATTGCTCGCGGCGCCCGCCCGCTCCACTCAATCAGGATTCCTTTGTATATCCATACAAGTGATGCGACTACGTCCCGCCTCGTCAACCCGGCATCCGTTCCAGTCCTTCACCGCCTCGCAATGTCACGCCGGGACGGCACGGTAAACAAAAGCTCGCTGCAGAATCGCGCGGCGTCAGGTGCCGTAAGGCGCGTTAAGCTGCGGTGAAACCTGCGGCATCGCCACCGGCTCTACACTAGGTGCTCCTCTTCCCTGAGAGGGTTTGTCTCTCACACTCTTGCGGCCCACTTCCCCTGGTGGGCCTTTTTTTGCCCTTGCCAAAACCTGCAGGCATACGGGCGCCTGCCCTACAATAGCCGGCTAATCGATCTGGTATGAGGATGTAGCACATGCAGTCAAGAATCAGAACACACGCCCGGACGCTCGCGCTGACGTTGCTCACGGCGTGCTTCACGCTCAACGCGAAAGCCGAAATGACGGCGGACCAATACAAGAAGTGGGCGCACGCGGACAACAGCTCGATCTACGCCGCTTACATCACCGGCGCGATCAATGAACTGGGCTGGGCAAACGGCGACCTGATAGCGAAAAAGCGCCCTCCGCTCTTCTGTCCGCCCGAACAGCTGCCTATCGGCGCGCAGACCGTGTACCCGCTGCTGGATGAGTTTTTCACCAACCACCCGGGCCTCTCCGACGACTTCCCGGTCGGCCTTGCGATCCTGCGCTCGCTGCAGGCAGCGTTTCCGTGCCCGACCAAGTAAGCCCAACGTGACTTGTGGGCGCGCCCCTGTTTTGCGGGCACCGCCGAAGGCGGCATAGGACGGGCTGGATCGACCTAAGCCGACCTCAGCCTATAAAAACGGCATCCGCGGAAAATCCCGCCGCGAGGAATCTGAAAGGGAAGCGAATTTTCCTGTCAGGCCGCGGTCTACCCAAGACGGACAGCGGATCTCTTGACAGGGCCGGGCGCGGCCGCTGATCGGGCACCGCGAGGCACCGCCAAGGAGGATCGGATGAAACCAGGCAAATCTGCATTGCTCGCAGCGGCTTGCGCGCTCGCTGTATTGACCGTCGCACCCCACGGGGTGCTCGCGCAAACGCCGCCGAAGGATAGCGGCGCTTCGATGGTAAAACCGCCTGACGCGGCCGGCACGACCAATCCGGCGAATCCCGACAACATGCCGGTCAAACGTTCTCCCGCCCCTACGCACGACAAGATGACGCATGAGCCGCCTACCAGCGCGGCCGTCGCCAAATAAAACGCGGCAGAGGTAGCGATGCGGCATATCCCTGCCGCACGACTACCCCTGCCGCGCGAATGTAAAACCGCGTGGCCTCAAAGCCGCGCGATCGACACCTCGGTCGACTTCACCAGCGCCACCACTTCGGAGCCGACCTGAAGGTCGAGCTCGTCGACCGAACGCGTCGTAATCACCGAGGTGACGATACCAAACGGCGTCTCCACGTCGACTTCGGACACCACCGATCCGCGGATGATTTCCTTGACCTTGCCCTTGAACTGATTACGTACGTTGATTGCGGAAATGCTCATTTCGAGTGACTCCAGTAGATCGATAAATCGAGAAAAAAGCTCAGGCAAGGACTGTCAGACAGCCCAACGGACTTCGCTAGGCCGCACGAGGCGGTCGTCGTGATGCGGATCGGGACGATAAGGAAGTGCATCGTCGTTCGACGTAGTCTTCAGCACGCGCTGCAGCACGTGATCCTCAAGCGCGGCGAATCCCGCCGACGCACGTGCACGCGGCCGCTCGAGCGGCACGGGCTGATCAAGCGCAATACGGCCGTCTTCGATCAACAGGATCCGGTCGCCCAGCGCAACCGCTTCATGCACATCGTGTGTGACAAGCAGCGCAGTAAAGCGATGCTCGAGCCACAGGCGTTCGATTAGCGCATGCATTTCGATCCGCGTCAGTGCGTCGAGCGCGCCGAGCGGCTCATCGAGCAGCAGCAGTTGCGGACGGTGCACCAGCGCACGCGCGAGCGCCACCCGTTGACGCTGACCGCCGGACAACTGCGCCGGCCAGTCGTTGGCGCGTTCGAGCAGACCGACTTCATTGAGGACCGCTCGCGCATCCTCGCGCGCGCCGCGTCCTAGCCCCAGCATCACGTTGTTCAAAACACTCTTCCACGGCAACAGACGCGCGTCCTGAAACATGATGCGGGTATCGAGAGGCTGACCATCCTCGGCGCGCTTTTCCAACACACCGGCAGTAGGCTTCTCGAGTTCGGCAACGAGGCGCAGCAAGGTGGATTTACCGCAGCCGCTGCGACCGACAATCGCGACGAAGCTGCTACGCTCGATCGACAGATCGAAGTCCGTCAGTACGGCGCGTTCGCCGTACTGCTTGCCGACGCCGCGCAATTCGACCGCATGGTCGGTGCCGCGCTGTGCCTGGCGCGCAAGCGGTGCGGCGGCAGCGGCGTCCACCACACCTGCGATACCGCCAAAGCTCGTCGTCGAAAAGGTCGGGCTGCTCATGCTTTCGCTCCTCGTTGATAGGCCGGATGCCAGCGCAACGTGACGCGTTCGAGCGTCTTCGCCAGCAGGTCGGCGAGCTTCCCAAGCCCCGCGTACAGCAGAATGCCGACCACCACGACATCGGTCTGCAGGAATTCGCGCGCATTCATCGTCATGTAGCCGATGCCCGATTGCGCAGAGATCGTTTCAGCGACGATCAGCGTGACCCACATCAAGCCGAACGCAAACCGCACGCCAACGAGAATCGACGGCAGCGCGCCCGGCAGGATCACATCCCAATACAGCCGGAAGCCCTTCACGCCATAACTGCGCGCCATTTCGATCAGGTTGGCATCGACCGAGCGTATGCCGTGGAACGTATTCACATAGACCGGGAAAAACACCCCGAGCGCGACGAGAAACACCTTCGCCTCTTCCTCGATCCCGAACCACAGGATGACGAGCGGGATCATCGCCAGCGCGGGAATATTGCGGACCATCTGCACGGTCGAGTCGAGCACGACTTCGACCGGCCTGAACAATCCTGTCGCCAGCCCGAGCGCGAGGCCGATGCCACCGCCGACCGCGAAACCCGACACCGCGCGCCACGTGCTGACCTTCACATCGGCCCACATTTCGCCGGACTGGATCAGCGACCACGCCGCCTTCACCACAGCGAGCGGCTCGGGCAATACGCGCGTCGAGAGCAGACCGCTGCGCGCAGCGACTTCCCACGCGAGCAGGATCACAAGCGGGGCAATCCACGGCACAGCATGCCCGCCGATACGCCGCCAAACATTTTCGGTTCCACTGGATCGAGCCATGATTGCTTACTCCACTCCTTCTTGATGCAGGGGCCACGCCGGGACGCAATTAGCTGGCGCTGACCTTGGGCAAATGGATATTGCCGACGATTTCACCAAACGGCCCGGAAAGCGGCCCGCTCGCGCTGGTGCGCTTGCGGTTCGGCAACAGCGGGAACACCAGTTCGGCGAAGCGGTACGACTCTTCCAGGTGCGGGTAACCGGACAGAATGAACGTGTCGATGCCGAGATCCGCATACTCTTTCATGCGTGCGGCAACCTGCTCAGGACTACCGACCAGCGCCGTACCTGCCCCACCGCGCACGAGCCCCACGCCTGCCCATACGTTCGGATAGACCTCGAGATCTGCGCGACCGCCGCGCTTGCCGCCATGCAACGCAGCCATGCGGCGCTGTCCTTCCGAATCCATCTTGGCAAACGACGCCTGCGCACGCGCGATGGTTTCGTCGTCCAGCTTGCTAATCAGCTTGTCGGCGGCGGCCCACGCTTCCTCTTCCGTCTCACGCACGATGACGTGAAAGCGAATCCCGAACTTGATCTTGCGGCCATGCGCTTCGGCGCGCGCACGAATGTCGGCGATCTTCTTCGCGACCGCTTCCGGCGGCTCGCCCCAGGTCAGGTACGTATCGATGTGCTCGCCGGCCATCTCATGGGCAGCCGGCGACGAGCCGCCGAACCACAGCGGCGGATGCGGGTTCTGCACCGGCGGATAGAGCAGCTTGCCGCCCTTCGACTGCAGATGCTTGCCTTCGAAGTCGATCGTGTCGTTGGTATGCGCGGCGGCCAGCATCTTGCGCCAGATGTGCAGGAACTCGTCGGTGATCTCATAGCGCGTGTCGTGACTGACGAACACGCCGTCGCCTTCCAGCTCCGCTGCATCGCCGCCGGTCACCACGTTGATCAGCAGGCGGCCGCCCGACAGACGGTCGAACGTCGACGCCATGCGCGCCGCCAGCCCCGGCGACGTGATGCCCGGACGGATCGCGACGAGGAACTTCAGACGCCGCGTCGCGGCGATCAGGCTCGAGGCCACCACCCACGCGTCTTCGCATGAACGGCCGGTCGGCAGCAGCACGCCCTCGTAGCCGAGCGTATCGGCGGCGACGGCGATCTGCTGGAAGTAGTCGTAATCGGCTGCGCGTGCGCCTTGGGACGTACCGAGATATCGGCTGTCGCCGTGAGTCGGGATGAACCAGAACACATTCATTTGCTGCTCCTGCTTGTTCGAGACTGGATTGATGAAGGACGAAAGGGCCGGCGGCCACGCGCTACCGGAGCGCGGCGGACCGGACCTGCGACGCTGGCCCGGGCGGTTGCCGGAGCACGCGTCGAGCGATAAACCGGAAAAGCGTGTCTACAGGACCGCGAAGATCGCGAGCGTCGTGCGATGCGGACTAGCGGCAGAGCCGGCATTAGGCCCCGATGCGTGACTAACGGCAGACCAGACAGCAAGGCTCGGCGCGCCCAGGCGCCGCAGCGAGGATGGCGGAGATCGGCTTCAGAGAGGACATCGCGACAGCTTCCCTTGACGAAACGTGCACCTCGGCGGGGCACGAAAAGTGGACGACGGCAGTCATGCCGTCTACATGGAGAAACAGTCTATGGATCGGCCCCAGGCTTTTGAACGATTTTTTTTAGCTTAGGTTTTCCACTTTCGTGATTAGCCTGACGCTAAAGCATACAAGCGGCTTGGCTGAAACCTGCCGGAGCGTCTATATAATGACGCGTCTTTCGATAATCCGGCGCGGGCCGCGTCAGTTGCGCCCGGGTCCTTGGCGCTGCATTGCATGCAAAAAATCATCCTGCCGTTCGTCTCCGGCTTTCTGGCTTCGCTGTTTTTTCATGAGTCCACCCTCGGACTGCTGCATGCAGCCGGGCTGATCGATCCGGCAGGTTTCTCGACCGCGCCGTTTCAGCCGCTGGGGTTGCCGGAGTTCATCGCCAACGCCGTCTGGAGTGCCGTTTGGGCCGTGCTGATGGCGTGGCTGCTGCGCGTGGCGCCCGAGCGGCGTGCGCCGTGGATTCAGGCCTTCGTGTTCGGCGGCATCGTGCTGACGGCGGCGAGCGTTTTCGTGGTGGATCCGCTGCGGGGCATCTGGCCGAGCGGCAACATGCTGCCGCGCCTCGCCATGGGATTCGCGGCAAACGCCATGTGGGGATGGGGCGCGCTCGTGTTCATGCGTGCCTTTATGGCGTTCGAAGACGAGGAATGACGCTGACACCGGCGCGGCTGCGATTTCGCTGATGCGGCGCCGGTACCCCGGCGATTCGGGGGTTTAGCCCTGCAGATCGGCCAACGGATGCTCGGCGGCCGGCCACGGACTGTCGAACATCCGCGCAACGTCGTCGGCGCCGACGTCTTCAATACGGGTGAAACGCCAGTGCGGCGCGTTGTCCTTGTCGATGATGCGGGCCCGAATGCCTTCGACCACGTCGCCGTGTTCAAAGCTCGTACGGGTCAGATCCAGGTCGCGACGCAGACAATCGGCCATCGCCCCCTCCGCGCGTGTCACCACTTCCAGCGAAACGGCCATCGACAGCGGCGAGCGTTCACGCAGCACGCCGATGGTCTGCTCGGCCCAGTCGGCGGCCTCGCAGCCGGTTTGTTCCGCTTCGAGCGAAGCCAGAATCTGCTTCATGTCCGGCAGCGCAAAATGCCCGTCGATCAAGGCGCGGGCACTGGCCAGCGGCGAAGTATCGGGCGTTGGAACGACCTTGTGGGCCGAGGTTTCGCGCTCGACGCACGCCACCACATCCGCGCCATGCTCGAACACCTCGGTACGCAACGTTTCGACGAGCGCGGGCAAGGCTTCATCGTCGATGTAGGTATCGGCGAGACCTGCGTACAGGGCATCGGCCGCCCCGATCGTCTCACCGGTCACGGCCAGATAGCGGCCGAGCGCGCCCGGCGTGCGGGCCAGGAACCAGCCCGCGCCGACATCGGGAAAGAGCCCGATGCGCGTTTCCGGCATCGCCATACGGGTCGACTGGGTCACCACGCGCAGGCCGCCCGTACGATGCGCCCCTTGCGAAATGCCCATCCCACCGCCCATCACCACGCCGTTCATCAGCGCAATGTAAGGCTTCGGATAGGTAAAGATGCTGTGATTGAGACGGTATTCCTCGATGAAGAACGTATCGCGCGCCGCCCCATCCCCGCGCTGAACGGACTCGTACAGGAAGCGGATATCGCCGCCCGCGCAGAACGCGCGCGGGTGCTGGCTGCGCACCACGACGGCGAGCACACCGGGTTCCTCGCGCCACGCATCGAGAGCGGCCTGGATCGCGCGAATCATGCCGGTCGACAGTGCATTCAACGCTTTCGGGCGTTCGAGCTCGATAAAACCGATCCGGTTGGCAATGTAGGTGGTGACTTCTTCGCTGACGGCGGCGGCTTCAGAAATTGACATGACGTGACAGGTGAAAAGACCGGTGGATGGGAAGGCTGAACGTTATCACGCACCCGCCGCTTTACGCTTTGCGGCGGGGCGCCGTGCGCGCGGTGCCGTTGCAGACGGGGTGGCTGGTGCGGCCGGGCCAGCGGCCGGGATGTCGTTGGCCGCGGTCGCGACAACCACTGGTGCATCCCGGGACGCCGCCGGCGGCTCCCGCTCGCCGAACCAGGCGTCCAGCGCGGCGTCGATGATGGTTCCGAGCGGTGCAGTCGGAAACACCGGGCACGTGAGATTGAGCGCGACGATACCGTGCAGCGTGGCCCACAACACCTGGGAAAATACCGCACCTTCCGCCGACGTGCGCAGGCGCCCTGCCGCTTTCAATTCGTCGAGCGCGCTGACCATGAGACGCATCGCTGCGTCGCTCGAGTCGTCGGACGCCGCCGGGTTGATCAAGGGGGCCACGGCCTGAGTATGACTTTCGGGGTGCTTGTCAGCCCCTTTATCCGCCCCTTTATCCGCCCGTTTATCAGGCTCGCTGCCGGCGCACTGTTCCGCTTCGGACGCCGCCCCGAGCGCGGCACCCATATACGTTGGATCTTCCATGAAGATCAGCCGGTATGTCTGCGGATGCGCGACGCCGAACCCCACATAGGCGCGCGCCATCGCCTTCAGGCGCTCTGCCGGATCGGCAATCTGCGCGAGCGGCTCGAACGTGGCAAGAAGCTGCGCATACCCTTCGGTGCACAACGCGCGCGCAATCTCGTCGCGGCTTGCGAAGTACAGGTACAGCGTGGCTGGTGAATATTCGATGGCGTCGGCAATCTTGCGCATCGACAGCGCAGCGAAGCCTTCGCGCACCACGATGCGCCGCGCCGCATCGAGGATGCGTTCGCGCAGCGCCTGCTTCTGGCGAGTCTTTCTTTCTGTGATTCCCATGGCATGCATTTTCCGGTTGACAAACTGAAAAGTCAAATTAAACTGAACACCGTTTACTGAACATCGTTCATAAAATTTTGACCGGCCACTCAAGGGTAGTGTCCGGCAGCCACCTGTTCAAGGAGTCGTCATGGAAAACGCAGGGAAAGTCGGGCTGTTCGGCGCCGCGGGCGCTATCGGGCAAAGCATTGCTGTCGCGCTCGCCGCGGCCGGTCGTCACTATCGGGTCATCGGACGCTCGCGCAGTGCGCTCGAAGCGGCCTTCGGCCACGATCCGTATGCGGAAATCGTCACCTGGAACCCGGAAGATCCGGCGTCGGTTACGGCCGCGGCCCAAGGTCTGCAGACCGCGGTGTATCTGGTCGGGGTGCCCTATAACCAGTTCGAGAAGCATCCGCCGTTGATGGAAAAAACTTTGGCCGGCTTGAACGCAGCGGGCGTCGAGCGCCTGATCCTGATCGGCACGGTCTATCCCTATGGTCGCGCACGCAGCGAATTCGTGACGGAGAACCATCCCCGTGAGCCGCACACGTTCAAAGGAAAGATGCGGCTCGCCCAGGAAAATCTGGTGCTCGAGGCGCACGGTCGCAAGGGACTGTCGACGCTCGTCTTGCGCCTGCCGGACTTCTACGGCCCGGGCATCGAACGCAGCGTTCTGAATGGCGTCTTCGAAGGCGCGGCGCATGGCACGCGCGCGCAGATGGTCGGCCCCATCGATGTGCGGCACGAATTCGTGTTCGTGCCGGATGTCGGCCCGGTAGTCGAGACGCTCACGCGCACCCCTGAGGCCTACGGGCGCTGGCTGCACCTCGCCGGCCCCGGCACGATTACGCAGCGTGAGGTTGCCGAGAAAGCGTACGCACTAGCCGGACATAAGCTCAAGATGATGGTGGCCGGCAAGCCGATGCTGCGCGTGCTCGGCCTCTTCAATCCGATCATGCGCGAACTGGTGGAGATGAACTACCTGATGAGCGAGCCGCTCGTGCTCGACGACAGCGCGCTGCAAGCGTTGATCGGTCCGATCCGCAAGACCTCCTATGACGATGGGATCCGCATCGCGTTGGCAGGGGCCAGTTCGCAGCCACAACCGAACAGGCACTAAAGACGCGCGGTTTGACGCTTGGCCGGCAGCCTCACAGTCCGGCGACGTTGCCTGGCGGAAAGTGACCGCTCTTCAGCAACACCGGGGTGCCGTTGCTGATCTGCAAATGCTCGCGCGCCACTTCTTCAATACGGCCGCGCCCGGCATCGAATGCGCGCATCCAGCCTTCGAGATCTTCAGAGCGCGCGCCGAAATGGTCCTCGAGCGCTTCGACCGAGATCGCGCACGGCACGGTCTCGCCGTCAACCAGCGCGCGGAATACGACAGTCAGATTGGAATCGCGGTAAGCGGGCGCGTCCGCGGGAAACCGAATTTCCATGGTTGCCTCATCAGAAGAATCCGTCGGAAAAGCAGGCATCGGAACACGCAGTCCCGCGCGTTCGGGTGTCGCGCTTATGGTACTCGCCCGAACGGACCGTGGTCCACTCCCTAAAGCCGACACCGGGAGCACTTGCTTCAATCATGCTCGATCAACCGGTCGATGTAAGCTCTCGCAGACTGCTCGACATGTTCGAGCGCCTCTGCTTCCGTAGCGAAGCGATGTTCGCCGCCAAGGTCAAGCAACGTCTCGATACGATGCGAATCATCCGGGCCACGCTGCGACAGGCTCACCGAGCCCACGTAAATCGCGTCGGGCGCGTTCGCCTCCGCCGCCTCATATGTGGCCACGAGGCGCGCAGCGGCACTGATGAAGTAACCGCGGTACGGACCGCTCACACGTTCTGCCATATGCGTTCTCCTCGTTAATTTTCGCGGGTCCACCACGTTCGGCGCAGACCGGCGGGCGCGCATCGTTGCGCGCCGAGGTGTTCCTCTAAGGTATAAGTCGCTTTTGAGCCCAATAAGTTCTGCGCGCGAGAACATGCTGTTGCCTTACGGACAACGCACGATCCCCAAGCGCAGCGCAGACGCATCCTGGGGTCGGGTACGATCTGTGCGTCGGCCCACACGAACCTCGAATCGGCGATATGGGAGAATGTTTTTAGACTTCCGTCGTCATCCGTCTAAAAAGGAAACACCATGAAGCCACTTACGCGGGGCTGTCTCCCGTTTAGCCGACGCCTGGCCGCCATCGCCGCATGCGGCACCCGCCGCGGGTTTGCGCGCCACGCTGCGCTGCCCCTCGCCGTGCTGGCCACTGTCGGTCTCAGCGCATGTGCGTCGTCGAATACAACCTCGCTGATCAATCTGCCAAACGGAGAAACCGGCTTCGCGGTTAACTGCAGCGGCGCGGACGCCGACTCGAGCTGGGCATCGTGCTACGTGCAAGCGGGCCAGGCTTGCGGCGCCACCGGCTACGACATCATCTCCAAAGACAACGACCAGGGCGGCCCGACAGGCGGCGGCGTCACCAACGTCGTTACGGCGAATGTGAAAAACCGTTCGATGATCGTCCGCTGCAAATAAAACGCGAGGCGTCAGTGCGCCTGCATCTTCGAGAACAGGTTGAGCACGACGACGCCGCAGATGATGAGCCCAAGTCCGAAAATGGCGGGCCAGTCGGGCACCTGACCGTAGAGCACCACGGCAACCAGCGTAATCAGAACAATGCCGACGCCCGACCAGATCGCATAAACGATGCCGACGGGAATGCTTCTGAGCGTCAACGAAAGACAGTAGAACGCCACGCCGTAACCCAGCACCACGACGACTGCGGGTAAAAGACGCGAGAAGCCCTCCGAGGCGCGTAGTGCGGAAGTGGCAATCACTTCCGCGACGATGGCAATGGCGAGCAGCACATACGGTGGCAAGCGCATCGGTTCAGGCCTTTGCCAGCGCGAGCTTGCTGTAGTCGTGACCGAGGTGCGCGCACAACGCCTCCACGACCAGTTCGTGATCCGATCGCTGCGGCAAGCCCGACACCGTCACCGAACCGATCACACCGGCGCCGGCGACAGTCAACGGAAACGCACCGCCATGCGACGCATATTCGTTGAGCGACAAGCCGTGCTTTTCGGCGAGCGTGCTGCCCGCCTGCTGCATACGCAAACCGATTGCATAAGAGCTGCGCCGGAAATGCGCAACGGTGTTGCCCTTGCGGCGCGCCCAGTCGACATTGTCAGGTGTCGCACCGGGGAGCAGGTTGAAGAACAGCGGCTGACCGAACGTGCGTATGTCGATGGCCAGCGCGAGTCCGCGCGCATTGGCAAGCTCGTGCAGATAAGCGCCGAGTTGCCACGCACGGTCGGCATCGAATTGAGGAAACACCAGCGCGTTTTCCTGAGCGACAATCGACTGCAGATCGTGAACGATGTCCATGAGCGGGAAAGGAATGAAGGAAGGACACGCTGCAATCACTTGCCGATGACCAACGAAGATCAACGGAGTGGCAACGCAGATGGAACACGGATTCTAGCTGCAACAAGCCACTTCGCGAGCACGTAACAGCACCGCCATCATCCGTGCGTTGAAGTCGATTCTTAAAAAGGTATTGCACGGACAATCTGGTTCCGCTATAATCTTTTCTTCGACGGACGCGGGGTGGAGCAGTCTGGCAGCTCGTCGGGCTCATAACCCGAAGGTCGTAGGTTCAAATCCTACCCCCGCAACCAAGTAGCTAACGTCGAACAACATCAAGGGCTTGCCAAACCGGCAGGCCTTTTTTGTTTGCGTCTCTTCTGCCGGCTTCCCTCTTCTTCTTACTTTGCGCCCCACAGCTTTTCTTCCTTCGCGGCTTCGCTAAAAATTCTCGAGCATCGCATATAGCGCGATGATTCCAGCCGCACTCAAAAGCAAACGGTTGCCCGACAGCAGCGCCTGCACCAGCGAACTTGAAAACACCGACACGGCCAGTACACACAGCGGGAAAAGACCGAGGCCGCCGAAAAAGTCCGCCGCAGTCATTTTGCAGAAAAACGCCCGCATTGGATGCACCCGCCTCGCAGAACGCCGCGTCGGCAAGCACACGCGTTTGACATAGCGGGCCCACGACCACGCAACCGCCATCAAGTAGGAAAATTCATCAACCCAACCTCCATCAATCTGTAGTCCGAATAGAGTTATGCCAACTTGTAGCGCCATGCTCAGACGATATCAAATTCTGTGAGCGTCGCCGCTCCTGCGCCAATCACAATGCCTATTGTCTGCATATCAACCGATCGGTCGATCCAACCAAAGAACATGCTGGCCGTGACCCCGCCAATCACCCCACAACCGAAGATAAACCGAAGCTGTTCAAAGATTTTCCACTTGCGCATAATGCCCTTCCCCACTGCGTGACAAGTGCCCCTTACGAGGGCAACCAAATAGAGTAGCAATCCTAACGCAATCGCCCGCCCTTCGCTAAGCGATTCTTTCGGATTAGCCATCCGGCCAGGGCCAGCGCTACTGCTCCGCGCTCCTGCTTTTCTCCAACTCAATCGCTCCCATCTTCTAAGCTCGCCCTGGTGATAAACTCCTATCACCATTCTTCGTCCCCTTCCTATGAAATTCTGTTCTGTCTGCGGTCACCCGGTCAGCCTGAGCATTCCGCCGGGCGACAATCGCGAGCGTTTTGTCTGCGCCAGTTGCGGTACCGTGCACTATCAGAATCCGCGCAACGTGGTCGGCACCATCCCCGTCTGGGACAACAAGGTGCTGCTCTGCCGCCGCGCCATCGAGCCGCGCTACGGTTACTGGACCTTGCCCGCCGGCTTCATGGAAATGGGTGAGACGACCTCCGAAGGGGCATCCCGCGAAACGCTGGAGGAAGCGGGCGCGCGCGTCGAGGTGCAAAACCTGTTCTCGCTGCTCAACGTGCCGCATGTGCATCAGGTGCATATTTTCTACCTCGCGCGGCTGCTCGATCTCGACGTGGATGCCGGCGAGGAAAGCCTCGAAGTAAAGCTGTTCGAGGAACACGAGATTCCGTGGGACGACATCGCGTTTCCCACCGTCGGCCAGACCTTGCGCTTCTATTTCGCTGACCGTCAGACCGGCAGTTACGGCCTGCACACCGGCGACATCTTCCGTTCGCTGCGCGAAGGCTGAGCGTCCCGGCATGGTTCCCTGGCTCGGACCCGACGATCCGTTCCCTGCCGTGGAGCGCGCGCTCGGCGCGGCCAGCGGCGCGCCGGGCCTGCTTGCCGCCAGTGCGGACCTGCTGCCCTCGCGCCTGATCGACGCCTACCGGCGCGGCATTTTCCCGTGGTATTCAGACGGTCAGCCGGTGCTCTGGTGGAGCCCGGACCCGCGCATGATCCTGCGTCCGGCCGAATTCAAGGTATCCCCCTCACTACGCAAGACCTTGAAGCGGGTCTTGCGCGAGGACGCCTGGGAAATCCGCGTCGACCACGATTTCCCCGCTGTGATGCGCGCCTGCGCCCAGGCGCCGCGCCGCGGCCAGCGCGGCACGTGGATCACCGCGGACGTCGTCGATGCCTACACGTCGCTGCATCGCACGGGTGATGCGCACAGCATCGAAACCTGGTTCGAAGGCGAGCGCGTAGGCGGTTTGTATGGCGTGTCGTTCGGGCACATGTTCTTCGGCGAGTCGATGTTCGCGGAGGTCACGGATGCGTCGAAAATGGCGCTCTCCGCGCTCATCGGACACTTGCGACGTCACAAAATAGAAATGATAGACTGCCAGCAGAACACGTCGCATCTGGCGTCGCTGGGCGGTCGCGAGATAGCGCGCAAGGCGTTCATCGCGCATGTCCGCGCGTCTGTCGATGCCGCGCCCATCCCCTGGCGCTTCGACAAGACGGTCCTGCTCGATGTCGTCGCGCCTGCGGCGTAGCGAGCATAGCCGGGCCCGTTGCTGGTAAAACGGGTTTGAAATACTCAGAGACGCTTCGAGAGCTGCCAACGTGACGCACCCCAACGAGCTGCCGCTTTCACCCCTTTCCGCGCTGCAATTCTATGCAACGGCGCCGTATCCTTGCAGCTATCTGGAGGGGCGCGTGGCACGCTCGCAAGTCGCCACGCCAAGCCATCTGATTAATTCCGACGTCTACACCGACCTGGTCAAGGCGGGCTTCCGGCGCTCGGGCGTGTTCACCTACCGCCCGTATTGCGACGGCTGCCGCGCCTGCGTGCCGGTGCGCGTGCCGGTCGACCAGTTCGAGCCGAACCGCACCCAGCGCAAGGTGTGGAAAAAACACGGCGGTCTCGTCGCCACGGTTGCACCGCTGCACTACGACGAAGAGCATTACGCGCTCTACATGCGCTATCAGTCGGCACGGCACGCCGGCGGCGGCATGGATCGCGACAGCCGCGATCAGTACGAGCAGTTCCTGCTGCAAAGCCGGATCAACTCGCGGCTGGTCGAATTCCGCGAGCCGCTCGCGGGACACCCTGACGCGCCGGGCGTGCTGCGCATGATCAGCATGATCGACATCCTCGGCGACGGGCTCTCGTCGGTCTATACGTTCTTCGAACCGGATCTCGCGCACAGCAGTTTCGGCACCTACAACATCTACTGGCAGATAGAACAGGCGCGCAGCCTGCGTCTGCCTTACGTCTATCTCGGCTACTGGATCCGCGAGAGCCAGAAAATGGCGTACAAGGCCAACTTCCGACCGCTGGAAGGCCTCGTGGACAGCACATGGCGCACGCTCGATCCGCAAAGCCTCGAGCTGGCGCCCGTCGACGCCGCGATTCAGGGCCGGCGCGGCCCCGTCAAGCTGCCCCGCTGAACCTCCCTGCCGATTCCAGCGCGGCGAACTCTCCCCCGCCTCCGCGCCCTGCCGTCTCGTTAAAGCCGGTAAAATACCGGGTTCCCATTTCCAGCCGTCCGGCTCCGCCCCGTGTTCAGTTCCCTCTACCCGCTCGTACGCGCCCAACTCTTTCGCATGGACGCGGAAGACGCTCACCACCTGACCTTGCGCCTGCTCGGCGCGGCCGGCCGCACGGGCGTCGCAAGCGCGCTCGCGCCGCGCGTGCCCGACGCGCCGCGCACCGTGATGGGGCTGACGTTCCGCAACCCGGTGGGACTTGCAGCCGGGCTCGACAAGGACGGCGCGTGCATCGACGGGCTGGCCGCGCTGGGCTTCGGTTTTATCGAGGTAGGTACGGTCACGCCACGCGCGCAACCAGGCAATCCGCGGCCGCGCATGTTCCGCCTGCCGCAGGCGAACGCTGTGATCAACCGGATGGGCTTCAACAACGCCGGGGTCGACCAGTTCGTGAAGAACGTGCAGGCCGCGCGCTATCGCGGTCCGCTGGGACTGAACATCGGCAAGAACGCCGATACGCCGATCGAGCGCGCCGCCGAGGACTATCTGTACTGTCTCGAGCGCGTCTATCCGTTCGCGAGCTACGTGACGGTCAACATCTCGTCGCCGAACACGAAGAACCTGCGCCAGTTGCAGGGCGCCGGCGAACTCGACGCCCTGCTCGCCGCACTGAAGGAAAAGCAGCAGCGTCTCGCGGATCTGCACGGCAAGCTGGTGCCGCTCGCACTGAAGATCGCCCCGGACCTCGACGACGAGCAGATCAAATCGATTGCCGACACGCTGCTGCGCCATCGCTTCGAAGGCGTGATCGCCACCAATACGACGCTGTCGCGTACGGCGGTCACGGGTCTGCCGCACGCCGAGGAAACCGGCGGCCTGTCGGGCAAGCCGGTATTCGATGCCTCCAATGAAGTGATCCGCAAACTGCGCGCCGAAGTCGGCGAGACCGTGCCGATCATCGGCGTCGGCGGCATCTTTTCCGGCGCAGACGCGCGCGCCAAACTCGCCGCCGGCGCGGCGCTGGTCCAGCTTTACACGGGCTTCATTTACCGCGGCCCGGCGCTGGTAGCCGAATGCGCGCAGGCGCTGGCTTAAACTAAGGCTATGCCAGCCCGGGCAACGCCCGGCCACGTTATATAGGCATAAACAAACAGTATTTAAGTATTGATAGTCTGCTTTGTTATCCTTTCCGATGTTCCAACCGCCCGCACGGGCAAAAAAACGAATAAAGGAAGACGATGAAATCTCGCTTGCTGAAAAAACTCCTCGTGGCTGGTCTGATCGGCGCCTCGTTCACCGCCGTAGCCGCCCACGCGGCAGACCTGCTCGATCAGGTCAAGCAAAGCGGCACGCTGCGCATTGGCCTCGAAGGCACGTTCCCGCCGTTCGACTCCAAGGCGCCGTCGGGTGAGCTGGTCGGGTTTGACGTGGATATCGCCAAAGCGGTCGCGCAGAAGCTCGGCGTGAAGCCGGTGTTCGTGACGACCGAATGGAGCGGCATCATCGCGGGTCTGCAGGCCGGCAAGTTCGATGTGATCGTCAACCAGGTCGGCATCACGGACGCGCGCAAACAGGTGCTCGATTTTTCGCCCGGCTACACGTTCTCCGCGGCCCAGCTGATCCAACGCAAGGACGACTCGCGCGAGTTCAAGTCGCTCGACGACCTGAAGGGCAAGAAGCTCGGCGTGGGTCTCGGCACGAACTACATGGATATGGCGAAGTCGGTGCCGGGCATCGACGTCAAGACCTATCCGGGCGCACCTGAATATCTTGCTGACCTCGCCGCAGGCCGTCTCGACGCCGCGCTCAACGACCGTCTGATGTTGGCCTATCTGCTGAAGACCTCGCCGCTGCCGCTGCGCACCGGCGCGATGGTCGGCACCGGCACGCCGTCGGGCATTCCGTTCAAGAAGGGCAATCCGAAGTTCGCCAGGGCGATCGACGACGCAATGACCCAGCTCGAAGCGGATGGCACCTTCACGAAGATCTCCGAGAAGTGGTTCGGCATCGACGTCACGAAGCCCATCGCGAACTGAGCCCCACTGAGCGTTTAGCCACTGAGCGTTTATGATGTGCGCTTTGCTGCGCACATCACTCATCGCCCATGTCCACCACTTCCCTGCTCGTCCAATCGCTTCCGGTGCTCGCTCAGGGCGCCATTCTGACGGTCAAGTTCGCGGTCCTGTCGATGATCTTCGGACTGCTTGCCGCCAGCGTCATCGCCGTGATGGGCATCAGTCACAACCGCGTGTTGAACTGGATCGCGCGCGTCTACGTGAGCCTGATGCGCGGCACACCGTTGCTGGTGCAGATCTTCGTGATTTACTACGGCTTGCCGAGCCTCGGCATCTCGCTCGATCCAACGCCTGCGGGTGTGATCGCGCTGTCGGCGAATGTCGCGGCGTATCTGTCGGAGAGCATGCGCGGCGCCATCCTCGGCATTCCGAGTGGCCAGTGGCTCGCGGCTTACAGCTTAGGTCTGTCGCGGCGTCAGACGCTGCGGTATGTGGTGGCCCCGCAGGCACTGCGCATCGCCGTGCCGAGTTTGTCGAACAGTCTGATCAGCCTGATCAAGGACACGTCGCTGGTGTCGGTGATCACCGTGACCGAACTGTTGCGCAGCGCGCAGGAAGTGATTGCGTCGACCTATCAGCCGCTGCCGCTCTATCTCGCTGCGGCGGCCATCTACTGGGTGCTGTGCCAGGTGCTCGAATGGGTCCAGCACTGGTACGAACAGCGCCTCGCACTACCCACGCGGCACTGAGCCACGTGTGAGGCGAGGCGTCCGGACTGCCACCGCGTAGCAGCGTGATCGCACGCGTACCTGATCGGCGAGCGCTCAGCGCGCCGCCAGCGGCGCATCCAGCGGCGCCCCGAAGCGGCTGAAGCGCGGCTCGTAGTAGTGATCGGGGTCGAGCGAGAACGCGACGCGACGCGTGCGGCCCATCAGTTCTGTGCGCGGGAAAAAGCCGAAGTAGCGTGAATCCGCGCTGTTGTCGCGGTTATCGCCAAGCATCAGATACTGGCCCGGCGGCACGACCACCGGCCCAAACGAATTGCGCGGGCTCGGCGAGTCCGGCGAGAGCCGCACGATATGCGACACACCGTCGAAGCGCTCAGTCAGATAGTCGCCCGGCGACGACGCATCGCCCGGCAGCGGCCCGAACTTGAGCGGCTGATAGGCCGCGCGCACGCCGTTCACATACAGCACGTTGTCGCGCATCGCCACGCTGTCGCCCGGCAGGCCGATCAGCCGCTTGACGAGCAGTTCGTGGGCTGCCGACGACTGGATCGTGACGATGTCGCCACGCTGCGGATCGTGCAGATGCGCGATCGCGATATGCGTGAGCGGCACGCGCAGGTCATAGGCCATCTTGTCGACGAGGATGCGGTCGCCCTCGCGAATGGTCGGCAGCATCGAGCCGCTCGGCACCACGTTCCAGTCGGCGATCGCACTACGGAACAACACCATCAGCACGATAAAGGCGACAAGACCCTTGTTCTCGCGCCACAATTTTCCAAGCATGCGCATCGAAAGCGGCTCCTGCGGAAGGTAATCGAAAGCTTCGGCGGCGCCTGGGCACCGCGTCCGCGCAAATCGTACCACCGCGGCACACCGTGCGCGTCACGGGTGCCCGAAGCGCGGCTCTGCCCACACCGCCCTTCGCGCGGCTCACTCTCCCGCAAAACGCAGTCCTAGCGCGGCCCGCGCCGCGTCGGTCATCGCAATCATCTGCAATGACTTCGCGTGCGGCATCACCGGACTCTCCAGTTGCCCCGCCCGGATCAGCTCGCAGAAATGCGCGGTTTCATAGTTGAGGCCTCCGCCTTCGAACGGCACATCCAGTTCGACGACGCGCCCATCGGCATAGCGGATCGTGGCGCGGGCCGGATTCCACCAGTTCTCGTGGATCGTGACGTGTCCGCCCGCCGCCAACAGTAGCGCATCGCCCTTGCCATGCAGGTCGAGCCCGCAGAACAGTTGCGAGATGCCGCGCTCGTGCTGGCTATTGAGGCTCGCAAAAATATCGACGCCGGTCGGCCCGAGCCGGCCGAGCGTCTGCACCTCGAGCGGCGCACCGAGCCAGTCGACGGCCAGGAACATCTCGTAGATGCCGATGTCGAGCAACGCGCCGCCCGCGTGTTCGAAGGAAAACGACGGATGATCGGGCGGCACGTTAGCCGCCGAACAGCCGGCCCGCACAAGGCCGATTTCGCCGATGGGGTCGTCAGCCAGATGGGCGCGCAAAGCCCGATACAGTGGATAGAAAGGCGGCTTCATCGCCTCCATGAAGAGCCGTCGCGCACCGCGCGCGGCCGTCAGCACGCGTTCGAGCTGGGCGGCATTGATCGTGGCAGGCTTTTCGCACAGCACGTGCAGGCCTGCCTCGAGCGCCGCGATCGCGTAGTCCACGTGGCTGTCCTGCAGCGTGGCGATATAGAGCGCGTCGATACCGCTGGCGAGCAGCGCGTCGAAGCTCGCGCACGCCGTGCCGCCGAACTCTGCGGAAAAAGCAGCCGCCGGTTCGGCGCGGCGCGACCAGAGCGCGGTCAGTTGCGCGGCCTCGACATACGCGAGGCCCTGGGCAAAGCGGCGGGCGATACGCCCCGTGCCGACGATGCCCCAGCGAATCACGGTGGGGTTCACAGAGGATAAGTGTTCAGGCACGTCCCCTCCGGGGACGGCCTCCAGAGCGTTGTTCATGTGGCGTTCGAGTTCCGGTGCGGTAGAGACCAGGCGCCATTGTCGCCCTGGTCTCCCCGATCGCACGCAACCGCGAACCGCCAACTAAGCCGAAAACGTGCTGCCGATCTCTTCCGCTGTGAAATCGATCAACGCGAGCGAAGCCGCTTCCGCTTCCTTCGCATCGCGCCGCTCGATCGCCGCGACCACGCGCCCGTGGTTCGCCACCACGGTCTCCCACGCGCCCGGCCTGGCCGTCACGATGGGATTGGCAGCCGCCAGCGCACCGCGGATGATCGCAGCCATCTGCTGGAAGAACTGGTTGCCGCTCGCCACCACGATGCGCGTATGCAGCAGCTCGTCGGCCGCCTGATAGCCGGCCTCGCCCGGGCGGATGGTGCGGAACGCGTCGTAGGCATCGCGAATCCCGGCAATATCCGCCGCACTGCCGCGCGCCGCCGCCTGAGCGCACGCACGCGGTTCGATCAGGATGCGAAACTCAATCACATCGCGCAGAAACACCGGATCGGGCTTTGCACGAAAACGCCAACTCACCACATCCTCATCGATCATCCGCCAGTCGCGCATCGGCCTGATGCGCGTGCCTATCTTCGGCCGCACATCGAGCATATCGCGCGCAAGCAGCATCGACAGCGCTTCACGCATCACAGTTCGACTCACATCGAACTCTTTGGACAACACATCCTGCGGTGGCAGCACAGCGCCATATTTTTCTTCGACGATGCCCGTGACGAGCCCGTCCATGACCTTGCTGACCAACGAACGATCCTTGTTTCCCTGTTCCATGACACTCTCCCCGAAAGCGGGTTATCCCCCCGCGTAGCCTGTTGATCAAGCGGCCCTCGTGTGTCGTTTTGTATTGTTTGTTGTTGTATTAATCGATACGGTGCTAGCTTAAAAACAGATGCGCCAGTTGGGAAACGTCCTGACAGGGTTATCCCTCTGAAGAATTGTTTCGTTCATGTAACGCGCTGGCCGAAGAAGCGCGCCAAGCTTGCGTGATAAGCGTGCGCGGGCCTCACAGATTGCATCGTGCGACGACGCACGCAGCGTCGTCGATTGGCGGATCTACAACAGCTTGTGTCCGACAGCGCACAACCTGGCTCCGGTAGCGGACGGTTCAGCGACCCGAAGTGTCGCTACTCTCATGTGCCGCCTCCGGGGCACGGCCATATTGATCGTCGAAGCGCACGATATCGTCCTCGCCGAGATAGCCGCCCGATTGCACCTCGATGATTTCGAGCGGTGTCTTGCCCGGATTCTCGAGCCGATGCGTCACGCCGAGCGGAATATAGGTCGACTGGTTCTCCGACATCAGGAAAGTCTCTTCGCCGCGCGTGACGCGTGCCGTGCCGCGCACGACCACCCAATGTTCGGCGCGGTGATGATGCATCTGCAGCGACAGACGGCCGCCCGGGTTCACCACGATGCGCTTCACCTGGAAGCGCTCGCCGCGGTCGATCGAATCGTAGAAGCCCCACGGCCGCTGGACCTTGCGATGCTCCTGCACTTCCGGGCCGCGCTCGGTCTTGAGGCGGCTGACGATCGCGCGCACGTCCTGGACACGGTCCTTGGCGGCCACCAGCACCGCATCGGCGGTTTCGACCACCACCACGCCCGACAGGCCGACGCATGCGACCAAGCGGCCATCCGAATGCGCGAAACTGTCGCTCGAACCTTCGAACAGCACCCGGCCGCGGGCAACGTTGCCATCGGCGTCCTTGCCCGACGCTTCCCAGACCGCATCCCAGGCGCCGACATCGGACCAGCCCGCGACAAGCGGCACGACGACGCCGGCGAGACCCGCCTCGGCACCGACCTGTTCCATCACCGCATAGTCGATCGAATCGGAAGGACAGGCTGCGAAAGCCGACTGATCGAACTGGCGTGCGCCGGTGCTGTCGAGCGACGCCCGCGCAAACGACTCCACGCACGTCGACGCGATCGAGGGACGGCAACGCGCAATGGCAGCGAGCCACACCGACGCGCGCACCACGAAAATGCCGCTATTCCACCAATACCCGCCGCTCTCGACGTAGCGTTCGGCCAGTTCCCGATCCGGCTTCTCGACGAAGCCGTCGATTGCACACGCCCCTTGCAGCCCGACCGGCGCGCCGATCCGGATATAGCCGTAGCCCGTCTCTGCCCGCTCGGGCGGCACGCCCAGCGTCACGATGGCACCCTGCGCGGCATGCAGCACCGCTTGCGCAAGCGCCGCGACGAACGCCTCGTTGTCGGCAATCAGATGATCGGCAGGCACGACGATCAGTACCGGATCCGGGCCGTCGGGCAGATCGGCCTGCGCGGCAAGCGCGGCGAGCGTCAGTGCCGGCGCGGTATTGCGCGGCGACGGTTCGACCAGAACACGCGGCACGCCGCCGCAGCGCTTGAGCCGCTCGAGCGTGGCCAGATGCAGATCGCCGCCGCATACGACGATCGGCGCAGCCCGCACGAAGCCCGGTGCACCCTGAGACTGGCGCTCGCCGGCAAACAGGCGCTCGAGCCGATGAACTGTCGATTCGAGCAGCGACTCATCGCCGAACAGGTTGATCAGCTGCTTGGGGCTTTGCTCGCGCGACAACGGCCACAGCCGCGTGCCCGAGCCGCCCGCGAGAATCACGGGCTGCACGACGCAGTCTTCCATTGCCTCGCGTGCCAGTGCTGGCTGCGCCGCCGGCGATGCAAATTCGTTCAAATTGAAATTGTTCATTCGAGCCTCTCCAATGCACACCCCCAGAGCCCCCGCGACCCTGATTGAATCCGACACAATAGGCGTGATAGTTTGATTGGAGCATGCTCAGGCAGCCCGTCTCTGTTCGTACCCACACACTGCCTCACGGGCCCGGCGGCCTTCGATCTGTCTCTACGGGTTCATAGGCGCCAAAGCCGGAAAGACGTACCGACGCCATTGCCGTTCATGTGGTTATAACGATTAGAATACCGAATTAATTACCATCTTCGCCGACAGATAACTCGCGAATGGGTGCCATCTCCGGCAGCACGCAGCGATTCGGGGCCCACGCCGATGTGCTCACAGATTTTCGAACGTACCCGCGCCCGACATGATGCTGCGCTCGCGCCGGGCAAAGGCCATCGACGCCCAGACGTTACGCGTGCGGCACGTCAAACCGACAGATAGCGCGCCATGGTCGAGGAATGGCCCCTCCACCTTGCGAAAGCCGAACTGCTCATAGAAGGCACGCATGCCGACTGGCGCAGTCACTCGCACGAGGATTCCCGGCCAGCGCTCCGCCGTCGCCCACAGAACCCGCTCGATCAGTTCCTCGGCCGTGCCGTCGCCGCGCCTCGCCGGGCTTGTCAAGACCTTGTCGAGCACCACTTGCGGATGCTTCGTATCGACGCGCCGAATCCGCGCATACGCCATGATCGGCATTGCGTGAGACATGTCTTCGGCCGCGAAAACGTGCAGCGCGTATTCGTCGCGGCCGTCGGCGTCGAGACAGAGGTGCGACTGTTCGACGACGAATACGGCGCTGCGTGCGCGCATGATCAGATACAACTCACGTACCGTGCATTGCTCGAATTCGAGCGTCTTCCAGTTCATCGCGCGTCCCCTCCTGCGATTTATTCGACAGGACCTGGTCATTGCCATGCACGCAAGGTACGCCGACGCTCCTTTCGAACTCGGTGCGCAAGCGCACCGACGACAAGACGTCACAAGCAGTCAAATGCGAACAACCGGGAAGGACAGAACGGCCTCGAACTACACCTGATCCATGACACCAGTAAGTCGTTGCAGGCACAACCTCGGCATATCTGCCTCAACGACTCAGGAGTCAAGATTGCATCGAAAATCGCGTGCTTCAACTCGCGCCACGCATCGGCCACACACAAGTCACACATCGTGCAGCGCATGTACGCCGCCGACTGTCGTGGACGACTCGTCGACTTCATCTATGCACATCGCTTCGGCCCGCACACGCATGACGTGATGCACGCGGCACTTCGCAATCCGTCAACTGGACAAGCCTGCTCGCGCATGTTCCATCGTGTCGTCCAACTGTTCATGAACGATTCACCAGGTGCCGTTTAACGCGAACGATACAGATGCCGCACTTGAGCCCGAGGTATGCAGAATTAATACTGAAGCACCGTTTTTTTAGCGCTGACGCGATCCGCTGGATCACCTGACTGCCCCACAGCGCGCATGGAACCTCACTCTACGCATTTCGTTGTAGCGAGTTCGAGAAGGTTGCGTCGACATCGAACTGGTCGTCAAAAACCACTTCCGTGCGCCAGCCCACGCAATCCGCTAACCACATGTGAATCATTTCTGAGTCATCTTGGACGGCGGTGTATGGTCCCGCCCAGCTAGCATTTCGGCGTCGATTCGCCTTGCTCCGCCGCCTGTCCGACACGAACTAACGCAATCCGATCAAAGACTTGAGTCAAAAACAAATGCTTCGGGCGCGGCCATGACCAGGGAGGCCCCTGGTACAAAATTGAAACAAAAACGCACATTTTGCAGCGCAAACCCCCATTGACCTCTTCGCTGCGTCGCACCAGTACTCATTCCGGACAAGCTGGCACAGTCCTCGCTAAATGAGAAGCGCAACACCAGCGCCGATGTACACAACCCAAAAATAACGCTGGCGCGCAACAGCCATACGGGGCCCGCACTGCAAATCCATGACCGCTCGCCAGGCGGCAACGCAAGACGGATGCAGGGACGGGTAGAAAAAACAAGGAGCTGCCTCACGCGGCTCCACGCGAGGACCGAATCATGCTTACGCTTCAATCCGATCTGCACGGCAATCATTTGCTTGGCGCACTGCCCTCCCACGAGTGGCAAGCCATCGCCCCTCACCTCGAACTCGTCCATCTGCGCACTGAACAGCTTCTGTGCGATTCCGGACAACGTATTCATCACGTTTATTTTCCGACTACCGCGATCATCTCGATGTTGTCGACGATGGAAGACGGTAGCTCGGTTGAGATCGCCGCAGTTGGACGCGAAGGCATGACCGGCGTTCCGGTATTGACGGGCGGCGAGACCATGCCTAACCGTGTGCAGGTGCAAAGCGCCGGTTTCGCTTACCGCATGACGGCGCAAGCCCTCAGCCAGCAGTTCGCGCGCTCCGATTTTCTGCGCCGCCTGCTGATGCTCTATATGCATGCCCTGCTCACGCAGGTCGCACAGACCGCTGCATGCAACCGCCATCACTCGCTGAACAAACAGCTGTGCCGCTGGCTGCTGATCGAGATCGATCGCGTCGCCTCGAACGAGCTGACGGTCACACAGCAACTGATCGCGGACATGCTCGGCGTACGCCGCGAGGGCATCACCGAAGCCGCGGGCAAGCTGCATGACGACGGCCTGATTCATCACAGCCGTGGCCATATCAAGGTACTCGACCGCAAGGCGCTGGAATCGCGTGCATGCGAATGCTACGGCCTCGTGAAGCGTGAGTTCGACCGGTTGCTGCCGCGTATGCGTCAGGCCGACACGGTCAGCTAAGCCTTCATCTTCGTTCGCGCAGTTGCAGTAATAGAAGAAGCATCGCGCTGCCTTCGAGAGCGTCCTTATGCCAGTTCGTTGAACTCTGGCGGCACGATTCGCGAAAACGCGAATCCCAAAAAGGCGCCGAAGGGCGCGTGATAAAGCCGGCGTCCTCCTGAACGCCGGTTTGCTGTCCTGTGCGCCGCGACGCGTGGGTGTCGCTGCCAGTCGAATCCAGGTTTTTCAATGTCCTCTTCTCTCCTCACACCGCCCTCTGCACAGGAAGTGCATGTCTGGCAGTGGGATCTCGATGTCTGCGGTGACGATTTCGATCGGCACTGGGCCATGCTGTCGACGCAAGAGCGCGAGCGCGCCGACAAGTTCCGCTTCGAACGGCATCGCCGTCGCTATGTGGCGGGTCGAGGCGAACTCAGGGAGCTCCTGAGCCGCTATCTCGGCTTATCGCCGCGACAGGTCGCCCTCGACTATGGTCCCGACGGCAAACCGTTCTGCAACCTCCAGCCTGTCGGGTGGACGGTCTGCTTCAACCTCAGCCACAGCGAGAGTGCGGCGGCTCTTGCCATCTCGAACGGCTTCGAGGTCGGCATCGACGTAGAAAACGTTCGCCCGATCGAAGAGTGTGTGCCACTCGAAGTGTTCTCCATACAGGAGTGCGCGGAATTCAGCGCGTTGCCGGATGAAGAACGGCAAGAGGTCTTCTTCGAAAGCTGGGCGCGCAAAGAAGCCTGCCTGAAAGCGCTCGGCACCGGCTTTACCCTACCCCCGGCCCACTTCGAGTTCGATCTGTCCATTCGCGGCGACACGAGACCGCGCTTTGTCGGCGGCGAGGCGGAGGAAGCAACCCGATGGCGCATCTGTGCCCTGTCACCCAGTTCGACCTGCGCGGGAGCAGTAGCGGCCCGAAGCACGGACTGGTCGATTGTCGAAATGAATTGACGGACGGCGTCTGCTTCAACGTCGTGCGGTCTGTTCTCCCGTCAGATTCCAGGCTTTAGCGCGGGCACCTGACACGCTCTGAACACGCAATCTCGTCGAGCTGATGTGTTGTTGAATCGCTCGTGTGTGCGAAGGCGTACGGAGAGGTGGTCCGCGAAAGATTAACTTTCACTTACAGCATCTTTCGCGCTTGAGACACGGGTCAGGTGCAGAGAGCCTCGTGCTGCTTGCGCCTGCCGGGACCGGCCGCCGTTATGTGCGCTAGCTGCGCGCTAATGGCCAGGCGTAGCTCAGTACAAGGCCTTCATCTAAATTATTAGAGAGCGGCAAATGTCACACAGAGACAACTATCCAGGCGACTTGCCGAACGGGGCAGGTCATGTACCTGGCGTGGCAGCGTGCTTCGATGTCGTATGTGCGGAGTTTCGCGATCATCCTGCTGTGATCGACGCAACGGGTGAAGAGCGTTATGCCGAACTCGGCGAACGCTCGGCGCGCCTTGCCACCATCCTGTCCAACATGGGACTGGAGCGAGGCGAGCGCTGCGCCATCATGGTTCCACGCAGTCGCGACACGCTGGCCCTGATGCTGGCGATCCTGCGCGTCGGCGCCGTCTACGTGCCGCTGGATCCGGCCTATCCCCGCGCACAACTCGATTTCATTGTGGCCGATTGCTCGCCCAAGCTCATCATCGCGGAAGGGGCGGCTCTCGCCAGCGTCGGCGACCTGACTGGCGTAGCGGTCGATCTGTCGGATATCGTGACATCGGCGGAGACGGCGGATCCCGCTCCGCTCCAGGCTTGCGGCCGCGACGACCCCGCCTACATCATGTACACCTCCGGCTCGACCGGCAAACCCAAGGGCGTGATCGTGCCGCACCGCGCGATTCTGCGCCTCGTGCATGGCCAGAGCTTCGCTGAGCTGTCGCCGCAGACGCGCTTCCTCAACCTGGCGCCGCTCGCTTTCGATGCCAGTACGCTGGAGATCTGGGGTCCGCTGCTGAACGGCGGGTGCGCTGCGATCATCAACGAGGTTCAGCCTTCGCTCGACACGATCGCCTCCGAGATTGCGCGACTCGGCGCGACCGGTGCCTGGTTCACGGCCGGCCTTTTCAATGCGCTCGCCGACTATCGGCCGGAAGCCTTTCTTCCGCTCAAGGAGGCGCTGACCGGCGGCGACGTGCTGTCGCCCGTCCATATCCGCAAGGTCATGGAGGCGCATCCCGAGCTGCAGATCATCAATGGCTACGGCCCGACCGAGAACACGACCTTCTCCTGCTGCTACCGCATTCCGCGCAGTGGCGAAGCCCTGGCAAATGGCGACGCCATTCCGATCGGCGACGCCATCGTGGGCACGCGCGTCTATATCGTGGACGAGAAGCTCGTGCCGGTTGTCGAAGGAGAAGTCGGTGAGCTCGTCGTGGGCGGTGACGGCGTGGCGCTCGGCTACCTCAATCGCCCCGAACTGAGCGCGGAGAAGTTCGTCGACGACGTCTTCAGCCCCAGCGGCAAGCTCTATCGCACCGGCGACCTGGTGCGCCGGCGCCCGGACGGTGCGATCGATTTCCTGGGTCGCAACGACCGGCAGATCAAGATCGCCGGCAAACGTATCGAGCTCGATGAAATCGAACATGCCCTGCGTGCGGCTCCCGGCGTCGGCGATGCGGCGGTGGCGGCATTCGATGGCCGCAGAGGCAAGTCCATCGCCGGCTTCGTGAAGGCCGACGCGGCGGAGCCTGACGTCTTCCTCGCCGGACTACGCGCTTATCTCAAGACTGCATTGCCCGACTACATGGTGCCGACGGAGTTGCGTGTCCTGTCGGCCTTTCCTCTTACGCCGAACGGCAAGGTCAACCGCAAAGCGTTGCTCGAGGAGCTCACGCAGGCCGATGCGCATGCTGCCGCATCAGCTGCGGCGCAGCAGGTGGACGACGATATCGCCGGCAAGCTGGCAGCCGTGTTCGAGGGAATTCTCGGCAACCCCGTGGATCGCCGCGCGAACTTCTTCGACCTTGGACTGCGCTCGCTGGATCTGATGCGGGCCCACGCCATCATCGCGCGCGATGTAGCGGCAAAGATGGCGCTAGTGGATCTGTTTCGCCATCCCAATGTCGAGGCGCTGGCCGCGCACCTGCGCACCACCCTCGGAGCGGTAAGGAACGAGGCAATCCGGCAACGCCGGGATGCCCAGGGCGGGGCAATCGCCGTCATCGGCATGTCCGGACGGTTTCCGGGCGCGCGCAATGTCTCCGAGCTGTGGGCCAACATCCTCGCGGGACGCGACTGCATCACCCATTTCGACGTGGCGGAACTGGAAGACAGTTTCGACGAGAGCTCGCGCCGCGACGTCAGTTATGTCAAGGCACGGCCGATCCTTCCGGACGTCGACCGCTTCGATGCAGGCTTCTTCGGGATGCTCGCGCGCGAGGCAGCGCTGACCGACCCGCAACAGCGCCTGTTCCTCGAGATCGCCTGGGAGGCGTTCGAAGATGCCGGCTACGATCCGGCGACGATCGCTGGCGCCGTCGGCGTATTCGCCGGCACCTCGATGAACACCTACTTCCTCAAGCATGTGCTGACGGACCGTGGCGTCATCGACGAGTTCACGAGCCAGTTCCAGATCGGCGAGTATCAAAAGCTGGTCGGGGCCGGTGATTTCGTCGCCACGCGCACCGCGTACAAGCTGGGTCTCAAGGGACCGGCCCTGTCGGTGCAGACGGCCTGTTCGACCTCGCTGACTGCGATTGGTCTCGCCGTAGAGAACCTGCGCTCGGGCCGCTGTGACATGGCACTGGCCGGCGGTGTGTCGATCACCTTCCCGCAAAAGCGCGGCTACTACTATGAAGAAGGCGGGATGGGCGCGCCCGACGGCGTGTGCCGCCCGTTCGATGCCGAGGCCAAGGGCACGGTATTCGGCAGCGGCGCTGGGGTTGTCCTGCTGAAACGTCTCGAGGACGCGATCGCCGACGAGGATCCGATCTATGCCGTGATCCGTGGTGTCGGCATCAACAACGATGGCTCCGACAAGGTCGGTTTCACGGCGCCTAGCGTCGATGCCCAGGCTCGCGCCATTGCGATCGCGCACGCCGAAGCCGGTGTAGATGCAGCCTCCATTGGCTACATCGAGGCTCATGGTACGGCGACGCCGCTCGGCGACCCGATCGAATTCGCCGGCCTCGTGCAGGCATTCCGTCTCGGCGGCGTCGAAGGCGGGCAGTTCTGCGCCCTCGGCTCGGCGAAGGCCAATGTCGGCCACCTGGATGCGGCCGCCGGCGTGACGGGCTTCATCGCTGCGTCGCTCGCGCTGCGCGACCGGGTCTTGCCGCCGCTCCTGCATTTCCGTTCAGCCAACCCGGGCATCGATGTCGCTAACAGCCCCTTCTTTTTCAACGTCGGCGCGAACGCCTGGGCTGCCGGCGCGACGCCGCGTCGCGCCGGCGTGAGTTCATTCGGCGTCGGCGGTACGAATGTCCACGTGGTTTTGGAGGAAGCGCCCATCCGTGCCGACACCGCATGCGCGCCGCAAGAACAGCCACCAGAAGCGCTGCAGATTTTGCCGCTCTCGGCACGGAGCGCGGCAGCGCTCGAACGGGCCAAGGCTAATCTCGCCGGGCATCTGGCAGCCAACCCCGGCGTCTCGCTCACCAACGTGGCCGCGACGCTGCAAACGGGTCGCCGTGACTTCGCGCATCGCGCCGTCGTCATCGCGGACAGTGTCGACCAGGCTCAGGCTCGGCTCGTCAAAGGAGCGATCGAAGCACAGGCCCCTCAAGCCACGCCGCCGGTTGTATTCATGTTTCCTGGCCAGGGCGCGCAGTACCCGGGCATGGGACAAGCGCTCTATCGCACCGAGCCGGTCTATCGCCAGTGGATCGACAAGGGTGCCGAAGCGTTGGCTCCGCATGTGGGCCTGGATATCCGCACCCTGCTGTTGAGCGACTCCCCGGAAGGCGACGATACCCCGCATCCCATCCGTTCGACGCTCTACGCGCAGCCGGCCCTGTTCCTGGTCGAATATGCGCTGGCGCAACTGTGGATGTCGCGCGGCATCAAGCCGACGGCCATGATCGGCCATAGCATCGGCGAACTGGTCGCCGCCTGCGTGGCCGAGGCGATCACCTTCGAGGATGCGCTGTACCTGATCGCCAGGCGCGGTGCGCTCATGCAGTCGGCCGAACCGGGCGCGATGCTGGTGGTACGCTTGTCCGAGACGGACCTCGTCCCTCTTCTGCCCGCTGACGTCGATCTGGCCGCAGTCAATGCGCCGTCGCTCAGCGTCGTAGCGGGCCCCTTCGCCGCGATCGAGGCTTTCGAAGCCACGCTGAAAGCGGGCGATATCGACCATCGACGGCTGCATACGTCTCATGCCTTCCACTCGCGCATGATGTCCGGTGTCGTGGACGATCTCGCGAAGCTCGCGGACAGTCTTTCTTTCGCAAGGCCGAAGATCCCGTACGTGTCCTCGGTGACCGGACAGTGGGCGTCGATGGAACAGCCGGTGCCGGGACATTACTGGGCCAGTCATTGCCGCAATGTCGTGCGCTTCAGTGATGCACTGGCTACGGTGACCGCCGAGGGCAAACCGCTGCTTCTCGAAATCGGTCCCGGCCGGACACTGTCGACCTTCGTCATGCAGGGGTTGCCCAAGGACCGGCATCTGGGCGCGATTGCCTCGCTGCCTGATTTCGCCATGCGCGACCGTGAACTCTCAGTCCTCGCCGAAGCGACCGGGCGACTGTGGCTGAACGGGGTCACGCCGAACTGGCAAACCGTCCGGGCCGAAGCCGGCCACCGCATTTCGCTACCGACCTATCCGTTCGAACCGGAACGGCATTGGATCGATGCCCCTGCAACCGCTTCTTCACATCACACGACGATGCCCGCCGCGGCGCTCGCCGCTCCAGCTTCGTCCGACGCCATAACCGATACTCCTCAGACCGCCATGGCCCATACTGACCAAATCGACCGCAAACCGCGTCTCATTGCCGAACTGGCATCACTTCTCGCCGAGATGTCCGGCGAGGCGCCGGATACGTCCAATCCGGACGTGACCTTCTGGGATCTCGGTTACGACTCTCTGTTCATGGGACAGGTGTCCCGCCAGCTTCGCCGCCGCTACGATGTCACGATCAGCTTCCGGCAGATCATGAGCGACTACCCGACGCTGCCCGCGCTGGCACAGTTCCTCGACGGCGCATTGCCGCCTGACCCGGAACCGCAGGTCGCGCCGGTCGTGGCCGAGGCCGCGCCTGCCGCAATGGCAGTTGCCGTTGCAGCGCCGAGCGCGCCCAGCGTGGCCGCACCGGTCACTGTTGTGGCAGCGGCCGCTCCGTTTGCGGCCACCCCGGCCACGGGCGACATTCAATCGGTGTTCCGCGATCAGCTCGCGGCGATGCAGTCGCTGATGTCGCGTCAGCTCGACCTGCTGCAAGGCGCACCGGCAGCCGTCCAGCAGGCTGTAGCAGCAACGGTTATAGCCACCCAGGCCCCTGCCACGCCGGCACCGGCCGTGGCTCCGAAGCCAGCCGCAGTGCCCGCGCGGGCCGCTGCCCCCGAGATCAAGTTCGAGGAGAACCGGCCGACGCGCTTCACCGCGTACAAGCCGGGCGCATCCAGTTCGGCGCAGATCACGGATGCGCAGACGGCGTTCATCGCCGACCTGTCGGTTCGCTACTCGGCCAAAACAGCCACCTCCAAGGCTCGTACGCAGACCTATCGTGCAGTGCTTGCCGATCCGCGTACCGCGAGCGGCTTCCGCGAGGAATGGAAGGAACTCGTCTACCCGATCGTCGCCCAGCGTTCCAAAGGTTCGAAGATCTGGGACGTCGACGGCAATGAATATATCGACGTGGTCAACGGCTACGGCCAGACCGCGTTTGGCCATACGCCGGATTTCGTGGTCGAAGCGGTGAACGCGCAGATGGCGGAAGGCTTCGCCATCGGACCGCAGTCGCCGCTTGCGGGCGAGGTCGCCCAGATGTTCGCCGAGATGACCGGACATGAGCGCGTCACCTTCTGCAATACCGGCTCGGAAGCCGTGATGGCAGCAATGCGTCTCGCGCGTACCGTGACGGGCAAGGAGAAGGTCGTCTGCTTCGACGGCGACTATCACGGCCAGTTCGACGAAGTGCTCGTCAAGCCGGGCAGCGAAGCCGGCGTGCCGCGTGCGTTCCCGCTCGCCCCCGGCATCCCGCAGAGCTCCGTGGGCAACATGGTCGTGCTGCCCTACGCCAAGGCCGAAAGCCTCGAGTGGATCAAGGCCAACATCGACGATATCGCCGCGGTCCTGATCGAGCCTGTGCAGTCGCGCCATCCCAATCTGCGGCCGAAGGAATTCGTTCAGCAATTGCGCGAGGTCACCGCGGCCAACGAGTCCGCGCTGATCGTCGACGAGGTTGTGACGGGTTTTCGCGTGCACCCGGCCGGCATGCAAGGCTACTGGGGCATCAAGGGCGACATGGCGACGTATGGCAAGGTGGTCGGCGGCGGTCTGCCCGTCGGCGTGCTCGCCGGCAGCGCCCAGTACATGGATGCGCTCGACGGCGGCCAGTGGCAATTCGGCGACGCGTCGGTTCCCGAAGTCCCGCCGACCTTCTTCGCGGGCACCTTCGTGCGCCACCCGGTCGTGCTGGCAGCGATGAAAGCCGTTCTCCTGCATCTCAAGGAGGCCGGTCCGGCGCTGCAGGAATCGCTCGGTGCACGCATGGAGGGCCTCGTACAGCGCATCAATACGCATCTGGAAAAAGTCGGCATCACCACACGGGCGGAATCGTTCTCGAGCTGGTTCTATATCAGCTTCGCAGGCGAGGATCGTCTGGGCAGTCTGTTCTATGCCTATATGCGTTACCTCGGCGTGCACATCATGGAAGGCTTCCCCTGCTTCCTGACCACCAGCCATTCGGATGAGGACATCCGCAAGATCGGCGATGCCTTCGTCGAAAGCATTCGCGCACTCCAGAGCGTCGGCATTCTCGGAAGCACGCAGGAAGCCCCGTCTCTCACGGCTCCGGTCGAAGCGAAGCCACTCACGCAGTCGCCGCTCACCGAGCCGCAGAAAGAAATCTGGATGTCGGCCCAGCTGGGACACGAAGCATCGCTCGCGTTCAATGAGTCCTTCACGCTCGAGCTCATGGGCAACCTGAACGAAGCGGCTTTCGAACGCGCCTTCGCGGCGACGATTGCCCGTCACGATGCGTTGCGCGCTCACTTCTCACGCGTCGGCGATACGATGTTCGTGGATGCAGCGACGACCGTGCCACTGGAAAGGATCGACTTCTCCGGCCACGCCGATGCAGCCGGCGATCTCAAGGCCCTCGTCGATGCGGAAGCGCGTGAGGTGTTCGATCTCACCCGCGCTCCGCTCGTGCGTGCCGCGTTGATCCGTCTGGAAAGCCAGAAATGGGCGTTCGTGTTCACCGCGCATCACATCGTCTGCGACGGCTGGTCGATCAACATCGTCCTGCGCGATCTGCAAGCGCTCTACTCGGCTGAAATTTCAGGCCAAGCGCCTGAGCTCGACGAAGTGCAGAGCTTTCTCGCCTTTGCCAAGGATCAGGATGAGGCCGGCATCGACAAGGAGACGCGCGAGTTCTGGCTGAACCTTCATCGCGAGCCCGCTCCGCAACTCGACTTGCCCGGCGACCGCGCGCGCCCCGAGGTGAAGACCTTCAACGGTGCATCGACGACACGTCATCTGGGTGCCGATCTCCTCAAGCAGGTCAAAACCGCTGCGTCGAAGCAGGGCTGCTCGCTGTTTGCCGCCCTGTTCGGCGCCGCTCAAGTACTGTTCGGCCGCCTGTCCGGCAGGGACGATGTTGTCATCGCCGCACCGATGGCAGGTCAGTCGCAAGCCGGCGAAGCGCTGCTGGTCGGGCACTGCGTCAACTTCCTGCCATTGCGCGTCAGATTCGATGGCGACAAGCCTTTCGCCGCGCACATGAAGGCGGTGCGCGATCACCTCTTCGACGCTGGCGACCGGCAGAACTACACCTACGGCGCGCTGGTGCGCGAACTCGGTATCAAGCGTGACTTCAACCGGCTTCCGCTGACCGATCTGCAGTTCAATCTGGAGAAGGTCGACGGGCAGCTCGACATGGCCGGCGTCACCACGCGCTTTGCGCCGAACGCAAAGGCCTATAGCAACTTCGATCTGTTCCTGAACGTCATCGAATCGGCGCAGGGACTTCGTCTGGATTGCGACTTCAACACCGACGTCTATGACGAGGCGACGATCCAGCGCTGGCTCGGCCACTACGAAACCTTGCTGACGGCGATCGCCCGCGATCCCGAAACGCCGGTTGCGGCACTGCCTCTGCTCAACGATGGCGAAATCCGCCACCTGCGCGACGAACTGAACGCCTCCGGCCGTGCCTACGATCTCTCGCAGACGACCGCCGCGCTGATCGCCGCGCAGGCCCGCCAGACCCCCGACGCCGCAGCCGTGTCGGACGAGACGACGCGCCTGACATATGGCGCGCTCGATGCACGCGCCAGCCAGATTGCCCGCAGACTCGTGGCGGCGGGTATCGCACCGCGCGGACGCATCGCCATCGCAATGGACCGCACGGCGATGACCGTGGCCGCCATGATCGGCGTGTGGCGTGCCGGTTGCGCCTACGTGCCGCTAGACATGACGATGCCGCCTGCGCGCCTGCGCCAGATCCTCGACGGTGCCGGCATTGCCGCGATTCTCAGCGACAGCGCAAGCCGCGCCGTGCTGGAAGCGGGCGAACATCGCGTGCTGGAACTCGAGGCTCTGCTCGCGCAACGCGACGACGCGGCCGTGTCTTTGCCCATCGTGCCGGATACCGATTCGGCCTACGTGATCTTCACGTCGGGCTCGACCGGTCAGCCCAAGGGCGTGGATATTCCCCATCGCGCCCTGAGCAACTTCCTGTTGTCGATGAAGGAGGCGCCAGGCTTCACGGCTAGCGACCGCATCATCGCGGTTACTACCTTCTCCTTCGATATTTCCGGTCTCGAACTGTTCCTGCCGCTCATCGTCGGCGGACAGACCTTCATTGCAGGTCATGAGGAAGTACGCACCGGCTTCGAACTGGTGACCCGGCTGAAGGAGCAGAACGCCACCGCGCTTCAGGCAACCCCGTCGCTCTGGCGCATGCTGCTGGAAGCGGGCTTCAAGGCACCGGAGAACTTCAAGATCCTGTGCGGCGGTGAAGGCTTGCCGCGCGATCTCGCCGACGACCTGCTGGCGACCGGCGCGCAGGTGTGGAACCTCTACGGCCCGACCGAAACGACGATCTGGTCTGCGGCCTCGCGTGTCGTTGCCAACGGACCGGTGGTGATCGGCGCCCCGCTCGCCAATACGCAACTGCATGTGCTGACAGACGACCTGCGTCTGGCGCCGCAAGGTGTCAGCGGCGAACTGTGGATCGGCGGTGAAGGCCTCGCAAAGGGCTATTTCAACCGTCCCGATCTCACCGACGCCGCCTTCAGGCAGGTGGCCATCGAGGGCGCTGCGCCGAGCCGGCTCTACCGCACGGGCGACCTCGCGAAACGGCTCGCCGACGGCTCGTTGCAACACCTCGGCCGTCGCGACCAGCAGATCAAGCTGCGCGGTTTCCGCATCGAGATCGAGGATATCGAAGCTGCCCTGCGCAAGGCGCCTGGCGTCGCCGCGGCAGCCGTGGCCCTGCATACGGTCAACGGCAGCCCTCGCCTCGCGGCCTACATCGTCGAGACGGCCTCGGACAAGACCGACCAGGGCGCGGTCGCAGCGCACGTTGCCGCGCAACTGCCGGCCTACATGGTGCCGACTCTGTGGATGACGCTCGACGCGCTGCCGCAGACCAGCAACGGCAAGCTCGACCGTAAAGCGCTGCCGGTGCCGACGGCGGATATGGTGGCGGCGCCTGTACGTCAATCGCACGCTGCGCTCAAGGTGGTTCAGCCTGCCTCCACGCCGGTGGAACCAGCCGCGGTGGAACCGGCGGAGCCCGGACTCATCGTAGTCAAACCCGCAGCGATGACGCCGACCCAGGCTACCCTCGCGGCAATCTGGGCAGACGTGCTCGGCCTGCAGCATGTCGGCATCGACCAGCAGTTCTTCAGCCTCGGCGCAGACAGCCTGCAGCTGTTCCGCATCGTCGCGCGAATGAACGAGCGCGGACTGGGCGTGGATGCCCGTCAGCTCATGAAGAATGTCACGATCGCCGAATTGGCGGCAAGCCTTGACGGCACGCAGGAGAACGAATCGATGGAGGCTCCTGCGGTGAACCGGCCATCGATCCTGAACTTCAAGCGCAAGAACGCGGGGGGGATCTGAGCAATGAACGGGATAGCCTTAAGGATCGCCGAGACCGACGAGAGCGAAGCCAGCTTCGCCTTGTTCCCGGCGACCGCCTGCCAGGTGCGGTTCTGGCATGAACAGAACGCATCGCCGAAGGCGTCCGCGCTCAATATCGCCTTCCGGCTGCAGTTGTCCGGGCCGCTGAGTGCCGCGAGGATCGAACGCGTACTCAGCGAACTGGTTGCACGGCACGAGATATTACGCACTGGCTTCCTGATGACGGGTGCGGGGCTGCAGCAGCAGGTCTGGAGCTTCGCGCCCTTCCAGCTCGAAGTGGTCGACCTTGCCGGTTTCGACGAGAAGGCTGCCCTTGCCGAGGACGAACGTGTCGGCAGACAGCAGGCTCGCACGCCTTTCGCATTGTCGTCCCCCTCCTTCTTCCGCGCCGTGTGGTTGCCCCGGTCGAACACGCAGGGCGAATTGCAGCTGACCTTCCACTCGCTTGTGATGGACGGCTGGTCCTTCGCAATCCTCACGCGCGAGCTAGTGGAAGGCCTTGCCGCATTGCATGCCGGCCATGACGCCGAATTCCCCGAGGTCGACCTTCATCATGGCGACTACGCGTTGTGGAAGGAAGCGTTCCTGACCAGCGGCGCGCTCGATCGCGCCCGCACCCATTGGCGTCAGGAACTGACGGGTTTCAGCCGCTTCGACGTTCCTGGCGATCGTCCCCGGCCGCAGGAGCGGCGCTTCCAGGGCGTCATTCGCTCCATTCTGTTGCCCGCTGCGCTGAGCGATCGCCTGATAGCGGCCGCCAAGGCCCAGGGCGTGACGCTGTTCAGCGTGGCGGCTGCGGGCCTCGCGATGGCGCTGCAAACGGCGGCCGGCCAGACCAGGGTAGCGATCAGCACGCAGATGTCGGTGCGCGATCAACAGGAACTCGAGGGCGTCGTCGGACCGCTCATCAACACGGTGATCCTGCGCCTCGACGTTCCGGAAGGCAGCACCGTTGCCTCCATAATCGCGCAGTGTGGCGCCAAGCTTAGCGACGCCATCGAACATCTGCACTTGCCGTTCGAAGAGATGATGCAGATGGCCGGCGAGGTTTCCGGCGTAGATCGCCCGCCGCTTTGCTCGGTGAACTTCGCCCTGCAGCAAAGCTTCGTCGGCATGGGCGACGAGGTTCGCCGCCAGGATTTCGCCGCGACGACCTCGCCCTCGTTCAACGCGGGCGCGCTCTACGATCTCAACTTCTTTATGGTGCGGCGCCCGGATGGCTGGCGCATCTCCTGCGAAGGCGACACGGACCTCTACGACGTCGAGACGATCGACCGTCATCTGGCGAAGTGGCGTGAGGTGCTGGAAACCGTTGAAATCGTCACGCAGCGCTCGCCAGCACCCGCACCCGCGAAAGAGACGGTGAAACTCACGGCAGGCGTCGGCGCCAGCGGTTTCATGAGTCAGGCCGAGATCGAGGCAAAAGTACGCAACATCGTGCGCTTTAACGAGAACGCGCCGGGCACGCCGATCATCGTGCTCAACAACACGGCCGTATTCTACGAACTGGCCCGGCAGATCGGCACCGACCGGCCCATCATCGACATTCCGATGGTGCCCGAAGGGCCGCCGCGCGAGTTCCCGCCGCGGGCCTTCCAGGATATCGCCGCGGACGCCGTACGCCTGATCAGGCTGGCCCGGCCAACAGGTCCCTACATCCTTATGGGACATTGCGTGCTGGGTTCGCTATCGCTGGAGGCGGCCCATCAGCTGCGGCGTGAGGGCGAAACGGTGGAGCTCGTCGTTCTCAACGATTCATGGTGCCCGGGTTATCGCGAGTCGATGCCCTGGTACGATCAGAAATTGCGCAAGATGCAGGTGCGTGCGGACAACATCCCGCGCGACTTCCGCAAGGCCATGCGCGGCGAAACCTCCATGGTCACCTTCCTCAAGCAGTATCGGATCGTGCGCTGGCTCGGCATCGCGGACCTTGCTCTCAGGCTCGGCCTCATCAAGGGTAATGCGTCGGAGCACATGGTTTCTGAGAATCGCTGGTACATCGAGTATTTGCTGGCTCAGCAGGCCCGCTACCGTCCGGCACCCTATGACGGCGACGTTCAGATCTTCCGCAGTGGCCAGGTGCTCAAAGGGCGTCTGTTCGCGTGGGACCTGGGATGGCAGCCGGTGGTCGGGAACAGGCTGGTCGTCACCGAGGTGCCGGGCATGCACGATCAGATTTTCCGCCCCGCCGGCTCTGCGGTGATCGGCAAGCAATTGCGTGAACGCCTGGGCGGAATCGGAGCGAACAGGGTTGCAGCCAGTTCGGGTGAGCAGGACGCCCCGGCAGCATTGCTGAGCCGTGCCGAGGCCTAGATCAGAAGTGGCTTCAAAAATAGTCCTTTGCGCCAGAACGGGACGTGACTCGACAAGGTGGCTGGGTTATGTCCCGTTTGCGTAGAGTGCTATTGGCGGCGTTTCTGAGTGCACTGACCGTGGCCGGCCTGATCTTTGTCACGCTCGCCATGCCTTACCTGTTCCGCCGCCCGCCCACCTCCCTTGCTGCCGGCCTGCCGATGCCGTCTGACAGGATAAGACTTGCAGTGCTCGGGGATTCCGATAGCCAGTCCTACCATGACGCGCGGATGTTGGGAGACCCGAACATGCGAGGCGGCCCCCGGCGCGCAACCACCTGGCAGTGGACCGAAGTCATCGCCCGGCTGCGGGGCAACCAGATCGACCTCGGCGACTGGGGGACGTGGGGCACCGGCAAGTATCGCGCCTATTTCGACGAGGCTTTCGGTGCTCTCGCCCGGGCGCCTCGCAAGGACGACTATCGCTACAATTTTGCCGTCAGCGGCGCTACCTGCAATCAACTGATGGGCCATCCGTTGCGCGAGACGCCCCGCCTCGTCGACCTGATGGACACCGAGCCACAAGCCTGGCGAGGCGGCATCGTGCTGATCCGGATTGGCATCAACGATCTCGGTGCGCAAGACATCCTCGACGAGCTCTCCCGTGATCCGAATGCTTCGCGCCCCGGGGCCGCGATCAACGCCTGCATTGGCGCAATCGCCGAGAGCGTCGCTCTGATCCGCAGAAAACACCCGGATACGAATATCGTGCTGGTGGGTGTGCTCAGCAATGCGGACTGGTCGATCAAGTTCGACAATTGGCAATCGGCCGGACAGATAGCCAATATCGACGCAGGCCTTGATCGCTTCGACAACGGCTTGCGCAAGTTGGCCGCGGCGGATCGACATGTCCACTTTCTCGATGATCGCGCCTGGTTCAGGAGTCTGTGGGGCACCCGCGACGACCAGGGCCGCCCGCTGTACAAGACCGTGCATCTGTCGCCTGGCTGGGCAATCACCAATGCATCCGGCGATGATCCGCACAACGCTGTCCTTGCCGACGGACATGCCGGCGTAGTCTGGAATACCCTCTGGACGCAACACCTTGTCACTTCCCTGAACACTGCGTTCGGATTGCATCTCAAACCGGTCACGGATGCCGAGGTGTTCGGCTTTCTGCAGCCGAGCTTCACTGCAAGCACGCGCGCAGACGCGCCACTACTCACACCTTTAACCAAATAGCATGACATGAGCGACGGCGCACATTCGCCGGGGCGAACACGGACCACACTTCAGGCCATATGAGCCAGTTGCAACAGAGCGGTTTATTCGAAACCCCTGAAATAGTACCGTTTTATAGATAAAGATTTTAATACCAGTGCCGCCAAGCGAGCGGCTGGATGAGACGGCTTCCTGATCAGACTGCAAGGAGCGATCGCATGGACATGTCCACGGTTCCCCCAGTACTTGAAGCGACATTGCCTGACAAATGGATCGACTCGGACTCTTCGCTGTTCCGCGAGAATTTCGAGCGGAAGAGCTTCGAGGTCGCCCACCATCTGGCGGGCCATCCGCTGTTTCAACTCCCTCAATTGATGGGCCTCGCGGAGCGAACCCTGAAGACGCGCCCATTTGATCTCTACTACGACATGGGCAACGTCGCACCTGGTCAAAAATGGCGAGATACGAATCGCGCGTTCTCACCACTGAACGCGCTAACCCAGCTGGAAGAGTCGGACGCCTGGTTCATTTTCAGAAGTGCGCAACGAGATCCGCTCTATACCGAGCTGTACAGACAAGCGATGGAAGAGGTCAAGGATCTGGTAGGACGCCACATCGAACCCCAGATCAGCAGGGAAGACATCATCATCTTCGTGACGTCGCCGAAGCGGGTGACGGCCTATCACATCGATCGTGAATGCAATTTCATTCTTCAGCTCCAAGGGGAAAAGGATCTGTACGTCTTCGATCGTCAAGACCGGCAAATTCTTCCAGAGGAGGAAATCGAGGAATTCTGGGCGGTGGACAACAACGCGCCGAACTACAGACCCGAACTGCAGGACCGCGCGCGCCTGTACAAACTGGCTCCCGGAAATGGCGTTCACGTTCCTGTCAACTGTCCCCACTGGTTGAAGAACGCCGACAACATCTCAGTGACTTTGAGCGTGAACTTCCAGTTTATCGACTCCGTGCGAGCGGATATCTATCGGGCCAACCATCACCTCAGGAAGCTTGGAATCAATCCCACTCCACCCGGACAAAGCCCGGTGAAGGATCGCGCCAAGGCTATGGCGTTTGGGACAGCGAAGGCCGTTCGCGAAGCTGCCAGGTCGGCTTTGCGCAGAGGCGGCTAGTGCCGCAGAACGCGGGGCTGGACGAATGGGCATCGGTTCCTGCCGCGTTTGAAAAGTTGTGTCACCTAGTCTGGATTGACAACAATGCTACCTTCTGCCGATGCTCTACTGACCGTTGATCCCGCTGTCTACAAGACCGCGTTCAACAACACGCCGTTCAGTTTCAAACACTATCTGCATCAGCTGCCGATGTTCCAGCCGGAGGCATTGACGGAGCTGGCAAAGAAGTATCGTGAGCAACCCGCGGATTATTACGTCTCCAACTCGGCCCCCACGCCGGGGACCAGGTTCTTCGATGTCAAGGCAAAACCGTCGAAACCGGATGAAGCGCTCGCCCAGCTTGCCATGGGGCCGACGCGCGTGCTTTTGAAGCGGCCCGAAAATTATGACGCCGGCTTTCGAGAACTGCTGGACACACTGTTTGCAAAAGTGGCCGAACTGCGCGGCGGTCTCAACGGTGAAAAGATCGTGCGGCTCGAATCGGCCATCTTCATCAGCTCCGCCTCCTCGACCACACCGTTTCATTTCGATCCGGAAATCAATCACTTCTTTCAGATCGAGGGCGGCAAGCAATACCACGTCTATCGTCCGAGTGCGGTTCGGGAAGATGAACTCGAGGATTTCTACGTGCAGGGCAAAATAGAGATCGGCCAGGTGGATCTCGCCACGCGCGACAAGAGCCTCGAACACGTCTTCGACCTCGTGCCCGGTAATGGCTTTCACCAGCCGCAGGACGCGCCCCATTGGGTTCAAACCGGCGCGGAACGCAGCGTGTCCTATGCGTTCGTCTACGAGACCGACGCGAGCCGGGCCCGTGGCCGTATCTTTGCCGCCAATCACTTCCTGCGCAAACTCGGTGTCACTCCCCAGCCGCCCGGTACGAACCCCGGCACCGACAATGCGAAGTCATCGGTGATGAAGGTTGTCGTTCCCGTGCGCAGGCGTATCGTTCGCAATCTGGAGCGGGTCCGCTAATCCAGCATCACAGTCGTAATTTTCCTGTCCGCTTCAGCTCACCCTCTCGATCAGCTCTCTCCAGCTGGCGAGGATGGGTTCGCGGGCAAAATTCAGGAGATGCGAACGGGCCTGGGAAATTCGCCGGGCACGTTCCTCATCCGGCATGTCGGCCAGCAACCGCATACCCGATGCGATCGATTCAGGATCAAGCGGATCGGCGTCCAGCATCGCCTCCCCACCTATTTCCGTCAAAATACTGGAGCTGGAAACGAGGCACGGCAAATCATGCTCCGTTGCCTCGACAACCGGCATTCCGAATCCTTCCAGCAGACTCATCAGCACAAAACCGGATGCGTTACGGTAGAGCCAGCGAAGCTCCTCATCAGTCGTATATCCCGGCATCACAACCCCGGGGGTTTGCTTCGCCAGCTGGATAGCGTTATCCGCACCGGGCTCGCGCCCGCCGACGATCACATACCGCCACCCTTTCTCCGCCAGCCCGCTTGCCGCGAAGGCCTCGATACAACGGGCCTGGTTTTTACGGTCACCGATACTCCCGACGGTCAGGATAAAGGGTAACTCCAGTCCATCCACCGGGCGCCCTTCGCCCTCCGTTACCCCCAACCGGGTCGGAATGTAGATGACATTCGACGAAGCAAAATCGTCGCCGTAGAGCCGATGAAATTCCCGCTGGGACGTCTTGCTGACAAACACCATGTGAGGCCCGGTTCGACGGATCTGCTCATAAGCCTGGCTGTACAGATCATTCACGCCAGGGGCAAAGTATTGCGGATGCGTGATTGGACCGACGTCGTGACAGAGCACGATGTCCCTCGCCTCCAGGCGATGACGCACGACGCTGAGCGGATCGAGATGCAACGTAGGACGAGGCGTACGAATGACCGGCATGAACGAAGCCAACCGGGGCCTATACACCCTCGCGATGGTTTCCTTGTGGGTCAGGCGACCCACCACACGGCGCATGAAATTATTGGGCGGAAATCCGTGAAAGCGCCCGTAGCGGACCTTCGCGATCCGGTGACCGAGCGAGGAAATAATGTCCCTCCCCAAAAAAAGCTTCCCGGTACGATCATTCAGCGCCAATGAGAAATCAACATCAATCGACATTGTTTACCCCAAATATCTCTGTCTTCAGGCAAGTTAGCGGTTCGCCGCCTTCAGGGCGTCGCACAGGTTGCGCGCCGCCTGTTTCCAGGTGAAGCCGTCAGCCTGCCGGCGTCCGGCGGATATCAGGTAATGCCGCACGGCTTCGTTGTCGAGCGCCTTCAGAATATTCAGACGCCACGCGTCCGGGTTGAAAGGGTCCGCAAACAGCGCGGCCTCGCCGCACACCTCCGGAAGTGCGCCGAACGGCGCGGCCACAACCGGACAGCCCAGCGCCATCGCTTCCAGCGGCGGCAAACCAAACCCTTCCGTTAGCGACGGAAAGGCGAGCGCGCCGGCATTGATCATCAGTCCAACGAGCTCCGGATCGCTAATGCGGCCGGCAAATCGCACGTTGTGCGGTACCACATGCCCCAGATTTTCGAAATCGGCCTGTGTCGCGCCACCGAACAGCACCAGCTCGACGCCCCGCAGCTCCGCATCGGCGAAGGCCTTGAGCAGGACACCGATGTTTTTGTGCTTCTGGGTATTCGCGAGCGCAAGCACATAGCGTCGCGGCGTGAGGCGCAATGCCGCGAGTTGCCCCTCGTCCGGCACAACCTGCAAAACATGGTCGCAACCGTTGTGTACGACGACGATCTTGTCGGCACTGGCAACGCCGTAACGTACGAGTTCCTGTTTGGAGAACTCCGAAACGGTAAAAATGATCTTGTGCCGCTTGCCGATGAAAAAGAACAGAAACTTGTACCACGTCCGAAAACCCCGGGAATAGGATTCGGGGGCGGAATACACCTGGGCGTCGTGAATCATCGTCGCCGAATTGCGATGAAGCAGCGGCCCCAGATTGCAGAGATTGAGAATGAAATCCTTCCTGCGCGCGAAAGGAAGATAGCCTTGTTCCCACGCGATCCTGTGGATCTTGCGAGCCCAATGACTCTCGCGAACGCATGAAATATTGCGGTAAGGCGGAATCTCGACCCGATCTCTGACTACGACGGCGTAGTTCACGCCGTTACCGCCCTGCCCGGCGATCAGGGCATCCGTTGCTGCAACCAGTTGCTCCGCAACCCTGTGCACGCCCGTCGGCGCTGCTCCGAAGAACTTGCCGTTGAACGCTATCGTTTTCGATGCGATCGTTTTCATAGCCTTTCCGTACGCTCACGCGTGAATGTTCTTCGCAATAGTGCGCACGATGTTGCGGACGACCGAATGTGACGACATCACGCAGGACGATGCAGCTTTCTCAAGAAGACAGGTTATCGGCGCACAAAACGCGGCACTGCTGCCTACCGCACGCAACTGCAGCACGCAACTGCAGCATGCAACATGCATGCCGCTGCGGCACGCGAACGCCCGTCACCGCCTTGCCCCGCGGTGCAGGCGAATTTTAATAATGCAAAGCCCACCCCACCGTGCGCCGACACACAAACGCTCCGGGCCGCCTCGGCCAGAATGTGCAAGTCGCGCATTGGAGTACCACATGACAGCTAGACCCAGCCTCAAACGCAGCGCCACGCTCAACTTCATCGGCGGAATCTTGCCCATGTTCGTCGCGCTGGTGACGACGCCCATTTATCTGCACTACATCGGCGCAGCGCGCTACGGTGTGCTCGCCATCGTCTGGATGGTGCAGGGCTATTTCGGTTTTCTCGATCTGGGGCTGTCATCCGCGACGTCCAACCGCATCGCGCAACTCGGCGAAGAGCCGCACCGCGAGCGCGAGGCCGTCCTGTGGACCGCGTTGATCCTCAACGCCGCACTGGGTCTCGCGGGCGGCGTCGCACTTTATGGGCTCATGCACGTTCTGCTCTCGTACTTCGACATGGGTCCGGACCTGCGTAACGAGTTGTTGCCCGCGCTGCCCTGCGTGGCCTGCCTCGTGCCGCTCTCGAACCTCATTTCCGTTTTCAACGGCGCACTGGTGGGGCGCGAGCGTTTTGGCACGCTCAACGTCGTCACGCTTCCGGTCACCCTGATGTACCAGCTCGTACCGCTTGGGGCGGCGCTTCTCTTCGGCCCGAACCTGCGGTATCTGGTGTACGGCACGCTAGTGGCCGGGATCGCGGCGCTGCTGGTGACCGCGTTCGCGGTGTGGCGCGTCTTTCCGCTGCGCCTCGCCGCCGGCCCGCGCCGCGACCTGGTCGGCAAACTCTTCTCGTACGGCGCCTGGATCAGCGTGACCAGCCTCGCGCAGCCTCTGCTGGAGACCGCCGACCGCCTCATGATCGGCCACGCGCTCGGACCGCAGGCGGTCACCTACTATCAGGTGCCTTTCAATCTCGCCGGCCGTGTGCGGATCTTTCCCTCGGTCATTGTCCGGACGCTATTTCCGCGCCTCTCTGCGCTCGACGCCGCGAGCGCCGCAGCGCTCTCCTCCAGCTCGATACGGGGCCTCGCCGCCGCACTCACGCCGATGACCGTGTTCGGCATATTCCTGATGCATCCGTTTCTCTCGTTGTGGGTGGGCCAGGACTTCGCCGCACGGGCCGCGTCGGTGGGTGAAACGATTCTCGTCGGTATCTGGCTCACCTCGATTGCATCGCTCGCTGCCTGTCACCTGCAGGCAATCGGCAAGCCCGGCATCGTCGCGCGTTTCCAGGCCTACGAAATGTTGCCGTTCTTCGCCCTGCTGTGGTGGATGCTGCAACACTTCGGCGTACTGGGCGCTGCGCTCGCATGGAGCGCGCGCTGCCTGCTCGATGGCGTGCTGCTGCTCCATGCCGCGCGCCTCGATGCCCGGCCAACGCGCATGCTGGCCGTGCCGGCGCTGATCATCGCGCTCGCGTATGTCGGCACGCTCGTCTTCGCTCCACTCACGTGGCCCGCTATCGTGGTCTGGCTCGGCACGACAGCCGTTGCGCTCGCATGGAGCGCACGCACCGAACCGCGAGCCTACGCGCGTTTGCTCGAGCTGGTCGCGTCGATGCGCAACTACACGCGCCGCTGGGCGCAAAGTAGCCAATGAGCCGCCCATGACGAACAAGCTCCACTCGCTAACCGTGCTGCGCGCCATCGCAGCCACGACAGTGATTTTCTTTCACACCCTCGCGCCGACCGGCCACACGTTCGGCGGATTCGGTGTGGATATTTTCTTCGTGCTGAGCGGCTTTGTGATCGCACTCGTGCTGGACACCCCCGGCATGACCGCACGGCACTTCCTCGCCGACCGCATTGCCCGGATCGTGCCGCTCTACTGGCTGCTGACCTTCAGCGTGTTCGCCGCCACCCTGATCGCCCCGTCATTGTTCAATTCAACCACGGCCAATCTCGGGAACCTGCTCAGGTCACTGCTTTTCATTCCCTACCGCAAGGAAAGCGGCGAAATCTTCCCGATGTTGTTCGTCGGCTGGACGCTGAACTACGAAATGATGTTTTACATGGTCGCCGCCGTGTCGTTGATACTGATGCGCCGCCATCGGCTGCTATTCGCATCGGCGTTGATTCTCGCGATCTTTTGCGTAGTCAGGGCATCCGGCTCGCACGGCGCGATTGCCACGTTCTATTCTCACGAGCGTGTCTTTGAGTTCCCGCTCGGCTTCACGGCCTGGTGGCTCTGGAAGCGTGGGATCCGGATCAATCCGGTCCTCGCCGCCTGCACGGTGGCAGGATGTTACGTGTGGATGGCGTTCGTCGACTGGCAGCAGATGGCCGATGCGCCGCTGCTGTATTTCGGCATTCCGGCGTTTCTGATGGTCTTCGGCAGCCTGAGTCTCGAATCGATGATCGGTTCCGACCCGCTGACCCGTGGCGCGATATTCGTTGGCAATGCCAGCTATGCCGTCTACCTGAGCCATCCCTACTGCGTCGAAGCCGCGCGCAAACTTTTGCCAAAGGCGATCCACGGTTTTGACGTCACGTCGCCCATCGGGGTAGCGGCCATCATCGTCGTGGCGACCGCCGTGGGCGGCATGCTCTACTGGTTCGTCGACAAGCCGCTGCACACCGGCGCGCGCCGGCTGTTGCACCGGCTAATGAAGATGCCGCGGCATGGAACGAGGCACGCGGTAATCAGCCAGCCGGTTATGGCTGCCCATGACGTCCCGGCACGCAACGTGTCCGTCAAACAGGACGCGATCTGACTGGCTCAGGTCCCGTCTGCGTCTTCGACGTCTTGCGCGAGCCACTTGCCGACGTAGCGTGAACCGTCAGGCGTCAGGTGATCCCGGTCCGCGTACATGAACTCGCCGCCCCGCCGCGCGTAGCAATTCTGCGCATCGCACAGGAACGGCAGCGGATTGAACACCTTTACGCCGGGATACCTCGCCAGCACCGCGAGGATGCGCGTTTCCGTGCGCGTCAGTCGACGCTCGACTTTCGCGCGTGGGACCGCGCAGGGTGAGCGCAGCGAAAATTGCACAGGACGACGTACGCAGGTGCTGGGATTGAAATCCAGCTCCGGCGTGTCCAGCACAAACACGACGCGCTTACCTGCGGCAGTGAGCCGGGTCAAGGTGTGTTCGAGACCGGCGAGATAGACGCTCAGGTTGCTCCCGTCGCTCTGACCTACCGTCGTCAGACCCGCCCGGCCGCTGTCCGCTGTCAGCAGACGGATGGTGTCGCCCTCGCCATAGTCGAGGCCACCCGCGATCGTCGAAATGGCGTAGCTCGACAGGATCACCGAATGGATATCGGGCGAATTCACAACGTAATCGAGCACGCTACGGAACAGCTCCGAGCAATGCTTGACGTGTTTATCAAGATAAATGTCGACGTCGGAGAACGGTGGGCAATTGCCGGCGCCGACCGCAAAGAGGCTATCCCCATCGGATGCCAATGCCGGTTGCAGCCCATCGTAAAAGTGATTGGCGTGACTGTCGCCGAGCAAGGCAATCTCGGGACGGCCGTTGGGTGCGGGCATCACACATAGCTCGGAAGCCGGGAAGGTCTTCTTGCACGCATCGGTGGATGCCCAGTGTTCCGGATTCGCACCAAAGTTCGCATCGGGAAAACGACCGGGCAAGCCGTTGTCGCGCGAGATCGCGTAGCTGGACAGGCCGATGCCCATCATCATCGCGACGAGAACACACGCGGCACGCAGCGGATGCCAGCGCACCACGCGGCTGTAGCGCACAGGCCTCTCGATAAACCTGAATGTGACGGACGACAACGCAAAGGCGACGACGATGGCGGCGACCAGCATGGCAACGGTTGGCGTATCGCTGCTCAACAGACGCACAAAGACCAGTATCGGCCAATGCCAGAGATAGAGCGGGTAGCTGACGAGTCCGATGTAGGTCATCGGCTTGACGGAAAGCACGCGCCGGTTGAACCACGCCGCCGGACCCGCGGCAATGATGAGCGTAGCGCCGCCGGCAGGCAGTGCCGCACGCCAGCCCGGAAACACCGTACCCGGATCGAACAGCGCGAAGCTCATGGCAAGCAGGATCGCGCCTGCCACCGAGGCCAGATCGCGCAGCGTCAGGCGACCTGCCTGCACCGTGTCGCCTGCAGGCAAGGCGGCGCGTTTGGCGGAATGAAACTGCGCCCATGCGAGCGCGGAACCGAACAGCAATTCCCAGAAGCGCGTGAGCGGCAGATAGAACGCTGCGATAGCGTGCGTCCTGCTCAGCACGATACTGCAGGCAAGCGAGAGCAAGATGGCCGCCGCGATCGCAAACGTCGCCACGCGCCGGCTCGTGAATCGCCAGAGCACGAACAGCGCTACCGGCCAGATGATGTAGTACTGCTCCTCCACGCCGAGCGACCACAGATGCAATAGCGGGCTTGCCGACGCGCCCTGCGAAAAGTAGTCGCGCGTCATATAAAAATAGACGTTCGCGACGAACGCGACGCTCGCGAGCGCATCCGCGGCGAGCTGCCTGAGTTCGCCCGAGGCCATCAGCGCGATGCCCGCCGCAAGCGTGGCGACCATCACGGTGATGAGCGCCGGATAGATGCGCTTGATCCGCCGTACGTAGAAGTCAATCAGGCTGAAACGTCCCTGATCGAGCGTCTCGATGATGTGCTGCGAAATCAGGTAGCCGGAGATCGCGAAGAAGATGTCCACACCGGCGAAGCCACCGGCCAACGCCGTCGGGAACGCATGAAAAATGACCACTGAGATAACCGCGACCGCGCGTAATCCATCAATGTCCGGCCGATAGCCGGCCACGGGCCTGCGTAATGTGACGCTCACCGGGAATTCCCCCAATCATTCTTTTGACTGCGGGCCTGGCCAATAGCTGGTCCGCTCGATGACGACGCGCGACGCAGCGCCGGTCAGTTTGTCCCTGAATAGTATCGGCTCGCCAGTACGCGTACTGCGACCTACCCCACGTAAGCGCAACCATCCTTCATGCTCAGGCAGCGTCCTTGCGGCACATTCCATGTGGAACAGACTCACCGCGGCCCCCGCTCGAGACGCGTGCGCTTGCGTGTGCGGTAGGCAGCAGTGTTGTATCTGCGTCACCCATACCATGCCCTCCTATATGCGGGCTGGCGTTGCTTGTGGCATCTGGGATTTTCAGCCCGAGACCAGACCGCGGAAGTTGGCTCCAGCATAGGAACTGAGGATGGAAACTGTGAAAATAAGCCCCGACAAAGGCTCCTCTCCCGGCAAACGATCGAGAATCTGCCTGATCTTCGCCACGCGGGGCCGCGCCGAACTCCTTGAGCATGTCATCGCCTTCGTCGATTTGCAGACTGTCAAGCCGGACCTGACCATTGTCTCCTGCGTGTCGGATGAGGATGTGGGCAACGTGGCCAGCCACCCCGGAATACTCGTGATCAAGGGGAAGCCCGGCCTCCCCGCGCAACGTAACAATGCGTTGAACCATGTGCCGGACGGCTTCGATGTCGTGATCTTTCTGGACGATGATTTCCTGATGCATGGCACATGGATTCAGGAAGTCCTCAAGGTCATGGACAGCGACCCCTCGATTGCCTGCGTGACTGGAACCGTCATCGCGGATGGCATCCATGGACCGGGTTATTCTTTCGAAGAAGGACGGGCAATCCTCGCCAGGACGAATGAAATTCCGGAGAGGTTATCCATCACTTCGACGGGCGGTCCCTATGGATGCAATATGGCATTCCGGGCGCGCAGCATTGCAGGCCTTCGCTTCGACGAGCGCCTGGTTCTCTATGGCTGGCAGGAGGACCGCGACTTTGGAGGCCAGATCTGGAATCTGGGCAGCCGCGTGGTTCGCATCAATACTGCGCTCGGCGTGCACCTTGGCGTCAAGCGCGGAAGAGTATCTGGGCGCAAGTTCGGCTATTCGCAGGTTATCAATCCGCTCTATCTGGTGAGAAAGAATACGATGCCGTTGCGCGATGCGCTTGACCACGTTATGCGTAACGTGGGCAGCAATATTGTGCGAAGCGTTGCGCCGGAGCCTTGGGTCGACCGTCGGGGCCGTCTGAGCGGCAATCTGATAGGCCTGTGGGACTTTCTGCGCGGAAGGCTGACGCCCGAACGCGCGGCCAAGCTGTAACTCACACGCGCCGGACTAAAAGGTCCTAAAAGGTCCGGCGCACTCTCGCAAGCTTCTCTTCGACAGAACGCTTGCGGCCGCGCCGCGGCTCCATCACCACTTCGACATTTTCCACGTTCACCGTTTCTACGTTCGCAGCTTCTGCGTGCATGACGGGTTCCGCGTTGTGACTGGGCCAGACATAGGCCGCAGATGCAACCCGTGTCTGGCGCCTCGACACGCCCGTCGATGCAAGCGGCGAGAGTGCGCCCGCAGCGGCCGCAAACAGGTAGAAACACGAGCCAAGCTCGAACACCCCGGCCGAAGTCGAAGCCACGATCAATGCTGCGATCATGGCGTGCCGGGACGCGTAGCAGATGGCGCGCTCCGTGAACGAGTAATGGGTTGGCATGGGCGACAACAAAGACTTGCCCACGAATATCCCATAGCAGACCACACCCACCACGCCCAGGCTCCCCAGCAAGACCACCAGGAAGCTCGATGCCCGGATGCTGCCCAATCCAACGCCTATCCCATAGGTATCGAAGAAGTTGGTGATGCCCTGATTGTTCCACCCCATCCGTTCGACGCCGGAGGAACTGCCCGCTTTACTCAGGATCGCAGCGTCGACAAAATCGCCAATCGTCGTTACCACCGCCGGCAGGAAGAGCATGACATAGATCACTCCGAGCATGCCGAGGCAGGCCGAGATGAGCCACATGCGCTGCTTGCGTGCGGCGGCGTCACGCGTGACGAGACCGGGCCGGCTGAACACCAGCACGACCAGATACCCGGCCATCCCGACATAGGCGCTCCCCGACGTGGACAGCAACATCAGTATCCCCGTCGCAATAGCCAGCGCGCCAGCCAGTTTCTGCCGCCACCCGACCAGCCACAGGTTCAGGCAAAAGACAAACAACGGCAGTGTGAAGGTCGAGAATGCGGACGTCTCGCTGAACGTGCCGCTGATGCGCACCAGTCCACCCAGTTCCTCGCCGCTCAGGTCGGCGAACTGCGCAGTCTTGACGGACGAGAGAATGTCCATGCCGGCGATGTGCGACACGGCATCGAGCACGCCCGCGACCACGTCGAGCAGGGTTAGCAGAAGGAGAGCGTTGGCGAGCGTCCTGTACGTGCCACGCCACTTCAGAAACGCATACATGCAGCAATACACCAGCACGTCGCCAATGCAATACACCGCCTGGGACAGATTGCCCGAGACGGGAGCGAGCGGCTTCAGCAGAATTTCCGTGGTACTGCGATCGACCGGAAACACGAGCGTCGTACCGAGCAACAGGCGCGGCAGCAGCATGGCGCCCACGCTTGCCCACACGCAGTTGCACAGCAGCCAGAAGCCCGGCTGATCCATCGAGAACGCCTCGTTAATCTTCTTCCCGCCCCCCATCTGGAAGGCCTTCAGGACGAAGAATGCGAGAAAGAGCTGCGGGGGCAGGATGCCGATTCCGCCCAATCCGAGCGCGAGCGCACAACCGAACAGCGAGTACACCGCCATTCCGTAAACCACGCCGCTATGCGACGTGTAGAGCGCCACCATGCCGGTGACGATCACCAGGATCCCAAATACCGTCAGTTCCACTTGCTTGAACCCCTATCCGTTCACCGCACGCTCATGCGCGAACGATCCTGTTGCTGCACCGTCTTATGCGGAGCGTCGGTACTGGAGCGCCGGCTGTGCATCGGCGAACCCCTTGTTGTCATGCATCGCGCGTTCCACGACATCCATGAATTCGTGTTTGAACCGTTCCGCTGTAAAGCGCAACGCATTGCGACGGCAGACTTCCCCGCGAAACGCCGGGCGCTGCTCGAAACGCTCCACCGCATCGACAATGGACGCCACAGTCTGTTCTTCGAAGAACAGCCCGGTGCCGCGTTCGGGATCCGCCGAATCGATGACGATCTCCCGTACACCGCCGCGGCCCAAAGCGATCACCGGAGTGCCGCAGGCCTGTGCCTCGACTACCGAAATGCCAAAATCCTCTTCCGCGGCGAAAACGAAGGCACGCGCGCGTTGCATGTAGTCCACCAGCACCGCATCGGGCTGATAGCCGAGCAGCGTCACGTTGGGCGTCGCGCTCGCTTTGGCGCGCGCGAAATCAGTGCCGTCGCCGATTACCACGAGACGCCGCGAGGGCATCGCCGCAAAGGCCTCGACGATCAGCGGAATCCGCTTGTACGGCACCATGCGCGAGGCAATCAGATAGAAGTCCTCATGCTGGGTGCCAAGCTCGAATCGCTCGACATCGACAGGCGGGTAGACGACTGTGGCTTCGCTACCATAAGCCTTGCGGATGCGCCTTCCGACGAAGGCCGAATTGGCGACGAAAGCGTCCACACCGTGGGCGGTGCGCTGGTCCCAGATACGCATGTAATGCAGCAGCAGGCGCACGATCCAGCTCTTCATTCCACGTTGCATGCCGGCTTCGGCCAGATATTGATGCTGCAGATCCCACGCATAGCGAATCGGCGAATGCACATAGCTCACATGCACCTGATGCGGTCCGGTCAGCACGCCCTTGGCCACGGCATGGCTCGACGAAATCACGAGGTCGTAAGAAGAGAGATCGAACTGCTCGATCGCCAGCGGCATGAGCGGCAGATAAGCGCGAAACGATTTGCGCGCCCGCGGCAAGTGTTGAATGAATGAAGTATGGGCGCGCTTGCCGCCCAGCACACTGCGCTGCGACTCCGGGAAGAAATCGACGATGCTGTAGAGATCGGCATGGGGAAACAGTTGCAGAATCTGTTCCACCACCTTTTCCGAACCCGCGTATGCAGCGAGCCAGTCGTGCACAAGGGCGACCCGGCCGAAACGACGTGTGTCGCTTGCAAGGGTTGCGGCAAGCGTTACATTAGCCACGGCGAGATCTCCTCGATCAGTTTAACTGCGGTGGCACGCCAGGTCAGTTCCGCGGTACGCGCGCGGCCCCGCTCACGCAGGCTCGCGCGCAACGCAGCGTCGCCGGTGATCTGTTCAAGCAGGCGCGCCAGTTCCGCGGGATCGTCCGGTGAGGTATAGAGCACGGCATCGCCGCACGCTTCCATCACGGCCGGCAACCTCGAGGCGATGACGGGACAGCCGAGCGCCAGCGCTTCGACCGGCGGAAGTCCGAAACCCTCGTAAAGCGACGGATACACAAAACAGGCCGCACGCTGGTAGAGCGCTGCCAGCTCGCCGTCGCTCACGTAACCGAGGTGCTTCACGAATTCGGGCAAGGCATTCTGGCCCGCTCCATACACCCGCGCATCGCCGCCGCCCACCACCACGATGTCGAACTGCGCATCGTTAATGAGGCGCGCGGCCTCGGCCACGAGACGAAAATTCTTATGCCGGTTGAGGCTTCCCACCGCCAGCACGAACGGACGTCCGTTCAGCGTGGCCTCCACGGCGCCTTGCTCCTGCTGGACGCGCAACATGTGCTCGCCGCTCTCGGGCACGACGCCAATCTTGCCGGCAGGAATCCGGTAAGCGTCGCTCAACTCGCGCCGCGAGAATTCCGACACGGTCAGCACGCGGCGCGATACCCGGCCGATGCGCGGCGCCATCAGCCGGTACCAGGCGACAAAGGAGCGGCTATAGCTGTCCGGCACGCGCGCGGGCGCTGCATCGTGCAGCACCGTCACCTGGCGGCCGTACAGCAGCGGCCCGGAGTTGCAGAGATTGACCAGCAACCGTCCGGATGCGGCCTTCGGCAACGCCAGCTGTTCCCAACGCAGGCCGCCGCCTTTACCGCTCGCCCGCAGTCCGACGTGCCTGAACGGATTGGCCATATCGGCCAGTGCTTCGGGCACGACGATCTCGGTCCTCAGTCCGGCGACGAGCGGATCGCCCACTTCGATCATCTGGTCGAGCGCCCGAATGGTCTCGAATGCAAAGCGATCGACGCCCGTCGCGCGTCGGCCCAGAAATCGGCCATTGATTACCAGATTCGGAATATGCAGGGATTTCATCGGCGGGTTCCGGGCATCGCTCAAAGTACGTCGTTACGCGTGCGCAAAGTCACCGCGACACACAACCAGATTCGGCAGACCCTGTGATACAGGTCTTATGGCCCAGAGTGTGACCGACCCACCGCCAGAAAAATGTTCGCCGTCGCTCATGCAACGCCAGTTTTCAGAGGGGGCGCCCTATCCGTTCGCCGCCCCACACACGAAGCACGCCACCACGCATCAAAATGATCGATGAATACGCCTCCATACTAGGTGAACCCATCGAGCTGCCGGCATGGCGCAAAGCGCGCGGAACCGGCAACCTTCCCGCGCAAGGAGTCCCCGTGAAGCATTCCGCAGCAACCGCCCATAACGTGCTCGCCAGCCCAGCCGCCCCTCCCGGCGCGCGACACGCGAGACGGGAAAGGCCCTACAGGGCGTTTGGCGTGCGCACCGCCGCAAGCCTCGCAGCCAGCCTCTGCGCGCTCGCATGCGCATCGACGGTGCAAGCCGCCGATGCCGTGCGCGCCATGCCAACCGACGCCTTCATCGAAACGCTCGCTGTCATTACGCACGTGAACTACACCGATGGCGCCTATGTCAATGTGCATAACGTCGCCGACGATCTGGCATGGCTCGGGATCCACTACGTTCGCGACTATGCACCCGGCGACTCGCCGCCGTTTTCGACTTATGTCTATCTCGCGCAACGCGGCGTCAAATTCAACTTCCTGACGGGCTCGAAGTTCGTGGAAGCGATCGGGCAGGCGGCGAAGCTGAACGCCGCCGTGCCTGGCAGCGTCGCGGCCGTCGAAGGTTTCAACGAGATCAACAACTGGCCCATCCCTTATCACGGTCTCACGGGCACGGCCGCCGGACTGGCCGTGCAGCGCGAGATCTTTACACGCGTACACGCCACGCCGGAGCTCAAGGGCGTACCCGTCTACGATCTCACGGGCTACGACGAAAAGACGGTCGACACACGCGCGGATTCGGCCGATTACGCGAATCAGCACGTCTACCCGCAAAACGGCGAACAACCCACCTATAACGCGAACGGCGACAGGTGGATGGGCTCGGCCATCGATGTCGTCAAGAAGTACCATCTACCGCTCGTCATCACCGAATTCGGCTACTTCTCGATGCCTCAGGCGGGCTGGTACATGATCGGCGTCGACGAGCGGACCCAGGCCAAAGGCATTCTCAACGGCTACATGGACGCGGCGGCGGCGGGCGTGAAGCGGACCTATGTCTACGAACTGCTCGACGAAAAGCCCGACCCGGACAGCAAGAGCGGCGAGATGCACTATGGCCTCTTTCGCAACGACAACAGTCCCAAGCCGGTGGCCGAGGCGATCCGTAATCTCACGTCGATCCTGAACGACGGCGCGCCGCACCGTGCCAACGGCGCATCGCAAGGCACGCTCGCGTATACGCTCCAGGGAATGCCGGTATCGGCCAACAGCCTGTTGCTGCAGAAAAAGGATGGTCGCTTCGTGCTGGCGCTATGGAACGAAACGCCGATCTGGAACCGGGAGAAGGGAAAGCCGCTCACCAGCCCACCCGCCAGCGTCGAACTGGACCTCGGCGCGCAGGTAAGCCGTATCGACGTGTACGATCCACTCGTTTCGGCAACGCCCGGCGCAAGCCATCGCGACCTGCGCCAACTCACCGTGGATGTACCCGATCACGTCATTCTGCTCGAAATCACACCGGCGAATACACCGGGAACCTGAGCACCTGCCAAGTTAGCACCTGAAAGTGCAACCGCCGCGTCTCGCGCGGCGGTTTTCGCTTGTGTATCAGCCAACCCTACGTCGGCACGTCATTGCCATGGCTGGCGTAGCCGTAGGTGGTATACGCCCTTCCGTAGCGGCCTGGCCTCGTCGGCATCGCGTCGTTGAAAATTACGCCGCGAATCGGCACGCCGATCTGCTCAAATCTGCGCGCGGATTCGCGCAGCTCTTCAACCGTCGTCACGCCGTGTCGCGCAATCACGAACACCATGCCGGCGAGAGATGCCACGATGCCCGAGTCGGCTACCGGCAGAATCGGCGGCGCGTCGATCAGCACCACGTCGTATTCGCTGTCGGCCTGCTGGGCGAACGCGAGGAAGTTCCGATGTTTGAGAATCTCGCTCGCGCTCTGCATGTAGCCGCCGTTGGCAACGAAGTCGACGCCAGGCAGTATGTTGCGGTGTACCGCATTTTCGAACGTGCGGCCACGCGTGACGATATTCGAAATGCCCGGGCTGCACGGCACCCCGAGGTACTGATGCAACGTGCCCCTTCTCAGGTCGGCGTCGACGAGTAGCACACGCTGTCCCGATGCGCCGATCAGCGCCGCGAGATTGACGGACACGAACGACTTTCCGACGATCGGTGTCGGCCCGGCAAGCAGGACGATCCGGTTCGGTGCGTCGACGAGCGCAAATTCAAGCGCGCTTCTGAAGCTTCGCAGACTTTCGATCGCCGCATCTCCGCTTGCCGAATGCGCTAGCACCAGGTTCGAGTCGACGTTGGTCTGGAGGCTTCGCGTGAGCGTTTCCTGCACCTTGCTGCGCGGGATGGTGGCGTACACGGCCAGCCCCGTCCCTGTTTCGATATCGTCCTGAGCCGTGATCCCGTCGAAGACCTTGCGTTTGAGCAATACCACCGCGACGCTCACGAACAGGCCCGCCATCAGGGCTCCGATCAACGCGAGCGCACGTTTCGGACGAACCGGACTATCCGGCACGATCGCCGGGTCGACCAGTCGCACATTCGACACCTTACCTGCCTTGAGCAGACGCAGCTGTTCACGCGTGTTCAACAGGTTCGTGTAAATGGTGGTGTCTACCTGAACCTCTCTCTGCAGCCGCAGCAGGCTCTGCTCCATGGGCGGCAGTTGCCGCGTGACGGAGGCAATGCCGCCAACCTCCCGTTCGGCTTCGGCCAGTTCGTCATTGACCGCGATCACCGCTGGGTTTTCCGACGTGTACCGCGCAAGAAGCAACGCCCGCTGCTGCTGAAGATCGGCAACCTTGCCTTGCGCGAGAGCCGAGCGTTGCAGAAGCGCGGCGGCCTCTGCGTTCAGATCCACCGTCCCGTTCTTCGCGCGGAACGTGTTGAACTCGCTTTCCGCGGTCTCCAGTTTGGTCTTCAGTTCAGGCAACTGACCATCGAGGAAGGTGATCGACTTCTGCGCCTCTTCCTGGGTCCGCAGGACATTTTGCCGGACATATGCCGTGCCGATCGCGTTGAGAATGGCGCTGATCTTCTTCGGGTCGGTGCCTTCCAGCGCAACGCCGATCACGTCCGAGTCCTTGCCCTTCTCCACAATCAGCAAGCCCGATTGCACATCCTGGATCGCGGAAAGCTCGGAAGTCCGGACCAGTTCGAAACGTACGCCCGGCTTTCCGACAACCTGGTCGACGAGAAGAGCGATCGGCCCGTACTCCGTGTCTGCGTGCATCAGTTCGCCGACGCGCCCGGACAAATCGATATCTTTGTACTTCAGCGAATAGTTGCCGTTCTTCTGCAGCGTCAGGACGAATTTCTCGCCTTGCAGCGCGTCGGGCACATCGAATTTTGAAACGCCGATCCGCTCGTCACCCCATGCATAGCCGCCCAGGCCCGAGTGGGACAGGTCATTCAGATGGTTGGCAATCCACCGGCCGACCACCGGAAAATAGCGCGGCACCGCGCTGAGGTTCAGTTGCGCAGCGGTCACGGCTCCTGCAATCACCAGCCGCGAACGCAAAACCTCGATCTCGGCCGAAGCGGCCGTCTTGACGGCGAACATCGACTTCACGTCGCCCAGGGCGTCCTTGGCGGCGGTCGGATTCTCCTCGACCTGGATCAGAATGTCGGCCTGATACACGGGCGCTGCAAGCAGTGCATAAGCCGCACCCACAAAGAGAAAGCAAGCGGTGATCAGGAAGATCAAGCCGCGGTTCTGATACAGGACGTCTATATAGCTACCAAGGTGGTCGCCCTGCGGAGGGCCTACATCTATCGTGTCCATCGACGTGTCACGGTACTTCATGCGCCCCCTCCCCATTCCCACGCGCTCCGGCGGCGGCTGCTCCAGCGCGCCACCGGATGCCTTACCACCGGGCCTAACAAATAGTTGACTCATCAGTAACCAACGGCCCGGCTAGCGGCCGCCGCCTCCGTGCTAGGCACAATCAGGCCCATCACGCGGCTCCACCTGACCAGTGCAGACGCATCGACGAACACGACGTCATTCGGCTTCAACGGGAAGCCATCCGCGGTCGCCATCGCCGCCGGAGACCCGGCGTTCAGGTGATAGACCACCGGCTTGCCCGCATCGCGTCCACGCACGACGAAGACCTGCGACGCATCCCCCGAAGTCTGGCTGATGCCGCCGGCGTCGCCGAGCGCTTCGTTCAGGCTCATCCGGCCGTTGTTGAATGTCAGGCTGCCGGGGCGGTTCACTTCGCCGAACACGTAAACTTTCGTGTCGGTCTGCGCGAAGACGCGCACCAGATCGCCCCTGCGCAATTCGATGTTGTCCGGATTCACACCCTTGGCGATCATGTCGGGAATGTTGACAACCACGGTCTTGTTGCCTCGCGTAATCGCGACCTTCGAGCGGTCCGCGACCGGCGTAAATCCGCCGGCACGATTGATGGCTTCGGGCAAGGTCATCGGCATGTCGTTAAGCGCCAGCACACCGGGGGTCTTGACTGCACCATCCATGTAGACGCGCTTGCTGCGATAGGCTTCGATCCGCAACGTGAGCTGAGGCTGCCGCACATAACGGCTGAGCTTTTGGGCTAGTGCGTCGCGCGCTTCCATTTCGGTGAGCCCTGCAACCTTGAAGGGACCGATATAGGCATACTGGATCATGCCGCCCGAGTCCACCGTATAGCCGGAGGTCATCGAATCGGTGCCGGTCGCCTCCGGTCCATTGGTCGCGGAGGCGCCGGGCATATTCAGCTCGGGGTGATCCCAGACGACGATACTCAGGATGTCGCCCGGCCCCAAGGTGTACGGCTCGGGCTTCGCGAACAGTTGCGTGACGTCGTCGGGCACCGTATTCGAGCGTGCAGCGCGATCCTTCTCTACCAGATCGTCGGTAATTTCGATCAGCTGGCCTGCCGGCGGCGCGTCCGCCCCCTTACCGGGGTGAGCGTTGGACGCCGCGAGGTTGCTGGTATCCGCAGGGGTCTGATTAGACATGCCCGATGGGGCGCTGTATGACATCCCCGGCGACCACGCACAGCCGGCGAGGCATGCCGCCAGCACAACGCCGGCGATTGCGAGCCCAACCCGTCGCGGATGGCATCCGGCATCAGATCGAGTCAATGAATCGGGCACTTCGGCCGTTTGCGCTTCAACCAGCACGTTTGACTTTGATGCGTTCGTGGTCCTTTCCGAACCCAACTTGTTGCATGACATCATCGCTACTCCCTTCCGTCGCGCGCCCAAGCCACTGCCCCCGCTGAGACGCACACACCGCTATGTAGATTTTTTTATGCTCTAGTCCGGGACGGCTACCGCCTTCATCGCCGACGATACCCGGCCCCCCAAAATCAACCCGCCATATCACCTTCAACCAATCCGGCCCGCTGTTTCAGTACGCCCCACTACCTTTGAAGACAACCTTGAAAGTCTTGAACAGAATCGAGACATCGCGCAGCAATGACCAGTTCTTTACGTATGCGACGTCCAGTGACACCCGCGTCGCGTAGTCCGTGGTGCTGCGCCCGCTCACCTGCCACAAGCCGGTCATGCCAGGCTTGGCCATCAGGTAGTACCTGACGTTTGCGCCATAGCGCTCCAGCTCCTGATCGATGACGGGCCGCGGTCCGACGAGACTCATGTCGCCGCGCACCACGTTCCACAGCTGCGGCAATTCGTCGAGACTCGTGCGGCGCAGAAACCGCCCAATCCGCGTGATGCGCACATCGTTCTTCAGTTTGAAATCGCGTTCCCACTCCGCACGCACCTGTGGGTCGCTTTCGATCAAGGCCTTGAGCACCTGATCGGCGTTCAGAACCATCGAACGGAATTTCAGGCAACGAAAGCTCTTGCCATTACGTCCTACGCGAACGTGTCCGAACGTCGCGGGACCGCCGTCGCTCATCACCAGAACCGCAAGCAGCGCGAACACGGGCAGCAGCGAAACAATCAGCAAGGTGCCGAACACGATGTCAAAGCCGCGCTTGACCACTTGTCGCGCTGCTCCTGCGCAGTCCAGACCGGTCTTGCCGGAGCTCGCCGCGCTAGCGGGTGCCGTGGATCCCGCGGAACTCGTATCGAACTGTGGTGCGTCGACCGTCGCGGTGCGGAACAGGCGCAGTCCTGCATTCCGGGCAAGGTTGAATTCAGCAAAGATCAACGTATGCGAGCCAAGCAGCGAGATGCCGGTCGTCAGCGTCCAGTACAGAAACCACGGCATGGACACCTGATTCTCGCGATGAATGGCGTACAGCAGGGCGAGACCGCAGAGCTGCACTGCCAGCCACGCGAACGCTGTACGGCTCGCGAGACTCACCACCGAGCGGGTGCGTCGCGACGGGTAGGTTCCGCACGCAGGAAACACGGACAACGCAAGCGCGGCCACGAACGCGACCAGTGAAGGATCAAGCTGATGCGGATGACCTGCCTGCGGCAGATTCAGATGCAACGCGCCGACCGCACCCAGTACGATCAGTGCGATATCGATCACTCGATGGACTAGTTCTGACATTTCGGTTACCCCAAACCTTAACGTTCTCCGCACCGAGCGTTTCGGCCTCGTCGCGACACATGGTTAATGCGCTTGCCATCCGGATGGCCATAGACCAGCGACGGAAAGCTCGCTTCCTGTATCGCTAGCGGCGAGACGCGCCCTATCGTCCACGCCGACGTATCCCATCGACCGCACCTTGTTGATCCCGAACGGCAGCTTGCCCCGGGGTTCGGCTCTTCCACGCCGTTCAGCGCGGAGCATGCACACTCGTTCACGGGTACTCCGTGCCGGTGCGCGTCACCGTTTTATCCACCGGTTAAGCACTCTTTCAGTCCACAGTAATAAGCTACGTCCTCGACCGGATACATTCCGTGCGGCATCACACCAACCGCACGGTTTCATCGGCGACGACGGAAGATCGTCCAAAGAAGCAGCGATGAATTTTCAAAATATTGTCAAGAAAACGTGTGGCCGCCTTCTTCGTCTAAAGGCCAAAGAAGTTCGCGTTTTGGGTGTGCGGCAGCGTGAAAAGCAGCGTGCGATTGAAATGCGAAACGCCAGGACAGAGGCCTCGCGCCCGTTTAATAATCAGACCCGGCGAATTAATTCGCACAATGCTGATTCATTAGGAAAACGAATTTTCAATAATTCATGCATTGCTGAAACACGCCCGGTACTTTCGTGCGGGCGATTCAACGTCCTTGATGTGGCGTCAGATAAAAACGCTGACGTCTGTTCGAAAGCGCACGGCCAGCGCCTTTGCCACGTTCTTGCTGATTGCCCGGCGTCCTGCGAGGATGTCGCTGACCACAGTGGGCGAGGCAATATCGGCCAGGTCCTTTTGCTTGAGACCGTGGGTTTCCAGCAGATGGCGCAGCACCTCACGCGGCTCCGCGCTGGGCACCACCACCTGGCGAGACTCCCAGCCGCCGATCAGAGCGGACAGAACGCCGAGCAGATCCGTTAGCGGATTGTCCGCGTCGCCGTGAAGGTGGTTCGTCAGCGCATTCGCGAGCTGCGTCAGCTGCTCGTATTCCTGCTCATTGCGAATAGGCTTGAGAGGCACCTTGCTCTGCAACGCAGCCCAAGCTTCAACGATATCGGGGACCTGGCCCGAAAGGCGATCGGCATTCATGTTGTTTGAATTTTCCTTGTCAGAAGATCGTATTCTTTAGGCGTTGGTCAATGCGGGCTGACAGCGAGCGCTGTTCTCTCACGACTCCCTCTCCCTGAATGACGGCAATTACCCATATCAATCTTTTCATTTTATTAAGGATGACGAATTGCTAACAGTTCGAAAGCATTTAATCGATCCGTACCGCCGGCGTGGTCGCCGGACGATGAGGCGAGCAGTGCCGCTCATCGCTTTCGCGACTTCACCTGGGCGTAACTGTCTAACGCCACGAGACCGAGTTTAAAAGGAGCGCCGTCCGCAGAGCGTGCGCCCGACCACACTCCGCAATCGAGAGACAGCAAAATGTGAGGGTTTGTCGACTAGCCGAAAGGGGAACGCCGAATGTTGGGGGAACAGCAAACGCGATCGGAGCAGGCTGGCGCAGAGGAGAGAGGACGTGGGCCGGCAACCGGGAGAGGATGACGGCGCGGCGGGTCGCCTGGGAGATGCGCATTCGCGCCACCGTCACCGCGTCGCGCCTGACGCGGTGCGGTGCCTTGAACGCGCAGCTTTATTTAACGCGGCGTGTAGCGGATGGTTTCTACGCCGGTGTCGGTGCCAAGCAGCGACAGGGTCGCTCCGCGTTCTGCGAAGAGACCTACAGTGACGACGCCTGGCCACGCATTGATCTGTGCTTCGAGCGCGCGAGGATCGGCAATCTTCAGCCCTTTGATGTCGATGATCTCGTTGCCGTTGTCGGTAATAAACGGCGTGCCTTCCTTCGTCACGCGCACCACCGGCACGCCGCCCAACGCGATCACGCGGCGGCCGATTGCGGTGCGTGCCATCGGCACCACTTCCACCGGCAACGGAAACTGGCCGAGCACATCGACGCGTTTCGATGAATCCACGATGCAGACGAACACTTCCGACACCGACGCCACGATCTTCTCGCGCGTCAGCGCACCGCCGCCGCCTTTGATCATCGCACCGCTGGCGTCGATCTCGTCCGCGCCGTCGACATAGACCGGCAGCGATTCGATTTCATTCAGATCGAGCACCTTGAAGCCGTGCGACTGCAGGCGCGCGGTGCTCGCCAGCGAGCTGGACACGGCGCCGCGATAACGGTGCTTCGTGGCGGCCAGTGCATCGATAAAGCAGTTGGCGGTCGAGCCGGTGCCGACGCCGATCACGACGCCTTCGGGTACGTTGGCGTTCACGTAGTCGGCGGCGGCCTGACCGACCAGTTGCTTGAGTTCGTCTTGAGTCATGGGAATTGCTGGCTAGAGGCGGAAAACCGCAAGTTTACCGGACTAGCATGCGCCGCTCGAACTTATCCGGCAAGTGGGCACAATCGGGACCGGAAGACCCGGCGCGGCACGACAGTCATTGTGCATGCCGCGTCCTGAATCAGGCCTTGGCCTTCACCGAGCGTTGGCGCACGGCTTCGAACAGGCACACGCCGCTCGCGACCGACACGTTCAGGCTTTCCACACTGCCGGCCATGGGAATCTGCATGACTTCGTCGCAAGTATCGCGCGTCAGGCGGCGCATGCCCTCGCCTTCCGCACCCATCACGAGCGCGACCGGACCGTCGAGCCTGGTCTCATACAGGCTTTTGCTCGCCTCGCCCGCCGTGCCCACCACCCATACGCCGGCGTCCTTCAGTTCGCGCAGCGCGCGTGCCAGATTCGTCACCGTGATGTAAGGCACCGTATCGGCCGCGCCACTCGCCACTTTCGCGGCCGTCGCGTTGAGGCCGACGGCGCGATCGCGTGGCACGATCACCGCATGCGCGCCAGCCGCATCGGCGACCCGCAGACACGCGCCGAGGTTGTGCGGATCGGTCACGCCATCGAGCACCAGAATCAGCGGCGAACCGTTGATGCCATCCAGCAGCTCCGCGAGATTCTGCGCCAGCGGCATGTCCCCTGCCCGCGCCACCACGCCCTGGTGGCGCTCCGTGTGCGCGAGGCCCCACAGGCGCGTTTCGTCGGCAGCAATCAGACGCACGCCCGCTTCCTTAGCCGTGTGCAGGAACTCCGTCATGCGGCGGTCTTTGCGCGTCGCGTCGTAATAGACCTCTTCGACCGTGGACGCATCGTGACGCAGACGGGCGGTCACCGCGTGGAAACCGTATAGAACCTTGAGACGTGACATGACTGAACAACCTTTGATTGAGCGCGCCGCGACGCGGCTGCGCTACTGGGATAAAGACAAACCGAAATGCAGACCGCGCGCAACCGGCACATGAACCTGTACCGGTTGCGCGCGGCGAACCCGCTGCAGCGAGCCTGCTGGTGCCGACTCGCCTCGCGATTTGCGTGTGAGCTCAGCGCTTCTTGCGTGTCTGTGCCTTCGAAGAAGAAGCAGACTTGGCCGAGGCGCCGTGTTTCCTGGCGGCGCTGCGTGCCGCGCGCGCCTCCTTGACCGCGAGCGTCGGCGCCGGTGCGGCCTTCTTGCGGCGTGCCCCTGCACCGGCTTCCGCCGGCGCCAGAGAGCGTACACGTGCACCGCCGCTTTCAACGGCAGCCTTATCGGCGAGCGCGGGACGCGCACCCGGCGACTTGATCGGCGTATCGCGCACCAGCCGGAAGTCGATCTTGCGTGCGTCGAGATCGACGCGGCTCACCTGCACGCGCACCCGGTCCGACAGGCGGTAGCGGATGCCCGTGCGTTCGCCGCGTAGCTCGTTCTTGATCTCGTCGTACTGGAAGTAATCGGAGCCCAGTTCGGTGACATGCACGAGGCCTTCGATAAACAGCGCATCGAGCTGCACGAAAATGCCGAATGAAGTCACGCCGCTCACCATGCCGCCGTACTCTTCACCGAGCTTGTCGCGCATGAAGTAGCACTTGAGCCAGGCTTCGACGTCGCGCGAGGCTTCGTCCGCCCGACGCTCGTTGGCCGAGCAGTGCAAGCCGAGCTCTTCCCAGATCGCCACGTTGTTCGAACGCGTACGGCCGCGCTTTTCGTCGTCGGCCTGCTGCATCGCGCGGGCGCGCGGCGACAGCGCCGTATTCAGATCGACGCCATGCGGCGCTTCCGGCGTGTACTTGCGCCCCTGCAGGACCGCGTAGATCGCACGGTGCGTCAGCAGATCGGGGTAGCGCCGGATCGGACTCGTGAAGTGCGCGTATGCCTCATACGCGAGACCGAAGTGGCCGATATTGTCCGGACTGTAGACAGCCTGTTGCATCGAGCGCAGCAACATGGTCTGCAACATCTGCGCGTCGGGCCGGTCGCGGATGTGCGCCATCAACGCGGCGTAGTCGCTCGCGTGCGGCGAGTCTCCGCCGCCCAGCGTCAGGCCCATGCCACGCAGGAACGTGCGCAGGTTCTCGAGCTTTTCGGCGGTCGGTCCGGCGTGCACGCGGTACAGGCCCGGGTGCTTGTTGCGTTTCATGAAGTCGGCCGCGCAGACGTTCGCGGCCAGCATGCATTCTTCGATCAGCTTGTGCGCGTCGTTGCGCGTGCGCGGGATGATCTGTTCGATCTTGCCCTGCGCATTGCAGACGATGTAGGTTTCGGTGGTGTCGAAGTCGATCGCGCCGCGTTTTTGCCGGGCGGCGAACAGCGACTTGTAGACGCCATACAGATTCTGCAGTTGCGGCAATAGCGCCGCGCGGCGCGTTGCTTCCGGGCCCTTGGTGTTCTTCAGCACCGCGGCGACTTCGGTATAGGTCAGGCGCGCCGACGAGTGCATCACACCCGGATAGAACTGGTACGCCTTGATCTCGCCACGCGCGGTGATCACCATGTCGCACACCAACACGCAACGGTCGACGTGCGGGTTTAACGAACACAGGCCGTTCGACAACTTCTCCGGCAGCATGGGAATGACGCGGCGCGGGAAGTAGACCGAGGTGCTGCGTTCGATCGCGTCCACATCGAGACCGCTCTTCGGATGCACATAGTGCGAGACATCGGCGATCGCCACGATCAGGCGAAAGCCCTCGCCCTTGCCGACCGCGATTGGCTCGCAGTACACCGCATCGTCGAAGTCGCGGGCGTCTTCACCGTCGATCGTAACGAGCGGCACATCGCGCAGATCGACGCGATGGCGAATATCCACGGGACGCACTTCGTCCGGCAGCCTTGCGGCGTCGTCGAGCGCGGCCTGGCTGAACTCGTGTGGCACGCCGTACTTGCGCACGGCGATTTCGATTTCCATGCCGGGGTCGTCGATATCGCCCAGCACTTCCACCACGCGGCCAAGCGGCTGCGAATGGCGACTCGGGAAATCCGTCAGCTCGACCACCACCACCTGGCCGACCTTGGCCTTCTTGGTGTTCTGCGTGATCAGGATGTCGTGGCCGATGCGCTTGTCTTCAGGTGCGACGATCAGCGCGCCGTTCTCGTTCAGCAGTCGCCCGATCACGCGCTTGTTGGCGCGGTCCGTGACTTCGACGATGTGGCCTTCGGGCCGTCCGCGCCGGTCATAGCCGACGATCCGCGCCAGCACGCGGTCGTTGTGCATGACCTTCTGCATCTCGCCAGTGGGCAGGAACAGATCGTCCTGACCGTCGTCGCGCACGAGGAAACCGTAGCCGTCGCGATGGCCCTGCACTCGGCCGCCGACAAAATTAGACGGATGCGTAAGCTGGTAATGATTGCGCTGATCGAGCCGGATCTGGCCGTCGCGCTCCATGGCCGCGAGACGCTTGAAAAATCCTTCGCGCTCCTGGCGCTTGATCGACAACGCTTCGGCAATGTCATTCGCTGCAAGCGGCGCTTCACTCGTGCGGAGCACGCCGAGGATTTCCTCGCGGCTCGGAATCGGGTACGGATATTTGCTCAAGGGCTTGTCGATGATTTTTTCTCGTTGCATGGACGTCGGTCGGCGTTATGACGCGGCTCTGTTGCACCTGCGATTGACTGCTCGGGTCTGGCTCATTCAAAGCTGAGTCCGACGGGCCTGGGCACCGTGCCAACGAACTACTGCGAGGCATTCTAACACCCGTATTGCGCGCCAAGCGGCGCGTCAATACTTGCTGCAGTACTTGCCGTGAACCGCAATCCGACGCCATGCGGAGGCTTTCTCGAAATGCTTGACAGCTTTGAAGCTGTCGCTATAATAGCGGTCTCTGTTGTACAGACACCTGCCCAGGTGGCGAAATTGGTAGACGCACTAGGTTCAGGTCCTAGCGGTGGCAACACTGTGGAGGTTCGAGTCCTCTCTTGGGCACCAGATTCAAAAGCAAAGCCGCTTCCGAGCGGCTTTGCTTTTTGTGTGAGGCTCTGCGGTTCGTTTGAACTTGTTCGAATGAATAACAGGGTATCGGCAGTGCGGAAGTCAGTATCGAACGTGATTCGATACCTGAAAGTCCGGACGGTGCAATGAAGCGGTCGTTGAAGTCCCCATTGACACGCTGAGTCGTCCCGTTAAAATAACGGTTTAGCTTGAAAATGTGCCCAGGTGGCGGAATTGGTAGACGCACTAGGTTCAGGTCCTAGCGGTGGCAACACCGTGGAGGTTCGAGTCCTCTCCTGGGCACCATCGGTTGTTCCGGCATAAGCCGGCGAAGTTCGAGAAACCCCGTAAGATCAACGTCTTACGGGGTTTTTTGTTGCCTGCGTTCTTGTCCGCGAAAGCCAGCAACGCCATCGTATGTCGACAAATGCAGTTGGGCTCCGAATGAGCGTGGCTGCGTTTCAACCCAGTTCGCCCGCTTCGCTTCGAAGATCCCCGGCGATGAAATCGACAAACGCGCGAATCCGCGTGGACATCTGGTGCCGTTGCGAATAGACGGCGAAGATATCCGCGTTCGGCGTGTCGTGATCGGGCAATACGAGGACCAGCGAACCATCGGCCAGATATTGCTTGATGTCCCACTCGGCCCGCATCAGGATGCCGTGTCCTTCCAGCGCCCACTTCACCGCGATTTCGCCGTCGTTCGTCGTCAGCGTCCCGTTGATGCGCACGGCCTCCGTTTTGCGTGACGCTCCCCTGCCCGAAGTCAGACGCCACACGCCGTAAGCCTCGTCACCCTGGCGGATGCCGATGCAGTTGTGCCGCGTCAGGTCATGCGCGGTCACCGGCATCCCACGTGCAGCGATGTACGAAGGCGCCGCACACAGCAAGCGCCGGTTCGTCGCCAGACGACGCGCGACCACCCGCGTATCGGGTGGCTCGCCGAAGCGGATGCAGACATCGAACGTATCGTCCGTCAGCGGAGGCGGCGTGACCGATAGCTGAAGCTGAACCGATACTTGCGGGTGCTTCGCAACAAAGCGCGAAATCGCAGGGGCGACGTGGCTGCGCCCAAAGCCAAGCGTCGCGTTCACGCGCAGCAATCCCTTCGGACTTTTCTTCGCGGTACCCAGCAATTCGGCCAGTTCGTCGATCTCGTCGAGAATCCGGCGCGCGTGCTCAAGGTACAACTCGCCCTCCGGCGTCAGCATCATCCGCCGCGTCGTGCGGTTGATCAGTCCCACGCCCGCGCGGCTTTCCATCTGCGTCAAATGCTTGCTGACCGCCGCTGCCGTCAGTCCCAGTTCCCGCGCGGCGGCGCTCAGGCTGCCGGACGCCGCAAGCGTCGAGAAAAAGCTCAAATCCGACGGATCGACCGTATCTCGCATGGCTTTCACTTGTGAATGAAAGTTAAAGATGCTTTGAGTCTAGCACCGGTTTTTGCGCCCGGAGATAGGTAGAGTTCATTCATTCGTACAACACCTGAAGGACGGAGACATGAAAACCTATCGCATCGCGACCATCCCTGGCGACGGCATCGGCAAGGAGGTCGTACCGGCCGGCGCGCAGGTGCTCGAAGCACTGGCAAAGACGACGAAGTCGTTCGCATTCGAATTCGAGAACTTCGACTGGGGCGCAGACTACTACCGCGAGCACGGCGTCATGATGCCCGCCGACGGGCTCGACGCGATCCGCAACAAGGACGCGATCCTGTTCGGCTCGGCGGGCGATCCGGACATTCCCGATCACATCACGTTGTGGGGCCTTCGCCTCAAGATCTGCCAGGGCTTCGACCAGTACGCCAACGTGCGTCCGACCCGCATCCTGCCGGGTATCGACGGACCGCTCAAGCGCTGCGGGCCGGAGGACCTGAACTGGGTCATCGTCCGCGAAAACTCGGAAGGCGAATATGCCGGCGTAGGCGGACGCGTCCACCAGGGACACCCGATCGAAGCCGCGACGGATGTGTCGATGATGACGCGCGCCGGTGTCGAGCGGATCATGCGTTTTGCGTTCCGTCTCGCGCAATCCCGTCCGCGCAAACTGCTGACCGTCATTACGAAGAGCAACGCGCAACGTCACGCCATGGTGATGTGGGACGAGATTGCGCTGCAGATTTCGAAGGAATTCCCGGACGTCAAATGGGACAAGGAACTGGTGGACGCGTCGACCGCCCGCATGATCAACCGTCCCGCCTCGCTCGATACGATCGTCGCCACCAATCTGCACGCCGACATCCTCAGCGACCTCGCCGCGGCACTCGCCGGCAGTCTCGGCATTGCACCGACAGGCAACATCGATCCGGAACGCCGCTATCCGTCGATGTTCGAACCCATCCACGGCTCCGCGTTCGACATCATGGGCAAAGGTCTCGCCAACCCGGTGGGCACCTTCTGGTCGGTTGTGATGCTGCTCGAACATCTGGGCGAATTCGACGCGGCAAAACGCGTGATGCAAGCCGTCGAAGCGGTGACTGCCGATACATCGCTGCACACCCGCGACCTTGGCGGCACGGCAACGACCGCGCAGGTGACCGCGGCCGTCTGCTCTTTCATTGAAAAAGCCGCAGTGCCCTCGGCCAACGCAGCTTAACTCTCCATCAACGGCTCCCCAGGGGCCTGGAACGCACGGCCGTCATCCGGCGGCCGTGGCCCCGCTCGCCCCGAGCGCGGCGATACGAGGGTTTGACCGGCAAGCGCGCCGAAAAAAAACAGGAGAACCGCACCGGACGGCCACGACGCGCTTTGTAACTCAACTCCGTCTCTGAATAGAGCACTGCTCAAGCCTCCACGGAGGAGACAATGATTTCCGAACTCGAAAGCCGGGTTTCGCGCAAGCTCATGCTGCGCATTATCCCGTTCGTGATGCTGCTGTATTTCGTGAGTTTTCTGGATCGCGTCAACGTGGGGTTTGCGGCGCTGTCGATGAACAAGGCTATCGGTCTGTCGCCGACGGCGTTCGGTCTCGGCGGTGGACTGTTTTTCATCGGCTATTTTCTGTGTGAAGTGCCGTCGAACCTGATTCTTCACAAGGTCGGCGCGCGCCGCTGGATTGCCCGCGTGATGGTGTCATGGGGAATCGTGTCGGCGGCCTCCGCGTTCGTGATCGGCCCGAACAGCTTCTACGCGCTGCGCTTCCTGCTGGGCGTCGCCGAAGCGGGCTTCTTTCCCGGCATCATTCTGTATCTCAGTCTGTGGTTCCCATTGCGTCAACGCGCGGTCGCTGCAGCATGGTTCATGGCCGCCGCGCCGATCTCGACTGCGATCGGCTCGCCGATTTCCGGCGCGATCATGAAACTGCCTCCGCTAGCCGGACTTGCCGACTGGCAGATGCTCTACATTCTCGAAGCGGTGCCGGCAATCATCCTGGGCTTCTGCGTGCTGAAGTACCTCACGGATACACCGGCGAAAGCGGAGTGGCTGCAGCCGGAAGAGCGCGAATGGCTGATCGCAAAACTGACGACGGAAGCAGCAGCGAAGCAGTCACATGCCGGCCACACCGCCGGTGCACTCACCGCCTTGCGCGATCCACGGGTTCTGGCGCTGGCGCTGATCTACTTCGGCACGTCGGCAGGCCTTTATACGCTTGGACTGTGGGCACCGCTGATTATTCGCCAGTATGGCTTCGGATCGTTCGAAACAGGTCTGCTGGCAGGCGCGCCGAGCGTTCTCGCGGTCATTGCGATGATCTGGTGGGCGAAGCATTCGGACCGCACGGAAGAGCGCACGTGGCACGTTGTCATCCCGTGTATCCTGGCATGCCTCGGATTCATCTTTGCCGGTAGCGCGGCTACAGCGCTGATGATCATCCTGGCGCTCGTAATCGTGAACATCGGCATCAGTGCAGCCAAGGCACCGCTGTGGGCGATGCCCAGCATGTTCCTGTCAGGCGCCGGCGCGGCTGCGGGGATTGCGATGATCAATTCAGTGGGCAACCTGGGCGGCTTCGTCGGCCCGTTCGCGATCGGATGGCTCAAGAACGTAACGGGCGGCTATGCAGCAGGCTTGTATGTGGTGGGTGCGACGTTGGCGGTGTCGGCCGTCGTCACCGTGATGCTGAGCCGGCAGTCGAAGCAGCCACCCTCGCCTGTTGCCGAACGGCACAGCCACTGAGCGGGGATTCTGCCCCGCCCTGCCGTCACAGCACCTTGCCGGGATTCAGAATGCCGAGCGGATCGAGCGCGGCGTCGATCTGATTGTCTGGCATCGCATCGTCGTCCGGCGTTACTTTGTCGAGATGTCGATATCACCGAAGTATTTCGCGCCGAGTGACTTCACGCTGCCGTCCGCCTTGAGTTTCGCGATCGCCTCGTTCAGCTTCGCCTTCAGCGCGTCGTCGCCCTTGCGCACGCCGAACGCGATCCCGCTGCCGAGGATCTTGTCGTCGTGCACCGGTTGCCCGACGAACGAGAAGTCCTTGCCGTCCGGACGCTGCAGGAACGGCTGGCCCGCCGGCGCGAGCAGCAGCGTGCCGTCGAGGCGGCCCGACGTCAGATCTGCGAACACCTGGTTCTGATCCTGGTACGGCACCACAATGACGCCGGCCGGTTCCCAGTGCACTTTCATGAACGTCTCCTGGATCGAACCCTGCAGCACGCCGATGCGCTTGCCTCTCAGCGATTCCGTCGTCGTCACCAGACCGCTGCCGGTGCGCGCGATCAGTTCGGTGGGCACGCGGTAGATCGGGGTCGTGAAGTCAATCGCCTCGCGCCGCTTGTCGGTCGCATTCATGGCCGAGTTGATCGCGTCGAACTTGCGGCCGTTCAGCGCCGGAATCAGGCCGTCGAACGACGTCTCGGACCACGCGCACGTCATTTTCGTGGCCTTGCACACCGCATTGCCGACATCGATGTCCATCCCTTGCAACTCACCGTTCGGCGCCTTCGATTCGAACGGCGGATATTGCGCCTCAAGGCCGAAGCGCAGCGTCTGCGCATCGGCGAGCGCCGCGCAGGAACCGAACGCGCAGGCGAGCGCAAGCCAGAATTTCAGGTGCTTCATCGTGATGTCCTTTTATTGGAATCTTGGATCGTCGGGCGGGTGGCTGCCGTACGTCGACGGCCTCAGATATTGCTCAGACGGCGCGCGCCTTCAACCAGCGTCGCATCGTCCTTCGAAAAGCTGAGCCGGATCACGCCGGGGTCGGTGCCATCCGTGTAGAACGCGGACAGCGGAATCGTCGCAACGCGCGCGTCGCGGATCAGGCGCAACACGAAATCGCTATCGCGCTCGTCGGAGAAATGCCGGAAGCGCGCGAGCATGAAGAACGAGCCTTCGCTCGGTAACAGCTCGAAGCGCGAACCCGCGAGCTCGCGCGCAAGCAGGTCGCGCTTTGCCTGATAAAACGCGGACAACCCCAGATAGCTGTCGGCCTGTGCGAGGTGCTCGACGAACGCGAACTGCATCGGCGTGTCAGCCGAGAACACCATGAACTGATGGATCTTGCGGATCTCGTCCATCAATTCGGCAGGCGCGAAGCAGTAGCCGACGCGCCAGCCGGTCACGTGAAACGACTTGCCGAACGACGACACGATAACGCTGCGCTCCGCGAGCTCGCGATGCCGCGCCATGCTCTCGTGGCGCACACCGTCGAACACGATGTGCTCGTAGACCTCGTCGGACAGGATCACGATGTCGGTCTGCCGCGTGAGCCTGGCGAGCTGCTCGATGTCATGGGCCGAGAACACGGTCGCGGTCGGGTTGTGCGGCGTGTTGACGATGATCATCCGCGTGCGCGGCGTGATCGCGGCGGCGACCGCGTCCCAGTCGACGCGGAAGTCCGGCGCCGCGAGCTTGATGGCGACCGGCGTCGCGCCCTGCATCCGCACGATCGGCGCGTAACTGTCGAACGACGGCTCGAAGTAGATCACCTCGTCGCCAGGATGCACGAGCGCGCTGATCGCGGCATACAGCCCCTCGCTCGCACTCGCGATCACGGTGACCTCGGTCTGCGGATCGTAGCGCGTGCCGTACAGTCGCTCGGTCTTGTCGGCGAGCGCTTCGCGCAGCGCCCCGATGCCGGCCATCGGCGCGTACTGGTTGTGTCCGTCGCGCATCGCACGCGCCACGCCTTCGACAAGCGCCGGATCCGGCGCGAAGTTCGGCGCGCCCTGTGACAGGTTGAGCGCGTCGTGCTCGGACGCGAGCTGACCGATCACGGTAAAGATCGTGGTGCCGACGTCGGGCAGCTTCGAACGGGGCGCGCTGGCGCTTCGCATGGGTCCTCCTCGGGGATCGGGTCCGGATGAACGCTTCCGTGCATCCGGGGTGTGCGGAGGAATTTAGCCCGAGCCGATATCAGCGGCCAATCGAAAGTTTGTCATGGCGTCCATGAGCGGATGTCATGCACTCAAAGCTCAAAGCGCCGGTGCAAGACACGGTGCATCGCCTGCTCACTCATTTGCACCGATTGGCGGCGGATAGTGGTCTTCGTCGGCTTGCGATTCGCGGTTCTCGCGATCGACCTGTGCGTCCGGCTGCAGCTGTTTCTTTTGTTGTTTCCGGAATACCCAGGCGGTCAGAATCGGCGTAAGCACGGCAGTCACGATCACCGATGCCGCCACCTGGATGGTTGCAGCCGGCGCGATCGCCGCATAGGAGTGGTCCGCCAGCGCGATCGCCTGCGGCGTGCCGGTTGCATTGCCTGCCGTGCTCGACGCGGCGGCGCCCGCCACGCCGGAGCCGCCCAGCAACCGGTCCGCGAAGATGCAGACGATGCCCGTGACGACGAATACGGCCACGCCCAGCAGGATGCCTGGCACACCTGCCGTAAATACCGCTTTGAGATTGATCCCCTGTCCCAGCGTGAAGGCCATGAACGGCACGATCAGCGGTTCATGCCTGCCAAAGAAATCACGCAGTTCGCTGTCGAGATTGCCAAGAATCGCGCCGGCGAAAATCGGCGCGATAACCGATAGCATGGTCAGCCACGGGATATTGGCGAGGCCGGCGCCGACAAGAACGATCATCGTCACGAACGGACCCGTCTCGATGCTTTGCGCGACATACGTGCCGGAATCTTCCTTGCTGCCAAAGGTGCTTGTCAGCGCGAGGAACATACCGCCATTGGTGTCGTTCATGGCGGCCAGCACCGCGAGCGTGCTGAGTCCCAGAAAATTACCGTGAAAGAAATGCGAAATGGCGAGTGCAATCAGAACCGCGATACCCACCTTCGAAAGCAGAATGCCGAAACCGCGTTTGAGCATGCCGGGGGCCGCTCGCAAGGTCATCTTGGTGCCGACCGTGAACAGATACATCGCAAGGACAGTTGGATATCCCTGATTAGTCAGCGCCTGAGTAAAGCCGCCGATTTTTAAAGCGTTCGGACAGAATGTATTGATCAGCATGCCGATAAACAGCGGAACCACCATTAGCCCGCCCGGCACCTTGTTGATGAACTGGTAAATACGCATGCTTACCGTCTCCTGGGTACACCGCGTTGTCCCTGACTACATGATCGTTATCCGTTGCATTTTGAATTCAATATTTTGAATATATTAGATGAATAAACTGGCGCTGCGGTATCACGTAAACCCTGCGCGTACCGTCAGAATAAGAGCAAAGCGAAGAGCGCGCACCGTACTAATGGCGGTCGCCATGATGCGCAAAGGGGAATGCCGCCGCGATGAGGATCGGGCGGCTCCATGAAGCAGGCGGTGGCGGTGACTTACGCGCGGGAATTTCAAAGTCCCGCGAAATCCGGACTCAGAATTTCTCCCAGTCCGCAGCACTGGTATCCGCCACGATGGCCGTCGGCCTGTCTGCAGCGGCGGCGGGTGACGGCTTTGCCTTCGTTGTACGGGCTGGCGGCGTGCGAACTGCCAACGCAGGCCGGCGTGATGCGCTTTGCGAGGCAATTTGCGGAGCCACGGCTCGCGACACCGTCGAAGTGCCCGTTTCGGCGACCCTGAACACCGCTACTGCGTCGCTAAGTGTGCGAGCCTGTCCAGCCATCGATTGCGCAGCGGCCGACGCTTCTTCGACCAATGCCGCGTTCTGCTGAGTCACCTCGTCCATCTGCGCGACGGCCAGGTTGACCTGATCGATGCCCACGCTCTGCTCGGCCGAAGCCGCCGCAATCTCGTTCATGATCGAACTCACGCGTGCGATCGACTGGACGATCTCGGTAATCGTCGTGCCTGACTGGTCGACCAGTTCCGAACCCGACTGCACCCGGGAGGTCGACTCGGCGATCAATCCTTTGATCTCCTTGGCGGCGCCGGCGCTGCGCTGCGCGAGCGCACGCACCTCGCTCGCGACCACCGCGAAGCCACGTCCCTGCTCGCCCGCGCGGGCGGCTTCCACCGCTGCGTTCAAGGCCAGAATATTGGTCTGAAAGGCGATGCCTTCGATCACCCCGACGATATCGGCGATCTTGTGCGAATCACCGACGATGTTCTGCATCGTGCCCACCACCTGCTGCGTCAGCTCGCCGCCTTTTACGGCCAAGCCGGATGCGCTCTGCGCGAGCTGGCTCGCCTGCCTGGCGTTCTCCGCGGTCTGTTTGACCGTCGAGGTCAGTTCTTCGATGCTCGCAGCCGTTTGCTCGAGCGATGCTGCCTGCTCTTCCGTGCGTTGCGACAGGTCGGCGTTGCCCGCGGCAATTTCGTTCACCCCGACGTTGATCGATTCGGTGCCACCCCGCACGGAGGTGATCGCTGCACGCAGCGAATCCTGCATCTTCTGCAACGCGGCCGTGAGCTTGCTCATCTCGTTGGCGCCCGTGGCGACGATCCGGCCCGTCAGGTCGCCCTCGGCGATACGGTTGAAATACCCGATCGCCGCGTTGACCGGATCGACGATCGCACGCATCAGCATCATGCGGCCGCCCAAGGCGAGCAGCAGTGCGGCCACGAGACCGGCGGCGACCGCCAGGCTGACCATGTGGAAGCGGTTTTCCGCATCCTGGTAGCGACGCGCACCGCGATCGAGTTGCGCATTGATGAGCGCCGCCATCGCCGTCGAATACACGTTGAACAGTTTTGGCATGACGTGCGCCTGAAGTTGCACGAAGGCTTGCGTGTCGCCGGATTTGATCGCGGCGAGAGCCGGCTCCAGGCCCTGATGCAGGAACGCGGCACGCTTGTCCTGCATGTCCTTGACGAGGGCCTGCTCCTCATCGCCATGGCCTGCATGGCTCAAATAGTGCGACAGGTAATCGTTGGAAGCCTGCAGGTAGATACTTAAGCGGCCCAGCACGGCGTCCTGGCCAGCCTGATCCTTCAGCTCGGCAAGCGACGCGTAGGTCGCGAGCGCGAGCCGTGCGTTCAGCAACTTGACGGAATCGCCCTCGAGGTCAGCCACGGCAGGCGTATCGACGGTATACATCTGGCGCAAGGATTCATTGCCATCACGCATTGATAAAAGCCCGACCGCAGCCCCTACCGCCAGCAGGATCCCGAACAACGCGATCATAAGGTTAAGGCTGGCGCGAATCGACAGGTTTTTCAACATGCTTTTTGTCCCCCGGCAGATGTGGTCTCTATCTACTTGTCCTATGTATATCGGGTTGAAATGGCCGAACTTTAATCGAAATGGCCCCACAGCCGATGTTCAATTATTTTTCCTGTTCATATTTTATGAATATCGAATAAAGCTGAACAAACCCAAGCTTCGGCGCCAGGCGCGACTGCCCTCCCGACGCTCAAGTCCGGATCAGCGTCCGATACAGCTCGTTCGCCCGGCTCAGGTGAGCCCGCATCGCTTCGGCGGCCGCGTCACCGTCGTGCTGGGCAATCGCCTCGACGATTCGCTCGTGCTCCGCCAGCGTCAATTCCTCCGCGCCCGGCGCGCGCACCATCGGCTGGTAGTACTCGCCGGCCCAGCGAAACAGCGACTCAACGATCGACGGATAGATCGGATTGCCGCTGATCTGGGCAATCTCCCGGTGAAACGCCATATCCCGCTCGATGAACTCCTCGAGATTGACCATCGAAGCGCGCTGCTGCGCGACCTTCAGTTGCAACCGCTCGATGTCTTCACTGCTGGCGCGCTCGGCCGCCATGCGTGCAGTGCCCGTCTCGAGAAACATCCGCGCGGACTTCAGATGCTCGAGCATGTCCGGTTGCGTGCGCAGCATGTGCATCGCCCCGCCGGCCAGTTGCGCGATCAGACGCTCGGCGGTCGGCACGACGACGCGAGCGCGCTCGCCGTGCACGATTTCCACGATGCCGGAGCGCTCGAGCGTCTGCAGCGCTTCGCGGATCGCCGGTCGACCGACGCCGTAGATCTCCATCAATTCGCGTTCCGATGGAAGATGGGCGCCAGGCGGAATTTCGCCGGAGCGGATCCGCTCCATCAACCGGTCAAGCACCTCCTGGTACAGCTTTCGCCGCTGAATAATCTCGGCCATGTCAAAGTCCGCATGCTATATGGTGTGATGACCTTACCACGGACTGGCCAAGCGTTGGAAGGCGCGTGCGCGGCCCGTCCAGCTCATTGCCGAAGGGCGCCGCCGCGCACTGAGCCGAAAAATCCCGCATCGCCGATCTGACCGCCTTTAAGCACGATTTCGAGGCCATCGCGCTGCGGCAGATCCGACCATACCCGGCACAGCGGCGCGCCCGGCGCGAGTCCGGCAATCACGCCAAGCGCAGTGATGCCGAGCGCGCTGGCTACTTCGCCGGAGCTGTCGCCGCCGGCCACCACTACGCGCGACAACTCGGTACGGTCCAGCAACTGGCGCATCACGTCAGCCAACGCACGGCCCACCTGGCGAGCCGCCGCGTGCCGCGTCAGACCCGCTGACTGCGCGATCGCGTCGAACCCGGTGACGGCGGGATCGTCGGGACCTTCGGCGCTGTGGACGACCACGCTGTCGCCGCGCCTTACCGCCTCGACCGCCGCGCTCACTACGCGTTCGATTTCCGCCTGCGCCGCGTGCTGATCCAGGGCGCCCGGCAGATCGAGCCGCTCCACGCTGAAACCATTCGCGCGCGCCCAGCGGATTTGCCCTGCGGTAACGGGCGAACAGCTACCGCTCACTGCCGCGATAACCGGCACAGGCGGCGCGTCCGGCAGCGACGGCGTCGCGGGCAGCAGGCCGCACGACCGCCACCATGCCGCCAACGCATATTGCAGACCGGACGAGGAGGCGCTGAACACACCCTCCCCGCGCCCCTCCCAGACGAGACGCCCTGCGGCCGCCAGGGTCTCCTCGTCGAGGACGTCGATCAGCACCACCGGCGTATCGCCAGCGGCGAGCGCCGCGAGCCGCGCGTCCACATCCGCGGCGCCACCGCGCAGTTGCAGCACGTCGATCAGTTCGATGCGGCGCGCGGTCTGCCGCGCCAGATGCAGCCGCAAGTCGGCCTCGTTCATCGGCGTGACCGGATGGCGCGACATCGTCGGATGGCGGTCCAGCCGGTAGCCGACACCGTCGACCGCAGCGAACAGGTTGCCGAACATCTGATAGCGCTTGAGCCGAGGTGCGCCGACGATCATCGGCGACCAGCGGCCGCGCATCTGCTGCACGCCGAGGTCGATCGCGCGGCCAATCGAGCCCACCTCGGCGGATGAATCGAAGGTCGAGCAGATCTTGTACTGCAGGATCGGCGCGCCCAACGCGGCAAGACTTGCGAAGGCGGTCGGCAACTGGTCATCCATCCACGCCGGCGCGTGGCCACGCGACGAGCCGGCGAGACCCACGCAGCGCACCTCGGGAAAGCGCGCCAATAACGCTGAAGTCGGTGCTTCGAGGCACAACAAGGTCGGCACGCCGGCCGCCGTGAGCGCCTCCATGGCATCGGTCGAACCGGTGAAATCGTCGCCGTAATACGCAAGCAGCAGACCCTCAGGCCAGCTTGCTGCGGTGGGCGTTGCCGTCACGCCGCTCATTTCCAGAATTCCAGCGCGGCGGCGAGCGACGCATGACGCTCGGCGTGTCGCGCGAGCGGCACCCCTTCGATCGCCGCAACCCATGCTTCGCGCATCGCTTCCACGCCGGCCGCAACCCCGCCCGGATGTCCGAAAATGCCCCCGCCCGCCGCGTGGATCAGATCGGCACAACCGATCGCCCGATACGTCTCGGCGGCCTGCAAGCCGGTCTGCCCCGAGCTGAACACAGGCATCGCCGCCATGGGCGCCTGCGGCATCACCGGTGCAAGTACCGCACGCGCGGCGGCGATCACGCTGTCGTCCGGTTCGCTGAACTTGTTATGCAGACCGTTCACGTGCAAATGGTCAGCTCCGGCCAGGCGCCAGATCATCTGCCAGGGCGCGTAGTCCCAGCCGAGTTCCGCGCAGCGCGACAGATACCCCCAGCCGGCCCGATGCGCGTGGATCGGCAACTGCGCGTGGCGGCGCAACTCGTGCAACCCCACCAGCCCCACCGAGTTGAGCACCGCCATCACGCAGGTGCCGCCCTCGGCCAGCACCAGATCGTGCCGCCGGCGCATCTGGTCGAGGTCGCCTGTCAGATTGAACGCGACCATCACCTTCTTGCCGGTGCGATCCGCATGCTCGTTGACCACACGCATCACCGCGCGCACGCGTTCGTCGAATGGACAATGCGGGCCGTCGGCCTGTAGTTCGTCATCCTTGATAAAGTCGATGCCGCCCGCGACGAGCTCGCGCACCTGCTGCGCGGTCTCTTCAGGCGAGAGCCCGACACTCGGCTTGATGATCGTGCCGATCAGCGGTCCGCGCCCGACGCCGCTCAGCCGTCGCGTGCCCTCGATGCCGAATGCCGGCCCCGGATAGGCACGCGCGAACGAAGGCGGCAACTGCAAACCGGTCAGACGCAGGCCCGACACCTGACGCAATTCGAACAGATTGCCGGCGATCGTCGACATCAGGTTGGGCAGCGACGGCCCCATGTTCTCGACCGGCCAGGACAATTCGAGCGTGCAGCGCGTGTAACGCGGCGACGCCATGCCGCCCGCCAGCGACGGCGCCTGCGCCTCGCCGAGCACCTCCAGCCTTTCCACCCGCGCGCCGGAACGCGCCTTCAGCTCCGGCGTTTCGGTCGCCAGCGCAACGAAGGTGCCGCTCGACTGCTCGCCGGCAATCACCTCCGCTGCGCGGCGCGGATCATCGCCAGTCTCGAGCCAGTAAGTGGCGTGAATGCGTTCGCTCATTGCTTCGATCCTCCGGCCCGTGCCGGCCTGTTACGGAATGACAAAAGGGAAGACAACGCACGCTTGCCGACTCTCAGGTAATGCGCCGGATGCTCTCGGCGATCTCATCGTGGTCGAACACCTGCTTCCAGTCGTCGCGCATGAGGCGCGGCTTGCCGAACTCGATGGCCTTGTTGCATGCATCGGAGAACGCGCCGGGAATCTCGTTGAAGATCACCGCGCTGAGGATGTTCATATGCCCGAGCAGAAAGTCGCGCGCGGCCTGAGCCGGCACGCCGCGCTTGACGGTTTCATCCATCGCCTCGCGCATTACCTGCAGCAAGGTTGCGCAGACCGTCTCTGAGAGGCCCGGCTCGAGCAGCGCCATCTGGTCGACGGTGAGGCGGTAGGAACGCAGGATCGGCGCATAGATCACCTTGGCGATGTCTTCGCCGAGGTCGAAGGCTTCGTCGGGGCCCTGCATCAGCGCGCTGGTGATGGATTGCTTCGCAAACGCGCCGCCGAAGAAATCTCGACGCGCCCGGGTGTCCGGGTCGTCGTTGAAGATCAACGGATGGCACGGGTGGGCCACGAAATAGGTCAGATCCTTGCGATCCGGCAGATGGCCGGCAAACGGCGCGGCGGCATCGAGCGTCATGACCATCGTGCCGGCGCGCAGCTTCGGCGAAATTTCATGACTCAGCTTGCCGATCAGCGTGTCGGGCACGGCAAGGATCACGACATCGGCGCTGTCGAGCGCAGCGTCGACGGATACGCAGTCCACGCCGAGCTCGTCCTTCAGGCGCTTGCGCCCGGCCTCGCCCACTTCGACGTGCGACACACGGTAAGCCGCCGATTTCAACAGATTGCTCGACAGACGAAAGCCCATCTTTCCGCCCGCGCCAAACAACGCGATTTTCTCGTTCATCTTTATTTCTCCTTGAACTCACCAACCTGAAAACAGGACACCTACTTAGCGCTGATGTGCGACACCAGGCCAACGATCAGCATGGATGCGATACGAGCCGGTACTGTCCTTGACGACACCCGTGATGTACGTGGCAACGAAACCGGCCAGGTGCCGACCGCTCGACCGGATCTGTCATTGCGTTTCCCATCACCTGTCTCCGCTTTTGGCGCTATTCGAACTGCACGCAGTCGAAGGGGCCGAGTTCAAACAGCGCGATCTTTCCGCCGATCACACGGACGGTACGTGGCTGCGACGTTAGATTGGCGAGCATGCCTTCGAGGTTGCCCCGTTCATCGCGCACAGCAACGCATGCGAGCTCGCGCGGATGGCTCACATGGCAGATGAGCCGCGTCTTGCCCGCCATTCGCGCCAACGCCTGCGCAACAGGGAAGATGGGGTAACGTCGCGTTTCTTCCGCGGTGCTCGCCAGCCCGCGCGGACCAGTCAACGCGCCGAGCGTGAAGCATTCGAGGCCCGCGCCAGCGAGGGCCGCTGCATAGCCCGCGAGCCAGGCCGCACCGAACTGGGCGTGCTGGCGGGGGTCTTCGCAGGCCATCGCAATGCGTTGCCGGTGCGGATTCGGCATGACACGCGAGCCGTAGGGGTTCTGCCGCATACCGAGCGACACCGGACCAATCGCATAAGCCTGCGCGCCAATCAATGTCCGGCACGAGCGCGTGATGTGCGGTATCGCTTCTAGCGTCTGCATGACGCTGCGATCATCGGCGGCGTGCACGATGGGACAGGTTGCGTGCGTGACCCAGTCGACCAGCGTCAAAGGCGGACGCTTGCGGTTCAACTCGGTGAAGTAGCTGAGCATGCCGCCACCAAGGCGTAGCGCGGGGAACACGCGCCGTGCCGCCAGATACACCTCGTCGAGCGGTGGACAGTACGAGCTTTGACTGCCAGGCGGATTCGACTGCCGGTGTACAGCCGGACTCACCACGATGCCGCCCAGCGTCAGACCAGCCTCGCGAATCTGCGCGGCGATGGTTTCCAGTTCTTGCAGCGGCGCAGCGACGCCGGGCAATGCGCATTCCAGTACCGCTGAAATCGCACAGGCGCGCTGCAGTTGCGCGAAACGCGTCAGTTCGTGCGCGCCATGGCCTGCTAGCGGATCGAAGTGCAAGCTCAGTTGCTGCGGTCCAAGCTGTGCGAGCAAATCGAGGTTGGCAAGCGCGTTGTCAACCTCATCGGGCGCGATCGCGATACCTAACGCCGGCATCGATTCACTGCCTGCGGCTAGTTCGATCACGCTGGCCTCGTCTACACCCTCTCCCTCCTCTGGCCTGGCGGTGACAGAAGCTGCAACGCCTGATCCAACCCTTGTCACGCGAAGCTCGACCGCCTGTTCGTTGCGCGTTCCCGCCTCGATCACGTACGGCCAAGGCAATTCGAGCGGACGTGAGTAAGTCTTGAACGACGCGTCCGACCAGTTCCGCTGGTCCTCCATCTCGAACGTGTCGCCCGTCAGCGCGACACGTATCGAGAGGCCGCATGCGAGCCGATGTTCGATCGCACCGATATCCTTGAACGGCTGCCACGGGTCGATCAGCTCCGGAAACGTCGAATCCTCCACGGAGCCGTCGTTATGCTCGACACGCGCTGGTGCGCCGGCGACACCGTCGATCGGATGCAGCACGCAAAAGCCGCAACGTGCGGTCAGAAAATCGCTGGCCGCCGTGCTCGTCGCACGATACGACAACGTGCCGGAGGCATCGCACTGAATCGTGGCGTCATAGGCAATGCGCTGCCCATCCGGGTTGGCGCACAACGCCGTGTAAGACACGCGAAATGCATTGGCATCCTGATCGATTTTCATGCCGCTCGTTTGCGGCGTACTGGTACCCCAGTCCTTGTCACGCACAACGTAGGCAATCGAACGGATCACTTCGATGCCGCCGAAGCGGATATCGCGCAAAGCGCCATCCACCAGCAGGGCCGACCATGGACCCGCCCTCAGCAGGCGTTCTTCGGGCTGCGGCTGTGCGGTGCCGTAGAGAAACCCGGCGAGTGTGGCTGCGCCGTTCATCAGTGCACCACGCCCGCAGCAGACCCGGGCGAGAGTCCGGTTATTCCGTCATCCGCTGCCGTTCGGCGCGTCTCGTCCAGCGTTTCCAGCGCAATTGCGCGGCCGCTTTTGGCGGAATCGTAGGTCGCCTCGACGAGCTGCAGCGTCTTCAGATTGTCGCGCCCAGAAGTGGCTGGCTCGACTCCGTGACGCAGGCACTCCACCCAATGCGCCTGAATTTTGGCAACGCTGTCCTGAATCGCCTCCCACGGCGCGGCCGACCAGCTATAGTGTTGCGGCAGCGCGGTTTCGTGCTGCGTCCCGTCGCGCGCGTGAATCTCGATACGGTAATCGGCGAACAGACGCAACGTGCCTTCGGCGCCATCAATCTCGAGCAGCGTCTGCGGAAACCGTTCCTGCGGCAGACGCGACGCGTAGCTGCAATCCACCACGCTCGTGACACCGGAGGCGTGACTGAGCAGGATCGTCGCCACGTCTTCGCCGGCAATCTGCGGATTCACACGCGTCGTGGTCGCACTAAGCCGCACGGCATCGCCAAACAAAAAGCGCGCGATGTCTAGCGCGTGAATGCCGAGATCTTCGACAATGAAGCGCTCGTTCTGGGCCAGATACGGCTGGCCGCTAAACACGTCGAACGCGGAGCGAAACGATACGCGTCCCCAGAAAGGCTTGCCGATCCGCCCCTCGCGCAGCGCATGACCCGCCGCCTGGATGGCCGACTGCCAGCGGAAATTTTCATGCACCATCAGCGGCACGCCGGCACGCTCGCACGCCGACACCATCGCCACGCCGTCGGACAGGCTGAGAGCAAACGGTTTCTGGCAAATCGCAGCCACGCCCGCAGCGGCAGCCAGTTCGACAAGCGCGCGATGGCTCGCAGCCGTGGTCGCGATATCGACGAAGTCCAGACGCTCGCCGCGCAACATCTCTGCCGCATCGGTGTAGAGGCGCTCGACGCCGAACTCGCGGCCGGCTGTCTGCAGGCGCCCGGCATCCGCGTCGCACAGCGCGACGATCTCAGCGCCTTCGATCTCTTGCCAGGCATGCAAATGGTTACGCGCAAAGAAGCCACATCCGATCAGCGCGCCTCTTATCGTCGCGCGGTTGTGCTGCTCCTCTGGTGTTTTCGCTTCGCTCATTCTCAGGCCCCCGTCGCAGCCTGCTTTTGCAGCGCGAAGCGTTGCTGGACACGCCGCTGGATCTGATCGACCACGACCGCCGCGACGATCACCACACCCTTGATAACGGTCTGCCAGAACGCGCTGACGCCCATCATCACGAGGCCGTCCGAAAGAATGCCGATCACGAATGCGCCGACAATCGTGCCGCCTATCTTGCCGCGCCCACCCGACATCGACGTGCCGCCCAGCACCGCCGCGGCGATTGCGTTCAGTTCGAAGGTTTCGCCGCTCATTGGATGGGATGCGACCAGCTCGGACGAGATGATCAGACCGACAATGGCCGCGCAAAAGCCGGAAAACATATACACCGTCATCTTGACGCGGTTGACGCGCACGCCCGAGAGCTGCGCGGCTCGCTCGTTGCTGCCGATCGCGTAGATCTGCCGGCCCAACGGCGTGCGGGCTGCCACATACGCGGCGAACAGGCCGATCAGCACCAGCAGCCAGACAGTGCCTGGCACGCCGAATAATGTCGCGCTACCGAGCAGAGGAAAGCCGGTCGTCCCGTAGTCCGGATTGCCGGTCAGATTCGGGAAGGTCTCGCCCCCCGAAGACAACAACGCAGCGCCACGCGCAATGTAGAGCGTGCCGAGTGTGGCGATGAACGGTGCCACGTTAAGCCGCGTAATCAGAACCCCGTTCAATGCGCCGATCAGCACGCCCGCAGCCAGTGCGACCAGGATCACCACCGGCACGCTGAGGTAAAGCGTGTATTCGCCCAGCGGTATGCCGTGCAGGATCAGGCCGCCTGCGACCATTCCCGAGAGTCCGACGATAGAGCCGACCGACAGGTCGATCCCGCCCGCGACGATCACGAAGGTCATGCCGATCGCGAGAAATGCGTTCAGCGCGACGTGCCGCGACATGATCAGCAGGTTTTCGATACTCAGAAAGTTATGCGCGGCGAACGAGAAGAAGATCAGGATCGCAAACAATGCGATAAAGGTTCGCAGTTTCAGCAGGAGCAGTAAGGGCGCTTCGCCGATGCTCGAAGCAGGCACTGCGCTTTTGATGGCAACCGTCATATGAGGGGTCTCCAGTGTATTGATCGCAGATCAGGCGAACGGGCCGTCTCGCTCACGCTGCGGCGAGCCGGTCGGGGCCGTCGTGTCCGCCGTGTCCGGGCTGAGCTTCAGTGCCGTGCCCGGTCCGATGCCCCACTGCCGAGGCCGCCACGAGCGCGTTATCGGATGCTTCGGCCGCATCGAATTCGGCGGTGATCCTGCCGTTCGACATCACGAGAATCCGGTCGGATAGCGCCTTCACTTCTTCCAGATCGGACGTGACGAAGAGGATGCCAAGGCCTTTGACGGCGAGATCGCGCATGACCTTGAAGATGTCCGCCTTCGCGCCGATGTCGATTCCGCGGCTCGGCTCGTCCATCAGCAATACCTTCGGCGAGGTCATCAGCGCACGGGCTATCACGACCTTCTGCTGGTTGCCTCCCGATAGCGAGCTGACCGGCAGCCGCCAGTCCGCCACCTTGATCGCGAGATCGCGGATATAGCTGAGGATCGACGCGCGCTCCTGCTGTGTGCGGATATCGAAGCCGCGCGCAAACGCCACCAGATTCGACAGCGTCATGTTGCTGCCAACCGAGAGGATAGGCAGCAACGCATCGGCCTTGCGGTCTTCCGGTATCAACGCGAGGCCATCGGCCACACGTCGCGCGATGGGCTTGCCGGCCAGCGATCGACCCGCCAGCACGATCTCGCCACCTGCATGCGGGTGACAGCCGAGGATGCACTCGAACAGCTCCGAGCGTCCCGCGCCCATCAGGCCGTAGATGCCGACAATTTCGCCCGCATGCAACGTCAACGAAACGTGATCGACCAGAAAGCCGCCACCCTTGCGCGGCAACGAGACGTCGCGCACGCTCAGCACCTCGGCGCCACGCTCATGTCCAATGGGCCGCGAGAAATCCTTGGTGTCGCGGCCCACCATCATGCGCACGATCCAGGGCACGTCGACCTGCGCCATCGGTTGATGACCGGTGATGCGCCCATCGCGCAGCACGGTGATGTAATCGCCGATGCGGATCAGCTCCTCCAGCCGGTGCGAAATATAGACAATCGAAACGCCCTGCGACTTCAGGTCGGCAATCACCTGAAACAGCACCTCGACTTCAGCCGCGCTCAGCGCCGAGGTCGGTTCGTCGAGAATCAGAATGCGCGCATCGTGTGCGAGCGCCTTGGCGATTTCCACCAGTTGCTGCTGGCCAATGCGCAAGTCCTCCACCAGTGTGTCCGGGCTTACGTCGAGTTCGAGCCGTTTGAGCAGTTCACGCACTTTCGCCCGTTGCGCGTCGGCATCGATATCGACGCCGGCGCGGGTGATTTCATGGGCGATAAAGACATTCTCGGCAATCGTCAGGTTCGGAAACAGGTTGAGTTCCTGGTACACGATACCGATGCCGCGCCGCAGCGCCTCGGCACTGCTTTCGAGTTCCACCGGCACACCGTCGAGCAGCAGGCGTCCCGTGCTCGGCTGTTCCGCGCCGGCGATGATCTTCATCATCGTCGACTTGCCGGCGCCGTTCTCGCCCACCAGCACATTCACCGCGCCGCGCCGTACCGCGAAATTCACGTCCTTGAGCGCGATCGTGCCGGGATACACCTTCGTCACACCCTCGACGCTCAGGATCACGTCGCCGCGGCCGTCGTCATTGCCGTTGGCTCTGTCGTTGTTGCCTGGCGGATTCATGGCTTGTCCCCGAGCGCGATGGCGACCGGCACGACTTCCGGCTGGTCGCTGGTGCCGTCGAAAGAGAACGTGCCGGTTACCGTGATCTGCTTGCCCTGCAGACCCTGGCGCGGCAGCGGCGTCATCACATGCGTCACGGCGTAGGCGTTCAGCGCAGTGCCGAAGCGGGCGTAATCGATCTGGTTCTTGAAGTCGGAAAACGACACGAAATCGAGCGAGTCGCGCAACGCCGTACCGAGCAGCGTCGGACCGATATCGACGATGACGTCGGCCTTGCCGCTGCCGCTCGTGTCCACGCCTATCGTCCCTTCGCTCGAGGACGTATCGACCGAGACGATCTTGCCATGCAGCGTGGTGGGGAAATTCCACGGCGCGCCGTCGTCCTTGCCGCGATAGCCGTACTTCTTGCCCGCGGCGTCAGCATCGGCGCTCACGGCATCGCGCAGCGTGCCGTATGCGGTGGCGCGCTTTTCGATGTCCGGTACGATCTTCGTTGCCCACATCGACGCGACCGCCGTGTTGGGGTCATACGCCGAAGCGTAGGGATCCGATGATCCCTGAGCACTCCCAGGTTCGTTCTTGACCAGCTTGCAGCCTTGCAATCCTGCGGTCGCGGCCACGACGAGCACCGCGCAAAGCAGACCTCTCATGAAGGACCTCCCGGTGGGCCGAACGATCGGCATCGGCCGGGGCGGTATGCCCCGGCTGCGCCAGTTCAGCGCAACGCGAACATGTCCAGCTTCTTCGCATTCATTTTGGTAATCAGCGAGCAGTCGATCAATTGCTTTTCCGGCTTGCCGGTGGCACCGGTCTTCAGAAACTTGTCGGCCTGATCGACGGCTTCGGTCGCGGCCAGCGCGGCGGGTTGCAGAACGGTCGCGCGGATATCGCCGCGCACGATGGCATCACGCACATCGTTGCTGCCATCGAAACCGACCACGATCACGTCGTCGCGTTTGGCGGCCTTCAACGCGGCAGAGGCGCCCATTGCCATCGTGTCGTTGCCGGCAATTACGCCCTTCAGATCGGGATGGCTCTGCAGAATGGTCTCCATCACGGAATACGCTTCTGTCTGGCTCCAGTTAGCGGACTGGCGCTCGACCATCTTCAGATTCGAAAACTGGTCGATCACGTCGTGATAGCCCTTCGAGCGGATCGCGGCGTTGAGGTCCGCCTCACGCCCGACCAGCTCGACATAGTTGCCCTTTTCGCCCATCGCCTTGACGAAAGCGCGGCCGCCCAATTGAGCGCCCTGGTAGTTGTTCGAGACGATCTGCGATACCGCGATACCCGTGGCGTTGATCTCGCGGTCGATCAGGAAAGACGGAATATGAGCGGCCTTGGCTTTCTGGACCGCGGAGATCGACGCTTCAGAACCGGCATTATCGAGAATGATCGCCTTGGCGCCGCGTGCGATGGCGGTATCGACCAGTTCCATCTGCTTGTTGGCGTCGTCGTCATGCGAAAGAACGATGGTGTCGTAGCCGAGCGCCTTGGCGCGGGCATTCGCCGTATCGGCTTCGGCCTTGAAGAACGGATTGTCGTGGGACGGCGTGATGATCGCGATCAGATTGGCCGCGTTCGCCGCACCGCTCGCGGCAAGGGCGAATGTCGTCGCGGCGACGGCTAACCAGCGCTTTGAAGCTTTCATGTCTGTCTCCATTAGGTTTTTTTGCACCTTTACGGCCGCCGGGGCGGACGAGCGCTGTTTTTATCGCCTTAACCACTGATTTCATCACTCATGCGCTCATGATGTCATGATACCAGTCAGGGCGTGTTTGGAAAGAGTCTGAGCGCCAGGGTTTTCGATAGGGACGGTGGGAGCGGTTCGGCAAGGTGCCACCGCGGCTGAAGGGACAGCGGTGGCTACGAGGAATGAGTGACTTCGAAACAGCGTACCTGCCCTCTTAACCCTCGCCCGCCGACCTCGCCATCACCGCGCCCGCCGGCTTCGCCGACGCCGCGGCCGGCACGTTGCGCGCCGCCCATACGGTCGCCAGCAGCTTGAAGGTCGACACGGAGCCAGCCACCGCGAGCAGGATGGGAACAAGAAAGTCATGGCTCACACGGGTGAACTCGAGAATCAGCACCACCGCCGTCAACGGCATCTGCATCGATGCGGCCAGAAACGCCCCCGCGCCGACAATCGCAAAAGCCCCCGAAGACGTGCCCGGCCAGATCATGTTCCATATCCCGCCAAGCACGATCGCGAGCAATGCGCCGTTCGCGAGCCCCGGCGTCAGCAGACCGCCTTCGGCACCGGCACGCAGACTGCCGGCCGTGATCGCAACCTTGAGGATCAGCAGTACCGCCGCCAGCCCGATCGTCAGCTCGCTATTGAACGACAGACCCGCCGGGCCCTTGCCATTGCCGAGCAATTGCGGAAACTCAATGGCCAGCACACCGATGATGGCAAAGTTGATGAGCGCCAGAACCGGCAGTCGCCAGTCCTTCGGCGCATGAGCGCGGGCGCGCGTGGTCAGTTGCGTGAAGCCCCACGCCGCCAGCCCGAAAATGGGACCGCACAGCGCCGACCAGACGACCAGAGGCGTGCTCAGCAGCAGCTGCGGAACCGAATACTGATGCTCGTCGCCCAGACCGATCCAGGCGACCACTGCGGCAATCGAAGACGTCGCCAACGCCGGCACCAACGCGGCCCAGCCGAACGTGCCCAGCAACACTTCGAGCACGAACACCGCGCCGCCTAACGGTACGTTATAGACGGCAGCCAGCCCCGCCCCGGCCCCGCACGCCACCATGATGCGGCTTTCGGCAACCGTCAGCCCCGCGCGATGCGACAGCCAGCCGGCCCACACCGAGCCGATCTCGCGTGGCGCCACCTCGCGGCCAAGCGGCGAGCCCAACGCGACGGTCACGATCTGCAGCACGGCATGAATCACCGTGCTGACGACCGGCATGCGCGGATCTTCCGATTTGACCGCCTTCTTGATGCTGACGAGCGGACGCCCATAGCGATACAGCGCCCACCAGCCGAGACCGGCGACAAGGCCGCAGACGGCCATCACCAGCACTCGCCGTTCGGGCGCCGCGCCGCTCACGCCGCTCAGGAAGCTCTCGTTGCTGATGACGTGCTCGAGGCTGTAGCCAAACGCAACGTGCTGGATCCAGTGCAGCAACAGCGCCAGCGACATGCCGCCGAGACCTGCGCCGACGCCGGTGAGCAAGGTCACGCTGACAAGCACGGCGAACGGGCTTCGGCGATCAGCCGCGGGCTCGGAGGGGATCGGTCTGGTGGACATGGTGAGAGCAATGATAGGAGCTATTTTCGGATGCCGTCATCGTATGCCGCACCACAGCATGAGGCAAATTTATTTTTATAATTTATTGATTCATTTTATGAATATATCTATAGCCAGCACGCGCTCGGGGACGTGCAGACATTAGGGACATCTACTGAGAAACCGCATTTCAAGCATGCAGACGCTTAACCGTCGGCGTACACTCCCTGCGAGCCCGCTGCACGGGGCGCGCGGGTCGCTTGGCGATCCGCCGTAAGGCACGGGTTGTTCGGAGACTTGGAGAAAAAACACATGAGTTGGACTCGGGAACAGAAAAACGTCACTATCGCCGCCTATCTCGGGTGGACGCTCGATGCATTCGATTTCTTTCTGATGGTGTTCATCCTGAAAGATATCGCGAGCGAATTCGGTACGGACGTCAAAACCGTAGCCTTTGGCATCACGTTGAGTCTCATGATGCGTCCAGTCGGCGCACTCATCTTTGGCTGGCTCGCCGATAAATTCGGTCGCCGCCCCACGCTGATGGTCAACATCGCGTGCTATTCGTTGCTTGAACTGCTGTCCGGCTTCTCTCCCAACCTCACCACACTGCTCGTGCTGCGCGCGCTGTTCGGTATCGCCATGGGCGGCGAATGGGGCGTGGGCGGCGCACTGACCATGGAAACCGTGCCGGCCAAATCGCGCGGCATCGTCTCCGGTCTGCTGCAGGCCGGTTATCCAAGCGGCTATCTGCTTGCCTCGGTCGTGTTCGGCGTGCTGTATCAATACATCGGCTGGCGCGGCATGTTCATGGTCGGCGTGCTGCCTGCACTGCTGGTGCTTTATGTGCGCGCGCACGTGCCTGAGTCGCCGGCCTTCAAAACGCTGGAAAAGCGCGCAAGGCCAGGGCTGCTTGCAACGCTGAAGAAGAACGTCGCGTTGTCGATCTACTCGATCATCCTGATGACCGCGTTCAATTTCTTCTCGCACGGCTCACAGGATCTGTACCCAACCTTCCTGCGCGAACAGCATCATTTCGATGCGCATACGGTCTCGCTGATCTCCATCGTGCTGAATATCGGCGCAATCTGCGGGGGCCTCTTCTTCGGCTTCTTCTCCGAGAAAATCGGCCGCAAGCGCGCGATCTTTATCGCAGCACTGATCGCACTGCCGGTTCTGCCGTTGTGGGCGTTCTCGACCACGCCGGTGCTACTGGCGGTCGGCGCGTTCCTGATGCAGATTTCGGTGCAGGGCGCCTGGGGTGTGATCCCGGTCCACCTGAATGAAATCTCGCCGGATGAAATCCGCGCTACCTTCCCGGGCCTCGTGTACCAGCTCGGCAACCTGCTCGCTTCGGTCAACGCGCCGCTGCAGGCAGGCCTCGCCGAGAAGCACGGCAACAACTATGCGCTAGTCATGGCCGTGGTGATCGGTATCGTCGCCGTGGTAATTGCGGTACTGATTCCGTTTAGTCGTGAACGTCGAGGCATAGATATGACACAATCTGCCAAAGAGGTTGCAGCGGTTTAGTATCAGCAGCACCGAAAGACGCGAAACACACTTATAGGCGGCCCCAGGCCGCCACGCCAGGCAGTACCCGCGAGGCCGTTCCGATTGCTATCGGAACGGCCTTTTTTATTCGGCAACCGGAACAGCAACCGTGCGGTGTCCGAAGCATTTGATGCACCGCAGCGGTGCTTTTTTAGAGGAGTCCGTCCATAGAGAGCCCTTGCCCGATGATCCATAACCTTCTTATCCTGAAAAAAACGCGCGTTTCAAATGCGCATTTGAATCGCTTGTTTGCGGCCGGGTAACCGGTAATTGGGAGACGCAACATGGCAGTTCGTACGACAGGCCGGCACACCGGCGACACGAAGTCTCGCATCCTCGATGCCGCAGAAACGCTGTTCATTGAATGCGGTTACGAGGCCATGTCGCTGCGTCAGATTACCTCGCGCGCCGAGGTCAATCTCGCAGCGGTCAACTATCACTTCGGCAGCAAGGAAGCGCTGATTCACGCGATGCTCTCGCGTCGCCTCGACCGCCTCAACCAGGAACGGGTCAAGCTGCTTGAGCGTTTCGACAGCATGCTCGGTCCCCGGCTTACCTGCGAGCACGTGCTGGGCGCGATGTTCATTCCGGCGTTGCGGCTGTCGCGCGATCCGCGGGTGGGCGGTAAGGCGTTCCTGCGTCTGCTCGGACGCGCGTACACCGATCCGTCGTCGTTCATTCGCGACTTTCTGAATGGACACTACGCCCTGGTGGCGGAGCGTTTCTTTGCAGCGTTCCAGCGCGCGCTGCCGCATCTGCCGCGCGACGAACTCGGCTGGCGCCTGCACTTTGCGATCGGCGCGCTCTCCGGCGTACTGGCGGGCACCGATACCGACAGCCTGATCACGGAGTTCTCGCAAGGCAAGTCGATGAACGATCTGCAACTGATCGCGCGCCTCGCCTCGCTGATGGTCGCCGCGCTCAAGGCGCCGCTACCCGATGCGACCCAGCTGGCCGCCTTCGCGGCCGTACTGGGCGATGCCACCGAAGGTACGGGCGACGGTCAGGACAGTGGCAGCGGCTGCAGCGCAGCGGCTGCGCTGGGCGCCACCGAACCCGAGGCGCTGTCACGTGAACCGGAACGCCTGGGCGGTGGACTGAGTGGCGGCCTGAGCGGTTCATTGCGGCACGTCGCGCACGGCGCAGTCTGAGCAGGTCACGTCCGGGCCGGCCCGGATGTGACCGCCCTGTCTCCCACCGGCGCCGCGGTGCACCTGGCACCGCATGTGCTGTCAAACAAACAATGCGAACCTTCCGCATCCTGCGGACGCGTCCGCGCGCACCATCAAATCAGGAGGAAACGCCATGTCATGGTTCTTCTTAGTGCTGGTTCTCGCCGCTGCGGCACTCGTCTATGTGCAGGCCCGCGCCTCGTGGTGGCTCGCCTTCCTGATCGTATGGGTCGCCGCCGCGCATCTGAGCGGCGCGGCGGGGCCGGTTGCTACGGCTATCCTCGCCATCGTGTTCGTGCTGCCCGCGCTTGTTCTCACGCTCAAGCCGTTGCGGCGTGCCTGGATATCGAAGCCGGTGCTCGAGATCTTTCGCAAGATCCTGCCGGAGATGTCGCCGACCGAGCGCGATGCCATCGAAGCAGGCACGGTCTGGTGGGACGCTGCACTGTTCTCCGGACGCCCGCATTGGGACACTCTGCTTGGGCACGGCCCCGCGAAACTCACTGCTGAAGAGCAGTCGTTTCTCGACGTCGAATGCCAGCATCTGAGCGATCTCGCCAACGACTGGGAAACCACCGCTGTCTGGCAAGACCTGTCGCCGCAAACCTGGCAATACATCAAGGAGCGCGGCTTCCTCGGCATGATCATTCCGAAGCAGTACGGCGGCAAGCAGTTCTCCGCTTACGCGCATTCGCAGGTCATCATGAAGCTTGCGACGCGTTGCTCGGCCGCCGCCGTTTCGGTGATGGTGCCGAACTCGCTCGGGCCGGCCGAACTGCTGATGCACTACGGCACGGAAGAGCAGAAGAACCACTACCTGCCGCGTCTCGCGCGCGGTATCGAAATCCCCTGTTTCGCGTTGACGAGTCCGTACGCGGGTTCGGATGCTGCGGCAATTCCCGATGTGGGCATCGTCTGCAAAGGCACCTTTGAAGGCCGCGAGACGCTCGGCTTTCGCGTCACCTGGGACAAGCGCTACATCACGCTCGGACCGATTGCGACCGTACTCGGCCTCGCGTTCCGTGCGCTCGATCCCGATCATCTGCTCGGTTCTACTGATGAACCCGGCATCACCTGCGCGCTGATTCCGACCAGTCATCCTGGCGTCAACATCGGCCGCCGTCACTGGCCGCTCAACGCCGTGTTCCAGAACGGTCCGAACTCGGGCAAGGACGTCTTCATACCGCTCGACTGGGTGATCGGCGGACGCGATCAGGTCGGCAACGGCTGGCGCATGCTGATGGAATGCCTCGCCGCGGGCCGCGCGATCTCGCTGCCGTCGTCGAATGTCGGCATGGCGAAGATCGCCGTGCGCGGTACCGGTGCCTACGCCGCCGTGCGCCGCCAGTTCCGCACCGCGGTCGGCAAGTTCGAAGGAGTGCAGGAAGCGCTCGGCCGCATGGGCGGCAACCTGTACGTCATGGACGCGGCACGGCGACTCTCCGCGCACGCAGTCGATCTCGGCGAAAAACCTTCGGTGATCTCGGCGATCGCGAAGTATCACGTCACCGAGCGCGCCCGCAAGGTCATCAACGACGGCATGGACGTCACCGCCGGCAAGGGCATCTGCATGGGACCGTCGAATTTTCTCGCGCGTGCCTACCAGCAGGTGCCGGTGTCGATCACCGTCGAAGGGGCGAACATTCTCACGCGCTGCCTGATCATCTTCGGCCAGGGTGCCATCCGCTGCCACCCGTATGTGCTCAAGGAAATGGCTGCGACGCGTGAAGCAGACCGCGGCAAAGCGCTGCGCGAATTCGATGAAGCGTTCTTCGGGCATGTCAGCTTTACGCTGTCGAACGTCGTGCGCAGCTTCATCTATGGCATCACGGCCGGCGCATTCATCAGGAGACCGCAGCGTGCGTATGCGCCGCTGGTCCCCTACTATCGCGCAGCCACGCGTATCTCCACGGTGTTCGCGCTGCTCGCCGACGTATCGATGTTCGTGCTGGGCGGCGATCTGAAGCGGCGCGAGCGGATTTCCGGCCGGCTGGGCGACGTGCTGTCGCAGCTCTATCTGATCTCGGCGACACTCAAGCGCTTTGAGGACGAAGGCCGTCAGGAAAGCGACCTGCCGCTCGTGCGCTGGGGCGTCGAGGATGCATTGCATCAGGCGCAGGAGGCTATCGACGGCGTGCTGGTTAACTATCCGAACCGTCTCGCCGCGGGTCTCGTGCGTCTGCTGGCGTTTCCGTTCGGCCTGCCACATCGTGCGCCTTCCGACACGCTCGGAACGGCAATCGCCGAACTGATGCAAACGCCGGGCGCAGCGCGTGAACGGCTGGTATCCGACTCCTATGTGCCGCATCCTGACGTCGACCCGCTCGGGTACGGCGAACTGCTGTTCGCGCTGAGTCCGAGTATCGACGCCATCGATCGCAAGCTGCGCGATGCGGTCAAGCAGGGCCTGCTCGCGCCGATGCCGCAGAGCCTCGCCCATCTCGCGGAGTGGACCGCCAACGCCCAACAGCAGAGTCTGCTCGACACCGACGAGCGGCGAGTGCTCGACGACTATGCCCGCTATGGCGCCGAGGTCATCAAGGTGGACGACTTCGAACCAGACTTCGGCATGCTCGAAGCGCTGCAGCGGCGTAAGGAGGCACTGGAAAAAGCGATGCAGCTTGCAGCCTGAGCGTTGCGCCGTGCACACTGATGCATCACGTCATCCAAACCTGAAACCCAGGCATACGAAAGCAACCCCGACTGGCCAGCGGAGCAACAGAAGATGAACGACACCTACCTGAACTTCGTGAACTCGCCGTTCGGCGCGCGCCTCGCGCGCTCGATCGGCTTGCCGAAGCCCGAGGTATTGCGCCGCTATCGCGCGGACCAGCCTGAGTTCGATGGACTCGTGGCGATCGGCACGGGGCGCGAGCCGCGTCTGCTCAATGCGCTGGCGGGTGTGATCGCGCGCACCGGTTTTACCAGCGTCGCGCACCAAAGCGCCGGATTGTGGATATCGCTCGCGGCGCGTCATGGTCTGATGACGGGGCGCTTCGAGCCCGCCGAAGCCGGACCGCATGGACGGGTTGCCGCGCTGATTTTCGACGCGAGCGGTATCGAAGACAGCGGCCAGCTCGATACGCTGTTCGCGTTCTTTCACGACACGCTGCGCTCGCTCGGCAAATGCGGCCGCATCGTTGTGCTTGGGCGGCCGCCCGAAGCATGTGCGAGCTCGCGGCAATGGACCGCGCAACGTGCGCTCGAAGGACTCACGCGTTCGCTCGGCAAGGAGGCGCGGCGCGGCGTCACGGCTAATCTGGTCTACGTTGCAGAAGGCGCTGAACATGAAGCCGAGGCGACGCTGCGCTTTTTTCTGTCGCCACGCTCGGCGTATGTTTCGGGTCAGGTGGTGCGCGTTGCTGCGAACGGCACCTCTCACGCAACCCCGTTCGACTGGGCTCAACCTCTCGCCGGCAAACGCGCGATCGTAACCGGTGCGGCACGCGGAATCGGTGCGGCGATCGCCAGCGCTCTCTCAGCCGAAGGCGCGCACGTCATCGGCATCGATATCCCCTCGGCCAAAGACGCGCTCGACGCCACCATCCGGCCACTCGGCGGTACTGCCCTCGCCTTCGATATCGCCGCCGCCGAGACACCCGCGCAGATCGCCGCGGCGCTCGATGAACTCGGTGTCGACATCGTCGTGCACAACGCCGGCATCACGAAGGACAAAACCATCGCCCGCATGACAGAAGCCGCGTGGCACAGCGTGATCGACATCAACCTGTCCGCGCAGGAACGCCTCGACGACGCCCTGCTCGCGGCCGGGACGCTGCGCGACGGCGGCCGCATCGTGTGCGTGTCGTCGATCAGCGGCATCGCCGGCAACATGGGTCAGACCAATTACGCAACCTCGAAAGCGGGCGTGATCGGCCGCGTGCAAAGCATGGCTATCCCGTTAGGCAAACGAAACATCACGATCAACGCCGTGGCCCCCGGTTTCATCGAAACGCAGATGACCGCAAAAATTCCGCTGGCCATCCGCGAAGCCGGACGCCGGATGAATTCGATGAGCCAGGGCGGTCAACCTGTGGACGTGGCCCAGACTATTGCGTGGCTCGCGCATCCTGGATCGGCAGGCGTCACCGGCCAGGTGGTGCGCGTCTGCGGTCAAAGCCTGATCGGAGCATGAGCATGCACGAGCCCTCCGGCATCGGCCAGGCTTACGGCACGGTACGCCCGAAGACGGTGGTCATCGAGGCGTTACCCGCGCCGGCGAAGCTGTATGCGCGCGCGCTGTCCGGCCTGATCAAACGCGGCCGCCCCTCCCAGTTGCCGGCGCTGCGGCTCGTGCGTCCGGCGGCGCCGCTCGCGCCGGCAGCGATCGAACGTTACGCGCGAGTCTGCGGTTTTATCCCCGAGCACGGCGTGCCCTTGACTTTCCCGCATCTGCTCGCCTTCCCGCTGCATCTGCTGATGCTGACCGATCCGGCCTTCCCATGGCCCGCGCTCGGGCTCGTGCATCTCGCCAATCACGTGCGGCTGCGCAGACCGCTCGCGTACAACGAGGCGTTGCGGGTCGAGGTCGAATTCGGCGCCTTGCTGCGTCACGACAAGGGTCAGGCGTTCGTACTGCATACGCGCCTGTACCGGCGCGGCGAAGCGGTGTGGGACGGCGACAGCGTCTATCTGAAGCGCGGTGCAGCCCCAATGGGCGATCCGCTAGCCGCACTCGAGATCGAACGCGACACGTTGCACCGAGTGGCACGCTGGCAGCTTCCTGCGCAACTCGGGCGGGACTACGCACATGCTTCCGGCGACTACAACCCGATTCATCTGACCACGCTGACGGCCAAGGCATTTGGTTTCCCACGCGCCATCGCACACGGCATGTGGACGCTCGCGCGCAGCGCCGCCGCGCTGCAGCCGCCCAAGCCGCTCGCCGAAGCGGTCATCAGCGCGGAATTCAAGCTGCCGATGCTGCTGCCCGGCGACGCCTCGTTATGGACCAGCTCACCCTCGCCCAGCACACGCGAACTGGAAGTGCGTGACGCGGCTGGTGACAAACCGCATTTGCGCGGCCGCTTTCAATGGACATCTCTATGAACCGGCCACCGTCATGACCCATCGTTCGCCCTTTTGAGCTCGCGGTGCGCCATACCCGCAAAGCTGCAAACGGCCCATCCACGCACCAGTCGCGGCCACCGCTCAACCCGATCAACCCGCCTTACCCTGCAAGGAGTCACGCATGTCCCACCCGCTTCCCGCTGTGCGACGCGTCGCCATCATCGGCGGCAACCGGATTCCGTTTGCGCGTTCGAACACCGCCTACGCGAGCGCCTCGAACCAGGACATGCTGACCTTCACGCTGCAAGGGCTGGTTGACCGCTTCAACCTGCACGGCGAGCGCCTCGGCGAAGTGGCAGCGGGCGCGGTCATCAAGCATTCGCGCGACTTCAACCTCACGCGCGAGTCGGTCCTCTCCACCACCCTCGCGAAAGAAACCCCAGCCTACGACGTACAGCAGGCCTGCGGCACCGGCCTGGAAGCTGCCATCCTCGTTGCCAACAAGATCGCGTTGGGACAGATTGAAGTGGGCATTGCAGGCGGCGTCGATACCACCTCGGACGCGCCGATCGGCGTCAACGAGCGGATGCGCAAGATCCTGCTCGAAGCGAATCGCGGCAAGACGCCTGGCCAACGGGTCGGCGCACTGACCAAACTAAGGCCCGGCATGTTCTTCAAACCGCTCCTGCCGCGCAATGGCGAACCGCGCACCGGCCTCTCGATGGGCGAGCACTGCGAGCTGATGGCCAAGCGCTGGAGCATTGCGCGCGAGGCGCAGGACGAACTGGCCTACGAGAGCCATCGCAAGCTCGCCGACGCCTACACACGTGGCTTTCTCAACGATCTGATGACGCCCTACAAAGGCCTCGCGCGCGATAACAACCTGCGCGCCGATCTGACGCTGGAAAAACTGGCCGGCCTGAAACCCGTGTTCGACCGCGATGCCGGCACACTAACTGCCGGCAATTCGACGCCGCTCACCGACGGCGCCTCCGCGGTGCTGCTCGCCAGCGAAGCGTGGGCTGCAGAACACGGCCTGCCGGTGCTCGCCTATCTGAGCTGGTCGGAGACCGCTGCGGTCGACTACTTCGACAAAAAAGAGGGCCTGCTGATGGCGCCCGCCTACGCCGTGCCACGCATGCTGGCCCGTGCCGGACTCAGCCTGCAGGACTTCGACCTGTACGAGATTCACGAAGCTTTTGCGGCCCAGGTGCTATGCACGCTCACAGCGTGGCAGGATGATGAGTACTGCCGCACACAACTGGGCTTATCCGGAACGCTCGGTGCGATCGACCGTGCGAAACTGAACGTCAATGGCAGCTCTCTCGCCACCGGTCATCCATTCGCCGCAACCGGTGGACGAATTGTCGCCGGCCTCGCGAAGATGCTTGCACAGCTCGACAAACCGGCTGGCACAGCGCGCGGTCTCATTTCGATTTGCGCAGCGGGCGGCCAGGGCGTTGTTGCGATTCTCGAACGCTAGCTCCCGCCATGCATTTTCACCGTACATAGCCAGCCATAGGCATACATAACGGACACAGACGAAGCGTTTCGCTTCAGGAGACAAAAGATGAACCAACCTATCCAGTCGGCGCCTACCGCGCCTCTCGATGCCAAACCGGCACCGCGCGCACCGAATACCGACGGCATCTGGTATGCGTCGTACCCAGCGGATGTGCCACACGAAATCGACGTGCGGCAGTACGAATCGATCGTGCAGTTCTTCGACGAATGCACCACGCAGTTCCGCGAACGGGTTGCGTATGTGAGTGTCGGCGCCAATCTGACCTATGGAGAACTGGCGCGCAAGGCCACGGCTTTCGCCGCATGGCTGCAGGACATCGGCGTCAAACCGGGCGAACGGGTCGCCATCATGCTTCCCAACACCTTCCAGTATCCGGTCGCATTGTTCGGCATCCTGAAGGCTGGTGCGGTGGTGGTCAACGTCAATCCGCTCTACACGGTGCGTGAACTGGCGCATCAGCTGAAAGACAGCGGCGCGCAGACCATCATCGTGTTCGAGAACTTCGCGAAGACCGTCGAACAGGCGCTGCCTGGCACACGCGTGCAGAACGTGGTGGTCACCGGTCTCGGCGACCTGCTCGCCGACGGCCTGAATCTCAAGGGACGGCTACTCAATTTCATGCTGCGGCACGTGAAAAAGATGGTGCCGAAGTATCACCTGCCAAAGGCGGTGCGTCTGCTCGACGTGCTCGCCATCGGTTATACAAAACCACTGACGCCAGTGCGTCTCACGCAAGGCGATCTGGCGTTCCTGCAATACACGGGCGGCACGACCGGCGTCGCCAAGGGGGCGATGCTCACGCATCAGAACATCATCGCCAACCTGCTGCAGGCGAAGGTCTGGTCGCAGGGGCAATTGAGCGGCGAGATCGAGACCGTGCTCACCCCGCTGCCGCTTTATCACATCTATTCGCTGACCGTGAATGCGATGATCTTCATGGGGCTCGGCGGGCGCAACATCCTGATCGCCAATCCGCGCGACACCAAACGCGTGATGATGATCATCCGTCACGAGAAATTCACCGGCATCACCGCCGTCAATACGCTCTACAGCGCGTTCCTCGAAAACGAGGAGTTCAGAAAGCGCGACTTCTCGAACCTGAAACTCGCCATGGCCGGCGGCATGGCGACGCAAAAGGCTGTCGCCGAGCGCTTCAAGGCGGTGACAGGCAAGCCGATCATCGAAGGCTATGGCCTCACCGAATGCTCGCCGATCGTCTCGATGAACCCGGTGGACCTGAAGAACCTGCGCGATTGCGAAGGCTCGATCGGCCTGCCGGCGCCCTCCACCCAGGTGCGCTTCAAGAAAGACGACGGTGCCTGGGCCAATATCGGCGAAGCGGGTGAACTGTGCGTCAAGGGTCCGCAGGTGATGAAAGGCTACTGGAACCGGCCCGACGAAACCGCCAAGGTCTTCGACGAAGATGGCTGGCTCGCTACCGGCGACATCGGTGTGATGGATTCACGCGGTTTCATGCGCCTGATCGACCGCAAGAAAGACATGATTCTCGTCTCCGGCTTCAACGTCTATCCGAACGAAATCGAGGATGTGATCGCCATGCACCCCGATGTACGCGAAGTGGCGGCTATCGGTATTCCCGACCCCGCGCAGGGAGAACGCGTCAAGGTGTTCATCGTTTCGCGCAATCCCGCGCTGACCGCTGAGAAGGTCATCGAGCACTGCCGCAAGAATCTGACCGGCTACAAGGTGCCGAAGGCCGTCGAGTTCCGCAGCGAACTCCCGCAGACCAATGTCGGCAAAATCTTGCGGCGGGCGCTACGCGACGAGGAACTCGCGAAAGAAAAGCGTGCCTGAGAGGAAGCACGCCTCGAACGGCATGACCGAGCGCGATTCCGCCAACACTGGATCTGGAGGGAGATGAATGAAGCACTGCCGCTCGTGCAGCCTGGATCGCCGTCTGGATTACCTTCCCCCCCTTGACGATGGGTGTCGCTTGCATCCATCGCTCAAGCCTGCTCCGGCCGCATCAGCACCGGCGCTCAGGCGCACCGCGCACCTGCTGCGGCGCGCACTGGCCTCCTCGTTGCTCGCCAGCGCGGCGCTGGGTTTGGCGCCTGCTGCGGCATTCGCGCAATCGGCCCCGCAACCCGCCAGCGCGCCGGCCTCGGCGGACGCCGGTGCTGCCAGCACCGCGCAGGCACCCTCCACGCCGCCATCGCAGGCCGGCAAGCTGACCCTCGACCAACAGGTGCACTGGTTGCGGCAGGCGCAGGAAAGCGGCGAACTGGAAAAGCTCGACGATGCGCAACTCACGTCGTTGTTCCAGTCGCTCGATCCGCTCACGCTGCCGCGTTTGATCAAGGACGGGCCGAACGGCTACCCATCGTACGAATTCACGATGCTGCGCTGGGAGCGTCTCAAGGGCGAGTGGCCCGACAAGCCCGATCACATGCTGGTGCGCATCGCTCACGACCCGCTGCGAATCTACGCGAAATGGTTGCCGGATGGCGCGCATGCAGGCCAGGAGATCATCTACGACGAGTCCAAACGGGCCGATGAAATGTATGGGCACCTGGGCGGCATACTGGGCGTGATGCCGTTGTGGACTTCGACGACAGGCGCATTGGCTCGCTCGCAATCGAACCACCAGGTGCGCGATCTCGGCACCGAATACATCGCCGGCCAGTATCTGGATGAAGGGAAAAAATACGTCGAGGCAGGCGTGCCGCGCTCTACCCACATCAGTGTGCAAACTATCGAAGGGGTACGGGTCGTTACCTTCACATACGAAACGCCGATCGGTCAGCCGCAGTTCTATGCGAAGAAAGAAACGCTCGGGCTCGATTTGCGGCATCCGTATTTCCGCACGGCCGAGTCCTACGCGAACGACGGGAAGATCTTCGAGAAGATCGTCTTCGAGAGCATTACGCCGAAGACCTTCGACGATGCGACGTTCGATCCGAAAAACCCGGCTTATAAGTTCTGAGCGATAACGGCGGTGCTGCCACCGGCACCACCACTTCAGCTTTCGCGCGGGCCCATCAGGAATGCAATCGCGGCGCTGCCTCTCGCGTACTGATGACGGGAGTGTTCGACCATCCGGCCCGAACGCAACGCAAGTTGTTCAAGCACGAAATGATCGGATGCGCGCGTGACGCCGACCAGCAAACCTGGCGTCGCAGCGAGCCGCGGTGCAAGTGTCGTGTACCAGAGCATGCCGATGTCGTCGCCGGTTTCGAAAACCGGCATCGCGCCGTGGCCCGCATCGACTGAGAACGCTCTCGCGTCCACGAGGCTGGCATCCACTACCGCGACTGTGGTGGGCGCGCTAGCGGCGCGAGCCATCCACGGCCAGGCAGAACCTGTCGTAGAGAGCCACGCGCCGGTCATCAAAAATGTACGCCTGTCCATCGTTCGTACCTGCGTGATTCACTCAGACGTAAGCCTTCATCGCATCCGCCGTTGCGCCTTTGCGCCGACATCTGTACATCACTCACGTATATCCACGCCGGTCACGCCACGCCGCCGGCCATACACCCTGTTTCCCAGGCGAAAGAATCCCGGCTGGATCCAGCGCGTCCTTGATCGTTTCCGACAAACGCAGCAAGGCGCCGTCGTTAAAGTTGTACTGCGCCGCTGCAAAATCCATATACGCAAGATGCGTTCGATACTCGCCATATCCGGCCGCGCGCGCGTCGCTGATCAGCACGCGCAGCAGATCGCCCGCGAGGTCCGCCTGCTGCGCGTCGTCGCGATCGAAAATCGCGGCAAAAATATGGTGCAAATGGCGCGTGCCCACCGTGAAGCCACCGTAGTAATCGAAGCCGTACTCGGTCGCGCGCGCCTTCGCCATCGTGTATTGACGCATCGCATCGCGCCCGGTCGCGGGACATATCGGCGAGAAGTCCACATGCGCACCCGCGCCGCCGCGCCAGTCGAGCATGCGGAACGCGGTCATCGCGGGAATGCCGGACATGTTGCGGTCACCGCCACCGGACGGCTGCGCATCCCCGCTATAGCGGCTCGCCAGAAAGCGGGCCTGCGGCACCTGTGCGAAGGCACGCTTCACAAGCGCGTACTGCGCGTCGATCACCTCCGGTGTGCCGTACAGCGCGAAGTGCAGATTCCACCGGCCGACCTTCAGGTGCTCGAGCATCGCCGCAAGCGCGCTTTCCGGCATCGCGCCCGGGCCGTCATACCACTGCGTCCGCGACGTGATACCCGCCGCGCGGCGCAGGCCGCCTTCGATCACCGCGTTATTGCGAATCGTCTCAGCGAGGCGCAGCGGCCGCAATATCTCGACAATCGCTTCGAGGTCCTGCTCATGTTGAAACTGGATTTCGCCGAGCAGATAAGCGGGCGGCGCGGGCATCAACCACACGCCCATTTTCGTGACCACACCGTAGTTGGACTGCATGAACATCGCGTCAAACGATGGTCCGTAGCCCGGCTGATAGGTCTGCCAGGAGGTGCCGATGTCGATCCCTCCCATTCCTGTGCGCACGACATCGCCGTTAGCCAGCACGATCTCCATGCCGCACTGGGTGGCAGCGTGATCGCCGTACGACGTGTAGCCGAAGCCGCGTTCCAGCGTGTTGCCGATCACGCTGCCCCAGCCGGCCGCCGGCGGATCGACCCACAGCCGGTAGCCCTTGCTGCGTAGCCAGGCGTACAGATCGAAGTAGCTGACGCCGGGCTCGACGAGCGCGTAAGCCAGCGTTTCGTTAACCTCAATAATGCGGTTCATCCGCTGCAGATCGAGCACCACTGAGCCCGTCAGCCGCGGCGCGGCGCCGCCATAGGCAAAGTTGCGGCCGGTGGACACAGTCCATAGCGGAATACGGTAGTGCGTCGCGATGCGCAGAATGGCCTGGATCGCTTCGACCGAATCCGGCCGCAGCGCGGCAGATGCAGAGAACGCCGCAGCCTGACCGGGCGCGAACGGATCGCGATACGACGCGAGGTCGATCCCGGAGGACACGACGTTCTCCTCGCCGACAATCGCCGTCCATTCGGCAAGCGCCCGGTCGAACTGGGCTTCCGCGATATTCGGCGGCAAGATGCGTGTCAAAACGTCTCCTTCACTGTCACTACCGGCGCATCCCGCCTCCGCCGCCCCAACCGCCATGCATGCCACCGCCACCGTGCCAGCCGCCGCCGTGCCAACCGCCGGCCGGCCTGCCGCCACGGAATCCCACCCGGCTGAAGTGAATATGATCCAGCGCATAGCGGTGATGAAACCGGTCGACGAAAATAAACGGCCCACCGAATCCGACGGTCACGACGCCGCTCCAATACCACGGATCGTAGTACGGATAGAGTCCCGCTGGATACAGCGCCACGGCATTGTCGTCGCCCTGCACGATCTGCCAGGTGCCGTCCGGTTGCTGGCACGCGAGTCCGGTGATCTGCTGCATGGAGCCATTGATTTCGGCCTGACCCGCGACCGTCTGGCATGGCGGGCCGTCCTCACTGGATTGCGCTGCTACCGGCCCCGCACACGCGACACACAAGGCTAATACCGCCCAACGTCCTTTGATATAACGCATGATTCCGTCCTGTCCCGACGCTTCGGTGTTGCGTCCGCACTCGCGGCCGTCGCCGTAAAGACCACGTCGTTTCGCCTCGCATCCGCCCATGCGGCTGTCTGCTCAAAACCGCGCAAGCGGCGCAAGCAGAAGCCGCATTAGCATGGGCTTGCAACGAGTAAACGAAATGCCGGACAACGCTATTCCGATGATGCGCCGGGCGCGCGGCCCGGTTGCGTTACATCATGTTTCAGCAGGCGTTGCCGCCAGGTGTCGGGCGGCGCGCCAGCCGCGCCGGTCTATTCTTTCCACGACGACGGTTTGCCGCCCAGCGAGCCGCACACGTCAATGGCGATCTCGCGTAGCTTGCCCTCCGAGATCGGCCCCGACAACGCGTAGCCCATGTGGCTGTTCACCCAGTAAAAGGTGCGCCGGTTGCCTTCGCGAAACAGGCGAAACGCAGTTTCATCGTCTGGAATCCCGGTCACATAAAGCGTGAGCCGCGCGCCGTCTGAATTCTCGTACATGAACTGCGCCGCCGGCCCCGCTTCGCCCGGCAGCAGGCGACCGCCCACCAACGAATAACCGTACTCCTGCAGCGACGGCACCGAGAGCGGCCTATTCAGCCGTTTCGAGAGCCAGCTAATCAGATGTTGTTCTTCGCTAGCCGCGACCTCGACCGGATGGCGCTGCTCGGGCGTATAGACCGCATAGGCGACGTCCGCGCGTCGGGCGAAGCTCAGCGGCTGCGCGCCGATCCAACCGCTCGGCAAGCGCGACGCGAGCGGTCCCGCTGCGAGCGCGAGGCCCGCGCCCGCAGCCAGCCAGCACGCCGCGAGACTGACGCGGCGCCACCACGGCGGCGGCACGCGCACGACTACGAACGACGGCGCGCCATCGCTCGCATCGCGCTGGGATACACCGCCGCACAAGGCCTGCAAGGCAGATTTCTGCGCCCGCCACGCTTCCACCCGCGCGGCCGCCTCCGGATCGTCGGCGAGATGTTCGAGAACGGCCGCGCGCGTGCCTTGCGGCAACTCACCGTCGATGAACGCCGAGAGCGCGCGCAAATCCGCCGGTTTCAGCGAATCGGGAAGAGCGGAATCGTGGTCGTCTTGGCTCATCACGGCGTTCTCACTACTTTCAACGGCGTGGGGATGCGCGCCGGCCCTTCGGTCAGCAGCACACGCATGTGCTCGCGGGCACGGGACAAGCGCGACATCACCGTGCCAATCGGCACGCCGAGCGCAATCGACGCCTCCTGATAAGTCAATTCCTCGACGCACACGAGCAGCAGCACTTCGCGCTGCTCGATCGGCAGACAATACAGTGCCCGTTGCAAATCGCGCAATACCAGCCCGTCTACTTCGCCGGGCGGCGCTGCGAGATCGCGCCACGGCGCGGTTTCCTCATCGACCGTGACCTCGCGGCGCACCCGCAACTGATCAATGTAGAGATGCCGCAGGATCGTCAACAACCATGCGCGCAGATTGCTGTTCGGCCGGAACGCCGCCCAGCGTGCAAGCGCGCGCTCGGCGGTGTCCTGCACCAGATCGTCTGCCCATGCGGTATCGCCCGTCAGTGCGCGCGCATAGCGGCGCAACTGCGGGAGCCATGAAATCACTTCCGCTTCGAACTTCACTCAGCGAACGGCGCGCGCGGGCTGTTAATAACCGCCAGTGCTGCTCGTGCTTCCGCCGCCGGACGAATCCGCTGTCGTGCAAGCCGTGGTGCCGAAGGCTGTTAGCGCGAGCGCCACGATGACGCACGCGGTTGAAACCAGTTGGGACAATTTCATATGCAGTCTCCTGACGACACCCGCTTTGGGCCCCGCGCCGGTTTGCGACCGGATGCCGGGATGTTGCGGTGTGTCATGCGTTGAATTGCCACGCGACGGGCGCAGCGGACCGTGACCGCCGGCGCGTCGAGACTGGCCCGCCTGCAGGGCCGTCCGGACGCGGGCTAAGTCGAAGCAGGGCGCCGCCGAACACGCCGCCCATGCAACGTTAACGCCGCGACAGCAGGTTTATTCCGCCCTCTTGCAGATAAAGCGCGGCAAGGCGGAGCGGCGGCAATGCCGGGAGCCGGGCCAGCCTTCCTCCGCCAGAGTCCTGCCAGATTGGTAACTCAACGTTACGAGGGTCAGTTATCAGATGCTTCTATCCGCGCAAGCCGTTATAGTGGACGCAGAGAACGCTCCCCCCGCGCGCTTTTCCCTGAAAAGGGTAGAATCGCGGCGAGCAACTGTCCTTCTTACCTGACTTGTCCATGGCATCCGCAGAATCGCATCCGCAAAACGACTTCATGAACGCAGCGCGCAAAGAAAGAAAGCGCGTCGAGATCTATCTTGTCAACGGCATTCGCCTGACGGGGTGTATTGAGTCGTTCGATCAATATCTGGTGATGCTGCGCACGCCGGTCGGCCTGCAAGGCATCTACAAGCGCGCCATTTCGACCATCCAGCTCGACACCGGCACGCGTCCCGCGCCGCGGGCCGGGCGGCCGTCGCACGGCGAGCACACCACGCGCGGCCCGCATGGCTCGCGCGAGCCGCGGGAACACCGCGAACCGCGTGAGCCGCGCGAATCGTATGGCGCCCAGCCGCCTGCCGAGCGCACGCCGTCTTCTGACCGGGCGCCTTCGGACGGCCCGGTAGTGGTCACGCGCCGCCGGCGCCTGTTCGGCACGGGCAATGGCGACGGTAACGGCAACAACAACGGTCAGGAATAGGTCGTGTTGCAGAGGCGGGCCGGCTGGTCCGCCTTGCTTGATCCGCTTGACTGGCCAGCTACGCTGGCCTGAGTGGCTCGCCCGGTTACCCCACCGCTTCAGCCGGCCGATTGCGCCGCATTCCCCAGACGCTGCAAGATCTGTTCAAGACGCACCCCCTGCTGGTGCGTCAGTTCGTACCCGGCTTTGACCGCGAGCACACGCCGGCGCCAATAGCCGGCGTTCAGGATGCGCTGCATGGGTTGCTGTGTGGCCCAGTCGAGGTGCTCCAGTTCCGCTTCCACGACATGCAGTGCGTTTAAGCGTTGCGCCTGCCGCGATCCGTTCGATTCCATAGCTGCGCCACCTCGTCTTTGAGCCGCCCGGATGCGACCGATGCCGGCCGTCTCTCGCGACACACCCAAGACGAGTCACAAGGCCCAAATTTCAAGCATTTTTGTGACGTTTTGTGGCTTCGTGCGGCGCATCGGCCCACAGAAAAGCCGTGGAACGCGGCGCCGGGTTTGCGCTATCCTGACTATTCGACACTCTTTGCGGAGCACGACATGTCCAAGCCGAAGCCACACGCGCCGCCGCCCGCCCAAACGGCCGAAGACCGTCTCGATGAGGCTCTCGACGAAACCTTCCCCGCGAGCGACCCGATCGCTGTCGATCCCACCGAGCGGCCGCATCCCACGCCTGTGCCTCCAGCAACCCCTCACCCCGACAAAGCAAAGAAACACCACTAGACACCGCGTCTGCGCGGTAAGCTGCCGCACGCCGCGCCTGTCTTTGACTTACTGCGCCCTACAGCTGCCCGCGCAATAGCACGCAGCATGAACGCCACCGAACCACCCTGCCCGCTCCCGCAAGAAGGAACGACAGCATGTCCAGCGACACCGCCCGCGGGCTCACCCGCGCCCCCGCGCGTTTCCTGCGCGAACGCGACGGGCACGAGGCCCACGTTACCAACGTCGAACTGTTTTTCGACCTGATCTACGCGTTTGCCGTCACGCAACTCTCGCATCGGCTGATGCATAACCTGAGCGCGTTCGGCGCGCTCGAAACGCTGGTCCTGTGGTTCGCGGTCTGGCTCGGCTGGCAGTACACCTGCTGGGTCACCAACTGGTTCGATCCCGAGCGCATCCAGGTCCGTCTGCTGCTGTTTGCGGTGATGGTGATCGGCATGGTCATGGCCGCGAGCCTGCCGCTCGCCTACGGCGAGCGCGGCCTCGTCTTCGCGATCAGTTACGTGGTGATCCAGGTGGGCCGTAGTCTGGTCGTGCTGGCGTTTCTGGGCCGCGACCATGCGCTCACCGCGAACTTCCGGCGCATCTGCGGATGGCTCGCGATTTCAGGCGTCGCATGGATCGCGGGAGGTCTGCTCGACGGCATGCCGCGCTTCGCCTGCTGGAGCGTAGCGGTGCTATGCGAGTACCTCTCGCCGATGTTCGGCTTCCCACTACCGGTGCTTGGCCGCTCGACCAGCGCGGATTGGCGAACCACCGAAGGCGGCCACATCGCCGAGCGCTGCCAGGCATTTGTGATTCTCGCGCTCGGCGAGTCGGTGGTGGTGACGGGCGGCACGCTGTCGGATCTGGCCACATGGACCGCGCCTTCGATCATCGCGTTTCTGGTGTGCTTTGCCGGCAGCGTCGCCATGTGGTGGATCTACTTCGACACCAGCAGCAGCGCCGGCAGCCGCGCCATCGCAAGCTCGCGCGAGCCTGGCCTGATGGCAGCCTATTTCCACTACGTGCACGTGATCCTGATAGCCGGCGTGATCGTGTCGGCCGCCGCCGACGACCTCATCATCCTGCATCCGCCCGAGCGTATCGACTGGCCGACGGCGTGGCTGCTGCTCGGCGGCCCGGCCATCTACGTGGCGGGCAACGGGTTGTACAAACGCGTTGTCTATGGCCTGTTTCCGCTATCGCACGTGGTGGGGCTGGTGCTGCTCGCGCTTCTCGCGCCATTCGCATTTCACACCGATCTGCTCATGACGGGCGGCCTCACGACTGTCGTGATGATCGTGGTAGCCGCCTGGGAGAGCGTATCGCGCCGCGGCTCGACGCAGGCTGAGGAGCCTGCTAGCGCGGAGTAACCGCGCGCGTCGCTCCCGACTGGCGGCTACCCTGCGGCAGACAGGCGAACGGCCGGCGCGTGGCACGCGACGAACGGCGCCGCAAAAGCAACAAAACCCCGCACGGCGAACCGGGCGAGGTCATGTTTTACTGCGACGGCGATGAACCTGGCGTTACGCTCAGTGCTGCGTCCCGGTCGTCGGCAAGCCGCTATCCAGTTGACGCTGCAGTTCCTGCACCTGACGCTGCGCATCGCGCAACTGGGCCTGGGCGGCACTCTTCTGCTGCGCAAGCGCCGTGGCTTCGGCACGCGTCTGCTGCTGCTGATTGTCGACGATGTTCTGTTGCTGACGCGCGACAGTAAGGTCGGCCTGCAGACGGTTGGCGCGGTCTTGGGACAACGCGATCATCCGGTCGGTGAAGGCCTTTTGCGCCTCCAGCCGGGTGCGGCGGATCTCGATATCGGACAGCTGCATGGTCTGACGGGCGAAGTCCTTGTAGATCATCTCGGCGCGCGTTTCGTCCCCGGTCTTGATGACTCGCCAGAAGGTTTTCTGCTGGAACAGCGCGACGTAGTACGTCATTTCCTGCGGGTAGAACAGCATGCTCGCGCCGTAGCTACCGTTGTACGTCGTGCGCAATTCCTTCAGATCCGAACCCCGGATCATCTGCTGCAATTCCGCGACGTTGCCGGCGGCGGATTGCTTTGCCTCGTCCGCTGTCAGCGCTGCGCTCTGCCCTTGCTGGTCCTGGGTCGTGGCGGGCAACGGCGCTGTCGTACCCGGCTGGGAAACGACCGCGGCGCTTGCTCCGCTATCCGGCAGAGACTGCGCATAGATGCCCTGCACAGTCCCGAGCGTTATCAGAGCGCCCAAGGCAATCTGTCGAAGTTTCGACTTGTGGTCCATGTAATTCCTGCTTGAACAGTTTTTGTTTTGTTACATCTTGTCTCATTATTACTCACTTTCGCGGGTTTCGGGCTCCTCGTCGAAAATTTGATACTTACGCATTTTCTCCCAAAGCACCTTGCGGCTGATGCCCAACGTGCCGGCCGTATCTTGCCTGCGCCAACCGTTTGCTTCAAGCGCCGCGAGCACGCGGTTGCGTTCGGCCATGTCCCATTTGCTGCGGTCCACCAGCACTTCTGCCGCGCTCTCCGCGGGCACCGGCTGGCTACTGCGCGCGAGCGCCAGCAGCCGATGCAGCCTGGCCGCATCCCACGCGCCGATCTGACGCACGGTCACGCCGATCCGCTCGGCGAGGTTGCGCAGTTCGCGCACATTACCGGGGAAATAAGTATCGGCTACTGCGTCGGCCAGCCAGTAAGGAATATCCGGCAGCGTGGCGAGCCGTTCGGCTCCCACTACCGAGGCGATAAACGCCTTGAAGATCGCGATCTTGTCGACCGCCCCGCGCTCTTCGAGCGAGGGGATTTTCAGTTCGATCACCGCAAGCCGGTAGTAAAGATCGGCGCGGAACGTGCCATCCTTGACGAGCTGCGGCAGGTGCTTGTTGGTGGCGGCGACGAGCCGGAAGTCAAGCTTGATGGGCGTCGCCGAACCGATTCGGGTGACCGCGCTGTCCTCGAGCACGCGCAGCAGCTTGACCTGTTGATAGAGCGGCAGGTCGCCGATTTCGTCGAGAAACAGGGTGCCGCCGTCAGCCTGCTCGAAGTAGCCTTTGTGGGCCACCACCGCGCCGGTAAACGAGCCTTTCGAATGTCCGAAGAAAAGCGATTCGAAGAGGCCATCAGGAATCGCGCCACAGTTCACCGGCACGAACGGGCCCTGTCCGTAGCGGCGGTGCTTTTCGTGCAGAAGCTGCGCGATGCGCTCCTTGCCGACGCCGGTCTCGCCATGCACGAGCACACTGGTGTCGCAGTCGGCGAACGTGTCGACTTCGTGCAGCAAGGCCTGCATGCATTCCGAATTGGCGACCAGCGCGCTCGACTCGAGCGTCTGCGCGGTATGGGCGCGTAATTGCAGCACGAGCTTGGTGACCATGCCGCGCAATTCGGCGCAAGTGAAGTCGAGCGGCAGGATGTGCGAATACTCGGACGGGTACATCGCGGGATCGTGATCGCGCGGCGCCGCGCCGACCCACACCACCGGCATGCCATGGGCGGCTTGCCAGTCGCGCAGGATCAGCGCGCCGCTGTCGATCACCGACACGCTGATGATGGCGAGCGACGGGCGCAGTGCAGTGCGTTCGGGGGAGATCGCGATATCGTCGGCGCGGATCACTTCGACATCGAAGCTCGCCATGCAGCGTGCGACCCGGTCGACGATGTCGGCCTTGCCTTCCCAGACGTAGATATCGAGTTCGTCGATTTTGGCGGTGGTTCTCATTGGCGAAGAATCAGTAAACCAGTTGGGCCTGGCCGCAGGCGAGTCCGAGGTCGTGGACCGTGCTTACGCCGATCTGGACACCCAGCAGTTGCAATAAGGGGACGAGGAGCGCGTCGAGCGAGGTCAGGATCGGATTGAGCACGGAGACAAGTGCACTAAGCAAAGGCGCTGCCGCCGCGCTGACGTCGCCCCCAAGCAGCGTTGCATGAATCGAAGTGGCCATCTGCGCTGCAAGTTGAGTCAGCAAGCCGGCAGCGGCCGAGCCGACCGCGTTGGTATTAGTGGACTGATATGCGGTGCTGCTGTTCGGCACGCCATTGAAGGTGAGCGTGGTCTGCGCCGGCTGCAAGGTGAGATTCAGGCCCGATGCCGGCGAGGACGATCCAACCGATACGTTGACAGCTGACATCCCCAGCGCGTTCACGGACGTGATCGTCGCCGGCTGCTTGCACTGCATCGCAGTGGTCGTATTCGTGAAGTTATTCAGCGCGTCCCCGCCGATGCATAGACCCGCGATGCCAGTGTTCGCGACAATGGTGCTTTGGCTCGTGGCCTGTTGAGTAGTACACATCGTATTTGTCAAAGTGGCGGTTCCATACCCCGCCTCGATGTAAATCGGCAGGTTCAAGGCACTCACGCTAACGAGATCCGGCAGTCCCAGAAAGGTCAAGCCTAAGCTCAAATTCAGCAGGTTGACGTTCAGATAGACCTGCACTTCCGCCGAACGCGCACTCGCGCGTGGGGTGCCGTTCGCATACGTCCCGGCTTCGCCCACTGCAATGACCGGTGGCTGGATGATCTTCGCCTGCGCCGAAATGTTCGCTAACGTACCTAGATTAAGCGCGGTGTTGAGGTTGATGGCCGAGTTGCCGTGGGCAATCTCGGCGGCCGCCATCAATACGTCGAGCGCATTCACGGTAGCGCTGACCGCCGCTTGCGGATCGTCGAGCGCTACGGCTAACAAACCGTTGGTGCCTGGCGTGTTGCCGAGCGCGACTTGCAGTCCGCCCGGAATGGCAGCCTGAATCGTACCCAGATCGGTAATAGCCGTCGCGCCCACCAACGTGCTCTTGCTCGCGGCCGTGACCATCGCTGAGACCAGGTTCGGAAGCGATATGTTGGTGTTGAGCAATTGAGTCATCGAACCGACACCGATCGCCGCAGCCAGGTCACCCAGCTTGATCTGAGTAGTAGCCAGTCCTTGATAAGACGCCACGCTCAGATTCAGGTTAGTGCCGAGCAGGCTGTTCAACAGGCCATTCACGAGTCCACCCGAGAGGGTCGCCACGGCGGAGGTGATCGAAAACGAACGAATGTTGGTCGCTTCCGCCGTGCTGACGGCCTGGACGTTGCGCGCCGGTCCCAGGAAAAAGTACGGCACCTTCTCGCTGACGGTGACCTGCACCGCATTCATCGGCGAACCAGAAGTCGAAAAATAGGATTGACCAGCATTGGCCGACGGATCCCAGCGGCCGCACACGACAGTCACGGTGGCACTCGTCGACAAATTGTTGCCCTTCACCGCATTGTTCTGCGCCGAAGTGGTGGCCGAGGCACATGCCCCACCGTTGCTGACGGTCTGCGCACCAGCCGTCGCCGCCATATCCGCGGTCCGCTGCATCTCCCGCCGCGCAAAGTAGAGGTTGCCGATATCGATCGCTCCCGCCGCTACCACCACCAAGCCGAGGCAAAGCGCGGCCACCAGCATTGTCACGCCGCGTTGGCGCCGCATCGACGCATAGCCCGCGCGGCGCCGGTGCGCAAAGCGCACACGCCGGACGAAACGGAGAGATGGTTCGGAGGCCGACATATCAGTTCTGCGGCAGCGTGCCGCCCTGTGAACCGCCTGCGCCCGCCTGACTGACTGAGGAACCGAAGAAATCGGGAATCTTCGAATTGAACGACTCGAGATACCGCTTGTAGGCAAGGTTAGCTTCCGCCCCGAGCATTGGACGTACGGGTGCAGCCGCTGTATTGCTACGCTGAAGCGCGAGCCACTCGTTGGTCGAATGATCGATTTCGCTAGCTCGCGGGGATTGCTGTGGCGCATCGCTCTGCGCAAAGACGAAATCTGTACCGCCGGCAGCCGCCAGCGCGACTATGGCTAACGCCGCCGTCAGCGCGAAACTCGTCGTGCGTGGCCTGCCTGCTTGTTTGCCCTTGTTTGTCATGTTTGCCCCCCTTCTGCCACCTGTTATTGTGAGAACCGCTGCAGCAAGCGCGGCGCGGGCTCGATGCCCTGCGCACCCGCAACTGGCGCAGCCCGCGCCATCTGCTGCGCTTGCGCCGCGCTTTCTTGCGCCCGTGCCGCCGTTGCCGCCATGGCCACCTTCGCCGCCTCGCGGCGAATCGCCAGGCGCACATCCGGTGAGAACTTCTCCTGGTCCATCAAGGCTGCAGCCTGCGTGTCGTTGCCATCCGCCAGCAAAAACAGCACGACGTTGCTGACGATTTTCGGATTGGCGTGATCGAGTTCCGCCGCTTTCATCAGCGGTACACGAGCGCCGTTGACATCCCCCTCGCGCAGCCTTGCGTAACCGAGATCCGAGAGTGTCGGGGCATCGGTCGGCGCGAGCCGGACCGCTTCCTGCAACTGTTGCGCGGCGCGGCCAAAGTCTCCCGACGCGCCAGCGATCAATCCAAGCCCGCGGTAGCCGCGCGCGGCAAGCGGCGTCTGCAGCAGTTTGGTGTAAGCGTCCGCCGCTGCCTGAGGTTGCTCGGTCATGCGTAGCGCGTCGGCGCGCATCAAGGTCGTCTCCGGCTTCACGCCATACTGCTTTTCGAACGCGTCGATGTGCGCGAGCGAGGCGTAGTAAAGCCCTTGTGTCTGCATGCGTTCGATCAGATTGAGGTATGTGCTCGCCGCGTCAGGTGCGGGATCGCGAGTCGCCTGGTCGATATCGGCCTGGCGTTCTGCTTGCGGCCCGACCCCGTAGCCGGACAGCTTCGACGCGCAGGCGCTGAGCAAGGCAAGCGTGAGCAGACAGGCAGTGTGCCGGGCCCAACTCCCGAACTGCCGGCTGTGTACATTGCGCCCGTTGCCCCCCGTTCGAGAAACATCTCCATGCGGTATCGCACGGGCCGTGTCGACAAAGCGCTTTGATGTCAAATTGTGAGTCATGGTCATTCCCTACCGTTGCATCGACTTGAGCGAATGCGTGACCGCTAGCACGCCCGGGCCAGCGGTCACAATCAGGAGCGCCGGCAACAGCGTCACGATCATCACGCCAGTCATCTTCACTGCGAGACGTCCGATCCGTTCGCGCAACATCGCGCGGCGGCTCTCTCGCAAGCGTTCGCCGAACTGCTTCAGGGGTTCCTGTACTGCGCCGCCGTGACGATCGACCTGTATCAGCAGGCGTACGATCGCGCGTAAATCCTCATTTCCGTAGCTCGAAGCGAGTCGTTGCAGCGATTGTTCACGCGTACGGCCCGTCGCGAACTGGCGCTGGGCGATTTCCAGTTCGCTCGACAGCACCGGCAGTACTCCGCGGAAATCGCCAACCATCACCTGCAGACTTTGATCGATCGACAAGCCGACCCCTTGAAGCAGACGCAGCAGGTCGACCAGCATCGGCAGCTCGTCTATCACACTACGCCGGCGAGCGGACGCGCGTCGCTGAATAAAGAGCTTTGGCACCATGAAACCGACGATCAACGCGCAGACCACGGCGGCCACATAACGCTGGCGGTCGAGATGGCCGCTTGCCAGCGTGCCGCAAAGAAGCGGCAAAACGATCGCGCCGCCGACCCGTGCAACGAGGAACAGTCCACGCGCACGCGTATCGACAAAGCCGCATTGCTCGAGCATGCGCCGGTCTTCGTCGGCGACCAGCTGACGTCCGAATGGCGTATCGAGCCATCGGATACCGGTATGCGCAAACTGCTCCAAAAGGGCTTTCAATCCAGTGGGGTGATTCGCCTTCGATGCCTTCCCGGCCGTATTCGATAACGCATCACCAGAGCGCGCTGCGGTGCCCGCGGCGGCGAGCGCGGCACTTTGCTGCGCGCGCTGATCGAGCGCGTGCGCAAGGTTCCGCTGACTGCGCCGCGCGGCCGCGAGCCTCGCCAGGATTAGCCCCGCAATCAATAGCAGCGCAAAGGCGGCGAGGGCCAGCGCAAGTGCGGCGACGAGATTAGCTCGCATCACGCCCTCTGCAACCGCGTCATGCGGTAGAGCAAATAGCCGCCGATCAGCTGCAGCCCGAACGCCAGGTATACCAACTGGCGTCCGCTCGGGTCGAACCACATCGCGCCGAAATAATGGGGGTTGGTCAGAATTAGAAAGCCGGCGATCCCGACCGGCAGCAGTGCGAGAATCCAGGCTGACAGGCGTGTTTCGGCAGACATCGCCGCCAGTTCGCGCTCGGCCTGCTCAAGATCGCGCATGAACGAGGCCATGCGATCCAGCATCACGTCCGCCCGGCCACCGTATTTCACCGAGAGTCGCAACACGGCGCCGACCAGATCGAGTTCGCGCGCGCCATACAGCACCGCGGCCTGCGAAAGTGCACGGTCAATTTCAACGCCGGTACGCAACATGCGTGAAACGTGATCGAGGCATTCGCGCAACGGCGTTTCGGTGGTTTGCATCGCACCCTGAAACGCCGCCGGTACGCTATTGCCCAGAATGATGAGACGCACGATGCCGTCCAGAAACGAGGGCACTTGCCGCACGATTTTCATCCGGCGCTTTTGCGTTCGCATCGACACGAGAAACGAGACGAAACACAGGCACGCGAGCAGCGTCACGCCTGCGGCCAGTGCACCGCCCTCACGGCCCGCCCAGAAGCAAAGCCACAGCGAGATCAGGGCAACGACGATGGCTGGCGTGCGGGCATGAGAAATGCCCGCACGGTTCATTGCGTTGTCGACGAGAAAGCGTAGCCGCGCCTTCAGATAAGCCACTTGCTCGCGCGTGCCGGAACCTGCCTCGGGCGCATGCGGCATCACGCCGCCATGTGCCGTCGACGCCTGGCGCACGGACGCCACTCGCGGACGCTGGACGTTCACGGGCGCCGTCGGCGCCATCCGGCTGTCGATAAAGCGCTCGGTGCTGACCTGCTCATCGCGTCGTGCCCCACGCTGCCACAACAGCAGCGCACCGGCCGCGCATAACAGCGCGATCGCCGCGAAGAGTATGGTGGCGCTAGACATTGAAGCCCCCGCCAAAACCACCGCCACTGCCACCAAAACCGCTGAATCGGCCAGATGGTTCAGGCGCGCCACCCAGCGCCTGTCTGAAGCGCACCAGCTTCGGCGAATGCGGATGGATGCCGAGCGAAGTCCAGTTATCGATCTCTTCGCCGTCCTGAGCGGTTATCGGCTCGTAGCGATACAGCTCCTGAGTAGCGATGATGTTGTCGGACAGACCCGTTACTTCGGTAACCGAAAGAATCCGTCGACGCCCATTCGAGAGGCGGCCGATCTGCACGATAAAGTCGATCGCATTGGCGATCTGCCGGCGCAGGCTCGACTCGGTGCCCTGAAAGCCCGCAAAACCCGCCAGCATTTCGAGCCGGTACAGACACTCGCGAGGCGAGCTCGCGTGCACCGTGCCCATCGAACCGTCGTGGCCCGTGTTCATCGCCTGCAGCATTTCGAGCACCTCGCCGCCGCGCACTTCGCCGACGATGATGCGGTCCGGACGCATCCGCAAGGTGTTACGCAGCAGGTCGCGAATCGACACCACGCCGGCGCCATCGAAGCCTCCCGGGCGGCTTTCGAGCCGCACCACATGCGGATGGTTCAGCGAGAGCTCTGCCGTGTCCTCGATCGTCACCACGCGCTCTGCTTCGGGAATGTGGAAGGCGAGCGCGTTGAGCAGCGAAGTCTTGCCCGAGCTCGTGCCGCCCGACACCAGCACGTTGCAGCGCGCGGCCACTGCCGCTTCGAGCAGCGCACCGATTTCCGGACTGTATGTGCCGTTGCCGAGCAGATCGTCGGGACGCAGCGGGTCCTTGCGGAATTTGCGGATCGAGACGATCGGCCCATCGATCGAAAGCGGTTCGATCACGACGTTCACGCGCCCGCCGTTGGGCAGGCGCGCGTCGACCATCGGATTCGATTCGTCGAGACGCCGCCCGATCGGCGCAAGAATGCGCCGCACGATGCGCAGCAGATGGGCGTTGTCGGCAAAGCGCACCGGAATTTTCGTCAGAATGCCGTGGCGCGACACATACACGTCGTTGTAGCCGTTGATCAGGATGTCTTCGACCGCTGCGTCGTTGAGCAGGTCCTCGATCGGGCCGAAGCCCGCGAGTTCCTTGGTCAGCGCTTCGGCAATCAGCCGCACCTCGCTCTCGTTGATCGGAATCCGGCGCAGCCGTACGAAGCTGTCCATTTCCAGATCGACGAACTGGTTGATCGCATTGCGCGACCAACGGCCGAACTCCGCGCCGAGTTCCTCGATACGCGTAAGCAGATGTTCGTGCGCCGCGTTCTTGATGTCCTGGAACTGCTGGCTATGCGCAAATGAAGGCGCGTCGTCGGCAAATTCGATGTCTTTAGCCATCGTCTATGACCGCTTGTTTGAGGTTGGAATGAAGCGCTTGAGCGCACCGAGTGCCGACTTGCCACGTGCCTGCGCTGCCGCTTTCGCCTCACCGCCGAGCCGCTCGACGAGCGGTTCGAGCGCGCGCACATACGGGTCGCGGGCGGATGCGTCGACTAGCAGATGTCCCTGGTTGACCGACTGCCCGAGCGCCACGCGGCGCTCCGGCAACGTACCGAGCAAGGGGATGTCGAGACGTTGGGCGATCTGCGTAGCCGAGAGGCCGAGATCCGGATCGAACTTGTTGACAAGCAGGTGCACCTGACTGACGTCCACGCCTTCTTCGCGCAACGCGTCGAGTACACCGACCGCCGAGACGATCGACGCCACGCCTTGATCGCAGAGCAGCCAGGTTTCATCCGCGGCCTGCACGACGTGTGCGATGAACTCGCTGTTGGTGAAGCCGCCCAGATCGATGATCTGCTGGTCGAAGAACGCGCGCAGGCGGTTCAGAAGACTGATTGAGCTCGAGTACGACACTTCGCGCATGTCGGCCAGGTTCGGCGGCAGCGACGTGAGTGCAAGACCGCTCGGATGATGCGATAGCGCCGTGTGGACGAAGGTCTGATCGAAGCGGCGCAGATTGCGCACGGCATCGACGAAATTGAATTCGCTGCGCGTGTTGAGCAGGAGCGAGCCGTCGCCGGCTGGCAGGCCGAGGTCGAATAACGCGGTCTGCCGCCCCTGCGCGGCGTCGCGCCGGTGCAACAAGGCCGAGAGGTTGGCTGCGAGCGTGCTGACGCCCATGCCAACTCGCGCGCCGAGCAGGACCGTCACATGGCCATGCCGGCTGACCGGCTCGACCAGGTTGTCGAGCACCTGGCGCGTGATGCGCAACGCGTCTTCCGCGGGTGCCGACAGATCGATGAAATCGCGCACGCCCACGCGCAGCGCGGCGAGCGCACCCTCAGGTTCGCCAAGCGAGCCCACGGCGACAATCTGCAGCCCCGGATAGGCCGCCCGCGCCGCACTGGTCGCGGCGCTTGCGGCGGCAGCGCGGCCGCCCGAAAAATCGACAAACACCACCGACGGATTGAGCGTCGCGATGCGTTGCGTGAGCATCGACGGGTCGAGCGACACCCGTTCGACCGCACCCGCCGCCACGAGGGTATCGGTCAACCATTGGACGTGCTCGTCGGCCAGCGATGCGAACACGAAATAATCGGTGATCACCCGTTCAGTCAATGAATGCGTTCTCGCGTTCATGTTGGACATCCTTTTACGGCATCGGCCAGACAGCGGCCGATTCGTACTGCGCACTGCCACGGTTGAACGGCAACGATGTACCGCCCTGCCCGTCCTTCCGGTTCGTCACATCGCACGGCACGCACCGCGCGACGCTTCGAACCACGTTCACTTCGAGAACCCCGGCGCCGCGTCCGGCGACGCCACACCGCCGAGCAACACACGCCAGACCGGCCCGTCGCGCTGCTCCGACAGCTCGCCAGGCGTCGATGGGAGTGCTGCTCCTTTCGCGATCGGCGAGACCAGATGCGGGGTCACGATGATTACCAGTTCCTCGTCGTTCTGCGAGTAGCTCATGTTCTTGAAGAACGCGCCGATGATCGGCAGATCGCCGAGCAACGGCACTTTCGACACATTCGAGACCGTCTGGCGATCGATCAGGCCACCGATCACAAAGCTCTCACCGTCCCCCAGTTCCACCGTGGTATCCGCGCGCCGCGTCGTGATGGCCGGCACCGAGACGCTGTCGATCGTGATCGCGTTCGTAAAGTCCAGCGCACTCGCTTCCGGGGCCACCTTCAATGCGATCCGGTCCGGGCTCAGGACAGTCGGCGTCAACGTCAGGCCGACGCCATACGGCTTGTATTCGATCGACACGGTCCCAAGTCCTTGCGGCACCGGAACGGGAATCTCGCCGCCCGCAAGAAAGCTCGCGCTCTGGCCTGACAAGGCGACGAGCGTCGGCTCCGCAAGCACGCGCGCAAGGTTGTTGCTCTCCATCAGGCTCAGGTCGGCGCCGATACCGTGCGTGACCGAGTTGAACACCAGATTGAAGGCCGATGAGATCGGCGTGGTCGAGTTAAACGAAGGTGACGAGCCGAACGTTGCCGATGTCAGCGACGACGGAGCAAACGAGCCAAACGTGAAGCCGTTGTTCTGCTTCAGGATGTTCAGACCGATCTCCTTGAGCACAGAACGGCTGAATTCGACCACCCGTACATCGACCTGCACGACCGAGCGTGTCGCTACCGTCGAAGCGTCTACCACGTTCGCACCACCTCCGCCCGCTGCGCCGGCAGCAGATCCACCGCTCCTGCCGTAGCTGCCGCCCTTACCTCCCGCGCCCGCGTCGGCCCTGCCGTTCAGGCCACTGCCAAGAGACGCAGCACGAGCGCGCGCTTCGGCTTCAGCGACCGCAACCGCGCGCTGATGTTGTTCCATCGACGCAGCCGAGCCGGAAATCACCGCCGTATCGCCCGACGTCTTCACGTTCGGCGAGCCGGGCCCCAACAGTGCGCCCGAGGCCGTCGTGCTCACGTTGACCGTATAGGTCATTGGCGCGTCCTGGTTGCGCTCCCACAACATTACGTTGGTGGTGCCTGGAGACTTGCCGATCAGCAGCACGCCCCCGCGCTTGTCGCCTTTGATGATCAGCACATCCGCCACGCTAGGGTCGCCGATCGCGATCCTCTGCAAACTGTGGCCAAGCGCCAGCGACTGCTGCGAGCCCACTGTGATATCGACTGTCCGCGCGCCGTTCTCCGCATGACCAGCCGGCGATATGACAAGCGACGCCGCGCAGAGCCACGCCGCGATCCCACCTGCAAAAATCCGTTTTTTCATATTCTTATGGACGCGACTGGCCGCCCGCTCCCTGAAACCTTTATCGGGCGACCGTTTCGGCACGCCCACCCCGAATGACCTCAATATTGTCGACCGGCGCGGCGGCGACCCGCGTGACCGGGCGGGCAATGTGCGGCGCAGCTTGTGGCCGCGCTGCTACGTTGCCCCCAGCGCCGGACAATTCATCGAGCGCCACGCCCGCTGCAGCGCGCGTGGAATCCTGTGTCGCATCCCCGGCTGGCGCATTGGCGGAGATTTTCACCACGCCTGTGGGCGACGCAAAAGCATTCGGATCGACTACTTCGTCATCCTTCGGATTGCGTAGTGCGAAGATGAGACGTCCGGAGGTTTCGGCCAGCGAAAGTTTGTCGATATCGGCGACCGGTACCGCAAGTACTGCGGTGCGCACCATGCCGTTCGCGTCACCCGGGTTGTCGGCTCCCGGCGTCGCGTTGCCGAATGCAAGCACACGCACCTTGGACATCAGGAGTCGTGCCTGGCTCCGGTCGATTTCAGCACCACCACCATTGCCGTTACCCGCATTGCTGTCACGTTTCAGCGTGAAGAACACGTCGACGAAATTGCCTGGTCGCAGGCGGTTGCCAACTGCGTTGCTTTCATCGACGCGCACCGCTACCGCGCGCTGCCCCGGGTCGATCCGCTCGGCAAGTCCCGACGACAGCTGAGCTTCGAGTACCGGCGACTCAGGACCGATATCCGACGTCGGCACACGTCCGGCCAGCATCGACGGATCGACGAACGCTCCATTCGGATTGATCGGCAGCGACTGGACGCGCAACGCATCGACGGTGATTGGCTTGCCAGCGGGCAGCACGCGTGTCGCCACCACGACGGGGAACGTCGCTTGTGCGGTCTGCGCAACCGGATGCGATACAGGCCGGCGTGACAGGGTCCACGCAAAAATGCCGAGCAGCAGTGCGAGCGCAATCAGGACACCTGCCAGGATTCGAGTCAGATTCGGCATGAGGAGCTGCCTGATTGTTCGGGTTCGAACCCGCCTGAGCGCAGCTCAGGCAGCCGAGACGACGCCGGAAAAAAAAGAGCAAGCGCGTACATCACAGTATGTTTTCCGGGTTGAGTTGCACCATCGCACTGCTTACCAATGAAGCAGGCAACACAAAGCCTGTCAGCGGCAGGTTCGGCACCAGTGGACTGCTCGCGTAGTTGTAGGTGAGCGTCACGTTGACGCAATCCATCGTTGCGTCGTAACTACACGTCGCCCAGGTCGACACACACGTTGCCGTGCTGATCAATGACGCAACCATATTGCTCGCCGCGGTGCACGCCGCGGCCGTACGCGCCGCCAGCGCGTTGCCGGTACTGGTCGCCGTCTGGTAGTTCAGCGCGGCACGCGCGCCCTCTTCCGCGGCCAATGTCAGGTTCTGTTGCGCAACGAAAATCAGGCTGAAAGTGACGATGCCGTAAAGAATCACGAAGAACAGCGGGAAAATCATTGCGAATTCCACTGCTGCGGTGCCGCGTTGACGGCGTGGACGCAGCGGTGCCGATCGCGCAGCGAGGTACGAAGCCGATTTATAAGTAATCCTTTTCATTTGACACCCGCAGCGAACACCTGCAAGCCCATCCAGGCCATCGCCGGCACCGTCAGGCAGGCTGCATACGGCGTAGCGCGTTTACCGCCCAACTCGAAAGTCGGCTCACCCGAGCGGCCTATCGCGGCGAGCCGAGTGCGGGTCGAGACTAGCAACCAGACTGCATGACAGCCTGCTATGAGGCTCGCGGCAATCCACAGTCCAGGCAGCGCATGCATTCCGCACCAGGCGCCGAGCACGGCGAAGACCTTCACGTCGGCCGCGCCCATCACACCGAGCGCGAAGAACGGCATCAGCGCACATAGGCCGACGAGTGCACCCAGCGAGGCTTGAGAAAGGGTAATGCCGAATGGACCGTGCCTTAATGAGGCGCACGCCAACGCCGCTGCCAGTCCGGCAACGACAAGTGCATTCGAGACGCGTCGACTACGGCAATCGCATATAGCAACGACCGAGGCCCACACAACGAATAACCAATGACTGAGCGTATTCATATCGGACTCGACGGGCGAAACAAACCGATGCGGGCTGCTTTCGCAACCCGCATCCGGCTCTGTTCTTAAGACGCGTGAAATCAGCGGCCACGCGGGCCGATACCTACAGAGGTTGCGCCTACAAGAACTGCCACCGTCAAAACTTCCGAACTACAGAGCAGCACCTATCTTGACGAACACGCCTGCCAGCGTCCCCTCAAAGGTGGTCAGAGTGCCTGCAAGGGCAACTGCGATCAAAGAGGCGATGAGTGCATACTCAATCGCCGTAACCCCGTTGTTTTCTCTCAGGAATTTCGTTGTGAACTTTTTCATTTCCGCCCTCGGAACTTCAGTATTTCGTTTGTATTCACGCTGCACGTGATGAAGGTCCGGTCAGTGCCGTGGCCGATGATTCTCTCGTTCATCGACACCGGGTCTTTTGCACTGCCACACCATTTTCATCGCAGCCGGCTTCAAAGGATCAGGTTTCGTTTGGCCGTCTGTTCGATATCGCACCTCCCTCGTCAAACTTCGATGCTCCTGGCTTTTATAGCGTACCAATCGTATTAAAGCAATTGTCCGTTGCGCGCTTGGTACTATTTTGTTTTAAGCCGGGTGTCCATCTAGATTAACGGCACTTCGTGCGTTGCAGCACATAGGACTAACCATAGGTTAGATTCGCTGCACTAAATATCTGTTTGAACAGGTCGTTTCAAGCAACGTCACTGCTCTCACGTTACGCATCCCACCGTAACGTCGAATCCGGATCGTTACGTTACGCGAGTTCCGAAACCGATTTACTAAAGCGCGCATCCCGCGTCATTTCGATTCGACAAACACTCCATCAACCACAAGCAAGCCCGCGCTGCGCCTTGCTCGCAGCGATTAAAACAAAATCCCCCACGCATTGTGCAGTTGAAATGGCACGGCTGTTGCAGAGGTAGGCACGCAGCACTACCCAACAACACATGCGATCCGAGGGCGACATGAACATTCAAACGAACAACATCACGGTACGGGCAACATTAATCGCGGCAACGGTGGCAGCCATGCTGTCACTGAGCGCCTGCGGGGGCTCGGGAACCTTGAGTACGGGGACGGGGAGCAGCGGTAGCGGCAGTGCCGGGGGCACACTGTCGACGACCAGCGGCAGCGGTTCAACAGGGGCAAACGGTTCAGGTTCGGACACAGGCGCAGCCGGCGGTTCGGGCTCGGCCAGCACGGGAACAGGAACGACCGGTACGGGCAGTGGCTCGAGCACCACGACCGCACAGGCGAACGCACTCGGGACGGTGGCCGGCAACGCGGGCAACGTCGTCAGCAGCGTGGGCTCCACGGTCTCGGGCATCGGCTCGGTGATCGGTTCGCAATCGCTCCCGGGCGTCAGCTCGTCGACGACGCAATCGGCCGGCGGCATCGTCGAGAACGTGGGTGCAGCCGTCTCGACACTCGGCAACGGTGTCACCAATGGGCTTGGTCAACTCGGCACCGGCGGCAACGCGGTTGGCACCACCGTATCGAGCCTGGGCGGTGTGGTCGGCAATGTCGGCGGTGCGGTCACTAGCACCGGCAATCTCGTGACGAGCTTGGGCAGCGGCCCGCTCGCTCCGCTCGCAGCCGTTACGTCACCGCTCGGCGGTGTGATCGATACCCTTGGCGGCGCTGTCACCAACGGCGGCAGCACGCTGACAACGGCGCTCTCGACGGGTCCGGTCGAGCAGGTCACGCAAACGCTCAGCACGGCAATCACACCGATCACCACGATGGTTGCGTCCACAACTCAAACGGTCGGCACGGCAACCGGTCTCGGCGCACCGCTCAATGGCCTGCTGTCGACGATCGGTGGCGGACTCGGCAAGGCCGGCACGCTGCTCGCCGCGACCGGCGGTAACCCGATCACCACGGGCCTCGGCAACGTCGTGACCAGCACCGGCACTACGGTCTCTTCGGTAGGCGGTCTGTTGACGGGCGGCACCACGAATCCGCTGGCACCGCTCACCGGTTTGCTCGGTGGGCTGGGTTCGGCCGCCGGCGGCACGACAGGCAGTGGTCCGCTCGCTCCGTTGACAGGCTTGCTCGGCGGTCTGGGTTCAGCCGCAGGTGGCACCACCGGCAGCGGTCCGCTCGCCCCCGTCACCGGCCTGCTTGGCAACATCACCGGCGCCGCAGGCGGCACGTCGGGCAGCAACCCTCTCGCGCCTGTCACGACGCTCGTCTCGAGCCTCACGGGTTCCTTGAGCAGCGCGACCGGCGGCAGCAGCAGCCCGCTTGCACCGGTCACGGGTCTGCTGACGACTGTCACCAGCACGCTCACCACCGCCACCACGACCGCCACTACGGCGGCCAACAGCACGACCAAGAGCGTTACCACCACCGCATCGAACAGCCCGATCGGCGGCCTGAGCTCGACGACCGGCAGCGGCACGACGGGCAACCTGCTGTCGCCTGTGACGTCGCTCGTCGGCAGCCTGCTCGGCAGCGTGACGAAGAAGTAATCGATAACCGGTACGCAGGTGGTCGCAAAAGCGCGGACACCTGCTTCGACTGAGCTGAGCGGCGCCGCTCGGAAATAGCTGCACAGGCGCGCGGAGACCATCCAGCAGGACCCTAAAGAGATCGAGGAGCACCCCATGTCCACAGCACGTTTTTTTGTTTCCGATGCGGCCCGCGTGAGATTGTCGATGCTGCGCGTACCGCTCACCGCAGTCGCAGTCGCGTGCCTGCTCGCCGCTTGCGGCGGCAGCGACGTCACCGCCCCGCCAACCTCCAGCAACGGTGGCGGTAGCGGCGCAGGCGGCACGACGACAACCACCGGTTCGGGTGGCGGCAGCACCAGCACGGGCGGCGGCACGACGACCACGACCGGTTCGACCGGCACTGCAGGGACCGTGACGACCGCAGCCAAAACCGTCAACGACCTCGGCAATACGATCTCGTCGCAGTCGATTCCCGGTGTGAGCTCGCAGGTGACGCAGGGCCTGGGCAACACCGTGTCGGCCGCGAGCAATCCGCTGACGGCACTTGCCAACGCGGTCAGCACCGGCGTCGGCCAGACCGGCTCGATTGCGAATCCGGTCGGCACGACGGTCGCCGGACTCGGGTCGGTGGTCTCCTCGACGAGCGGAGTCGTGCAGGGCTTGAGCACGACGGTCGGCGGCCTCGGTACCGGCACGCTCGCACCGCTAGCGCCGGTCACGACGCCACTTGCCAGCACGCTGACCACCGTCGCCAACGCGCTCAATGCCGGCGGCACGACGCTCGGCAACACGTTGTCGTCAGCACCTGTGCAGCAGATCACGCAACCGGTCAGCACCGCCATCACGCCGCTCGTGCAGACCGTGGGCATCCTGACGCAGACAGTAGGCACGACGACCGGTCTGGGCGCGCCGGTGTCGGGCGTGCTGGCGCAAGTGGGTGGTGCGCTCGGCACGGCCGGTTCGAAGGTCGCCTCGACGACACAGAATCCGCTCGGCACCGACGTGGGTAACCTGGTCGGCTCGCTCGGCAATACCGTCACCAATGCGGGTGGTCTCGTCAATCCGAATGGCCCGAATGGCGCAGCGCCGATTCCCGGTCTGATCACGAGCCTCGTCGGCAGCACCACGGTGGTCGTGGCGAATGGGCCGCCGAGCGGCGCCGCCGCCAACGGTCTGCTCGGACCGTTGAACGCGACGCTGACCAGCCTCGGGCTCGGCACGAGTCCGCTCAGCTCGGTGACGTCGCTGCTCGGCAACACGCCGCTATCCGCCCTCTCAGGTGCGACTGCCGGCACGCCCCTGGCATCGGTCACCGGCTTGCTCGGCAATCTGCCGCTGAATTCGGTCACATCGGCACTGGGCGGCGCAACGAGCAGCTCCAACCCGCTCGGAGCAGTCACCGGTGTGCTGGGGACCGCCACCAGCGCTACCAGCACGACGCCGGCCGGCTCGCTGTTGGCGCCGGTCACGGGCCTGCTCACAACGGTAACCGGCGCACTCGGTTCGGCGACAGGCGCTGCGACCAGCTCGACGGGCGGCACTACTTCGCTGCTGAGCGGATTGCTCCCCGCGCAACATAAGTAGTCCGCAGCACCGATGACACGCCCGCCTCTCGCGGTCGCACCATGCAATGGAAATAGCACTTCGTACAGGCAGTTCGCATGAGTCACGTGCTCCGCATCGCACGGAGCACGTGGCATAACACGCGCAGGCATGGCAGTATGCGCGAAGCAACACACAGGCGTCCACGATCAGCCAGGCCAGGCAGTGGGTTCGCTCAATAAGAAAGACATACGAGGGAAGATCCGATGAAACTCGGGTACAGCAGATGGACACTCCTGCTCGCGGTCATGGCCGCGAGCGCGGTGCAGGCGCAATCGCGCCCGGCAGTCGGCAGCAACCCCGTGGGGGGTAATCCGATGGAGTCGATACCGCAAATCAACGCGCCCGACAAAGGGCCCAACGTCACGTTGCAGGTGCAACAGCAGGCGCCGCAATTGCAGGCGTTGCTCGCAACCCACCTGACGCCCACCAAGTTTCAGGTCGAAGGCGTGAAATCGATTTCGTTCGACGAAGTCGCGCAACGCTTCACTCCGCTCGTCGGCAAGGACATCACCATCGGCGATCTGATCCAGGTTGCCGACGGCGTCACCAAGCTGTATCAGGCGCGCGGCTACGCGTTGTCGTTCGCTTTCGTGCCGGCGCAGACTTTTGAAAACGGCGTGGTGCGCGTGACGGTCGTGGAAGGTTATGTGTCGGAGGTGAAGATCACCGGCAATCCTGGCAACGAGGAAGACAAGATCCGCGCGATCGCGGAACACATCCGCGCCGACCGGCCTCTGCGGCACGCCACGTTCGAACGCTACATCAATGTGCTGGGCCTGCTGCCGGGCATCAAGGTCGCCGCCAACGTGCCGGCCCCGCAGAATACCGACGGCGCCACCACGCTCGAGCTGAAAGTCGAACACCACCCGGTCAACGTCAGTACCGGCATCGCCACTACTCAACCCGGCGTACAGGGGCTGCTGACTGCAACCGAGAACGGCCTGACCTCGCTCGGCGAGCAATTGAGCGTCTCGGCGCTGCTGCCCAAAGGCCCCAACAATGTGACTTACCTCGCCGCTCATCTTGCGGTGCCGATCGGCAGCGACGGCCTGACGGGGAAGATCGATGCAACGCACTATCGCGGCAATCCGACGGACAATCCCGGCCTGCCCGGCTACGTGCAGCGCACCGTGATCAACGACAAGATCGGCGGCTCGCTCTCCTATCCGCTGCTGCTGAGCAACAGTCAGAGCTTGATGGGCACCGTATCGACGTACGCGTCGCACGACGAAGACGACTATCACAACACGATCAACGGCGCGCAGATCGGGCTGCGCTCGCAAATCCGCGTACTGCAGTTGCAGGCCGACTACACAAGCGTGGCGACAGGCCAGGTGCGCAAGGCGAGCGTCAATGTCGGGCAGGCGTTCAACATCCTGGGCGCCTCGAAGGCTGGTGACTCGAACATACCGGGGCTGGTGGAAACCAATCCCGTGTCGCTGACCTTTACGCGCTTCGGCGCGAGCTTCTCGCAAACCAATGAATGGCCGCTCAAGATCGGTACGGCGGTGGCGATGACAAGCCAGTACAGTCCCGACTCGCTGCCCACGTCGGAACAGATCTCGTTTGGCGCGCAGCATTTCGCGCAAGGCTACGAGCCGGGCGAAGCATCGGGAGATTCAGGCTGGGGAGCATCAGTCGAGATCAATCGTGGCTTCACGCCAGGCTTCACCTATCTGCAGTCGTTCACGCCGTATATATCGTTCGACATGGCGCGCGTGTATCTGCATTCGGGCACGCCGTCGCCGTCGAAGCTCTCGTCGGTCTCGTTCGGCTTCCGCATCTCCGATTCGAAGTACTACACGCTCGACCTCTCGGTGGGCAAGGCGCTCGGCGATGCTCCAGTGGAAAGCCCGTCGCGCAGCCCGCGTATCAACGCCACGTTCTCGTATTCGCTGAATTGAGCGATGTGGCGATTCAGGGTGTAGCGGGTGCACTTGGCGGGCCTGAGCTGCCGTTTTGATTAGAGGGTCCACTATCAAACGGCGGGCGCACTTTCACGTATTCTGCGCTGACCAGGACCGAAGCAATCAGCAGGCATCTTGCCGCCTGCCCTGTCAATAATGCCGCGCGACCACGATCGCGCCGACTTTTATCAAGGAGGAAGACAATGACGCTATTCACCCAACGCACGCGCACCATCATGACGCGCACCGCCAGACACGCAGCCCTCGCCGGCGTGCTGCTCGCCAGCGCCGTCACCGCAATGGCGCAAGCCGACAGTCCGATCGGCACGTGGCAAACCATCGACGATCACACGGGCCAGCCTAAAGCGCTCGTACAGATCACCCAGGAAAACGACGGTGCGCTGGATGGCAAAGTCATCAAGGGACTCGGGCCGAACGACCAGCCCGATCGCCGCTGCACGGCGTGCACGGATGATCGTAAAGACCAGTTGATTCTCGGCATGACGATCATCCACGACATGAAGAAAGTTGATGACGGCTGGGACGGCGGTCAGATTCTCGACCCCGAAAACGGCAAGGTCTACAAGTGCAAGATGCACCTGGAAGACGGTGGACAGAAACTGGTGGTGCGGGGATATATTGGCGTGTCGCTGCTGGGCCGCTCGCAAACCTGGATTCGCCAGCAATAAGGCTTATCAGGTCACTGCATGCGAGGCAAGCGAACGCGCCACACCACCATGCACTCAAACTTCGCAGTCCAATGAAAAAACCGGCCGACGATCTTTTCGTGCGGCCGGTTTTTTTGATTAAGCAGATTCAATTGGTTGGACTCGTCATGCAGCGCGCTTGTAGGATCCTGCGATGCCGAATACCGAAGGCAGCGCCGGTTGAGAGCCTGCCTGACCGTAGAGCGCGGGGCGTGCCGGCACCATAGGTACCGCTTCGGCACGTGCAGCCTTTTCTTCGGGGCTCACGTGGATACGCATGCGCGTCTCCATCATGCTGCACAACTCACCGGCCGCTTCGCCGAACAACTCGTCCATCACACGCTTGAGGACGCCTGATTCATGCCAGGCCTTAAAACGGCGATGGCACGTTTGATACGACGGGTATTTGCGCGGCATGGCGGACCAGGTGGCGCCGCTGTACATCACCCACAACACGCCATTGAGCACGGAGCGTGTGTTGGCGAGCGGGCGGCCACGCAGTTCGGAGCGCGGGCGCAGTTCGGGAAGCAACGGAGTCACACGTTGCCATTCTTCATCGTTGATATCGCGGTAGGGTGTCATGGATTTCTCCTTCGTCAAAATCTATGACTAAGAAGATATCCGCTCGCCTCTGGACGGAATATAAGACCAATCCGAATCTTGAAAATACGACTCGGGGCCGCCGGGGAAGTCGGCCGGCAGAGCACGCTCTATCGGAAATACAGCGCGCGTCTGTAGGAACCCGCGCCGAATCTTAAGAATCGCTGGGGTGTGTTCAGGTATCGCTCAGGTCAGCGATGTATCGACAATCCGGCGCGGCGCATCGAGATATTCCTTCGACTGCATCTCGACGATACGAGACACCGTGCGGGCAAATTCGTTAGCCATCGGGCCATCCGTGTACAACTGCTCGGGCGCTACCGCGGCGGACATCAGCAGCTTGACCTTGTGATCGTAGAACACATCGATCAGCCACGTGAAGCGTCTCGCTTCCGAGGCCATGCGCGCGCTCATCTGCGGCACGCCCGAGAGGATTACCGCGTGAAAGCGGCTCGCCAGTTCCAGATAGTCGTTCTGTGAACGCGGACCGCCGCAGAGCGTTGCAAAGTCGAACCAGACCACACCATCTGCACGTCGCAACGCTTTGAGCTCGCGCTTTTCGATGCGCAGAATCGGGCTTTCGTCGGGCACGGCGGCCAGACGCGCGAAAGCGTCGCGCAACGCCTTGTCCGAGGCTGCGCCTAGCGGCGTGTGATACACCTCGACCTGGGCCAGCGTACGCTGCCGGTAGTCGACGCCCGCGTCGACGTTGATCACATCGAGCTTGGCTTTAATCAGTTCGATCGCGGGCAGCATGCGGTCTCGATGCAAGCCGTCCGGATACAGCAGATCTGGGTCGTAGTTGGACGTCATCACGAACTGCACGCGGTTCTCGAACAGCTTGTCGAGCAGACGGTACAGGATCATCGCGTCAGCGATGTCGGAGACGTGGAATTCGTCGAAACAGATCAGGCGGTAGCGCTTGCCGATGCGGCGCGCCAGTTCGTCGAGCGGATCGGCCTGACCTTTCAGCTCCTCGAGTTCACGGTGCACTTCGCGCATGAACTCGTGAAAGTGCAAACGCGTCTTGCGCTGCACCGGCACGACCGTAAAAAAGCTGTCCATCAGGAAGCTCTTGCCGCGCCCCACCCCGCCCCACATGTAGACGCCGCGCGGCAGATCAGGGTGAATCAGCAGTTTCGTGAAAGCGTTCGAGCGGCGTGACTTGTAGTCTACCCACTCTTCGTAGCACCGCTGCAGACGGTCCACGGCCGCGCGTTGCGCCGGGTCCGATTGATAACCCCGGGTCTGCAGTTCTTTTTCGTAGTATTCGGTGACGTTCATTTTCTGGCTGCAAAAAAGAAGGCGGGAGGGATTGAACCCGCCCGCCTTCGTCGTGATGCAAAGGTGCTGCGATCAGTCAGGCGTGCGCGTGATTACATGTTCAGCGCGCGCTTGTCGACGGCCAATGCCGCTTCGCGCATTACTTCGGACAACGACGGGTGCGGATGGCAAATGCGGCCGATGTCTTCCGAAGCCGCTTTGAATTCCATCGCCACCACGGCTTCCGCGATCAGGTCCGATGCGTTGGCCGAGATGATGTGCACGCCGAGCAGTTCGTCGGTCTTCGCGTCGGCGATCATCTTGACGAAACCATCCGCCTTGTTGATGCCGAGCGCACGGCCGTTGGCCATGAACGGGAACTGGCCGGTCTTGACCTCGCGGCCTTCCGCCTTCAGTTGCTGCTCCGTCTTACCGACCCACGCGATTTCCGGCTCGGTGTAAATCACCCACGGAATGCAGTTGTAGTCGATATGCGGCTTCTGACCGTCGATAATCTCGGCCACCAGCACACCTTCGTCTTCAGCCTTGTGCGCGAGCATCGGGCCACGCACCACGTCGCCGATCGCGTAGACGTTCGGCACTGCGGTTGCGCAATGATCGTCCACGTCGATGAAGCCACGCTCGTTGGCCTTCAGGCCGATAGCTTCGAGACCGAGGTTGTCGGTGTTCGGCACGCGGCCGATCGACACGATCAGGCGGTCCGCTTCCAGCTTCTGCGCGTTGCCGTCCTTGTCCGTGTAGTTCAGCGTGACGCTGTTGTCGGTCGTCGTGACTTCGCCGACCTTCACGCCCACGTGAATATCCAGACCTTGCTTCTTGAACTGCTTGGCCGCTTCCTTCGCGAGTGCCTGGTCAGCCGCGCCGAGGAATTCCGGCAGCGCTTCGAGCACCGTTACGTCAGAACCCAGACGACGCCACACCGAACCCAATTCCAGACCGATTACGCCGGCGCCGATCACGGCCAGCTTCTTCGGCACGGAGTCGAAGCTCAATGCGCCTTCGTTGTCGGCCACGATCTTGTTGTCGACCGGGATGTTCGGCAGATGACGCGCCTTCGAACCCGTAGCGATGATCACGTTCTTGGCCGTGACCGTTTCCGTTTCGCCTTCGCCGCTCACTTCGATCTGCACGCCGGCGTCCGTCTTGCCGGTGAACTTGCCATGGCCCTTCAGCCAGGTGATCTTGTTCTTGCGGAACAGGAATTCGATGCCCTTGGTCATCTTCTCGACGATGCCTTCCTTGCGGGCCAGCATCTTCGTGATATCGACCGAGACGTTTTCCACGCTGATACCGTGGTCCGCGAGGTGATGCGATGCGTTTTCAAACTCTTCCGACGACGCGAGCAGCGCCTTTGACGGAATGCAACCCACGTTCAGGCACGTGCCGCCGAGCTTCAGCGCGCCGGCCGGGTTCTTCCACTTCTCGATACAGGCCACGCTCTTGCCGAGCTGCGCAGCGCGGATAGCTGCGATATAGCCGCCGGGACCGGCACCGATCACGACGACGTCAAATTCTTTGGACATGACAATCCTTTTGATGACGGGACGACGCGCTGCCACGCTTCGAGGCGCGCGCGTTCCAGTACTGCGGAATGCTAAAGACGTGCTGCTTGCGCTTTACTTATATGGCGCCGACTCGTGCGATCACAAGCCGGCGCCCAGGCCGTCGCGCTGCTTACAGGTCGAGCAGCAGGCGCGCCGGGTCTTCCAGCGCATCCTTCATGGCGACCAGCGACAGCACTGCTTCGCGACCGTCGATGATGCGGTGGTCGTACGACAGCGCCAGGTAGTTCATCGGGCGGATCACGATCTGGCCGTTTTCGACCACAGCGCGTTCCTTGGTGGCGTGCACGCCGAGGATCGCCGATTGCGGCGGGTTGATAATCGGCGTCGAGAGCATCGAGCCGAACACACCGCCGTTCGAGATCGAGAACGTACCACCGGTCATTTCTTCGATCGACAGCTTGCCGTCCTTCGCCTTCTGGCCGAATTCCGCAATCTTCTTTTCGATGTCAGCGAGGCTCAGCTGATCTGCGTTGCGCAGGATCGGCACCACCAGGCCGCGCGGCGAACCGACCGCGATACCGATGTCGAAGTAGCCGTGATAGACGATGTCGTTACCGTCGATCGACGCGTTCACCAGCGGGAACTTCTTCAGCGCGTGAACCGCCGCCTTCACGAAGAACGACATGAAGCCGAGCTTCACGCCATGTTCCTTCTCGAAGCGATCCTTGTACTTGTTGCGCAGGTCCATCACCGGCGCCATGTTCACTTCGTTGAACGTCGTGAGGATGGCGTTGGTTTGCTGCGACTCGAGCAGACGCTCGGCGATACGCGCACGCAGACGCGACATCGGCACGCGCTGTTCCGGGCGATCCTTGAGCCATGCTTCGGCGGAGGCCGGAGCCTTCACGTCCGGCAGCGACGGCTTGGCAGCCTTCGGTGCAGCGGCCGGAGCCGGTGCCGGGGCGGCCTTGGCAGCCGGAGCGCCAGCGGTCAGGACATCACCCTTGGTGATGCGGCCATCGCGGCCCGTGCCCGACACGTCGCCTGCGCCCAGACCCTTCTCGGCCATCAGCTTGCCGGCGGCCGGCGAGGCTGCGGTGTTTGCACCCGTTGCGGATGCAGCTTGAGCGGCCGGAGCAGGCGCTGCGGCGGCAGCCGGTGCGGCTTGCGGAGCCGGCTTCACTTCGGCTTCGACGGCAGCGGCGCCAGCCTTGCCTTCCGTGTCGATCTTCGCGATCACCTGATCAGCGGTGACGGTATCGCCGTCGTTGGCGATGACCTGTGCGAGCACGCCAGCCGAAGGGGCCGGCACTTCCAGCACGACCTTGTCGGTCTCGATTTCGATGAGGATCTCGTCTTGCGCGACAGCCTCGCCGGGTTTCTTCTTCCACTGCAGCATGGTGGCTTCCGAAACCGACTCCGAAAGCTGGGGAACTTTGACTTCTACAATAGCCATTATGATTTTCCTGAATACGTATCTGGTGACAACGAACCGTCTGCGAACCCTGTTCTGCGGCGTATCAGCCGTCAGATGCGGCGCGGGAAAGCGCACTGCGCTTCCCCGGTTCGGTTCAATAAGTTATTTAGCGATCGACGCGCTCTTCAGACGGCCGAATGCACCTTCGACCAGCGCCTTCTGCTGCTCGTAATGCTTCGCGTAGTACCCAACTGCAGGCGATGCCGAAGCAGGACGGCCGCTATACGCCAGCTTCTGTCCGTCCTTCATGCCTTCCTTCAGGTGATGCTCGATGTAGAACCACGGACCTTGATTCTGCGGCTCGTCCTGCACCCAGACCACTTCGGTCGCATTGTCGTACTTCTTCATTTCCGCTTCGAACTGCTTGTGCGCGAACGGATAAAGCTGTTCGATACGGATGATCGCGACGTCGTTCGCCTTCGCTTCGCGGCGATGAGCGAGCAGGTCGTAGTACACGCGGCCCGAGCAGACCACGACGCGCTTGACCTTCTTCGCTTCGATGGCTTCGTCGATTTCGCCGAGGATCGGCTGGAACGCACCCTTCGCCAGTTCGGACAGATCCGACACGGCTTCCTTGTGACGCAGCAGCGACTTCGGCGTAGCGACGATCAGCGGCTTGCGGAACAGGCGGATCATCTGACGGCGCAGCAGGTGGAAAATCTGCGCCGGCGTGGTCGGCTGAACGACCTGCATGTTGTGGTCTGCGCACAGTTGCAGGAAACGTTCGATACGGGTCGACGAGTGCTCCGGACCCTGGCCTTCGTAGCCGTGCGGCAGCAGCATCGTGAGACCGGAAACACGGCCCCACTTCACTTCGCCCGACGAGATGAACTGGTCGATCACAACTTGCGCGCCGTTCACGAAGTCGCCGAACTGCGCTTCCCATGCGACGAACGTGTTCGGTTCAGCGGTCGAGTAGCCGTATTCGAAGCCGAGCACCGCTTCTTCCGACAGCACCGAGTCGATCACCGTGAACTTCGCCTGACCTTCGGCGATGTTCTGCAGCGGCACGTACGTGCCGTCGTTCCAGCGTTCGCGATTCTGATCGTGCAGCACCGCATGACGGTGCGTGAACGTGCCGCGGCCCGAGTCCTGACCGGTCAGGCGCACGGCATAGCCCGATGCGACCAGCGACGCGAAGGCCAGGTGTTCGCCCATGCCCCAGTCGAGCTTCGCTTCGCCACGGCCCATCGCGCGACGGTCGTTGATGACGCGTTCGACGAGCGGGTGAACCTTGAAGTTTTCCGGCACCGTGGTGATGCGCTCAGCGAGGCGCTTCAGTTCAGCCAGCGGCACTGCGGTATCCGCTGCGTCGGTCCACTTGCGATTCAGGAACGGCACCCAGTCCACCGCGTACTTGCTCTTGTAGTTCGAGAGCACCGGGTCGACCGTGTGATGACCTTCGTCCATCGCCTTGCGGTAGGCCTTGACGAATTCGTCGGCTTCTTCCGCGGTGATCACGCCTTGTTGCACGAGCTTTTCAGCGTACAGCGCGCGCGTGCCCGGGTGCTTCGCAATCGTCTTGTACATCAGCGGCTGGGTGACAGCCGGCGTGTCCTGCTCGTTGTGGCCCAGCTTGCGGAAGCAGACGATGTCGACCACGACGTCTTTATGGAACTGCATCCGGAAGTCGATGGCGATCTGCGTAGCCAGCACCACCGCTTCGGGATCGTCACCGTTCACGTGCAGCACCGGTGCTTCGATCATCTTGACGACGTCCGAGCAGTAGAGCGTCGAGCGCGAGTCGCGCGGATCCGACGTGGTGAAGCCGATCTGGTTGTTGATGACGATGTGCAGCGTGCCGTGCGTGCCGTAACCACGCGTTTGCGCGAGGTTCAGCGTTTCCATCACGACGCCCTGACCGGCGAAAGCCGCGTCGCCGTGAATCTGCACCGGCAGCACTTGCAGGCCGCTGTCGTCGCCGCGACGGTCCATCCGGGCCTTGGCCGAGCCTTCGACCACCGGGTTGACGATTTCAAGGTGCGACGGGTTGAACGCGAGCGAGAGGTGAACCGGGCCGCCTTCGGTCGAAACGTCCGACGAGAAGCCCTTGTGGTACTTGACGTCGCCGGCCGGCAGATCGTCGACGTGCTTGCCTTCGAACTCGGCAAACAGGTCAGCCGGCATCTTGCCGAGCGTATTGACCAGCACGTTCAGACGGCCGCGGTGGGCCATGCCGATGACGATTTCCTGCACGCCGCGGGCACCGCCGTGACGCACGACTTCGTCCATCGAGGCGATAAAGCTTTCGCCGCCTTCGAGCGAGAAACGCTTCTGGCCGACGTACTTGGTGTGCAGGAAGCGCTCGAGGCCTTCAGAGGCGGTCAAGCGATTCAGAATGTGTTTCTTCTTCTCATTGGAGAAGTTCGGCGTCGAACGGATCGATTCGAGCTTTTCTTTCCACCAGCGCTTCTGTTCCGGATCGCTGAGGTACATGTACTCGGCGCCGATCGTGCCGCAGTACGTGTCACGCAGTGCCTTGACGATCTCACGCAGCGATGCGCGTTCAAACCCGAAGTACAGGTTAGTTGCGCTGAACTCCTGGTCCATGTCGGCTTCAGTGAAGTCGTAGAACGCGGGTTCAAGTTCGGGGATCGCGGGACGTTCGCGGCGCTTCAGCGGGTCGAGGTTGGCCCATTGCGTGCCGAGGAAGCGGTACGCGCCGATAAGGGACTGCACGTAGACTTGCTTGCGCGCGGTAGCGAGGTCTTCGCCGCCAGTTGCGGTGCGCGGGATGAAGGCGTTCGCCTTGGCCCGTTGTGCAAATGATTCGACGATCGGGCCATGGGCCACGTCGTTGGCATTGCTGCCATCCGATGCAGGAACGTTCTGCAACGCGTCGAAATACACACGCCAGTTCTCGGGCACTGACGCCGGATTATCGAGATACGCTTCGTACATTTCTTCTACGTACGGAGCATTGCCGCCGAACAGATAGGAGTTCGACTGGAATTGCTTCATCATTTTTACGCTCACCTTTCTTCGAGTTTCTCGAGAAATAGCGGGTTACCGAAACCTTCCGCGACACGGCCTGACCGTTTGGCGGATTGCGCGAATCAAGTCTTGCTTGGAAGGACCTTAACTTGCATCCGCGGAAGCATATCACATAACAGATACTGCAGATAGCAGACGCACTGGCGCAAAACCCTTTCCTGACGGGCTTTTGCGGACATTTTCGGGATACACAACAGTGTCCTGCAATTTACCGTAACGACAAACAACACTTGATCGCGCCATAAACGGCAAAAGCCACCCGAGGGTGGCTTTTGCATTGCATCAATTGACCGACTATTGATCTGCTATTGGCCGGCATTAGCCGGCATTGACCCGCTATTGCCGGGCCAACACAGGCCCTCGGCCCTGCTGCTTTAGTCCACTGCGCCCTTACGGCTGGCGCTGCGGCGCTCGTGTTCCTTCAGGTAACGCTTGCGCAGACGAATGGATTGCGGCGTGACTTCGACCAGCTCGTCGTCGTCGATGAATTCCACCGCGTATTCCAGCGACATCTGGATCGGCGGCACGAGGCGCACGGCTTCGTCGGTGCCCGACGAACGCACGTTGGTCAACTGCTTGCCCTTGATCGGGTTGACGACCAGGTCGTTGTCGCGGCTGTGAATGCCGATGATCATGCCTTCATACAGCGGCTCACCCGGCGACACGAACATGCGGCCGCGATCCTGCAGCTTCCACAGTGCATAAGCAACCGCAGCACCGTCGTCCTGCGAAATCAGCACGCCATTGCGACGCTCGCCGACGCCGCCTTCCTTGACCGGCTGATACGAATCGAACGTATGGCTCATCAGGCCCGTGCCGCGCGTAAGCGTCAGGAATTCACCCTGGAAGCCGATCAGACCACGCGCCGAAATGCGGTACTCGAGACGCGTACGGCCACGGCCGTCCGACGCCATGTCGAGCATTTCGCCCTTGCGGCGGCCCAGTTCTTCCATCACGCCACCCTGGTGGGCATCCTCCATGTCGACGGTCAGGTTTTCGTACGGCTCGTGCTTCACGCCGTCCACTTCCGTCATCACCACGCGCGGACGCGACACGGCGAGTTCGTAACCTTCACGACGCATGTTTTCCACGAGAATGGTCAGGTGCAGTTCGCCGCGGCCCATCACTTCAAACGTGGTTTCGTCGCCGGTTTCATTCACACGCAACGCCACGTTGTGGTTCAGCTCCTTGAACAGACGGTCGCGAATCTGACGGCTCGTCACAAACTTGCCTTCACGGCCAGCCAGCGGCGACGAATTGACGAGGAAGTTCATCGTCAGCGTCGGCTCGTCGACCGTGATCATCGGCAGCGCTTCCGGTTGTTCCGGCGAGCAGATGGTCACGCCAATGCCGATTTCTTCGATACCGTTGATCAGCACGATGTCGCCGGCTTCAGCCGACTCCACCTGCACGCGCTCAAGACCCTTGAACGACAGCACCTGGTTGATCTTGCGGTTCAGGATCGCGCCGTCCGGACCCGAGCGCACGGCAACCTGCATACCCGGCTTGATACGGCCACGCGTGATGCGGCCCACACCGATACGGCCCACGTACGACGAATAGTCGAGCGACGTGATCTGCAGTTGCAGCGGGCCTTCCGGATCGGCCGGGCGAACCGGAACGTGTTCCAGCACGGCGTCGAACAGCGGGCGCATGTCGCCCGAACGCACGTCCGGGGTCAAACCGGCATAACCATTGAGACCCGACGCATAGACGATCGGGAAATCGAGCTGCTCATCTGTTGCGCCAAGCTTGTCGAACAGATCGAACGTCTGGTTGATCACCCAGTCGATCCGCGCGCCCGGACGGTCAACCTTGTTGACCACCACGATCGGCTTGAGACCGAGCGCCAGCGCCTTCTTCGTGACGAAGCGCGTTTGCGGCATCGGACCTTCCACGGCGTCGACCAGCAGCAGCACCGAGTCGACCATCGACAGCACGCGCTCCACTTCACCGCCGAAGTCGGCGTGGCCCGGCGTGTCGACGATGTTGATGTGGGTGCCTTCGTACTCGACCGCGCAGTTCTTCGACAGGATCGTGATGCCACGTTCCTTTTCGATGTCGTTCGAGTCCATCACACGCTCGACCATCTGCTGGTTGTCGCGGAACGTGGCGGTCTGACGGAGGAGCTGGTCGACGAGCGTAGTCTTGCCGTGGTCGACGTGGGCAATAATGGCGATGTTGCGTAGGGCGCGGGTCATAGGAACCTGGGGACAGTTGAGTGCGCCAGCAGCAGCATTGTGTACAAAGCCAACAAAGCCCAAAGCGCACTTTTGGGAACCCAAAATTATAGCACGCGCAAGTTAAGGTTTTCTGGTATTCCCTTAGTTGCAACGCGCGCATGGGCCGTACGACTTCCATGCTGCCGACGGCCGGCCTCATATTTCCTTACATCGCATTTCGCGAATCACCCAGCCGCAACGCCTTGGCCGACGGCCCTTGCGCGCCCGATTCTCCTCCATCGCCCCTGGTCTTTTAAGCGCTTGAGACGCTAGAGATCGTTGCCTAAGCTGTAATAACGCTTGCCGGGTCAATTAATGACAATTTATAATCCTGCATAGTCAACCATTGCAGTCGCATGAGAATCATGACCGATCAGATCCCCACGCCGCCGCCGGAAATCAGTTCCTATCAGCTCGGCGAAAGCGTCGGCTATCTGATTTCCCGCGTGAGATCGACCATGTCGAACGAGATCACGCAACGCACGATGGCCGAACTCGGCATCACCAGCCAGCAAGGCAGCATCCTGTTCATGGTGGCCAGCGGCAAGTGTCTGCTGGCGGCGGAACTGGCCCGCGAATACGGCATCGATGCAAGCGCAGTCACGCGTCTGGTCGACCGGCTCGAAAAACGCGGCCTGCTCACCCGGGTTCGCAGCAGTGAAGACCGGCGCGTCGTGCGGCTCGCGCTAACACCGGAAGGCCAAAGCGTGGCCGCCCGCATGCCGGCGATTTTCAACAGCGTCGTGGATGGCTTTCTGGCTGGCTTTACGGCCGAGGAAGTCGGTTTCCTGAAGAGCATGCTGCGCCGCGTGCTGATCAATAGCGGTTGCGATCTAACGGGCATAACCCGTGACGTAGCAAGCAATTCTGACGTCAAATCGTCATAAGCTGGTTGCACTGTCCATCATTACAATTCACTGACCATGAGTGCAGCGATGAAATCCCTTTCCCTGTCCGCGCCCGCCGTCTCGTGCCGGGCCGCTGTCGCCGCTGCGGTGACGGCGCTGGCCCTCGCGGGGTGCGCGAACTACAGCGGTATCAAGAGCGACAAGCAGATCGCGCCGGCGACGCAGTACGAATCGAGCCAGAGCCTGCCGGCGCAGGGCGGCCAGTGGCCGTCGCTCGACTGGGCCAATCAGTTCGGCGACCCGCAACTGCCACAGTTGATCGCAGAAGCGCTCGAAGGCAGTCCGTCGATCGCCCAGGCTCAGGCGCGGCTCGCAAAGGCTTCGTCTTATATCGAATCCACGCGCTCGGCGCTGTACCCAAAGGTCAACGGCAGCTATTCGTGGAACCGCGAGATTTTCTCGCAAAACTCGATCTACCCGCCGCCCTACGGTGGCACCTGGTACAGCGAAAACAACGTGCTGGCGAGCGCCTCCTGGGATCTGGACCTGTGGGGCAAGAACCGTCAGCGCCTCGGTCAGGCGGTCTCGCAGGAGAAAGCGGCGGAAGCCGACGTGCAGCAGGCGCGTGTGACGCTCGCCGCGTCGGTAGCGAGTACGTATAACCAGCTTGCCCAGCTGTACGCGCTGCGCGATATCGCCGCGCGCGAAATCGCCAATCGTCAGGATATTGGCCGTATCACCCACGGCCGCGTTGTCGCTGGTCTCGACACCAACGTCGAGCAGCAGACCGCCAACGGCAACATCGCGACGAGCCAGACCAACCTGAGCGATCTCGATGGCCAGATCGCCAACGTGCGCTATCAGCTGGGTGCGCTGCTTGGCAAGGGACCGGATCGCGGCTTGCAGATCGCCAAGCCGGTCCTGACGGTGGGCAACCCCGTCATCCTGCCGGATAACGTGCCTGCCGATCTGGTCTCGCGCCGCCCCGATATCGTCGCCGCACGCTGGCAGGTCGAAGCCGAGATGCACGACGTGAAGGAAGCGAAAGCAGAGTTCTTCCCGGACATCAATCTGTCCGCCGCTGCGGGCTTCGATGCGTTCGGCTGGGGCAAATTCCTGACCTCGTCGAGCCGCAACATGCAGTTCGGGCCGGCCATCCACCTGCCGATCTTCGACGCCGGCGCCTTGCGCTCGCAGTTGAAAGGCCGCTACGCCGACTTCGACCTGGACGTCGCCAACTACAACCAGACGCTGATCAGCGCGCTGTCGGATGTCGCCACGCAGATCACAACGATCCGTTCGATCGATCAGCAATCGGGTGACGCACAGCGCGCGCTCGACGCCTCGACCAAGGCATACCAGCTGGCCGTGATCCGCTACAAGGCGGGTCTGTCGGAACAACTGCAGGTGCTGACCGCCGACCAGAACCGCCTCGCCGCCGAACAGACGGTGACGAATCTGAAGATGCGCCGCCGCGACATGCAGATCGGTCTCATCAAGGCGCTCGGCGGCGGTTTCGACGCGACCCAGACTGGTCTCGTGGTACCGGCCGATGCACCGGACGGCGCGTCCGCCTCACACGCGGCACAAGCGGCCCCGGCAGCGCAGACGACACCGGCCACGCCAGCAGCTCAAGCGACCAGCACGGCACAAACAGCAGCACCGGCAGCGAACTGAATCCGAATGCCCACCCGAATAAACGACGCAGATTGAGAGAATACGGAGCATATCAATGAGCACCCCCCAGCAACCTGCTGCCAACGCACAACCGGCGAACAACAGCAAACGCAAGCGCATGATGGCGTTGCTCGTCATCGTGATCCTGATTGCCGCGATCGCCTACGGGTTTTACTACTTCCTCGTCGCGCGCTTCCACGAGTCGACTGACGACGCGTATGTGAACGGCAACGTCGTGCAGATCACGCCGCAAGTGACCGGTACGGTCATCGCGGTCAATGCCGACGATACGCAGACCGTCAAGGCCGGCGACCCGGTCGTCGTGCTGGACCCGGCGGATGCACGCGTCGCGCTGGAACAGTCCGAGGCCAATCTCGGCCAGGTGGTACGCCAGGTGCGCGGCCTGTTCGCCGACGACAACCAGTACCAGGCCCAGGTGGAAGTCCGTGAAGCGGATCTCTCACGCGCCCAGGACGACCTGCGCCGCCGCATGCTGGTCGCCCAGACCGGCGCCGTGTCGCAGGAAGAAATCTCGCACGCCCGTGATGCCGTGAAGAGCGCCCAGGCCGCACTCGACGCCGCAAAGCAACAGCTCGCATCGAACCGCGCGCTGACCGCCAACACGACGATTGCCGACCACCCGAACGTGGAAGCCGCCGCTGCCAAGGTGCGCGACGCCTATCTGGCGAGCGCCCGCAACACGCTGCCGGCGCCGGTCACCGGTTACGTTGCGAAGCGCTCGGTGCAGGTCGGCCAGCGCGTCTCGCCGGGCAATCCGCTGATGGCGATCGTGCCGCTGAACGGCGTGTGGGTCGACGCGAACTTCAAGGAAGTTCAGCTGAAGCATATGCGCATCGGCCAGCCGGTCGAACTGACGGCCGACGTGTACGGCTCGTCGGTGGTGTTCCACGGCAAGGTGGTCGGCTTCTCGGCTGGCACGGGCTCGGCGTTCTCGCTGCTGCCGGCACAGAACGCCACGGGCAACTGGATCAAGGTGGTGCAGCGTCTGCCGGTGCGGATCGCGCTCGACCCGCAGGAACTTGAAAAGCATCCGCTGCGTATCGGCCTGTCGATGGACGCCGACGTCAGCATCAAGGACGAAAACGGCGGTCAGCTGGGCGAAGCACCGAACACGATCTATCAGACCAACGTGTTCGACAAGTACGGCGATCAGGCCGACGCCGAAATCGCCCGCATCATTGCTGAAAACGCGGGTCAAGGCGGCGGTGGACAGAAGTCGGCTGCCCGCGATACCAACGCACCCGCCAAGGCAATGTAACGCTGCGCCACATTAAAACAAGGTTTCTGATACATGGCTCAGTCTCAAGCGCCCATTCCTCATCCGCCGTTAGAGGGGGCGCAGTTGGTGATCGGCACCATCGCGGTGTCGCTCGCCGTTTTCATGAACGTGCTCGACACCTCGATTGCAAACGTGTCGATCCCGTCCATCTCCGGGGATCTCGGCGTCTCGTCCGATCAAGGCACGTGGGTGATCACCTCGTTCGCGGTGGCGAACGCGATCTCCGTGCCCTTGACCGGCTGGCTCACCGAGCGCATCGGCCAGGTGCGCCTGTTCATGGCGTCGATCATCCTGTTCGTGATCTCGTCGTGGATGTGCGGTCTTGCGCCGACGCTGCCCTTCCTGCTCGCCTCGCGCGTGCTGCAAGGCGCTGTCGCCGGGCCGATGATCCCGCTGTCTCAAACACTTTTGCTGGCCAGCTATCCACGCGCGAAGGCGCCCATGGCGCTTTCCATGTGGGCGATGACCACACTGATTGCACCGGTGGCCGGCCCGATTCTGGGCGGCTGGATCTCGGACAACATCTCATGGCCGTGGATCTTCTACGTCAACATTCCGGTCGGCACAATTGCCGCCATCGCCACGTGGACGATCTTCCGCAATCGCGATTCGGCAATCCGTAAGGCGCCGATCGACGGCGTGGGACTCGCCTTGCTGATCATCTGGGTCGGCTCGCTGCAGGTGATGCTCGACAAGGGTAAAGACCTCGACTGGTTCGCCTCCACCACGGTCGTGGTGCTAGCGCTGACCGCGGTGATCGCGCTCGCGTTCTTCATTGTCTGGGAACTGACGGCGGAGCATCCGGTGGTGGACCTGTCGCTGTTCAGCAAGCGCAATTTCACCGGCGGCACGGTGGCGCTATCGATCGGCTATGGGCTCTACTTCGGCAACCTCGTGTTGTTGCCGCTGTGGTTGCAAACCGATCTGGGCTACACCGCTACCAACGCCGGTCTCGTCATGGCGCCGGTCGGCTTCTTCGCGGTGCTGCTCTCGCCGATCACCGGCAAGATTTTGCCGCGTACCGATCCGCGCTACATCGCCACGGCGTCGTTCCTGGTGTTCGCGCTGTGTTTCTGGATGCGTTCGCGCTATACGACCGGCGTCGACACGTTTTCGCTGCTGGTTCCCACGCTGATTCAGGGCATCGGCATGGCGGGGTTCTTTATTCCGCTGGTGTCGATCACGTTGTCAGGTCTGCCAGGCAACCGGATTCCGGCGGCATCGGGATTGTCGAACTTCGTGCGGATCATGTGCGGCGGTATCGGCACGTCGATTTTCCAGACTGCCTGGGATCACCGCACGATCCTGCATCACGCACGCCTGAGTGCCCAGGCCAACCTGTATAACCCGGTGTTCGATCAGTCGATACGTCAGATGGGCGCGGCCGGCTTCAGTCAGCCGCAGGCATATGGTCTCTTCAACAATATGGTGACGCAGCAGGCGGCGCAGTTGGGGGTGAACGATCTGTTCTACGTCTCGGCGGGGATCTTCGTCGCGTTGATTGCGCTGATCTGGATCACGAAGCCTGAGCGAGCAGGTGGCGATGCCGGTGCAGCGGCGGCAGCGGCGCATTGACGGTTGATGTGGCTTTGAAGGCGGAACTCGAGCAGGTTTGGCTCAGCGTGATTGACTCAACGTCTTCGAAGTAAGCGCAGCAATGAAAAAGGCGGTACCGCAATGACGGTGCCGCCTTTTTTGTTTGTTGCGAATCGCGCCTTAGCTTGCCGCGGTCACCACGAGTCGCTCCGGCGCCAGCACGCCCTCGCCTAGCTTCGCGACGCCAAGCAGCTTGCTTTCCGCAGCGTAGACGCGCACACGCTCCGCAGCAGCAGCCTCTTTGCTCAACGTGAGATCGGCCAGACGCAGGCGCTGACCGTGCAGAAAGCGGCGTGCGCCTTCTTCATCGAGCTGCACTGCCGGGAAAGTCGAAAGCAGAGCGTCGACCGGCTGCAGCCACTTATCGCGCTCGGCTTCGGCCGCGTCGGACAACGCATCGAGCGTCACCGAATGTTCCAGCGTCAACGCGCCGACGCCCGTGCGCCGCAAAGCAACCAGATGCGCGCCACAGCCAAGCGCCTCACCGATATCCTCGGCCAGCGTGCGCACGTACGTTCCCTTGCTGCAAGTCACGCGGAACGTCACATCAGGCAGCGAGCAAGCCAGCATCTCAAGCGCATGAATCGTCACCGGACGCCCTTCCCGCTCCACCACCTGACCCGCCCGTGCGTATTCGTACAGCGGTTTGCCGTCGCGCTTGAGCGCCGAATACATTGGCGGCACCTGCACGATGTCGCCGCGAAAGCGCTCCATCGCAGCAACGACCGCCGGCTGATCGCAGGCCACTTCGCGCGTTTCGATCGCCTCGCCTTCCGCGTCGCCGGTAGCCGTGCGGACACCGAGGCGCATGGTGGCCTCGTAGGTCTTGTCGGCTTCGAGCAGATCCTGCGAGAACTTGGTCGCCTCGCCGAAACACAGCGGCAGCAAACCGGTGGCGAGGGGATCGAGCGTACCGGTATGGCCAGCCTTCTTCGCCAGGTAAAGGCGCTTCACCCGGATCAGCGCGTCGTTGCTCGACAGGCCAATAGGCTTGTCGAGCAATAACACACCATCGAGCGCGCGACGCGGCACACGGGGCCGTTGAGGTGCGGTCATATCAAAACGATGAGGACGAACGGGAAGTCAGCATGAGCAATATGCGGCCAACGGTGAGCATCGAGGAAGCTGAAACACCGCGCGCAATCACTCGTCTTTCGCGCGGCTAGCGTTCGCCTCGTCGATCAGACGCGACATTTCCACGGCACGTTCGATGGTTTTGTCGTAGTGGAAATGCAGCGTCGGCACCGTGTGGATATGCAGGCGCTTGAACAACTGATTGTGCAGATGGCCAGCCGCATGAATCAGGCCTTGCAGCGTCTGTTGCGGGTCGCCGGTCAGCGTCGTGAAGTAGACCTTCGCGTGCGCGTAGTCCGGCGTCAGTTCGACGCTCTGAATCGTGACCATACCGATGCGCGGGTCTTTGATCTCGCGCAGCAGCTCGGACAGGTCGCGCTGGATCTGATCGGCGATCTGCACGTTGCGATTGGGAGAAGTACGTTTCTTAGGCATGGTGAATCCGTGATCCGCTCTGGCGGATAGCAATGGGGTTCGCGTCTCCCTGGCGGGGCCGCGAACGCACGCGAGCACAAAATGCACGCGCACAAAAACAAGGGGCGGAGGGGCGCAAGCGCCCGCCCCGCCCCTTCAGCGTTGCGCCTGAATTACAGCGAACGCGCGACTTCAGTGACTTCGAAGACTTCGAACTGGTCGCCTTCGATAATGTCGTTGAAGTTCTTGATCGACATACCGCACTCGAAGCCCTGACGCACTTCCTTAACGTCGTCTTTGAAGCGCTTGAGCGAATCGAGCTCGCCCGTATGAATCACGACGTTGTTGCGCAGCACGCGCACCGACGACGAGCGCTTGACGAAGCCGTCCGTGACCATACAACCGGCCACCGCGCCGACCTTCGGCACCTTGAAGACCTGACGCACTTCGACCATACCGGTGACGACTTCGCGTTTCTCCGGCGCCAGCATGCCCGACATCGCAGCCTTCACTTCATCCACAGCGTCATAGATGATGTTGTAGTAGCGAATGTCGATACCGTTGGACTCCGCCAGCTTGCGCGCCTGTGCATCCGCACGGGTGTTGAAGCCGATGATGACCGCCTTCGAAGCCGTTGCCAGGTTGACGTCGTTTTCGCTGATGCCGCCCACCGCGCCGTGCACAATCTGCACGCGGACTTCGTCGGTAGAGAGCTTTTGCAGCGATTGCACCAGCGCTTCCTGCGAACCCTGCACGTCGGCCTTGACGATAAGCGGCAGGTACTGCACTTCGCCTTCGCCCATCTGTTCCAGCATGTTCTCGAGCTTCGCGGCCTGTTGCTTGGCCAGCTTGACGTCGCGGAACTTGCCTTGACGGAACAGTGCGACTTCACGCGCCTTGCGGTCGTCCGGCATGACGATGACTTCTTCGCCAGCCTGCGGCACTTCCGACAAACCTTGAATCTCAACCGGGATCGACGGACCAGCCGACTTGGTCGGCTTGCCGGTCTCGTCGAGCATGGCGCGCACGCGGCCATAGGCGCTGCCTGCCAGCACGACGTCACCACGGTTCAACGTACCCGACTGAACCAGGATCGTTGCAACCGGGCCCTTACCCTTATCCAGCTTCGCTTCGATGACCAGACCCTTGGCCGGCGCTTCGACCGGTGCCTTCAATTCCAGCACTTCGGCCTGCAGCAGCACGTTTTCGAGCAGGTCGTCGATGCCTGCGCCGGTCTTGGCCGACACCGACACGAACGGCGAATCGCCACCGTATTCTTCCGGCACGACGCCTTCCGCGACGAGTTCCTGCTTCACGCGCTCCGGATTCGCATCCGGCTTGTCGATCTTGTTGATCGCGACGACGAGCGGCACGCCGCCTGCCTTCGCGTGGGCAATCGCTTCCTTCGTCTGCGGCATCACGCCGTCGTCGGCTGCAACCACCAGAATCACAATGTCCGTTGCCTTCGCACCGCGAGCACGCATGGCCGTGAAGGCCTCGTGACCCGGCGTGTCGAGGAACGTGATCACGCCGCGCGGCGTTTCCACGTGGTATGCGCCAATGTGCTGCGTAATCCCGCCCGCTTCACCCGCTGCCACCTTGGCGCGGCGGATGTAGTCGAGCAGCGACGTCTTGCCGTGGTCGACGTGACCCATGACCGTGACGACCGGCGGACGCGGCAGCGATTCTGCATCGGAGCTGACCTCGCCTTCGACCAGCATCGCTTCCGGATCGTCCAGCTTGGCCGCAACCGCGTGATGGCCCAGTTCTTCGACGATGATCATCGCCGTTTCCTGGTCCAGCATCTGGTTGATCGTGACCATCTGGCCGAGCTTCATCATCGACTTGATGACTTCGGACGCCTTGACGGCCATCTTGTGCGCCAGATCGGCCACCGTAATCGTTTCCGGCACGTGCACTTCGCGCACGATCGGTTCGGTCGGCGCCTGGAACGTGGTGTTCTGGTCCTGATGCTTGCCGCGACCCTTCGGGCCGCCGCGCCAGCCGCGATCGACACCGCCGCTCGTATCGCCACGCGTCTTGATGCCGCGGCGCTTCGCTGCGTCGTCCTGCCAGCCGCCCTTGCCTGCGCCCGGCTTCTTCTTGTCGCCAGCCGACGGTGCAGGAGTCGCAGACGGCGTTGCCGCCACCGGCTTCTTGGCAGCAGGACGCGCCGGCGCTTCGCCTGCCGGACGAGCCGGCTTGTGCAACGTGCCCTTGGCTTCCGCAGCCTTCGGCGCTTCAGCGGGCTTGGCCGCCGCAGCCGGAGCAGCAGCAGGCTCAGGCGCCTTGGGCTGGGCTGCCTTGCGCGGCGTGCTCATCATTTCGCGAATCGCACGCGCTTCGGCTTCTGCCTTCGCACGGCGCTTGCTGATTTCTTCCTGCTCGGCGCGCGTCTTTTCCGCGGCCAGACGCGCTGCGTCCTCCGCCTTCTTCGCGGCTTCGCGTTGCGCCGCGCGTTCCGCTGCGGCGCGTTCGTCGTCCTGTTCGGTCGCCGCAGCCGGTGCTGCTGCTTCGGGCTGCGCAGCTTGCACAACCTGCTCGACCTTCTTCTGCGTGGCAGTTTCGGCGGCGGCAGCAGCGCGCTTCTTCGCCGCTTCCTCTTCCGCACGACGCCGCTCGGCTTCGGCAGCCTGCTCACGCGCCTGACGCTCGGCTTCTTCGCGTTCGAGCTGTTCCTGACGCGCTTTCAGTTCCTGAGCCTGCTTTTCGAGCAGCTCGGCTTCGTGACGCGCTTCTTCTTCGCGACGCTGAAGTTCGAGGTCATCCGTATCGACGTCGGCCTCAGCCACATGATTCGATGCATCGCCGCCTTCGCCACCCGCTTCGTCGCGGCGGACGAACGTGCGCTTCTTGCGCACTTCGACCTGAATGGTACGAGCCTTACCCGTCGAATCAGACTGCTTGATTTCCGACGTATGCCGTTTCGTCAGCGTGATCTTGCGCTTGTCCGCATCAGTCGAGCCGTGAGACTTGCGCAAGTGGTCGAGCAGACGCGCCTTGTCCGCTTCGGACAGGGTGTCGTCTTCGCTCGCTTTAGTGACGCCTGCTGCCTGCAGCTGCTCAAGCAGCACGCCTGCAGGCATTTTCAGTTCCGCGGCAAATTGGGCTACGTTGTTACTCGCCATTCATTCCTCTTAATGCAAGGACCGATTCCTTGCGGTTAGCATCGTGTCATGCGGCCTGGGGCCGCTTCAATTTAGTGCGCCATGGTCATTTCTCACTGGAACCAATGTTCACGTGCTTTCATGATCAACGCCTTAGCGGCATCCTCTTCCATCGCGGTCATCTCGACCAATTCATCTACAGCCAGCTCGGCCAGATCGTCACGTGTGTGAATCTGATGTTCGGCCAGCTTCGCGAGCAGGTCGGCGTCGATGCCGTCCAGGCTCTTCAGGTCGAGTGCAACATTTTCGACCTTTTCTTCATTTGCGATTGCCATCGTCAGCAACGCATCGCGTGAGCGATTGCGCAGCTCGTGCACAGTGTCTTCGTCGAACGCTTCGATCTCGAGCATCTCGTTGAGCGGCACATAGGCGATCTCTTCGAGGCTGGTAAAGCCTTCGTCGATCAGGATGTCAGCCACTTCCTCGTCGACATCGAGACGCGCCATGAACAGGTCACGCAGAACACCGCGTTCCTGATTCTGCTTTTGCGCAGATTCGTCCGGCGTCATGATATTGATCTGCCAGCCGGTGAGTTCGCTGGCAAGACGCACGTTCTGGCCGCTACGGCCGATTGCGACCGCCAGTTCGTTCTCGTCGACGACGACGTCCATCGAATGCTTTTCTTCATCGACGACGATCGACTGCACGGCTGCCGGCGCGAGAGCGCCGATCACAAACTGGGCGGGATCTTCCGACCATAGCACGATGTCGACGTTTTCGCCACCGAGCTCGTTGCGCACAGCCTGCACGCGCGAACCGCGGATACCGACACAGGTGCCGATCGGATCGATCCGCTTGTCGTAAGCGATCACGCCGATCTTGGCGCGCACGCCAGGATCGCGCGCCGCTGCCTTGATCTCGAGCAGGCCTTGCTCGATTTCCGGCACTTCCATTTCGAACAGCTTCATCAGGAACTCGGGTGCCGTACGCGAGAGTTCGATCTGCGGACCGCGAGCGGTGCGATCGACCTTGGCGATATAGGCGCGCACGCGGTCGCCCACGCGCAGGTTTTCCTTCGGAATCAGCTGGTCGCGGCGCAGCAGCGCTTCGACACGACCCGATTCGACGATGAAATTGCCCTTGTCGAGGCGCTTGACCGTACCGGTCATGATGTTCTCGCCGCGTTCCAGGAAGTCGTTCAGGATCTGCTCGCGCTCGGCGTCGCGCACCTTCTGCAGGATCACCTGCTTGGCGGCCTGCGCGCCGATACGGCCAAATTCGATCGACGGCACCGGTTCTTCGATGAACTCGTCGAGCTGCGCATCGGCCTTCTGCTCACGTGCTTCGAACAGCAGGATCTCCTGATCCGGCTCCTGCAGACCGGCTTCGTCCGGCACCACGCGCCAGCGGCGATACGTTTCGTGCTCGCCGCTTTCACGGTCGATATGGACGCGGATGTCCGCATCTTCTTCGAAGAGTTTTTTGGAGGCCGAAGCGAGAGCCGCTTCAAGCGCGGCAAATACCACGTCTTTGTCGACGTTCTTCTCGCGTGCCAGCGCATCCACCAGCATCAACACTTCGCGACTCATTGTTTGCGGCTCCTAAAGTCAAACTTTGGAACGAGGCGTGCTTTATCGATGTCCGCGAGCGTGAAATCGAGCATCGCGGCGCCTTCCTTCCCTTCAAATTCCAGACCGATCGTCTCGCCTTGCGGAGCATGCAGGATGCCCCGGTACGATTTCCGTCCGTCCAATGGCTTTTTCAATGTAATTGCCACTTCGCTGCCTGCGAAGCGTTCGAAATCCGCCAGTTTCTTCAGCGGGCGGTCGAGACCCGGCGACGATACTTCAAGCCGCTCATAATCGATATTTTCGACCGTCAGAACGTGCTGGAGCTGACGCGTGACCTTTTCGCAATCTTCGATTGCGATGCCGGCCGGCTGGTCAATGAAAATACACAGCATGCCGCGCCCGGTGCGCTCCAGATCGACGAGCTCGTAGCCGAGACCCACGACCGTGGTTTCAATCAGTTCCGTCAGTTGCACAGTGCCCTCTAAGATGTTCGCGCGGCAAGCCTGCCGGTTTTACCTGCAAACAACCTGCGGGCCGCGCGCCAAGCTGGCGCACGTTCGTGCTACCCGAGATGCCGAACCACAAACTAAAGCGGCAAAAAAAAAATGGGCGAAACGCCCATCATCTTATTGCCGGTGGTCGCACCTGAGCCGCACATGAAAAGCCGCACGCCCAGCGACTCTGCGATTGTAGCCATTTTTCAGGACAAACGCAAACCGGCGCAGGGCATGAAACACGCATTTCCGCTTGATTTCACTGCGATCTTGGCTCAGATGGGGGCGAAAAGCGCATTGCGCAAGGTGTTCGGCGCAGCTTACGGGGTTAGATCGCCAGTGGATCTCGCCCCGAATTTTGCATTCTGATTTTGCGGCCCGAATTTACGTTTTGTGGCGTGCTCGCTTTTTGCACGACGCAGGCGTGCCCGACACGCCTGTCGAAACCCTTGCGCGGGCCGTATCCAGCCCTGCTGTCCTAGCGACCGCGCGAGCGTCCGCGAGGACCGCCGCCGCGATTCGCTCCGGCGTTCGGATTGCCGCCGCCCGAGCGGTTCGCATTGCCGCCGCGGTTGCCCGGGCCTGCACCCGGTCCGCGACCGCCGCCGTTGCCCGGGTTGCCACCCGCAGCGCCAGCGCGCTTGCCGCCGCCCGCAGCGCGATTGCCGTTGCCCGACGGCGCACGGTTGCCATCGACTTCGCGGCCACCGCGCGGCACATTCGCCCCGCCACCGCTGCTCATCGGACCGGTGAAACCACCGCCGCTCGCACCCCGTCCAGCACCGCGACCGTAACCGCCGCCAAAGCCGGAACCGGCGCCACCGCCGAAACCACCACCTGCCGCACCGCGACGCTGACCACCGCCACGCGGCGGTTGCTGATCGAAACGGCCATGCGACATCAGCACCGGCTCGCGATTAATGAAGCCCATCGAGGTTTGCATCGGATCCGGCTGCTTGCGCTCAGGCGCCGCGCTGCGGCCACCCTTTTCTTCGCTGGTGGCCTTCAGCCCCACCGATGCCATCAGGCTGCGCACCTGGTTGTCTTCGAGTTCTTCCCAACGGCCGCGCTTCAGACCCTTCGGCAGCGAGATCGGGCCGTGGCGGGTACGGATCAGGCGGCTGACCATCAGGCCGGCTGCTTCGAACATGCGGCGCACCTCGCGATTGCGGCCTTCGGCCAGCGCGACGTGATACCAGTGATTGGTGCCTTCGCCGCCACCGTCGCGGATACGCAGGAAGTTCGCCGGGCCGTCTTCGAGTTCGACGCCGTGCAACAGTTTCTGACGCATCCCTTCGGCCAGCTCACCGACCACGCGTACCGCGTACTCGCGCTCGACGCTGTAACGCGGATGCATGAAGCGGTTTGCCAGATCGCCCGACGTGGTCAGCATCAGCAGACCTTCGGTGTTGAAGTCGAGACGGCCGACCGCCAGCCACTTGGCGGTTTTCATCGGCGGCAGCTTGTCGAACACCGACGGACGGCCTTCCGGATCGGCGTGACTGACAATTTCGCCAGTCGGCTTGTGGTACAGCAGCACGCGCGGCGGCTTGTTTTGCAGCTTGCGCTTGACCGGCTTGCCGTTAATGCGAACCTGATCGGTCGGCATGATGCGTTGACCGATGTGAGCCGGCTCGCCGTTGACCGAAACGCGGCCGGCGATGATCAGCTCTTCCATATCGCGGCGCGAACCCATGCCCGCTTCGGCGAGCACCTTGTGCAGCTTCGGTGCGTCGTCGTCCGGGGACAGCACACGCTTCGGCGCAGCCGGCTTGCCACGACGCAGCATCGGGGCGCGCACGCCGCCGGTGGTGCTGTTGTCCGCGTCGAACGCGGGCGAGGTCACGTAAGAAAACAGATCGTCCGGGTTCGCGTCCGACGCGGCCGCGGCCACGACCGGCGCTTCGCCGCCACGGCGATTCTGACGCGGGCGGCCGCCTTCGCGAGGACCGCCTTCACGGGGTTGGCCGCCTTCGCGCGGACCACCCTCACGGTTCGCCGCGCCTTCGCGCTTGCCACCTGCATTGCGGCGCGGACCCTGCCCCTTGGAGCCCGGCTCCTTGCGCGGCATGCGAACCTGTGCGACTACTTCGCCGTCCGGCGGCGCTTCCGTCACGACCGGTTCGGCCGCACCTTCCGCAGTCTTGTTCTTCGCCCCCGCGCGACGTCGCGCGATCAGGCTACGCGGCCCGCGGCGCAGTCCGCGGCGCGGACGTTCTTCGCCCTCGGCGCCTTCGGCGTTCGCCGGGCGATCGGACTCGCCTCCCGGTGCCTGCGAAGTACGCGTTTCGCCGGCGCGCGTGGCATGCACAGCGTGCTCGGATTCGGACGAATCGGTATCGTGGGTATCTGTCAAAACAACCTCAAAATGTCAGGTCGCGCGCGCCCGTTGCGGGCGCGGCAAAAAGTTCGGTTACGTCAGGCGCTGCGCGACTCGTTTTCGTCGTCGGTCAGTACGCCCGCGTCCTGTGCGACATCGTGGCGATCTTCTGGATCGCCATGCGCCACACGTGTCGGGTTCGACTCGACGGCGTGCTCCGTACCGCGGAGTTCGCCCGAGTCGTGCGCGGGTGTTGCGGGACCGGCCTGGGAGACCGGATCCTGATCTTGTGCAACCGGAGCGGCGCTTGCGGCGGCATCGGCTTGCGGTTCAGCATGTTCTTCAGCAGCAGTGCCGTGGTCGGGCTCTGCAAGGCCAGCTATTTCCGTTCCTGCCGGCGGCGCCGCCTCGGCGTCTCGAGCAAGCGCATCTTCTTGAGCCGGGGCATCTTCATGTTCGGCAAAAGTGGGCTCGACACTATCGTGGGCACTGTTCAGCGCCGCAGCCACGGGCTGCTCTACGGCAACCGGTGCGTCAGCGGCCACGTCTTCCCCCGACACCGTCGCATCGGCCGATGCCTCGGCGTCTATCTCTTCGTTCCCTTGCGCTACAGCGTCAGGAAATTCGATCGCATGCTGGCCCAGCAGATCGGCGTTCAGCTGCGCAGACGGATCGTCCAGCGGCGGCAATTCGTCGAGTGCCCGCAAACCGAGGTCGTCGAGAAACTGCCGGGTGGTCGCGTACAGCGCAGGCCTGCCGGGCACGTCGCGATGGCCGATTACTTCGATCCAGCCTCTATCCTCGAGTTGCTTCACCACCTGCGTGTTCACCGTCACGCCACGAATCTCTTCGATATCGCCGCGTGTGACCGGTTGCCGATACGCAATAATCGCGAGCGTCTCGAGAACGGCGCGCGAGTATTTCGGCGGTTTCTCGGGATGCAGCCGATCCAGATACGAACGCATCGCGGGCTTGCTTTGAAACCGCCAGCCCGACGCAAGCCCAACCAGCTCTACGCCGCGCCCTGACCAATCGTGTTTCAGGTCTTCGAGCAACGTGCGAACCGTATCTGCCGACACGCCGTCGGCAAAGAGCTTGCGCAGCTCAGCGAGCTTTAAAGGCTCCTGCGCGCAGATCAAGGCAGTCTCGAGGACGATCTTCGCCTCTTGGGTATTCATGCAGCTAGGTCAGACCCTGTGGTCAAAGAACCGGATCAAACAGACGATTTGGAACTGAAGACGCGCTCGCCCGATTCTGATCGGTCATATTGATGGGAGCACGCACCGGGGGGAGGCGAAACAGGCAATCGAGCCAAACCCAGCCGGACGGAGCAGCGATATTCCTGCAAGGAATCGCGTGACTGAGCGCCATATTACGCAAAAACATTCAATGCGTAAAGACGAAATCCCGGCGACTCCCGCATTTCATGTGCATTTTCCAAACGCGCTTTTCAGCCCTGCATTTCGTTCCTGTGGACGCTTTAACGGCCAACCGCTTCAAAACGGTGTCACAAGACGGGCTCACCCGAGCCCAATACCGCTCTGCCGCGGCCACAGAAGCCACGCATTCAGCTCGCAGCGTGCTGCGCGAGGAACTGCCGAAGCCGAGCGACGCCGGCGTCGAGCCGGGCCGGGTCGCAGGCGTAGCACCAGCGCACGAACCCCTCGCCCTCCTGACCGAAGGCGCTGCCGGGCGCGAGGCCCAGGCCCACCTCGCGCACCAGCGCCTTGCACAGGGCAAGACTCTGCGCCGCGCCTGGCAGCGAGAAGAACAGATACATCGCACCCAGCGGGGCCTTCACGTCGACCCCTGGCAGCGCGGAGAGCGCCTCGACCAGGTGATCGCGGGAAGTCTGCAGGTCGGCCACCAGTTGCCGCGTGAGCTGCTCGCCCTGCTGAACGGCGGCCACCCCTGCCTGTTGCACGAAGGCCGGCGCGCACGACGTGTTGTACTCGACCAGCTTGCCCAGATCGTCCATCAAGGCCGCCGGCGCGACGATCCAGCCGAGCCGCCAGCCGGTCATCAGCCACGCCTTCGAGAACGAGTTGACGCAGATCACGCGCTCGTCGCGTCCGGCCAGATCCAGAAAAGACGGCGCGCTGCGGGCCGCGTCGCCAGCATAGTAAAGCCGCTCGTAGACCTCGTCGGCGACGATCCAGATGCCATGCCGCCGGCAATGCTCGAGCAGGATGCGTTGCTGGTCCGCGCTCATCACCCAGCCGGTCGGATTGTTCGGCGAGTTGATCAGCAAGAGCTTCGTGTCTGGCGTGAGGGCAGCAAGCAGGCGCTCCAGATCAAGCGCCCAGCCTTGTGCGCCATAACCGAGCGCGACAGTCTCGACATGGGCGCCGAGGATCTTCGGAATCTCGACCAGATTCGGCCAGAGCGGCGTGACCGCCACCACCCGGTCGCCGGCGCCTACCACCAGCTGCGCAGCCAGCATCAAGGCGTTGACCCCGGCACTCGTGACCGCGATGTGGTTATCCGAGGTCGCGCCGTGCAGGCGCGTCACGTAGCCGGCAAGCGTTTCGCGCAGTGGCGCAATGCCGAGGTTGTGGGTGTAGAAGGTGGCGCCCTGGGCGAGTGCATCGCTCGCCGCCGTCCGGATGAACTCCGGCGTCACGCGATCGGACTCGCCGAACCAGAACGGCAGCACGTTCTCCACACCAAACCCGGCGTTGGCCACTTCACGAATCTGGGAGGGGCGCAGCGCACGGACGGCGTCACGCGCGTTCGACAGGAAAGGGGCGGACAGATCGGATTCGCTCATCAAGGCATCCAGGCGGGTCGGTTCAGGTTATGAGACATGTAGCATACAGGCCGATAGTTTAGCCAACTCGCCCCGTTCTACCGCAGATCCTCCGCGCGCGCCGGCAATTGCCGGATCAAGCCCCATACCGCCTCCGCCGCCGGTGACAGCGACCGGTCGCGCCGCCGCACCAGTTCGACCGTGCGCTCCGCGCGCGGCACCAGCGGCCGTGCCACCAGCGAGGTATCCGCGGGCAGCGGCAAAGCCAGCCACGGCAGCACGCTGACGCCCACGCCCGCCTCCACCAGCCCGAACACGGTGGCCGAATGCCCCAGTTCCTGCACCACCGTGGCGCTGACGCCATGCTCGCTCATGACGGCGTCGATGATCGGCCGGCTACCGGACGCGTAATCGAGCATCACGAGCCGCTGGCCTTCCAGGTCCGACCACGCTACCCGCGTCTTCGCCGCCAGCGGGTGATCGGCGCGCGAGACGAGGCAGAACGAATCGGTCATCAGCGGCTCGCTCAGCAGATCGTCCGCGGAAAACGGCCCAATGACGACCCCGAAATCGACCTCGCCCGACTTGACCTTGCGCACCACATCGCTTTGCACGTCGTCGCGTAGTCCCAGAGTGATGAAAGGAAACTGCTTTCCGCACCCCGCCACCACCTGTGGCATCAACCGGCAGGCGACCGTCGGGCTCGCCGCCACCACCACCCGCCCGCGCCGCTGCTCGCCGATCTCGCGAATCTCACGCAGCGTGTCGTCGAGATCGGCTAACAGACGCGAGACGCTCGATACCAGGTTGCCGCCCACGTCGGTCAACTGAACCTCGCGGGTGGTCCGGTCAATCAGCTTGAGGCCGATTTCCGCCTCCAGTTCCCGCACGCAGCGGCTCACCGCCGACTGCGTCAGCCCGATCTCGTCGCCTGCGCGGCTAAAGCTCTGCAAGCGCGCGACCTCAATGAAAACCCTTAGCTGGCGCAGCGTGACATTCATCCTGCTTCCTCATCAATGACCTCATTTGATGAGCATTGTATTGTTTCTTTTGGTGCCTCACAGCCATTCGATCATTTCGCTGCGATGCAGCAATAAGGCGCAAACGCACGTTGCGCGGGCCTGATTGCACAAGATTGGTGATTGTCCCGATTTGCGGGACGGCTTTTTTGGATTCTTATACGCCCCTGACTAACGCCCGCGCTGGCCCGATGTTACGGGGCTTCGAGGTAGTTTTTAACAAGATGGCACGCTTCGTGCATTTGGATGCGCACTGGGTCGGCGCCATGGACCTGGTTGCATAACCAGAACCGTGGCTAGCCCGACCCCGCCTGGCACTCGCGATTGAGTGCATGGAGAGTGCGCGGCGCGGGGCAGCGCACCGGAGTTAGCTTCGCTGAGGTGAGACATGATGCTGTTCGACGATTTGAGAGACAACGAGTGGGCGCTGGTCGAGGCGTTGTTCTGTGCGGAGCCAGCACGGAGCGAACGACGCGGTCGGCCACGTGTGGAAGCGCGCGCGGTTGTCAATGCGGTTCTGTGGGTACTCTCGACGGGAGAAGGCTGGTCCAAGCTTCCCGGCCGTTACCCCTCGCCGCCGACCTGCCGCCGCCGTTTCGACGAATGGCAAGCTGATGGTACGCTCGCCGAAATAGTCAAGCGACTCGGCACGAGCGGCCGGGAAATCTCGCTGCGTGGCCGGATTGGCGCGACGGCTGCCAAGCCGCCCGCACCGCCGAGCCGCGACCGCCTGCGCGGCGCCTTCTGGACCAATCCGGAATCGTGGCGCGCGCCGGTCAAGATGGCCTGAGACACCATTGTTATGCCGCCGGGCGCCCTTGGGCGCCCGGCGTGTATCTGCCAGACTGAACCCAGCCTGGGCTGTGTCGGCGACGGCGCAGCCGCGAGAGTCGCGGACGTGCGCGGTACGCTGTTCATCAGCGCCGCGCCGAAACCCGACTGCCGTGCTACAGACACGCAGTGAAACATCCATTTACGATTACTTACAGCGTGCTTTCGCTCCTGAGCATACCGTATGAGTATGCACAAAAACCCAAGCCAACGGGTTTGAATGGAGCCCAGCATGAAACCAATGTCACTGCTTCTGTGCGGCATTGTCGTTTCATTGATTGCCGCACCTACCTTCGCACAGCAAAGGTCCCAGGGTTGGAACTGGCGGCCTGACCGTACTGCCTCGCTCGAGACGTGGCAACAGGGGGAGCGCCCTCGGGAATTCACTCCGCCCGCACCGCGCGGCGATTTGCGCGGCGACATCGCAAGTAACGTACGCACGCGGCCGGAGCCGCCGCGCGAGAGCGAGCAACGCCGTCATTAAAACGACGCGTCAGCGGGCTCAGGACGAGCCCTGAGTCGATTGCGAAACGGACTGCCCTGACGCGGGTAAACCTTGCGGAGAATCGCAGGAATTCGCGAGCATTCGTGGGAACCAGCGGGACTCGAGCCAGTCTCATCTATGCCATCAGCACAGCGTGGCAGTAGTAATTCCGGTACGCCCGTATCCTTGCGATACGGGCTTTTTTTGCGGATTTGCGAAAGTGCGCAGCAATGCCAAAGCACCGGCGGCGACGCGCCGGCGCCTGTCCTCGAACAGCGCAGTTTGACCTACGGGCGAACTTCCAGATCCGCCGTACGTCTCTCCGCGGCAACGTAATCGTTCATCCTGCGCGCGGTCCAGTTCAGCGAACGCTCATCGCGCTCGAGGCGGGCAAATTCGGCCCGGCCCCGGTCGGTCAGCACGGCGATGTCGACCGGCGCATGAAAACCCGGAGCAGGTGCAACCGTGCGTTGCCGAACCGTCTCCATCAAGCCGAGCGCGCGAAGATATTCGAATACACCCGGGCGCCGGGCCCACGGGACCTGGCGGTATTGCGCCCGCCGCAGCGCTTCAAGAACTGCTTCGTTGGAATACGTGGTCATCTCACTTCTTTCTTAAAGTGCAGCCCATGACACATCTTTGCGCAGCACATCACCGCGCCACCAGTGACGCGCGTAGCACCCACCCATGGCAGGGAGTGCATCGCAAGGGCGATGCCACCGTCTCCCGCCAGGCGCCACCTGTTATTCCATGTTTTGGGGTCCCCGATCGAACCTCGTGCTAGCGTCCTTTTCACGTGCCTATGATGCGACCGAGGTGGCGCGATAGCGGCAGGCGTGAATGTCCCCAAAAACCATACGTTACCCCATTTAAATTGATTCTATTCACTTTATTGGCGCTTTTTTTTGCAGCAATTCTGCTAACGAGGCGAGCGCGCGTCCCGCTCGCACTGGCCGTTATGGCCCTCTTCTGGCTGTTTGCGGCGGGCTGGCTAGCAGCGCCGCTGCTCGACTGGGCCCAACGCAATCCGCAACCCCTGACGCCCCCAAAGTACGGCGCGCACACGGTGATTGTGATGCTAGGCAGCGGCACCTACTATGACGACGATCATAAACTGGTCCCGAAGCGTGACGCATTGGCGCGGATCGCGACGAGCGCCGAAATCTATTCGGCATGCAAACGAACCGGCGCACTCTGCGAAGTCATCATCAGCGGCGGCAACCCGCAGCGGCACGAAGCGTCGGAAGCCGATACCTACCTGCCCTACCTGCTGCAGAGGCAGGTACCGCGCGCAGACGTCACCCTCGAAAACCGCAGTCTCACGACCTACGAGAACGCCCGTGACGTGGCCGCGCTCCTGCAGGCGCAGCACTACGATTCGTTGATCCTGGTCACGTCCGCGTTTCAGATGCCGCGCGCGCTGCTCGATTTCCATCGCTTCGGACTCGCGCCTGAACCCGTCATCTCCAATACGCGCCATGTACGCGTCGGGCTGCTGCCGCGTTACGAGAATTTCGTCAACGCGGAGATTGCGTTGCATGAACTGGTCGGCATTGCGCAGTTTCATGTGTACCGGTGGCTCGGGTGGTTCTAAGTGCGACGGTCGTGCGCGTGGCGGCCGCCGCGCATCGGCGCCTCACGCCTTTAGTTAGTTATACGTACTTATTTGCGAGCCGCCCGCCGCATGCCCCCGAAAGCGACGGCAAGCTGGCGGCATCGAGACCGCGCAGCTTCTTCCGACACTGCCCAGGTGCGGGCTCGCCACGCGGCAATAACGCCCGTTGCATCCCGGAAATAGGCCGCAAACGTAAGCAAATGTAACTATCCGTCAAAACTGTTACAAAGCTTCTGTTGGAGCGGATATTGCTCGCTAGAATGCACTGTCCTTCCTGATCGGACAGGCAGTACCTAGCCACAACCACTCTACGGAGGTAACGATGAAGAAAGTGTCCCTGGCGATCCTGGTTTCCCTCTCGGCCCTGACGGGCGCAGCGTATGCACAGACCGACAACGGCGTCATGATGAGTACCGATCCGGCCAAGGCCGCCGACGTCGAACAACGTGCCCAAGATTTGCAAGCCCAGCAACAAGCTGCGGAAAGCCAGCATTCTTCCATGCCGGCCATGCATCACAAGATGGAACACAAGAAGGCGCCGCATCATATGAAAGCGGCAAAGCCCGACGCGGCCAGCCAATAATTGCACGTGGCCCGCACCTGACCGTTTGGCTGCCCTGCGCAGCCGCTCAGCGAAGGTCGAAAAGCCGAAGCCGGTCATGCCAGCTTCGGCTTTTTGTTGTCTGCCGCGCGCAGGCGGTATGCTAAAGTCGCGCACCGAAGAACCACCCCCAACCCGTGCGCACCCTGGTGCGGAGGACAGAATGAGCAACATCCAGCTTGACATCGAATGGACCGAAGCGGCATCCCGCAAGATCGAAAAACTGATGCCGCGCGGCGGTCAGGAAGCGTACCTTGCGCTGCCACCGGTTGAATGTTTGCCGATGGAGGGCGACGTGCTGTTCCTCGGCCCCGATGGCAAACAACAGCCGTTTATTGTCGCGGAACGCCAGTATCACCACGATGGCGACGCGGACTGGACCATCATCCTGATTCTCGACGTACCGCAGTCGACGCACTAAGCATTGCAGACAGACGGCGGGCGAAACGGGCGAAACGTTTTTTCGTCGCCCGGTTTCCCCGACGGAATTGCCATCTCCACGCCTTCCGCCGTGCTGAGTTCCGTTTAGCAAAAGAGCAGGACATCTGTCGCCTCGTGAACTGCATGCGGGCATGCTTGCGTGCATCGCGTTGCCGCCGCAAACATCTGCACAAAGGCCCAAAAATCCGTCGTCGGAGAGAGACCCGACCTCGACTTTGGCGGGCAGCCTCCACACCCCCGTGCTACCGTTATTCCCATACGCAGACGGCTTTGCGCGTGTGTGATAACCCGTACATTCACGCGAAGTTCGAACTGCTAGACTGTTTTTCGACCTATTAGTCGGAGGCCAGCGTGGCTGGAATCGAGCTCCGTCTCTTCGGGCAGCGTCTTCGCCCTGCCAACGCCACGGCCCAGTTCCGGTGCGGCGCAGGACTTCGTTGTGCCGCATCGCACGCCTGAGACCACGCCACCATGCCCACCGTCGAAGAACTGACGCTGACCGGACTTCTGCCCCATCTGGTGCGCGACGAGGGCGGCTGGACCGCCACATGGCGGGCACTGACGCTGCATAGCGTGTTTCAGCCCGTACTCTCGATCACCCATCAACGCATCGTCGGTTATGAAGCGCTGTTGCGGGCCTTCGATCCCGTCGGGCTGCCCGTCACGCCCGATGTGCTGTTTTCGGGCACACGCTCGGCGAGCGAAGCACGCGAGCTTGACCGTATCTGCCGTTGCCTGCATGTGGCCAACTTCATGGAGCAGAACGTCCCGGTGGGCTGGCTGTTCCTCAACACGCGGCCGCAAGTGTTCGAAACCGGCTGGCCGCAACGCGCTTTTATCGACGAACTGTCTGCACACTTCGGACTGCCCCAGGAACGCATCGTCATCGAAGTGCTCGAGCAGCCGGCCGACGATGAATCGGCGGTGGCCAGCATGCTGAGCGCCTCTCAACCACGCGACTTCCTGATCGCCATCGACGACTTCGGCACCGGCTTTTCGAACTTCGACCGGGTGTGGCGCTTCCGCCCCGACATCGTCAAGCTCGACCGTTCGTTGGTGGCCCGCGCAGGCAAACGCCAGGGCGAGGAATCGCTGATCGGCCACCTGATCGCCATGCTGCATCAATCGGGGACGCTGGTGCTGGCCGAAGGCGTCGAGACCGACGATGAGCTGATGATCCTGATGCAGGCCGACGTGGACTTCGTCCAGGGGTTCTGGCTGGGCCAGCCGAAGGGTTCGGTACAGGCTGCCTGCGAGCGCGTACCCGCGCTGATCGACTCGATGTGGCGCAAGTTCGCCGACTACGAACGCAAGTACGCGCGTCACCAGCGACTTGGCTTCGAAGGATTCGCCGAAGCCGTCCTGGCGGCAGCGGGCAGCTTCGCGGCGAACGGTGATCTGGCGCAGGCTGCCCAGTTCGTCTTTTCGATTCCGGAGGCGCGCCGGGTGTTCGTCACGGATGCACAAGGCGAGCAAACCTCTCCGTCGATCTGTGCGCCTTCGGTACCTGCGCCGCCCGAGCGGCTCGCGCCGCTATTGGCGACGACGCGCAGCAACTGGTCGCGCCGGGCCTACTTCAAGCATGCGCTAGCCGCACCTGGCCGGGTTGCCATGATGGGCCCGCACTACTCGCTGATCGACGGCGAAGACTGCTACACCGCAGCCGTCACACTCGAGCGCAACGGCGAGACAACGATCCTGTGCGTCGATTTCATTCCCACGGCCCGCAACGCGCCCGTCACGCGCAAGCGTTGAGGTCCAGTCCGGTTCAATCGTCGATGCGCCCGCCGCGGCCGGACTTGATCTCGCTGCGATGCGCCTTGGTTTCGAGCCGGCGCCGGTTCGACGCCCGCGTGGGCCGCGTTGCGACACGTGGGGTGCGGGTGACGCTGACGCTCTGAATCAGTTCGTCGAGCCGCGCCAGTGCCGACGCACGATTCATCTCCTGGGTGCGATATTCCTGGGCCTTGATGATGACGACACCGTCACGCGTCAGCCGGCGATCCGACAGCGCAAGGAGCCGCATCTTCAGGACGTCGGGCAACGACGACGCGCGCACATCGAAACGCAGATGTATCGCGCTCGACACCTTGTTGACGTTTTGCCCACCGGCCCCTTGCGCGCGCACGGCGGTCAGTTCGATTTCATTGGGCGGGATCGGATAGCGAGATGTCATGGCATGGTATGGAGCAACGAACACGCAAGTGTACACATGCGCCCTGAGGGCGTCTTGCGCATCAAAACACGCACATCAAAACAAACCAAAGAGCTTGCGCATAGGGAGCCGATTCCACCCGGGCCCCGCCATAGGCAAGCCGGCCCGCTGCAGAAAAACGGTTGCCGCCTGCCCCTGCCTCGCCGATACTCGCACCCATCGCTTACAACGTAAATCAGAATGAAACTGCGCCCCGCTTTCCTGCTCGAACTGGCGGTCAATCTGCTGCTGCCATGGCTCGCGTACCGGCTCGCGGCGCCCCATTGGGGCGAGACCGGCGGCCTGATCGCTTCGGCCGTGCCGCCAGTGATCTGGAGCCTCGTCGAACTGGCTCGCTTTCGGCGCGTCGACGCCCTCAGCGTGATCGTGCTGCTCGGCATTGTGCTGTCGATCGGAGCGATGGCGCTGGGCGGCAGCCCGCGCATGCTGCTGTTGCGCGAGTCGCTGGTGTCCGGCGCAGTCGGCGTGGCTTTCCTGCTCTCGCTGCCGATGCCCCGGCCGCTGATCTTCTACCTCGCACGTGCCACCGTGGCGCGCGAAGTGGCTGGCGGCGGCGCACGCATCGACGCGCTATGGAACGAGCGCCCCGCTTTCGCCTCCTCCATGCGCATGATGACCGCCGTATGGGGCGTGGGCCTCACCGGCGAAACGGCAATACGTTCGTGGATGGCCTGGACCTGGCCGATCGAACGCTTCCTGGTAATCTCTCCGTTCATCGGCTACGGCATCTACGGCGGCCTGCTGGCCTGGACGCTGTGGTATCGCAAGAAATTGCGCGACCGCGCCGGCGGCGACGTGCAGGCGAACAGCATGCCCGGCTAAGCAGCATGGGGCGGGCTAGCCCCGAACCTTGAGAGACAGCATAACAAACGCATCCACGCGACGAAACCTGGCCGAACGGACGAGGTCAGTTAGGCCCTAAAATCAGTTAGACTCATCATCGGTTTAGGGCTTCCCTGCAGCCTCATTTTTGTCGTGGTACGCAAACTCCAGGCAGTCGATGCGCTATTCGGTCGAGATCAAAAAATTCCTATATAGCCAGTACTTTTATGGCGGCCTGCGGATCGCGGTCGGCGTGTCGTTACCGGCTATCGTGTGCCTGCTTCTGTTTCATGACCAGGAGCTAGGCTTCACGATCGCGACCGGCGCGCTCGGCGCGTGCGTGGTCGACATGCCGGGCCCGCTCAAGTACAAGCACAACGAAATGCTGGCGTGCAGCGTGATCGGCTTTCTGTCCGCGCTCGCTACCGGCATCGCCACCGTCAACCCGGTGGCGCTGTGGTGCACCGTGGTGCCGCTGACCTTCGTGCTGTCGCTGATCGTCGTGTACGGCAACCGCTGGCCGCAGATCAGCTTCGCCACGCTCTTCATGATGATCATGACGCTTGAAGAGCACTTCACGCCGCTACAGGCGCTCGTCAATGCGGCGTGGATTCTGGCGGGCGGCCTCTGGTACACCTACTGGTCCACGTTCGTCAGCCGCTGGCAACTGCATCGTATCGAACAGCAGGCGCTCGCCGAAAGCGTGTTCGCCTGCGCGGACTACCTGCTCGCGCGCTCCGACTTCTACGACCTCGAGAACGACCTCGACGACTGCTACCGCAATCTGGTCGCCCGGCAAATCGCCGCGGTCGAACGTCAGGACGCGGCCCGCGACATCGTGCTGCGCAACCTGCCCAAGCTCAAGAGCGGCAAGCTCGAACCGCGCCGCGCCATGCTCTTCAACCTGTTCATCAATACGGTGGATCTCCACGAGCTATTCGTGGGCGCGCATACCGACTACCCCATGGTGCGCAACACGTTCGGCGGCTCGGACATGCTCACCTTCTATCGCGACCTGATCCGCAAGGCCGCCTCCGACCTGGAAGAAATCGGCCTTGCCGTCCTGCAGAATCACCCGCCGCGCAGCCGCATCAACGTGAAGGCCGAATTGCGCGCCATCGAGTTCGAGATCGAACTGATGCGCAAGCACGATATGCCGGCGAAAAATCCCGAGGCCTATTCGGCGGTCTCGGCTACGTTCAGGCGTCTGTGGAGCGCGACACGGCTGATCGACAAGATGCGCCAGAGCCTCTCCAGCGAGGCGCGCACCACGGAAACCGAACTTCGTCTGGACCAGGCGCTGTCTCGCTTCGTATCGAGCCGGCGCGTGCCGTTCGGGCAGATCTTCTCGAACCTGACCATGGCTTCGCCGAGCTTTCGTCACGCGCTGCGCGTGACGATTGCGGTGGCTATCGGTTTCTGGCTCGGGCGGCTGTTGCCGCTCACCAATGCGTACTGGATCGTGATGACCACCGTCATTATCCTGAAGCCAGGCTATTCGCTGACCAAGCAGCGCAACGGACAGCGGATTATCGGCACGCTGATCGGCTGTGCGGCGAGTATCGCGCTGATGGTGTTCGTCAAGAGTCCGCACATTCTGCTCGTCGTGATGTTCGCCTCGATGGTGATGAGCTACAGCCTCCTGCTGTTCAACTACGCCGCGAGCGTCGTGTTCACCTCGGCGTATGTGCTGCTGATGTTCCACCTGCTCGCGCCGGGCAGCATGCGGATCATCGGCGAACGGGCTATCGATACCGTGATCGGCTGTGCCATCGCGATTGCCGCCAGTCATCTGTTCCCCTACTGGGAATACCGGCTGATGGGCAAGCTCGTCAACAGCATGATTGCCGCCACCCGGCAGTATCTCGAAGCGAGCTGGTGGTGGAGCGGCAAGCCCACGACCGTCGCCACCGAGGTAGTGACGGAAGCCGGTGCACGGGCGCCCGCTGCGGCGATGGCCGACCCATCGGCGAGTCCTGTGGCCGCCAGCTTTGGTGCAGCGGGATTCGGCGGCGCCAACTTTGGCGCAGCGCAGCTTGCTGCGGTTGGGGCGAACGGCAACGGCGCAACCAGCACTGCGGCTGCCGCCGCGGCGCCAGCCGCCACATCAACCACGTCCGCCGCCTCAGCCGCAGCCGTCGCGCTCGAACGCGACTACCGCTACCGTCTCGCCCGCAAGAACGTGCACGTCGCGTTCGCCAATCTGGGACAGGCGTTCCAGCGCATGATGCTCGAGCCCAAGACAGCGCAAAAGTTCGTCCCTGAACTGAATGACCTGCTAGTGCGCAGTCACGTGCTGGCCTCGCAGATCACAGCAGCAGCGCCGTTGTTGCGCACCTCGGCGCAGCAGCCGGAAAGCGTCTCCCTGCAGCCGCTACAACGCGTACTGAGTGTCGTCCGGGACAATCTTACGGAAGCCGAGGCAGGCACCGCACCGCCCGCGAATCAGGCCGACTTGACCAAACAGCTTGCGCGCGATCTCGATGAGATGGTGATCGAGGCTGAGAAATCGGCAGACTATCCGGCGGAGGCCGTGCATGAGCTGAAACTGCTGTCGCATCAATGCAAGCAGATGCTCACGGCCGCGAATCTGATCCGTAGGGATGCCAGCGTGATTCGTCTGCCGGACGCATAGGTCGATAGGCCGCATCCGCCAGCGACCAAGGTGACACGCCGGTCGTGCTCTCACACAGCGAAACCGAAGCGCAGGCGCCAACGAAAGCGCGATGGTGCCGCGCAGCGCTTCACTGCGATGCGCCGCTCGCACCGGCAGCCGCCGCCGCGGCCGAGGCGACGCTGGGCGCCACGGCGTTTTCACGGTCGAATTCGCGCTTTCCGCTGATCGCGTTGTACAACAGCGTGGCAATCACAACCAGGACTGCGATCACGATAAACACGGCGATGCCAAAGGTCGGGTTCTTCTTGCGCGGTTCGTTCATGAGGCAGCTCGACTCTCGTGTAATGAATGACCAGGAAGCCTGGCATTCTACGCCCACCAAGCTTGCGCGGGGCTTGCGGAATACGCCCTTCTCTGATGAGTCGCGGTTTCTGCGCGCCGGCTCGTTAGAGAACGTGGCCCCTATCATTGCCGTTCGCGCACACCAGTTCCCCTCTCGAATATCGGGCTCGGCACCGCTTCATGGGACACCGTCACCGTGTCGAGCGCCGCAAGAAAATCCCTCGCATCGAACAGTTCTCCAAGGCTTGCGACACCGCTCCGCAACACGCCCTTGCCGCTCAGCAAACGCTCAGTCGCCTCGACGACAATCGGTGCGCTCACCGCATAGATGTCACGCCCCGTCGCAGTGACACGGCGCGTCACTCCACCCTGCGCGATCACGATGTCCACAACGAATTGTTGAGCCGACCGCCCCTGCTCATCATGCGCGCGAGGTGCGGGTGTATTCGGATCGCGAATGTCACGCAGGGCCGAAACAGCGAGCCAGGACTCGACGGTGTCGACATCCAGATGACGCGAGACCGTGAGCACCTCCGTAAAGGGAAGCATCATGACGTCCATGTTGCCGAACGGCGATGGAAATGACCACACGCCTTCGGGTACAGGCTGCGGCACAGGCGCCAGTGTTCCCTGCCCCTGGATAAGCCGTGTCGCGCGATTGCGTGCGCCCGTGAGGCGTGTTCCAGGCGTCGGATGCCAACTGTCCAGACTGATGGCGATATCCACCCTGTCGAGCCGCTTGTCTTTGTCTGCAGTTGCCGTAACGAGCAGATCGGCGAGCCCGCCGTAAAACGCCGCTGCAGGGATAAGCGTCACGCCAGCAGCGCGTGCCCGCGTGTCGCGATGCTCGATCAACGCCTGGAGCGCGGCCTGTTCCGCCGTCACGTCGAGATAAGGGATCCCGGCGCGCAACGCAGCATCGACGACCGGCAACGCCGTATCGAGAAAAGGGCCCGCGCAGTTGATAACGGCGTCCGTGCCGCGAAGCGCCGAGTCGAGTTGTTCAGGGTCATCGACTGCTGCCACTCGGAATGGAGTCGAGTCCCGCACGCTGCTTTGCGTCAAGCGCGCCGCGTTACGCCCTATCCGCACCACGCCAAAGCCACGCCGCATCAATTCCGCAACAACAAAGCTCCCCGTGTGGCCTGTGGCCCCGTAAACCGCAACAGTCATTCGATTATTCATGATGGACTTCACTCCTCGTCAGATTTGACAACGATACAGACCTGTCTGTTTTATAATACAGGTCCGTAGCGTCGTCAATACAGATCTGTAGCGCCATTCACTACCGGCTGCTATGATCAAACCCTGTTGCAGCAAAGAAACTCTTCGAGGTTGAGCCCGAATGAACAAGCGAGAACAAGCGCGCACGCTCGCACCTGACACGCGCGAGCGCATTCTGCGAACCGCCAGCGAGCTTTTCTATCGCGAGGGGACGCGCGCAGTGGGCGTCGACCTTATCGTGGAGCGTGCCGGCGTCGCCAAGACGAGCCTGTATCGTCACTTCGGAACGAAGGACGACCTGATCGAGGCCTTTCTTCTGCTTGAGGACGAAGACTTCTGGCAGCATTGGGACACGGTTGCGGCGCAGCACAAAGGGGCGCCGCGCGAGGAACTGGACGCACAGCTCCAATGGATCGGCGAACGCATTGCGCGTCCGGGCTATCGCGGCTGCCCGCAGATCAACATTGCCGCGGAATATGCCGACGAGAACCATCCGGCACGCAAGGTCGCGGTGGCGCACAAGCGAGAATTGCGCCGGCGGCTCGGGGAGCTGGCACACGCCTTACGCGTCGACGAGCCGGAGACTTTCGCTTTACGGCTGGGCACGATCATTGACGGCGCACTCAGCAGCGGACAGGCGCTGCACGCAGAGGGGCCTGTCCGGTTCCTGCAGGAACTGGCACACCTTCTGATTCCGAAAAAAGGCAGGAAGTAACTCACCCGGCGTGTCGTACGAAACTAACGGTTTGCCGGTACGAGCGATGCATCCCTTTTGTTTCCCGCGCTTGATTTCGTATCGTGCGTGGCGGCGGACAACTATAACGATCCAGATCAATGGCGTATCCCATATGTCGTCCTCTTCAACATCTTTTTTTCCAAGGTTAGCTAACTAAAACTTCGCTTCCCGCCGCGCGCAGAATTTCGCGACTTTACTTACGGCGGATTACCAGAACCGCTATCGCTTCTGTCGCTCGGTAGAATGCTATTGCGCTGCTTCACTCCCTCGTAGCGGCGCGGTTTTTCTCAACATATGTGTTAAGGCCCGCTCCCAGCGGGCCTCTTTTTTGTAACGGCACAAAGCCGCGAAGACTGTAGCACTGGCGTAGTCATTTCCTGACAGATTTATCAGGAACCTCTCGAACGATGTCGTGCTAACTTTGGCAAAAATGGCTGATTAAAAAATTATAAAAAGCACTCCGAATCGTAAATCGCACTTCTATTCGTGTGCAGGCCATTTAAACAGCTTCTTTATTCATACGTAACCGGCTTCATTCGACCCATAGATCGTTTGGACCGCCGGGCCTTAGCAGTTGAGTTAAATCGATTCGCTTGTGCGAGTCGGCTGATCGAAACGGAGGACATGTGGACAGGACCAACTTCTTCTACTCCTATCGTGGATATGTCGTGTGCTGCGCCGCCGTTCGAAAAGACTCAGGCGCCTTTCGCGCGATCACGGAGATCGGTCGCTTTCACTGCGACTCCCCGCTCATTGTCGAGCACTCACCCTACAACGTCCTGTTTCTGGAGAGCCGTCAGGCGATCTACTACATGCTCAGGTGGGCAGAAGACTTGATTGACGACGTGCTCGAGAACCGCCACAGCGCGGAGAGAGTCGCCTTTTCAAGGTGATTGAGAAGAGGTACCCGTTGAAACATTATCTGTCTCCCGGCGCGGCCGCATCTTCGGCCATCCTGCGCCAGCGACCGCGGCGTGCACGCCACCCTGTTCGCCCGCGCTGGCCCGCGCTGATTCACCGCTGGCGGAACGTGCCTGACTCTCAGCCGCTTGCCGTCTTTCGCCTGCTGATCACGCCAGACGGTCGAACCCAGTCGTCCGTTTTCCGCACAGATGATGCGTCCCGAGACGCACGCGCTTTTCCCACTGACTCAGCTCCGGATTTCACCAAACTCGACGTCGGTGTGCTTGTCCAGATATGCGATGCATCGGACGCACCGAACGGTGTTGGCGCGCTTGCAAACGGGAGCCGCGTCGCCGCTGGCAACGATGACGACAACGTGCAGTCCGAGTTGCCTGTTGCGAACGGCGCGGGACTGCCCTGACCAGGCGCCACGGCGTTCTCCTTTCGCGCGCTATTGGCTTGTTGCCGACCTGTAACCTCGGGAAAGTTAGATGATCAAACCGTCAGGTGTGTGAATTCATTCGCTGTGCTACGTTGTCACACACGACATTCAGAGTCCCTCCATGTACCAGGCCACGACAAAGTGTTACTACCGCGGCTACGTGATTTATTGCGCAATCACTCGAGGAAAGTTCGGCGGTTATCTGGCGGCGGTTTCCATTGATCGGGGAGACATCAGAAACCCGTCCTCGATCAGTTACGCGCCTCGCCATGTACTGTTTCAGAACGAGAATGAAGCGACCTATTTCGTGCTTCATTGGGCCGAACGTCGAATCGATAACCTGAGCGCAAGCGACCTTTATCAGTTAGGTAACCGAACAAAATCATCTGTTTCGCAAAGGAAGTAGAATTATCGGTCGCCGGACTTCGACCCATCTGCTTCCTTCTGCGAGAACACAATGAACGTCACGATCGCGTACATAGAAGAACCTCCGTTCGGCTGGACCGATTCGGCGCAAGCTGCGACCGGCGCGGACATTGAACTCGCGGAAGCGGTTCTCACGGCGATCGGGGTCACGCATATCGACTACCACCTGACGACCTTCAACGAACTGCTACCCGGCGTCGAGGCGGGTCGCTGGGATATGAATGTCCCGCTCTTCGTTACACCTGAGCGTGCCGCGCACGTCGCCTTCAGCTTGCCGGTCTGGGGGATCGGCGACGGATTTCTGGTCCGGGCGGGCAATCCGAAATCCCTCGATAGCTATGCCTCTGTGGCGGCAATGGATGATGCGCGCCTTGGGATCATCGCCGGACAGGTGCAACACGAGTCGGCGAGAGCGTCCGGCGTGCGAGAAGACCAATTCGTTATCTTCGACGAGCAGCCTGAGGCGATCGACGCGCTGCGCTCGGGTGTGATCGATGCGTACGCGAGTACCGCGTTAGGGAACCGCATTTTGTCGGCCCGCATTGGCGGCGGGGAATTCGAGGCCGTGGCACACGTCCCCGCTGATGGCGACGGACAACGCTCTCCGGTCGGCGCGTTTTCCTTCAACAAGGGCAATGATCGGCTGCGCGACGCGGTCAACGAACAACTTCGCTCATACTTGGGCTCCGCCGATCATCGGACCCGTATGGCGAAATACGGTCTGACGGACAAGGAGATTGACCCGGCACTTGCCCTCACGCGTATCAACTAAAGAACCGGTTGGACCGGTGCGGCAACGCCGCGGACATAGCGTGACCATAAACCGGCCGCTACCCCGTATACCTCACCGGCAGCGCCGTCGAATACTTGATCTGCTCCATCGCAAAGCTCGAGCTCACGTCATACAACGGCACAGCGCCAATCAACAGCTTGTAAACCCGGTCGTAATCGTCGATATCCGACACCACCACCCGCAGCAGATAGTCGGTCTCGCCACTCATCCGGTACACCTCGACCACCTCGGGAATCGCCTGCACGGCGCGCGTAAATGTGGCGGCCCATTCTTCCGTGTGCTGGTTGGTCCGCACCGCGACGAACACCGTCGTGCCCACCCCAAGCTTGCGCGCGTCGCATAGCGCGACCTGGGCACGGATCACACCCGCTTCCTTGAGCCGCTGAAGCCGCTTCCAGCACGGCGTCTGCGACAGGTTCACGCGCTGCGCCAGTTCGGCGATCGGCATGGTCGCGTCGACCTGGAGCAACTCGAGCAGCTTGCGATCGATGATATCCATTCCCATACACACCCCCATCTAGAAAATTATTCTACTTTTTCGATTTCAAGGGGAATTATATGAAAACTCTTTCTCCGCGCAAACCGGTATAAATATCCCGATCCGATAACCGAATTCAAGCGCCTGAACAGCCCTTATGAACCACGAGACCTACCTGTCGCCCGTCGACCACTCCCCGCGAACGCTGGAACGCCTGTGCAACGCGCTCGACGCCGCCTTCGCGCAATCCGCCGACGCTGCCGACCCGTCGCAACGCGCGGCTTTTGCACTCAGCATCCGCACGGCGCTTGCCGAGGCCGCGGCAGATCCGGCGCTGCTCGCGCCGGCTCAGCGTGAGGGATCTGCCGAGTCGTACCGGCGTCATCTGCTGGCGGCGGATCCGCACGGCCGTTATGCCATCGCCGCACTGGTCTGGATGCCCGGGCAGGCAAGCCCCGTTCATGCCCATCGGACGTGGTGCGGTTATGCCGTGCTGGACGGCACCTTGTCGGAGACGGTGTACGAGTGGAACGAGTCACAGCAGCGAGCCAGCGAAACCCGCTCGCATCCGCGCGCGAGCGGTGCCGTGTCGTTTGTGCGGGCCGGATACAGTGGCATCCATCGGCTGGGCAATGCTAGCGACGCACCCGCCGTCTCGCTGCATATCTACGGGGTCGAAGGATCCCAGATCGGCACCCACGTGAACGACCTGCTCGAGGCCGGCGATCGCGCACTACCCGTGGTGGAACCCGCGGTCGCCTGAGACGGCCCTAAGCCCCTCAGAGCACTCCGCCCTCCCTAAGACGTCAAACGCACGTCTAACTTTTCCCCGCATCACCCGCGGTGGGAATCTGAGGTGCAACCGGCGCAGTGCCGGTTGACGGCGGCGCCGGCCGTGGTTCGTGAGAGACGTCCCTCGCCCCTGCCACCGCCAGCTCCGCTGGACGTCCGCCCTGCCCGCCGTGCGCCGCATGAGCATGCTCCGTAGTTTGAACATGCGCGGGTGCTTCATCCTCCGGCAACGGCTGCCCTTCGCTATCCTTCGACGACGTGAAAATCCGCATCTGCGGCACTGGAATCTCGATACCGGCTTCATCCATCTTGCGCTTCAGCCGCAGGTTAAAAGCGCGTGCCACACTCCATTGCTGCAGCGGTCGCGTCTTGATCTGCCCTTTCACGACCATCCAGTTCGGGTCGAACCGGTCGAGCCCCCACACCTCGATCGGGCCGAGCATCTCACGCCGGTAACGAAAATCGGACATCAGGTCGGCACCCACTTCGCGAATCAGTTGGGTGACCTGATCGACGTCGGCCGAAAAACCCATCCGCACTTCGAACACCGCGTAGGCAAAATCGCGTGAGAGGTTCTTCACGATCTTGATCTGCGAGAATGGAATGGCATGGATTGCGCCCTGCCCGTCGCGCAACCGCACGGTGCGAATCGACAGATGCTCGACCGTACCCGCATGGCCGCCGTCGACATCGATCCAGTCGCCCACCGAGATGGTGTCCTCGATGATGATGAAGAGGCCCGTGATCAGGTCGGTCACGAGCGACTGCGCGCCGAAGCCGATTGCCAGACCGATCACGCCCGCGCCGGCGAGCAGCGGCGTCACGTTGATGCCGAGATTCGCTGCGGTGACAATGCCGGCGATCGTGACGATGGTCACGAACAGCGCATTGCGCACCAGCGGCAGCATGGTGCGGGCACGCGTGCTCGCGTTGCGCGATTTGTTGCGCGGACCGCTCGGACTGAGCGCTTCGGTAATCGCCGTATCGATCAGAATCCACAGCAGCCAAGCAATAAACAGCGTGGCGAAAATCGCCATGACGGCGTGCGCGATACCCCGCGCCGCGACGTTTTCCTCGATCACACTGGCGAGCGACACGCCCCACAGCCGCGCCGCCAGTTCCAGAAACGCCAGCCAGATGAACAGCGTCACCAGCGTGCCCGCGAAGCGCAGCAGTCTCCTCAGATAAGGCGAGCGGCGATGCCTGCGAATATTGCGCGGCCGCGTTGCGCGCAACACGATGGCGGACATGAAGAACGCCAGCACCAGAAACAGCGCCGTCACCACCGATATCTGCAGGACGTTCTCGTTCGAACCGGAGCCACCGATCGTCGCAACCACCGACGCACTTGCCAGCACCAGCACGGGCACATGCCAAAGCGAGGCGAGCACGTCGAACGCATCCGTCGCGGCCTTGTGATCATGCCGCGGCTCGTAAGCCCGATTGCGGATCAGGTGCGCCACCGGCCGGCGAAACGCCAGCGCGAAATACCCGGTCAGCACGGCGGCCGTCATGTTCGCCACGGTCGATACCAGCTCGGACAGATTCGATCCGAGCTGATGGGACACGTCGTAGTTCACCGCGGCATCGCCCAGTGCGCCGCACACGCCGATCACAAACAGCAGACGGCGCGCATGCTCGATCAGCACGCGCACGGCGACACGCCGGTGGCCCGAGCCGAACAGCGAAAACATGATGAGGCAGATCGCAGAAAATATCGCGCCTGCGACGATGCCGTAGGCCACCACCATCCCCAGCGTGCGGCCGAGTGCGTCAGGCATGGCGCGCGCAAACACGAGCGCGGCCAGGAAGGCCACGATCCACGGACCAACCCGCCGCAGTGCGAAAACCAGCAGTTCGCCCGCGGACGGATTCGGCTTGAGCGTGGCATCCACGCCATAGCGCGTATGCAAGCGGCGCTGCAGATAGATCAGGACCCAGGCGCAGGCACCCCATCCCGCCAGCATCGCCACCATGTCCAAAAGGATCTTGCCGAGACTCTGCGGCCCCTGGCTCGAGACGATTGTGTAGAGCTCGTTACCGGCCGCGTTGAAGCGCCCAGCCCAATAGCGCAATGGCGTACGGCCCTGATGCACGCCGGATTCGAACGAAGCGATCCCCGAGGCGATCGCACCCAGCAAACCCGGACTCGGTTGAGCGGGCGCGGCCGGCGCGACATTGCGAGTGACGTCCCGCAGCTTCTTCAACTGGGTGACGAGTGCGGTGCGCTGACGATCGTTGTCGAGCGTCGAGATCACGCTGTCGAGCGAATGGGCCAGTTCGGCCTGGCTCGCAGGCGACGGTGCAGAGGCGGCTTCAGCGGCCGATGCCGCCGAAGCCGGATTGGCGGTCGCGCTATTGATGAGACTCTGCAAAGCCGGGATCACCGGCCCCGCAGCGGCCTGCGCGGCAGCAGGGGTCCACGCGAAACACGCAAAGCACGCCAGCACGCTGACCCACAGGCCGACCGGCCACGCGGCCAGCCACGCGCGCGCTGTCCGCACGGCACCGCGGGGGAAAGGGTCGGAATCCAGACGACGAAAAAAATAAGAGGCAGTGCGAAATGCCCGTTGCCCGCCGGTAGACGGCGCAGCCCCGGACTCACACCACTGTTGGCATGACTTCATGGCAATCCGTGACAAAACGGGAGACGCCAAGTGTAGCCCTAGTTGCCGCGGGAACGGATTTGCATGCGTAACGGAATGTTAGAACGCTTGCGCTGCGCTCAATACGCCGCCGTCGCGATCTTGCGGATGAAGCGCGCCGATTACACGACGCTCCGCGTCATTTGTCCATTTGCTTTTGCGCGTCGCTGCTGTCGGTGTCGCTCGATGCAGCGGAGGCCGACGAAGCCGCCGTCGTCTGATCCGACCATTGTTGCAGCTTGCGTCCCGCGCTTTGCAGGCCGGCGCCCGTCAACGATGCCGCCTGGTTGAGCTCGGCGCTCGCCGAACTGGCCGCGCCCTGCAGATTGGCCTGCGCACCCGAGGCAAGAGCCGACGGATCGACGGTGATAGTCGGTGCCGAGGCCGACTCGATGTTCTGTTTCGCCGTATCGACCTGCTGACCGACGTAGCTCGCAGCCTGGTTAATCGCCTGGCCGGCTTGCTGCGTGGCGTCATCCATCTTGCCGGCAAGCTGCCCTGCCGAAGCGTTATTTTTCTGGCACGCAGCCAGCACGCCCAGCAGGAGCAAGGCGGCAGCAGTGCGGCGCACAACAGATCGGCGAGTGAAGAGTGTCATTGTGGGATTTGAACCGCGGTAAGCGGCTTCTGCATACGGAAACGGGCCCATGATACGCCCTCACGCGGATTGCCCCGCACCTCGGGCACCTGAAAGCCGGTACGCGCGAAGCGGCGCGCGCGGCAAGCGTACGCGCAGGCGCGCGTTGCACCGCCCGTCGCTGTACTGTCAAACACGTTGGAGTAGACTCGCTGAACGTTCGATGTGTTCCGCAGTTCAACTGGAGGCATACGATGGCAGCAAAGAAGATTCTGTTCCTGACAGGCGATTTCGCCGAGGATTACGAAACAATGGTGCCGTTTCAGGCATTGCAGGCCGTAGGCCACGTGGTCGACGCGGTATGCCCCGGCAAGTCGGCAGGCGATCGCATCAAGACGGCGATTCACGACTTCGAAGGCGACCAGACCTACACCGAAAAGCCTGGCCATCAGTTCACGTTGAACGCGACCTTCGACGATGTCGATCCCGGCCAATACGATGCACTGGCGATCGCGGGTGGCCGTGCGCCGGAATATCTGCGCCTGAACCAGAAGGTGATCGACATCGTGCGTCAGTTCGCAGAACAGCGTAAGCCGATCGCCGCGATCTGCCACGCGGCCCAGCTGCTGGCCGCCGCCGACGTCATTCGCGGCAAGCGGATTTCCGCCTATCCGGCCTGCGCGCCCGAAGTGAAGCTTGCCGGCGGCGACTACGCCGACATTCCAGTCGACGCGGCGATCACCGACGGCAACTTCGTCACCGCGCCCGCATGGCCGGCGCATCCCGAATGGCTGAGACAATTTCTAGTGGTGCTCGGCACACGCATCGAGCTATAAGACCGCTTTGCACGTCGGGGGGACAATCGCGCCGCCTCGACGTATCCGCCCTCCTCCTCCGGCATCCCTGCCAAAGCATTCAGATACTTCCCACAGCACCAGACTCTCGTATTGGATACGCCAATGCGTTTGAGACTAGTCCGATAGTTCGCAACGAATGGCTTTCCTATAGTCGACGGTTGACTTTGGAGCCCCTTTCGATGGAACTGACCGACTGGATCGTCATTCTCGCAGTCGCCCTCTTTGCGATTGCCTTCTACTGCCGCCGCGCACCCGCGCGCTGGTCGCTCGAGAACCGGGCACGCCGCTTCACCGCGACACGCCTGCTCGTGCAAGCCGCGCTGTCATTGTGGGCTGCGGTGCTGATTCTGGTGCGCGGCCTGTTCGCACTGGATGGCCTGCTGGGCATGCGCCCGGCACCCCACACGATTATCGTGGGCGCACTCGTGCTGATCGCGTTTGGCTGTTACTGGTCGATTCGCGGCAGCAAGCTACTGAAGCCGCGCCGCATCTTCACCGCATACTGAGTCCCGACGCGACGGCCGTCAGCAACTCAGGCTCTTCGCGCGGCGCACGCAACTCCGCTTCCGGCAACGAAAGATAGAAAGTCGTGCCGACCCCTTCGGTCGACTCCGCCCATACGCGGCCCCCATGCCGCTCGACCACCCGGCGCACTAGCGCCAGTCCAATCCCCTCGCCGGTCGCGACGTTGCCGTGCAAGCGCTGAAAAGCGTTGAACAGGCGCGGTATCGCGACGGCCGGAATGCCAAGTCCGTTGTCTCTCACATAGAAAATGCGCAACGAATGCACGCCGGGCGGCGATGGCGTCGTACCGATTTCGACACGTCCTTCACGCGCCGGATCGAGGTAGTTGATCGCGTTACCCACCAGATTCGCGAACACCTGCTCAAGCGCGGTCGGATCGCCCCACACCGACGGCAGATCATGAACCACCACGCGCGCGCGCTTCGACCTGATCGACACCTGCATCGCGTCGATCACCCGCTGCACGATATCGCGCACCCGCACCTGCTGACGGCGGTACTCCACCCGTCCAACGCGCGAGAGCCGCAACAGCGCGTCGATGATATGCGAGGCCCGCAGCACCGCGGTTTGCAGGTAATGCAAAGCCTCACCGATGTCTTCGTCCACCAGCCGTTCGATATGCTGCCGCCGCTCAGGCGTGAGCGACGACTGCCGCACCGCGGCGCGCAGATCGTCGCACGCATGAATCAGTTCTTTCGAGAAGCCCTGGAGGTTGACGAGCGGCGCGCGCAGATCGTGCGACACGCTGTAGATGAACATCTCGTTTTCCTGGGTCTGCTGACGCAGCGTCTCGTTGATGGCCGCCAGTTCATTGGCGCGGCGCGCGAGGTCGGACTGGAAGCGCGCCTGGATGCGCTCCGCCTCGAGCAGGCGGCGGCTGGTTTCGTGCAACGTCTGATCGAGCCGGGCGACCTCGTCGGAGCCGGAGTCGACCGGCGCCAGCGGCTCGTTGCTGGCCAGCCGGCCCGCGTTGTCCGACAGCAGCGCGAGGCGCCCGCGCACGCCGCGCGTAAAGAGCCACACAGCTAGCGCGACAAACAGCAGCGAACCGAGCACGGCAACCAGTACCAGCACCTGCTGCCGTTCACGCGTCGCTTCGGCCTCCGTAGAGCGCTGCACATCGAGCAGACGCTCTTCGTTCTGGAATGCCGCGACCTGGGCGCGGAAGCGATCGAGCACGTCGGTACTCGCCAGCTCGCTGAAACGCTCGACGACGTCACGCCGGCGCCCCGAGCGCAACAGGTCCTGAACCCGGTCCGACCACTGCCGGTAAGCCTGCACCGATTGGCGGATTTGCTCCGTGCGCTCGACCTGGGCCGGATTGTCGGCGACCAGATCGTTCAACTGGTCGATGCGCCTGTCGATATCCATCCAAAGCGCCACGGGCGTCGTAACGTCGACGCTGTTGCTGAGAACAGCCCCGCGCAGCCGCACCGACTCGAGCAACACCGGCTCCAGAATCGCCGAGGTCTGGCGCAGGACGTCCTCGCTATGGGCCGCCCAGCGCTCTTCCTGGGTGGTGTCCACCTGTGCCTTCACCAGCGCCGAGAGCAGCGCAAGCTCGAACACGGCCGGAATCGCGATCAGCAACAGCCCTTTGGTTGTCAGTCTCATGCGTACGCGCAGTAGTTCGAGAGCCCGGCAGGCCGCGCTGGGGACGGTACATTATGTCGGCGTTTTGCGTAGTTGACAAAGGCCGTCAATACGACGAGCCACCAGGCAGCGTGGGGAGACCCGAAAGACGCGCGGGGCGTGACAAATCCATGCAAGTGGCATGAACGACCCGGCGGAACCCGACGCCCCCACCTGTCCCCACATGAGCGCGGCAATGATAAAATTGCGCGCTGGAGATGGCATTCTCCCTTAACCGCCCACGTGGGGCTGATGATGCCTGTTTGCCCGGATGTCTGCGGACGCAGCCGCGTCTGCGCTCATTCCGGTTTTGTCGACATTCCGACTTTGCCAGGCGTCTTCCATGTATTGGTCCATTTTGGCTGTGGGTATCGGCGGTGCATTGGGTTCGTTGTTCCGCTGGTTCCTCGGTATCCGTCTGAACGCGGTATTTCCCCTTCTCCCTCTCGGCACCCTTGCCGCTAATGTGATTGCCGGATACGTGATCGGCGTGGCCGTGGCCTTCTTCGGCCGCTGGCCGGGGCTGGCGCCCGAGTGGCGCCTGTTCGTGATCACCGGATTGATGGGCGGCCTGTCCACCTTCTCCACCTTCTCCGCCGAGGTGGTGCAGCGCATGCAGGAGGGACGCTTCGGCTGGGCCGCCAGCGAGATCGCCATCCACGTCGCAGCTTCTCTGCTAATGACGATTCTCGGAATCGCAACGGTATCGCTCGTGTCACGCTAGGCCGTACTGGGTCAACGCAAGCACGGTCAAGCCTCCCCACCGCAATCGCGCGGTGAAAGGCATTGCGCATAACACCTCTTGCATACTGCAGAGCCGCGTCTCGAAGGGACGTCTACGGCCGCGTCTGGGCACACGCCAATCCTTACTGCGTGGACGAAAAAAAAAGGCGCCACGTTGCCGTGGCGCCTTAAAAAGTTCTAGCCATTCCGAGGGCCGTGCTAGAACCTGAGAGAGGGGACTCGAAAGTGCCACCGGCTGACGCCAGGCAGGTGTTCCATGCCGGAACGCCTTGCGGGCGCGGGCGTTGCTGTCACAGCAGCGCGGCCCAACCGTAGTGCGCAAGCCATGCGCGCGCCTTCCTTTCGAAATGAGATTCCATTTTTTACGGTTATGCTGACTAAGTCAAGCAAAATCTTACTGATCGGCAATCTGTCAAGTGTGTCCTTCTATTACAATGAATTATCGGATGAAATGGGGTCAGCGTGCATCGTTATGGTGCAGGTTCGGTGCTGCCGCCCATGGTTCGGCAAGGCAGTACAAGTTCGCAAATTGAAATGATGTTTCATAAAAATGAGATGACGCACGAATCCAAGCCCCCACGCGGTACCGAGACCGCCAAAGAGAAAGATGGCTCAGGAGACGAAGTTACCGCACTTGCCCGCGGCCTCACTGTGCTGCGTTGCATCGCGGCCGCGGACGCGCCGCTCAGCAACCGTGAACTGACCGAACTCACCGGTATTCCCAAGCCAACCGTTTCGCGCATCACTGCGACGCTTGTCAGCGCGGGTTTTCTGTTTCGCCTGCAGGACAGCGAACGCTTCGTCCTCACCTCTTCCGTACTGGAGCTAAGCAACGGCTTTCTGCGCAACTTCGATATTCGCGCCCGCTCGCGGCCGTTCCTGATCGAACTCGCCGAGCGCACGTCGTTGTCCGTGCATCTGGCGGTGCGCGACCGGCTCGACATGGTCGTCATCGACGCCATCAAACCGCGTTCCGCGGTGCTGGTGTCGCGCCTCGAGGTCGGCTCGCGGATGAACCTGAGCCGCACCGCCGTGGGCCGCGCCTATCTCGCCGTGCTGACGGAACCCGAGCGCGAGAAACTGCTGCTGGGACTGCAGGCTGCCGAGGGCGACGACTGGGGGCATATTAGCAATCGCCTCCAGCAGGCGCTGCAGGAAACGGCGGCTCACGGTTTCGCGATTGCAACCGGTGAATGGCACGACGGATTGAATGCCATCGCAGCCGGCTTCATCGGCCCATCGGGCGAGCGTTACGCGGTCAATTGCGGTGGCTCTGCCCACCAGTGTCCGCGCGACTGGCTGATGACGCGCGCCGCCCCGCTGCTACTCGAATGCATTGCCAGAATTGCCCTCGAGATTGGCGGCACGCCAGGACGACGCCTCGATACCTGACGCGCTCCCGGGACCATCGTCCTGACGCCCCACCGGCGCGCTGCAGACCCGTATCACATGCAGCGGCCCGAGGGGTGTAACGCACGTAACCAATCGAAAAATACACCACTAGACGGTAGCGAAGCCAGGGACGTAGGATCATGCTTTCGCGAAGCTTGCTGCGTGCGACCCGCGGCATCCAGACAAGGAGCAACGAGTTCGATACGGCAGGTTTCACCGCCCGCCTGACGATCGCATATCAGTCACGTGTCGATCTCGCAACGGTCCCAATCACGGTCACGTAACGGCTTTGCATCAAGATCCTTTTCCCGCGTTTCGCGTCGTCCCGCGCAGAACCTCTGCGTTGTATTTCGCACGCCTGCCTAACTCCACGCCAGCCACCTGATCGAATCGATGGACGAACAACAAAAGCATCCGGAAACTTCACGCACACCCGCCCCGCATCAACAGCCGTCTGGCGCGACCAGCCAGTCGGGAAGTCGTGGCAAACGGCATCGGGGACGCACGATCGGCCTGATCGTCGCCGCGCTCGTCGTCGTGGGCATCGTGGTGTGGCGCTGGCATCCGTGGGGCGGCGCCCCGGCCGGCGGTGCGAGCGCGCAAAGCGAAGGGGGCGGCCGTCACGGCCGTGGTGGTGCTGGCGCGTTCGCCAACCAGCCGCAACCGGTGCACGTGGCAACGGCGACGCAAGGCGACATGCCTGTGGTGCTGACCGCGCTCGGCACGGTCACGCCGCTCGCTACCGTGACCGTACAGACCCAGTTGAGCGGTACGCTGCAAACGGTGGCGTTCCAGGAAGGCCAGATGGTCAAGAAGGACGACCTGCTCGCGCAGATCGACCCGCGTCCCTATCAGATCTCGCTTGAAAACGCCCAGGGCGCGCTGGCGCGCGACCAGGCGCTGCTGCAGACCGCGCGCCTCGACCTGAAACGCTATCAGACACTGCTTGCGCAGGATTCGATCGCAAGCCAGCAGGTCGACACGCAGGCGTCGCTGGTGCAGCAATACATCGGCACCGTCAAGTCGGATCAGGCCAACATCGACACCTACAAGCTCGACCTGATCTACGCGCGCATCACGGCGCCCGTGTCGGGTCGCGTGGGTCTGCGCCAGGTCGACCCGGGCAACTACGTCACGCCCAACCTGACCAACGGCCTTGTCGTGATCACGCAACTGCAGCCGATCAGCGTGATCTTCACCGTCTCCGAAGACAGCCTGCCGCAAATCATGAAGCAGGTGCAAGCGGGCGCCAAGCTGTCGGTGACAGCCTACGACCGCAGCAACACCACATCGCTCGCAACCGGTGCGCTGGAAACGCTCGACAACCAGATCGACACCACCACCGGCACGCTCAAACTGCGCGCCATGTTCAACAACCCGGACAACCTGCTGTTCCCCAACCAGTTCGTCAACGCACGCCTGCTGGTGAATACGATTCACGACGCCGTGATCGTGCCGACTTCTGCTGTGCTGAACGGTTCGATGGGCCAGTTCGTCTACGTCGTGCAGCCCGACAATACGGTGACGGTGCGCCAGGTCAAGACCGGCCCGGTCGACGGTGAACGCACCAGCATTGCCTCCGGCCTGCAGGCCGGCGAGCGCATCGTGATCGACGGCTCCGACCGCCTCAAGGAAGGCGCGAAGATCACCATTCCGGCCGACCGTCCGCTCGGCGCCTCCGGTGGACGCGGCGCCTCGGGCGCACATGGTGCGTCGGCCCCATGGGGTGCTTCTGGCGCGCACCAGCATCATCACAGACACGCGGCGCAAGCTTCGGAATAAAGGCTGACTGAACCCGCATGAATCCATCCCGCGCCTTTATTCTGCGCCCGGTCGGCACCGCCCTTCTGATGGCGGCGATCATGCTGGTCGGGCTCGTCGCGCTGCACTTCCTGCCGCTCTCGGCGTTGCCGGAAGTCGACTATCCGACCATCCAGGTGCAGACCTTCTATCCGGGCGCGAGTCCGGATGTGATGACATCCTCGGTCACGGCGCCGCTCGAGCGGCAGTTCGGACAGATGCCGTCGTTGAATCAGATGTCGTCGCAAAGCTCGGCGGGTTCGTCGATCATCACGCTGCAGTTCAGCCTCGACCTGCCGCTCGATATCGCCGAGCAGGAGGTTCAGGCCGCCATCAACGCAGCGGGCAACCTGCTGCCGTCCGACCTGCCCGCGCCGCCGATCTACGCCAAGGTCAACCCGGCCGACGCGCCGATCATCACGCTCGCGCTCACTTCGCCCACCATGCCCTTGACGCAGGTGCAGGACCTGGCCGACACGCGTCTTGCACAGAAGATCTCGCAGGTGGCGGGCGTAGGTCTCGTAAGCCTGTCAGGCGGCCAGCGCCCTGCTGTACGGATTCAGGCCAATCCGCGCGCGCTGGCTGCGTATGGCCTGAATCTGGACGATCTGCGCACCACCATTTCGAACCTGAACGTCAATACGCCGAAGGGCAATTTCGACGGTCCGACGCGCGCCTACACGATCAACGCTAACGACCAGCTGACTGATGCCGACGCCTACAAGAGCGCGGTGATCGCCTACAAGAACGGCCGGCCGGTGATGCTGACGGATGTCGCCAGCATCGTGCAGGGCGCGGAAAACACCAAGCTCGGCGCGTGGGTGGACTCGACGCCGGCCATCATCCTGAACGTGCAGCGCCAGCCGGGCGCGAACGTGATCCAGGTGGTCGACAGCATCAAGGCGCTGCTGCCTCAGTTGCAGGAGTCGTTGCCGGCTGCACTCAACGTGCGGATCGTCACTGACCGGACCACCACGATCCGCGCCTCGGTGCGCGACGTGCAGTTCGAACTGCTGATGTCGGTGGTGCTGGTGGTGCTGGTGATGTATCTGTTCCTCGCCAATGTCTACGCGACCATCATCCCGAGCCTGTCCGTGCCGCTCTCGCTGATCGGCACGCTGGCGGTGATGTATTTGTGCGGCTTCTCGCTCGACAACCTCTCGCTGATGGCGCTCACCATCGCGACCGGCTTCGTGGTCGACGACGCCATCGTGATGATCGAGAACATTGCGCGCTACGTCGAAGAAGGCGAGACGGCGCTCGAAGCAGCGCTCAAGGGCTCGAAGCAGATCGGCTTCACGATCATTTCGCTGACGGTGTCGCTGATCGCCGTGCTGATTCCGCTGCTGTTCATGGGGGACGTGGTGGGACGTCTGTTCCACGAGTTCGCCATCACGCTGGCCGTGACCATCGTGATCTCGGCGGTCGTATCGCTCACGCTCGTGCCGATGATGTGCGCGAAGCTGCTGCGTCACACGCCGCCGAAGGAAGCGCACCGCTTCGAAACCAAAGCGCACGCCTTTATCGATTACATCATCGCGCGCTATGCCGTCGCGCTGACGTGGGTGCTGAACCGCGAGGGCGCCACGCTGTTTGTAGCCGTGCTCACGCTGGTGCTGACGGCCGTGCTGTACGTCTTTATCCCGAAAGGCTTCTTCCCGGTTCAGGACACCGGCGTGATCCAGGCGATTACCCAGGCGCCGCAGTCGGTCTCATACGAATCGATGGCGCAACGCCAGCAGGAGCTGGCCGCGCAGATCCTGAAGAATCCGGATGTGGAGAGCCTGACCTCGTTCATCGGCGTGGACGGCAACAACATCACGCTGAACAGCGGCCGCATGCTGATCAACCTGAAGCCGCGCGACGACCGCAGTCACACCGCGAGCGACGTGATCCGGCAACTGCAAAGGGACGTCGCGCACATTCCCGGCGCGTCGCTGTTCATGCAGCCGGTGCAGGACCTGACGATCGATGCGACGGTCAGCCCCACGCAGTATCAGTTCATGCTGACCGATCCGAACATCAACGAGTTTACGAGCTGGGTGCCCAAGCTGGTCGAGCGTCTGAAGCAGGCGCCGGAACTCGCGGACGTCGCCACTGACCTGCAGGCGAACGGTGAATCGGTCTTTGTGCAGATCGACCGCGCCACTGCCTCGCGCTACGGCATTACACCGGCCACCGTCGACAACGCGTTATACGACGCGTTCGGCCAGCGCATCGTCTCGACGATCTTCACGCAGTCGAACCAGTACCGCGTGATTCTCGAGGCGGAGCCTAAGGTCCAGCACTACGCCGATTCGCTGAACGCGATCTACCTGCCCTCCTCCACGTCGACGACCGGCCAGGTGCAGTTATCGTCCATCGCGAAGTTCATCGAGCAGCCTGCGCCGTTGCTCGTCACCCACCTGAGCCAATTCCCGGCCACCACCGTGTCGTTCAACCTCGCGCCGGGTGCGTCGCTAGGTGGGGCCGTCAAGGCGATCAATCAGGCAGAGAAGGACGTGGGCCTGCCGGCCTCGTTCCAGACCCGCTTCCAGGGCGCGGCGCTGGCGTTTCAGGCGTCGCTCGCGAACGAGCTGTTCCTGATCCTCGCGGCAATCGTCACGATGTATATCGTGCTGGGCGTGCTGTACGAGAGCTTCATCCATCCGATCACGATTCTTTCGACGCTGCCGTCGGCCGGCGTCGGTGCATTGCTGGCGCTGTTGATCACCGGACATGACCTCGACATCATCGGCATCATCGGCATTGTGCTGCTGATCGGTATCGTGAAGAAGAACGCCATCATGATGATCGACTTCGCGCTCGAAGCGGAACGCGAACAGGGCAAGCCGCCGCGCGAGGCGATCTACCAGGCCTGTCTGCTACGTTTCCGCCCGATCCTGATGACGACCATGGCGGCACTGCTCGGTGCCCTGCCGCTGATGCTCGGCACCGGCGCGGGTTCGGAACTGCGCCGTCCGCTCGGGATTGCGATTGCCGGCGGCCTGATCGTGAGCCAGTTGCTGACGCTGTTCACGACACCAGTGATCTACCTCGGATTCGACTCGCTGGCGCGACGCGTACGGGCCCGTTTCCACCATGACGATCCCGGTCACAACGCACCGCCGCCCGCCACGGATGCGGGGAACTGAGCGATGAATCTGTCGCGTCCGTTCATTGCCCGACCCGTCGCCACGACGCTGCTGGCGGTCGGCATCGCGCTCGCCGGGGCATTCGCCTTTACGAAGCTGCCAGTCGCGCCCCTGCCGCAAGTGGACTTCCCGACCATCTCGGTGCAGGCCTCACTGCCGGGCGCGAGTCCCGAAACGGTGGCGACCAGTGTGGCGAGCCCGCTCGAGCGGCATCTGGGCTCGATTGCCGACGTCACCGAGATGACTTCGCAGAGCTCGGTGGGCTCGTCGCGGATTACGCTGCAGTTCGGCCTGAACCGCGACATCGACGGCGCCGCGCGCGACGTGCAGGCCGCCATCAACGCCGCGCGCGCCGATTTGCCAGCGAGCCTGCGCAGCAATCCGACGTACCACAAGGTCAACCCGTCAGACGCGCCGATCCTGATTCTCGCGCTGACGTCCAATACGCTGACAGCCGGTCAGCTATACGACTCCGCCGCCACGGTGCTGCAGCAATCGCTCTCGCAGGTGGATGGGATCGGCGAAGTGGATGTGAGCGGATCGGCCAATCCGGCGGTGCGCGTCGAACTGGAACCGCAGATGCTGTTCCACTACGGCATCGGCCTCGAAGACGTGCGCGCGGCACTTGCCGCGGCGAATGCGAACAGCCCAAAAGGTTCGATCGAGTTCGGCGCGACCCACGTCCAGCTCTACACCAACGACCAGGCGAGCAAAGCCACGCAATACAAGGACCTGATCATTGCCTATCGCAACGGTTCGGCCGTGCACCTCTCGGATGTCTCGGAGGTGGTGGACTCAGTGGAGGACCTGCGCAACCTGGGCCTGTACAACGGCAAGCGCTCGGTGCTGGTGCTGTTGTATCGCCAACCGGGCGCGAACATCATCGACACCGTGGACCGCGTCAAGGAAATGCTGCCGCAACTGAAGGCGTCGCTCCCCGCCGATGTCGACGTATTCCCGACGGTCGACCGCTCCACCACGATCCGCGCCTCGCTGAAGGATACCGAACACACCTTGATGATTGCGGTGGCGCTGGTCGTGATGGTGGTGTTCCTGTTCCTGCGCAACTGGCGCGCAACGCTGATTCCGAGCGTCGCGGTGCCGATCTCGATCATTGGCACGTTCGCCGCGATGTACCTGATGGGTTTTTCGATCGACAACCTGTCGCTGATGGCGTTGACCATCGCGACCGGCTTCGTGGTCGACGATGCAATCGTGGTGCTCGAGAACATCTCAAGGCATATCGAGGACGGCGTGCCGCGCATGAAGGCCGCGTTCCTGGGCGCACGCGAAGTCGGCTTCACGGTGGTGTCGATCAGCATCTCGCTGGTCGCCGTGTTCCTGCCGATCCTGCTGATGGGCGGCATTGTTGGGCGGCTGTTCCGCGAATTTGCGCTGACGCTGTCACTGGCGATCGGCGTCTCGCTGCTGGTCTCGCTGACGCTCACGCCGATGATGTGCTCCCGCCTGCTCAACGAGCCGCACGAACGAGAAGAAGAAGGACGCTTCGCGCGCTGGCTCGAACGCGGCTTCGCGGCGATGCAGCGTGGTTACGAGCGCACGCTCGGCTGGTCGCTGCGGCATCCGCTGCTGATCCTGCTGGTGCTGATCGCGACGATCGGGATCAACATCTGGCTCTACGTGATCATCCCGAAAGGCTTTTTTCCGCAGCAGGACACGGGCCGCCTCGTCGGCGGCATCCAGGCCGACCAGTCGACGTCCTTCCAGGCGATGAAAGGCAAGTTTTCCGAGATGATGAAGATCGTCGGTCAAAACCCTGCGGTGGACGGGGTAGTCGGCTTCACCGGCGGACGCCAGACCAATTCCGGCTTCATGTACGTGCAGTTGAAGGAAAAGCCAGGACGCCGCCTGTCGGCGGACCAGGTGATCGCACAACTGCGCGGGCCGCTCTCCAACGTAGCGGGTGTGCGCACCTTCCTGCAGGCCGTGCAGGACATCCGCGTGGGCGGCCGGCAATCGAACGCGCAATACCAGTTCACGTTACTGGCCGATTCCACGACCGACCTCTATACGTGGGGCCCGAAATTGACAGAAGCGCTGCAGGCACGGCCCGAACTGGCGGACGTGAATTCCGACCAGCAGCAAGGCGGCCTGGAATCGATGGTGACGATCGACCGCGCGAGTGCCGCGCGCCTGAACATCGAGCCGGCGCAAATCGACAACACGCTGTACGACGCATTCGGGCAGCGCCAGGTGTCGACGATTTACAACCCGTTGAACCAGTACCACGTGGTGATGGAAGTCGCGCCGAAATACTGGCAAAGCCCGGACATGCTGAACCAGATTTACATCAGCACGTCCGGGGGCAGCGCGAGCGGCACGCAGAGCACCAACGCGACGGTGGGCACGGTAACGGCGACGGTGGCAAACACCAGCAGCACGAGCAGCACTAGCGCCTCGAGCGGCGGCACGGGTGGCACGACCTCCTCAAGCGCAGCGGCGATTGCATCGGACTCGGCGCGCAACCTGGCGATCAATTCGCTGGCGGCGAGCGGCAAGTCGAGTGCGTCATCGGGGTCGGCGGTATCGACGTCGAAGGAGACGATGATTCCGTTGTCGGCGATTGCGAGCTTCGGACCGGGGAACACGCCGCTATCGGTGAATCACCAGAGCCAGTTCGTGGCCTCGACGATCTCGTTTAACTTGCCGCCAGGCAAGTCCTTGTCGGATGCAACGAAAGCGATTTACGACACGATGGGCGAGATTGGCATGCCGGGGACGATCCACGGCAGCTTCCAGGGGACGGCGCAGGCGTTTCAGCAGTCGTTATCAGATATGCCGTTGCTGATTCTGGCTGCGCTGGCAGCGGTGTATATCGTGCTGGGGATTTTGTACGAGAGCTATATCCATCCGTTGACGATTCTGTCGACGTTGCCTTCGGCGGGCGTGGGGGCATTGCTGGCGTTGATGCTGTTTCAGACGGAGTTCAGCATCATTGCGTTGATTGGGGTGATTCTGCTGATCGGGATCGTGAAGAAGAACGCGATCATGATGATCGATTTTGCGATTGAAGCCTCGCGGCAGGGGTTATCGTCTTATGACGCGATTCACCAGGCGTGTCTGTTGAGGTTTCGACCGATCATGATGACGACTTGTGCTGCGCTGCTTGGGGCGTTGCCGTTGGCGTTCGGGAATGGGGATGGGGCTGAGCTTCGGGCGCCTCTTGGCATTGCCATTGTTGGCGGGTTGATTGTTAGTCAGGTGCTTACGCTTTATACCACTCCGGTTGTTTATCTTTATATGGATCGGATTCGGGTTAGGTGGGAAGGGAGGGGGCGGCGGGGCCGGCGTGGGCGGCCGGCGGCACAGGTATAGGTTTGGGGTTTTTGCCTGCGCGGCGCTTGTCACAGTTCTTTTGGCGTTGGCCTTTCTTTGATGTCCCGGTGGTCTGTTTTTGCCTGCGGCGCCTTGGTTTGGCGGTTGCTCTTGCGATGTTGGCCTTTCCTTGCATTCTTATCGGTCTATTAGCTTCGCCCCTGTGCGGGGCGGCACTTACTTTCTTTGCCGCCGCAAAGAAAGTAAGCAAAGAAAGCGGGCTTCAAACCGCTAGCTCGTAGGTGTCCACCACTCATCTTGATAACGGAGTGGTCCGCGCACGAAATCTGCCCTCGCACCACACCAGTTAGTGACAAAGGACTCATTCATCCCGCCCGCCCACTACGTGCGCGGCGGATGGGTCTGTCGGCGAAAAACCCACCTGCCAGGGGTCGGGGCAGTCGCGACTGCTTAGCGACACAAAGAAGCATCTCAGATCTGAGGGCCGCACTGGTGCTACTCCATTTCGCGAAAGCCTGCGTCTGTTACACGGGGCAAGAACGATAGACACGACTCCAGCAAAGGAGTGCCTCCAAAAACGTTCGAATTCCTACATAACGTGCAGAAGGCGTTATGCCCGACGGCGGGGCGCGCAGCGCAACGCTGGAACGGATGACTGCCTTGTCACTACCGCTCAAGGCGCGAGGGCACTTCGCGTGCGCGGACCACTCCGTGTTCACACAAGTGGTGGACACCTACGAGCTAGCGGTTGGAAGCCCGCTTTCTTTGCTTACTTTCTTTGCGGCGGCAAAGAAAGTAAGTGCCGCCCCGCACAGGGGCATCGCTAATAGACCGATAACAAAGCAAGGAAAGGCCAAAGCAGCAAGAACAACGACAAGCGCCGCGCAGGCAAAAAAAATCAAAGCCTCTGCTCAACAGCCAACCCAAAAACCCTCTTCCACTGCTTAGCCTGCCGCTCATCCCGCATGGGCAACTTCCAGACAGGACACTTAGCATCCCGAACCTTAAGCGCAAGCTGAAATCCCTGCCCAGCAGCCTCAACATCAGCCCCCAGAAGATCGGCAAAAATATAATCCCCCTGAGCGCCATGCAAATCCACCCTGCACAACCGCTTTCCGGCCGCGAGCCGGACCCCACCCCATTCAGCCTTCAATTCATGCGTCCAATCGCCGTCATGAATATTCGGGGCGACCTCGCGCCGGCGCCGCAGCCAATAAACCACCGCCGCAGCCACCAGAGCAGCAACCACCGCAGCAACCCCAATCGCTACGGCCAGCCCACAATGCGCCAGCACCGCATCGAACGACCACACCGCGCCATAAATCAGCGCGGCCAGTACCGCCAGACCCACAACAATAGGCATCTCGGATCACCCCGCTAACCAGACCGGCTATCAGCGTAGCACGGCATTGTCCGCGGGATCATCAGCCGTCACTCACTGCGACTTATGCGTCGCCGCCCACTGCTTCACTGCCTCCAGCGTGTTCTCGACATGCTTGTCCGGCGACAGGCTCGTGTATTCGTAAATGATCTTGCCGTCCGGCGCAATCACGTACGACACCCGGTTCGCCATCGAGTTGTGCATCGGCAGCCCCGCGTCGTACGCGCCAATCACCTTCGCGTCCGCATCGGCCGCCACCGGGAATTTGCTGCGGCATTCGCTGACCGAAAATTTCGTCAACGTGTCGATGTTGTCGTGCGAAACGCCAATCACCGTCGCGCCATATTTCTTGTACTCGTCAACAGCATCCGCAAACTCATGCGCCTCGATCGTGCAACCCTTCGTGAAAGCCGCCGGGTAAAAGTACAGCACCACCGGCCCCTTCTTCAACTCGTCAGCCAGGTTGTAGGTGTAAGTCTTGCCTCCCAGCGACGCCTGGGTCGTGAAATCCGGCGCGGCCTCGCCCGGCTTGAGCGTCGCCGACGCAGTCAGCGAATACAGCCCAAACGTTGCCGACAATACCGTTGCCAGTAATACCGGCATGAACTTTCGTTTCATCTCGAGCCCCTCCAGGCGTTGACGCACGTGGTCCGTGCGATGAATGAAGCCACGTCCTGCGTCGCGCCGTCGGGCGCGTCAAGCCATGACTCAGCCACTATTGGATCACGTCCCGGGAAACCACGCTGAAAGACCCCGCAAGGCGCCGGCCGCCCTCTACTCCAGGCCCGCATGCGCGCCGAACCACGCCGCCGCGGACAGGTTCAGTTCCGCCAGCACCTCCGGCGTCAAGGCCGCAAACGCCTCGGGCACGTCGGGTCCGGCGGCGGTCAATGCGCCGTCGGCGCGCAGGTCTGCGCCCTGGTCTGCGGCCTCGGCGATGCCCAGCAGTGCACCGAGCGCCCCGCTATGCTCGACGATCGCGTCGCGAATCAGCGGCGCCAGGCCAAGTTTGTCGAGCGTCTCGGCAGGCGTCGTGCCCAACACCACGTGCACCAGCGAAAAGATTCCCGTCATGAACGCGGCGTCTGCGAATTCCTCGTCCGACGGACGCAGCCAGCGCGCCGCCAGTTCCATGAAGCGCGAACGCGTGCCGGCCAGTTGCACCAGCGGATCGGAGCGCCACGGCAGATCGCCGCCGTCGGCGTACAGCAGCAGTTGCGCCCAGCGGGCAATCTGCCGCGTGCCGGTCGCGATGATCGCCTCGCGCAACGAAGCGATATTGCGTCCAAGCCCAAACGCGCTCGAATTGACGAGGCGCAGCAACTGCACCACGACGTTCGGGTTGCGCTTGAGTTCGGCCTCGAGCTCGATAATGCCGGCGTCGCGTGCAAGCAACGCCAGCAGGCGCAACAGCGCCGGGCGAGACGAACGGTTGCGCGGCGCGGTCAGCACCTGCGGGCGGGCGAAGAAATATCCCTGGAACAGATGGAAGCCGAGGTCGCGGGCAAGCGCGAAGTCTTCGCGCGTTTCGACCTTCTCGGCAAGCAGCGTCTTCCCTTGCGCCAGCACGGCCCTGGCCAGTTTGGGCAGCGCCGCCCGGGGCGTGAGCAGAAAGTCGATCTTGACGATGTCGGTATACGGAAGCACGGCGAGCAAGCCTTCCGACAGCTCGCTCACGTCGTCGAGCGCCACCTGAAAGCCGGCGTTGCGCAGTTCGGCAAGGCGGCGCACCAGCTGGGCGTCGATGGCGACGGTCTCGAGAATTTCGAGCACGAAACGCTCTGGCGACATCAGGTGAACGATGTCGTCGAATAACAGGTCGCGGCCGATGTTGACGAAGCCGCGATGATGTCCGAGCACCGCCGATACCCCGATTCCGCCAATCGTGCGCGCGACGACCTGCGCGGTCGCCTGCGCGTCGTCGCTGACTTCGGCATAATTGTGCGCGCCGGCCCGGAACAGCAGCTCGTAAGCGTAGAGCGCGCCATCGCGATCGAGAATCGGCTGGCGGCCCAGATAGACAAAGGGCGCGTCGGCCGCTGCCTCGGCCCCCTGGGCGGACTGTGCAGGCACCTCGACTTGCCCGGGCTTGGCCCCGGCAGGAAACGGTTCAGACATGGCTCATCGGTGCATGGGTTCGAAAACGCTGCGCAGTGGGGCCACTCCCGCGTCCGCTGCGAGCATGGGGCGTAACTCTAGATAACGGACGGTAAGCCGCTTCACTTTAACTGAATCCGCACCGGGCCGCCAAGGCGGCCGGCGGTGAATCGGCGTTGCAGCATTACCATCGCTTGTCTCGAGCGACGCACCGGTCGCCATCATCAATATTTACAGCAACCGCTAAAGATTTTCGCGTGGGGGTCGTTATCTCGTTCTGATGGGCGGCTTCATGCCTCTCGACCACCCGCGCTGAACCGGCGGGACCGAGCCGGGCCGCCCGCAGACGAAAACGGGTTGCCAGCGAGAAACATGGAAGCGAACAGGATCACCGCGCCCCGCCGGGGCTCCTTGCGTACGGTCATCGAGCGGGTCCGTGCGTTAGGGCGCCGCCCGGAAGGCTTACCCCAACCGAGCGCAAGCCGCTCCCCCCTCGAGCAGGCCGTCGGTGCGGTCGACCTGCTTGCTCACGTCGACCGGGAGCTGCGCTTCCTCTACGTGTCCGAGGCAAGCCTGAGATTCATAGGCTACCACCGGGAATACTTACAGACCATTACACTGCACGACATCGTCGCGCCCGCCGACGCCGAGCGCCTCGACGCGCTGCTGGCCCGCGCCTCGGCCACCGGCAGCATCGAGAAAGCGACGCTCAGCCTGATCAAGTCGCTGACCTATCCGGTCACGGTTGAATTGCGCGTCGTGCGCAACAGCCACGACGGTGTCGAGGGCTTTGCGATTGCCGGCTTCGACGTGTCGGCCTGGCGCGCCACCGAAGAGCGCCTCACGCATGCCTTGCACCACGATCGCCTGACGGGCCTCGCCAATCAGTCCGCGCTGGTGCCGGCGCTGCTCGACGCCCAGCAGCAAGCCGACGCGCACGGTACGCCGGCCGCCCTGCTGCTGCTCGACATCGACGATTACCAGCGCGTGAACCGTGCGCTCGGCTACGACGCCGGCGACGACATGCTGCGCGAAACCGCCCGACGCATCTCGAACACCACCTCCGTGAGCGACCAGATCGCCCGGGTGGCGAGCGACGAATTCGCCATCCTCATGCCGGTCGCAGCCAGCCGTACCTATGCCGTGGCGGCCGCTGAAGCGCTGGCGCGGCGTCTTCTGACCGCCATCCAGCAGCCATACGTGTTCAACGGCCAGCAGGTGCATCTGTCGGCGAGCATCGGCATTGCACTCTATCCGGACGTGCGCCATGTCAACGACACCGCGGGCCGCGATAACAACCTGCTGCGTTGGGCCGACCACGCGCTGCTGCAGGCCAAGGCAGCGGGCGGCAACACCCTGGCGTTCTATGTGCCGGACGACGACCCCGCCGACGCCGAACGCCTGAAGCTCGAAGCCGATCTGTACGACGCCGTGCGCAACGGCGAATTCTCGCTGCACTTCCAACCGATCACCAGCAGCCAGAGCCATGGCGTGGTGGGCGTGGAAGCGTTGATCCGGTGGCTCCATCCGGTGCATGGCCTCGTACCGCCGTCGATGTTCATTCCCCTCGCCGAATCGGTCGGGCTCATCAATTACCTTGGCAACTGGGTCCTCAAGATCGCCTGCATGCAGTTGATCCAGTGGGACATGCGCGGCATCAGGATGCAGTACGTCGCGGTCAATGTGTCGCCGCAGCAGTTCCGCGACCCGCGTTTCAAGGACAGCGTGCGCGAGGCCATCGAACTCACCGGGATCGACCCGCGCCGTCTCGTGTTCGAGATCACCGAAAGCCTGCTGATGCACGACCCGGCGCACGCGAAGGGCCTGCTGGAAGAGCTTACCGCGATGGGCATCCGCTTCGCGGTCGACGACTTCGGCACCGGCTACTCGAGTCTTGCGTACCTGCAACGCTTTCCCTTAGCGAAACTTAAGATCGACCGGAGTTTCGTCGAGAATCTGCTAACCTCCCGTAATGATCAGGCCATCGTTAGCGCGGTCGTGGGACTTGCGCAAACGCTAGACCTGGAGCTGGTCGCAGAAGGCGTGGAAACCGAGGAACAACGCACCCTGCTGACCGAAATGGGATGTGATCATATTCAGGGCTGGCTCGTCTGCAAGGCGTTGCCGTCCGAGGAACTGGCGCAGCGTTTCGAAGCAAACACGTTGCACCTGCATGCGTCTTCTCATGCGGGCCCGGCGGACCCGGAAGAACTGGCGCACCTGCATCGAACACCGGCATGACGCCGGTCTGCGACTCAATGGAATACGTATGGCTTTAGCGGGAATCACATGGTAAAGGCAGCGGTGCTCGACAGGCTCTGGTCTCGAATGAGCGAGCGCGGCGATTTCCCCATGCTGTCGCAATCGCTGCGCACAACCATGGCTGCAATGAACAACGACGACCTCGACTTCACAGGTCTCGTGCAGGTCGTGTTGTCCGATTTTGCGTTGACCCAGAAGGTGCTGCGCCTCGCCAACTCGGCGATGTACATGGCCTTCGGCGGAAATATCACCACCGTGTCGCGCGCCTTGATGGTGCTCGGGATGGACGCGGTCGGCCACCTCGTGGTCGGCCTGAAGATCGTCGATCACTTTCATCACAGCGTGCCGCGCCGCATCGACGCGAAACTCGAACTGAATCGCACCCTGCTGTCGGGCTGCGTCGCCCGTAAGCTAACCGAGCGCGGCGACCTGCGCGCCGGCGAAGAAGCCGTAGTCTGCACGCTGATGCGCCAGATCGGCAAGCTGCTCGTGGTTTTCTATCTCGACGCCGAGTGGGACCAGATCCGCCGCCTGGTCGACACCAATATCGAGGAAAGCGAAGCCTGCATCACCGTGCTGGGCGTCACGTTCGACGAGATCGGCGAGGAAGCCGCGGTGCGCTGGCGCCTGCCCGACATGATCCGCTCCGGCATGGGCGAGTTCGATCCGCACGACACCGAAGAGTCCCGCCAGGTGCAATGGCTGCGCGCCATCACCAACTACTCCACCGAAGTCGCCGCCGTGCTGACCACGCCGAACATGTCGGACTGGCAGCGCGAGGCACGCATCGCCGAGCTCGCACACCGTTACGGCCGCGCGCTGAACACCGACCCCGAAGTGCTGCTCGAAATGAGCGTGGCGCTCGCCCGCGAAGAAGACGGCGAAGGCGTGATGCGCGAGATCGTGGAGCTGCGCGCCAACGCCGACGCGATTGCCCGCGAAGCGCTCGATCCCGAGGCACGCATCGCCGCGGGCGTCGAAGATCTGCGGGCGCTGAAAGCAGGTAGCGCACTCGGCCCGGCGCTGGCCATGGCCACCGAAACGGTGCACGCCGGTCTCGGCTTCGCGCGTACCGTCATGTTCGTACGCCACAGCAGCGGTACGTTCAAGGCGCGTATGGGATTCGGACCAAAGATCGAGGCTGCCCTGCCCGGTCTGACGTTCAATACCGCGTTCGAGCCCGACGTGTTCCATCTCGCGATTGCGAACTCGGTGGGCATCTTCATAGAAAATGCGCGCGACCCGAAGATGGTGGCGCGGCTGCCCGAATGGTTCCGGCGCAGTTTCGCGGATACCCGCTCGTTCGTGCTGCTGCCGGTGATGGGCGAGAATCAGACGACGGTCGCGCTTCTGTACGGCGACTGGTGCCAGGCCGACGAGGCACGGCGGATCTCGCAGGGCGAGATGGCAGCGTTGAATGAACTGGCGCGGGAGTTAGGGCGTTTTTTTTCCCATGCGCCGATGCAGGAACTGGAGATGCTGTGAAGGAGTGAGCGGCCCGGCTCATTGCCAGGCTGCAGCGCCGCGGACCGAAGTCCGGACCCGGCAGCGCACTCCCCGATCGGGTTTAGTCCTCGATCCGCTCCAGACCTTTTGCCTCGGCGCTGCGATCCGCAACGCCTGCCCACGCCGCCGCGACGAGTCCCAGTTCGGCGACTTCGCGCACCGTCAACGGTGCCAGCTCCGCACACACGCTTTCAATTTCTTTCCATTCACCGCGCTCGAGCGCATCGACCACCGACAGCAGCAGACCCAGCACGCCTTCGCGACGCAGGATCGCCGCCTGAATCGGCTTCGAGAGCGTCAGCACATTGAGCGTGTTCTCGATCGAGCCGCCGAACACTGCATCCACGAACGAAAACACGCCCGTCAGAAACGCTGCATCGGCTTCGTCGCGGCCGGCCTTCGGCAGACGCAGCACCGCCAGTTCCATGAAACGTGCGCGGGTGGCGGCGAGTTGCAGCAGCGGGTCGTCTTCCAGCGCGACCTTGCGGCCGTCCGCATACAACAGTAACTGGGTCCAGCGGGCAATCCGGTTGGTGCCGGTCGCATTGATCGCTTCGCGCAGCGTGGTCACCTTGTGGCCGACCGCAAGGCCGCTCGAATTCGCCAGCTTCATCAGATGCATCACCAGCACCGGATTAAGCTTCAGCTCGGCTTCGAGCTGCGCGACCGTCGGGTCGCCGGCTAGCAACTGCAGCAGGTTCAGCAATGCGTGACGCGGCGCACTCACCTTGCGCAACGTCGCGGTCTGCGCGCGCGCGAAGTAATAGCCCTGAAATTTGTCGAAGCCGAGATTGAGGGCGGTTTCGAAATCCTCCTGTGCTTCGATGCCTTGGGCAATCAACAATTTGCCCGCCGATTTCAGCACGGTGGAAAGCTTCGGCAACAGCGCGCGGGAGATGTGCGGAAGATCGATTTTCACGCGCTCGGCATAGGGCAGCAGGCGCGCAAACGTGTCGCTCGGAACCACCACGGCATCAAGCACGAAGCGGTAGCGCCGCGCATGCAGCACGACGATTCGCGCAATCAGCTCGTCGTCCACTTCGATATCCGGCTGGAGCTCGAACAGGAAACGCTCGGCCGGCAGGAGTTCGAGCGCCTCGTCGAACAGCATCTCGCGGCTGACGTCCAGATGGGCAAGGTGGCCGGCCAACGCTCCGCGCACGCCCGAATGCATCAGCGCGGTGACGACGGACTGCGTGAAGGTGGGCTGCACGACAGCGCGCGGTTCGCCTTCGGCAGCGGCGGCCGTGGTTGCGTCATCGGGCACGGTATGCCCGGTTGCGTCAGTACTGGCTGCGGCGTCGCCTGCCGGCGCTTCGCTCACACAATGAAGCTTGAGTTCGTAGCCGCATAGCATGCCGTCGCGATCGAGGATCGGCTGGCGGGCGAAACAAGGCTTGACTGATGCGCCGTCAGCCCGACCGGGCTCACCGCCGGCCCGACTCGGATCGTCGACTTCGATGCTGGACATTCCATTCCCCCGATAAGCGCCCTGGCGCTTCCTGCTGTTTTTTGCTTCTCACATGGCGTGCGATCGGACCCGAAATCGGGCTGAGAGCGCCGCATGACGCCGCTTTGCGACGTTCTTCGATTTTAGCGCAGGCCGCTCCCCTCAGGCACGGCTATGCGCGATTTTCAAAAAATATTCAATTCCCGCAACGAGAATGCGAGCAAGTCGCGAATCGACGATACTCTTGTGCAGTGCAGAAGCGTTCCAACCCGCGATTAACCACCAAGGAAAACCATGGACGTCAAAAGCGTGCTAGACAATGCCTTCGCCATGCCGATTACGAGCCCGGCGTTCCCGATCGGCCCCTACCGGTTCATTAACCGGGAATTCCTGATCATCACGTACCGCACCGACCCGGCCAAGCTGCGCGCCGTCGTGCCCGAGCCGCTGGAAATCGGCGAGCCGCTGGTGCACTACGAGTTCATCCGCATGCCGGACTCGACCGGCTTCGGCGACTACACGGAAAGCGGACAGGTGATTCCGGTGTCCTATAACGGCGTTGCCGGCAGCTACACGCTGGCGATGTATCTCGACGACCATCCGCCGATCGCAGGTGGCCGCGAACTGTGGGGCTTTCCGAAGAAGCTCGCCAAGCCGGTACTCGAAGTGCATACCGACACGCTCGTGGGCACGCTCGACTACGGTCCTGTGCGCATTGCCACCGGCACGATGGGCTACAAGCATCGCCAGCTCGATCTCGTGCAGCAGAAGAAACGCCTTGAAGCGCCAAACTTCCTGCTGAAGGTCATGCCGCACGTCGACGGTACGCCGCGTATCTGCGAACTGGTGCGCTACTACCTGCAGGATATCGACCTCAAGGGCGCATGGACCGGGCCGGCTGCGCTGCAGCTGTCGCCGCACGCGCTCGCGCCGGTTGCGGAATTGCCGGTGCTGGAGATTGTTGAAGCGCGCCATTTGCTGGCGGATCTGACGCTGGGTCTCGGCGAAGTGGCGTTCGACTATCTGAAGTAGGCGCAGTCGCCGGATGGCGGATGGTGGTGCATCAGAGGCAACGGCCGCGAATGCGGCCGTTGTGATTTTGCAGCGCAACCGGTCACGAGGGCGGACCGGCCGCGAGGGCGGGATTGTACAAGGTGTGGGGAATGCGGCGATGGGCCCATCGCCGCAACGTTGAAGTACGGCGGATTGTTCAGGCAAGCGCTGCGAGCGTCTCCCCGGTCGTCTCGATCACCAGCAATCCGGCGCGCAAACCCGGCTTCACGGTGGGATTCGGAAACACGATGCGCTCTTCGGCACGACGCACCACATAACGATAATCGCCATCGCGCGCGAGCAGCGTGCCCTGCTCGAATGGCGTGAAGTTCGGCACATCTGCTGCAACCAGCAATTCGAACGCATCGCTTTGCTTCGTGATCTGATCGATCACCGTGAACACGCGCGGCAAAGGTTCGCTTGCGTTGTCTTCAACGCCAGCCAGCAGATCACGCAGTGCCCTATCCGCGCCGGCGAAACGCGCGAGGTCGTTCTGGCCAAACGGCCGCACCTTGCCGAGTTCCAGCGTGCAAGCTTCGGCACCACACACTTGCGCAGTGAAATGCGAATACGTGTTGCCCTTCGTCGTATGGAGCAGCACCGCCGAAATGGACGCATCGCGCAACCATTCGAACATCGCCCGCGAGAGCGGCGCACCGGTGTGCGGCAGCAGCGCAAACTGCTCGAAGACCGACGCGCGAATCGCCGTATGCATGTCGACGTGCCAGCGGGCGCCTGGTGCATCGGAGGCATCTGCGAAGAATTGTGCCGCTACGTGTTCCAGTGCAATCGCACGCGGCGCCTCGCGACTATTCGGCACCTGAGCATGCCGACCGCTGAAGAGCCGATTCAGGTCGTCGTCAACGTAACGGCAGCCGGCGCGCATCGCGGCGACGTTGCCCAGTATCACCAGCAGACGACACGTCAGCGCGGTCCGCCCTTCGGCGATATCGCGCACCACCCCCGACAGCAGTTCGATCGGTGCAGTCTCGTCGCCGTGCACACCGGCCGAAGCCAGCACGCTTTGCTTGCCCGAAGCCTCAGCAGGTTCGAATTGCAGGATGCCTTCGTCAAGCCACGTCCAGCGCACGCCATTTGCGCACACGCCCTTGGCTTCACCCGCTGACGGCTGCGTGCCCGCTAACGTGTAGGCAAGAAAATCACTCAACAGTGCATTGCGCGGGTCGTGTGTCATGCCGTGCTCAGCGCTGGAAGTCATACAACGAACCCAGCCCGAGAATCTGCGTCAACTCATCCAGCGCCGTGCGCGATTCGAGCAGCAGGCTCGGATCGGTCAGATCGGCCGGCGCGAGGCGATCGCGATAGTGCTTTTCGATCCACGCATCGAGCCGGCCAAACAGCGTGTCGGTGATCCACACGCCGGGCGTAACCGCCGCGCGTTCAGCCTCGCTCAACACCACCCGCAAACGCAGGCAAGCCGGGCCGCCGCCGTTCTTCATACTCTCGCGCAGGTCGAACACCAGCACATCGTCGATCGGGCCGCCGTGCGAGGTCAAGCCATCCAGATACTCCGCCACCCGTGGGTTTTCGCGGCATTCCTGCGGCACGACCAGCACCTGCTTGCCGTCGGGGCGCGTGAGCAACTGGCTGTTGAACAGATACGACGTCACGGCATCGCTCACACCCACCCGCGCGTCCGGGACTTCTATCACGTCGAACTTCGCATTGAGCTTGCCAAGCTTCGCTCGCAGCTCGTCGTACACCGCTTGCTGCTCGACAAACGCCAGTTCGTGACAGAACAGCGTGTTGCGATTGCCGACCGCAATCACGTCGTTGTGAAACACGCCAGCGTCGATCACGTCGGGATTCTGCTGCGCATAGACAGTCGCCGCTTCCGCAAGCCCATGACGCTGCGCAACCGCGCGGCTCGCCTCGAAGGTTTGACGCGCCGGATAGCGCTTCGGCTCCGGTCCACGCCGATATTCGCTCCGACCATAGACAAAGAATTCGACACCACCTGTGCCATATTCCGCACAAAAGCGCGTGTGATTCGCCGCGCCTTCATCGCCGAGTGCCGGCGTGCCAGGCAGCGCTTCATGCACTTCGAACCGGTCGCGGTCCGCGAAGATCGCGCGCAGCGTGCGGCGCGTCGACTCGTGTTCGATGGCACGATGCAGCTTGCTGCACAGATTGGCCGGCGTGAAATGTACGCAGCCGTCTTCGGTATCCGCCGATGGGCTCACCGTGGCGGCATTCGCTGTCCACATCGCCGATGCCGAACTGGCCGCGGCCAGCAACTCGGGCGCATCTTTCGCGACACGCGCAATCACCGTCGCGTCGTCGCCGGAAAAACCGAGTTCGCGCAACAGGCGCATCGACGGCCGCTCTTGCGGCGGCAGCACGCCTTGATGGAAACCGAGCTCGGCAAGCTGCTTCATCTTGCGCAGGCCCTGCTTCGCAGCGGCCTTCGGATTGGCGACGGACTTCTCGTTGTTCTGCGACGCGACATTGCCGAACGACAACCCGGCATAGTTGTGCGTCGGGCCGACGAGGCCGTCGAAATTGGCTTCAGTGGCTTGCATCGTCGATCCTCAGAAATGAAGGCCCGGCGACACGCTCGCGGGCATTTGCAGTTGCGCGCTTTCGACGGAGGCCATCGGATAGGCGCAGTAGTCGGCAGCGTAATACGCGCTCGGACGGTTGTTGCCCGAGCGTCCCGTGCCACCGAACGGCGCCGCGGACGACGCACCATTGGTCGGCCGGTTCCAGTTGACAATACCGGCGCGGATCGTGCGCTGGAAGTGCGTCCACAGGGTTTCGTCGTCGGCAAGAAGGCCTGCGGACAAGCCGAAGGCCGTATCGTTGGCGCGCTCGATCGCGTCATTGAAATTCGCATAGCGAATGATTTGCGCAAGCGGGCCGAAGTGCTCTTCGTCGGGCAGGTCGTGCACGTTCGTCACATCGAGAATGGCCGGGGTGACGAAGCCGAGTTGCGGGTCACGCTGCTCCATCGTCAACAGGGAACGGGCACCGGCTTCGAGCAGATGCGCCTGCGCGCTGACGAGGCGTGCGGCCGCCCGCGCCGAGATTACCGCGCCCATGAACGGCTGCGGCTCGGCGTTGTATTCGCCCACTGTGATACGTGAAGTCACATCGGCAAGACGCTCGATAAAGCGGTCGCCGAAGCTGTCATTCGGCACGAGGATACGACGTGCGCAAGTGCAGCGCTGCCCGGCCGACAGGAAAGCGGATTGAATCGTGTGATGCACTGCTGCGTCGATATCCTCAACCGGTCCGATCACGAGCGGATTGTTGCCGCCCATCTCCAGCGCCAGCAAGATTTCCGGACGGCCGCCGAACTGCTTGTGCAGCAACGTACCCGTGTCCGAACTGCCGGTGAAGAACAGCCCGTCGATCTGCCGGTGATTCGCCAGCGCGATGCCGGTACCTTTCTCGCCCTGCACGAGGTTCAGCACGCCCGCGGGCAAGCCGGCGTCACGCCACACTTCGACGGTCGCACGGGCGACACCCGGCGCGAGTTCGGACGGCTTGAACACCACCGCGTTACCAGCGATCAGCGCAGGTACGATATGCCCATTCGGCAAGTGCCCCGGGAAGTTATACGGCCCGAACACTGCCACCACACCATGCGGACGATGCCGCAGCACAGCAGTGCCGTCTGCCATCGCTGTGCGCTTTTCGCCGGTGCGCTCGTTGTACGCCTGAATCGAAATCTCGACCTTGGCCGCCATCGACGCCACCTCGGTACGTGCTTCCCACAACGGCTTGCCAGTCTCACGGCCAATCGCTTCGGCCAGCGCTTCCTTGCGCTCGGTCAGCAGCGCAGCGAAACGGCGCGCAATGCCGCAGCGATCTTCAAGACTCAATGTCGACCACGTTGCAAACGCATCGCGCGCGCTGCGCACTGCAAGGTCCACGTCTTCAGCAGATGCGCTGTGGCCTTCCCACACCGTCGCACCCGTGCCGGGGTTGCGCGAGGTGAATACGTGTCCTGTGCCGGCGGCCCATTCGCCGTCGATGAAAAGCTCAGTCATGATCATCCCTGTTTATGTTTCAGCGGCAGCACCCGTACCGGGTCGCCGGCCTTCACGTCGAGCGCCGCGGCTTCGTCGGCGGCAAGACGGAACACGCCGTCCTTCGGCACGCCTGCCGCAACGCCGACGCGGAAATCGCCGAGCGAAGTATTCGACACCAGCGACCTCGGCCCATCCTGCGGCGCGGGCGTTGCCCCCAGCGCGAAGATCTCGACCGGCACCACCACACTCTCGCGGACCGTTCGCAAGTCGGCGATATGGCATTCGAGCACCGGACCCGCATCGAAAATATCGACGTGATTCTCGTAACGCAGCCCTTCGGATTCGAGCATCCGGCGCGCGGGAATCGTGTCGTTATGCGTCAGGCCGACGCAATCCTGCGCCTCCTGCGGCAACAGCTCGACGTACACCGGATAGCGCGGCATCAGCTCGGCGAGAAATGCCTTGCGGCCATGCGAGCTCAGATAGTCCGCGGCGTTGAAATCGATCTGGTAGAAATGCGAGCCCACCGCGCGCCAGAATGGCGAGGTGCCGTTCGCATCGAAATGGCCGCGCAATTCAGCGCACAGACGCTGTGGAAAGCGCTCACGGAACTGCGCGAGAAACATGAAGCGCGAGCGCGACAGCAAGCCACCCACGCCGCTCGTGCGGTAACGTGGGCTCAGGAACAACGAGCAGACTTCCGCGTAGCCGGTCAGGTCGTGCGAAATGTTGAGCGCATGCATGCGTGTCCAGATACCCAGATCCTGGCTCGCATGCACCACCGTGCTCACACGATAGTTGTAAAACGGCTGTTCCAGACCGACCGAACTTTCGATGCCGCATACGCCAGCCACGTCGCCGGTAGCGGTGTCTTCCATCACGAAGAAGTAGCCTGCTTCATGCGGCGCGGCCTTGTCTTCCATCGTGCGGCGCGAACGCGCCACGCGCGCTTCGAGTGCATCGCGGTCAGGCTTGAACGTGGTGAGACCAGGGCCAGTCTCCTGAGCGAGCGCGACGAGCGCGTCCACATCGCCCGTCTGCACGACGCGAACGACGATCATTCTGCTTCTCCCGAAAGTTCGTAGGGATGCTCTTCGGCCGGCTGATGCAGCGCTACACAGCGCACCGGGTCGCCGTTCTGCACGCCAAGCGCGTCGCGCACCGCTAGCGGCAGCGGCGCGCCCATTGCCTTCTCGTCAGGTAAAGCGGCCAGCACGCAGCGGAAGTCGTCCGCGCGGTTGCTGGCGATCAGCCACGTGGTGCCACGCTCGCCGGCTGCCGCTTCGCGTACTGTCCTCATTTCATTGCGCCTGACACAGGCGCTGCGATCGATCTGAGCCGTCAACACCGGACCCGCATCGAAGATATCCACGAAGCGATCCGTTTCGAAGCCTTCCTCGAGGTGAATCTCATACGCGAGCAGCGCTTTTTCGTCCGGCTCGCCGAGCACACGCTGCGCCGATTCCGGCAACAGCGGCACATACACCGGATAACTCGGCATCACTTCAGCGATAAAGGTGCGGCTACGGCCACCCGATTCGATTTCGATGTCCGCGAAATTACGGCCGAAAAATTTGCGCCCCACCGCTTCCCAGAATGGCGACACGCCGTCGTCATCCGTCACGCCCAGCAGCAGCGAAAACACTTCGGAGGTGAAGCGCTTTCGATTGGCGGCGATATACATCATCCGCGAGCGCGACATCAGATGCGCGGCGGCGTCGCCACGCAGCGACGGGTCGATATAGAAGCCCGCCAGCCGGCTCTTGCCGGTGAGCTCATGCGACATCGTCAGCGCGTGAATCTTGCGATTCACATGCAGCTCGCGCGACGCGTGAATCAACGCGTCGTTGCGAAATGCATAGAACGGCTCCGAGTAACCGGCGGCGGCAACGATGCTCGCCGTGCCCAGCAGCTTGCCGGTCTCGCTATCTTCGAGCACGAACAGGTAAAACTCCTCGCCCGGAAAATCGACTTCCGCACGAAACGAGTCTTCGGACAGCGCGACGCGTGCTTCGAGCGCACGGCGGTCATGCGGCAGCGAGTGCAGCACGGGTTGAGCCGTGCGCGCCATATGTTCGAGCGCATCGAGATCGGCGAGGCGGCCGGGGCGTACGAAGAGCATCGTCGTTCCGTTGGTTGAGTGTGACGCCAGATTAACGGGCCGGCGCTTCAGCTGTCGCGCCGATCACTGCTTCTATTGCCTTTGCCAGACGCGCAAAACCTTCGCTCATGTCGTCGAGCGGCACGATCAGCGACGGCGCGAAACGCAGTACGTCGGGACCCGCCATCAGCATGATCACGCCGTGCTGGCCCGCTGCCGTCACGAAGTCTTTGGCGCGGCCCTTGAAGGCATCGTTCAGTTCCGCGCCAATCAGCAATCCTTTGCCGCGCACTTCCTTGAAAATGCCGAAGCGCTCGTCGAGCTTCGCCAGATGCCCCTTGAGCGTCTCGCTGCGCGAACGTACGCCTTCGAGCAGCTTCGGGTCGCTGATCAGTTCGACCACCTTGTCCGCAATCGCCGCACCGAGCGGATTGCCGCCATACGTCGTGCCATGCACACCCACCTTGAAATGTGCGGCGAGTTCGTTGGTCGTCAGCATCGCGCCAATCGGGAAGCCGTTACCGAGCGACTTCGCCGTGGTCAGGATGTCCGGGGTCACGCCGGTGTCCTCGTACGCGTAGAAAGTGCCACTGCGGCCCACACCCGTTTGTACCTCGTCAAAAATCAGCAGTGCGCCATACTGATCGCACGCCTCGCGCAACGCTTTCAGAAACGCCGGATCCGCCGGAATCACGCCGCCTTCGCCCTGGATCGGCTCGACGATCACCGCACAGGTTTTTGCGCCGATCGCCTCGCGTGCGGCTTCGATATCGTTGTACGGCAGATGACGGATACCTTGCGGCACCGGTCCAAAGCCTTCCGAATACTTCGGCTGACCGCCGACGCTCACGGTAAAAAACGTGCGGCCATGGAACGACTGCGTGAACGAGATGATTTCGTCCTTCTCGATACCGTGACGGTCGAAAGCGACGCGACGCGCCAGCTTCAGCGCCGCTTCGTTCGCTTCGGCGCCGGAATTGGCGAAGAACGCGCGGTCGGCGAACGTCAGCGCTTCGAGACGTTTGGCGAGACGCAACACCGGTTCGTTCGTGTAACCGTTACCAATGTGCCAAAGCTTGCCGCCCTGCTCGCTCAGCACCTTCAGCAGTTCTGGATGCGCGTGGCCAAGCGCGGTGACGGCGATGCCGCCCGCGAAGTCGATATAGTCGCGGCCCTGCGTATCCCAGACGCGCGACCCGAGACCGCGGTCCGGCACGAAGGCGGCGGGAGAGAACACCGGCACCATCACTTCGTCGAAAGTCTGGCGTGTCACAGTCTGGTCGTTCATGGCAAATCCTCGTTACAGGTAGCGGGTAATAGCTTCAGTGTAGATAACCGCGTGTGAAACGTCTTGCTCATACGCGACGCGTTCTGTCGGGCTTGTTGCCGTCGCATGCCACATGGGTTGGCTGGCATGGCCCATGACTAACGCGCCGTATCATCAGGACGTTCGATCAACGCGGCTGGCCGCGGTTCGCTCGTTGCCGTGCCGGTCGCACTCGTCTGCTTTTCGATCCAGTTGCGACGGTCCTCGCGCGGCGTCACGCCGAAACGCTCGCGATACGCATTCGAAAAGTGCGCCGCCGACGAAAACCCGCACGCGAGACTGATCTGCACGACGGATTTGCTGGTGCGCTGCAACTGCGTACGCGCTTTCGACAGACGCAGCCCAAGGTAGTACTTGGACGGCATCGAGCCGAGGTATTGGCGAAACAGCCGCTCCAGTTGCCTGCGCGACACGCCGACGAGGCCCGCGATTTCATCGCTTGTTAGCGGATCTTCGATATTCGCTTCCATCAACAGCAGGGCATCGTTCAGACGCGGATGGCGCTCGCCCGGTGCCGTCACGTAGGGAATGCGTTGCCGCTCTTCACCGGCGCGCAACACGCCGACGCCGAGCGTATCGGCAATGCGGTCAGCGAGTTCGGGGCCGTGGTCACGCGCGATCATCGCCAGCATGAAGTCCACGGTCGCCTGGCCGCCCGCACAGGTGGCGCGGTCGCGGTCGATTTCGAAGATCTGCTGGGTGACGATCGAGCGTTCGAACTGCTCGGAGAACTGCTGATAGGTTTCCCAGTTGACGCTCACGCGATAACCGGACAACTGCCCCGCCATGGCAAGCCACCACACGCCATGATGGATGCCCGTGACGAGCGGCGTGCGTTGCCCGACGCGCGAGAGACTGGCGAGGAACAGGCGATAATCGGCGAACTGCTGAAACCGTTCGCTGACGAGGATCAGCCAGTCGCAGGAGATGGCATCGCCAAAGGCCGCATCCGCCGGCCATTGCGCGCCGCCCGCGAGCGGCACCGGACGGCCATCCCACGAACACACCTGCCAGCGGTATAACGCGCGGCCATCGATCTCATTGGCAAGATTGAGAGCATCGACAATCGGCCCGACGCCCGACATCGACACCGGCGGCAATGCAACGATTGCCACCTGCGTGGTGCGGGTCGGACTGGACGGTCGAGCCATCGGCAAAGTAATGTATGACGCGCGGTGGGCGTTACTTCAGACTGCCGGAGAGGAACTGCTTCAGGCGTTCGCTGCGTGGCGCGCTGAGTACCTCGGCGGGCACGCCCTCTTCCTCCGTGCGGCCCTGGTGCAGAAACATCACGTGATTCGACACGTTGCGCGCAAAGCCCATTTCGTGCGTGACGACGATCATCGTGCGGCCTTCTTCGGCCAGCTTCTGCATGACCTTCAGCACTTCGCCGACCAGCTCCGGATCGAGCGCGGACGTCGGCTCGTCGAACAGCATCACATCGGGGTTCATCGCCAGCGCGCGGGCAATCGCCACTCGCTGCTGCTGGCCACCGGAGAGATGCGACGGATACTGCTTTTCCAGCCGCGGCGCGAGACCCACTTTCTCCAGATACTCTCGAGCGCGCTCTTCCGCTTCGCGACGCGACAGCCCAAGCACGTGAACCGGCGCCTCGATGATGTTCTCGATCACGTTCATGTGCGCCCACAAGTTGAAGTGCTGGAACACCATCGCGAGCTTCGTGCGGATGCGTTGCAACTGCTTGTGGTCGGCCACTTCCAGATTGCCACCGCGATCGGCCTTGGTACGCACCGTCTCGCCATCCACGACGATCTGCCCGGCGTTCGGCCGCTCCAGAAAGTTGATGCAGCGCAGGAACGTGCTCTTGCCCGACCCGCTCGCGCCGATGATGCTGATCACGTCGCCCTTGTTGGCGTTTAGCGACACGCCCTTGAGCACTTCGTTATCGCCATAGCGCTTGTGGATGTCCTGCACGGCGAGCTTGCAGGCTTCAGTCTGAGTCGTGTGGAGCAAGTCGCTCTCCCAAGGTGAATTCGAACCTGTCATGGAACATATAACAGGGGTGACGCGGTGACCCGCGGCAAAATCATGCCGCTCAATGCGGCCGCACCGCCAGATACGCCAGCCAGTGCCGCTCGGCGCGCCGGAACAACGCCACCAGCGCGAACGATACCGCAAGATAGATCAGCGCCGCGATACCGAACGCGCTGAACGAATCGTAGGTGGCCGAATTGGCGTCGCGAGCCACCTTGAGGATGTCCGGCACGGTCGCGGTGAAGGCTACGGTCGTGGCATGCAGCATCAGGATCACTTCGTTACTGTACAACGGCAGCGCACGGCGCAGCGCGGACGGCACGATGATGCGGCGGTACATGGTGAACCAGCTCATGCCGTAGGCGCGGGCCGCTTCCACTTCGCCGTGCGAGGTCGAACGGATCGCCCCCGCGAAAATCTCGGTCGTATAGGCACAGGTGTTCAACGCGAACGCGAGAATAGCGCAATGGAAACCGCTACGGAAGAACGCGTCGAGCAGTTGGTGCGAGCGCACGAACTCGAGGCTGTACATGCCCGTGTAGATCAGCAGCAACTGCACATACAAGGGCGTGCCGCGAAACACATAGGTGTAGATGCGCACCGGCGTAGACAGCCAGCGCTTCTTCGACACGCGCGCCACCGCCAGCGGGATTGAACAGACAAAGCCAATACCGATTGACGCCACCAGCAGCCACAAGGTCACCGCAAGGCCGGAGAGACGCTGACCGTCCCAGTAAAGAAAAGCCCGGCCGAATTGGGAAAGGATTTCGATCATCGTGTCTTTTCTCTCAGAGCTCGGCGTGCCGCACGCCAATCGAATAACGCTTCTCCAGCCAGATCAGGACGAGATTCGACACCGTGGTGATGGCAAGGTAGATCAGCGCGGCGATCAGGATGAAGAAGAACATGTTGAAGGTGCTCTTGCCGGCGTCCTGGGCGGCCTTGACGACGTCCGCGAGACCGATGATCGACACCAGCGCGGTCGCCTTCACCAGCACCTGCCAGTTGTTGCCAATGCCTGGCAGCGCGAAACGCATCATCTGCGGAAACAGGATGCGCGTGAACACGCGCGCTCCGCTCATGCCGTAGGCCGCGCCCGCTTCGAGCTGGCCGCGCGGTACTGCGAGGAACGCACCGCGGAAGGTTTCGGTGAAGTACGCGCCGTAGATGAAGCCCAGCGTGATGACGCCCGCCACGAACGGGTTGATGTCGAACTGCGGTAGATTCAATGCGTCGGTCAGGTCGTTGACCGCGATCTGGATGCTGTAGAACAGCAGCAACATCAGCACGAGATCGGGCACCGAACGGATCAGCGTCGTATAAGCCGTGCCGAGCGCGCGCAGCGGCCGGTTGAACGAGAGTTTCGCCGCCGCACCGGCCAGCCCGAGCAGGACCGCCGCCGCAAGCGACAGGACCGACAGTTCGATCGTCTGGATCGTGCCGGCGAGGAGCACCGGACCAAAGCCGTAAAGGAACACGTTTGTCTCCATCCAGGTGTCGGGGGTTCAGGATTCAGGCATGGCGCGGATACTCGCAAGCGAAAAAGATTTGCTCAAACAGGCCGCCGCTGCCGTGTTGCGACGCAACATTGGACGATTCAGCGTGGTGACGGCGTAAAACGCCTGTTTTAGCGGGCGATAGGTGTTGGCAAGCGCGTTGGACCACGGGTCCACGCGTGGCGATTTAGCAAGTTTCGGGTCGCTTTTTCGATAGACGGCGCGGCGCGGGCCTGGGCGCGACTTGCAGTCACGATCAGGGCAAACCCCGCTACACTGCGGTTGCCTGGGGTGTATATCCCCGCCCGCACAACTCCCCCGAGGACTTCGAGCATGACTGCCCGTTTCGACTCCACGACGCTCGATGCCTACACGAAGGACGCCGCCCGTTACAGCCAGGAATGGCTGGACCAGCCGCCTCCGAACGACCTCTACGCATTGCTGGAAACGCATCTGGTGCCGCAAGGCACGACCGCCGAGATCGGCTGCGGCAACGGCCGCGATGCGGGATGGCTGGCCGAGCACGGCTACGAGGTCACTGGCTTCGACGCATCGCCGGGCCTGCTTGCCGAAGCGCGCCGTCTGCATCCGGAGATCGAGTTTCGCGAGGCCACCTTGCCGGCGCTCGAGGAGATCGAGGAACGTTTCGACAATATCGTCTGCGAGACGGTGATCATGCATTTGCCGGCCGAATCGATTCCTCTCGCCGTGGATAATCTCAGGCGCCTCTTGCGACCGAACGGTGTGCTGTATCTGTCATGGCGCGTCACCGAAGGCGAGGACACACGTCAGCCCGACGGGCGGCTGTACGCCGCCTTCGAGCCCAAAGTGGTAGTGGACGCGCTCGTCGACTGCGCGATTCTGCTATTCGAAGACGTGACGAGCGAAAGCTCGGGCAAGCGGATCTGCCGGGTCATTGCCTCGAAGAATCTCGGCGGCGTCTGATCACTCAATCCCCAGCCGGGCGCGAATCGCCGGCAGCATATGCTCGACCGCCGCGCGCCCTTCGGCAATTGCCGGCGCCGCGCGGTGAAAATCGAAAATGCCCATGCCGCCCAGGCGCGGCTGAATCAGGATGTCGGCGGGCTCTCCCGCCAGACGGCTGCGCGTGATCCGCACCTGCATGATGTCGATGCTCTGCGCGACCGAACTCAGCATCGACGGCACCCGGGCGCTTGGTTCGGGCGCGACGCGCACGTCGGCTGCCACCTCGTCCTCCGAAGGCGCGAGCCAGCGCGGCCACGGCTTGCCGTTCTTGCGCAACGAACCGGGCGGCGGCGCGGTCGGATCGATCACCGGTGAGGCTGCAGCCGTGAGGCCGCCGAAGTCGCGGCCATTGAGAATGTCGTTGTTCAGATCCACCGCGATCACGCAATCGGCACGCATGCCGCGCGCCACCGACACCGGCACGGGATTGCTCAGACCGCCATCCACGAGCCACACGCCGTTATGCCACACCGGCGTGAAAATACCCGGAATTGCGATCGACGCTCGCACAGCATCCACCACACTGCCGTCCTGCAACCATGTTTCGCGGCCCGAATCGAGTTCAGTCGCCACCGCGGCAAAAGGCATCTGCAACTGGCTGATCTCACGTCCGTTGAACCGGTTGGCGAACACCTGGATCACCTTGCGTCCACCCAGCAGGCCGCCGGAAATGCGCAGGTCCAGCAGGCGCAGCACCGTCTGCCAGGTCAGACGCGACACCCAGTCCTCCAGCCAGTCGAGATCGCCGTTCGCGTACACCGCCGCGACCAGCGCGCCGATCGAGGTGCCGCACACGACGTCCGGCTTGATGCCCGCGTCATGCAGCGCGCGGATGGCGCCGATATGCGCCCAGCCCCGCGCAGCGCCGCCGCCGAGCACGAGACCAATGCGCGAGTGAGCACGTCGCCGCAGCATGTTTTCTCCTTGTCGTCCTATCGTCCACGTATCACGTCGGAACGCGATGTCGTATAGACCTTGTGAAACGCATCGAAGTGCACGTTGAAGAAACCCTCTTCCGTCACGCCGCCCTCGCGCCACTTCCAGCTCCAGACGGTTTCGGGCTTGAGCGGAAACACCGCCACCTGGCCCGGTTTGCCGAGCAGACGGCGTACTTCGTCCTCGGTCATGCCGGGCTGGATCTTCGCGAAGTTGGCCGCGGTCAGCACCTGAGTAATGGCTTGCAGCTTGCCGTCACGGTCGATGTCGACCATATAGGTGTTGAGCCCCTGCGGGCCGCGCGGATATTCGAGGCGCTTCGAACCGTCGGTAAACGTGCGTTCGGTTTCCGGCTTGCCCATCTGGTTGCGAATTTCCGCCTCAGTCGTCACGCCGGGCGTGAGGCCCTTGAGCAACAGCGCGTCCGGCTTGATGGCGTTGAACAGTTCCTTGAGTTTTTGCACAGCACGTTGGCCCTGTTGGTCGTCGCAACCCGCCAGCGCGAGCGAAGCGGCCAGCACGGCGACGGTGAGCAATCGGTAGTTCGATGCCATCTGGGAAGTGGGGATACGGTCCGTTATGTGAAGGTTTAACGACAGGATAGCAAAAGCTCACCCGCAGACGCAGCGAGGCGCCCCGGCGGGCAGCCTCGCCGGCAGGACAGCCACGCGGTGACGATGCAGCGCAGTGCGCCGCGCCTGCTACCGGCGAGACTCAACGGAACAAGGGACGGGGAATGGATGGACCACTGAAAGTGCCACGCGGCGGAGCTTATCCACGCGCCACGAAGGCATGCACAAACGGAGGGAGACTCGCCGCGGGATGACCGGGCTACAGATGGGATGAAGAGAGACCCAAGACGACACGCAGCGGTCCGGCTGAACGAAGCAATCAGCCGCAGATGGCCGCTGACCCTACGCTTTCGCCCGTGACAGACCGCTGCACACGGCCGTCTGGTCCCTCGACTATTTTGCCCAGGTGGCGATAATTTAGACGCATTAAATTGATTGTGCGAGCCAGCGTTTACACTGAATCTTCTGATGAATGGACGCTGACTAGCCCACCGCAAATCCTGCCCGTCCGACACCCTGCAACACCGAGTCATTTTGCGGCGTGTGGATGCGTGCGCACAGCACATCGCGGTAGTGACGTTCGAGCGGATTATCACGGCTCAAGCCCGGATTGCCGCTCGCTTCGACAGCCAGTTGCACCGCTTCGATCGCCTGATTCGTCACCGTGTATTTGGCGAGCGGTGCCTCGTCGAGCGCCACCCGCTCGATATGCGCCGTCGCATCGAGCAGCACGCGGTTGCTGAACAGCAGCGCATCGATGCGGCCAAGCGTTTGCTGAAACGACGCGAGACTCGCGAGCGGCGCGCCGAGATTGGCGGGCGCGCGAGTCGTCGCCCAATGCACGAACCAGTCGCGCGCCGCACGCGCCACCCCGTCGTAAACCGCTGACAGCAACACGCTCATCCATGCCATGCCAAGCGCGTCCAGTCCGGCGCCCGGCGCGCCGGGCAACTGGATGTCGACGGCATGCTCCGCCGGCACGAAGACGTTGTCGAAGACGATTTCATGGCTGCCCGTCGCGCGCATGCCGAGATGATTCCACAGCGCACCGACCCGCACGCCCGGCGTGTCGCGTCGCACGAGCCACACGCCGACACGCGGCGGTGTTTCGTCGCTGCGCGCCCACACCGCCAGCCACGTCAGGCCGGGGCTGCCGGTCGAATAGATCTTGCTGCCGTTGATAATCCAGCCGTCGCCGCTACGCGCAGCAAGTGTGCCGGGCAGACCGCCGCGAGCCGGTGTGCCGAGTTCGGGCTCGACCCGCAATGAATTGATCAGCGCGCCGTCGCGAACGGCTTCGCGGGCGACCTGCTGACGCAACTCACGCGGCCAGTTCTGGTTGCCCTGCAAGCGATGATGAAACAGATACTGCATGACCAGCACGAGGGCCGTGGATGGCTCGCCACGCGCCACCGCACGCACTACCTTCAGTGCTTGCGGCAGGCTGGCGCCCGCACCACCGAGATCGGCCGGCACCGTCAGCGACAGCAGATCGTGCTGATGCAGGCGCGCCAGATTGGCATGGGGAAAATCGCCGCTACGGTCGTAGTCCGCGGCGCTTGCCGCGAACTCGCTGGTCAGTTGCTCAAGCAACGCATCGAACACGTCGCTATCAAGCGGCGGATGGCGTCGCGCCGCGGCGTGCGCGGCGGTGGGTTCGAACTCGGGGGCGTTCATCGCAACTCCGGCGCGGCCGCGCTGTGGCGGCCGTGGTCATGTTCAGGCCTGCTGACGGCTCACGGACACTTAAGGATACTTAAGGACTCGGGGCCGGCAGTTCACAAGTTTAAGGCACAGGAAAACTGCGGTCGAAGCTCGCTTTGACATCGAGGCGCGCGGGAATGACGCTGGCGGCTGTGTAGGTGTCGGCGGTACGCTGCTGCGCCGCGATCACATCGTCGTCAATCGCGACCGGATGCACCTGACCGCGTTGATAGACGGTTTTCAGCACGTCGGGCGGCAAGCCAGTCACGCGCGACTGCATCGCTGCGACTTCCTCGGGATGCGACAGCGCCCACTGCTGGCCAAGCGCCACGCGCCGCAAGAAGTCCGCTAGCACCGCACGTTTATCGGCGATGGCGCGTTCGGTCGCAACCTGGTAACTCAGCCCTTCCGACAGGCCGACGCCATTGACCAGAATACGGTCGTGATCGCGGGACTCGCTTAACGCCGTGTATGGATCCCACACGGACCAGGCATCCACGCTGCCCGATGCAAGCGCCGCCTTTGCATCAGCTGGCGCGAGGAAGACCAGCGTGACATCGGAGAGCGGAATATTGGCCTTTTTCAGTGCCGCGAGCACGAGGAAGTGACCGATCGAGCCGCGCGTCGTGGCGATACGCTTGCCCTTCAGGCTCGCCACATCGGTGAGCGGCGAATGCGCGCCGACGACGATCGCGAGATCGACCGGATGCGAGCGCGTCGCGGCCACCGCGCGCACCTGGGCGCCCGCTGCAAGCGCGAACACCAGCGGCGCGTCGCCGAGGCCGCCCACATCCACGGCACCCGCGTTCAGTGCCTCACCGAGTGGCTGCGCAGCAGGAAAGTTGAACCATTCGATCTGGTACGGCAGATCCTTCAGTTGTCCCGACGCTTCGAGAATGCCGCGTGTTTGCAGCGACTGGTCGCCGACTTTCAGCACGGGCAGATCGGCGGCACACGCCATGTCAGGCCATGTGGTCAGACCCGCTGAGGTCAATGCCAACGCTGCCAGTACAAACGCTTTTGCAAATGCTGTTGCCACCGCGTCACGAAGACGCGGCGAGGCCATCTCCGCAACAAACGCAAGAGGCGTGAAAAACCCACGGGAGAGAAAACGTGTTGTCGTCATATCGTTCGCTACGGACTAGTCAGCAACGAAGATACGGCACGTACTTGTATAAGACAAACGCATTATTCTTCTAAGCAAATATGCGGATCTTGCTACGCGCGGCAGCGTGAACCGGCCTCATTGCAGGTATCATCGAACGCACGATTTGCTTGCTCTCTTACCTCATCGCTCAACATGAAGATCGACGATATCGACGCCTATGTCGCCGTCATCCGCGCCCAGTCGCTGCAGCAGGCCGCGCAGACACTCGGCCTCACGCAACCCGCCATCACGCGCCGGCTGCAAAACTTCGAGGAAGCGTTGGGCATCGAACTGCTCGATCGCAATACGCGTCCGCTGAAGGCCACCGCAACCGGACGCGTCGTCTACGAACAATGCCGCGTCATCCAGCGCGAACTGGACGTGTTGCGCGGGTTGGTCGCGAACGATTCGCCGCCGGTCGGCGCACTGCGCCTGGGTGTCGCGCAGACGATCGCCGATATCGCGTTGCCCGATGCCATGCGCGAACTACGCACGGCCTACCCCGAGTTACAGGCGCGTGCCTCGAGCGGCTGGGGGAGTCAGTTGCTGCAACGGGTGGAAGCCGGCGAACTCGATGCCGCGGCAATGTTGCTCCCGGCCAACAAGACGTTCGCCGAGTCGCTCGCCGCGCGCTCGCTGGGACGCGTCAAACTCGCCGTCGTGGCGCCGCATGGCACGCTGAAAAAACGCGCGCATACGCTGGCGGAATGTCAGGCGATCGGCTGGGTGCTGAATCCGGATGGCTGCGGGTTTCGCGAAGGTCTGCAGCGTGCCTTGACCGGTCTCGGTCTCACGCTGAAGCTCAACATGGAGACGCTCGGCACCGAACTGCAATTGCAGCTCGTCGCCGACGGCAACGGCTTGGGGCTCGTGCCGCTGCCCTTGCTGCAGACGAGCCGTTACGCAGCGGCTCTGGACGTGGTGACCGTGAGCGACTTCAAGCCGCTGATCGATATCTGGCTCGTGCATCCGCGCGTGCTCGGCAAGCTGCAGCAGCCCGTGGAGCGTTTCGGCGCCGCCGTCGAGCGGCAATTCAAGGCGGCACGGCTGCAATCTCAGGCAGCATGAGGACAAGACAAACCAACGCGCGCGCATGCCTGCTTCAGCATGTGGTGCGCGTTGGACCGACCAGCGCGACCCTCAAAACAGCAAGGGCTGCCGCTCAGATCACATGAAACCCATGTGTGCCATCGCGCGCCAGTTGCGCGACCAGTCCGTACTCCCAGTCCAGATAGGCCTGCATCGCTTCGTGCGCGTTATCCGTGCCCTCGTAAGGACGACGATAACGATCGATGCGCGGTGACGCGAGATGCGTCTCGCCGCTCTCGAGCGGCAGACCCGCCGCGATCCACGCCGTCGTCCCACCCGTCAGCACCTGTACCGGCTTGCCCGTCAATCCGGCCAGTTCCGGCGCAGCGAAGCGTGCGAGCGCACTGGTCCCGCAGGTCACCACATAGCGTTGCGCTTCCGGCAAGTTGGGCAGCGCATCCGCCAGTTGTCCGCGCAACGCAAACCACGCACCGGGAATATGCCGCGCCACATAGTTCGCGCTCGCCGTGAAATCCAGCACGACGGTGCCGGGCGCACGCAGCAGGATCGCGAGGTCCGTCGGCGAAATCTCGTCGGCAACAGGTGGGGTCACCGCGTTGCGCGCGACCGGCGCTGCGCCCTCTTCCGTGAAATCGGCCGGCGTCAGACCATCGACCACGTACACCTCGACATTCATCTGCGCGAGCCACGAGGCCGTCATGTTTGCGCGCACGCCGTCGCTGTCCGCGAGAATCACGCGGGCACCGCGCACCGGCGCGAACATATCGGTCTCCTGCACAAGCTGCCCGCCAGGCGCGCTGCGAAATCCGGGCACATGGCTCGCCTGGTACTCCTGCGGCGAACGCACGTCGAAACGATAGATCGTGCGCACGGCTTCCTCTGCCCAACGACGCGCTTCGTCGCGCGAAGTGCGGCCCACTTCAGCGCGATCGGCCACTGCGCGCGCCGAGGCCGCTGCAGCGACCCGCACCGAATCGACGGTAACCGGATCGAAGCGCTTCGTGCTGCCGTGCGCCAGCGTTTGCCCGGCGAGCGTCCAGCCGATCGTGCCGTTACGTAACGCCGCAATGGGATTGGGCACGCCCGCATTGATCAGCGATTGCGCACCAATGATGCTGCGCGTGCGTCCCGCGCAGTTGACAACGATCTGCGTCGACGGGTTCGGCGCGAGTTGCCGCGCGCGCAGCACCAGTTCGGCACCCGGCACGCTGATGCTGCCGGGAATGTTCATGGTCTGATACTCGTCGAAGCGGCGCGCGTCGAGCACGACCACGTCGGCGTCGCTGTCGAGCAGTTCCTGCAATTGCGGCGCTTCGAGCGACGGTGTATGCCGTTCGCTTTCCACCAGTTCGCCAAAGGCCTTGCTCGCCGAGTTGACGTCCTGAAACAGTTCGCCACCTGCGTCGGCCCAACCGCGCAAACCGCCGGCCAGCAATGTGACATCGGTGTAACCCAGTTCAACGAAACGGCGCGCCGCGCGCACCGCGAGCCCTTCGCCATCGTCGAACACCACGATTGGCACGCTGCGGCGTGGCAACCGCAACGGCGCGTCCAGTTCAAGTTTCGATAGCGGAAGATTGGCGGCGAACAGCGGATGGCTGCGTGCATGCGGATCTTCCTCGCGTACGTCGAGCAATGCGATTTCGCGGCGCTCGAGTAATGCGCGGCGCACGTCTTCGAATGAACGGCTACGGAATTCAGTCTCAATGGTCATGAGATTGCGATCTCCTTCGATACATTCCAGATATTCGGCAACACGTCGTTGGAATAACCGGAGATAAATGTCTTGCGGCCACCCTCCCCGGGGTAAACCGAGCGCGACACCGCCCCGATATTTGCACCATAAACGTGAATGCTGACCGACACGCGGTCGTCGTATGCATTGCTAACCCGATGAATGTCGCCAATGCGCGGCGAGACCGCATCGACGGCACCAGTTTCGAGCCGCCTTGCCCCATCAGAAGCAATCACCGTGCCGCTTTCGTCGAGACAATATGGCTGTGCGATTTCCGCACCACGCAAGACACCAATCAGGCCCCAAACGGTGTGGTCGTGAACCGGCGTGGCCTGTCCTGGCCCCCAGACAAAACTCACCACAGAGAAGCGCTGACGAGCATCCGCGTGCAGAAGGAATTGCTGATAGCGCTCGGGGTCTGGACGCGCGTACGCGTCGGGCAACCAGTCGTCGTGCGCAACCAGTTCACGCAGCGCGGCGCCGCCCGCTTCCAGCAGACTGGCTTCGGGGAGAGCATCGTCGAGTAACGATGCGATCCGCTCGACAAATGTGCGCAAGCGGTCAAGCCGCAAGATCTGGCTCATGAGGTAATGGAAAAAATGAGGGTCGAGAAAAGGTGCGGCGGCGCTGGCGGCCTTCAGAGTCCGCGCGACGCTCTGTTCTGGTTCGAGATCGGGTTGACGACGACCTGGTCTAGTGTACGCACATCCGCAGCGGGATGGGGCCGCTGCGCCGCAGCGATACCGGCGGCGCAGACGGCATTGTCATCTTGAGCGGATTGTCCTCAGTCGAACACGTCCGGCTCATTGGCGACCACACCCTCCAGCAGGCTCTGGAACGCAAACAATGCGCCACCCGCTCGCCCCACCTGTTCGTGCGTCAATGTGGCAATGTCGTGTGGGATGGGTTGCGGCTTGCCGGCCGCCTCGGCGAGCAATTGCGCGTGACACGCATTGTCGAGTGCGATGTACCACCACGCCGCTGCCTCGACGGTCGGTCCCGCGGTCAGGATGCCGTGGTTCTTCAGAATTACCGCGCGATTCGTGCCGAGCGCCGTTGCAATGCGCGCCCCTTCTTCCGTATCGAGCACGACCCCACGAAAATCGTCAAACAGGGCGTGGTCCTGGTAGAACGAGCACGAGTCTTGCGTGAGCGGATCGAGCGTGCGTCCGAGCGTCGACCACGCCTTGCCATACAGCGAGTGCGTGTGCGCAGCGGCCACTACATCGGGCCGTGCTTCATGAATCGCAGCATGAATCGCGAAAGCCGCCTGATTGACGGGCCCCTCGCCCACCACGATCTCGCCTTGCGAATTCACCAGCAGCAGGTCGGAAACGCGAATCCGGCTGAAATGCTTGCCGAACGGATTGACCCAGAAGTGATCGGGCCATTCCGGATCGCGCGCCGTGATGTGACCCGCAAGGCCTTGATCGAAACCGTAGCGCGCGAAAATGCGAAATGCGACGGCGAGCCGCTCTTGCCGATAGCGGCGCTCCTCAGCGACGCTCGCGCGCGGCGGCACTTCATCGAACCAGAATTTGCGCAGCGGCGCATGACGTTGCAACGTCGACGTTTCTGTAGCGGGAACAGCAGGCAGAGATAGATCGGTCATTGTTCCTCCGTTCAGGCTGCCACGCGTTCGCTGCGAGCAATGCGCTCGCGCGTGGCGGGAATCAGCGCGCGGCCATAGTCGATCGCATCTTCAAGCGGGTCGAAGCCGCGGATCAGGAAGGTGGTCACACCCAACGCATAGTACTCCGCGAACGTGTCGGCCACCTGCTCCGGTGTGCCGACCAGAGCCGTCGAATTCGAACGGCCGCCGATTTCCTTGGCGATCGCGGTCCACAAGCGCTCGTCGACTCGATCCGCCTCGCCTGAAGCCGCCAGCAAGCGGCGGGCACCTTCGCTCTGCGCGGGGCCGCCTACGCCCAGGCCCTGGGCGGCACGCAACCGCTTGGTCTCTTCGAGAATATGCTCAGCGCGTTCCCATGCCGCGGCTTCGGTATCCGCGAGAATCGGCCGGAACGACACCGAGAAGCGCACCGTGCGGCCATGCTTCGCGGCTTCCGCGCGCACCCGCGTGACCTGCTCGCGCACCTGCGCCTTCGATTCGCCCCACAGCGCGTAGACGTCGGCATGCCGGCCGGCGATTTCAAGCGCGGGTGCCGAGGCCCCGCCGAAATACACCGGAATATGCGGTTGCTGCACCGGCTTCACTTCGGAGAAACCGCGCTCGAAGCGGTAGTACTTGCCCTCGTGATCGAACGGCGTATCCGAGGTCCAGATGCGGCGCAGGATCGACACGTACTCGTCGGTGCGTGCGTAGCGCTCGTCGTGCGACAGGTAATCGCCGTCGCGGCGTTGCTCGGCGTCGTCGCCGCCGGAGATGATGTGCACGGCAAGGCGGCCGCCCGAGTAATGATCGAGCGTCGCGAGCTGACGCGCGGCTAGCGTCGGCGCCACAAAACCGGGCCGGTGAGCGAGCATGAAATGCACGCGACTTGTCACGCTCGCGGCCTGCGCGACGGTCAGCAGCGCGTCGGGGCTGGTCGAGTGATGCGGAACGAGGATGCGGTCGAAGCCGGCGTTCTCGTGGGCCCGTGCGAACTGCTCCACGTAAGCGGTATCTATTGACGGGCCTTGCGGCGCGTGCGTTTCCGAGACCTTGCGAGTCTGGATCATGCCGATGAATTCGACTGCCACGATGCGTCTCCCCGATGATCGACAGAACGCCGGACGCGCTGAACGCGGGCCGGCGGCAACACCCCGGACGGGATGTCAGGCAAGCCTCAAAGGTAGCACCGCAACATGCGTTCGTTAAATATTGATAGCCGATAAAGATATCGCAATTGCATGTTTGTGACGGCTCGAAGCGGTTGCTAACCTCGCTCCGCGACAGCATGTTCCGGCCGTTCCGCGAACTGTGCCGGCCAATTCATGCTTGCCGCTTTTTCCGCGGCTTCCTTCCGCTTCCTGTTTGCGTTTTCCTCTTCGTGGAACTACACCGATGACCGCTTTTCGCTCCGACCGCCGCCGGATTCTGCACACCCTTGCCGCCTGTGGTCTCGCTCCCGCTGCGGCGTGGCTCGCTGCGACGGATGCGCTGGCTGCAGAGCCCACCCTGGTATTTGGCGATCAGGCCGGCGGACTGCGCGCGCTAGCCGAAGCGGCCCACGTGCTGGACGGCACGCCCTATGCGTTTCGCTGGGCCAACTTCCAGGGCGCTGCGCCGCTCTTCGAGGCTCAGCGCGCGAACGCGGTCGATCTCGCGCCCGCGGGCGATCTGCCCGTGCTCGCGGCGGCAATCGGCGATCCGTCGCTGAAGATTGTCGCGACCCGCGTCGGAACGCCGACCTCGCTCGGGATCGTCGTCCAGGCCGATTCACCGCTACGGCATGTAGCCGATCTGAAAGGCAAGACTGTGGTGGTGTCGTCGGCGCGCGGCAGCATTTCGCAATACCAGTTGTATGGCGCGCTGGCCGAAGCCGGACTCGCGCGTGACGACGTGAACGTGCGCTTCGTGCTGCCCGTCGACGCCTTTGCGGCGTTCGAGGCGCGCCAGCTTGAAGTATGGGCGACCTTCGATCCGTATTTCGGCACCGCTGTGCAGCGCGGAGGCCGCGTATTACGCGACGGCTCCGGCATCAACACCGGACTTGCCTTCATCACCGCTTCGGGCGCGGCGGCCGCGGACCAGGCGAAGCGCCCGGCGTTGAGCGATGCGCTGCAACGCTTTCAGCGCGCCGGCGCGTGGGCTGTCGGACATCCTGAAGCGTACGCGCAGGTGTATGCGACGGTAACGCGCCTCCCTATCGAGACGGCGAGAGTCATCACCGCTCGCGCCACCTTGCAGCAACGGCCCGTCAGCGACGCGGACATCGCAGCGCTGCAAAAGGTCGCCGACCGCGCGTTCGAGCAACAGATCCTGCCGACGAAGGTGGATGTGCGAGCGATTACGGCGCAAGGCCTCGGTTAGAGATTTTTGAGCATGTTCGTGCTGCGGTCTCGCTGGGCCCTGTCTGATTGCGCCAATGGGCTCGGGTCGGGCGTATCTTGTCAACCGGGCAACTTGAACGACGCAGCGGATTTCGCCAGCGCTTGCGCCTGATCCTGCAGCGAACGGGCCGCGGCGGAAGATTCCTCGACGAGCGCGGCATTCTGCTGGGTCGCATGATCCATCGCGTTGACCGCTGTGCTGACCTGACTCAAACCGTGGCTCTGCTCCTGCGACGCCGCCAGAATTTCCGCCATGATCGCATGCACGCGGGCCACGGCTCCGATGATTTCGTTCATGGTGTCACCAGCTTCGTTCACCAGAGTCGAGCCGGCATCGATGCGTGCTGTCGAATTGGTAAGGAGTCCCTTGATCTCCTTGGCTGCAGCTGACGAGCGTTGAGCCAGCGTACGCACTTCGCTGGCCACGACGGCGAAGCCACGCCCCTGCTCGCCGGCGCGTGCGGCTTCGACCGCCGCGTTCAGCGCGAGAATATTGGTCTGAAAAGCGATGCTCTCGATCATGGTTGTAATTTCGGAGATCGCGGACGAGCTTTGGCTGATCTCCTGCATCGTGCTTACCGCTCTGGACATGACCTGATGCCCCTTTCGCGCAACCTCGGAAGCCGACGCGGACAGATCGGTCGCACGTTGCGCATTTTCGGCGTTCAGGCTCACCGTGCTGGACAATTGCTCGGTACTCGATGCGGTTTCCTGGAGCGATGCCGCCTGCGCCTCGGTCCGTGCCGACAGATCGGCGTTTCCGGCAGCAATTTCTCGCGTCGCAGTGGCGATCGCGTTACTTCCTTCGCGCAGCGACTTCACCACGTCGGTCAGACCTTGCTGCATATTCACGAGGCACTGGAGCATGTTCCCCATCTCGTCTCTGGAGCGCACCTCGATGTCGTGGCTAAGATCGCCTTGAGCGATCCGCTCAAAATGCACGACCGCTTCGTTCACTGGCCCGAGAATGGCACGGCGCAACATGTACCAGTTGCCGAAGGCAGCCAGCACGCCAACCAGGATTGCCACGATGCTGCCGATACGAAACAGCATGTACGTATGCCCCGCCCTTTCGTATTCGCTCCTGGCCTGGTTGAACTGATAGGCCTTCAATGCAGTGGCCGCAAGTTGCATGCGCGTGTAGATCGTCCCGACATTGATCATTACCTTGGGGATCGCTTCGCGGTCGCTCCGCATGGCGGCGTCCTGGAGTTTGTCCAGTTCGCGCTCGGTCGCCGCGCGCTCGCTTGCGACCTGCATGGCGAGACGGTCCTCGCCGGCATCGCGCGGCAATGCGATGTACTGGTTCCAGGCCTGATCGGCGGCGTGCCGGACGTCCTTTAACGTGACGTACATCTGCCTGGCGTCATCCGAGCCGGGATTCACCGCGGCACGATCCAGCGTGGTGCGTTGCCTGCCGACCATGATCGTCATCTCGCCAATGGCGATCGATTTCGGCAGTTGCTCCAAATACATTGTGCGATTCGCGCCGTTACTTTCACTCATTCCGGCGAGGCCGGCCAAACCGATGGCAATCAGCAGAAGACCAAGAAACGCCATCGAAAGACCGAGACGGCTGTTTATGGACAAGCGGGAAGACGGCATTTCGACTTCCTTACGATAAACGGGCGCCCGAAGGCGCCCAATCAAAGAGGGGGCTAGAGCGCCTCAGGCGCACATTCAATAACGGCAGGCACGGCGGCATCTTTAGCCGACGCGACTCCGTGCAATATTTTGTGAGCATCTGCCGCGGCGAAGGTGCCATAAGACGATGCTATTTCTCCAGAGGAAATCGGTCTTTGCGTGACGGATTCTGCCCGCTTAAGCTTTGTTCATACTAAAACCCTTCAGGAGTCTGGAGTGAGTTCATCGCGAATCGCGGCTCGTGTACAGCGCATCAAGCCCTCCCCAAGCAGCGCCGCTGCAGATCGCGCCGCTGAGTTGCGCAGGCAGGGTAAGACCATCATCAACCTGGTGGTCGGCGAGCCCGATTTCGATACTCCGGAACACATTCGGCGCGCCGCCTACGAGGCCATGGAGCGCGGCGAAACGCGTTACACGCAAACCGCAGGCACACTGGCACTGCGTACGGCGATTGCTTCTAAACTTCAGCGCGAAAACCGGCTTGCCTACGATCCTCGTCAGATCATCGTGACCTGCGGGGCCAAACACGCGATCTTCAATGCTCTGGCCGTCACCGTCGAAGCCGGTGACGAGGTGCTGATACCCGCCCCCTACTGGGTGTCGTACCCGGACATGACGCTGGCTTGCGACGGAATCCCGGTGGCGCTTGCCTGCTCCGAGTCCGATGGCTTCAAACTTACGGCCGCCACACTCGAAGCGGCGATCACATCGCGTTCGCGCTGGCTCATCCTCAACTCACCGAACAATCCCACCGGCGCCACTTACAGTACGGCGGAATTGCGGGCGCTTGCCGACGTGTTGTTACGCCATCCGTCCGTGATGGTGCTGATGGACGATATTTACGAGCATATTCGCTTCGACGATGCCGATAACGTTCATCTGCTGAACATCGAACCCAAACTCCGCTCACGCACGCTGGTAGTCAACGGCGTCTCAAAGACCTACGCGATGACCGGCTGGCGAATCGGTTATGCGGCAGGCCCGTTGGACATCATCGAAGCAATGGACACGTTGCAGTCGCAATCGACCAGCAATGCCAGTTCGGTCAGTCAGGCCGCTGCGCTGGCCGCGCTCACCGGCGACCAGACGTTCGTGACGGATTCAGGGCGTGTTTATCGCGAGCGACGCGAGTATGCAGTCAAAGCGCTCAACGCCATTCCCGGTATCAGTTGCCTTGCGCCAGACGGTTCGTTTTGTCTGTACGTCAACTGCAGTGGCCTGATCGGCCGTACCACACCGCGGGGAAGAGTTCTCAACGAAGATACGGAGGTTGTGCTGTATCTGCTTGAAGACGCGGGCGTGGCTGTCGTCTCCGGGTCCGCCTACGGTTTATCGCCATACTTCCGGATGTCGATCGCAGCCAACATTGAAATCATCGCTGAGGGCTGCCGCAAGATCGCCGAGGTCGTCGCCGCGCTGGCATGACGTCAGTGAACCTCAGGAACACCAACGAAAGCCGCGCCGCAAACGAAATAAACCGGCAACCCAGACGACCTTCAAACCCTGCCCTTGATAACGGAAGAAGGCCCGCCCAAACGGCGGAGAACCTCACCCCCCTGCCATGAGAGAAGCGCAGCACACCCAAACAAAACCTCGCGCATGCGCTTAACGAGAGCTAAAGAAAGCGCAACGTCCCGATCGACCCCAAACAATTGCGCAAGCAGCACAACCGCCGCGTCCTGCACCCCCACCCCAGCGGGAACAAAAAACGCGGCATGCCTGACAGCCTGAGTGAGGCCTTCAATAGCCAAAGCCCCGCTCAAAGAAACAGGATGCCCCAGTAACGCCAAAGCCCAATAAGTCTCAAGCGCGCCAAGCAGATACCCACTCAGTTGCCAGAGAAACGCCCTCAGTAAAAGCCCGCTGCGAGACAAAAGCGCATCGATATCGGCGTCAAGCTGCCGCCCATCGACCGCCGAGAGGAGGGAATCCGTGGAGCGCAACAACCTCCCAGCCCACCGCTCGATGGCATAAAAAACCCCGCCCCGCCTAATGAGGACCACAGCGATAACAGGCAAAGGCAACGACAAAAGCAAAGCCATTCCAATCGTGCGCACGACCCCAGCCTGATGCGTAGCCGCCACGATCAACACCAGCCCGAGCGCCGAATAAACATACTGGACGGCCATGGTCACCATGACCTCGACGACAACTGAGGCACTGACTCCGCTCAGATCGTTCACACGCCAGGCGGCAAGCCGAATCCCGACAATCTCCCCGCCAATCCCCGCTGCGGGCAGCAAGCGGCTCACGGCTTCACGAACCGTCGCCACCCACCAAAGAAATATCAGCGATGCCCGCTTACCCAGCAACAGGTGCCACGCATACGCATCGAGCAACAACGGAAGTGCATGAAACGGCACAAGCCACAGCAACGCAAACCCGGCTTGCCCAATGATCTGAATCAGACCGCCGACACCCTCGTGCAGCACGAGCCCAATCAGGATCGCGATCCCGATCGGCAAACCGGCCCATTGCAGGCGCTTCATGACGCTTGCGCACCGCGGCGATGCCACTCGCCGAACACGTCGGCAAAGCCGCCGCGCGTCGCCCCGGCCGCCTCGATAGCCGCCGCCACGCGCGGCGACAGCAACGCGGCCAGTTCGTCCGCATGCCGATAGTCGCGCATGCCGGCGCTCAACGCGCCCTCACCCGCCGTGGCCGGATGGCAATAGATCTCGCCCACGCCGTCCGGCAAGCGCGCCAACGCATCGAGCAGGACACCCTCGGTCATCTGCCCCGTCCTGGAGATGCCGACCACATAGTCGTTGTGCGCAATACCGGCATGATCGAGGCGGTCCCGCACCAGGCCAATCCACGGTTTAAGCCACAGCGGTTCGTTGGATTCGTATGGCAGACGCACCGCACGCATGCCGTAGTCGGGGCCAATTTCGAGGATCAGCCCGAGCACCGTCGGATGCAGATGGAAGTGCTTATGGGTATTGACGTGATCGAGCGGCAGCCCGGTCTTCGCGAATGCTTCGAACTGCGCACGGATTTCCAGTGCGAGTTGCTTGCGCACGGACGGTAGACAGAAAAATCGAAAGCCGTCGCGCACCATATCGTCGCCGAAACGGCCCTCCGGACCGACCAGCGCCGGAATCGCCTCGCGCGGCAGGAGCGCCGCGCCATCGGCCAGCACCAGATGCAGGCCGACCCGCAATTCCGGCAGCCGCCGCACGCGCGCGAGCGCATCGCGCGCGGCCGGCGCGGCGACCATCAGGCTCGCTGCCGTCAGCACACCGTACAGATGCGCACGCTCGACTGCCTCGTTGACCCGTTCATGCAAACCGAAATCGTCCGCCGTGAAGATCAGCGTGCGCTGCGAAAGCCGAGCCTCGTACGCCATCACGCTTCGTGAGCGCGCAGGAAGCGGAAAAACTCCACGCCTTCGCGCAGACGCCGCTTCATCATGTCCCAGCTCAGCAACATCTCGCGCACAATCTCCCAGATCTTCGAGGGCCGGAAATAGAAGCGCTTGTAGAAGCTCTCGACGTGGTGATAGATCTCTTCGCGCGACAGATGCGGATAGCCGATCGCCGCGAGCTGCACCCCTTCCTTGCTCACCAGGTTGATCACCTTGTTCTCCTGCAGCCAGCCGTTTTCTACGGCCTGGTTGTAGAGCGTCGTGCCCGGATAAGGTGCCGCGAGCGACACCTGGATCGTGTGCGGGTTGACTTCCTTTGCGTACTCGATCGTCTTTTCGATCGTCTCCTGCGTCTCGCCCGGCAGCCCCAGGATGAAGGTGCCGTGAATCTTGATGTCCAGCTTGCGGCAGTCTTCGCTGAAGCGTCGTGCGATATCCGTACGCAGGCCCTTCTTGATGTTCAGCAGGATCTGGTCGTCGCCCGATTCATAGCCCACCAGCAGCAGACGCAGGCCGTTTTCCTTCATGATCTTCAGCGTCGCATACGGCACGTTCGCTTTCGCGTTGCAGGACCATGTCACGCCGAGCTTGCCCAGCCCGCGTGCGATCTCTTCGACGCGTGGCTTGAAGTCGGTGAAGGTGTCGTCGTCGAACATGATCTCCTTGACTTCAGGCATGTTGTCGCGGATCCACTTCACTTCTTCCAGTACGTTCTCTACCGAGCGCGTGCGGTAGCGGTGACCGCCCACCGTCTGCGGCCACAGGCAGAACGTGCATTTCGAGCGGCAGCCGCGGCCCGTGTAGATCGACACGTACGGATGCTTCAGATAGCCGATGAAGTAGTTATCAATCTTCAGGTCACGCTTGTAGACGGGCGCCACGAACGGCAGCTCATCCATGTTCTCGAGGATCGGGCGCGCCTCGTTGTGCTCGATCGAACCGTCCGCAGCGCGATAGCTCAAGCCCTGGATCTGCGCGAGCGGTTTGCCCGCCGCCACTTCCTGGCAGGTGAAATCGAATTCTTCACGGCAGACGAAATCGATCGCTTCGCTTGCGGTCAGCGAGTTGTGCGGATCGACGGCGACCTTTGCGCCCACCATGCCGATCATCACCGACGGTTTGCGCTTCTTCAGATCCTGCGCAAACATCGCATCCGTTGGAAACGACGGCGTACTCGTATGAATGATGACGAGCTCATACTGCTGCGCGATATCGAGCGAAGCCTCCACCGAGAGACCATCCGCCGGCGCGTCGAGCACGCGGCTATCCGGCACCAGCGCCGCAGGCTGCGCGAGCCATGTCGGATACCAGAACGAACGGATCTCACGCTTCGCCTGATAGCGCGACCCCGCGCCGCCATCGAAACCGTCATACGACGGGGCCTGCAAAAACAGCGTTTTCATATGTGCTCCGCTATCTGCCTTGATTCTGATTTCTGAAAAGTCGTTAAAACCGATGATACTGTTCTACCGCCGCAGCGCCACAATACCCCGGCGTGACGCCGCACCAGGTGCCCAATCCGCAGACGTTTTCATCCACGATCGGAGAGTTCCACAATCGAAGCACGCGTCTGCGCCACGCGATTGACGACCGACATCCGCGCGCCGCGCCAGACGACATGCGAGCCGAACACCGCGCCGAGCCATTGCAAGGCGAGCAGCGTGTCGCGCAGCGGCACGAGCGGCAGATCGCGCCAGAAGGTGCGCGAAATGCGGGCGCTGCGCGCATGCAACAGCACGCGCGCGAACAGGCCGGTTGCCGCACTGATCGACAGCGTCAGCGCCATCAATGGATGAGCGCCCGCTCCGCCGGTGGTTCCATCGATCAGTCCATTACCCAGCCCGACCGCCAGCAGCGCGCTGACCAGCAGCCACGGCGTCGTAAACGTAATGATCAGCGAGGCGAACCCCGAGCGATTCACCGAGCGGATCGTACGCAACCAGCGCAATTCGCGCAGCCACAAGGTGGTGAAAGTGGGCTCGATCACGTCAGTGGCGACCATCACCGACGAAAGCACCGTATTCAACCCAAGCGCGCGTGCATGTTCGGCGAGCCAGTAGTCGTCGGCCAGGCAATCCTTGAGGGTCTCGAAGCCGCCGATGTTCTCGAGCGTCGTGCGTCGCAACGCCAGCGTCGCACCGAAGCCGAAACGGCGCGAGCCACCCGCATGCGCGACGCGCACCGACGGCGCAAACCATTCGTTGATGAACAGCGCCCCCACCCTCGGCCAGAAGCCACCCACGCTCTGCGCCCGGTACAGGCAGGTGACGACGCCCGTGTCGGGGTCGGCGAGCGGCGCGGTGACGGTGTCGAGGTAGTCCGGTTCAACGGCGATGTCGCTATCGGCAAGCACAATGATGTCATGGCGCGCACGCTGCGCCATGTTGATGAGGTTGCTGACCTTCAGGTTGCTGCCGTGCACGCGCGAATCGATCACGAGTTCGATGTCGCAATGCGGATACGCCGCCTGCAGCCGCCGCACTACGCCGATGGCCGGGTCGACCGGCGACGAAACCCCGCACAGTAACTGAAAGCAGGGATGCGCCTGCTCGCAAAACGTCACCAGGTTTTCGTACAGACGCGGCTCGGTCCCGCACAGCGGTTTGAGCACGCTGACGGAACTCCAGCCCACATGACGCACAGCAGCACGCTTGCTAAAAAACGGCATCGCGACAGCGGCAACACCGGCATACACCGTGGCGGCACAGCACGTCAGAACCAGCAGCCACTCCAGACCAGATAGCGAATGCACCGTCATTGGCCACCTCTCCCGCTGCCGGTAGCACGCAACCCGGCGATAGCAGGACAAATCGACAAAAGATGCATGGATACGCTCGCTCGCAAGATCGGAACTCCTTCTGCCTGCGTCGGAACAATTGGCATCGGAATGAGCCGCATTGTCGAAGCAACGTGTGCGAATGCTTTACTGTAATTTCCCGTAATACTTGATCGGCTTTATGACAGATAATCGAAAGCGAATAGACAGAGATCTATCGGTCAATAATGACCGACCGCTCTGGTTGCGCTTCTGTCAGCGACCGCAGAGATCAAACCTACGGGCGTACAAAACCATGACCAGCAAGGCTGACAGCCCGGTGTCCGGCCTTTGAAAGGCAATCGCCTGCACGTTCATGGTCGGAAAAATTGTAGCAGTCCCCGTGAAAACTTGCTTCATTACCGCCGTTCGCTCTAAACCGCCTTTTACTGGGCTAGCAGGGATATTTTACAGTTTTATAAAGCTGTGTTATTTGACTGACAATAATCGCGGCATTCTGGGGATACGCGCGGTACTTTCAGATAATGATCTGCTCAATGAGGCGAATTGCACCGGCTTGCCTCAAGCGACTGGTCTGAACAAATCGCGCGCGGCGCATGCGACCGACGGCAGGCCAGGGTCCGATGACCCGGCCGGTCCGCTGCGTCCGGAGGTACTTTGCGTAGCCGACCTACGCGTGACGCAACGAACCGGCTGGCATCACGATCGCCGCCTGCCGCAGCGCAGCACGGATGCGTGGTCCAGCGCACCGACGGTGCGCCGTGCATCTGCTGCGCAGCAGCCATCTCACGCTAGCCCCAGCCGGACCTGCGATCTGTGCGACGTCACACGCAGACACCGCACGATTCGCCGCAACGACACCCTCACCCTGTCGGCGGTGTGGACTTGTTCACCGCGTCAGCGGGAATCGAAGCGCTTTGGCACAATCGATCTTTGCCTTTGCTGTCGACGGACTTACAGGCGTGCGAGCACATCGCTCCGCGCGACCCGCGCGACGCACGGCTTCGGACGAACTTGCCATGATCCCTTTCTCGGTCCTCGACCTCTCTCCTATCACCGCCGGCGCGAGCGCGGCGCAGGCCTTCGCCAACACGCTCGATCTCGCCCAGCACGCGGAACAATGGGGATACCGGCGCTTCTGGCTCGCCGAGCATCACAATATGACCGGCATCGCCAGCGCCGCGACGTCGGTAGTGATCGGCCATGTGGCCGGTGGGACCAAAACAATACGCGTCGGCTCGGGTGGCGTGATGCTGCCCAACCATGCGCCGCTGGTGATCGCCGAACAGTTCGGCACGCTCGCATCGCTCTACCCGGGGCGGATCGATCTGGGTCTGGGCCGCGCGCCCGGCACCGATCAGACCACCTCGCGCGCCTTGCGTCGCGAGTTGCACGGTAGCGCCGACACGTTCCCGGACGATGTGGTCGAACTGCAGCGCTACTTCGCGGATCCGGTGCCCGGTCAGCGCGTGCGAGCAGTACCAGGCGCGGGGCTGTATGTGCCGCTGTGGCTGCTCGGCTCGTCGCTCTTTAGCGCGCAACTGGCCGCGGCGCTCGGTCTGCCGTTTGCGTTCGCGTCGCACTTCGCGCCGGACCATATGCTGACCGCGCTGCGCTTGTATCGCGCGCAGTTCCGTCCCTCGGCGGCGCTCGACAAGCCCTATTCGATGGTTGGCGTGAACCTGTTCGCGGCCGACACCGACGAAGCGGCCTATCGCCTGTTCACTTCACTGCAGCAGCAGTTTGTCAATCTGCGCCGCGGCACGCCTGGGCAGTTGCAACCGCCGGTGGACCGGATCGAAGCGGCGGAGATGGAATTGAACAGTGTCGCGCAATCGCTCGCATGCTCGGTGATCGGCGATCCGGATACCGTTCGCGAAGGCCTGCTGTCGATCATCGAGCAGACCGGCGCGGATGAGTTGATCCTGACCGCGCAGATTTACGATCACGCCGCGCGCTTGCACTCGTTCGAGATCGCCGCGCAGGTGCGCGATGAGATTGCCGGCGGTCAGTAAGTAACGAGAGGCCGCGCGGTCGACTCACCCGCTTACTGATTCGCCGGTACCGCCGCCAGCCCGTCAAGCAGCGCCTTATGAAACGCCTGCGGGTCCTGCATCTGCGGCGCGTGCCCCAGGTCCGCGAACTCGACGAGCGTGGCATGCGGAATCGTCCGCGCCGCGAGACGGCCCAGTTCGGGATAGTGACCGATCTGCGCCCGCACCTCCGGCGACGCAGCGTCCTTGCCAATGGCCGTCGTGTCTTTCTGGCCGATCATCAGCAACGTCGGCATCTGCAGTTCGCCCAGTTCATATACCACCGGCTGCGTATAGATCATGTCGTACAGCAGCGCTGAATTCCACGCGACGATCTGCTTGCCCGGCCCGCGGTACATGCCCGCCAGCATCTGCACCCACGGCTCGTAGTCGGCGCGCCAATGGCCCGCGTAATAGGTGGACTGTTCGTAGCGGCGAATGCCGTCGGCCGTCGTCTTCAGCTCACGCTCGTACCATTGATCGACGGAGAGCGAAGGCACCCCTTTCGCTTTCCAATCCTCGAGGCCGATCGGATTGACGAGCACCAGTTGCTGTGTCTCTTGCGGATACATCAGCGCATAGCGGATCGCGAGCATGCCGCCGGTCGAATGGCCGATCATCGTGACGCGGCTCACGCCTAGCGCGTCGAGCAACGCATGCGTATTGCGCGCCAGTTGCTGGAAACTGTACTGATAGTGCTCGGGCTTGCTGGACTTGCAGAAGCCGATCTGGTCCGGCGCAATCACCCGGTAGCCGGCATCGCTCAGACGCTGGATGGTCGGCTCCCAGGTGGCCGCGCAAAAGTTCTTGCCATGGAGCAGCACCGCCGTACGGCCGTTGGGATGCACTGGCTTGATGTCCATATACGCCATATGCAAGGCAACGCCTTGCGAAGTGAAGTCGTATTGCTCGACTGGCGCCGGATAGTCGAAGCCCTGCAGTTCGGGGCCGTAGGCGGGACCGTCGTTGCCCGCGGCAGCGCCTGCTGTGGCCGGCCCGCTGGCGGCGCTATCGCCCTCGGCCCACGCTACGTGGAACGCGGCGCATACCGTCAGCACACAGACGCTGAACAGGGCGAGCATAGAGGTTCGACTAACTTTCATACGCAATGGGTTCCGGCAGAATGGTTGAGCGAAATCAGCTTCGACGAGAACGCCCCCACAGCTCAACCCCTGGCGGCCTGCAATCGAGTTGCCGATTCTACGTTCCTCATCCGAATCCTGCTCCGGCGCCTGCATCGGCCATCCGAAACCCGGCGCCAGCCATATTGCGCCGCACCATTCATACCGCTATGCGCCGTTCCGCACGGACACCGCGAGTCTCGACTGCGATCTTGCGCAGGACACCGATAAGTTTGGCATCCACATAATCCAGACTATTCGCCGGCGGTAGATCAGTGCTAGAAATAGCAAACAATTGTCAATCGGAGGGCGACAGCAGCGCGTATCTGGACCAGAATCAATAGAAAAACAAACCAGCAGATCCAACCGGGGTACAACATCAGCAACCACGTTGCATGGGACAGGTGTCAGCGCAAAAGCGCGATCGCCGCCCGAAACATGGAGACAAAAAATGGAAACTCCGGCAAGCCTCAACGATCTGCAACGCGCCACCCTGGCCATCGTCCTCGCAGGCGGACGCGGCACGCGGCTCGGGCCGCTCACCAACAAACGCGTCAAACCCGCCGTGCACTTCGGCGGCAAGTACCGGATCATCGACTTCGCGCTGTCCAATTGTCTGAATTCGGGCATTCGCCGCATCGCGGTCGTCACGCAGTACAAGGCGCACTCGCTGATCCGGCATGTGCAGCGCGGCTGGGGCTTCCTGCGCGGCGAGTTCAACGAGTTCATCGACCTGTGGCCCGCGCAGCAACGTGTCGAAGGCGGTCACTGGTACCGCGGCACGGCGGACGCCGTGTTCCAGAACCTCGACATCATCCGTTCGATCCGGCCGAAATACGTCGTCGTGCTGGCCGGCGATCACATCTACAAGATGGACTACACGCGCATGATCCGCGACCACGTCGAGAGCGGCGCGGACTGCACGGTGGGCTGTATCGAGGTGCCGCGCATGGACGCGGTGGCCTTCGGCGTGATGCACGTGGATGAGAACCGCCGCGTGACCGGCTTCGTCGAAAAGCCTGCCGATCCTCCCGCGATGCCGGGGCGCCCCGACATGGCGCTGGCCAGCATGGGCATCTACGTGTTCAACGCGGACTACCTGTACACGCTGCTCGACGAGAACATCACCACCGAAGACACCGACCACGACTTCGGCAAGGACATCCTGCCGCGCGTCGTGACGCAAGGGCATGCGATCGCCCATCCATTCAGCATGTCGTGTGTCTCCTCGGATCCGAACGTCGAGCCGTACTGGCGCGATGTCGGCACGGTCGACGCTTACTGGTCCGCCAATCTCGACCTCGCCTCGACGATCCCGACGCTCGACCTGTACGATCCCGACTGGCCCATCTGGACGCAACAGCAGCAGTTGCCGCCGGCCAAGTTCGTGCGCGACATGAATGGCCTGCAGGGCTCGGCCACCAACCTGGTCGTGTGCGGCGGCTGCGTCATCTCCGGTTCGCAGATTTCGCGCTCGGTGCTGTCGTCGAATGTGGTTGTGAATTCTTTCTGTAACATCAATGAGGCAGTCTTGTTGCCGCAGGTCACGATTGGCAACAGTTGCCGGCTGCGCCGGGTGGTGATCGATCGCGGCTGTACGATTCCGGACGGCACGGTGATCGGTGAAGATCCGGTGCAGGACGCCGAGCGCTTCTACCGCACCGAAACCGGTATCGTGCTCGTGACGCCGGATGCGCTACGCGGCCAGAAGCCGGCGCAGTAGGATTGCGCGGAGGGCGACCCAGTCGTCGAACCGCGCAGCCGGGCCGGTAACCTGCAAACCCGAACCAACACGCGCCACAACCGGAAACCTGCCCATGACGATTCGCGCCCTGCACGTCGCAAGCGAGCTGTATCCCCTCCTGAAGACAGGCGGTCTTGCCGATGTGGCGGGCGCCCTTCCCTCGGCGCTGATCGAGCTCGGTGCCGATGCGAGGGTGCTGTTGCCGGGCTTTCCATCGGTGGTGGCGGGCCTCACCGATCTGCGCCCGGTGGCCCAACTGGGCCGCCGGTTCGACTCGCCGAACGTGACGCTGGAACAGGGCACGCTGCCGGCCAACGGCCTCGTGGTCTACGTGATCCGCGCCGACTCACTCTACAACCGTCCGGGCAACCCCTATCTCGACGCGGAACACGTGCCGTACGGCGACAACGCCCAGCGCTTCGCCCTGCTCGGCTGGGTCGCCGCGCAACTGGCGCAGCATCTCGATCCGGAGTGGGCGCCACAGATCGTCCACGCACACGACTGGCATGCGGGCCTCGCCCCCGCTTACCTGCGAGCGGCCGAGCGTCAACACGGCCGGGCTTTCGCACGCAGCGTATTCACGGTGCATAACCTCGCCTATCAGGGCGTGTTTCCGGCTCATCTGTTCGGCCAGCTGGGGTTGCCGGCCGACTTCTTCCATATGCAAGGCATCGAGTTCTACGGGCAGATGTCGTTTCTTAAAGCAGGCCTGTTCTATAGCAACCGCATCACCACCGTGAGCCCCACTTACGCGCGCGAAATCCAGACGCTCGCCCAGGGCGGCGGTCTCGACGGGCTGCTGCGCAACCGTTCGCACGATCTGTCCGGGATCCTCAACGGCGTCGACTACACGGTATGGAACCCGGCGACCGATACCCTGCTCCCCGAGCACTACACCTCGACGTTGCTGTCGGGCAAGCACGCCTGCAAGGCTGCGCTGCAAAAGCGTTTCGGTCTGGCCGGCAAAAGCGATGCGCTGCTGTTCGGCGTGGTGAGCCGTCTCACTGAACAGAAGGGCCTCGATCTGCTGCTCGCCGCGCTGCCGGAGATCGTCAGGCGAGGCGGACAACTGGTCGTATTCGGCACCGGCGATGCCGCACTCGAGAAAGGCCTGCAGCGCGTGGCCCATTCCCATCCGGATTCGGTGGCGGTCGAACTCGGCTTCGACGAGTCGCTCGCGCACGCGATCATCGCCGGCAGCGACGTGGTGGCCGTGCCGTCGCGCTTCGAGCCGTGCGGCCTCACGCAGCTCTATGCGCTCGCTTATGGCTCGCTGCCGCTCGTGCATCGCGTCGGTGGCCTCGCCGACACGGTGGTCGACGCATCGCTGGAAAATCTCGCCGACGATCTCGCCACCGGCTTCGTCTTCGAACGCTTCGAGCCGGACGCGCTCGGCGCCGCGATCCGCCGCGCCTTTGCGCTGCACGCGCGCTCCACGGAGTGGAGGGCGACCCAGCGGCGCGCCATGCGCCAGGACTTCGGTTGGGGCGCTTCGGCGCAACGCTACCTGGCGCTGTACCGCGAACTGGCGGTGCCCTGACCCGCTCCCCGCCCATCCAATGATGGCTTGACGCAACACCACGGGGACGGATCATGCCGGCCCTGCGAAAACTCATGTATTGTTGATTGATCGGCGCACGGTGCGCCACTCGACACATCATGAAAAACGTCCTGAGCATCCAGTCGCATGTCGTTTTTGGGCACGCCGGCAACAGCGCGGCGGTATTTCCCATGCGCCGCCTCGGCGTGAATGTCTGGCCGCTCAACACCGTGCAGTTCTCGAATCACACGCAATACGGTCACTGGACCGGCAGCGCGATCGACGGCTCGCAGATGCAGGATCTGCTCGACGGCATCGGCGCGATTGGCGTGCTACCGCGCTGCGACGCGGTGCTATCCGGCTTTCTCGGCGCCCCCGATCAGGCCCAGGCGGTGATCGAAATCGTCAAGGCCGTGAAGGCGGCCAATCCGCGCGCCTGGTATTTCTGCGATCCGGTGATGGGCAACACGACCGGCTGCAAGGTCGAGCCTGGGATTCAGGAATTCCTCGTGCGCTCCATGCCCGAGGTGGCTGACGCCATGGCGCCGAACCACAGCGAATTGCAGCGTCTCGTGGGGCGGGAGATCGAGACCATGGAAGAGGCGGTCGAGGCGTGCCGCGAGATCATCCAGCGCGGCCCGAAGCTCGTGCTGGTCAAGCACCTGCTCGACCGCAACAGCCCCGCCGACCGTTTCAACATGCTGGTGGTCACGCCCACTGAAGCATGGATGGGGCAGCGTCCGCTCTACCCGTTTGCCCGTCAGCCTGTCGGTGTGGGCGACCTGACGAGCGCGGTGTTCGTCGCCCGCACGCTGCTCGGCGACCCGCTGCGGGTGGCCTTCGAACATACGCTCGCCGCCGTGAATGCGGTCGTCAAGGCCACCTGGCAGGCAGGCCGCTACGAACTGGAACTGGTCGCCGCGCAAAATGAAATCGCGCAACCACACGAGTGGTTCGATGCCTGGACGGTCGAAACGGTGTAACCCGCGCAACGAACCCGCCGTGCCTCAAGGTTTCGCGCAACGACTGCTGACCCGGCATTGTCAGCCGCTCGTCCTATAATGCGTGCCGCGTGGTGCACGCAACTCTTTTCAAGCACCCGCTACAGGCAAGCGAGGCACAGATGGACGGTCATATCCGCAGCGAGCGGGAAGAATATTTCGAGGAATTGTGCATTAGCGTCGACGCTGACGAAGCGCACGAACAGGAAGCGATCGAGTACTTCGAGAAGCAGTTCGACGAGGCCGATTTCGATCCGACGCAGTGGCTCGATATCGCGCTCTACTATTCGCCGGCGGTGGCACGCGGCATCATCGATCTGGTCGCGCCCGACGACAAGGCGCGCAGCAACATCGCCGAAGTGATCGCCGACAACCTCGATATCTCGTACGGCGAAGACGAGTGCCAGCAGTTTGCGGAGACGATCCAGTTCGCGCTCAACAACGGCGTGCCGATCGACCTCGACCTGATCCTCGACGGCTGTCAGCGCGCCATCGACGATCTCGAAACCTGGGCCGACGACGACACCAAAGAACCGTTGATGCGCCTGCGCGAAGAAGTGCTGCGCCTGCAGGGCGAGCAGTAACAACAAGCCCCTTCCCACCGGGCCGGCGCAGCCGCGCCGCCCGCCTCACGTGTGCCGGCATCCGCACGCATCAAACGCTTAAGACCTGCCCGCCGCCCGCCCCGTCCGGGGCCTGTGCTGAAATGCTCATTCCAGGCGCTGCGAACTGCCAAGACGACTGCAAATTGGCTTTCTATATTCGCGCCAAGCTGATGGAGACATGATGCACGTCCGGCCGCGGGCGTTCGAGGCCGGTCGCGCGTAGTCACGCCGCCTTCCGGGACGCTCACCAGGGCTTGCCCGCAATGCCGGTGTCACCGTGTTTTCCATCATTGTTTCTGGCGTAGGATCATCCCTACCCTGAAATACTTCGGACCCCTTGAAGGAGACCTCGCCGCACGCATCGAACCACGCGAGTTTCATCGCACCGTTTGACCGCCCGCGTCTGCAAGTTTGCTGCGCGCGGCGCATTGCTTCAGCGTGACAGCCGTACCCGGCCGTTTCTGGCCGGCTGCACCTTGCCCGATTTTCATACCGTGAACCTGTCGATGGAAGGAGAGACCATGAGTCTTCGCAAAACGCTGAAACCCCTCGTTGTGATGCTGGGCGCGCTCCTCGCAGTCGCGCCGCTGTCCGGCTTCGCGGACGACCTGCCGGTCAAGATCGGCTTCGCAGCCCCGCTGACGGGCGTGAATGCCGGCTACGGCAAAGACCTCGAAAACGGCGTGCGGCTCGCCATCGAGGAAGCCAACGCCCAGAAGATCAAGATCGGCAACCAGGTCGCCGACTTCCAGCTCGTCTCCGAGGACGATCAGGCCGACCCGCGCGTCGGCGTGCAGGCGGCGCAGAAGCTGGTGGACGCAGGCGTGTCGGTGGTGGTGGGCCACTTCAACTCCGGAACGACGATTCCCGCCTCGCAGCTCTATGAAACGGCCGGCATTCCGGTCATCGACCCGGCGGCCACCAACCCGATCATCACTGGCCGCGGCTTTGCCAACGCCTTCATGGTGATCTCCACGGATGCGCAGAACGCGGGCAACGCGGGCGTCTACGCAGTCGAGGTGACCAAGGCCAAGCGCATCGCGATCCTCGACGACCGCACGGCGTTCGGCCAGGGCGAGGCGGACGAGTTCGAGAAGGCCGTGAAGGCGCACGGCGGCAATATCGTCGCGCACGAATACACCAACAACCAGGCGGTCGACTTCAGCACGCAGCTCACTGCGATCAAGGCTACCAATGCGGACCTGATCTTCTTCGGCGGTCTGGATACGCAGGCGGCAGGCGTCGCGAAACGCATGAAGCAGCTCGGCCTTACCGCGCAACTGGTCGGCGGCGGCGGTGTGATGGATGAGGATTTCATCAAGCTCGCAGGCGACGCGGCCGAAGGCGCGATGGCGTGGGAATATGGCCGGCCGCTCTCGCAGTTGCCAGGCGGCAAGGACTTCTCGGCCAAGTTCAAGAAGCGCTTTGGCGTGGACATCCTGTCGTATGCGCCGTTCGGTTACGACGCGGCATGGGCGGCAATCAAGGCCATGCAGCAGGCCAAATCGAGCTCGCCGGCGGTGTATCGCCCAGTGCTGAAGGCGAGCAGCTTCGACGGCATCACCGGTCCGATTGCCTTCGAAGCCAACGGCTCGCTGAAGAACGCCGGCTCGACGCTGTATCAGGTCAAGAACGGCGCATGGGTGCCGATCGTCACCAAGGGCGGCGGCAATTGAGCTGAGAAGCGGTTGAGGGGTTGAGCGGCCAGGCGCTCGCGTCACCGGCGCCGCACGCTACGAAGGACGCGTGTTTGACACGTTGTTCGGCGCAGGCGTGCGGCTGTACCGATTGGCGTTTGCGCCATCGATACGGCCGGCCTGCGCGAAACGATAATCCGCCGGCGTTGCACGCACAACCACTTGCGACGACGCATCGCGCTCGATCCTGACGAGCGAGGCCTGCGCTTCGTTGAAGGCATCGGCCGAGCACACCTGATGCACGAACTTCGTATGCAGGTGGCGGGTGATCTGCAGCACCCGCGTGCCTGGATCGAAGACGTAGTGCGACGTGTAATCGAAGTAACTGTCCTGCACGTTGGCATCCACCGGCAGATCGGTTACGCGAACCGTTGCGGGCAACGTGATCTGCGCGGTCTCGTCGAAGTCGCCCCCAACACAGACCCACGGCTGCGTGCGTTGCGGCTCGGCGAGCCACGACTGCACCTGGCTGGCAATGCCGCCCGAAAGACTCGACAGCGCAGGTAGCGCGGTCGTGCCGTCGGTCCAGGTGAAGTGCTCGAGCGTGCCTTGCATGGTGGTCGTGAATGGTCCCTCGGTTGTCGCGACGTCGCTCGTGCTGAGCTTTGCCGTACCGTGCAGGTTTGTCTGCAACAGCCGGCCCGCGGCAATCTGCTGCGCCCGCTGATGGGTGGCACGCCGGAACATGTTGCGTTCGAGCTCGGCCGTTGCGCCCGAGTCTTCCACGCGGTACGCGTACGACGCCGCCCCACTCTCGTTCACATCGATCTGCAAGCGCACGGCACGGCCCCGCGGCTGCACGGGTGGCGTGCGCGACATCACGCCATCGTCGACCAGCAGGACCGGCCGGTCCATCACGACCAGCGGCAGATAGCCGAAGGCGATGCCGCCAGCGGTGGTATCGGCATAGAGGCCGAGTTGTGGAATCCAGACGATCGCATGATTGATCGCGCTGTCTCCATAGCCGGGTACATCCGGCAACGTGTAGTACGGGCCGAGGTTGAGCAGCACGGCTTCGCTGCGAATGCCGACCGCCGCCAGCAAGGCGCTGTACAGCGCGACGTGATCCTTGCAGTCGCCATAGCGATTGCGCAGGATATCGATCGCCTTGTGCGGCACCGCGGCAGTCTCGCCGAGAAAGAGCGCCACGTAGCGCACGTTCATGCGCACCCAGTCGTACAGGATGCGCGCCTTTTCACGTGGATCGGCGCTTGCCGCCGTCAGCGATTGCGCGAGCTGGACAATCGCCGGATCGCTCATGGTGGCGTCGACGGCCGGCGCCCTGTAGCGTGCCGCGAAGGTGGCGTAGTCGGGCACCGTCGATACCATCAGCCGGTCACCCCACGTTTCGTAACCGACCGCGCCGGATTCGATGGGGGCATACGGCCCATGTTGGTAGTCGAACTCGTAGCGCGTGCGGCCGTTCTGCGTAACCGGAGGCACTTCCACGTAACCGCGCGTGTCCGCGTATAGCGGCACGTCGGCGGGCAGGTCGAAGATGAGGCGCTGCTGCTCGACCGGGTCGCGCGTCGGTTCGACGAGGTAGGCGAACGTGCCCGCTTGCAGCGCCTTGCTGCGTGTCTTGCGAAACGCCAGGTGCACGCGCGAGCCCGGCTCCACGCCAGGAAAAATCACGGTACGCAATACACCGTCCTCGAAGGTCGGCGCGCCGGCGGAGCGCGGTTCCTGCACGTCGCGGATGCCATCCGGTCCGACCTTGCGTATGGTGCCGTCCGGGTCGATGGTCTCGGCGGCGAGCAGTTGCACCTGCTCGATATCCTTGTTGAACCAGACATAGCGTTGCGCGATGTCGTCGACGCCGCTCGTTGTATTGGCGCGCATGATCGTGTCGTCGCGCTCTTCGACCGAGCCGTCTTTCTGGATCACAAAGTAATGGACGTCGCTCTCGACCGTGAAGGGCGCGAGGTCGTCGCTCGCCGCGGGACCGTCGGCCCACGCTGCGGACGCGCTGAGTGCGGTGCCTGTCAGCAGGCATGCCATGGCGGCGCACCCGCGCCGTGTAGGGCGCTTCATGCTTTACACGCCCTCACTGATACAAGCGACAGTTGCAGCGTTACGGCAATTTTCCCCAAGATGGCACCTCGTCCCGATCGGTAGTGTGTTTGTAGCACATCGGAGGTTCACCTGGCGCTACCGTAGCTCCGCCCCTTCGTCGTGGGAGAGCCTGGTAAAGAAGAACAACGAACTCAACGTCAACACGCCAATCACCACGAACGCGGGCGAAAAGTCGCGCGCCATCAGATGCGCGGCACTGCCGCCGTGCAGATGCGCCGTCAACGCCAGCAGCGAGGCCGCAAACGCCACCCCGATACTGATCGAAAGTTGTTGCGCCATGCTCGAGAGAGCCGTTGCCCGGCTCATCATCGGCTTGGGCATATCCGAGTAGCCGAGCGTGTTGAGCGTCACCATGCCGAGCGAGTTGAACAAGCCGCCGAACAGCAGTACGACAAAGATCAGCAGATGCGGCGTGCTCGGCCGGAACAGTCCATAGCATGCATAGAAGCATCCAGTGAGCGAAGTCGCGCCGATCAGCAGCGTGCGAAAGCCGATCCGCCGGATAGCCTGCTGCATCACCGCGCGCACGCTGAGCGAACCGACCGCCGTCGCCACGCTAAGCGAGCCGGACTGCAGCGGCGACAAGCCGAAGCCGAGCTGCAACATCAACGGCATCAGAAACGGCGAGGCGCCGATCGCGACACGCAACGGCATACCACCGACCACCGCGGTCCGGTACGCCTTGTAACGCAGCAAGTTGGGATCGATGATTGCGTCATCGTGGCGGCGGCTATAGGCCCAGTACGCGAGGATCGACAGCGCACCGAGTCCTGCGAGCGCAAAGGTGACTTCCTGCGGCACCAGTCCACGCCCAGCCGTATCGAGACCGCCGACCAGGCCGACCAGCCCGCTCGAAAGCAGAATGAAACCGGCGAGATCGAAGCGCTGAAAAACCGGTTCGTGGGTATCGTCGATGAAGCTCATCGCCATCAGCACGCCCAGCACGCCGAACGGGATGTTGAGCAGAAAGATCCAGCGCCATGAGGTAATCGTGACCACCAGACCGCCGAGCAGCGGTCCTGCGAGCCGCCCGATGGCGCCGGGCACGGTGAACCACACCATGGCCGCGACCATCCGCGCGGGAGGGATGCTGCGTAACAGGATCAGCCGCCCGACCGGCACCATCATCGCCCCGCCCATGCCCTGCAGGACGCGGAACAGAACCAGTTGCGGCATCGATTGCGCCAGCCCGCATAAGGCCGAGCCGAGCGAGAACAGCGCGATGGCGGAGCAGAACACGCGGCGCGCGCCGAAGCGGTCCGCGAGCCAGCCGCTCGCCGGCAGAAACACCGCAAGGCTTAGCAGATAGGAGGTGATCGCGAGGTTCAGATGCAGCGTCTGAACCTGCAGCGAGCGGGCGATCGACGGCAACGCCGTCGCCATGATCGACGTGTCGAGGTTTTGCAGGAACAGCGGACAGGCGACGATAAGGGGAATCAGTCGGGAGCGATCAGTCATGCGCTCCCTTTTACAACAAAAGCGTGACGGCCGCAAAAAGCGCGGGCCGAACGCCCGCCGTCAGCGCTCTTCCAGCGCCCGCCGCAGCGACAGCGCAATCCCCGCCGCCGCCAGCCGTACTTCATCGAGTGACGGGAAGGTGGGCGCGATCCGCAGATGCCGGTCGTCCGGATCCCGTCCATACGGATAAGCGGCGCCCGCCGGCGTCAACACGAGGCCGGCCTCCGCGGCAAGCGCCACGGTGCGCTTCGCGAACCCAGGCGGCGTGTAGAGGCTGATGAAGTAGCCGCCCGCCGGCGCATTCCACGTCACATTCTCCAGGCCGCCGAGATGCTCGTCGAACGCCGCCGCGATCGCCGCGAATTTCGGCTCCACCAGCGCGCGGTGACGCTCCATCAGCCGCTCGAGACCAGCGCGGTCGCGCAGGAAACGCACGTGGCGCAACTGGTTAAGCTTGTCCGGGCCGATCGTTCGTACCGATACGCGCTGCTGCCACCAGTCCACATTGCGCTTCGATGCGGCCAAAAACGCCATCGCCCCTCCGCCGAACGTCACTTTCGAAAGCGACGCGAATATCAGCGCGCGATCCTCGTGTCCGGCTGCCGCACAGGCGTCGAGCACATTAAGGGTGGTGTGCTTCCGATCAGTCAGATGATGGAAGCGGTAAGCGTCGTCCCACAACAAGCGGAAATCCGGCGCGGCAGCCGGCATGGCAGCGAGTCGCCGCACCACATTGTCCGAGTAGATCGCGCCGCTCGGGTTGCTATAGAGCGGCACGCACCAGATGGCCTTGATGGATGCATCGCTCGCCACCTGGGCTTCGACGAAATCCATATCCGGGCCGTCGTCGTTCATCGGCACGTTGATCATGCGGATGCCGAGCGCCTCGCAGATCGCAAAGTGCCGGTCATAACCGGGCACCGGACATAGCACGGCAATATCGCCTTGCCTGCGCCAGGGCTCGCCGCCCGGCACACCGAACAGCATCGCAAACGCCAGCACATCGTGCATCAACTCGAGGCTCGAATTGCCGCCCGCCACCACCTGCGCCGCCGGCACCTCGAGCAACGCCGCGCCCAACTCGCGGGCTTCCGGCAGGCCGAGCAGGTGTCCGTAGTTACGGCAGTCGATGCCGTCGCGCGACAGAAAGCCCGTCGTGCCCGCCTCCTCCAGCAAGGCACGCGAGAGCTCGAGCTGCTCGGGCGCGGGCTTGCCGCGCGACATGTCGAGGCGCATGCCCAGTTGCTTGAAGTCGTCGTAGGTCATCGGCATCGTGGTGGTCTCCGGTTTCAGTGCAGTGTTGCATAGCTTCAGAAAGGTCGCAGGAGCAAGCGAACCTCGCCCGTCGCCCTTGAACAGCCGCAGTATGCCGGTCACCCTGTGTTCAGACAAACGCGTTATATTGAATCTTTCGATCAGCTTTTCTGATCCCTATGAAAGCCCTGGATCTCGACGTGCTCGCGATGGTGGTCGCCATCGCCGATGCCGGCAGCTTCGTGCGCGGCGCCGCGCTCGTGCATCGCTCGCAGTCCGCGCTCAGCATGCAGATTCGCACGCTGGAGAACGCGCTCGGCAAGCCGTTGTTCGTACGTGGAGCGCGCAGCGTCACGCCGACTGCCGACGGTCAGGTGCTGCTCGCCTACGCCCGCCGCATGCTGGCCCTGCGTGACGAAGCGTGGGCGTCGATGGTGCATCCGGAGGTAAAGGGCCGTGTCGCGATCGGCGTGCCGGACGACTACGCGGCATCGTTGCTGCCTGCGGTGCTGCGCAAGTTTTCGGCGAGCTATCCGAAGGTCGAGATTCAGGTGATCGGCCTGCCGAGCCATGCGCTCGCGCCACTCGTCAAGGACAACAAGGTCGACCTCGCCTGCGTGACGCGCCTGAAGAATCTGAACGGCGAGTTCATCCGCTTCGAACCGATGACGTGGGCAGGCGCGTCGACCAGCGGACGCGAGATCTGGAAAGAGCGGCCATTGCCGGTTGCGCTGTTCGGCGCGGGCAGTGTCGCGCGAGCGAACGCGATCCACGCGCTCGAGCGTGCAAAGATCGCCTATCGCACCTCGTATGAGAGCCCGAGTCTGATGGGCCTCTTCAGCATGGTCGAAGCGGGACTCGCAATCGCGCCGCTTGCGCGCTGCGCGGTGCCCAGCCACTTCGTGCAACTCGGGCGCCCACACGGCCTGCCTGCTCTGCCAGAACTGGAAATCGTGCTGGCACGCAGCGCCCGCTCCAACCGTCCTCCGTGTGACTTCCTCGCTGAACAGATTCTGACTGAACTCAGGCTGTAAGCAGGTGCATCGGCGGCCCGGACCTCTGTAAAATGTTGCGCCGTGCGCTTACCTTACCGATTGTGGCGCAACAGAATCCCCTCTCGCGCACCCCGCAAAACACCCACGAACTGAAGGCCCGTCGCTATGCAAACCAACCCGCTCAAGATTGCCGTGCTGTTCGGCGGCACCAGCGAGGAACGAGAAGTGTCGATCGCCAGCGGCGCACAGATCGTGCGCGCGTTGCGCGAATCGGGACATGAAGTACTGGCCATCGACACGTCACGCGGCCTGCTGACCGGCGAAGACGAAGTGCGTTTTCTCAACTCACGCGTCAACGAAGCACCGCCCGCCTCCGAGGAACTGGCGCTGATGCGCGCCGGGCAAACGAGCGCGCTGCAGGCAGCGACGCTCGCCGGCGTCGACGTGGTGTTCGTCGCCTTGCACGGCGGCAGCGGCGAGGACGGCACCATGCAGGCCATGCTCGATCTCGCGGAGTTGCCGTACACCGGCAGCGGACATCTGGGCAGCGCGCTCGCGATGGACAAGGATATGGCCAAGCGGCTCTTCGTGAGCGCGGGCATTCCCACCCCTCGCTGGCTGATGGCGCCGGTCGACGCCGCCACCGCCGGCGCGGAACTGGGTTACCCGCTCGTCGTGAAACCGAACAGCCAGGGATCGACCGTCGGTCTGTCGGTCGTGCGCTCCGCGGAACAACTCGAGCCGGCCATCGCGCTGGCCGCTGCGTACGACAGCGAAGTCATGCTGGAGCAGTTCGTCGCCGGCCGCGAAATCACGGTCGGGATACTCGGCAACGAAGCGTTGACGGTCGGAGAAATCGTCATCGACCCAGATGCGGTGTTCGATTACAAGGCCAAATACCAGCCCGGCGCCGTGCGCGAAATCTTTCCGGCCGACTTGCCGGAAGATATCGCCGAAAACGCTCGCGCTCTGGCGCTGCTCGCGCATCGTACGTTGAAGCTGGACGGCTACAGCCGCTCCGACTTCCGGCTCGATAGCCACGGCGTGCTGTGGTGCCTCGAAGTCAACACGCTGCCCGGCATGACGGCGACCAGCCTGCTGCCCCAATCGGCGCAGGCACGCGGCATCGCGTTCGGCGAACTCTGCGACAGAATCTGCCGGCTGGCGATTGAACGGCATCGCACGCGCAAGTGAGCGCTTCAGGCGAGCCCGTCAGCTACGCGCCCGCCTCACTCGCTTTCACCTAGCCTGACAAGCAGCGCCTGAAGTTTCTCCACATGCCGCATCAGCAGATTGCGATGTTTTTCGATCTGCTCGAGCCGGCCGGTCAGATCGGCGTGGTCGGTGTCCTCCAGTTCGGTGGCGGCAATCACGTCCTCCACCTTGGCGCGCAACGCGGCCAGTTCGACAGGCGGACTCGCCAGATGCCGCTCGAAGCGGCGCACGTCCTGCACCGCCAGATCGCGCACCTTGCGAAACAGCACGTGACGCCGGTGCGCCTCGGCGTCGAACATCTCCTCCTCCGCGCGCCGCGCGGGCGCCGGTTGACCGAAGATCGGCTCGGGCGGACGCAGCACCGTTTTCTTGCGCACCGGATGCGCCGTGCCGCGAAAGCGCGCCAGCGGCATCTCGTTGTCGATCGCCTCGCGGGCGTTCGCGGGAATCTCGCCCGCCTCATGCGGCGTGTTCATCCAGCCGGCGGGCAAGCCCGTCACCGCCTCGACACCGCGCACGAACTCCTCGCTGAATTCGCGTTGGCCGGACAACATCAGTTTCAGATAGCTTGCAGAGAACGTCATCATCCGCGCGAGGCGGGTTGCCGCGCCGACCTCCTGGGTCAGCACCACCAGATTTGCTCGCCAGATCGAAAGCAGGAACTCGTCGGAATCTTCCATTGCTGGGTCTTCCATCTTTTCTCGCCCGATTAGTGTACGACGCGCCGGCGGGCTTCAGCCCGCGCGCGCCGTTTTTGTCAAAGGGTAGTCGCTTCGCCGTGCGGCACGCAACCGGTATGTCCCGTGAGGGTGCGGCGTGGCGTATCTGGCGACCGGAACAGGGGGCGCGGATACGCCCTCGCGCATACGTCCTTTCTGTTGACATGCCCTGAGCGGGTGCGTTCCGCAGACGGGATAGCATCTCGCGCGGGATTGGTCAGACTTATGCGGCACGTATTGTGCTGATATCAGGTTTCCGTTCCCCCACCTGAGAAGGGTAATTCGATGAAGAAGATCATACTTGCCTTGAGCACAGCACTCGTTACTCTCGGCGCCATTGCGCCCGCGCACGCCGACGACCACCATCGCGTGTGTCATAAGGTCCACGTCCATGGACACTGGGAGAGACACTGCCATTGATGCCGGCGGCTAGCCCCGCTACAAGGCAAAACGGTCCCCGCCCGTCGTGACAGACAGGCGGGGACCGTTGCATTCAGCGGTGTTTCAAGCGTTTCGGCGTCTGGCACGTACGACCGGAAAAGCAGTTTGTACCGATCGACGCGCCGTTCTTACGCGGCGGCGACGCGCTCGAGCGCCGTTTGCACCAGCGTCTTCAGAAGCGGTTCGACCTGCGCGGCGAGCGTTTCGTCATACGCGTACGGCATCTGCTCTTCCATGTACGTAATCTGCGTGAGTTCGAGCTGCACCGCATGAATGCCCTCGGACGGCTGACCGTACTGGCGTGTGATATAGCCACCCTTGAAGCGGCCATTCGCAACTGCCGAGTAGCCGCCGTGGCGTTCGACCACGTCCACCAGCGCTTCAGCCAGTCCCGCCACGGCGCTCGCGCCGTTTGAGGTGCCGAAGTTGAAGTCCGTCAGCCGCCCCGGGAAGAAACGCGGTACGTGCGAGCGGATCGAGTGCGCCTCCCATAGCAGTACCTTGCCGTGTTTTGCCTTCAACGCCGCCAGATGCGCTGACAGCGCCTCGTGGTAAGGCTTCCAGTAGAGTTCGCGGCGGCGTGCGACCTCGGCATCGTCGGGCAAATGTCCGTCGAGATACAGGGGCTCCTTGTCGAACGTGTCGACGGGCAGAAGGCCTGTCGTGTCCTGACCCGGATAGAGATTCGCGCCGTCGGGCGGACGGTTCAGGTCGATCACGTAGCGCGCGTTGCTCGGCATCAGAAACGAGGCGCCGAGCTCGCGCGCAAACGCGTACAGGCGGTCGAGATGCCAGTCGCAATCTTCGGTGCGCTGGGCGATGGGTGTCATCGTCGCGGCAATGTCGGCGGGAATGTTCGTGCCCACGTGGGGAATCGAAATCAGCAGGGGCGCACTTCCCTCGTGCAGCGAAAAAACCGGTGGAGTGTTCGAAGCAGTCATGTCAGTCCAGAATCAGTGGGGATCGGGGCGTCATCTGACAGCTTACCCGAGTCGCCCGTTGACGTTGTTTCAAACCGGCATCACTTGAGCAGCTCGGCGAGCGCGACCCGATATTGCGCGTACGCACGTTCTTCATCGCGATGTCTGCGATTCTCGACAACCTTTTCGCCGCCGGTATAGACATCGCGAATCGGCGTCTCGCCATGCTCGCAGAAAACCACGCCCGAGAGCCATGCTTGCGGCGTGTGTTCGGCGATGCCCGGATGATCCGCGTCGAGCAGCAGCCAGTCGGCCCGCTGCCCTACCCTCAACGCGCCCACGGCACGACCGGTGGCGTGCGCACCGCCGTCGAGCGCAGCGGCGAACAGGCGGTCGGCGACAAACGGCGCGTCAGTCGAGGCGAGCACGTTGCGCTGACGGCGCGAGAGGCGCTGACCGTATTCCAGCAGCCGCAGTTCGGCACGCCAGTCGACGCCGATATGGCTATCCGATCCGATACCAAAGCGTCCCTGCGCGTCGAGATAGGTGTGCGCCGGAAAAATACCGTCGCCGAGGTTGGCTTCGGTCGTCAGGCACAGCCCCGCCACCGCGCCGCTCCTGGCAAGCGCGAGCGTTTCGTTGGCATCGACGTGGGTCGCATGCACGAGACACCAGCGCGAATCGACATGGAAACGCTCGAGCAGCCACTGCACCGGGCGGGCGCCTTCGGTCTCGAGACAGGCATCGACTTCCGCGGTCTGTTCGGCAATATGAATGTGCACTGGTGCACCCGGCAGGTCCGTATCGAGCCCGTTGAGCAGCGTGCGCAGCGATTGTTCCGAAACCGCTCGCAACGAATGCGGCGCCACACCGTAGCGCAGGGCCGAGCTTTCGGGGCGTGCGTCACGCAGTTTGCCGAGCAGATCGAGCAGGCTTTCAGGCGTATTGATGAAGCGCTGCTGATCGGCCCGTGGCGCGCGCGCGCCGAAGCCGCCGTACTGGTAGAGCACCGGCAGCATCGTCATGCCGATGCCGCTCGTCTGGGCCGCATCCACGACGCGTTCGGCCAGTTCGGCCGTATTGACGTAACGGCTGCCGTCCGGCGTGTGATGCACGTAGTGGAACTCGCACACCGACGTATAGCCCGCCTTCAGCATCTCGATGTAGAGCCACTGCGCGACAGCGGCGAGTCCTTGCGGCGTGATCTTCGCGGCAAAGCGGTACATCAGGTCGCGCCAGCTCCAGAAGTTGTCCGTGGCGTTCGCACGATATTCGGTCAGACCCGCCATCGCGCGCTGGAACGCGTGCGAATGCAGGTTCGGCATGCCGGGCAGGATGGGGCCCGCTGCGCGGCTCACGCCCACCGGCGGCGCGGACGTATCCGGGCTCACGTGCGTCAGCGTGCCAGTGGCATCCCACGTCAGCAGCACGTTGCGGCGCCAGCCATCGGGCAGATACGCGTGCTCTGCAAACAATGCGTGGGGCGACGTTCGAGTGGGTTCAGTCATCTTCAGACCTTGATGGATTCAATCAACTGGCGGAGTCGCGCCGCGTATAGACCGTCTCGCCCGCGCGTACCACGCGCGCGCAGAGCGGACGACCGATCCAGTAAGCCAGTTCGGCCAGCGTCTCGACCTGCCAGACCGCGAAATCCGCCGCGCGGCCCACTGCCAGCGAACCATGACGACCCACCTGACCCAGTGCGCGCGCCGCATGTTGCGTGACGCCTTGCAGCACCTCGGGGACGGTCATGCGAAACAGCGTGGTCGCCATGTTCATCATCAACAGGAGCGAGGTGGTGGGCGACGTGCCGGGGTTGCTGTCGGTGGAAATGGCGATGGGCACTTCGTAGCGGCGCAGCAGATCGAGCGGCGGCAACTGCGTCTCGCGGATGAAGTAGTACGCGCCGGGCAGCAGCACGGCGACCGTGCCGCTCTCCTTCATGGCGGCCACGCCGGCTTCGTCGAGAAACTCGAGATGATCCGCGGACAACGCATGATGACGCGCGGCAAGCGCCGTACCGCCGCTGTTGGACAACTGCTCGGCGTGCATCTTCACCGGCAGCTTGTAGCGCTCGGCCGCGGCGAAGACGCGCTCGCTTTGTGCGAGCGAAAATCCGATGCGCTCGCAGAAAACATCGACTGCATCCACGAGACCTTCGCCGGCCAGCGTGGGCAGCATGCGCTCGCAGACTTCGCTGATGTAGTCGTCGGCACGACCGGCAAACTCAGGCGGCAACGCGTGCGCACCGAGAAACGTCGTATAAACCGACACCGGATACTGTTCGCCGAGACGGCGCGCGACGCGCAGCATCTTGCGCTCGCTGACGAGGTCGAGCCCATAACCGGATTTGATTTCGATGGCAGTCACGCCTTCGGCAAGCAGCGGTTCGAGGCGAGCGGCCGACTGGCGCAACAAGCTCTCTTCGTCGGCGGCGCGGGTCGCGCGTACCGTCGAGACAATGCCGCCGCCCTGGCGCGCAATTTCTTCGTAGCTGACACCGGCGAGGCGCTGGGCAAACTCGTCGGCGCGCTGGCCGCCGTACACGAGATGAGTATGACAATCGACGAGGCCAGGTGTGACCCATGCACCACCGAGGTCTTCGCGCGGCCATGCGGCATAGTCGGGCGGTAGTTCGCTGGCCGCACCGAGCCAGACGATGTGGCCGTCGCGCACGGCGATCGCGGCATCGTCGAGCGTGTTGCGCGGATCGCCCTGCGGGCAAAGCTTCAGGTGATGCCAGACGGTTTGCTTCATCGCGTGCTCGTTGCAGCTTGTTGCGGTCTGTGGATGCGAGGGCCGATCGGTTTTCAGCTCACGCGTAATGCAAGCGGATGGCGAGCAGTGCGCCTTCGCCGCTCACCTTGCACGCCAGGCCATCAGGCGACTGGATATGCAGCGTGTCGTCTATTGCGAGGGTCACTGGAGTGGCATCGCCGAGTGTCACGTCAATCGAACCGGCCGCGCAAAACAGCAGTACGGCATCGGCCGACAAATGACGTATTGACGCAGCACCCATAGCACCCGCGGCGCCCTCGACCTGGGCTTGCCATACCTCGACCTCGCCCGTTGCCGCACCCCGCCGCACCATCAGGTTGAAATCGCGCGTCGCGCCGTCGACCAGCCGCGCGTCGATCGCGGTCTCACCTGCGAAGCGCGCCATCTCTAGCGGTTGCTTGAGAGCATGTGTCGGACCGTTCGCTTCATCAAGCAGCATACCCGCGCCCGACAGCAACACCAGCGTCCGGTCGATCCCGTCAAAGCGCGAGAACGGCCCCGGCTGCGCGACGTCTGCAATGCTCACACGCCACACGAAACCATCGAGCTTCGCGCTTTGAGGAAAAGCCGCTACCTCGCGCGTGACGCCGCCGCCGTTCTTCCACGGCGTCGCCACGAGATCGGCACCGCGGATCAATGTCGTGCCGCTATCCGGCGTCACGATCAACGGCCCAGCATCGGCAGATTAAGCCCCACCTCACGGGCCGTTTCTTGCGCGAGTTCATAGCCGGCGTCCGCGTGACGCATCACGCCCGTGGCCGGATCGTTGAACAGCACGCGGCCGAGACGCTCGCGGGCGGCATCCGTACCGTCCGCGACAATCACCACGCCGGAGTGCTGGCTAAAGCCCATGCCCACCCCGCCGCCGTGATGCAGCGATACCCACGTCGCGCCGCCCGCTGTGTTGAGCAGCGCGTTGAGCAACGGCCAGTCGCTGACGGCGTCCGAGCCGTCCTTCATCGATTCGGTTTCGCGGTTCGGGCTCGCCACCGAACCCGTATCGAGGTGATCGCGCCCAATCACGACCGGCGCCTTCAATTCGCCATTCCTGACCATCTCGTTGAACGCCTGGCCGAGGCGATACCGATCCTTCACACCCACCCAGCAGATCCGCGCCGGCAGACCCTGGAACGCAATCCGTTCGCGCGCCATGTCGAGCCAGTTGTGCAGGTGTGCGTCGTCGGGGATCAGCTCCTTGACCTTCGCATCGGTCTTGTAGATATCCTCAGGATCGCCCGACAGCGCAACCCAACGGAACGGGCCCTTGCCTTCGCAGAACAGCGGACGGATATACGCCGGCACGAAGCCCGGGAAATCGAACGCGTTTTCGACGCCCATTTCCAGCGCCATCTGGCGGATGTTGTTGCCGTAGTCGAGCGTCGCGGCGCCACGTTCCTGCAGCGTCAGCATGGCCTGCACCTGCTTGGCCATCGACTGCTTGGCGGGCCTGGTGATGCTGTCCGGCGCCGTCTTCTGGCGTTCGCGCCAGTCTTCGACGCTCCAGCCTTGCGGCAGGTAGCCGTGAATCGGATCGTGGGCACTCGTTTGATCTGTCACGCAGTCCGGCGTGATGCCGCGCTCGACGCATTCGGCAAACACGTCGGCCGCATTGCCGAGCAGACCGACCGACACGGGCTTGCCCGTCTTCTTCGCCTCTTCGACAATCGCGAGCGCTTCGTCGAGCGTCTTCGCTTTGCGATCGACGTAACGGGTCTTCAGACGGAAGTCGATACGCGTCTCATCGCACTCGACAGCGATCATCGAGAAGCCCGCCATGGTGGCAGCGAGCGGCTGCGCGCCGCCCATGCCGCCGAGACCGCCCGTCAGAATCCAGCGGCCCTTCGGGTCACCGTTGAAATGCTGGTTCGCCACCGAGAAGAAAGTCTCGTAGGTGCCCTGAACAATCCCCTGACTGCCGATGTAAATCCAGCTCCCCGCCGTCATCTGGCCGTACATCATCAGGCCCTTGCGGTCGAGTTCGTGGAAGTGTTCCCACGTCGCCCAGTGCGGTACGAGGTTCGAATTCGCCAGCAGCACGCGCGGCGCATCGGCATGCGTCCTGAACACGCCAACCGGCTTACCCGACTGGATCAGCAGCGTCTCGTCGTCGTTGAGATCTTTCAGCGTGGCGAGAATCTGGTCGAAGCAATCCCAGTTGCGCGCAGCGCGGCCGATGCCGCCGTATACCACGAGCGCATGTGGATGCTCGGCGACTTCCGCGTCCAGGTTGTTCTGGATCATGCGATAGGCGGCTTCCGTGAGCCAGCTCTTGCAGGTCTTTTCGGCGCCACGCGGGGCGCGAATCGTACGGGTCGGGTCGAGACGCGGATCGATGTGCTTGGGGTTGTTCATGGTGGCCCTCGGAGGCGGAAAAGTACTCAAAAAATCACGTCAAATGCGCAGGTTAAAAGCGCAGCTCAGGAAGCAAGATCAAAAGTGTCCAGTGAAGCGGTAACGACTGCCGGGATGCCACAGATTCGCCACCGATGCGACCAGACTCTGCGACCACGTGCGTCGATGCAGCACGAGGCAGGGCTCGAGTTCATCCATCGTCAGCAATCGACGCGTATCGGCATCGGCCAAAGCCGCCTCGATACGGTATTCGACGCGCTGCAGCGGCGCGACGCGCACCAGATACTGGTTCGGCGTGGTGCTGGTGAAGTCCTGCAACGCATAATCGGGGGCGACCGCCGGGTTGACCCAGCGTTCTTCGAGTTGCACCGGCTCGTCGTTTTCGAAATGCAGCACGCGCGAATGAAACACCGGACTGCCGGCGCTCACCTGCATCTCGTCGGCAAGCGCTTCGTCGGCAATCGCCGCGCCGATGTGCAACACCTTCGCCTGATAGCGATGACCGCGCGCCACGATCTCGTCGGAGATACTGCGGATCGCCACCAGGGTCGATTCGTATTTCGGCCGCGCAACGAACGTGCCGGAGCCCTGCACGCGCGTCAGCACCTGCTCGGAGGTAAGTTCGCGCAGCGCACGGTTGACCGTCATGCGCGCCACGTTGAACTCGCGGGCAAGCTCGTTTTCCGAGGGAACCTGGTCGCCCTCACCCCATTCGCCCGCATAAATGCGGGAGAGGATGAAGTCCTTGATTCCCTGATAGGCCGGTGCGTTCATGCCGGGTTTGCCGTTAGTGGTGTCACGTGCTTACTGCTCGGACGGAAACGTCAGCGGGCTGTGTGCAGCGATCGTGCCGTTCTGCACGAGATGCGTGACCGCCTCGATGTCCGGCGCGAAGTAGTGATCGAGTTCGTAGTGCGCGACTTCATGGCGTACCGTGTTCATCACGTGCTGCAATTTCGGGCTGGTTTTATGCGGTGCGCGCAGATCGACACCTTGCGCGGCGGCCAGCAGTTCGATCGAAAGAATATTGGCGGTGTTCTCGGCGATATCGCCGAGCTTGCGCGCCGCGAAGGTCGCCATCGACACATGGTCTTCCTGGTTCGCCGAGGTAGGCAGCGAATCGACCGAAGCCGGATGCGCGAGCGTCTTGTTCTCCGAAGCGAGCGCGGCGGCCGTGACGTGGGCGATCATGAAGCCAGAGTTCACACCGCCATCGCGGACGAGGAACGGCGGCAGACCCGAGAGTGTCGAATCGATCAGCAGTGCGATGCGACGTTCGGCAAGCGCACCGATTTCGGCTGCGGCCAACGCCAGATTGTCGGCCGCAAAAGCGACCGGCTCCGCGTGGAAATTGCCGCCCGAAAGCACTTCGCCTGTGTCCGGGAAAATCAGCGGATTGTCGGAGACAGCGTTCGCTTCGATCAGCAGCACGTCTGCAGCGTGGCGCATCTGGTCCAGACACGCGCCCATTACCTGCGGCTGGCAGCGCAAACTGTACGGATCCTGTACCTTGCCGCAATCGCGGTGCGACAGATTGATGCCCGAGCCTTCGAGGAGCGAACGGTAAGCCGCCGCGGCGTCGATCTGCCCCTGGTGGCCGCGCAGCTCATGAATGCGATGGTCGAACGGCGCCACCGAACCGGCCGCCGCGTCCACCGACAACGCGCCCGCCACCAGCGCGGTGCGGTACAGGTCTTCGATCGCGAACATGTTGTAGAGCGCGAGCGCGGTCGATGCCTGGGTGCCGTTCAACAGCGCCAGACCTTCCTTCGCCTGCAGCGTGAGCGGCTTGAGGCCGGCGAGGCGCAAGCCTTCGGTTGCGGCCATGCGCTCGCCCTTGGCGAGCACGTCGCCCACGCCCAGCAGCGCCGCCGACATATGCGCGAGCGGCGCGAGATCGCCCGAGGCGCCAACCGAACCCTTGACGGGAATCACCGGCAGCACGTCGGCATTGAACAGCGTGATCAGCGCGTCCATCACTTCGCGGCGGATGCCGGAATGACCGCGGCCGAGGCTCGACAGCTTGAGCGCCATCAACAGTCGCACGACCGGACGCGACATCGGCTCGCCCACGCCAACCGCGTGCGAGAGCACCAGATTGCGTTGCAACAGTTCGAGCTGGTCGTGCGGGATATGGGTGCTGGCGAGGCGGCCAAAACCGGTGTTGATGCCGTAAGCGGGCTCACCCTTCGCGGCGATATCGGCCACGGCCTGGGCGCAGGCGTCGATCGCAGCGAAGCTGGCGGGATCGAGCTGCAGCGTGACCTGTTCGCGGGCGATCTGGCGCAGTTGCTGGAGAGTCAGGTGACCGGGCTTGAGAATCATCATGGAAGAGTCCTGTCTATACAATTTGAGAGAAGTCTAGCGTCGACGGCTTGTATATACAACTTGTTTTTAATGATCTGATGTCAGGGATTTCCATTAAATCCCGAATCATGACTGGCATGGTTTTCGCAGGCATTCACAAGCGCGGTGCGGGTTCCTGCATCAGATGCGGGCGCGGGCCAGCGCTGTCACTTCGCAATGACTTGTATATACACGTTGGACCGGTTGAGTGGCAAGTGGACAAAATGAGATGTGGTCTCGCGGACAGCGGGGCGCCGCAAGGCAGGAAGGCAAACTGAATGACGTCGGGACGCGCCTAAAGCTGCAAGCGCGTCCCGATAAAATCCAGAAACGCCTGCACCCTCCCCGCGAGCGCCGCGCTCTGATAAAACACCGCGCTAACCGGCTGCCGTTCGTCGACAAGCGCGTCGGCGAGAATCGGCACCAGCCGCCCGCTGCGCACATCGGCGAGCGTCATGAAATCCGCAAGGCAGGCGATGCCGCTATCCGCCAACGAGAGCTGCCGGATCGTCTCGCCGCTCGACGCCGTCATGACCGGCGCGATCTTCAACCATGCACGCGCGCCGTCCCGCAACGGCCAGCGGTTCAGATGCTCCGGCGCGGTAAAACCGATCAGGCGATGCGTGCGTAACGCCTCGACAGAATCCGGTTCGCCGCACTCGCTCAGATAGCCTGGGCTCGCCACGATGCGCAGCTTGCTGCTGCCGAGCGAACGCGCATGCAGCGTCGAATCCTGCAATGCGCCAATTCGAATTGCGATGTCCACTTTCTGCTCGAGCAGATCGACGATCCGCTCGTTGCTGGTCAACTCGAGCCGGATCTCCGGATACAGCGCCGAAAACGCTTTCATGTGCGGGGCGATGCAATGGAGCATGAACGGCGACGCCGCGTCGACCCGCAAACGTCCGCTTGGCCGCTCGCGCCGGCGCGCCACCGATTGCTCGGCCTCCTCCATCGCATCCAGAATCGCCCGCGCCCGGTCGAGGTACAGCACGCCCTCTTCCGTGAGCTGCAAGCGCCGCGTCGTCCGGCGAATCAGCGCTGTGTCCAGCTTTTTCTCCAGCCGCGTCAACGCGCGGCTCACGCCGGAGACGGTCTGCTGCAGCTTTTCGGCGGCAGCAGTAATCGAGCCGCTGTCGATCACGGTTACGAATACCAGTAGTTCGTCGGTGGATGTCTTCATTGTTGATTTCAAATCAAGATTGATTTGAGACTAACACGCTTTTTGCCAGAATCAAGACGGCGGATACTCACGGTATGCCATCGCCGATGATCGGCCGATGCCAATCAATGCAGTTGTTCCAGCAAGCAAGGAGAACATCTTGAAGATTTTCGTTACCGGTGCCAGCGGTTTTATCGGCGGCTCGATCGCTGCGGGACTCGTGCGCGCCGGACATCGCGTGCGCGGCCTGATCCGCAATCCTGAACACGCCGCCGAACTCGAGCGCCTCGGCATCGAACCGGTGATCGGCACACTCGACGACCGCGCGTTGCTCGTCGCGCAAGCGCAGGCTGCAGACGCCGTCATCAACGCCGCCAGCAGCGATCACCGCGCGGCAGTCGAAGCGCTGATCGAAGGGCTCGCCGGCTCCGGCAAGCCGTTTCTGCATACGAGCGGCTCGAGCATCGTCGGTGATGCGTCGGGCGGCGAAGCCGGCGCGGCCAGGATTTATAGCGAAGACGCGCTGCCCGAACCGACTGCGGATAAAGCGGCGCGTGTCGCAATCGACCGTCTGGTGCTCGAAGCAGCGCAGAAAAATATCCGCTCAGCAGTGCTATGCAACACGCTGATCTACGGTCATGGCGCCGTTGCCGGCAGCGCCAGCGTGCAGTTGCCGCGCCTCGTGCGCCAGGCGCAGAAAAGCGGTGTGGTCCGGCACGTGGGAAGTGGCGGCAACACCTGGTCCAACGTGCATATCGACGACGTGGTCGAGTTATATCGCCTCGCGCTGGAGAAGACCCCAGCCGGCACTTTCTACTTCGTCGAAAGCGGCGAGGCGTCGTTTCGCGACATGACCGCTGCCATCGCCCGCGCGATGAAACTAGGTCCTGCGCAAGACTGGCCGCTCAAGGACGCCGAACAGGAATGGGGTTATGAAATGGCGAACTACGGGCTTGGTTCGAACAGCCGGGTACGTGGCGAACGCGCTCGCAAACTGCTGGGTTGGCAGCCGCAGCGCACGTCGGTGATCGAGTGGATTGAGCGGGAGATGATGTAGCGTCAAAGGTTACTCCAGGGCGTCCACCGAAGGGCGCCCTGGAGAGCAAGTAATCTCTGTAAGCGAAGCTGTTGCGAATCCGTAAGATCAACTCGTTAGAATGCCGCCCAATTGATGGGCCGATTCGACAAAGCGAGTGGCCCCGGAGCCCGGATTCTTCGATGAGCATCGCGCTAAATTTCGATTGGCTGACCAACCTTCTCGCGATTCTCTTCATCGTGGCTTGCCTCTATGACGCGCGCTACGACGAATACGGCACGCTGACCCTGGCGGCGGCGGCGATGGGACTGGTCGTCATGGCCATCGAACTGTTCCTCAGGCCTGCTTTCGAAATGTCCTTATAGCGAGCGGCGCGGATGCTGTCCGCTCAACCGCACGCCGCCTGCTCCACCGCCCTATCCCCTCATCACGAACCGCATGCCGGACAACCGCGCGGCGCGTCCTCGTAGCGATCATGGTGCTTGACCCACTCGCCGAGATTCCTGACTTCGTTACGCCCCTTCGGCGCGATATCCAGATGCGTGTACGTGCCGATAAACGGCTCGCCACCGCGCGCGTAGCTTGAATACGTGTGGAAAATATTGCCGGCCTCGTCCTTGTAGAAAACGCTGTGGCCGGGTGCCTCGTCACCGGAAATCTCCTGCTCTTCGAAGTTGTAGAAGCCTTTGCCGTTTGCGACCTGCTCCGGCGTAAACGACACGTGATAGTCGAAGTTGAAATCGCTCTCATGCGACGAGACCCAGCGAAAGCGCCAGCCCATGCGCTTTTTGAACGCTTCGATCTTCTCGAGCGGTGCGCGCGAAACGGCCATATACGAAACGTCGTGATGCTCGAGATGCGGCAACACGCCATCGATACTGTCCGAGAGAAACGAGCACCCGGGGCAGCCCTCTTTCCATTCCGGGCCCAGCATGAAGTGATAGACGATCAGCTGGCTGCGCCCGTCGAACAGCTCCGCGAGCGTCTTGCGACCCTGCGGCGTATCGAAGGTATAGGTCTTGTCGACCTTGACCCATGGGAGCGCCAGACGCTTGCGGTTGAGCTCGTCGCGTGCGCGTGTGAATGCCTTTTCTTCAGCCAGCAGTGCACGGCGCGCAGCCAGCCATTCTTCTCTTGAGACAGTGCTATGCGGTTCCATCTGCATCTCCTTCCTCAGTGGTCAGGCAAGGTAACGCTCGAGTCCATCCAGCGTGGACGTCCAGCCCTCTGCGTGCTGGTCGCGCGTCTCTTCGTCAAGGAACTGGGCATGCGTCAAGGTAAGCAGTGTGCCGTCACCGTCGGGGCGCAACGCCACCGTCACGAACGACTCGCTCTCCGGCGCCGAGCGCCAGCTCCACGTGAAAACCAGCTTCGCGTCCGCCACGACTTCCAGATAGCGGCCACTGGCTTCGTGTTCCGCGCCGTCCGTGCCGCGCATCACGAGCCGGAAACTACCGCCCTCCCGCGCATCGACTTCAGCGTGAATCATCTCGTTGCCGCTCGGGTGCATCCACTTCAGGATTTGCGCCGGCTGCGTCCAGGCCCGGAAGACTTTGCCGGGCGACGCGTTGAGACGGCGCCGGAGCGTGAGACTGGGACGGGTGGACATGCCTCCTCCTGCTCGACAAAAGCGGCGAGACGATCGAGCTGCTCGCTCCAGAAGCGTTCATAGCGGTTCAACCACAGCATGGCCTGCTCCATGGGCCCCGCGGACAACCGGCACGCCACCGTGCGGCCGGTTTTCGTGCGCGTGACGAGGCCGGCCTCGGACAGCACGTCGAGATGCTTCATCACCGCCGGCAACGACATCTCGAACGGCTGCGCGAGTTCGCTGACCGACAGGTCGAGATGGGTGGACAGGCGCGCGAGCAACGCCCGCCGCGTGGGGTCGGAAAGCGCGGCAAACGTGCGGTCGAGAAGATCTTCTGAAAACTTAACCATGAGGTTAAGTGTAGTCGCGCGATTGTGGATGTCAAGGCGACAGTGCTTGAGGTGCGGGAAAAGATGCGGGAGATGTGCGCAGACCCGTGAGGGTAGCGTGGAGGAAAAAAAGACACGCGGCGCATCACAGCCCAAAAGACTGCAACACGCCGCGTCAAGGGTGGAGATTAAAGCGACTACTCACGCAAGCAGGGCTGCCCAGACCACCCTGCTCACGCGTCAAAACAAGGACTACCAGGGACCGCGGCAAGAGCCGCGATCAGATCGCCCAGCCACCAAGATAGAACGCGGCCAGAACAACTGCGATCGCTACCGTACCGACGTTCAGCTTGCGATACTCGCCGCTCACGACACGGCCGATCACCAGCGTGCTGAAGCCGAGCATGATGCCGGTCACGATGTTGGCGGTCAGCACGATGAAAACCGCGCACACCAGACCCGACATGGAATCGACCATGTCGTCCATATTCAGCTTGCTCACGCTCGACAGCATCAGCAGACCGACGTACATCAGCGCAGGAGCCGTCGCATATGAAGGCACCAGACCGGCGAGCGGCGAGAAGAACATCACGACGAGGAACAGCAGACCGACAACAGCCGCGGCCATCCCCGTCTTCGCGCCTGCTGCGACACCGACGGTCGATTCAATGTAGGCCGCAGCCGGCGCGCCGCCGAGGAAGCCCGAGAAGATCGAGCTGAGTGAGTCCGCCGTCAGCGCACGGCCACCGTTGATGATGCGGCCGTTGGCATCGAGTTGTCCCGCCTGCCCTGCGACAGCGCGGATCGTGCCGGTCGCATCGAACACGGCTGTCATCACCAGCGCCAGCACACTAGGCAGTACTGCCAACGACAAGGCACCCTTGATGTCCATCGCACCGATCAGCGAAGCATGACCCGGCGCGCTCAGCGACGGCAGCGCAAACACGCCGTGATACGTCACCGCCGGATCGATCAGCAGGCCAAGCGCGGAGATCGCGACGATCACGATCAGGATCGAGCCCGGCACGCGACGGCGCACCAGCCCGAAGATCGCAGCCAACCCCGCCACCGACATCAGCGCCGGCAGCGCCGTGATATTGCCGAGCGACACCGGCAGACCCGCACCCGGGTTCTTGACCACGAGCCCAACGTCGTTGGCCGCAATCAGCAGCAGAAACAGCCCGATGCCGATACCCGTGCCGTGCGCCACGCCCGAGGGCAGATTGCGCAGGATCCACGAACGCACGCCCGTCACCGAAATGCCAGTGAAGACGATCCCCATCAGGAACACGGCGCCGAGCGCCACGGTCGGATGCAGGCCCTTGCCGAGCACGAGACCGAAGGCGGTGAAGGCGGTCAGCGAGATCGCGCAGCCAATGGCGATCGGCAGCCTGGCCCAGATGCCCATCAGCAGCGAGCCGAATGCCGTCGTCAAGCACACGGCCACGAATACCGCGCTGGTGTCGAAGCCCGCCTTGCCGAACATGCCCGGCACGACGAACACCGAATAGACCATCGCCAGAAAAGTGGTGACGCCGGCAATGATTTCCTGGCGCTGCGAACTGCCGCGCGAGGAGATTTCAAAGTACCGGTCCAGAAAGCCCTTGGAGTCGAAGCTTTCGACGCCGACATCGGAAATCGGCTGGGCGTGGGGTTCCATCATGATGAGTGCCTCCTTTATCAGCATGCTGAAACAGCCGGGGCACCGGCTGTCATCAGGTTCGTCTCGTTGCGTTTATGTAATGTGGTGGGCAAGGTTTTGAACGTTCGTCGCGGCGGATAGTCTGTGTTTCAGGCCGGCCCGCTTTGATCCGAAGATTCCCGACATCCCTTACAATCGGCCATCTGCTCATCGCGTTAAACCGGCAAAGTCAAACCCGCGTTAGCACCGTTCGTCATTTGCTGTCCCGAAATGTAGGCGAATACCAATATGTCTCCCATCGCATGAATGGCATGCCGGTCATGTCGCGATGCTTATATCGTTTAAGGCACGGCGGCACGCGGCTTCGGCCCGCGTGTTTACACCTACGGTCTGTAACGCATGTGTCGTATGCCTGTGGTCCCGCTTTGCGCGGACCGCAGGCCGGGAGATGTCCCGTCGACGTCGCCGGCCGGCTGCTTTGCAGTGGCCTTGTGCCGGAACGCAGCGTGCAGCGGGTTAAACTCTGAGCCATTCGCCGTTTCAATTGCAGCGGTGGAGAGTGCGGCAAGCCAATCGCACCCTTCGCTCGCGCCCATGGAGTCTTTCTTGATGAGTGGCGGTTTTCGACGTCCAGCTTTCCGTTACCCGATCCTTCTCGTCCTCGCGGCTGTCGCCCTGTCGGGTTGCAGTCTGCTGCGCGGACCGCAGCAGGCGCCGATCACCGAGGCCGTCCCGGATCTCGTCGAACCCGCCAGTTCCACCCTCGTAGCCGGACCGCCTGAGACGACGGTGCAGACGGAAACCAGCAAGCCCGAAACGCCGGCCAAACCCAAGCGCCCGCCTGCGCCGCCGCCGAAGAAGGAGGAACCGCCTCCGCCGCCGGTCGCTACGCCCGCCCCGCCGCCGCCCACGCCTGCGCCGCTGATCGTGACGCGGGTGATCGATCGCAACCAGGCGCACGGACTGCTCGACAGCGAAGTGCAGAAGCCCGACGGCAAGGTCGTGGGACGCGCCGTCGATCTCGTCACCGACCCGAGCGGCAAGCCGATCGAGATGATCGTCAATCTGCAGGGCTTCCTCGGGGTCGGCGACCGCAAGGTCAATTTCCCATGGAACGTATTCCGCTTCACGCCGGGCGCGAAGACCGCGCCCATCACGCTGAATCTCGCTCCGGGTCAGGCGCCGCCGGCCGACCGCGCAAAGGCCGCCGCGGCAGCGGCCGGCACCGCAACCGCCACACGTTTGCCGTTGCTCGACGCCACGGTTGAGCGCCCTAACGGCGCGAAAGTCGGCCGCGTGATCGACGTGCTGATCGACGCCAATGCCCAGCCGCAAGCAGTCGTGCTCGATGTGAGCGGCATGGTGAGCGCCGACCGCCGCACGATTGCGGCGAACTGGTCGGCGCTGCGATTTGCGGTAAAAGACAAGACGCTCTATCCGCTGATGGACCTGAGCGATGCAGCGATCGCCGCGTCGCCGCCGTATGCGTCGGATCAACCGATCCGCGCCGTTTCGCCTGCCCCACCCGCGCCGCCGGCCACGCCTGCGCCTGCGCCCGCCGCCGCTGCATCATCTACCGCGACTGCATCTACCGCACGGGCGGCCCGATGACAGGCCGGCTTATGGTTACAACACGCAGCCTGCGCGCGCTCGACTGGATGAATTTCTTCGTCGCGAACGTGCAGACCGGCTTTGGTCCGTTCATCGCGTCCTACCTCGCCTCGCACAAGTGGACCCAGGGCGAGATCGGTATGGCGCTCTCGGTGGGTACGATCAGCGCGATGGTGAGCCAGGTGCCGGCAGGCGCCGCTGTCGACGCGATGAAGAACAAGAAAGGCGCTGCCGCCTGGGCGATCTTCGCGATTATCTTCTCCGCGGTGCTGCTCGCCAGCAGTCCAACCGTGCTACCCGTGATCGCCGCGGAAGTCTTCCACGGCTTCGCGAGCTGCATGCTGGTGCCGGCCATGGCCGCGATCTCGTTCGCTTTGGTCGGACGCCAGAACCTTGGCGACCGGCTCGGGCGCAATGCGCGCTGGGCGTCTATCGGCAGTGCGATTGCGGCCGGGTTGATGGGGTTATTCGGCGAGTACTTCTCGTCGCGCGCGGTGTTCTGGTTGACCGCTGCGCTCGCCATGCCCGCGCTGATTGCGCTGAGCATGGTGCAGAACACCGGCACCGTCGACGCCATGCCCCAAGCCAAGCCAGTTCCGGACGCGGATGAAAAGCGCGAGAGCCTGCGCGAACTGCTGCGCGACAAGCGCATGCTGATCTTCGCGGCCTGTATCGTGCTGTTCCACCTGTCGAATGCGGCGATGCTCAACCTCGCGGCCGGTGAAGTGACTGCCGGCATGGGAGACAACGTGCAGCTCGTGATTGCGGCCTGCATCATCGTGCCGCAGGCGATCGTGGCGATGATGTCGCCGTGGGTAGGACGTTCGGCACAACGCTGGGGCCGCAGGCCGATCCTGCTGTTCGGCTTCGCTGCGCTGCCGGTTCGCGCGCTGCTGTTTGCCGGAATCAGCAGCCCTTATCTGCTGGTGCCGGTGCAGATGCTCGATGGCTTGAGTGCAGCGGTGTTCGGGGTGATGCTGCCGCTGATCGCTGCAGACGTCGCCGGCGGCAAGGGTCGCTATAACCTGTGTATCGGGCTGTTCGGTCTGGCGGCCGGGATCGGTGCGACGTTGAGCACGGCAGCGGCGGGTTTCATTGCGGACCGGTTCAGCAATACGGTCAGCTTCTTTGGGCTCGCCGCGGCTGGGGCGCTGGCGGTGCTGCTCGTGTGGGCGGCCATGCCGGAGACGCGTGAGAGCGAGACTGTGCCGGAGGCGGAAGGGGTGCCGGAGGCGCGGTAATTACAGTGGGTCTGTTGCGCAGAAAGGCCCGTGTCGCGCGAGCGATACCGGCCTTTTTTGTTTGCATCAGCCAGCCGGTTCAATCCAGTAACTCCGCTGCCCGCTTGCGCAACTCCGTGCCGAAATCGTCCAGCCATCCGATCGACAGCCGCCAGCTCTGCCAGTACAGATCCACATCGACGGGCTTACCGGGCGCCATATCCACGAGTTCGCCGCTCTCGAGATGCGAGGCGATCATCCGCTCCGGACACAGGCCCCACCCCATTCCCGTGGCGCACGCTCTGAGAAAGCCCGCAACGTGAGGAATCCAGTGCAACGGCGGATCGACCTCCGCGCGAGTAATCCGGCGCATAAAGCGCTTCTGCAGCTGATCTTTCGGATTGAAGTCGATGCAAGGCGTGCGCCGCAGCGAATCGCGCGTGACCCCATCGGCGAAGTAGCGCTCGAAGAAATCCGGCGCACACACGGCCAGATAACGCATCCGTCCAAGCCGTACTGACCGGCAACCCTGCACCGGCTCCGCCTGCGTGGTCACCGCGCCCTGCACGCTGCCGTCGCGAATCCGCTGCGCCGTATGATCCTGATCGTCGATGACGAGATCGAGCAGCATCTCCCGCTCCACACAGAACCCCGCCACCGCATCGATAAACCACGTGCCGACGCTGTCATCATTGACCGCCACGCGCAAGGTCGGCCAGGACTCGACCAACGCTCCCGGCAGCGCAGGCAATCGCCCCGTCAGTTCCGATTCGAGCAACTGCACCCGCTCCGTATGGCGGCACAGCAGCGCGCCCGAAGTCGTCGCCACACACGGCTGGCCGCGTTTGACGAGCACGCTGCCCACCCGCTCCTCCAGCAATTTCACACGCTGCGACACCGCCGACGGCGTCACGTTCAGCTCGCTCGCCGCGCGGTCGAACGATCCGTGGCGCACTACAGCAGCCAGCGCATCCAGCAAAGCATAGTCGAGCATTAGCATTCCTTAATCGGCATTAACTGAATTAGCTTCTCTTACGAGCTGGAAAACCGCAGACTAGCGCCAATTCGTCTCATCCGTCTACTGGATCTCTCATGGATTGGCTTGCTTTCTCCCACGGAGCGGCGCTGTGCGCGTCGCTGATCGTCACCATCGGCGCCCAGAACGCCTTTGTGCTGCGCCAGGGCATCATGCGCTCGCACGTCGGCAAGATCGTGCTGCTGTGCGCGGTATCGGACTTCATCCTGATCGGTGCGGGGGTGGGCGGCGCATCGGCGCTGGTCGAGCGCTATCCGGTGTTCGTCCATGCCATGCTGTACGTCGGGCTCGCCTATCTCGCCTGGTTCGGCATCAACGCGTTGCGTCGCGCGTTGCGTCCCGGCCATGCCGTGCTCGATGTCAGCGCGTCCGGTGACCCGGCCAACGCGCCGGCAACCACAGCGACATCCGCACAACGCGCCATGCCGATCATCCTGATGACGCTCGCTTTCACGTGGCTCAACCCGCATGTGTATCTCGACACCTTCCTCCTGATCGGCACCGCCGGCGCCCGCGAAGCACAAACTGGCCGGGTGGCCTTCGCGCTCGGTGCGATGGCGGTCAGCGGCGTGTGGTTCGTCGGCCTCGGCTACGGCGCGCGAGCACTCGCTCCCCTGTTTCGCCGTGCGACGGCCTGGCGCGTACTCGACGGCGCAATCGGCAGCATGGTTCTGCTGCTTGCCGTCACGCAACTGCGCTAGGCCAACGCCAGGCAGAGCGAAGCACTCGGCAAACACGAGGACCTCTACAGGGCAAACAAACGACAATCAGCGGGACAGGAAGCCGTAGAATCGTGCTTCCTGTCCCGCTTTTTTGCCTATTCGCCGCCCTCATGGTCAATCCGACGCACTTCGATCTGCATTCCCTGCGCGTGTTTCTGACGGTCGCCGAAACCGGCAGCCTGACCCGCGCGGCCGAACGCAGCCACATGACGCTCTCCGCCATCAGCAAGCGCATGGCCGATCTCGAACGGGCCACCGACTGCACCCTCCTCGTGCGCCATCCGCGCGGCGTCGAACTCACGCCGGCGGGCCACGGGCTGCTGAATCACGCGCTTCAGGTGCTCGACCAGGTCAACCGCATGGCGAGCGAAATGAGCGACTTTGCCGTCGGCGTACGCGGTCATGTACGGATCTGGGCCAACACATCGGCCATCGTGCAGTTCCTTCCCACCGATCTGCAGCGCTTTCTCGCCGACAACCCGAGCGTCAAGGTCACGCTCGAAGAACGCCTGAGCGGCGAGGTGATCGAAGCGCTCGGCGCGGGCCGCACCGATCTGGGCGTATTCGCGGACAACGTCCCCGCGCCGATGGTGGACAAGCGCGTCTACCGGCGCGATCGGTTGATCATACTGGTCCCCGCGGACCATCCGCTGGCGGGCGTCAAAGAGATCGCCTTTGCCGACACGCTCGAATACGACTACGTCGCCCTGAACGCCGGCAGCTCGTTGCTGCTGCGAATGATGGACGCCGCGCTCGCCGCCGAAAAGCCGCTGCGGCTGCGCATCCAGATGCGCAGTTTCGACGGCATCTGCCGGATGATTGAAGCCGGCCTCGGCATCGGCATGCTGCCCGCCGCGGCAGTGCGCCCGGAAATCCTCGCAGCGGGCCTGCGCGCCGTGCAATTGACCGACACCTGGTCCGAACGCACGCTGTGGATCGGTGCGAAGGACGCCAAGGCGCTCACACCGGAGGCAGCCAGGCTGTTCGATTTCATGGCGGCCATGCCGGCGGCCGCAGGCTGAGCGGCGCCTGGCCGGCAGGCGCCGCTGCGCCCTTTCCACCCGGGAAAGGGTCCGTGAAGAATCCGACATTCCCAGCGCCGCCGCGCTGCGTCACTATCCTGTTCAACGGAACACACACGATGGAGACGCAGCATGGCTGGACCGCTCGACGGGATCCGCGTCCTTGAACTCGGACAACTGATTGCAGGCCCGTTCGCGAGCCGGATGCTCGCCGAATTCGGCGCCGACGTCATCAAGATCGAAACGCCCGTGACGGGCGACCCGCTGCGCAAATGGCGCATGCTGCATGAAGGCACCTCCGTATGGTGGGCAGCGCAATCGCGCAATAAACGTTCGGTGACGCTGAACCTGAGAGACCCTGAAGGCCAGGACATTGCACGACGCCTCGCCGCCGAGGCCGACGTCGTCATCGAAAACTTCCGCCCTGGCGCACTCGAAGGCTGGGGCCTCGGCTGGGACACACTGCATGCACTGAACCCCAGGCTCGTGATGCTGCGCGTCTCCGGCTACGGCCAGACTGGCCCGTATCGCGACCTGCCTGGCTTCGGCGTGATCGGCGAAGCAATGGGCGGCCTGCGTCACCTGAGCGGCGAACCGGGCCGCACACCGGTGCGCGTCGGCGTGTCGATCGGCGATTCGCTCGCCGCCCTGCATGGCGTGATCGGCATCCTGCTGGCGTTGCGTCATCGCGACCAGAACGGCGGTGAAGGCCAGATGGTCGATGTCGCCCTGTACGAATCAGTCTTCAACATGATGGAGAGCCTGCTGCCCGAATACTCCGTGTTCGGCGCGGTCCGCCAGGCGGCGGGCAGCAGCCTGCCAGGCATTGCGCCGAGCAATGCCTACCGCTGCCGCGACGGCAAATTCGCGCTGATTGCCGGCAACGGTGACAGCATCTTCCGGCGTCTGATGGAAGTGATCGAGCGCCCCGACCTCGGTGAGGATCCGGCGCTCGCGCAAAACGATGGCCGGGTCGCGAACGTCGAACGGATCGATGCAGCCATAAGCGCCTGGACGGAACAGCGTTCGCTTGACGAAGTGCTGGCGCATCTGAACGAAGCGCGCATTCCGGCCGGCAAGATCTACGATGTCGCCGACATTGCCGCCGATCCGCACTACCGTGCCCGCGAAATGATCGTGGATAGCACGCTCGCCGACGGCACACCGGTGCAAGTCCCCGGCGTTTTGCCGAAACTGAACGCCACTCCGGGCACGATCCGCACACTCGCGCCCGAACTCGGCCAGCATACCGATGAGGTGCTCGCCACCCTCGGCCTGGACGACGCCAAACGCGCTGCGCTGCGCGAACGCGGCATCATCTGAACAAGCATTCAGGAGACCTTCGATGAACGCCACCCGCCCTCGCCTGTACATCCAGGAAGTCGCCACCCGCGACGGCTTCCAGAACGAAGCCCGCTTCATTGAAACCGACGACAAGGTTGCCTTGATCGATCGACTGAGTGCCTGCGGTTTCGCCAAGATCGAAGTGACTTCGTTCACCTCGCCGCGCGCCATTCCGGCGCTGCGCGATGCCGAAGCGGTAATGCATCGTATCGAGCGCCGCGCCGGTGTGGTCTATACCGTGCTGGTGCCGAACGTGCGAGGTGCCGAACGCGCGTTGTCATGCGACGTCGACGAAGTCAATCTGGTGATGTCGGTCAGCGAAAGCCACAATCGGGCAAATCTGCGCATGAGCCGGGAAGAATCGTTCGCACAACTGCGGGATGTGATCAAAGTAGTGAGCCGCACGCGAGTCGCGATTAACGTGTCGCTGTCGACCGCGTTTGGCTGCCCCATGGAGGGCGACGTTGCGGAAGACGAAGTGCTGAGCTGGGTTGCGCGCTTCGCCACGCTCGGCGTGCACGGGGTCACGCTGTGCGACACGACCGGCATGGCGTATCCCAACCAGGTCCGGCAACTGGCACAACGCACGCGCGATGAATTCGCCGGACTGGAAACCACACTGCACTTTCACAACACGCGGGGGATGGCGCTCGCCAATACGCTGGCTGCATTGGACGCGGGCATCGACCGCTTCGACGCCTCGCTGGGCGGCCTGGGCGGTTGTCCCTATGCACCGGGCGCGACGGGGAACGTGTGCACCGAAGAACTCGTGCACATGCTGGAACTGAACGGCTACGATACCGGTGTCGATCTAAGCCAGGTGTTGCAGGCTGCCGCATATTTGCCAAGGCTGATCGGCCACGACGTGCCGAGCCAGTTGCTCAAGGCCGGTCGGCGGCTCGATCTGCATCCGGCTCCGGATGCGGGTGAGCAGCGTCCTTCCGCGGCCTGAACGGCGGCGTTCCGCTCGTCAGGGCTGCGCGCCCGGTATCTCGTCAGGGCAGATTCCCGCACGTCCGACTCCAACGGTCTGCAGCGCGCCGTCTGCCACATACGGCACCAAACCGTCCTTGCAGATTTTCAGCACGGTGTCGCGCGTGCATTGTTCGTCGCCGGGAGCACAGTAGTCGATTGCGATCACTGGCAACTCATATTTTTCGCTCACAACCCTCGCCTGCCCCAGCAGCCAGTCGCGGTCTGCCTGTGACACCGTCGTATAACGCTGGTTCGGCTGATCCCAGCCGCTGTAGAGCGATTCGAAAGCCACCGCGTACACGAGATCGTGCACCTGCGGCAGGATCTCGAAGCCGCGGTTAAACATCAATCTGGCTCGTGGATAGCGCTTCTTGATCGCGCGGATCACCTCCACCAGTCCCGCTTGCTGGCGGGCGCGGTCTGCATCGGTCTTGGCGATCAGTTGATACGAATCGAGCGTATCCAGAAAGAAGCCGCGATAGCCTTTACGCCAGAGCGGCGCAATCACCTGCTTCACATAGAACGCTGGCCAGCCGGGTGCGTCCTGATCGACGACCTTCGACGCCCACGCGGGGTTATTGCCAGCCAGCCAGTCCTGCGGCATCGCCGCGTAGTAGTCGCGTTGCGGCGTGACTTCGCCGACGCTGACGTACGCGAACCAGGCGATATGACGATTATGCTGGATTGCAGGATCGAGGTTGCTATCCGGCTCGACCACCACCACATCGAATCCGGACAGTGCCTCGACAGGTACCTTGTCACCGTAAAAGAACGCCACTGAGGGCTGCATGGAAGCATTCGCCGCCGTGGCGGCGTGACTCCCCGCGCTAGCGGCGCTCTGGGCTTGCGCGAGAGGTCCCAGTCCGGCGGCCGTGCCGAAGCAGGCCACCCAGGCAGCGAAGCGGCACAACGCGCGCACCATAAACATTCGCATCCCGCACTATCAGTTATGCAGCATGTAGGTTTCGTATTCGAGTTTGGCGAACTTGCGATCCAGCGTCAGCACCGCGCCGACTACCAGAATCAGCAGCGCCAAAGCAAAACCATACCCATACGTATTGGGACTCATCTGCAACGTGATCCACGTCAGCGCGCCGTTGAGCACCACAAACGCCACACACAGCTTCAACACCGTACGTCGTGCATCCAGATAGAAGAACACGTTCAGGAGACCCAACAGCACCACCTGCAGACTGGCCGCAATCACGTCGACGGTGAGAAGCGGCATGTACAGCGGCGAGATATTCAGCGCCGCGAGCACGTTCGACCCGAAAGCGAAAATCAGCAGCAGCACGACAACCTGAATCTTGATGATCTCATACAGACCCGCACGCACGCTGCCCACCATCATGTCGCGCATATCGTTGATGTGGCGCAGCGTCGCGCCGCTGCGCACGGCATCGTAGAACGCGTCGTAATACTCGACGAAGTCCGCCTCGATACGCACCAGGAAGGTCGCCATGCCAGGCATCACGCACACATAGGCGATGAACACCGGGATATCGTAGATCACCGATGCATGCAGCGGCCCGATGACCGGCGCGCCCGTGCCTGGCGAATACCAGAACATGAACTTGTCGAGCCACACGCCGAGATTGAAGAACAGCCCCACCAGCGCGAGCGTCGGATAAGCGAAGCGCTTGTCGAACACCTCGAAGGAAATCAGCCGGCCGCTGCGGTAGTTACGGTAGATCAATCCGGACAGACCGCCCAGCAACACCAGGTGGCCCGCAACAAAGCCGCCGAGCAGCCCCGACAGGCCGTGCCGGTTGAGCATCAGCGCGAACGCGACGGTGCAGCCGTAGCCGATCAGAAACACAAACAGGATCTGCCGGTACTGCTTGACGCTGGAGAGAAAAATCACGGCGATCCAGATGTTGCTGATCACCACGAAACCGGCCACCATCAGCACGCGATAGGCCAAAGGCTCGCTCTTGAACCCCACCAGCATCGCCACTACGCCCACCAGCCCGGAAGCGATCGTGCTGACCAGCACGACCCCGTTGTAGTTCGACAGCACCAGATCGTCGCGCTTTTCAAACAGGCGGTCGGAGATGAAACGCGTAAACGACAGTTGCAGCGGACCCGTCAAAATCAGGCTCAGCGCAATCAGATACGTCACCGATATCTGAAACTGCACGATCGCGTATTTCGGTATCACGAACGCGAGGCTCATCACCCCGATGATCAGGATACCGAAGATCGACAGGATCAACGGCCCCGAGCTGATCAGGCCCGCGTAGGCATAAGCCCGCGCGACACCGAACAGCGTGTCGTGCTTGAGGATCTTGCGCAGTTCGAAACCAATCCCGGCCATTAGCGTGTCTCCCCGGCTTGAGCGGTGCGCGGGCCCGTCTGCGCGCCATGGTGCACCGGGCAGCCGCCCGCGGCTGCGTTGCGCGAGCCGCGCGGAACATCCGGGGCCGCTGCGAGCTTCTCGTACAGGGTCCGGTAGCTGTCGGTCATCTGCGCCTTCGTGTAATAGCGGCGCACCCGTGCGAGGCCAGCCTGCTGCGCGGCCTGCCAGCGGGCGTCGTCGTTCAGCAGCGCCACCACGGCCTGCGCGAAGGCGGCCGGATTGGCGATCTGCACCACTGCGCCCGCACTGCCGAGCGCGCGGTCTTCCTCATCGAGTCCTTCGATCATCTGGCGGCATGCGCCGACATCAGTCGTGATGGACGGAATACCGGCTGCAAACCCTTCCAGCACGACCAGTGGCAACGCCTCGCTGATCGACGTGAGGGCGATGACGTCGATTTTCGGCAGCACATCGTCGATGCGCTGAAAGCCGAGGAACTTCACGTTTTCTGCCAGCCCCAGACTCTCCACCAGCGCACGGCATTCGAGCGCGTAAGCCGGATCTTCTTCTTCCGGCCCGATGATCCAGCCTTCGATCTCGGGCATGCTGCGCGAAGCCACGAACATGGCGCGAATAAACGTCTTGATGTCCTTGATCGGCACCACCCGGCCGATCAGCGCGACCACCTTGTGCGGCCCTGCCTTGCGCTGCTCGACAAGCGGTGCAAGGCCGTCGACGTCCACGCCATTCGGAATGCTGCGGGTGCGCTCGGCAACCGCGCCGTCTGCGACCTGGCGCAAGCGGTTCGTTTCGTACAGGGCGACGATGTCGTCGGCGGCGTCGTACGCGAGCTTGCCGATCGCCTCGAAAAAGCGCACCCAGAGTTCGCGGAAATAGCTGATACGCGAGATGTCACGCTCGAATGCGCCGCGATTGTCGCGAATCCACTGACTCTGCAACAGATCGATCTTGCGCTCTTTCGTGTAGATACCGTGCTCGGAAATCAGCAGCGGCCGCCCCGTGCGGTAGTGCAGCAGCGCACCGAGAAAGCCTGCGTACCCCGTCGAAATGGTGTGATAGACCTTCGCCGGTATCAGCTTCTCGGCGACGTTCGCGAGTAACCACAACGGCTTGTGCATGATCCGCACGGTCCAGAAGTAGTCGGTAAACGACGGGTCGGTGCAGTGCTTTTCGTACTGCTCGACGATGAACTCCCACGACTGGCGGCTCGCCAGAAACTGCGCTTCGTTGAGCGCGCCGTGTTCGCCGAGCGTCGGCACCATCTCGGCCATCAGCTTGCCCACATCCGCACCGCGCACGTCGCGCAATGCCGCGTGCAGTTCGGCCGACTTCGCAAACGCCGCGGCGTCGCCTTCAATCTCGCGCGGCCGGCTGGCGTCTACGGAAGCCGTCTCATACAGGTAATGGGTCTCGAAGTGCACGACGTTGTCGGGCAACTTGTAGGCGGCACCGTGATAGTCCTGCTCGCGGCTGCCGATAAAGACAATCGCAAAGCGCGTCTGCGGGTACGCGCGCAGCATTTCGTTGACCCAGCTCGACACCCCGCCCCGCACAAACGGGAAGGTGCCTTCCAGCAGCAGGCAGACATCGGCATCGGCGGCACGCCGCATCAAGGACTCTTTCATGATGACCAGTAAGTCACAGCAGGTTTGAGCGTCGGCAGCGCTGCGGCATTGCCGAGCGTCGCGAGCCATTGACTGGTTTGGGCGTAGTCGCCGCGCAGGAACGCCACTTCGGCGAGCCATGGTGTCAGGCGTTCACGCGGAAAGCCCAGTTCGAGGGCGCGTTCCATGTACTGTCCCGCTTCATCGGGGCGGCCTTCGGCAAGCGCGAGGCGGCCGCGAATCAGCCACAGCGCCGCGTCCTTGTCGTCGGTAGCGAGCGCATCGCGTGCGTAGCGGTCGGCCTGCTCGAGCGTATGGCGATACACCGCGCCCTGCACGAGGTTCTGATAGACCAGCTCGAAATACAGTTCGGCGAGGCGCCGGTTGATCGCATGGCGCTCGCTGTCGTCCTTCGCCTGTTCGAGGGCTTTAGCGGTCGTGAAGATCTTCTGCATGATCTCGTTCTCGGCCTGGTCCAGCGTGCCGTAAGCAATCAGACGCACGTCCTCGATCGGATCGGCCAGCAGATCGCGCAACAGTGTGCCCGTGGTGCGGGTGGGCATGCTCTGGATTGCGACGAGTGCGGTAAGCCGGTCGGTCGACGAGACCTGCGTGTTGATCAGGCGCGCCTGCAGCCGGGCTCCGCCACCGTGCGAAACACGCGAGACGAGGTAGCTGACGAATTCGGGGCGCGGCACATCGGTCAGTTGATCGCTGTCTCTCGTGCCGGGGAACCACGCAGCCCAGATACAGCTCGCCAGCAGGACGAAGCCGGCGCCGAGCGGCACGAACGTGCACAGCACCCACAGCAGCAGGAGCGTCCAGAAGCGCGGCTCGCGGTAACGCGACGGCAGCATCACGCGCAGCAGCAGCGCCTGCACGAGCGCAACCAGCGCCTGCGCGACAAAGCCGGCCAGCAGCGGATCGACGCCCGCAGGTGCGCGCAGGAAGCTCAGGTACGCGAAGTATTCCACCAGCACATAGCCGGCGAACGACAGCACGTTGACGAGGGCGGAAATGAGCTTAGACATCGAGGCCGCTACGCTTGAGAAGGCGCTGCAGCGCCGGACCGGGATCCATGGTGCCCAGATGCAGCGTATGCACGCCGACGCGGGCGCTCTCCAGATTCAGGTTGAACTGGGCCGAGAGGCTGCCTTCGATACGGGCGAGATAACCGTCGATGCCGGTCGTGTCCGTTGCAGGCATGAGGTTGACCAGCACCGACTGCGACGCCGTTTGCACCGGCCACATCAGGTCGAGCGCGCGACGGCGGCGAATCACGTGTTCGAACAGCGAGTCGCCCGCTTCGTCGCGCGGGAACGCCAGCGCGACCATCGACGAAGCGATTCCGGCGTCGCGCTGCAGACGCGTCAGGCGTCCAAGGTCGAGCGCGAAATCGTACGGACAGCCAGGCACAGCGGCAAGGATGCCCTGCACGAGGCCCGAGTGCTCCACGCCGTCCGCGTAATAGCCGAGCAGCACCAGCAGCAGTTGCAGGTTATCGAAGTTCAGCGACAGGAACGGCATGCGCTTGATCACCAGCACCGCCAGCAACTGGCCGTCGGCGCTGACCAGCGGCGCGCACACCAGGTATTGCGACTGGGCGACGGGGATATCCTCGCTTTTCAGATGCGCGACGCTCATCGTGCTGATAGCGTGCGTGACAAGCTCGTCGTCCGGCGCGAGCGCGAAGTCATCGCCCACGCGGGCAGCAGCCTCGCGGCCGACCTGGCCGTTGCGCACCGGGAACAGCGCCGCGACTTCGATCTGGCATACCTGGGCGACAAATTCGAGCAGACCATGCGCGCCCGGCAACGCGCGCAACGAAGCAGGAGGTGTGACGGCGTCCTGAGCGCCGCTCTCTCCCAGCACCGACAGACGTCGCAACTCGGTAATCGAATCGCGCAGCGTGGTGGGCCGGGACAGCAGATCTTTTTCGAGCCGCTCGTGCGACAGGCGCATCAGATAGTGGCTGTTGGTGATCGCCACGAGACGGTCGTTCAGGTAATCATTGATGGTCGAAGCACGCGCGGCGCGATGGCCCCACGTATCGCCGAAGTGACCCGCGACGATGGTCTGCAGCAGCCCGCCGGTGAAGAACATCAGGGGCCACGGCTGGCCGTGGCTGCCGCCCAGCAGATACCATGCGCCCACCGTCATCGCGCTCGCCAGCAGTCCGAGCAACGTGCCGTAGCGCAGCGCGATCACGAACGGCGCGAACCACAACCACGGGAAACCCGAATTCAGCAGCAGCGGATCCGTACGGTCGAACGCCCAGCACAGCCCGAACACCACGAGCATGAAGATGATCGTTTCGACAATGGCGAAGGGCCGTGTAACAGCGGGCGCGACCAGCCGACGCACGGCGCCAAGGTTGCCGAACGGATTCGAGTGGCGCGGTTTCGACGCGGCGGCGCCGGTTTGCGCGGTAGCGGTAGCTGTATTCACGGCGTGTTCCTCATGACGGAGCGAATTGCGGATGACGGCGTGCCGTCACTCACGAATGCGCGTGCAGCGGTGCAAGCAGGCCACCGATCAGCGTCGTGGCGACACTCGAGAGACTCGAGCGGCTCCAGCCACTGCGCGTGCCCGTAGCACTCCAGACAACCTGGCCCGACGTCACGTCGATCAGCTGGAACGTAAGACCAGCCACCGGTTCGCCGTCGACACCGACCTTGTAGCGCCACTCTTCGACCGCACCGGTCAGCACGTACTTGATGTGCTGATCGCGCGCCCAGCCGAGTTGCTTCTCGCCCGTGTCGCGCTGCGCGGTGTCGAACATGGCGGTATTCGCGCCGTCGACCGGTGCAAGGCGCACGTCCGCGAAACCGTTCGCGCGCAGCACGTTCGCAGCGATCGCAGCTGCGCTGCCACCGGCGGCCGGCGTTTCGGTGAAGTTAGCCATCGACACCACCGCAACCGAATCCTGTGACGTCAAAGCCGGCATGCCGGTCTGCCGGATCGAGCTGCATGCGCCGAGCAACAGCGCGCATGTCGCCAGCGCGGCGGACCAGCCGGCCATACGGGACCATCCTTTAGTCTTGCTCATCGAACCACTCCTCAGTTTATGTCGTCTTTCTTGCCGAATTCGTAGCTTGTGTCTACGTTATCTACGTTACATAAGCGTTGCGGCAACCCCGCCGCCCGCCCCCGACCTCGCCCGGATCAATAAAACCAGTTGTAGCGCATACCCACCACCGTCTGCGGCGTACCCAGCCGCGACACGGACTGATGCTCGAAATACAGCGCGAGATGATCGCCGCCGAACACCGAACCCGCGAGTCCAACGCTGACGTCAGGCCCCCACCCCTGGATCGAGTTGTGCACGATGCCCACGTCGAGAAACGGCCGCCATGCATGCGTGTACTGATTGAGCAGGTCGTTGCCGAAGCCGAAGTACAGGCCATACTGCGTATAGCTCTGCGGTATGAAGTCGCTGGCGAGAGCCGGCTGCAAGGCCGCCGGCTCGAGCTGCGAAATCAGACTGTCGGCCGAACCACTCGCACCGTAACCGCCGTGCTCGCCAACCAGACGGAACGTGTAATCGGGGTAGCCCGTGCGGATCCGGTAGCTGATTTCACCGGTTTCCAGCAACCCGCTGCCGATGTAATCGCGCGCCTGGCTGTAGAAGCGGTCGCCTTCGACGCTACCGGTCATCGTGATTTGCTGGGTTGCGCGCCACGTGAAGTCGCCGACCAGATTGTCCTTCATGCCGCCAATCTGGAGGAACTGGTCCTCGTCTGCGAGCTGATTGCGGCCAGCGTGCACGCCGAACTGCAGATCCGAGTTGCGGCCCGTTTCCGCTGCGAGCTGCACCGTGTAGAAACTGTCGAGCGCCTCGCGGCGGCCGATCGTCACGCTCGCCGTTGAATCCACCGTCTGCCGCTGCAGGAAAAAGCTGAGCGAGCGATCGACGGACGGAACATTGACGAGTTGGGTAATGTCCGTCGAGCGCTGGAAGTTCTGCACTTCCGTCGCGCCGATCAGGTAGTGGTCGGCGATTTTCTTGCTGCCGGCGAGCGTCTGCGCGACGTAGTCGAGCGGATGCTCGACATAGTTCACGACGCTCGCGTCGATCGACTGCGGCCAGTCGAGCGCTGTTTCGGTCAGGCGCGTATGCACGTCGTTGTTGTCGGGAGCGCCGTCGAGTCCGTCGAAGGCGAGCTGCTCTGCCCGGCCCTGCCGGTCGGTTGCGACCTCGGCGTCGATGCGATCGTCCAGCGGCAGGCGCGAGCGCTCCTGCGCGAGCAGTTGTTCCATCGCGCCGGTATCGTTTTCCGCGAGTGCGATCGTGAGACGCGCATCGGCTGGCTGAGCAAGGCGCGCCGCGTATTGCTGGGCCAGCCAGCGCTTCGCGAGCGGATTGCTCTCGTGCGACACACCCCAGGCGATCGCTACGTCCTTGGCGACTGCATCGCGCAGGCGGTTATTCTGCGCGGTATCGATACCGGCTTCGGGCGCCGCGCCGGGCAAACCCTTGGCAGTACCGAGCAGCGAACGGCGCGCAAGCTTCACGCTCTCCGTCGACTGGGTGCCGGAGAGCAGATCGTTCAGCATGGCGGCCGAGTCGTCGCCGGTCTGGAAATCCGTCGAGAGCGTCACGCGCCGGCCACGAATGTCCGCGAGGGTTTCAGCGTCCTGGCCGGAACGGCCCCGCTGCGCGGCACGTGCCGCGCCGTGCAGTTTGGCCAGTGCCGCTTCATCCTGCTGCAGTTGCTGCCAGACCTTATGACGGATCGACCAGGCGAGATCGGGGCGGCCTGCCATTTCCTGGGCGTCGGCATACGTCATCAGCCACAGCGGATCCCGCGACAACGAAGCGGATTCGCGCCGCAGATAGTCGAGCGCGCGCACCGGACGGTTCAGGCGCATCTCGGCGGCCGCGTACGGTTCCCATAACGCAGCACTCCTGTCTTCCGTGCCACGCCAGCGTTTCAAGGTCGCATCCAGCTGCGCGTCGGTGCCGTAGTCGACCAGGGTCCACAAATAGGCCGCGCGCAGGTCCGAAGTCGCACCCGGCAGATTGACCGCGTGCTTCAGATCGTCGAGCGCCTTCTCGGGCTGGTCGGTCAGGCGATAGTATTCGGCGCGCACGCCGAGTACGCCGGGCGACTGCAGCGCTTCGTTGCGCTCCTGCTCCGTGAGGCTCGCCAGCAGCGCGGCCACACGGTCGAGCGCCTGTGCGTCGGTGTAGTAATAGATCGCGTTTTGCAGCGCACGCGGCGAATGATCGCGGCGGTACTGCAACTCGGCAACCCGTGCTGCATCGATCGGATACGGATCGAAGAAGTACGTCATGTCACCAAGGTCTTCCGGCGTGCTGTCACCGCCCGCGAGCAGATGACGGTACGCTTCGCTCGCCTCGGCGTCACGCTGCAACAGGCGTGCGAGTTCGGCGTAGTTGCGCCAGTAGTCGGTATCGCTGTCTTTCGCGTTACCGCGTGCGCTTTGCAGTGCTGCGAACGAGGCCTCGTAATTACCCTCGCGATACAGCACGCTCGCCGTACGCAGCGCCGCGCCCGCGTTGCCGGGATCGCGCGACTGCACGGCGCGGTACGCCGCGAGCGCCTGATCGTCGTGGCCCGCGCGTTCGGCGAGCGCGCCGATGCGCTGATCGATTGCATCGGCGTTGTGTCCGCGCGGCAAGCCTCGCAAAAACGCGAGGCCGTCGTCCGGCCGGCCGAGCCGCTCGTAAGTCGCGATCACGTTGTCGACCAGCTTCAGATCGTCGGGCGACGCCTGGGACGCGTGAACGAGGGCCGCAAGATACGCGTTGTCGTCGTCGAGCATCGGTGCGATGCGCAGGACGTTTTGCCAACCTACAGGGTCGTTCGACAGTCTTGCATAGTCGAGCCAGGCATTCAGCGCGAGCGACGGATTGCGGTCCCACTCGGCGGTCTGCGCAAGACGCTTCGTCCACAGGACCGAGCGCGGATCCCGCTGGACCTGCTGCTGGGCGATTTTCTCGGCATTTGCGAGGTCACCCGATTCGACGAACGACTGGAATACGAGGTCGGCTACCTTCGGATCCTTGCCGCCGCCCGGCGCGGTGCCGTCGGACGCCGGTGCGGGCGCCGCGGCGGATGCCGGGTCGGCTGGCGCAACGGGCGTGGGACTGGCCGGCGCGGCGGGTGCCGGGCTGGGTGTCGTGGCGGCCGCCAGCGTGGCCGTAACGGCCGGCGCGGGGCTCGGCGCCGCAACGGGCTTCGTGCCCGGCGCCGGCGTGGGCACCGGGTTTGCACCCGTGCTCGCGGCAACCCGGATCACGCCCCACCACTCCGTCGCCTTGCGCATGCTCACCGAGGCGTAACCATGGTGCGTCGGCAGCGGGCCATCCATATAGGCATACGCCGACTGCGGCGTGTCTTGCTCCCCACCCTGCGGAGCGTCCGATGCGATTGCAGCCGTACCATCCTGTGCCAGAGCCGTGTCAGGCCCAGACGGCTGCGCCTGCGCGTAGCGCGCGAGCATCTTCGCGTAGTAATCGACGCGATCGGGCCGGTTGGCGGCGCGCGCGAGATTGAGCAACACCACGAGGGTCGCCGGATCGGTATCGAGCGCGCCGAGATGTTGATCGGCAGCCGTCAGCGCCTCGTTCAACAGATTGCCTGACTGCAGCGTGCGGATCGCCGCAATGAAACAGCGCCGCTGTTCTTCGCGCGTCTTCGCCGCGGCCTGCTGGCGGAACCAGGCATCGGCCCCGGCGCGGTAGTCGCCCGTCTGAATGGCGTAGCGTGTGATCTGCGTATCCCAACCGTTGCGCCCGCCCGGGTCGCCCGCCGAAAGACGCGTGTAGAGTTGCAACGCCAGATCGGGCAAACCAACCGCGGCGCAACGCTGCGCCAGCCATTCGAGATCCTTCGGCGCCCACGGCAGGCGCGCGGCCTGCGTCAACTGCGCACGCAGATTCGCAAGCGCGGCTTCGCGGCGGGGGTCGTCCTCGGGAATCGCGAACGTACGCTGTTCGGCGATCGACAGCCGCAGCATCATCGCGGCAAGCCGCATGTGAGTCGAACCGAGCGCCTCCATCCGCCGGGCTACCCGGGCGGCGTCGTCCATCCGCCCGAGCGACGTGTACTGCGCACCCAGCAGCGAGAGGAATTCCTCGTTGTTCGGCTGGACCTTCGACCAGGCTTCGAGGTAGGCAGCACTCAGATCGCTCGGCGCGCCTACTGATGCCAGCCGTTGCTGCAGGCCACCGCGCGGCGACGACGCGATCATCGTCAGCGGCACCACTGCAGCAAGCAGCAGGACGAGCTTGGTCGGAGCGATACGCGGACGCTCAGCGCGCACAGTTGACCTCGACCGGTTGATAGTTCATCTGCAGATCCGCGCTCGCGGACGTGTCGAAACGCAGGGACGAGCCGTTGCGTTGTACAGCCACGGACCGGCCGGCAACCTCGACACTGCAGGTGCCAGCATTGGCCAGTTGTACGAACGGCTGGTAATAGCCACCAAACTCGAATGCCATCCCGCGCGCCGTACGTTTGAACTGACGGACGTAACCGTTGGCGACGGCGATGTAGGGCAGTTGTGCATTCGCCGTCTGCGCCGCATCGGCCTGGGTGATCGCAAATGACGCGGCGCCATCCGCGAAGTGAATGTATGTGCCGTCGGCGCCCACGTCGTAACCGGTGACACCGGCCGACGCGCGCAGATCCGGTACGCTGCCTGGAGGCGCACGCAGTTCGCGCACTTCGCCGTCGCCACGCACGATCCAGTTCGAATCAGGGCTGCGTGCGGCGCCCGCCGGCGCAATCGCACGCGCAACCGCGAAGTTATGCCAGTCGAGCACCTTGTGCGTGTAATCCGTGATCCTGACCGGCAGCACCGGCTCTTTGAGCACCGTCGAGAAAATCTGGTCGAGCGCGCGCAGCGATGCGACCTTGGTACCGCTATACATGTGGTAGTAAATGTCGATCGGCTTGAAGCGCAGCGGTTTGTCGGTCAGGTCGAAGGTCTCGAGTACCCGCGTAAAACCGTAGAACGGGCCAAGCCAGTCATTGGTGTAAACGTTCTCATCCTGATTCGGTGCGTACACCTGGTATGCACCCGGCCCTTTGTCGACACCGATCGGCGCGATATTGGTCCAGCTGTTCGCGCTCTTCGTGATGACCGTGTCCCCGCCATTGATGTTCTGGACGCCCGCCGCGTAGGTTTTGCGCACGACGATCGCGGGCGGCTCGCAGTTGCCGGGCCACTGCAGGATGACCGTCTTCTTGCCCGGCGGCGCGAGGCGCGTGTTGATGTAGTCGATCGAGCCAGTAATCTCGCGATCGATATTGAACTTGTAGTTCGGGATGTTTAGCGAAAACGCCGTATCGCCACCGCCGCGATCGATCCGCTCACCCGTCGTCGCATCGACGTCCTCCCACTCGAACGGGTGAGAATAGGTGTGCGTACCAATCTCGACGTACGGCAGTGCGAACATTTTGCGAGCGATCTCTTCGAGACGCGGCGAGATCTGCGGATACAGGCCCTTCGGCCCCACTTCGCCTTCAATGACCGACAGGGTCATCGGGATCTTGTAGCGGCTGAATACCTGTTCATAAAGCGCTTCGCCTGAGTAATCGGCCCCGGGGAATTCGACGCGTGACGCGAAGCCGTCGCCGTCCACGTGCGTCATGAAGAGGCGCCGGCCGTTTTCCGTCGTCACGTTGGGCGCCGGCATCTGCCGCAGGCGCAACGCTGCGGTGAGAAACGAAATGGGCTGGATCGCCCAGCGTTCCTGACCGATACCGTTGAGCGATACGATCGTGTACGGGTTCATCGCGTAGCCGCCCCACGGCGTGAGCGCGACTTCGTCGAGCGTGGCGTTGCCCGAGCGCACGCGCAGCAGCGAATGGCTCGCGGCGCCTACCTGAATACCGACGAGGTCGCGCGGCCCCGGTTTCGGGTCGATCTCGAAGCCGATCATCGGATCTCGCGAAACGATTTCCAGCGGATCGTTGAAGGGACCGGCAACGGCCAGCAGATCGAGCGCCGCGCCGTCGTCCTGCTCGGCGTCAAAACCGAACTGGCCAAGAAATGCGACCGGGACGTGCGCCGCCATGCGCGCCTCTACCCACGTGCGCCATGCACTGCTGTCACGCAGATCGTCGCCCTGGAACCACGCGACGACACCCGCGTACCGGTCCGGGGTGATGTCGCTGGGCAACTGGCCATTGGCGTCGGCGTATTCGACGTCATAGCCGAGATAGTTGAGCGGCGTCGCGAGATCGCGCACGCCCGGAGTTTCGTCCAGCGGCAGACCCGCAGCCGGATCTTGCACCACCAGGATCTTGCGCGGCAGCACTTCGATCGCTCCCACACCGACCACATCGGCGGCAGCGTCCGTCACATACGGCGCCACGCCCGTCGCCAGCACCGTGGCCGCCGTCGCGCGGGCGCACACGCGGTCGGCAGGCGGGCAATATTCGAGCGAAATGACCGGCACGCCGGTCTGCTGCGTGAAGGCGCGGTCAGCGGCGACACGGCTCGCGCGCGTGGCGTCCGGCACGTCGAGCAGCTGTGCACCGCCGTTGCCCAGCCCACGCACCAGCGAATCGCCAATCACCGCGTACAAGGCTTTGGCATGCGTTTGCGCCGCTTGCAGCGCGTCCGGGCCGGCGACGACGAGGCGTGCATCCGGATGGGTGGTACGAATAGCCTCGGCGGCCGCGATCGCCGCTGGCGTGTCGAGCAGGAAGCCGCGATAGCCCCGCTGCCACAGCGGCGCGAGGGATTGTGCAAAAGCGTTGGGTGTGACGCCCGGATCCGACGGGTGCGTGCGGGCAATCCACACGGTATGCGCCAGCGGATGCGCTGCGGGATCAAAACCACGCGTGGGATCGACCACCACGGCGTCGAATGCCTGCAGCAGATCGACCGGGACGTTCGAACCGAAGAAAAGCGCCAGGTTCGGCTGTGCCGGATGGCCGGAGACGCCGGCAAGCGCCTCGCCGGCATGGGCCGGCGACGCTGCCTGCGCGTACGCAGCCTGGTTCGGCGCGAGGCTCGTTGCCAGAACGATGAGTGTAGCGGCGCAGCAACGCACCGCTCTCGTCGCCAGCGTACTCAGCTGTAGTCGTTTGATGAGCGCCACCACCCCCGGGGCCCCCACTTGCGCGCCGAATCTCGGCGCAATCCTCGTTCGCATCTGATTTCTTATGATCGCTTTGAATGTTTTATTGGCGACCGGCGATACACGGCCCAGCTATTCAGGCCAAATCTACCGATTCGACTTCATAATGCTGACCACACTACCCCGCGGCATCCCCTCCCCGGGACAAAACAGGTAACCGGATTCATGCTGCTACAGACAGGATCGATCGACGCGCAAAAGGCATCGTTTGATACGATGATTCGGCGCGCATTTTAGCGCGTTCGCCGAATAAAGTAAGTATTATTTTTGAGACAAGTGATAACGCCAATGCCAATTAGATCAACAGGTTGGCCGGCAATTATGAGATGAAGCCCCCGCCAATAGGCGCCCGCAAACGTTTCCGCCAAGGTTAATAACCACCCAATCTCCGTTGTTAAAATTTAACGATCGTTGACTATTGAATGGCAACGTACGCCAGCGAACGGTCGCACTATTTAATTGATGATACGAATAGGCCGCAAACGTTATCGTCCGCATTCGCAAAGCGCTGACTTATTTTCTATGCCGGAATAAGCGGTGCGCGTATTGTGCTCTTTCTGATGTCATTCCGGACCCCATTCTCAATCGTCATTCGAGCTCAGTGTCGTGGCGATCCTGGGCGCGCGTCAATTCCCAAATATTCGGCCATCCCATCCTTCCTTACGGGTACAAGCGTCGCCCAAACGCCACACCAGTCGATAGAATGCCCGTGGGACACAAGCCACGCCCTGCTTTCATACGTCTTTCAATATTCTTTCGCAGTCCAACTCATCACTTCACTCTAGCGTCGCATGAAGAGCAGCATCATGAGCCTGCCGGCCAGCCGGCGTCATCGCCTTGCGGCGTATGCCGTAGCGGGCCTTATTCTGAGCGTGGTTCTGGCCGTGCTGCCGGTGGCAAATGTCCGCGAGCCGAATGTCACGGCCTTCCTGCCGCTGTTCGCGATGGCCGTGTTCGTTACCGAGGGCCTCACCGCCTATTTGTTGTGGACGCAGTTCATGATCACACGTGGGCCGTTTCTCGCTGCATTGAGTGGCGCCTACGCGTACACGTCCGTCACGGTCGCGATCCAGTTGATGGTCTTCCCCGGCGTGTTCTCGCCGCAAGGGCTGCTGGGCGCCGGGCCACAGAGCGCGCTATGGATCTGGGCTTTCTGGCATAGCGGCTCGCCACTGCTGATCCTCGCCGCGCTGTTCGTGCGCCGCCGCTTCCAGACTCCAGTGCCGCATGCGAAGACGCGTCTTGTCGGCCTGCTTTCGTTAGGTGTCCCGGTTTGTTTGTCGCTGCTGCTTTGCCTCATCGCGATCCGCGGGGACGCCTGGTTGCCCCAACTGGTCGACCCCCGGTCGTACCAACGGCTGCCGAACAGTCCCTCGGGTGTGAACATCGCCATCTTGACCGCCGGGACGTTTCTCTACCTGGTCTACAGCACCCGCCTGCAGACCTTGCTCGAACTCTGGCTGGGCGTAGCCCTCTTTGCCGGACTTGGCGACGTGCTGGTGACGATTGCGGCGAACTCGCGCTATAGCATCGGCTGGTACGTGGCCCGGCTCGAATCGGTGCTGGCTTCGAGCATGGTGCTCGGCGTGCTGATCTGGGAAATCAGTCACCTGTATCGCGAGTTGCACGCGGCCAATGCAAGGCTGAGCGAATTCGCGTCGCGCGACGGCCTGACCGGCATCTTCAATCGCCGCTACTTCGACGAGCGCTACCCCATGGCGTTGGGCCATGCCCAAACGGCGCGACGTGCATTGTCGATCCTGATGGTGGACATCGATCATTTCAAGCGCTTTAACGACACGCTCGGGCATCTGCGCGGCGATGAATGCCTGGTCGCCGTTGCCGGTGCGCTGCAGGCCAGTCTGCGGCGCAGCGGCGATTTTGTAGCGCGCTTCGGTGGCGAAGAGTTCGTCGTCGTGCTGCCGGACTGCGACCACGAGATGGCCACGAAGCTTGCCGAAAACGTGCACGCGGCAGTCGCGCGCCTCGCCGTCGCGGCCCCGTTCACCGACGCGGGCTGCGTGAGCGTCTCGGTGGGTGTCGCGACTTCGCAGCCCGAGGCGGCCATACCGGCCGCCGAGCTTCTTGCCCAGGCCGACGCCGCGTTATATCGCGCCAAGGAAGCCGGCCGCAACCGCGTCACGGCCTGGCAAGCAACGCCGCTCGGCCTTGCCTCGATTCAGGCCCGTTCGCTGTGACGGGCACAGGAGTTGCTGCCAGACGCTCAGTGGCGCGCGCGTGCTGAGCCGTTGAGGCGCAGCGCAGACCGACGTCCGCCGCTTCGACCATCCAGCCATCCAACGAGGAGACGCCCATGCTTCGCTACGCTGCAATTTTCTTCATCATTGCCATCATCGCTGCAGTGTTCGGTTTCGGTGGCATCGCCGCCGGCGCCGCTGAGATCGCCAAGGTCCTGTTCTTTATCTTTATCGTGATCTTCCTCGTGACCTTGCTGATGGGCGTGGTGCGACGCTGACGGCTAGCGAGGGCCAAAGGAACACCGGACTGGGCCGTCGCGCATTGCAATTGTTGCGCCTCCGGATTGCAATAGTTGCGGCCCAGTTTGCGACTGCGCCTCGATGAGATCAGAGCGCCGCAGCCGCAGGATTAAGCTCGATATGCAGCACGACCAGCCAGCGCCGCGGACAATCGGCCGCAATGCGCGGCCCCGGTTGACCGTCGCGCGCGGCGGCGACAAAACCCTTCTCTTTGGCAAAGCTGAACGCGCGGCGCGCGTCGGCCTGCAGCCACATCGAAACGAGTCCGCAGGTCACGAAACCGAACACGGAAACAATCTGCGGCGAGATGCCCGCGTCGATCTGCCGTGCAAGCACCGTGAACGCAGTAGTCAGGATCTGGCTTGCCGCAATCGCGATCAACACGACCTTGAGCATGCCCCGGAACATCATCCCCGGTCTTGGGCGCACCATCTCTTTCTTCGGTCCTTCTGCTGGTTTGTTTAGGGGGTCTCGCATGGCAGCCTATGCCGCGCGGGCAATCTGGCGGCGCGGCAGTTCGAGCCGCTGCGACCACGTGGCGAGGGTTCGCGCCGCCACTGCGGGTTTGCTGAGAATCGCGCTGTCGTAGCGTTTGCCGTCAAAGCGCATGAAGTCGACGATGCGAAAGCCGTGGCCGCGATAAAACGCAACCAGATGCGCAGCGGGCTGCGGGGTATCCAGAGCGAGTTCGGCATAGCCGCGGGTGGCCGCCCAGTGATCGGCGAAGGCCAGCAGCAGCGTGCCGATGCCGCGCGCCTGCCAGGCCGGTTCGACGCCGAACTGGCGCAGGCTCGCGATATCGTCGCGGCGGTACAGTTCGCAAGGCGACTCGCGATCGGGCGCATACAAGGTCATGGTGCCCACAATGCGGCCATCGCATACAGCCACGTAGCAATCGCCGCGTGAAGCCCGCGAACGCGTCACTGCGACGCTCTGATCGACGCAGCTACAGTTCAGGCCCATCGTGCCGAGCCGCTCAAACGCGCGATGCAGCATGGTTGTGAGCGCATCGAACGAATCGCGCGCCGGATCGAAGCGCCGCAGTTCGATACGGCCAAGGCCGCGCCGGACATACTCGATCCGCTGGGGCTGCTGCAGGGCTGCGCGCTGATTCGTACTCACCTTGACCATCCACATTCATCATCAGGTGATTGAAGTGTAGATTTGGCCTGTGAGCACCCGCAAGAAAAAATGTCGTAAAAACTGCATACATCGCCGGGCGACCGGGTGGCCGCCGCCAAGGCTTGCAGCAGGAAAGCCGGCGTGTATCAAACGAAGTGACCACACTCGCGGACAATTTCGCCCGTGCTGCCGACGATCGCCGCGGCCGCGATTTCATCCATGCTTGCGCTCCACCTGTCACGCACGACCTTGTCGTGAGCTTGCGCCCCCTCCATGATTTCGCTTCGTTCGAAGTGAGCTTCTGCATGCTTTATATAGTCGCCGTAAGCGGCACCTTGCGGCACCAGCACTCCGAAGCGCCCGAAATTCTCCCTGAAGGTTGCGCGGTCAGGAACGACCGGACGGCAGCCACACAGCGCCGCTTCGAGAACCGGCATGCAAAAGCCCTCGAGGTCCGAGGTCGAAATGACCGTACCGGAACGACGATAAATACTCGAGAGTTCGTCATCGCTCAGGCCCGTGAATACCTTGATTCTCTTTGCGAGCCCTAGCGCCTCGACCTCTTGCGTCAGAACCGGCGCCGCCTCGCGCGGCACGACCATCGCGACAGTCCCCGTGCCCTCGGCGTCTTCCTTGACGTAACCCAGCACGCGCTGATAGTTCTTGTGCTCAGCCAACGTCCCCACCCACACCGCTTCGTAGCGTTCACCGGCAGGCGCCTCGCCGACGGAGGACAGAAACTGCCTGTCTATCGGAACGCCGCAGATGTGGTACGGCAACTTTCCGTAGACCTGATTGATCATGCGTCCAGTCGCATGGGTCACGCTGTAAATAAAGCCCATTTTTCTGGAAGCCCATGGCAGGTAGTAGCGATAAAACAGAAGCGACTTTCTGTTGCGCGGATAGAAGTACTGGATGATGTCGTGATAGATCGGAATCTGCTTTGAAAATGCGAACGGAACCACGTATTCCTGGGATGTCACGACAATCAACGGATAACCCGCCGAGCGCCACGCATCGAACACGAAAGCCCAGTAAATCACGAGCCAGGGAACGTGCAACCTGCCGAGGATTCTCAATACGGCATGATTCCGCTGCGCATCTTCCAGCTCCTTCGCCCCTAGCACGATGACTTCGCAACCGTGCGACCTGAGCGCCCCGGTCATGTGCGTCAGAAAGCGTGCCATGCTCCCCGGCCCACCCACATTGGCTCCTGGCCCGCATACCAAAACTGATTTCACCTGGCCTCCGCGCAATCGATAAACGTGCGATGAATTAATGGTCCACTGAGCTATACGCGCTCGCCCGCCAACATAGCGGCGTTCGCAGACAGGCCGTAGACGATCAACCTGACGAGTGTGCGCCACCGATCCGTGCGGCGCCGCCGAAAATTAGTCGTTTGACGCCGCGCGTCCGAATGGCGGGGTACCCACTGTTATATTCAGAAAAAAAGGGGGATACGGTCATGGCAAATACCATCTGCCGGGGCGATCCATGTGGAACAAGAGAGAGCCCGTGATGCGCAATTTCTTCACTTCGTTCTGGCTATGGATCTTCCTGTTGCCGCTCGCGCTGGACTACAAGGCGGCCGACGACGCGCGCAGCCACCTCGCGCAGATCCTGCTCGTCATACCGGTGCTAGGTGCCGGCTTCGTCCTCGAACTGATTGCACCACGCTTTGCACGCAAGGCCAAGCTTCGTTCGATCGTCAGCGTTGCGGTGATGGTGACTGTCCTCGGCAGCATCGTGCCGCAACTGCTGGAAGGTAACGACTTCGGCAACTACCTGCGCGTTCTGCTGCCATTTCTGCTGTTCCTGCTCGGCTACCGCGTGATGTGCCATCCCTGGCACGAACAACGCATCGGGCAGATCGAGAAGGCCCTGTTCTGGGCAAACGTCCTGTGTCTGCTGTTCACGCTGGTGTACGGCATGAAAACTACGGCCACCGGTCTCGACGACGTCCGCTACCGCATCGTCTCCCCCACCTTCCTGGTCCTTCAGGCTGCCCTGCTGCATGAATTCGTCATTGCGAAGCGCTTTACCAAGTTCTCTATCTTCATCTTCATGATCACGGTGGTGATCGAACTGCTAAGCGTTACGCGAAGCCTGATGCTGGGCACACTGCTCCTGCTCATGCTGGCGACCTGGCTGGGTGCGCCGTCGATCCATCGTCTGATGCGCGCAGTGCTGCGCGCGGCGCTCGTCGCCGTCATCTGCGGTGCGGTGATCGCAGGCGGAGCCTCGTTCTTCCCGACCGTCGCCGAACACTGGACTATCCGCATGTCCGCATCGAAGGCGACCGAGTCGGGCAGAGATCCCACCACGATAACGCGTCTGGCTGAAATGAAGGATCAGTATGACCAGATCACGTCTTCGCCCGATTCGCTGCTGTTCGGCAAGGGCTATGGACACTATTACCGCTACTCTCCGTCGTATTTGCCGGATCTGGCAGGACAGATCAGTGCCAAGGACTTCTACGCAATCCACGAGTGGTTCGCCGGGCACAACTTCTGGGTCTACCAGTTGTTCGCAGGCGGCATCGTATTCGGTCTTGCGCTACCGTTAGCGCTGCTCTACTCGCTCTACCGCTGCTGCATCGCTTACAGAAAATGGCGGGCAGTCGCACCCAATTCACTGTACCTGCCGGTGATGGGACGCGCGATTCTGATGGTGGCGGCCTTGCCGGCGACGTCGATAGGTGGCAATCCGCTCGGCCCACGCTTTGCGGGGCTGGTGTTCGGTGTCGCCCTGGGCCTGATGATTTCGATGCACGCGCACCTGCATCGGATGCACGTAGCACGGACTCGCCGCGCGATGCCGATCAACGTTGCGCGCGCCAGGCTGAACGCCGGCGTCACGGGTGTGAAGGGCATGCCGCACCTGCCTGGTGTGCCCGGGGTGACTCGTGTGCCGGGCTCGTCCGGAATGCCGGGCATGCAATAGCGCAGTCTGGCGACGAGACAGAAGCAGAAGCGACTACGCGTAATGCCTGCCTACGCGTAGAACTCGCTCTCGTACAGCCGCTTGCCGGCTTCGTCCTTGGGCGCGAGGATGGGCGCAAACTCGATCGGCCAGTCGATGCCAATATCCGGGTCGCTCCACAGGATGCTGCGCTCGTGTTCGGGATACCAGTAGTCGGTTGCCCTGCACAGGCACTCGGCCATATCCGACATCACCACGAAGCCATGCGCGAATCCGGGCGGCACCCACATTTGCCGGCGGTTGGCAGCGCTCAGATGCACGCCGATCCATTTTCCGAAGGTATGCGAACTAAGGCGGACATCCACAGCCACATCGAAGACGTCTCCCACTACTACACGCATGAGCTTGCCCTGCGGGCGGTGAATCTGATAATGCAGACCACGCAACACGCCGCACTTCGAGCGTGAATGATCGTCCTGTACGAATTCGACGCCACCGGCCACCGACTCGGCGAATTCGTCGGCGTTGAATGTTTCGAACGAGCTGCCCGCCTCGTCGCAGAACAGGTCTGTTTCGACGATCTTGACTTCCGGAAGCGCCGTTCGTGTCACCTTGATGCTCATGCCGCTCTTCCCGTGAAGAGGTGCTGCCGTCCCGCCATGAGGACCGGCGCGTCGACTGGCTAACCGTTCGTAACCGCTGCACACACTGCGCGTGACGCCCTGCTTCGCAGCATGTGAAAAATGTGCGCTCATGCGATCACTCCTTCGATCCCGCGGGCGATCGCCAGGTACCGCTTCGCCAGAGATCCTGCGCCCCGTCGACGACACGTGGGCACTCAAAAACCTGCATCACGTCCTCTTCACACTCCGGTAAAACATCCAGCCGGCGCTGCCGACAAGACCCACTGTCATGGACCACGCCACACCCGTGACGCCCCAGAAGTGCGTCGCCGGCGGCACGGTGATGACGAGCGTGATGATCTGCAGAACCGCAGCCTGGGTCGCTACCTTCGGCAACCCGATTGCACGCACGTAGGCAACCAGCACGGCGATGAGCGAGCCGATCGCCATGTTGATGACAAAGATCCTGAAGAGCGGTACCGCAGACATCCAGGCCGGTCCGAGCACGAACATGAACAGCGGCCCGGCGACGGCGCGCAACACGAGCACCAGAAGCACTAGCCCAACCGTAGCGATGGCAAAGTAGCGCACAAACAGCTTTTGCGCCGAGCCGTCCTCGCGCCGATGATGGGCGGAAAAGGTCGGAAACAGGTACTGCTGCATGGCGATGGCCGCGTCCGCGAGCAACATCTGCGCAAACTTCGACGACATCTGATAAGCGCCGAGCGCCGCCGGCCCAAGCAGTTTGCCGACCAGCACCTTGTCGAACTGGTTGAGCAGCAGGTTGACGATACTGCCCGCCCAGATCCAGCGGCTGAAGTTCACGTAATGACCAATGCCGTGCCACGACAGACGAACCGGCGGCCGTGGCGACATCGTGGTCCACGTCAGCGTCGTCTTCAGCGTCTCTCCGGCGATCATGCCGATCAACATGGCGTAAGCACCTGTACCCGCCCAGGCACACGCGAGTCCGAGCGCGCAATCGGTAAACGCCGCTGAGGTTTCGACGCCAGCCAGCTGCTGAAAACTCCGCTCGCGCTGAAGCATGAAATATGCTGGCGAGGCGAGGCCACGGATCAGCGGCAACGCCGCGGCCAGTTGCAACAGCAACAGCGAACCGCCCAAATGGAATTGCGAATTCATGAGCGGTGCAAGCGCGATCAACAGCAGCGCAATCATGGCGCCACGTGTGGTCAGCGTCGTCCACACTGCACCGAGTTCCGTGCGAGTGGGCGTGCTCTTCGCCTGCACCACGGCCTGGGCGAGGCCGGTATCGCTCAGGGACTCGGCAATCGCCACCGCGAGCAACGCGACACTGACGCTACCGATCGCAGACGGTCCGAGCAGACGTCCAATCGCGAGAAATTTGATCGCCACGAGGCCACGTACGACAATCTGCTGGATCAGGACCCAGGTCGCCGCACTGCTATTGAAAGCAGGCCTCATCGAGACAAGCGGAACCCTGATCGATCTCACAGCGGACCTCCCCTTTAGTATTTGCTACAGCATGCCTGACACGGTAACGCGGCTGTTTATGCGGGGACCGCCATCTCCTAGCCGATATCGGCCCCGCGCAGGCCTGTGACAATGTTTTTCGCTACCTTCGGGGTATGACAAAAGACACTATCCTCGTGATCGAACCCGACTTCTCCGGACACCGTTGGCGCTATGCCGAGTGGGCCGGACAAGCGTGTGTCGAAGCCGGCTACCAGTGCGTCATCGTGACCGCCTCGGCGAACGCGACGCATCCGCTTGCGCAACGCCTTGCCGCCGGTAACCGCAACGACAACGGCACCGGCAGCAATGCGGACCTGCAGATCACCTTCGTCGACCCGCCTGCCGAAGCGAGCCGCGCGAGCCTCAGCTCAGTGAGCTACGTGCGCTACTTCCGCCATTTCCAGCACATCTATCGCACCGTCAGCCGCGAGTACCGCGTGGTGCTGGCAGTCGTACCGTATGTGGACTACTTCTTTTATGCGTTGCCATTTCTCGGCTCACCGTTCGGCAACACACCGTGGATCGGCATCACGATGCGTGCGGCCTTCCATCATCACGAGGCTGGCGTGCGCGCACCGCGCCGTCCGCTGGTCAATGCCATCAAGGAGCAGCTATTTCGCCGCGCAGTGCGGACAAGCGGCCTGAAAACCTTGCTGACCATCGACCCGACGCTCTCCGACTGGTGCGCGAGCCATCCTGAACCCGGCGCTGCGCCGGTGCAGTATCTCGCCGACCCCTCCCCTGATGCCGTGCCAGGCGACCCGTGGCTCGCCCGCGAGCGGCTCGGTCTGCCAGGCTACGGGCAGTATGTGCTGGTGTACGGCTCGATCGGCGAACGCAAAGGCATCTTCGAGCTCATCGAGGCGCTGGCTGCGCGAGAGGACGCACCGACGCTGGTGATCGCCGGCGCCCAGGAGAAGGACGCACGAGCGCCTCTGCGCGACGCGCTCGCGCAACTGAGCCCCGAGCCCGTGGTACTTGACCGCTTCATCGACAGCGACGCCGAACAGGATCTCTTCTCGGCCTGCGACATCATCTGGCTCGGCTATAAAGGACACTACGGCATGAGCGGCGTGCTGGTGCAGGCGTATCGCGCAGGGCGGCCGGTCATCGCCACAGCGGACGGACTGATTGGCTGGTTTTGCCGGGACGGCGAACTGGGCCCGGTGATCGACGATCTCACGCCAGACTCGATCAATCAGGCTCTCGACACGCTGCTGGATTCCATCTGGGTGAGGCCGGGCGCATCGAACGGCCATCTGCTCGAGCGCAACACCCTGGCTCACTTCAAGCAGACGCTGCAGTCCGCGATTCAGGTGTCGTCGGCGCGCCAGACTCGCGGCGCGGCCTCACTGCCCACTCAAGCGGCAGTGCCACGCCCATAAGTGGCTCCTTGAGCAGTTCCCTGAGCAGGGATTTAAGCGAAGAACCCCTAAGCAATGCCTGCCAGTGGGGTTCCTCTGTTACGAGACCTGTCCGCCGACCGCCGGCACTTCCAGTTCCTCCGGCATGCCCTCGCCCTTGGCGCCCTTGCGGCGAGCCGGGAAAATCGCATCGCGGATACGCAGGAACGGGAACTCGATGGCGCGCGTCGTCACATAGCCGATCGCGATCGCAATCGCAAACTGCGCGATCAGCACCGGCGCCCATGCGGCGATGGCCGGCACATGCAATGCCGCGAACTTGCGGATCAACATGTCGCCGGGTGCAAGCGCCAGCGAGTGCCACAGGTAGATACCGTACGAGTAGACGCCGATCCACGCCACCGCACGGAACAGCCATGCTTCGCGCAGCTTCTGCGAGTACTCGATGGTCAGCACGATCAACGCGCAAAAGCCGAGCGCCTGGATCGTGTAACCGATGCTCTCGTCGAGCGGAATGTTCTTCGTGGCGAGCACGAGCCATGCAACAAGCGCCAGCACCAGCGCTATCAGGGTTTTCTTGTGCGCGGCCAGGCGGCGATAAAGCTCCGGCTTCATCCAGTACACCGCCGCCAGAATTACGCCGAACAGCAGGCTGTCGATGCGGTATTGCGTGTAGAAGAACGCGGCATCCAGATTGCCGTTCGCGACCACCGCGCAGCGCGCGGCCAGCACGATCACACAGAGGGTCAGCAGCGTGGCGATGACCGCATTCGCCCGCAGTCTGAGCGCCGCGACGATCATCAGGAGTGCTGGCAGAAAAAGATAGAAGTGCTCTTCGACCGCCAGACTCCACGTCTGACTAATCGAGGACCCCAGATAGTTCTGCATATGCGTGAGATTCTGAACCAGGAAAGTGCTGGTCGGATGGCGTCCCGAGAGCACATGGAACAGGATCAGCACATAGTAGGCGGGCCAGATCTTGAAGATCCGCCGGATGATGAAGCGTCGCGCATCGATGTGGCCCACCTTGGCATACTGCTTGAGCAGCAGCCCACCCACAAGAAAGCCGCTCAGCGTGAAGAACAAGTTGACCCCTTCACGGCCGAAACTCTTCAGCGGATACTCGATGGCCGCGATAATCGCACTGCCCGTTTGTACGCTGTGGAAATGAAAACCCATCACCGCAATGATCGCAATGCCCCGAATGAAATCGAGCTCGATCGAGCGTTGGGGCCCTTTGCTATTTTCTGTCCCAAACCAGCGCATGATTTTTCCCCCTGACACGGAATTGACGTGTTCAAAACGTGTTTCCGCGATCCGTCCTCTTATCTTCTTGTGACGGATACGGTTTGATCCGCCAACATCACGGCTTTCACGGCCATTGTGTGTACTGTTGGCGAACTCCAACACCCGTGTGCGAAGACGTACCAAGGCAGCAGTCGATTCACGCCGAAGGCTAGCCGCCTTGCGCCTCGCGAGGCGGTTACGCGAATGTGCACTGCTATATTCGAAACCATAATTGGGGGGAATACGGTGCCATGAAGATTCTGCATTTGCTGTCGACGCTCGACCCGCGCGCAGGTGGTCCCACGGAAGGCGTGCGGCAAAGCGGCGTGAACATGACAGCGCTCGGCCATCGGATTGAAGTCGCGACTGTCGACGACCCGTCTGCGCCATGGCTCGAATCGTTCCCACTCCCCGTTCATGCACTCGGCCCCGCCAGAGGCTCGTACGGCCTCACGCCGAAGCTGGTGCCGTGGCTCAAGGCACACGCTGCCTCATTCGATGCCGTGATCGTCAACGGTCTATGGCAGTACCACGGCTACGCCGCCTGGAAAGCACTGCGGCATCTCGACGTGCCGTATTACGTGTTTCCGCACGGCATGCTGGATCCATGGTTCAAGCGCACCTACCCGCTCAAGCATCTCAAGAAGTCCCTGTATTGGCCGTGGGCCGAGTACCGGGTCTTGCGCGATGCGACGCGTGTGATGTTTACCGCCCAGGAAGAATGTCGCCTCGCGCGCGAATCGTTCCGCCTCTACCGGGTCAATGAAGAGGTCGTCGCGTTCGGGACCAACCGGCCGCCCGCCGACGCGGGAAGTTTGCGGGAAGCGTTTTACGCGACCTATCCAGCCCTGCGCGGCAAACGGTTGATCCTGTTCCTCGGCCGTATCCATCCAAAGAAGGGTTGTGACCTGCTGTTGCAGGCGTTTGCCGCGGCGCGCGATCTCGACCCAGCGGCACATCTCGTGATGGCCGGCCCGGACGGCGGCCAGTGGAACGCGACGTTGAAGACGCTGAGTGCCAAACTCGCGATCGACAGCCGCGTCACATGGACTGGCATGCTGCAGGACGATCGAAAGTGGGGGGCGTTCTATGCCGCTGATGCGTTCGTCCTGCCGTCACACCAGGAGAACTTCGGCATCGCTGTGGCGGAAGCGCTCGCCTGCGGCCTGCCTGCGCTGATCTCCGACAAGGTGAATATCTGGCGCGAAGTCGAAGCAGATGGTGCGGGCTTCGTGGCGCCTGATACCGTCGCAGGCACACTCGCCAACCTCACCCGCTGGCTGCAACTCGACGCAACCGATGCGCAGAAGATGCGCAAGCAGGCCTTGCACTGCTTCGAGCAGCACTTCACGGTGGATGCAATGTCGGCCGATCTGCTGCGTGTGCTGCAGCAGGGCCGCCGCAAGCAAGGCGCAGAGGAGCGTTCGCCGCTAGCGCTGGGGCAAGGTTAGGTTTAGTCAGGTTACCGAAGCATAGTCGCCAAAGCCCAGAGCCCCACGCGCGCCCCAACTCCGGGCGCCCGCGCTTCTCCTCACTTCTTCGCCAGAAACAGCAGGTCCTCGCCCAACGGCCGCACCTCGGCTGCGAACGGCAATTTTTCGCCCACCAGTTCCCCGCCCGCCGCCGGCGCTTGCGTCAGCGTAGCGAGGTTCGCCTGCAGCCCGGGCTCGCGGCCCTTGAGCGCGTGCGCCACGTGTTCGGCGAGCCGCAACGTCAGGGCCACAATCGTGATGGTCGGGAAATTTGCGCCCACGGTCGGAAACACCGAACTGCCGGCTACGTACAGATTGGCAATGCCATGCACCTTGCAATCGCGATCCACTACACCCTGGCGCGGCGAATCGTGCATGCGGGTGGTCCCCATGTGGTGCCATGTGCCTTCGATCTGTTCCGGCCATGGCCGCCCTTCGAGCGGTGCATCGAGCGAGACGCTCGCCACCCCGCCCAGTTGCATCTCCTGTGCGAGCAATGCGTTGGTGCGGTCGAAGGTGCGCTTCACCAGTTCCGTCAACTGCCAGTCCACTTTCACACGCTGCATGCCGAGACGATCGCGTTGCGTCGACAAGGTCACGCGGCTATCGCGATTCGGTTCTGCCTCCACGATGGTCTGGAACTTCACGTCGGTGATCAGCGCGCGCGGCTGAAACAGGCGCGCCGCGCCAAAGCAGCCAGCCTCGACCGGATGCAACGCCATCGTGGCGATATCGCGGCGCAGGCTCCAGCCCGGCTGGTCCTTTTTCAGCAAGGCCTGCTTGCAGCGGATCAGTGCTTCAGCACCATCGGTGTTCTCACCATAGAACATCGAATAGAACCACACGCGCGCGTTGAGCAGCTTCTCGCGTTCGAGCACCTCCTGGGTCAGCGCGAACTGCGACGAGATATGCTGGCCGTGAGCCTTCACCGCGTCGTTCTGGTAGTGATACTTGATGTCGTAGAGCTTGTTGCGCGCCCACGCCGGATTGAAGCGAATGCTGCCCGACATGATGCGCGGATGGTCCATGAAATACCGGCCCACCAGATCGTGGCCATTGCCGAGACCCACCGCCTGCACCTTGTTGGCCGCCAGCAGCAGACGCGCATTCTCGATGCCGCCCGTGGCCAGGATGAAGATCTTTGCAGTCACCACGAAGTGGCGCCCGCTCAGCGTGACGACCTGCACGCGCGAAACGTTCTGCGCCTGGGTATCCGTGTCGATGTCGAGCACGTTGGCGTTAAGGAAGACGCGCACATGGTGCGACTTCTGCAACTCGCCGCGGTACAGTTTGCCGAAGCGCACCGGCGGGCTGAACTGCGAGATCGTGTCGCGTACGTTGCCGCTCGGCAGCGGATGCCGGCGCACATCGGAACGGTTGATCGAACTCTCCCAAAACGCCGGATCGAAATTCTGCGGTCCGAGCTTGAGCAAGCCATGCGTCGCCGCGTAATAGGGTTTCAGTTCCTCGAGCCCGAACGGCCAGCCGCTGTCTTTGACCCAATCACGCTTTTCGAAGTCCCAGGGATCGAGCGGACGGCACCAGCCACCCCAGCAATTGCTGCTGCCGCCGAGAAAGCGGCTGCGGCTGCCATCCGCGAACGTATAGGGAATGCCGACGTTCTCGCCGCGATACAGGTCGCGTGTTTCGTCGTCGGCCTTGTAACCGCCGCTCTCGAGCAGGCATGTGTCGATGCCGAGCTTGCTCATTTCGAGCGCGAACGTAATACCGGCTACGCCTGCTCCGATTATGCAAACGGTGGTCCTAATGACCGACCGCTCTTCCACACCCCGGCTGTCGATGAACATCCCCGCTCCCGTGATTCTTGTGCAGCCGCCGTACCGGCACTCCACGCCGTGCCACCCAATGTTCCTGAGCACTGCCGAGGACCTTTGCTGTACACGCACTTGCGATGCCGCCACCTGGCCCGCGGCGACATTCAGTGGTACGTGTTCAGGCACCTCTGCACTACTGTCGACATGCCGCTCGATACGGTCTGCTGTCGCCCGGGATGAACGGTCCCGAATACGCCAAGTACTGCCATCTATCTTTCATGCGGATTGCGAACAACGGTGTGCGCTATCACGCATTACTGCACGCGTTGTGGCGCAAACCGCTGCTTGATAAATCGCGCCGGATTGCCTCCATAGACACCGTTGGCCGCCAGCGATCGATGCACCACCGAAAGCGGCGTCACGAGCGCAGAACGGCCGATCGTCACGCCCATCTGCACGACGCATTTCGACGCTATCCACGCACCGTCTTCAATCACGATCGGCGCCACGCGCAGATCCATGTTGGTGGCGTAATCGTGGGAACCGGCGGTGAGAAAAACGCCCTGCGAGATGCACACGTTCGAGCCGATGCGGATCAGTGCCTGGTTATAGATCCACGCATCGACGCCGAACCACGAGTTCGCACCGACCTCGAGATTCCATGGCGCCTTGATGCGTAGTGGATGCACGAAGCGGCAGTTGGGGCCGATCTTCGCGCCGAACCAACGCAACAGTGTGACGCGCAGCGCGGAGAACGGCACCAGCTTGTTGTTGATGACGCACGCTTCCACCACGAACCACAACGCTTCGGTCAGGCGGCTCACCTGCCGCACATAATTGCCCTTGCCCGCGAGGCTGAGATCGATGACCGGGCAAAGCGCCGGCGTCGCCTTTGCGGCATCCGCCTGCCATTCCCTCGCTGCATCGAGTTCGTTGAGTTCGTCGCGTTTCATCTGAGTATTGCGCTCCACTTGCATGCTGCTACCTCGATGTGGACCTTCGTCCATCGTCGCTGCCAGGCACTATTTCGCCTTGTAGCATTACGTAATAAATTGGCACAGTCCTCGCAAGGTTTCGTTCTTGCTAGCGACGATTGGCTTGATGCGCACAGGCTTTGTCGGCTTTGGACTGGCATCTTATTAGGGACGTTGCGCGGTTGACACTACCATTAGCATGACGCAGCGCGATAGCGCGTGCCGCCAACCTGTAGTACCCCGGACGCCTTGCCATGAAACCTCGTGCCCTGCGCATCACGCTCTCCTTCTCCCTCGCACTGGCCAGCACTGCAACCTGCGTTGCGAGCTATGGCCAGTCGCTTGCAACCTACGGCAACGCCCCCGCTGCCGAAGCAGCAGGCGCAGCTGCCGCTGCGAATCGCGCTGGCGACCGGGCCGCGTTTGCGCCCGGCACTAACGATGCCTCGCTACTGGGCGGCCCGACTGCGTATGGCGAGGTCTACAGCGCCCAGACGCTTGACGACGACCAGCAGCAAAACGTTCCTGCTACGGCGGCCAATCCGCAAGGCCGTGGCGTCACGCCGGTCGAACATATGCTCGCCACCCCCGGCACGCCTCAGCCCGGCGGTGTTGCCCTGCGCACCGCAAACGCCGGCAACCCAGGACTCAAGGCTGGCGGCAATGCTGCCACTGCGGGCCGTGGCGTCGCCACAGGCGTGTTGAGCGAGGATCCGAATATCGCCGCACAGCAGCTCTACGGCAGCAGCAAGGCGACACAACAGCTCTATGGCGGCGGTGCAGCAGCCGGTGCCGGTCAACGCGAAATCTACAAGTCGCCCTGGTAAAAGCCGCGCGTCCAGCGGGGAGATCACGCTCAGTCGACCTGGGTCGGCTCCAGCGGTGCAGCCGCCAACTTCTCCTGTACCAGACCGTTGCCCGTGTTCGGGCCACGCACGACACCGCCAGGACCAGCGCCCTCAGCGCCGCCTGCCACCGCGCTATCCCGTCCACACAACTCCAGTAGTTTCCTGTTCAACGCACCGAACACGCTTGTGCTCGACAATGCGCGTTCGGCATATTCGCGTCCCGCTGCACCGAGCGCTGCACGACGTGCCGGATCGGCGGCCAGCGTCACGATTGCTTCAACCAGCGCGCCGACGTTCTCGGGCGGCACAACCACTCCGCGCGGCGCCACGACGTCATGGAGCTCGGTACCTGGGCATGCCATCGCGACGATCGCGCGGCCGCTCGCCAGCATGCCGTTGAGCTTCGACGGCATCACCAGATCGGCAGCGCCGCCGCGCTGCGGCAGCACGTGAATGTCGGCGAGATTGAGCAACTGGTTCAACTGACGCGCAGGTTGCAAAGCCATAAAACTGCAGTTCGGCAGGTCCGTGCAACGCGCTTCGAGCATCGCCCGCGCCGGCCCGTTGCCGCAAAACACGAAACTGATGTCCGTGCGCTCCGCAAGTTGGACCGCAGCTTCGGCCAGCACTTCAAGCCCTTGCTTCGATCCCATGTTGCCGGCATACAGAATCACCGTCTGCGGCAAACTGCGCTTCGCGAGTCCGAGCAGCTCGCGGTAATAGCGGGCGTGCACGAGGGGAACGATGGCGCGGGTATCGACCCAGTTCGGCAAACAGTACGCCTTGAGCGGATCGACTCCCTTGAGGACGGCGCGCTCAACCATCCTGGCGGAGAGACTCGACACGACGTCGAAGCGCGTCAACAGCCACCGCTCGATCGCAAGCGCGACACGCCGGGCACGCGAGCCCTGAATGAGCCCGAGATCGAACGCCGCGTCTACCTCGTAGTCCTGAATGTGAAGCCACGCGCGCGCCCCGCTCAAACGTGCCACGAGCCAGGCGGCGGGCGCGCTCATGAGGCTCGGCGCAATGCTCATCACAACCTCGGGACGCCACACGAGTTGCGCCGCTAGCACCGGCAGCGACGTCAGCGAATAGCTCGCCAGATGCAGGAGACGCGCAACGCCGGTGGGCCTTGCCGGCACCCACAGCGGTACCCGCTGCACCCGCACCCCGTTGCGCATTTCGCGGCGATAGCGCCAGGCGCTGAAGCTTTCGGCGACGCGCCACTGCGGGTAGTACGGCGGCCCGCAGACGACCCGCACCTCGTGACCTTCGGAGACCAGCGCCTCCGCCATCTCGGCGGTATATTTGCCGACTCCGGTGAGCTCTGGCGCGTAGTTGAGCCCAACAATCAGTATTTTCATACCCATCCCCATTCGGCACATCACGCGGCGCGCGCCGGCGCCTGCGTGTCAATTTCTTCAACCACGGCCTCGTCAAGCTAGCTTGCGAGCATCACCGCGCAGCCTCGTGCAATGTTCGATGCCGCATTCGGTGGATCGAAGCGCTGGATGACGTCCATGCAGGCGCGCGCGGTTTTCTCCGTATCCGCAAACGCCTCGAGGGCCTTCAGCATCGTGCGATGCAGCGACGCGCCGTCGCCGGAGCGGAACGCGTACCCCGTCACGGCGTCGATCACGAGTTCGGGCACGCAGCCGCAGTTGTCGCTGACCACCACCGGACAGCCATGACTGAGCGCTTCATTCACGACAAGACCCCACGGCTCGCTGAAGCTCGGCAGCACCAGGCACGATGCGCCGAAATATTCGCGCGACAACCCTTCGTCCTGCAGACTACCGACGAAGCACACGGCTTCACCGAGTCCGCTTTCGTTCACCCGATTCTGCAGCTGCTCGCCCTGCGGGCCAGTGCCGACGATGCGTAACTTTGCTTGTGGAATGCGCTGGCGAATCGCGGCAAACGCATCGAGCAATGCGTCGACGCCCTTCTCCTGCGAAAGCCGGCCAACGAACAGGAACACCGGGTCCTGATTGCGGCGCGCATGCAGACGCTCGTCGAGCGCGCGCTCGGGCACGAAGGACCATGGTAACGCCGCCGCCTGACACGGCACGAAGATACGTTCACGTTTCGCGCCGAGTGACATCAGATATTCGCGGCTGCGCTCGCCAAAACCGAAATAGCCGTCGCACAAGGAGAAAAACACTCGCTTCGGGATCGACGTCAGCAGGCGGCGCGGCCGATCTCGCCCGGTGGAGTCGCAGAACACGGCGCGGCGCTTGCCGGTCGCAATGCAGGCGAGCAGCATCGCCCAGTACTCGGGCCGATGGTAGCCGGGCAGCACCACGAGATCGGCCGGCGTGCGCAGGACTTCCATCGTGAGACGGTACATCATGCGCCACGTCGGCACGTCCTCGTAGCAGCCGTTGAACAGCGTGCGCATCGGATAGCGGTGGTATGAATAATCGACCTCGGAAAAGCCGAGCCGGAAGTGTTCGGTCTCGGAAATCTGAACGATCGAATACTTGATCGGGCTTGCCGCCGAGATCGTATGCAGTGCCGAGAAAACGACAGCCTTGTGGCGCGACCAGACCACGTTATGAAAGATCGTGACCGAACCCGTTGCCATGTCACACCGTCCCTTCGGAAAGCGTGGCCGCGCCGAAGCGCGTAACGAAGTCCCGATAGGTCGCCTCGATCCCTTCATGCAAGCCAATGCTTGCCCGCCAGCCCATACGTGCAAGACGTGACACATCGAGCAGTTTGCGCGGCGTGCCGTCGGGTTTCGAGGTGTCGAAAACAATCTCGCCGTCGAAGCCGACCGCCTCGGCGACCTGCTGCGCCACCTCGCGGATCGACAGGTCATCGCCCATGCCGACGTTCAACAATCCGTCGGCCACTTCGCGATCGAGCACGAACTCGGTGGCTGCCGCCAGGTCGTCGACATGCAGAAACTCGCGACGGGGCGTGCCGGTGCCCCACACGGTCAGCACGCTGTCGCCATGCAGTTTTGCTTCGTGTGCCTTACGGATCAGCGCCGGCAGCACGTGACTGCTGCGCAGGTCGTAGTTGTCGTTCGGGCCGTACAGATTGGTCGGCATCAGCGCGACGAACTTCGTGCCGTACTGGCGGTTGTACGCCTCGCACAGCTTGAGGCCGGCGATCTTGGCAATCGCATAAGGCTCATTGGTCGCTTCGAGCGGTGAGCTCAGCAGATATTCTTCTTCGATCGGTTGCGGGCAGTTCTTCGGATAGATGCACGACGAACCGAAGAATACGAGCCGCGTCACGCCTGCCTGATAGGCGGCGTGAATCACGTTGGTTTCGATGGCGAGATTCTGATAGATGAAGTCAGCCGGCTGCGTAGCGTTCGCAAGAATGCCGCCCACACGCGCTGCCGCCAGCAGGACGACATCCACGTGTTCAGCGGCGAAAAAGCGCTGCACCGCCTTCTGATCGAGCAGATCCAGCTCGGTGTGTGTTCTCGTCAAAATGTCCGTGTAGCCGTCTTCCTGCAGACGGCGTACCAGTGCCGAGCCGACCATACCCCGATGGCCGGCCACGAAGATGCGTGCGCTCTTGTCCATAACCGTCACTCTCGATGTTATTCGTGATGTTCGAGGGCCTTGAAACCGGCCAGCGTCACCAGCGCGTCGCGACGCGCAATCTGGAAGTCCGATCGCACCATTTCCTTGACGAGTGTCAGGAACGGCGTGGTCGGTCTCCAGCCCATTTTGGCGTGCGCCTTCGACGGATCGCCGAGCAGCGTCTGCACTTCAGTCGGACGGAAGTAGCGCGGATCGACCCGCACCAGCACGTGGCCCGGCGAAAGCCGTGTTTCTTTGCCCTCCACCCTGTCGACGATGCCGACTTCATCCACGCCCTGGCCTTCGAATCGCACCATCACGCCCAACTCGGCGGCTGCGGCCTGGACGAACTCGCGCACGCTGTACTGCTGGCCGGTGGCGATCACGAAGTCTTCGGGTTCCTCCTGCTGCAGCATCAGCCATTGCATCTCGACGTAGTCGCGCGCATGGCCCCAGTCGCGCATGGCGGACAGGTTGCCGAGGTACATGTCGTCCTGCAGGCCCACCGCGACCCGTGCGAGCGCACGAGTGATCTTGCGCGTCACGAAGGTTTCGCCGCGCACCGGTGACTCGTGGTTGAACAGGATGCCGTTGCAGGCATACATGCCATACGCTTCGCGATAGTTGACGGTGATCCAGTACGCGTATAGCTTTGCCACGGCGTACGGGCTGCGTGGATAGAACGGCGTGGTCTCTTTCTGCGGCGTTTCCCGCACGAGCCCGTACAGTTCCGAGGTAGACGCCTGATAGAAGCGGGTCTTTTTCTCGAGTCCGAGAATGCGCATCGCCTCCAGAATCCGCAACGTGCCGAGGCCGTCCGCATTGGCGGTGTACTCCGGTTCCTCGAACGACACCGCAACGTGGCTCTGCGCGGCGAGGTTGTAGATCTCGTCGGGCTGCACACGCTGGATGATGCGGACCATACTCGACGAATCGGTCAGATCGCCGTGATGCAAAAAGAAATGCCGGTCGGCCACGTGCGGATCGCACATCAGGTGATCGATCCGATCGGTATTGAACAGCGACGTGCGCCGCTTGATACCGTGCACATCGTAGCCTTTGGCGAGCAGCAGATCGGCAAGATACGAGCCGTCCTGGCCTGTTACGCCGGTTATCAAAGCGACCTTACGATCCATTGTGTTCCCCTCGTCGAAACGTTTGACTACAGTGCTGCACGTGCGGCTGCCCACCGCGCGCGCGTAGAAATCGTCTAGCCTGACCGCACGATCTGTGACGCCCGCGCAGCGTCAATCCGCGCGGCTTTCGTATCCGTAATAGCCGGTGTAGCCACCCAGGTTGAGCTTCGGCGGCGGCACATCGGTCAACAGCACGCCGTGCAGGTTGACGCCTGCATTGACAAGGCGTTTAAGCGCTTCGGAGATTTCCGTCGGCGGATGGCGACCGTGGCGCACCACCATCAGCGTCGTGCCCGCGTGCTTGCCGATCAGCGCGGCGTCGGTCACGGCCAGCACCGGCGGCGTATCGACGATCACCAGGTCGTAGACCCGCCCGAAATGTTCGAGCAAAGTCCGGAAGCGGTCGCTCATCAGCAGCTCGGATGGATTGCCCGGCAAACCGCCCTTGGTGAGGACGTCAAGGCCGGGCAGCACGTCGCGCAGCACGCACTCCTGAATATCTGCGCCATTCAGTACGTCCGCGAGACCCGGGGTATGCGGCAAGCCAAAATGCTTGTGGATATCGCCCCGCCGCATATCGCCGTCGATCAGCAGCACGCGCTTGTGTGCCGAAGCCACCAGCGCAGACAGGTTGACCGACATGAACGACTTGCCGGCATCCGGCCGCGAGCCGGTCAGCATGACGACGTTATTGCGCGCCGAGGTCAGCGCGTACTGCAACGTGGTGCGCAGGCTGCGCACGCCTTCCACGGCGACGTCGTCCGGCGCCTGGGCGGCAAGCACGTGCACACCGGCGCGACGCAAGCCGACATTGCGCTGCACGCGAATCTGCAGGTTGCTGCGCGGCACCACTGCACAAACCGGCACGCCGAGCAGCGATTCGATTTCCGTGGTGTTCTGCACGCCGCCATACAGCGTCTTGCGCGTGAATGCCGCGAGGATGCCGAGGACGAGGCCAAGGCCAGTGCTGATCAGGATCAGCAAGGCGCGTTGCGGGCGGACTGGATCGTCAGCAGGCTCCGCATAGTCGACCACGCGCACGTTGCCCACCTGGCCTGCCTTGACGATACGCAACTGCTGCGCGCTGTTAAGCAGGTTGGTGTAAAGCTCGGTGTCGACGCGGACGTCGCGCAACATCCGCAGCGCGGTTTGCTCTGTGTCCGGCAGCGTCGACACGTTATGCGTCAAGCCGCCCTGCACGCTTTGCAACTGGGCGATCTGCGCGTCGAGCGCGGCTACCGCGGGGTGCGCTGCGGTAAAGCGCGTGGCCAGTTCGGCGCGCTGTTGCTGCAGGTCCACAAGCTTGGTCTTGTTCTCGACGATCTGTTGCAGCAGCAGCCGGCTTTCCTCGCTCAGATCGACCGTACCCTCCTTGTTGCGGAAGGTGTTGTAGCGCTGCTCGGCCTGATCGAGTTCGGTGCGCAACTGCGGCAACTGCTGGTCGAGAAACGCCAGCGTATGCTCGGCCTCGGCCGACTTGCGGTCGATGTCCTGCTGCACGTACTGGCGAGCGATGTTATTGACGATCGCCGCCGTCAGTTCGCTATCGGCGCCTTCGAGCGTCACCGCGATGATGCCCGACTGCACGGTCGTCTCTATGACGTTGAGCTCTTTCTGCAGTTTGTTGACCGTATCGAGCGTCGACGCGCGGCTCAGACTGAATTGCGTGCCGGGACGTGCGATCAACTGGTCGATCTGCAGCCGCACAGGGCCGCGCGAAGTGGTGCCGACCGCGAGCTGTCCGGTCCGCGCACGCAACACTTCGGCGCCGCTTTCGTCGGTCACCACATACGAGTCGTCCGGCAGTACGGTCAGCGCAAACGGCTTGTCGTACATGTCCTTAGGCGTGTCGAACAACGAGACCGTGATCTGCTCGCCGCCCCATCCGTACTGCGGCATGCCGAACAGCGGCGGAGCAAGGCCGTCGCTGCTGCGCCAGCGCGCCAACATCTTGCCGATCACGGGGAAATGATGCGGCGCCGCGGTGATGTCGAGATGGAGCTTGCGCACCGTCTCATCGATCACGAGCCGCGAGCGGAGCAACTCGATCTGTGCCGAGGTCACCGCCTTGGTGTCGAAGATCGACGCCATGGTCTGCAATGCGTCCTTGTTGCCGTTGGCATTGCCGCCGTTGCCGTCGTTCGCGGTGTCCACCTGGATCATCGCGTCCGCGCGGTACACCGGCGTCTGCACGAACGCCACCGTGGTGCCGATCAGCAGCGCCGATAGCGTCACCACGAGGATCATCCGCCAGTGCTGCGAAATGACGGTCAGATAGTCAGACAGACGCAGCTCGTCGGCGGTCTGGACATCGACATATCGGTTTTCAAAATTGGTAGCCATAGTGTCATCAATCCCGCACAACAATTACGTTGAATCGGCGTGCCGCGCCGGGTACGTTCTTGCCCCAACGTGCCCGGCTACGGCTTACTTCGTCACGATTGCCGCGGTCAGTCCTGCGTTGACCAACGGCAACAACAGGTTCAGCACACGGTTAAAGCGCACCAGCCCGCCCGCGTCCACATACACCACGTCTTTCGGCTCCAGATCGAACTGGTTCGCGAGCAGCATCGAGACCGGCGAAGTAGCGTCGAGATGCCAGACCTGCGGCTTGATTCCGGGGCCGCCGCGAATCACGTAGAGTTCCTTCGCGGCCGCGGTGGTGGAATTCAGGCTGCCTGCCTGCGAGATCGCCTCGCCGAGCGAGAGCTTGCCGTTCTTCATCGGCAACACCGTTGCGGGCTTGTTGACTTCGCCCATCACGTAGACGCCGTAGTCTTCACGCGCCTCGACCCGCAGCAGATCGCCGTTCTGAAGCACGATCTTCGAGGGGTTCTGGTTGTTGTGCAGCATCTGCGAGACATTGATGTAGTAGGTCTTGTCGTCGCGCACGATCACCACGTGGCCCTGGTCGGCGGTCGGCGCAAAGCCGCCCGCGCGGCTGATCGCTTCGGTCAACGTCATCGGAATGTCGTTGATGGTTTGCGAGCCGGGCGCGCGCACCTCGCCGTCGATGTAGACCTGCGACGCGCGGAACGACGCAATGCGCACCGTGACCTGAGGCTTGACCATCACCTTGCCGAGGTCGGCGGTAATCCTGCGCTGCACCTGCTCCGCACTTTCGCCGGCTACATGTAGCGTGCCGACATACGGAAACTGCAGGTTGCCTTCGTGATCGACCAGAAAGCCCAGCGCGGCATCCGACGGACGCGAGGGTGCGACCGGCTGACCGAGCGCGGCCGCCAGCTCCGGGTGATCCCAGACGGTAATCTGCAGCACGTCGCCGGGGCCGATCTTGTAGGGTCCGACGGTACCTAGCAGCGGCGTCAGATCATTGCCGTCGCCGCTCACCATAGCCTGATGCTCCTGCTGGATGGTTGCGAGCGTGATATCGGTGATCGGAATCTCTTGCGAACCGGTGGCCTTGCCATCGTCAGTATTGCTAACCGGCAGGCTTGGTGGCTGCACCATGCGCTGGCCGGGTACAACCGAGCACGCTGCCAGCATCGCAACGGCCGCCATGATGCCGAACAGACGCGCACGCTCAATTGCCGTGTGCCTGACACCAACCCTATACGTCGCGCTTTTTATTTGACTCATTTCAGTCTCCCTCACCGCGTCAATATGCATTGTTATGTACCAGGCCTTTGACGATCGTTGCCGCGATGATGCGCATGTCCAACCCAAAGGACCAGTTACCGAGGTAGTACAGGTCATGCTCCACACGCCGCTCCATTTTTTCGATCCGATCGGTCTCGCCGCGATAGCCGTTGATCTGCGCCCATCCCGTGATGCCCGGCTTGATCCGGTAACGCTGGATGTAGCCGGCCACCACCTTCTGATACAGATCGTCATGCTCAAGGGCGTGCGGGCGCGGTCCGACGACCGACATATCGCCGCGTAGCACGTTGAAGAATTGCGGCAGCTCGTCGAGACTGGTGCGGCGCAGGAACGCGCCCACCCGGGTGATGCGCTCGTCGTGACGGGTCGCCTGACGCAGCGCTCCGGGCTTTTCCGTGTGCAGCCGCATGGAGCGGAACTTGTAGATCGTGAAGACGCGGCCGTCGGCGCCCTTGCGTTTCTGCCTGAACAGAACGGGGCCACGCGAGGACAGCTTGACCGCGATCGCAATGCCCAACAGCAGCGGCGCGAGCGAAATCAGCGCGACGGCGGCGAACACGCGATCGAACATCTCCTTTTGCAGTTCGGAGGTCTGCGAGAGCGGCGAGGCGACCAGGTTGATGGCCGGCACGCCGAGCAGATCGATCATGGAACTCTCGAACATCGCGACGCTGCGCAGATCGGGCATGAAGCGGATGTTGACGAGGTCTTCACGCAGCTCCTTCACACACTCGTAGATCGTGTGTTCTTCGGAAAGCGGCAAGGCCAGCCACAACTCATGGACGTCCTGCGCGCGGATATAGTCGGTGAAGGTGTGCAGATCGTCGAAGGCGGGCACCGTCGGAATCACGTTGCTGAGCGCCGGGCCATCGTGCAACACGTCGAGCACCGCCGCGGTACGAAAGCCCGCTGCCGTGCAGCCGTCGATCTTGCGCACCAGTTCCGCCGCATGCGAGCCGCGCCCCACCACCGCCACCTTGCGCAGATTCAGGCCGGCCACGCGCATACGCGCCAGCACGCGGTGCACGACGATTCGCGAGGCGATCATCAGGGCGCCGGTCATGGCGGTCCAGTAAGCAAACCACAGACGTGAGACGAAGTCGCTACGGTGCAGGGTGAACATCAACACGAGCGCGCAGGTTTGTACGGTCAGCCAAGCGAGCGACACCTGCCCGGCCAGCCCCATCTTCGAGCGGCCGCGCCATGACTCGTAGACGCCGAAGGCGGGGAAAAGCGCGAGGGCGAACGCAGCCGCGAACGCGACGAAGGCGTAATAGAAGCTGCGCTGCCCAATGTCATCAAAGCGTATCTGGGACGCGAAATAGGCGCCCGAAACGACCAGCACGACATCCAGCACGCGCGCGGCCAACGCTACAGGCTTGATCATTTTTCTCTCCCCACCACCTGCATTGAAACGGTTTCGCCAACTACGCCAGACTCAATTGCAGCGGCCGTACGTATCGTCGAACCGCACGATATCGTCTTCGCCGAGATACGATCCTGATTGGACTTCGATGATTTCGAGCGGCACCTTGCCGGGGTTTTCAAGCCTGTGACGTACGCCGAGCGGAATGTAGGTCGACTCGTTTTCGCTCAGTAGAAAGCGCTCCTCGCCGCGCGTGACCATCGCCGTGCCGCGCACGACGACCCAGTGTTCCGCGCGATGGTGATGCAGTTGCAGCGAGAGCCGCGAACCCGGCTCGACCACGATGCGCTTCACCTGGAAGCGGTCGCCCTGATCGATGGAATCGTAAAAGCCCCATGGGCGCCGCACCTTGCGGTGTGCGTCGGCTTCGGGTGAACGGTCGGCCTTGATGCGTGCGACCAGACCCTTGACCTCCTGCACGTGCGAGCGGTCGGCGACCAGCACGGCGTCCGCCGTTTCGACCACGACGATATTGCTGATGCCTACACAGGCCACCAGACGCCCTTCCGAATGCGCGTACGACGAGGAGCTGCCTTCGAACACCACGCGGCCACGGCCGACATTGCCGGCGTCATCCTTGTCGAGCGCATCCCATACCGCGTCCCACGATCCCAGATCGGACCAGCCCGCCACCAGCGGCACGACGACACCCTCGAAGGGCTGGCCTTCGGGTCCTGCTGTATTGAGCCGCTCCATCACGGCGTAATCGATCGAATCCGACGGCGCCTTGGCAAACGCCTCCGCCTGCGGGCGGAAGAACGTGCCATCCGTCTTGCCGCCGGCAACCGCGGCGAGGCAAGCCTCGGCCATGGCAGGTTGCAGACGTTCGACCAGTTCGAGCCATACCGAAGCGCGCACGACGAAGATGCCGCTGTTCCACCAGTACGCACCCGAGGCGACGTATTGCGTGGCCAGTTCGAGCGCGGGTTTTTCGACGAAGCGGTCGATGCGGAAGGTGTCCGGTTCGATCTCGGCGCCGAGGCGGATATAGCCGAATGCCGTGTCGGGCCGCGTCGGCGGCACGCCGAGCGTGGCGATTGCGCCGCGCTGCGCATGCTCGGCGGCGCGTGCGAGGGCCTGCTGGAACGACGCGGTGTCGAGCACGGCGTGATCGGCCGGCATCGCGACCAGAATCACGTCGTCGCCGTCGGCTATCGCCAGTGCGGCAGCGAGCGTCAACGCCGGCGCCGTATCGCGGCGTGCCGGCTCGACGATGAGCTGTGCCTCGACGCCGTTCTCGCGCAACTGCTCGGCCGTCACGAAGCGATGCTCTTCGCCGCAGATGATGATCGGCGCAGACCTGACCGTCCATTGCGCGGAAAAGCCTTGCATGCGCGAGACGGTGTCCTGCAGCAGCGATTGCGTGCCGATTACGTCGATCAACTGTTTGGGGTGGTTCTCGCGCGACAGCGGCCAAAGGCGGGTTCCCGAGCCGCCAGCAAGAATCACCGGGGCGATGCTCAACCCGCTCGACGGCTGTTCGGTAAATGTCAGCTTGCCCGCGCCATCGCCGGTGCTGCCGTCCTGGTCGGCGTTATCCCGGTACGCATTTTCCATTTTTAGTACTCCTACACCTAAATAGGGCGTTCTTTTCGTTGACAGGCCGAGGTGCGCGAACACGCGCATCCAACCCACGCTCACGGGCGGCCTGCCCCGTTCGCACCCCCAGATCTCAGGCGGCGATGCCGCTCGCCATTCCCGGATCCGTCGTGTTTAGTCCTGCGTAACAGTACGGCTGCGAGCGCGGTATTCCGTCGGTGAGAGCGCCATGCGTTTGCGGAAGATTTTCGCCAGCCGGTCGCCATTGCCGGTGCCGCTGCGCCGTGCAATCTTGTCCACGGGCAACTCCGTTTCCGTAAGGAAGTTGCATGCGATGCGCAAGCGAACCTGCAACAGGTAATCGGACGGCGTAACGTGCATCTCATGCTTGAAGCGGCGCAGGAAATTACGCTCGCTCATGGCCGCCACATGCGCGGCATCGGCTACCGACACCGGTCGATCGCAGTTAGCCTCCATCCAGCGTGCCGCCGCGCGGATCTTTTCGCCGACGCTCATCGTGCCGCCCTCGGCGAGCCGCGGCATCAAGGCAGCGCCCATGCCGGGCATGACGCGATCGGCGACATTGCGGGCCACGTCGAGACCCAGATCGCGCTTGATGGACATCAGCGCGCTCTTGCTCGAGTCATGATGGTCGTTCGCTTCGCTGAGCGTGCTGTCGTTCGCGACGTGCGTCAGATATGGACTCGTATGTCTGATGTCGTCGTGTTCGGCGAGACCCGCAGCGGCCAGGATCAGACGGCCCTCGGCGATTGGTTCGATGGTGCGGGTGCGCGAGCGCACCGAGCGCAGCCAGCCGAGCAGGCGTTCGTCGCGAGCCGCCAGGTTGGCGCCATAGCCGCCTGCTACGAACAGCACATCGAAGCCGGTGTTGTAGCGTGCGTCGACGCCATCCGTCCACATCCGCGCGGACGACGAGCTGGCAATGCTGCCGCCTTCCATCGAGAGAAATTGCACTTCGTAAGGTGGGTCGTCGCCGCCATGCGCGGTGGCGATTTCGTTGGCCGTATGGAACATCTCGGCCACGATGCCCGCGCCCAGCAAGCCGAATCGTTCGAACAACAGGATGCCTACGCGGCGCGCTGCACATCGCACATTCACGTTAGGCGTATGCAGCCAGGTAATCCTCGCGGTATCAACGGACATATGCGGCATGATCTTCCCCTACCATGTCATGCGTTGCGGGCCGAATCTTCTGATTTTCTAACTTTTTAATAACATTGCACTGCATCATATCCACGCCGAAAATCGCCGTTGATGACAGTGACCGAAATGCGCGCGATGTTGGCGGATTGCGTCGCTATATATAAATTCGCAAAATGGAAATCGATGCGAACGTACAACAGCTTGGCTAATCGCGACATTTGACTCATTGATATCCTTGTGCCGCATTTTAGCGGAACGTATAAAACATCAGATGAATCAAAACGGTCTACTGGACGAGCGCAAGCCGGTACGGCAGGCGAAATTGCCGGTGAAACGGCAATGTTGCTCTGCATGTGAAAGGAGTCCGCGGAGGAATCCTCGTACGATGGCCTGTTTTGAACTTTATGATGCATCGCACCAAGCACGTCGCGTACCAGCCCGATGTGGCGGGGGATTGCGGGGAGCAGCACCTTGCCGTGCTGTCCCGGACGGCGAAAAACGTTTCAAAGGTGAAATTGATTGAAGGAGCCAGATCGGCTTTAAGCAATTGGAACGAAGAAGTGAGGCCTTTATTATTTTATGAAATCGCCGCCAATACCCTATTTACAGCCCACAACCGAATTTGTTTCAAAACCGTACAGAGTCCGGAGGTGTCGGAAATGTTTCAATATTGAAACGCCATGCAAATTCAATAAGTCTGATCTATTCGTCCGACCGGATTTCGAATCGGCTCTCGCATAAGCGGCCAGTTATGGTAACAGCGTTTCATCCGTGTAACTATTTCGCTCGTCAGACGATTTATTCCGACGGGCGCAGGCATCTATTACTGATTAAAAAACCAGCGCGATCGCAGCATTGCATATTTTGTCCGTAAGCTCGCGCGGATTGCACAACGCGCGACGTTTATTGCTCCGATGACCTGGAGTTTGTCGTGGCGTACCAGGTACGCGTCCCCTATGCTGAGATTTGACACCACAAGCGGGCGTACGCCGGCGATGAGGGTGCTAACGCTGCACCACGTTGACGAATCGCTGCACCGTGCGTGGAACGGCCGAAGACAACACGCGAGCTGCGTGGTGTAGCGCACTGGACGGGGTTTTATCGTGTGCCTGAATGATGTGAGTATTGCTTCTGCCATGTTCACGGCGCTACTCGCGCGCCGCTGCGTCGTTCTTCGGACCACCATGAGACACACACCGTCCTCGCAGCACGAGCTTGCGCCATCTGTGTCCCTCTTTCGGCGTGGCGGATTTTCACTGACGACGCTCGCGCTTTGTCTGATGGTGGCGCTCACCATCGCCGCCTGCAGCCAGCACGATGTCGCTGTGAACGCGGCCACGGAAAACGACCCGCAAGCCCCACAGGCGTCATCGGCGCAGACGGCGAGCCCGGCGACGCTGTGCGCAGCAGAGCGCGGGTTTTGCCGCTTCTCCGGCACCGAACAGGTTCGCTACGGCACCTCGAACCGCTACGTCGTGCTCACGCTCACCGGCGGCAAGCCTTGCAATAACAGCGTATTCGGCGACCCGGCACCGGGCTCGCAAAAGAGTTGCTGGATCGTGCGCACCTCGGCGACGAACGCCGCTGCGCCACCGAACCCAGCCCCAACGCTTGTCGCAGACGGAACCGATGCCCGCTCTCAGGATCCGCCACCGGCCGCCACCGCCGCGCCCCACCGTGCCGCTATCACCTGGACCGCGTGCGCCAGCGAGCGCGGCACGTGTGCTTTCTCAGGTACGCACGACGTCAAGTACGGCAGCGATTCAAAATATGTCATCCTGACCTTTACCGGCGGCACGGCGTGCGACAACACCGTGTTCGGCGATCCGGCGCCCGGCGCGCAAAAACGCTGCTGGTACGACAGCGGCGTGGCGCCGGCACCCACGCCGACATCGATCATCGCGACGCCTGGCAAGAGTGCGCTGACCTGTGGCGCACCGTCCGAACCGGCCAACGCGGCGGCCGACGGCCCCGCCATCGAAGCGGATACACCCGGCGGCGACGGTACGCGCATGTTCGCCAACGGTCGCCCCTTCGCGGTGGAACTCACCACGCGCGCCAGGCAGCGCGACACACTCGACTGGCAGATTCTCGATACCTGGAGCAACGTGCGCGCATCCGGGCAATTCCAGATCGCGAGCGGCCCGCAGGTCGTCACGCTCAATTGCGTATCGACGCTCGCCGGTTACTTTGCCATCTCCGCGAGCCTGAGTTCGGCCGGCGCAGACCTGCCGGCTCGCGGCACGCGGCCGGTCGGCATGGCGAGCTTCGGCGTTCTGCCCGATCTGTCTGGCGTCATCACTCCCCCCACCTACGCGCGTGAGGACCTGCACCGGTTCGGCGGCCAGGGCTCGGCCTATGTGACGCCCGGCCAGCACTGCTGCTCGGGCGACGGCTACCGGCCGCTCTACCCCGATCTGGGACTGCGGTGGGTCAACGATAACCGCAACTGGTACATGATGGAGCCGAACGGCCCGAACACCTTCAACGCCGCGTCCTATCCGCTCGCACCGTTCCTCAAGGGCGGCGATCTGCTGCGCCTGATCCAGCTGGACGGGATTCCCGCATGGGCGAGCCCCACGCACGTTGCCACCCACAGCTATCTGCCAGTCTCGGTGCCGGCGTATCAGGCCTTCATGACCAAGGTCGGCCAGGAGTCGAACCAGGTGCGCACCCAGCACTTTCCGCGGCAATCGCGCAACTACTATCAGGTGACGTGGGAGCCCGATTACAACAGCGGCTTACCCTGGAAGGACACGGACGCCAATCTGGTCGCGCTGTATCAGGCCACCTGGCAGGCCATTCACGCAAGCGACCCCAATGCCGTGATCATGGGCACCACCAACGCCTCGGTCGCCACCAATACCGAATGGCTGCAGCGGCTCCAGCCGCTCGGCATCGCGAAGTACCTCGACGGCGTGTCGATTCATGGCTACTACGACGTCGGCACCACGCCGTCGCATCCACCCGAGCGGCTCGTGGGCGACAGCGATCCCGCCAAGGCGGCCCAGTCGCTGCCTGCGACCATGCGTGCGCTGCGCCAGCAGATTGCCTCGACGCTCAAACCCGGCGCGCGTCTGTTTGTCACCGAAACCGGCATCAGCTACGACATCGGCTCCAAATATGGCCCGAACTATCCGACGCCGAACGTGCTGTACGCCCAGGGCGCGCTGGTCGCGCGCACGCACCTGATCCTGCTCGGCGAGGGTGCCGATGTGACCTATCTGTTCTATGCGACCGACTTTCCGGACCAGGCTGGTTATGGACTGTTCTTCGATCTCGCCGATCCGCAAGGTGGCTACGGGCCGTCCGCCATCAGTCCGAAGCCCGCGGCCATGGTCACCGCTGCGATGACCCGCCTTATCGACGGCACCAACACGCTCGGCCCGCTCAACAATCTGCCGGCCGGTGTCTACGCGTATGCGTTCCAGCAGTTGAATAACGGCGCGGTGGTCACGGCCCTATGGACCCATAACAATGCAGCCTGGAACGCGAGCAAGGGCTTCAGCGCAACCTATCAGGTGCCCTACAGCCTGCAGGTCGACGCGCCGGGCAGCTCCGGCCAGGTGACGGTGCTCGACATGATGGGCAATCCGTCGAGCCTGCCCTACAGCAACGGCGTGGCTGCGCTCACGCTGACTGAGGCGCCCATCTACGTGATTTCGACCAACGCGGGCGTCGCTCGCGCCAACGTCACGACGCCGGCCGGTTACGTCGCGCAGTGAGCTTGTCCTGATGCGCAGAGAGTTCGGCGCATTTGGCAGGGATGCCGCTGGCGGATGCGCCGGCACGAAACGCTAGACTGAGATCTGCTCGCGCAGACGACTGAGGAGATCGACGCTACCATGCTTGCCCGCCCCGAATTCCTCGACGTCGTTCGCCTGACGCCGCTCATCTCGATCGACCTCATCGTCGTCGACGACCAGGGACGGGTGCTGCTCGGACGTCGCGTCAACCGCCCCGCACTGGGCGCTTGGTTCGTGCCCGGCGGAAGGATCCACAAGGACGAATCGCTAAGCGGCGCATTCAGCCGGATCGCACGCGAAGAACTCGGGCTGGAGAATCAGTCGCAGAATGCGGCCTGCTTTCGCGGCGTATTCGAACATCACTATGACGAAAACTTCGCCGGCGCGGCCGATATCTCAACTCACTACATCGTGCTCGGCTATATGCTGGTGCTGCGCGAAACAGCGCGTATCGGTTGCTTCGAACAGCACAGCGACTACGTCTGGATGACGCCGTCGGAACTGCTGGCCTGCAGCGACGTGCATGAGAACACCAAGGCGTATTTCCGCTAAGGAAACTTAGAAGCGCTTAATACACAAGCACACAAGCGCGACTGCAGGTTTCTCAGCCGCGCATTGTCACACCCGGCTCATTCGGCCATCTCCAGGCTATCTGCCGCGAGTTTTACATTCAGATAAGCTTCAAAGCCAGCTTTCACCTCGGGATGCCTGAGCGCGAACTCGACCGTCGCCTTCAGATAACCGAGCTTGCTGCCGCAGTCGAAACGCTTGCCGTGGTAGCGGTAGGCGAGCACCTGTTCGTCGGCGAGCAGCGACTGGATCGCATCGGTCAACTGGATCTCGCCGCCGGCGCCTGGCTGCGTCTTGCGCAGATGCCCGAAAATCCCCGGCGTCAGCACATAACGCCCCACGACACCTAGATTCGACGGCGCCCGCGCCGGTTCGGGTTTTTCCACCACGCCCGACATGCGGAACACGCGGTCGTCCCACGCCTTGCCCTCTATCACGCCATAGGATCGCGTTTCCCGCGGCTCGATCTCTTCCACGCCGATCACCGAACAGTGGTAATGGTCGAAGACGCCGATCATCTGCGTCAGCACGGGTGGGCGGCCGTCGATCAGATCGTCGGCCAGCATCACGGCAAACGGCTCGTCGCCGATCAGCTTCTCAGCGCACAGAACCGCATGGCCGAGGCCGCGCGGCTCCGACTGCCGCACATAAAAGCAATCGACGTGGCTCGGCTTGATGCCGCGCACCAGAGCAAGCAGATCCTGCTTGCCACGGGCCATCAGTTCGGCCTCGATCTCGTATGACTTGTCGAAGTGATCTTCGATCGCGCGCTTGCCGCGCCCCGTGACGAAGATCATTTCGGTAATGCCGGCGGCGATCGCTTCTTCGACCGCATACTGGATCAAGGGCTTGTCGACGATCGGCAGCATCTCTTTGGGGCTGGCCTTGGTGGCGGGCAGAAATCGCGTTCCGAGTCCGCCTACGGGAAAAACCGCTTTATGAACGTTGCGCATTTTCTTCACTCCCCTTTCGTGTCGTTGTTTCCGGTTTCCCGCTATGTGAATCCGAGCCTATTCCGCAGCTGTCGAAATTACCTGCCAACTGTTCGCCGTTTCCCGCCGCCGGTGGCGAAGCCAGCCTATACCGGGTCACGCGTTACTTAAATTAAGTTTCATCAAACGATTGCCCTGTTTCAGCCAACGCGCGCGGCCGCCGATCCATAATTTCCTCAACGTGATACGTATTGAGGAGCCGGACATGCCGATGAGCATCGAGATGATCAACGAGTACGGTGACAATGCAGTACGGGTTGCCGTCGACGACAATTCTGTGCTGCTGGCGGCGAGCGAAGTCGACGCGGTCATCGAGCGCCTGAGCCTGCTGCGCGCCGCGATGCGGCCTGAAGTGCCGAAAGAGCCGTCGCGCACGCACCAGTATGTAATCGAAATGGATCCTTGCTGGCACACGGAGAAACATCCGCTCTATGACGGCGCCGTGCTGTTCATGCGACACACCGGTCTCGGCTGGGCCGGCTTTGCGCTGCCCACGGCAAGCCTCGCCAAACTTAACGACGCCTTGTCGAAGCATCTCAAGCAACTGGAAGTGGAAGAGGCGCACGCGCTGATGAATTGAAGCGTTGCAACGATTTGTTCCGCTTTGTGCAGCAATGTATTTCAAAGTTCGTCTCCACTGCGCACATGCGACACCCTATACTGACCTTTCCGCATCACTGCGGTCTTTTTCAAGATCTCCTTACAGCGCGGCTTGTCCGCGCTTTTTTTTTGCCTGTCGCTTTTGCAAGGCGACCCGCGCACCGCGCCTCCGACGCGCGCAATGTATCCACGCAGTTCATGAACATTGCACAAAATTAAAAAAGACTTAATCAAGCTGGCAGTGCCATGTTATCTGCGAGCGCCCATGATGCACGCATCGTCCTTTCCTAGTGTACGAACATGAACCAGCTACAAGCGATGCGTGTCTTCACACGCGTAGTCGATCTCGCCAGCTTCAACCTGGCCGCGAGACAACTGGGCATGTCGGCTGCCGCCGTCACGCGCAGTGTCAGTATGCTCGAGGCGCATCTGAACATGCGCCTGCTCAACCGCACGACGCGCAGCCTGTCGCTCACGGAAGTGGGCAAGGAGTATCTGGACGGCTGCCGCACGATCATCGAAAAGCTCGATGAAATGGAATCGAACCTCGTGCAGACCACCCGCGACCCGCGCGGCACCTTGCGCATCGCCACACCCATGACCTTCGCGACCTCAGGGCTCGGCAACCTGCTCGCCTCCTATCGAACGCTGCATCCGCGGGTCGATTTCGACATCACCACCTTCGACACGCATATCGACATGGTGGAAGGCGGCTACGACGTATGCTTCTCCGACGACCGCCGCCTCGCCAGCTCCACACTGGTGAGCCGCACACTCACGAGCATCGAGGAAGTCACGGTCGCTTCGCCGTCGTATCTGGCTCGCCACGGCACGCCGCGCGACCCGGCCGCACTGAATCGTCATGGCTTGCTGACGGTCTCCGACGGCACCTCGCGGACCTGGGAATTCGCGGATGCCGACGGCGTCTACCGCGTCAACACCGGTAGCGCATTGACGGCGACCAGCAGCGCGATGGTGCGGGTGGCCGCTCTCAACCACATGGGCATCGCGTTGCTGCCGCTGCCGTTCGTCGACGAAGACCTCGCTCACGGCACGCTCGTGCCGGTGCTCGAAGAGTACCAGGTGAATGGCGGTCCCCGTCATGTGTCGATCCTGTACTCCGGCCGCAACTATCTGTCGATGAAGGTGCGCAGCTTTATCGACTTTGCTGTGAGCCAGTATCGCGCACCCGACAAGCAGGTCGCGTTGCGGGTCGTCGCCTGATGGCCCTGAAGAAATACGCTAGCGAACCATGCCGAAGATACTGACGATCGAAGACGATGAACTGATCGCGGACGATATCGTGCGCACGCTCACATCGAGCGGTTTCTCGGTCGACGTGGCTCGCACCGGCCGCGAAGGCATGGCCAAGGTCATGGCAGGCGAATACGACGTCGTCACGCTCGACCGCATGCTGCCGGATCTCGACGGTCTGACGATCGTCGCCACCATGCGCGGTGTGGGCATGGAAACGCCGGTGCTGGTGATGAGCGCGATGTCCGATGTCGATCATCGCATTCAGGGGCTGCGCGCCGGTGGCGACGACTATCTGACCAAGCCGTTCTCGGCCGACGAGATGTTTGCACGCGTGGAAGTACTGCTGCGGCGGCGTCCGCGTAATGCCAAGGCCGAGACCTTGCTGCGTACCGGTGCGCTTGAGCTCGACCTGGTGCGCCGACGCGTCACCCACGGCAAGCGCGAACTCGAACTGCAGCCGACCGAATTCCGCGTCCTCGAATTCATGATGCGTCATGCAGGCCAGGTGCTGACGCGCACGATGATTTTCGAAGCGGTGTGGGGTTGCCGCTTTGATCCGGGCACCAATCTCATCGACGTGCACGTGGGGCGTCTGCGCAAGAAGGTGGACGTGCCGGGCGAGCGTCCACTGATCCGTACCATCCGCGGCTCCGGCTACCTGTTCGGTTGACGCGCAAGCGCGTCGCCGCCCTCTCCCCTCTCATCGAACACAGCGTGCCCCATGCGGCGCGCTGTGTGTCTTTGCACGTGATCGCGCTGCCGCACGGCTAACGCGTCGTCACCGCACTGTGAATTTCGCCCATGCGTGGCAACTAAAACTTGTTTCATTTTTTTAGTCGCAGGGTGTTAGGGCCTGCTCTACAGAATACCGACATCGGGTAATCCACCAGTGGGATTTGCCCTAACCGACTGACGCCGCCGAGTCATCGCGCCATTCTGAACGGAGCAGCTTTCGATGTTAAAAATAGTCCGGCTAGCGCTAACGCGGCCTTACACGTTCATCGTGCTTGCGCTGCTGATCGTCCTGATCGGCCCGCTGTCCGCGTTGCGCACACCAACCGATATCTTCCCTGACATCCGCATTCCGGTGATCAGCGTGGTGTGGAACTACGCGGGCCTGCAACCGGACGACATGGCCGGGCGCATCGTCACGTATTACGAGCGCACGCTCGGCACCACGGTCAACGATGTTCAGCACATCGAATCGCAATCGTTTCGCGGCTACGGCATCGTCAAGATTTTCTTCCAGCCGAACGTCGATATTCGCACGGCCACGGCGCAGGTCACTTCGGTTTCGCAGACCGTGCTGAAGCAGATGCCGCCTGGCACGACGCCGCCGCAGATCCTCAACTACAACGCCTCGACCGTGCCGGTTCTGCAACTGGCGCTCACCAGCAATACGCTCGACGAACAGAAGCTCGCCGACTACGCGACCAACTTCATCCGTCCGCAACTGCTGAGCGTGCCCGGCGTGGCGATTCCGACCGCCTACGGTGGCAAGACCCGCGAAGTACAGATCGACCTCGACCCACAAGCGCTGCAGGCGAAGAAACTCTCCGCGCAGGATGTAGCCGACGCCCTGGCTCAGCAGAACCAGATCATCCCGGCTGGCACCGAGAAGATCGGTAGCTTCGAATACAACATCAAGCTGAACAACAGCCCGCTGTCGCTGCAGGAACTGAACAACCTGCCGATCAAGACCGTGGACGGCGCAACCATCTATATTCGCGACGTCGCCCACGTGCGGGACGGCTATCCCCCGCAGACCAACATCGTGCGCGTGGACGGACACCGCGCGGTGCTGATGAGTATCCTGAAGAACGGCTCGGCCTCCACGCTCGACATCATCGCGGGTGTCAAGGCGCAACTGCCGCGCATCGAGGAGACGCTGCCGCCCGGGCTCAAGCTCGTTACGATGGGCGATCAATCCACCTTCGTGAAGGGCGCCGTGAGCGGTGTGGCGCGCGAAGGCATCATCGCCGCGGCGCTGACGTCGCTGATGATTCTGCTGTTCCTCGGCAGCTGGCGCTCGACGCTGATCATCGCGGCGTCGATTCCTCTCGCCGTGCTGGCTGCCATTGCCGGCCTCTCGGCGATGGGCGAAACGCTCAACGTGATGACGCTAGGCGGTCTCGCGCTTGCGGTCGGGATTCTGGTGGACGACGCTACCGTCACGATCGAAAACATCAACTGGCACCTCGAGCAAGGCAAGGATGTCAGGAGCGCGATCATGGATGGCGCCGCGCAGATCGTCGGGCCGGCGTTCGTCTCGTTGCTGTGTATCTGTATCGTGTTCGTGCCGATGCTGCTGCTGAACGGCATCGCCCGCTTCCTGTTCGTGCCGATGGCCGAAGCGGTGATCTTTGCGATGGTGGCGTCGTTTGTGCTGTCGCGCACCTTCGTGCCGATGCTCGCGCAGTATCTGCTGAAGCCGCATGCGTCGGGCGGTCACGCCTCCGGCGAACTGGCGGCGGCGATGGAACCGCACGGCGGCCACCACCACCCACCCGCTTCGCGCAATCCGCTGGTGCGCTTTCAGCGCGGCTTCGAGCATCGCTTCGAACGCGTGCGCGCAGTGTATCGCATCGTGCTTGGCCTCGCGCTGACCAACCGCAAGCGCTTCGTGGTTGGCTTTCTGATCGTGGTCGGCGCGTCGTTCCTGCTTGCGCCATGGCTGGGGCGCAATTTCTTTCCCGACATCGATTCGGGCGAAATCTCGCTTCATGTCCGCGCGCCGGTCGGCACGCGCATCGAAGATACCGCCGCCGAGTTCGATCACATCGAGAACGCCGTGCGCAGTGTAGTGCCGCCCAATCAACTCGGCAGCATCATCGACAACGTCGGGCTGCCGAACAGCGGTATCAACCTGACCTACAACAATAGCGGCACTACGGGGCCGAACGACGGCGATATCATGATTTCGCTGAACGAAAATCATGCACCTACCGCCGGCTATGTGAAAACACTGCGCAAGATCCTGCCGCGCGAATTCCCCGGCACGACCTTCTCGTTTCTGCCGGCTGATATCGTCAGCCAGATTCTGAACTTCGGCTCACCGGCACCGATCGACCTGCAGGTGGCGGGCCCGAACCAGGATGCCAACCATCGCTACGCCAACGAAGTGATGCGTCGCATGCGCCTGATTCCGGGCATTGCCGATACGCGCATCCAGCAGGCGTCGACTTACCCGCAGTTCACCGTGGCGGTCGACCGGTCGCGCGCAGACGAACTGGGCATCACCGAGCAGGACGTGACCAATTCCGTGGTAGCGAGCCTCTCTGGCACGAGCCAGGTGTCACCCACCTATTGGCTGAATCCGCATAACGGTGTGTCGTATCCGATCGTCGCACAGACGCCGCAATACCGCATGGAGTCGCTCTCGGCGCTGAACAATTTGCCAATCACTGGCAAGAACGGCCAGTCGCAGATTCTGGGTGGCATTGCGACGATCGAGCGCGGCGTCGGCGATGCCGTCGTCTCGCACTACAACATCGAGCCGCTCTACGACGTATTTGCAACCACCCAGGGGCGCGATCTGGGCGCAGTCGCAACGGACATCCAGCACATCCTGCATGCCACGGCGAAAGACGTGCCGAAGGGCTCGACGGTCACCTTGCGCGGCCAGGTCGAGACGATGAACAGCGCCTTCCTCGGACTCTCGCTTGGCCTCGTCGGCGCGATCGCGTTGATCTACATGCTGATTGTCGTCAACTTCCATTCGTGGTCCGATGCATTCGTCATCGTCACCGCGTTGCCTGCTGCGCTCGCCGGGATCGTCTGGATGCTGTTCACCACGCATACGCCGCTCTCAGTGCCGGCGTTGACCGGCGCCATTCTCTGCATGGGCGTGGCCACGGCCAACAGCATTCTGGTGGTGAGCTTCGCACGCGAACGCCTCGCGGTCACGGGCAACGCGCTGGTCGCAGCAATGGAAGCCGGCTTCACACGCTTTCGCCCGGTGCTGATGACCGCGCTCGCGATGATCATCGGCATGGCGCCGATGGCGCTCGGTCTTGGCGACGGCGGCGAACAGAACGCGCCGCTTGGGCGCGCGGTGATCGGCGGTCTGATCTGCGCGACCTTCGCCACGTTGCTGTTCGTCCCGGTTGTGTTCAGCCTGGTGCACCGTCGCGATGCGGCGAAGCACCCTCCTGTCAAAGACAAAAATCATCCTACTTCCGAAACCGGAGCCCTCCATGTCCACTGAGATCGAGATCAATTCGCCCAAGCGGCTACGTCATCTGAAGCTGGTTGGCATCGTCGTGCTGCTCGCTGCTGCGGGGATCGTGACAACCGGCATCTTTACCCGCGTGCACGCCAAACAGGAAATGACCGCGTGGTCTGCCGCGCAGGCCATTCCGACCGTCGCCGCGCATACGCCGGGTCAACAGGGCGCAACGCAATCCCTGGTTCTGCCAGGTCATCTGTCCGCCTTCGTCGACGCACCCATCTATGCGCGGGTGCCGGGCTATCTGCACGCGTGGTACGCGGATATCGGCACGCATGTGAAGGCTGGGCAACTGCTCGGCCTGATCGATACGCCCGATCTCGACCAGCAATTGCTGCAGGCCAAAGCCGACTTGCAGGACGCGCAGGCGAACGAAAAGCTCGCGGCATCCACCGCCAAACGCTGGACCGAAATGCTCAAGCAGGATTCCGTCTCGCAGCAGGACACCGATGAGAAGACCGGCGACCTGGCTGCCAAGCAGGCGATCGTGGCAAGCGCCCAGGCGAATGTGAACCGTCTCGAAGCACTTGAATCGTTCAAACGGATCACCGCGCCGTTCGATGGTGTCGTCACCGCGCGCAAGACCGATATCGGCGACCTGATCAACGCGGGCGGCGGTGACGGTCATGAACTGTTTACGGTCTCCGACGCGCGTCAGTTGCGGGTGTATGTCAGCGTGCCGCAAAGCGACGCTGCAGCCATCAAGCCGGGCATGACGGCAACGCTGACCATGCCTGAGCGTCCCGGGATGACATTCGAAGCGAAGCTGCTCGACACCGACGATTCGATCACACAGTCTTCGGGCACACTGCTCGTGCAACTCGAGGTAGATAACCAGAACGGCCTGCTGATTCCAGGCGAATACACCGAAGTCCACTTTGCAATGCCCACCGACCCTCATGCGCTGCTCGTTCCAGCCAGCGCGTTGATCTTCCGGCAAAGCGGCTTGCAGGTGGCGGTGGTCGGCAAGGGCGATCAAGCGATACTCAAGCCTGTCACTATCGCTACGGATCTCGGCACCCAGGTCGAAATCGGCTCGGGCCTCGAGGCCAGCGACCGCGTGATCGACAACCCGCCCGACTCGATCGCCACAGGTGACGCGGTGCGAATCGCGGCGGCGCACGCCGCCAACCCATCTTCCACGTCGCTCGCCGACCATGGCGACGCGGAGCGCGCCCATGGCTAGGCTCAAGTTACAGCGCAGCCTGTGCGTAGCGCTGGCCGTCAGCGCACTGTTTAGCGGCTGCTCGTTCGCACCGGTCTATCAGGTGCCGCCCACGGCCATTCCGACGGCCTTCAAGGAAAGCGGTGCCTGGCAACTAGCCAAACCCGCCGATCAGGTGCCGCGCGATGGCTGGTGGCAGGTATATCGCGACCCGGTGCTCGACAAGCTCGAAGTGCAGGTGGCGGCGGCTAATCCGAACGTCGCTGCTGCAGTGGCGCGCCATGACGAAGCCGTCGACTATCTGGCGCAGGCGCGCTCGGGCCTGTTCCCGACCATCGGCGCGCAGGCCAATGTCTCGAGCAACCGGCAATCGGAGAACCGGCCGTTGCGCGGCTCCGGCGAACCTTCGGTGTATGGCTCGAACACGGTCGACGTCGGCATCAACTACGACCTCGATCTGTGGGGCAAGGTGCGCAACGAAGTAGCCGCAGGCCAGGCGGCCGCCCAGGCGAGCGACGCGGATCTCGCCTCCGTGCGTCTGAGCTTGCAGGCGAGTCTTGCGGACGCCTACTTCAATCTGCGCGGACTCGACGAGCAGCAACAACTGCTGGCGGACACGATTACCACCTATGAACGCGCCTTGCAGCTCACGATGAGCCGTCACGCCGGCGGCATTGCTTCGGACCTCGATGTATCGCGCGCGCAGACGCAACTCGCTTCGGCGCGTGCCGCTGCCGAGGACGTCAAGGCTCAACGCGCACTGTACGAACACGCCATTGCATCGCTGACTGGCGTGCCGGCGTCGTCGTTCTCGCTCACAGCATCGACCGGCCTCGCCTATCTGCCGTCGATTCCACCCGGCCTGCCCTCTGCGCTGCTGCAGCGGCGTCCCGATATCGCCGCTGCCGAGCGGCGCGTGGCTGAGGCGAACGCAAAGATCGGCATCGCCAAGGCGGCGTTCTTCCCGGACGTTTCGCTGGGACTCGACGGTGGCTTCCAGAGCGACACGCTTTCGCCGTGGATCATGGCGCCCAACGAAATCTGGTCGATCGGTCCGAGTCTCGTGATGACCCTGTTCGACGGCGGCCGCCGCGAAGCCATGACGCAGGAAGCGCGTGCAAAGCTGGCGGAAAACGGCGCGAAATACAAGGCAGCGGTGCTGCTCGCGTTCCAGCAGGTCGAAGACAATCTGGCCCAGCTGCATCATCTTGGCGATGAGGCGACGCAGCAGGACGAAGCGCTCACCGACGCGCAACGCACCTTGAATCTCTCGATGTCGCGCTATCGCGATGGAACGGTCAGCTATCTGGATGTGGTGACCGCGCAGACCACTGAACTGAATACGCAGATCCTCGCGTTGAACGTGAATACGCGGCGCTTACTGGCCTCGGTGGGACTGATCGAGGCGCTGGGCGGCGGATGGTCGGCGGATCAGACGGCGGTGGCAGCCGCGCCCGCTACGCCGGTTCAGGCAAAAGCGTTATCCGCTGCACGTGGATAAATTTCTTTTCACGTTTAGATCGTCGAACCGCTATCCCCCGGCGACTATCCTTCTAATCAACCGGGCAGCGAATTCTTTACTTCGCTTTTAACTTCGCGCCGCGGTCAGGCAACCAGATATAGACCGACCACTAATTCGTAAGGACAACCAACATGAAATACCTGATGATCGCTATCGCTTTTGTGGGCGCCACTGCTACCGCTTCCGCTTTCGCGCAAACCAGTGCATCGACCACGCAGCAACCGGCCGCTTCGGCACAACTGGCACAGAACTCGAACTCCACCGTCGAGCAGGCCGGCCAATGGGTTCCGCCGTATGGCGAGGAACAGGCCCCCAAGACGCGTGCGCAGGTCTACCAGGAACTGGTGCATGCCGAACAGGATGGCCAGATGCAGTATCTCAACTCGACGGTCTACGAACACTAAGGCTAGCGGAATAGACGCCGCTGCGCGCGCTGTCCGTACCGCTTCACGCCGGATCAAAGCCATGAAAGCCCGTACCGTACTCAAGCGCGCCGTAATTTACGCGCTCGCCGCCGCCACCGCCGGACTACTGCTATCCGGCTGCGCGGCGCCCGGCCCCGACACCGCCAACGGCTGTGTCGGACCGCCCGGCTTCTGCACACCGTATTTCGGTTCATGAGCGTCAGCATGAACGACACGAGCGCGCTCCCCAAACGGGTTAGCGCGTTCGTTTCATTGCGGCTTCGTCTTAAGATTTGAGGCGTATCACCCTGAGGAAAGGGGTGCGCGGCGTCCCTCAGTGCGATCCAGTACTGATCTGGTAGCCGTAACGGCTGACGGTCTCGATGTGCACTTCCGGCAAATATTGTGCGAGCTTGCGCCGCAAACGCGAGACCACCAGATTGACGCTCGACGGGTCGACATCGTCCTTCTCGGGCCACGCATAGCGAATCAGTTGCTCGCGCGGGACCGGCGCGTTGAACTGGCGCATCAGGCATTCGATCAGCAGATACTCGCGCCGCGTCACCACCAGCCGCCGTTCGCCGTCGACCAGTTCATGCGTCAGCGGATCCAGTGAGAGCGTGGCGCTCGCCTCACCGGGAGCGGTCGCCATCGCCGGCGGCAAATCGTGTGCAGCGCGCGAGGCCGCCGTGCGCCGCAACGCCTGCAGACGCTCGTGCAGTTCGATGAAGGAGTACGGTTGCCCGAAACAGGCGTCGGCGCCCGCACGCAGCACCCGGCTGCGGTCCTGGGCGTTCGAGTGGCCAAGCACGGCGATGATCGCCGCGCCCGCACCGGCCGTGACGAATTGCGGCAGCGTCTCCAGCAGGCTTGCATAGGACGAGGCGTCGAGGGCCATCACAATAATCGCGTCGAACGGCTCCTGCGTGGTCAGAAACGCGCCGTCGCGCACGTCCTCGGCGCGTTGCAGACTGTGTGCGCTCTCCTGCAGCGCTTTATAGAGCCAGGCGGATTCGGGATGGGACGCGGCGACGAACAGGATACGCATTCAACCTCCCGTGCAGAAGGGAAAGAGAGCGGGAAGGCTCACGCGAGCGTCCTCGACCAGCATTCGATGCTCACCCGCGCGCCAGGCTCCGCATTACCGATGCGGATCGTAAAGTCATGCACACGCATCACGGCAGAGACGATCGAAAGCCCCAGACCCGAGCCCGCCAGATGGCGAGTACCCTCGCCGCGATAAAAGCGTTGCAGCACCGCGTCGCGCTCATCGAGCGGAATGCCAGGCCCGTTGTCGACGATCTCGACCAGCGGCCCTGCGGGCGTTTGGCGCAACGACATGCGCACCACGCCGCCGGCAGGTGTGAACTTGAAGGCATTGTCGAGCAGATTGCTGAACGCTTCGAACAGCAGCGCACGATCGCCGTGGATCGGCTCGACGGCTTCGGACTCGACAACAAACTGTAGCGAGCGAAGTTCCGCCAGCGGTTCGTACAACTCGCCGACTTCCTCGATGAGCGCCTGCAGTTCCACGGTCGCAAAACCGCCGCGCCGCTGCAGCGTGCCGATCTCCGAAATGCGCAGCATGGCGCGGAAACGGTCGAGCAACGCGTCGGTCTCGTCACGGGCACGCGCGACCAGCGCCGACACGGCAACGTCATCGAGGATATCGGAGCGTTCCGCGATGTGCCCCAGCAACGTCCGCACGTGTGCGAGCGGCGTGCGCAGATCATGGGCGATACCGTCGCACGCGCCCTTGACCTCGTTCATGAGGCGCTCCACTTCCTCGAGCATGTGATTGACGAGGTGCCCAAGCATATCGATCTCATCGCGCCCGCCGATCGGCAAACGCTGACCGAGATCGCCCTGGGCGATGCGCAGCGTGACGCGGCGAATCGCCTTCAGGCGGCGCATTTGCCGCACGCTGAGCGCAAGGCCGCCCACCACGCCGGCAACGAGACACAGCAGACCGCCGCCGATCAGCGCGTTGATGATGGTCTGGCGAATCCGCAGGATATGGGTGAGGTCGCGCGCCAGCACGAGGGTCTCGCCGTCGCGACGGCGTTCGGCCATTGCGCGAACCACGGGCGAGGGCTCCCCGCTCAACGTCTGCAGGCTGTTGCGGGCGAGTGTCACGCCGCCCCGGTCAGGTGCCAGTCCCGGCGGCAGCGCAAGCACGTCACCCGCAACATAGTGGCCGTCAGGCGAAAACAGACCGTAGTAATTGGCATGCATGCGCTCGTGCTCGAGCCGGCGATGGATCGCATCGGCCAGCGCGCTATGCGGCATCGAATCGAAGTAGATGAGCTGCCACTGCATCACGACGTCGGTCTCGTGCTCCATGTCGCCGGTGACCGCGGCGCCGATGAAGCCCAGCAGCGACATGACGGAAATGGAGAAGATCACGGCGTATACCGCGATCAGACGAAACGTCGTGGAATGCCAACGGCGCCCCAGTGCGGATTGCGCGGGGAAAGAGTTGTCCGTCAAGGTTATCTGCTCACGCGAGGATGTAGCCCGAGCCCCGCACGGTCTGGATCATCTGTTTCACGCCGGGAGGATCGATCTTCTTGCGCAGACGTCCCATGTGCACGTCGATCAGGTTCGTGCCCGGGTCGAAGTGGTAACCCCACACCGCTTCGAACAGCATGGTGCGGGTAATGGTCTGGCCGGCGTGGCGCATCATGAATTCGAGCACGCGGTATTCGGTCGGCAGCAGCACGATCTCCTCGCCGTCGCGCTGGACCTTGCGCGAGATCAGATCGAGTTCGAGCGGGCCGACGCGTAGCGTTGTTTCGAACTGCGTGGCGGGCGTTTGACTGCGGCGCAGCAGGACTTCGAGGCGCGCGGTCATTTCTTCGGGGTCGAACGGCTTGGTCAGATAGTCGTCGCCACCCGCGCGCAGGCCACGCACGCGTTCGTCCACGTCGCCGAGCGCGCTCAGCATCAGAACCGGCGTCTGGATGCCGATGCTGCGCATGGTGGTGAGGATGGTCAGGCCGTCGACGCCCGGCAGCATGCGGTCGAGCGTGATGACGTCGTATTCGTCGCTGACGGCGCGCGCCATGCCATCACGGCCGTTCGCCACCCAGTCCACGGTGAAGCCGCGACTTTTCAGCTCGCCGACTATTTCGTTGGCGGTGATCTCGTCATCTTCGATCGTCAGCACTCGCGACATGATGATTTCACGCGCGACAGCGAACTCAGCCGACCTGAGCGGCGTGCGCGACTGGTTATCAGTAGAAGTACATGATGCCATATTCGGCTTGCAGGTTTGAGTTCGGAAGCGGACGGCGCGCCGGGCGCCGCAACGTGGACAACAGATGGCCACAGGCTACGCGCGAGGCCGTAACGCTCACATATCGGTTTCATTAAAAAATATTTAAACAAGGAAAAGGCGCCCAGAACTCACGGGGATCCGCGCGCAGCGCACGCTTTGACGCCCTCCCCGGCGGCGGCGCAAAGATGAACGATCTTTCATCGTTAAGAGGGCGAAACGGTATGGGCCCTCCACTAGCCTGTTTGCATCCGGTAGCCACTTTTTCTGGCTGCCTTTGTACGAAGTTTTCCACCAAGGGATGCAAACATGAAACTCGCGACACGCACCGTTTTGATGGCCCTGTTGCTCGCCGGCAGCGCTTCTGCAATGGCCGCTCCCGGTCTCACGCCAAAGCAATGCAACAGTTATCCGTTCACGAAGCTCAAGGGCGAAGTCACGCACAAGCAGTTGATGCGCGAACTCGGCGAACTGGAGGCCATGGGCTACAACCCCGCCACGGACGAAAACGTCTACCCTGCCGACCTCGAGGCGGCCGAAGCGAAGCTGCAGGCCGAATACCGCGCCGACTGCATGCCGCCCGCTTCAGCGACCGATGCGCACCCCGATAACACCGCGGCACCGGCAACGACCGGCGCAGTCAACCCGGCGAGCTGACCGTGCATCGGGCAAGCGCTCGCGTGCCTCTGAAATCCGCCGCACAGACCGTCGAAACCAGGCGTCTAGGCGAATACCCTGCAAGCGCGCTTCTCGCGCTTGCAGTCCTTATCCCGCTCTCATCATTTGCAGGCGCCGCCCTTGTCACGCGCGAACTTCGCGGACATTGCACGATGCGCGTGGCTATCCATTTCGCACACCCCGCGGTACGTTTTTTTCCCGTGCAGCCAACCGGCGACCTGCTTTAGAATCGTGTCGCGTAGCGCAAGGCGTTGACGCTGTTTTTTATCGCGTCGTAAATCAGTATTAACGTCAGCCTTCACAACCTTACAAAAGCATTTGGCATAACGTTGAAGTTAAACGACTTTTTCGCCCCAACCATTCACTCTTGTAAGCTGGCCGGCGAAATGCGCTCCACATGATTAGAGCGCATCCTCTAAACACAGTATGCCCCCATCAAAAAAAGTTTGACGCGAGATTTTGAACTGATATCGTTCCGTCGCAGGAATTACAGCCGCAGCTAATGACGGTCTGTGAAATACGTGTGACGTTCGAGCATCTTTTCGTCCGTCACGGCCTGCGCCAAAGCGAAGGGGATGTATCAAATACCGTCTATTAGTACTTCTACGCAGATAGATTACTGGCTGTTTCCGCTCATCCCCGCGGACCGCTCAGAATCTGTCCGACGCGGGCATGCGCCTTGCACACAGACGGCCTATAGCCGTTGCAACCCGGGATCTGAACCCAAGGCGCAAGCCTTTAGGCTCGAGTCGAGTGCTACGGCCCGCCCATCTGGAGTCCAAAAAGAATGTTGCGCGCCCTCGTTAGGGCTGAAGGAAACAATGTTTCGACGTAGCAAGAACGCTGCAGTCACGGAAATGGGCGGTTCACGCCGGGAGGAACGAAGGTGGTTATGAAAGTTGAAGGGCAGTTTCCGGCGGGCACGACCGCAGTTCACAGAACTGGGCGCCCGCGCGAATTCGGGAAAAAGCAGCAGAACCCCGTGCGCCGCTTTGGCGGTATTGCCGCCGTTCTTCTCCTCCATATAGTGCTGATCTATGCACTGCTCAATGGCCTCGCCACCAAGGTGGTGCAGGTCATTCAACATCCGATTGAAACCAAGATCATCGAGCCGGTGAAGCCGCCGCCTCCGCCGCCGTTGCCGACCGTGCAGTTGCCGCCGCCGAAGTTCGCGCCGCCGCCGCCGCCGTTCGTGCCGCCGCCGGAAGTCAACGTGCCGACTCCGCCGCAGCCCACCATTACGCACCAGGCCGCTCCGGTCGTGGCGCAGCCGGCACCGCCGCCTGCCCCGCCCGCTCCGCCGGCCCCGTCGAAGCCGGTGAGCGCCCAGGTCGACGTGGCGTGCCCGAACTCCGACCAGATCCGCTCAACCGTGGTGTATCCGAAGGAAGCTCAGGAAAACAACGTCACGGGTGACGTACTCATCGAATTCGTAGTCGATCCGCAGGGCCATATTACGGATGAGCATGTCGCGAAATCGTCGGATGACTCTTCCCTCGATCGCGCGGCGTTCAATGCGGTAAAGAAGTTTAGTTGCGTTTCCCAAGGCCAACCTGTCCGTGTCCAGGTTCCGTTCTCGTTCAACCTGAACTGAACTGAACCCACGAACCGAGCGGTACCGGTAGCGATTTATTAGTCACGTTGTACAAGTTCAACGCATGAACTGGAGCAGACATGAAGAAGCGTTCTCTCGCCGCAGTGGCGGCAAGCATGGTGTTGACCGTAACCACGGCAACGACCTTTGTCGCACCGCAAATTGCCTACGCGCAAGCTAGCGACGCAACCGTAGCAGCATCGGCAACCGACGCCGCACCGACGGCCGCACCCGCAGCAGCACCGGCGGACCAGGCTGTGCCGCCGCCGGCACCCGCCACCTCCGAAACCGTCAACAACCCGTACGGTCTTGGCGCCCTGTGGAAAAACGGTGACTTCGTTGCCCGCTTCGTGCTGATCCTGCTGGTGATCATGTCGATGGGCAGCTGGTACATCATGATCACGAAGTTCTTCGAACAGTTCCGTGCGAACCGCCGCTTCAAGAGCGCGGACGAACAGCTGTGGACCGCGCCTTCGCTCGCCGAAGGCGCGAAGATGCTGGACGAAGGTTCGCCGTTCCGCTTCATCGCCGAAACCGCGATCGATGCCGGTGAACACCATGACGAAGCGCTCCTCGAAGCCGTCGACCGCAACACCTGGATCGACGTGTCGGTCGAGCGCGCGATCACCAACGTGTCGAACCGCCTGCAGGACGGCCTCGCCTTCCTCGGTACGGTCGGCTCCACGGCGCCGTTCGTCGGCCTGTTCGGTACGGTCTGGGGTATCTATCACGCACTGACGGCTATCGGTATCGCCGGCCAGGCTTCGATCGACAAGGTGGCAGGTCCGGTCGGTGAAGCGCTGATCATGACGGCAATCGGTCTGGCAGTGGCAGTTCCGGCGGTGCTCGGCTACAACTTCCTGGTTCGCCGCAACAAGTCGGTGATGGAACGCGTCCGCGGCTTCGGCGCACAACTGCACACCGTCCTGCTGGCCGGCAGCGGCCGCGCAAAGCGCCCGGCTGCAGCCCAGAAGGCTACGTTGGTCGAACACGCGGGGTAAGCCATGGCTATGAGCGTCGGGCAAGAGGGGGATGAGGACGAAGTCATCTCCGCCATCAACACCACGCCGCTAGTCGATGTGATGCTGGTTTTGCTGATCATCTTCCTGATCACGATTCCTGTTGTTACGCACACGGTGCCGGTGAAGTTGCCGAATGAGGCAGTCCAGCCGCTGCAGACCACGCCCAAAAGTATCGTGATCGCGGTCAACCGCGATGGCGATTTCTTCTGGAACGAGAAGCACGTGGATGCAGCGACGCTGCTCACGCAGTTGAAGACCGTGTCGGTGATGCAACCGCAGCCGGAAGTCAACGTGCGTGGCGACCAGAACACGCGTTATGAGTTTATCGGCCGCGTGATCACCGCCTGCGAGCGTGCTGGCATCGCCAAGGTGTCATTTATCACTGAGCCGCCGCCGCGCGGGGGTTGAGTAGGCTTGCATGGGATCCGAGTAAGCGCCAAAGCGCTAACTCGGGTCGACCGCGAGGCATGGGACCGCAGTAAGCGCTAAAGCGCTAACTGCGGTCGACAGGAGCAGATTATGGGAATGAACGTATCTTCAGGCGGTGGCGGTGAACCGGATGTGATGGTCGACATCAACACCACGCCGCTGATCGACGTGATGCTGGTGTTGCTGATCATGCTGATCATCACGATTCCGATCCAGACGCACGCCATCAAGATGAACCTGCCGGTCGGCAACCCACCTCCTCCGGCGGTCCAGCCGGAAGTGGTGCAGATCGATATCGACTTCGACGGCACGATGATGTGGAACGGTACGGTTATTCCGGACCAGGCCACCCTCAACTCGAAACTGTCTCAGGTTGCTGCCGAGCCGGTACAGGCTGAGATTCATCTGCTGCCGAACAAGCTGGTGCCGTACAAGGATGTCGCTGCCGTGCTGGCTGCCGCACAACGTATTGGCGCCACCAAGATCGGGTTGATCGGCAACGAGCAGTACATGCAATAAGGATGTGAGAGTGCTAATGATCCATCAACGGTTCAAGCGTGCCGTGATCGCGGCCGCTTTCGGGGGGTTGTCTGCCCTCGTCGTGCTGCCGACCGTGTCGCATGCTGCCGACACCCTGCGTCCCGAAGTGGCCAAGCCGCTGAACGCGGCGCAGGATTCGTACCGGGCTCACAAGTATCAGGACGCGCTGGCGAAGATCGCGCAGGCCGACGCCGTCCCGAACAAGACGCCCTACGAAAACTACATGATCGAAGAGATGCGCGGCGCGGCTGCCGCTGCGGCCGGCGACTCCGGTACCGCGGCGAAGGCCTACGAAACGCTGCTCGCTTCGGGCAAGCTGACGGGCGCCGACGAGCAACGCACCACCGCTGCTCTCGCTGGCATCTACTTCGAGGGTAAGAACTATCCTCTGGCGATCAAGACCGCGCAGCGTTACATGAAGGCCGGCGGCACGGATCCGGACATGCGGACCCTGCTGATCCAGTCGTACTACCTGTCGAACGACTGCGGCAACGTGGTGAGCCTGCTCAAGCCTACGGTGGATGCACAGGCGCGTGCCGGTCATGCTCCGGACGAATCGCAGCTGCAGTTGCTGGGCACGTGCGCGCAGCGCTCCAACGACTCGGCCACCTATCGCGGTGCGCTCGAAAAGCTGGTGGCGTACCACCCGAAGCAGTCGTACTGGGATGATCTGTTCTCGGCGATCCGCAGCAAGCCAGGCTACGCGTCGAATCTGGATATCGACACCTACCGTTTGCGCCGTGCTACCGGTTCGCTGACGACGGCTGACGATTATATGCAGATGACGCAGTTGTCGATCCTTGCCGGCACTCCGGTTGAAGGCAAGCAGGTGGTCGATCAGGGCTTCTCGTCAGGCGTGCTCGGCAAGGACGCCGGTGCGGACCGCGAAAAGCGTCTGCAGGCGCTGGCGACCAAGCGTGCGACGAGCACGGTCGACAGCAACGGTGTGCCGATTCCGCCGTTCGATCTGGCGTTCAACCAGGTCTTCGCGGGCCAGGCGCCGCAAGGTCTGGCGACGATGGAAGGGCTGATTGCCAAGGGTGGTCTGCCGCATCCGGATCAGGCGCAACTGCATCTGGGCGAAGCGTATTACTTCGCCGGGCAGAAGCAGAAGGCGATTCAGGCGTTCAAGGCGGTCAAGGGCGACGACGGCTCGGCTGACCTGGCGCGGTTGTGGATTCTGGTGGCGTCGAAGTAAGCGCTCCTCCTTCGCTGTACACGCTGTACCTCGCGCCGCAAGCTGGACTCTCGAAGTCCCGGTTTGCGGCGCGATTCTTTTTGCTCCCCTCCCCTCGTTTCGTCTCCCCGCTGACGCCCGCTTAGATCAATCTTGGATCATTCTTAGATCAATTTATGGATCTTGAATCATTCTTAGATCAATCTTGGATCATTCTTGGTTCATTTTCCGTCCGTTTTGAGCTAAGATTGATTCAAGAATCAATCTTGAATCAATTTTGCAGGTATCCAGCGAGAAAATGGCGAAGCGCGGACTGTACGACACCGTTCTGAGGTTTCTGGCCAGGCAGCGCGATCTGGGACACCACGAGTTGTCCCGGTCGGACATCGCGGCGGCACTGGGTGAGCCGCCGGCGACGGTACTCCGCTACCTGAACCGGCTCAAAGCGGACGGAAAAGTAGTCCAGTCGGGAAGTACCTCGGCCTCCCGTTACAGCCTTGCCAGTTTCGAGGGGACGGTGCAAACACCCGCGCCTTCCTCCGTCACGCGTCCCGGCTCAGTAATTCCAACGGGATCCCCCTCGTGGTCTCCGTCTTCAAGCGATCTCCTCGCTGCTCTCGAGGTGCCTCTCGGCGCCCGTCAGCCGGTAACTTATCAGCGCAAGTTCGTCGACGATTACGAACCCAATCGGACGTTCCTGCTGCCTGAGTCGCTCGCAAACGATCTCTATCGGGAAGGACGGATGCAAGGACAACAGCCCGCCGGCACGTACGCGCGCAATGTCATCGAGCCACTGCTGATCGACCTGTCTTTTTCGTCGTCCCGGCTCGAAGGCAACCGCTACACCCGGCTCGATACCGAGGTCCTGTTCCGGTCGGGGCACGCCAACCCGCAGGACAAGGACGCGATCATGCTGCTCAACCACAAGCGCGCGATCGAGTTCCTGATCGACGAGGTGCCGCTCTATGGGCTCACCGTGATGGTGATCCGGAACATCCATACCTTGTTGATGCAGGGCCTGCTGCACGACGAAGATTCGCTCGGGGCGATTCGCCAGAAGGTCGTCAACATCAACAACACGGCGTATGTGCCGGCACATATGCCTTCGCTGCTCGAGGAGATGCTCGGCATCATCGTTGCGAAGGCACGTGATATCAAGAATCCCGTAGAAGCCGCTTTCTTCCTCTGGGTGAACCTGGCCTACCTCCAGCCGTTCGAGGACGGTAACAAGCGAACCAGCCGGCTCAGCGCAAATATCCCGCTTCTGATGTACAACTGCGCGCCGCTCAGTTTTCTCGACGTGACGGACGACGACTATAGTCGCGCGAGGATCGGCGTGTATGAAAAGCTGGATGTCAGCATCGCTGCGGATCTGTTCGCGTGGACCTACCGCCGCTCGATCGGGAAATATGCCGTGCAGATTCAGGCGGCTGGCCTGCCCGACCTGTTTCGCGCGACGCATCGCGATGCCATCAACGAACTGGTGAGCCGCGTTGTGCGAGAAGGCCATCCGCTCGGGACGGCCATCGCCGAATTTGACCTCCCTGCGCAGGATGCTGAGAAGCTCGCCGAGATCGTCAAAGGAGATATCGTCCGGCTCGGCGAGCATAACTTCGCCCGTTACCGCCTGACGCTACGCGAGTTGATGCGTTGGGTCGATGCAGGACGCCCTGTCACCGAGTAGCGAAGAAAGGCGCGCCGTCGGCGCACATGGCATGAGCCGACGCCATCGCTTTACCTACTGCGACTCCATCTCCCGGTCCGAGCGCGCCGGGCTCACCGGCCCATCCGGCTTACGCTCGTCCGCCGCGACATGCCCGGCGTCAGCCAGACGCCGGCGCTTGCCCTGCGTCAGCGACGCGACCGCATGGAACGCCACCGGCGCGAACACCAGGCCAAGGAGCGTGGCCGCCAGCACTCCGCCGAATACGCCGGTACCGATCGACTGACGGCTCTCGGCCCCTGCCCCGCCCGATATCACCAGCGGCGCCACGCCCAGCAGGAACGCCGCTGAAGTCATCACGATCGGCCTGAAGCGCGCGGCCGAGGCATCGATCACCGCACGCGTCAACGGCAGGCCGCGCGCATGCAGATCGCGGGCGAACTGCACGATCAGAATCGCGTTCTTCGCCGACAGCCCGATCACGGTGATCATCCCCACCTTGAAGTACACGTCGTTAGGCATGCCGCGCATCAACACCGCCGACACCGCGCCGATCACGCCAAGCGGCACCACCATCAGCACCGCGAACGGAATCGTCCAGCTTTCGTACAACGCGGCGAGCGCCATGAACACGGCGAGCAGCGACAAACCGATCAGCAGCGGCGTCTGCTTCTCCGCCAGCGTTTCCTCCCGCGCGGCATCCACCCAGTCGTACGCCACGCCCACCGGCAACGCTGAGGCGAGCCGCTCCATCTCCTTCATCGCCGCGCCCGAGCTGTAGCCGCGCGCCGCGCGGCCGCTCACGTCGAGCGACGGGTAGCCGTTGTAGCGGCTCAACGCCACCGGCCCGACCGTCCACTTGCGCGTCGCGATGGCCGACAGCGGCACCATGGCCCCCTGCGAATTCATCACGGAGAGCGCCATCAGATCGTCGTCCGTCATGCGAGTCGACGCGTCACCCTCCACCACCACGCGCCGCATCTGACCCGAAGCCGGGAAGTCGTCGACATAGGTCGAACCGAAAGTGCTGCCCAGCAGGTCGGAAAGCTTGTCGAACGACACACCCAGCGCATAGGCCTTGGCCCGGTCGATCGTCAGCTCGACACGCGGCGCGTCGGGCAGGTCTTCGGAATGCACATCGGCAAGAACCGGATCGGCTTTGGCCTTCGCGAACAGGTCCTCGCGCGCCGCCTTAAGCGCGTCCAGACCGACGCCACCGCGATCCTCCATGCGGAACACAAAGCCGTCCGAGCGCCCCACCCCCGGTACCGACGGCGGCAACTGAGCGTCTACCCTGCCATCGAGAATGCTCGCGAATTCGCTATTCAACTGGTCCTGCAACTGGATTGCGCTGACTGTGCGCTTGTCCCAGTCCTTCAGTTCGACGAAGGCCATGCCGACGTTCTGGCCACTGCCCTGGAAACTCCAGCCAATCAGGCTCGTCACGTGAGCGATCTCGGCGTGGCGATTCAGGATCTGCTCGACCCGCTTGATCACCCCCAGCGTGCGCGCCTGGGTCGAACCGGCCGGCAACTGAACCATCACCTGCAGTTGTCCCTGATCTTCCGTCGGCAGAAAACCGCCCGGCATCTTCCAGTAGAGCAAGCCGCAGACGCCGACCAGCACCGCATAGATGGCGAGCATGCGCCCGATACGCTGCGAGGTGCGCGTGGTAAGCCAGCGGTAGCCATGCGAAGCCCCGTCGAAACCCTCGGCGAACTTCGAGGCGGCGCGCGCGAACAGGCCGCGCAGACCGCGGCGCGCTTCGCGCTGGTGCGGCGTCGAGCCGGTCGGTTTCAGCAGGTTGGCGCAGAGCGCCGGCGTGAGCGAAAGCGCCATGAACGACGACACCAGCATCGAGGCGATCATCGCCACCGAAAACTGGCGGTAGATGCCGCCGACGCTGCCCGGAAAGAACGCCATTGGCACGAACACCGCCGTCAGTACCGCGGTCACACCCACGATCGCACTGCCAATCTGCGACATCGCCTTGCGGGTCGCCTCTCGCGGCGGCAAGCCCTCCTCTTCCATCACGCGGTGCACGCTCTCGACCACCACGATCGCATCGTCGACCAGAATCCCGATCGCCAGCACGAGGCCGAACATCGTGAACACGTTGATCGACAGGCCGAACGCCCACATCGCGAGGAACGCGCCCATCAGCGTGACCGGGATCACCACCGTCGGCACCAGCGTATAACGCAGGTCACGCAGGAACAGCCACATCACGAAGAACACTAGCACCACAGCTTCGATCAGCGTGTAGACCACCTCACGAATCGCGATCTGCACAAAGTGCGCACTGTCGAAAGGGATCTGCATCTGTATGCCGGGCGGCAAGCTCTTCGACAGTTCGGCGAGGCGCGCTCGAATCGCGTTCGAGGTTTCCAGGGCATTACCACGCGGTCCTAACTGAATCCCGACGGTCGCGGACGAGCGGCCGTTCAGGCGCGACCAGAACGAGTAATCGTCGCGGCCGAGCTCGACGCGTGCCACATCGCGCAGGCGCACGGCCGATCCGTCCGGCTTCGCCTTCAGCACAATCTGGCCGAATTCCTCCGGCGATACCAGTTGTCCCTTGACGTTCACCGAGGCCACCAGCTCCTGCCCCGGCACCGAGGGCGCGTCGCCGAGCGTGCCGGCCGTCACCGTGGCGTTCTGAGCCGTGATCGCGGCGTTGACGTCGCCGGCGGCAAGTCCGTATTCGCGCAGCTTCATCGGATCGAGCCAGATCCGCAAGGCCTGGTCGGAGTCCCACAGTTGCGCCGAACCCACTCCGGGCGCGCGTTTCAGCTCGCGTATCACGTAGCGGTTCATGTAACTGCCAAGGTCGGACGAATCGCGCGTGCCGTCGGTGGACGTTAGCGCGACCAGCATCAGGAACGTATTCGAGGCCTTGAAGACGCTGATGCCGTTCTGCACCACCTGTTGCGGCAAACGCGGCTCGACCTGCTTGAGCCGGTTCTGCACATCGACCATCGCGATGTCGGGATTGGTGGCGGGCGAGAAGGTCGCGTCGATTTCCAGATTGCCCTGACCGTCGCTGCTGGTTTCGTAGTACAGCATCCCATCGGCGCCATCGAGACTCTCCTCGATGATGCTGCCCACGTCGCCGTCCACCACCTCGGTGGCTGCGCCCGGGTAGCTCGCGACGATCACGATGCGCGGCGGCGAGAGACGCGGATATTGGGCGACGGGAAGCTGCGGAATGGCGATCGCGCCTGCCACCATGATGGCAAGCGCGACAATCCATGCGAAGACCGGCCGGTCGATAAAAAATGAGGGCACTCAGGTTCCTGTCAGTGCTGCACGAAGGACGGCGCGTCGACGAGACGGGCCATGTGCAAGACATCGGCCAACTGGCCGTCGCGCATGGCATAGCCACGCGAACGTCCCTCTTCGACGAAACCAAAGCGGCGATAGAGCGCAATGGCCGCCACATTGTCCGCAAACACGGTCAGTTCGAGGCGGCGCAAACCGAGCGAGCCATCCGCGCATTCGACCAGCGCGGCGAGCAGCGCGGCACCCACACCGCGCCCCTGGAAGGCGTCGTGCACGGAGATGCCGATGGCGCCGATATGCGCACGGCGCGGCGTTTTCGCCAGCAGGCCGGCATGTCCGACCACACGGCCGTCAAGCTCCGCGCACACATTGATGCTGCCGGCGGGCAGTTTGGCAAGCCACTCCCGCAAGCCTTCCGCGGTGCGATAGCCGATCGTCAGCGTGCCACGCCGGACACCCGGTTGACACATGACGTCGGCGATCGCCTCCATGTCGGACGCTTCGCACGCGCGCACGACCACGCGCGGTGTCACCTGTGCTTCTCTCTCAAACCTCACGCTGCTCGTGTTCATTATTGTGGTCCGTTGCGAATGGCATCGGCTCACGCAACCGCGCCATGAAGTAGCAATCGATCAGTACACCGTCACGTAAAGACGCTCCACGGTGTAGTGCTTCTACTTCGAAACCGTATTTCCGGTAGAGCGCGATGGCCGGACCATTGTCCGTGAACACATAGAGTTCGACGCGCCGCAGACCCAGCCAGTTATCGGCCAGGTCGAGCATTTCGGCGACCAGCGCATTGCCGACGCCGCGGCCATGCCACGCTTCATGCACGCCGAGGCCGATCATGCCCGCATGAGCCCGACGCAGCTTGCCGGGGACCAATCGTCCGAAGCCGACCAGTATATCGCCGACCATCGCGGCAATGGCTACCTCGGGTAAAGCAATTTTCTCGATGCCCTCACGAGTCTTTTCGAGGGTCGGATACGGTGGATGCGGATGGCCGCGCAACATGGCAGGCTGCAGCTCCAGTGCATGGAACTGCGCCGCATCCGCGACGCGCAAGGCGCGCAGCGTGAACGCTTCAGGCAGTGGTTTTGCTGGCGCGTTCTTATCCATCCGCTTAAAGCGTTAACTCGAACGAACGCGTGAGGACCCCAGGCAGATGCATCCCGCCGGTCGCGCGTTCTCCGTAGGTGGAATCGTTCAACAGCAGTTCCGGTTGCGCGCCCAGCCGTTCCAGCTGATCGCCGAGCAGCCTGTACATGCTGTCGTCAAAGCGCATCGCCTCGACCGGCGCGACGATCTTGCCGTTCTCCACCCAGAACGTCGCGAAGCGCGTCATGCCGGTCAGGCGGCAATTCATCCGGTCCGAGAAATTCACGTACCAGAGGTTGCCGATGTAGAGGCCGGTGTCGAGCTGCGTCAGCACGTCGTCCTCGGCGAGGTCGCCGCCCTCCATCGACAGCGCAACAGGCGATTCGGAGTCCAGCGCGCCGTTGGGCTGCAGGCCGTATTCACGGGCGCTGCGGGCATTGGTCAGACGCTCCAGGCTGCGACCGTCCTGAATCAGCGGCACGCTGGCACGCAGATAACCGTCTTCGTTGAATCCCGGTGTGATGCCGATGCTCAGGTCTTCAGTCAACGTCACGCGTGGATCGAGCGCCGCTTCGCCGGTATGCAGCTTGTATAGCGAGCTGCGCGACGTAGCCTGCGCGCGGGCCGAGAAGCCACTCCACGAGGTCACGCCCAATAGTTCTTCGAGCGCAGCGGGCGCAAGATACGACCGGTAGCGCCCCGGCGCCAACGCCCGCGGCGTCAGCGCGAGGATCGGCAGGCGGGCCGCCGCCTGCTCGACCTTGCGGGCGAACGTGGCGTCGCTCCAGTGGTCGCCGGCGTAGCTCGTCTTGATGGCGCGGCCGCTCGGGTCGTACAGCGACCAGCTGAAGTTGAAGTTGCTGACTTCGTACCAGCCGCGGCTGCCTTTGGTCGATGCGAAACCGCGCACGATCGTGCCACCCGCATAAAAGCCCACGAAATCGAGCCCCTTCGCGCATTCGTCTACGGTACGTACCAGCGCTTGCGGCTCCGGCACCTTTCCGTCGCGGCGCGTCGAGCGTTCCCACTGCGACGTATCGAACAGCAGATGAGGATCGTCCGGTGCATCGCGCAGTCCATCGCGCAGCGTGGCGAGCGCACGGCTCACGTCCTGCAGGTCGCTCTCGGTTTCGCCGCAGACAGTCAGCGTGGAATACGCCTGACGTGCCCCGTCGATCAGGCGCAGCGTCAGCTTGCCTTGCGAGACACTGCCGATCTGCCGCACCTTGGCCGCGTTGAAGCGGATGAAATCGGATTGCTCAGCCGAGAACGAAATCAGCGTGATTTCGGCACCCCGCTGCGCATGCTCGACGGCATCGGCGAGTAGCAGGAAATGACGATACCAGTCCACCGTCGACGCATTTTGCAACATCATGGAGCCGCTCATCATGCGCCTCCAAAGACATCGATATTGCTGAACACGCAGGCAGGCGACGCATGGCCGACCCGGATCGCCTGGGCCGGCTCACCTTTGCCGCACATCGGCGTGCCGAACAGCTGGCGGGTGCTCGCATTGCCGACCGCGGAAAGGCTGCGCCAGAAATTCGCGGAGATGCCCCGATAGTTGGGCTGCTTGACGACCTGGGTGAGCTTGCCGTTTTCGATCAACTGACCGAACTCGCAGCCAAACTGAAACTTGTTGCGATGGTCGTCGATCGACCACGACGTATTGCTGCGCATCAGAATTCCGTGTTCGATATTGGCGATCATCTCGTCGAGCGACTGGTCACCCGGCTCGATATTCAGATTCGCCATCCGGTCGATCGGCGGCCGGTTCCAGTTCGACGCGCGCGAATTCGCGACACCCGGCAGATGCGCACGCTGTTGCGATAGCGCGCCGCCCAGCGGCCGCTCGAGCAGGCCGCCGCGAATCAGATAGTGCTTGTGTGCCGCGCTGCCGTCGTCGTCGAAGGCGTAGGCCGCCGCTTCTTCGCGCAGTTCCGGATCGAACGTAACGTTCAGCAGTTCGGAGCCATATTGATAGTGGCCGAACATCTCCGCCTTCACGAAACTCCAGCCGGCGTAGTTGCGCTCGTCGCCGAGAATACGGTCGAGCTCGAGCGGATGGCCGATCGACTCGTGAATCTGCAGCATCATCTGATCGGGCATCAGCAGCAGATCGCGCTTGCCGGACGGGCAATTCGGCGCGTTGAGCAGTTGCAGCGCCTCGTGGGCGATGCGCGCGCCGGCGCCGTCGAAACCATAGCGCGCCAGCACTTCGAGGCCGCCCTGCGCGAGCGTGCCGTAGTTACCGCCCAGCGTGCGCACTTGTGTGTCGCCATTGGCATGCGCGGCGACACTCAACTGCGGCATCACAAAACGGAAATGCTGGTCGATCCGCACGCCGTCGCCGGTCATGTAAAGCTGATCGGTGTGCGTCACCTGCACGCTCGCCGCGCGCTCGACGATGCGCGGGTCGATATTGGCGGCCGCGCACTCGCGCCAGAGCCGGTCAAGCCAGTCGCGCCGGCTCGGCAATGCGTGCTCCGTGTTCGGCGACACGTAGTGGCCGCTCGCGGCCGGACGCGCGATCTCGCGATGATCGATCAGCGACAGCTCGCTGCTCGCCCTCGCGCGTGCGGTTGCGATATCCAATGCAGCCTGCAAACCGGCTGCCGAGAGATTGGCGGTGGCCGCATAGCCGGCACCGGCGCCGGCATAGGCGATCAGCATGGCGCCGCGGTCACGCACGGTGCGCAGCGGCTGGGCGACATCGTCGCGGACTTCGTGATCGTCGATCGTTTCGTCGACGACGCGCAGCGACCAGAAATCCGCGTCGCTTTTCAGCGTGCGGGCAGCTTGCGCCCACCTTTCGTCAATCATGCAATTTTCTCTTGGATATCGGACACGGGCGCGATCATCGACGACGCCAGCAACGACTGGGTATACGGGTGCGACGGCGCGTGCAGCACGTGCATCGTATCGCCCGCTTCGACGATGCGGCCCGACTTCATCACGATCACGCGATGCGCCATGGCTTTCATCACCGCCAGATCGTGGGTGATGAACAGGTAGCTAAGCTTGTACTTTTTCTGCAGATTTGTCAGCAGATTCAGGACCTGCTTCTGGATCGACACGTCGAGTGCGCTGGTCGGCTCATCGAGCACCAGCAGTTCGGGTTCGACGGCCAGCGCGCGCGCGATGGCAATACGCTGACGTTGGCCGCCGGAAAACTCGTGCGGGTAACGCAGCATCGATTCAACCGGCATACCCACTTCTTCGAGCAACGCGCCGACGCGATCGCGCCGCACCCTCGCGTCGATGTCGGGCCGATGCACAGCCAGGCCTTCGCCGATAATCTGCTCGACCGTCATACGTGGCGACAGCGAGCCGAACGGGTCCTGAAACACCACCTGCATGCGCGCGTACAGCGCCCGCTTCGCCTTGGCGTTTTTCAGCGACGAGAGCGCCAGCCCGTCGATATCGATCGTCCCGGCGGCCGGGTGCTGCAGGCCGAGGACGGTCGCAGCGAGCGTCGACTTGCCAGAGCCCGATTCGCCGACGATGCCGAGCGTCTCGCCGCGGCGCAACGTCAGGTCCACGTCGTGCACCGCGCGGAAGGTCGACTTGCCGAAGATCGAACGCAAGCCTTTCGCCGATACGTGATAGTCGACGGCCAGACCCTTTACGTCGAGAATCTGCCGTGCGTCCGCTTCGACTGCGTCGATGTTACGTTGCGGTTCGCTATCGAGCAGGCGCTTTGTGTAGGGATGCTGAGGATTCGCAAACAGGGCCTCGGTAGTGTTGGTTTCGACCAGCACGCCCTTTTCCATCACCGCGACGCGCTGCGCGAAGCGCTTCACCAGATTCAGGTCGTGCGTGATCAGCAGCACCGCCATGCCGCGCTCGGCGGCTTCCTGTTCCTGCAACTCGATCAGCAGATCGACGATCTGCTGTCGCACGGTGACGTCGAGTGCGGTGGTCGGCTCGTCGGCCAGCAACAGACGCGGCCGGCACGCGAGCGCCATGGCGATCATCGCGCGCTGACGCTGGCCACCCGACAACTGGTGCGGGAAACTGTCGATGCGACGTTCCGGCTCGGGAATCCCGGTACGGCGCAGCAGTTCGATGCCGCGCTCGCGCGCCGCATTCGGGCGCATGCCTTCGTGCAGGCGCAGGCTTTCGGCAATCTGCTTGCCGACCGTGTAAAGCGGATTCAAGGCCGTCATCGGCTCCTGAAACACCATCGCGACATCGGCGCCGCGAATTCCGCGCATCTGCTGTTCGGTCTTTTGCAGTAGATCTTCGCCGTCGAGCAACATGCGCCCGCTCAGATCCGCCTGGTCCACGAGCCGCAGGATCGACAAGGCGGTCACGCTCTTGCCCGAGCCCGATTCGCCGACCAGCGCGACGCGTTCGCCGCGAGCAATCGACAGGCTCAGTTCCTGCACCGCGACTTTTTCGCCGAAGCGCACCGAGAAGCGGTCGATTTCCAGCAAGGGCCTGTTCAAAGGTTTGTTCATTACTTGCCACCCCCGAACGCCGAAGCGCGCATGCGCGTATCGAGCGCGTTGCGCAAGGCGTCGCCCATGAAGGTCAGCAACAGCAGCGTGATCACCAGCGCGGAGAACGCAGAGATCGAAATCCACCATGCATCGAGATTGTTCTTGCCTTCGGCGAGCAACTCGCCGAGGCTCGGCGTCGGCGGCGGCACACCCAGGCCGAGGAAGTCGAGACTGGTCAGCGACAGGATGGCCGCGCTCATGCGGAACGGCAGGAACGTGATCACCGGCGTCAGGCTGTTAGGCAGCACGTGTTTCCACATGATCTGCCAGTTCGAGAGGCCCATCGTGCGGGCAGCCTTCACGTAATCGAGCGAGCGGTTGCGCAGGAATTCGGCGCGCACGTAGTCCGACAGCACCAGCCAGCCGAACATCGACAGCAGGATAAAGAGCAGCCATAGCGTCGGTTCGAAGATCGAAGCGAAGATGATCAGCAGGTACAGGTCCGGCATCGAGCTCCAGATTTCGATCAGACGCTGGCCGATCAGGTCGGTGCGTCCGCCATAGAAGCCCTGAATGGCGCCCGTGAGCACACCGATCACCACGCCCGAAATCGTCAACGCGAACGCCATCAATACCGACAAACGGAAACCATACAGCAGGCGCGACAGCACATCGCGGCCAAACTGGTCGGTGCCGAGCCAGTTGCTCGACGACGGCGGCGCCGGATACGGATGCGCCGCGAAGTAGTCGATCGTGTCGTAGTGGTAATGGTTCGGCGGGTACACAGCGAAATTGCCGTTGCCCTGAATGCGCGAACGGATATACGGATCGAGGTAATTGGTCCTGGCCGGGAAGTCGCCGCCGAACAGCGCCTCCGGATAGTCCTTCACGATCGGAAAATAGTAGTGGCCGTCGTAACGCACGATGAGCGGACGGTCGTTGGCCAGCACTTCGCCGAACAGGCTGATCACGAACAGCGCGCCGAAAATCAGCAGGCTCCAGTAACCGAGACGCTGGCTCTTGAAACGCTGCCACGTGCGCCGCCACGGCGACACAGAGGCGACGAGCGTGACTGCCGACGGGTCAGCGGCCCAGGCGGTTGAATTGGATGCGGGGGTCGACGAGGACATAGCAGACGTCAGCAATAAGTTTGGTTACAAGACCGATCAGCGTGAACAGGAAGAGCGAACCGAGTACGACGGGGTAATCGCGGCGGATCACGGAGTCGTAGGACAGTTGGCCCATACCGTCGAGCGAGAACAGGGTTTCGATCAGCAGGTTGCCGTTCAGGAAGGCGCCCACGAAAGCGGCGGGCAGACCTGTCAGCAGCGGAATCGCAGCGTTGCGCAGCACGTGCTTCCACAGCACGTCGCGCTCCGGCGCCCCTTTGGCTCTTGCGGTCAGCACGTATTGCCGGCCAATCTCCTCAAGGAAGGTGTTCTTCGTCAGGATCGTGACGATAGCGAAGTTGCCGACCACCGATGCGGTGACAGGCAGCACGATGTGCCACAGGTAGTCCAGCAGCTTGCCGAACAGGCTCAGGTCCTGGAAGTTATCCGAGGTGAGACCGCGCATCGGAAACACCTGCCAGAAGGTACCGCCGCCGAACAGCATCAGCAGGAGGACGCCCAGCACGAAGCCTGGGATAGCATAACCTGCCAGCACCATAACGCTGGTGACCGTGTCGAACCGTGAGCCGTTGCGCACCGCTTTCGCGATGCCCAACGGCACCGATATCAGGTAGGTCAGTATCACCGTCCATAAGCCGAGGGTGATCGACACCGGCAGCTTGGACTTGATCACGTCCCACACGCTGTCGTGCTGATAGTAGGACTGCCCGAGATTGAAGGTCGCGTAGTTCTTCATCATCAGGAAGTAACGCGTGAGCGGCGGCTTGTCGAAGCCAAACTGCTTCTTGATCTGCTCGATCTGCTGCGGATCGACGCCCTGGCTGCCGTGATAGCCGCCGCCACCCGCCCCCGCCTCTCCGCCACGGCCTTTGCCGTGGCGGAGTTGCGTCATCACCTGTTCGACCGGCCCACCCGGCACGAACTGCGTGACGACAAAGGTTAGGGTCACGACGCCGATCAAGGTCGGCACCATCAACAACAGACGTCTAAGAATGTAAGCAAGCATGGTGAACCTCAGTTTGCTGCGGATGGAGCAGAAACCGGCGTGGCCGCGGAAAGCGCCGCCTGCGGTTTCTTGTACCAGTAGTCGATGATCCAGTCTTCCGCCTGGTACGTGACCGGCACGATCTTCGGATACGCCATTGTCGTCTTGTAGCCGATGCGGGAGTTCGCGTTGTAGTACTGCGGCACGAGGTAGTACTCGTTGATCAGCACACGGTCGAGCGCGCGGGTGGCCGCCTCGAGATCGTCGAGGTTGTTTGCGGCGAGCGCCGCGTGAACCAGCGCGTCCACCGCTTTCGACTGGATCCCCGGCCAGTTTTCCGAGCCCACCTGAGTCGCGGCCGCACTGCCGAAACGACGCTCCAGTTCCGCGCCCGGAATCGTGACCGGGTCGTAGATCTTGGTGGTCATGTCGTACTCGAAGTTATCGAGTCGCTTCTCATACAGCGCGCTGTCGATCTCGCGCATATGCGCCTGAATCCCGAGCGTGCCGAGTGCCTGCATGTACGGCAGGATCAGACGGTCCATACCGGGCTCGTCGTCCATGATCTCGATCGTCATCGGATTGCCGTTGGCATCGCGCAACGCACCGTCACGATAGTGCCAGCCGGCTTGCGCGAGCAGATCGCGAGCTTTGACGAGATTGCCGCGCAGCGAGTTGGGCGGCAGCGTGTTGGCCTGCTTCACCATGGGACCGAACACATCAGGCGGCAAGTCCGCGCGGAACGGCTCAAGCAACGCGAGTTCCTTCTGGCTCGGCATGCCCGTCGCGCCGAACGGGCTGGCGTCGAAATAGCTGTTCAGACGCGTGTACTGGCCGTAGAACATCATCCGGTTCATCCAGTCGTAGTCGAACGCAAGCGCCAGTGCGTGGCGCACGCGGACGTCCTTGAACATCGGCCGGCGCAGATTGATCAGGAAACCTTGCATTTGCGCCGGGCCGTCCGGCACATCGACCTGCTTGAGCAGACCGTTCTTGAAGTTCTTGCCGACATACTTGCGCGCCCATTGGGTGGCGCTGTATTCGACCCGGACGTCCGAATCGCCGGCCTTGAAGGACTCCAGCATCGTGTACTGGTCTAGGTACAGCTTGAAACGGATGCGGTCGAAGCGGAACATACCGCGCCGCGTCGGCAGATTCGCCGCCCAATAGTTCGGATTACGGACGTATTCGATGTCCTTGTCGTTCTTGCGCTGGGCGATCAGATAAGCGCCGCTAGCGATCGGCGGCGTTGCCGCGATCTGGTCGAACGGCGGACGTTTGCCGTCAGCCGTCATACCCCACTTCGGCGAAAACACCGGCAGGTCACCGGCGATCAGGGGCGCATCGCGCTCGGCTCGCTTGAAATCGAAGCGGATCGTCATCCTGTCGACGACCGTCGCGCTTTTGATGATCGAGAACTGCGCGTTGAACAGTGGCGAGGCCTGCGGGCTCGTCAGCGTATCAAAGGAATATTTGACGTCGGCGGCCGTGATCGGGTCGCCATTCGAAAAGCGCGCGGCGGGATTGATGTGGAACGTCGCGGAAGTCAGGTCCGGCGCCACATCCACATTGTCCGCAATCAGGGCGTATTCGGAGGCGAGTTCATCCCAACTGCGCTGCATCAGCGTATCGAACATCAGGTTCTGGATGTCCGGCGCAGGCGCGCCGCGAACCAGAAACGGATTGAGCGAATCGTAGCTCTGCAGTTCGTTGTAGTTCTCGAAATTCAGCGTGCCCGTGTTCGGCGCGTCAGGGTCCGCATAGTCGAAATGCGTGAAATTGGCGGGGTATTTGGGCTGGTCGTATTGGGCAATCGCGGAGGCGGCATGGGCCGGCGTCACCGCCAGACTCATTGCACCAAGCAGTGCGGCAACCAGCGCCGGAGCAACGCGCGTGGCAGCTTGCCGGGTCGCCAGAGCGCAAGAGATCGTCCATGCGGCGCGCGGCAACCGAAACTTCACAAGTCTCATCATCAGTATGCGTAGGTCGCGCGCTGGCTTGTGGCCGACACGCGGTTCGTCGGATCGACCTGGGCAATGCCAACCGCCATCGCCCGGATCACTTAAGGCGTCGCATGGCGCCTTGGGTTACGGGTAGCGTCGCACGACAAGTCCCGAACAGCAAGACCACATCGCTTACGCAATCCCTGCGTTCCTCTCGCGCTGGCCGGTCCGGCATGACATGCCCGTCACGGCGACGTACGGAGAAGCTCACAGTGTGCTACTTACGAAAAAAAGTCGCTCCGGCGGCACAAAGAATGCCGGAGCGACAATCGTCAACAGGCTTACAACTTGTTAGAACTTATACGTTGCACCCACTTGCAGGTAACGGCCCATGTACGTGTACAGGGACTGGTCGTAACCGGTCAGGTCGGTTGCATTGACCCACAGCGGATCGTACGGAGGCGCACGATTGAAGATGTTGTTCATGCCGCCGTAGATCGTCCAGTGCTTGAAGCCCGTGTACGCCACGTTCAGGTTGAACTGGCTATACGAACCGGTGGTGTAGTTCAGACCCAGCGCGTCCGAGTACGGCCCCGTGTATTGCCATTCCAGATCGGCATTCCACTGGTGGAAGTTCCACGACAGGTCGGTATTACCCTTCCAGCGCGGGAACGAACCGCCGAACGGCTGCGCGAGCGTCAGGTCGTTACCCGCACCATCAACCTGCGAGGAGAGACCGCCCACGCCGTTCATGTAGAAGTGCCAGATGTAGGCCCAGTCAGCCGTGAGCTTGAACGTACCGATCGGAGTCGGCAACGACTGCGCGAACGTCGTTTCGAAGCCGTCGGTGTTGAACGAACCCAGGTTCTCGTATTCGTTGACCATGTACGAGATCGAACCATCCGGGTTGTAGACCGTGGCCGCCGGGTTAGTCTGCGTGCCGATCGCCTTGTCGACTTCGATCTTGTACCAGTCGAAGCCGATGTCGGTCGTACGGGTCGGCGACAGTTCGAAGCCGATGTTGTAGTTCTTCGTACGTTCCGGTTGCAGAGCCGGGTTGCCCTTGGTGACGACGTTCTCGTCCTGACCATTCGGACCGATCGGCTGGATGCCAAGGCTCGACGAATTCGTATTTTCGAGGAATTCCGGTGCGCGGAAGCCACGGTTATACGAAGCGTAGGCGGTAAGCTGCTGGATCGGTTGGAAGCGCAGGGCGAAGCGCGGCGAGAACGCACCGCCGAAGTCGCTGTAATGGTCGTAACGGCCCGACTGGCTGAACGTCAGCATCTTGTTGATCAGGGGCACGTCCACCTGGTAATACACGGCCGCTACGTTGCGCTCACCGGCCACTTGCTGCGTGTTCGGGTTCAGCGTGTAGGGGCTCAGGTAGGCGCCGCCTTCTTCGATCAGTTCGCTTTCGTGCAGGAACTGCGCGCCGAGGCCGAGGCCAACATCGCCAGTCGGCAGATGGAACAGGTTCGGTGTTCCCGCCGTCGCGTCGACCGCGTCGAGCTTGGAAATACCGAGGTTGTTCGCCGTCGTCAGAATATTGCTGAGTGCGCCCGGGGTAGCCGACGGATTCACGTAATTAAACGTGCCATTGGCAAGCTCGTTGGTCAATGCGACCGGATTGACGATATCGCCGTAGGTATTGCTGACCGTGCTCATGGAATGGGTGTAGCCCAAATTCCAGTCCCAGTCTTCCTTACCCAGCTCGTAGCTGCCCTTCACGCCCATCGCGGCACGCCAGTAGTTCGCGTCCGTGGTGGAGCCATACGTGGTCGGCAACGCGCCAAAAATTTCCTGGGAAACGCCAGTCGTGTTGAACGGATTGTTCGCTGCCGCGGTAAACGAAATCGGATTCACCGACTTCGTGGCCGGGTTGTACTGGAGGCCATTGCCGTAGAGCGCATAACCATCGTTGACGGTCGTCGTATTGTTGCTTTCCCACAGGTCAGCATACGCGGTCGTCGTATCGTTGATCTTGAAGTCGGCATGAACCTTGGCGTTCAGACGCTCGGTCATCGGCTCGATCGAGTAGTCTTCCGCAGCGTTGCGCTGGCAGACGGTGCCGCCTGTGATTGCGCCTGCGCCGGCTTGCGTTGCGATGATGTTGTTGCCTACCGGCACTTGTGCACCCGGTGCACAGCCGAAGCCCGTGGTGACGCCAGTGGTGGGGTTCAGGTAGTACGAAGGAGCTTGAACATAACCGCCATAAGGCTGGTTGCTGAAGTTCTGGTTCTGGGTCGTATCGCGATCGGCAAGCGTATAACCGTTCGACTTGTAGTAGCTGGCAGCCGCCGTGACGTTGAAGCCGTCGGAGGCGAGGTTGCCGAAGCCGCCGAGGATGCCGAACTTGGTCGTGCCGCCGCCGCCTTGCGTGGCGCCGCCGTAGCTACCGTCGAGCTGCAGGCCCTGGAAGTTGTGCTTCGTGATGATGTTGACCACACCACCAATAGCATCCGAACCGTACTGCGACACAGCACCCGTCTTCACGACTTCGATGCGGTCGATCACGTCGAGCGGAATCGTATTCAGGTCGAAGAACTGGTCCGTGCCGTTAACCGCGAATGCGTACGGCGCAACACGCTGACCGTCGACCAGCACCAGCGTGTACTTTTCGCTGAGGCCGCGCAGTGCGATACCCGAACCGCCGGCAGCAAAGCTGTCGGAGGTGGATTCACTCCAGCTGTTGGCCGAGTTGGCCGAAATCTGGCGCATGTAATCGGATACGTCCTTCGCACCGGAATCCTGGATCTGCTTCGCGGTAACGACCTGGACCTGCTGGAAGCCCACTTTGTCCGACTGGCGGATCAGCGAACCCGTCACCTGGAACGTCTGCAGCTGCTTGACGTTCTTGCCGCCCGTCGCTGTAGCGCCCGATGCTGCCGCCGGAGCGGCCGCCGCTGCTGTGCCCGAAGCCGCTGCGGCAGGTGCCGGCGTCTCCGTGGTAGCCGGCTGACTTTGCGCGAACGCCGGAACGGCGATTGCGGTCGTCAATGCCAGTTCGGCCCAGATTATTCGTCTGATGGCCAACGCCAATGCCCGTTGTTTCATTTTTCCCCTTCTCACTCGTCAGTAAGGCCACACACCTGTTTGTGCGAAGAGAGGTCTTTTGAACCTCTCTACTCGTTTGCGGCGACGTTCGCCGCGCGCCGTCAAAGTTGCCCTGCGGTCGTATAACTTGAAGAAACACGACCGGTTTCCAATCCATTGCAGCGAGATAGAAAGGGCACTTCGACTTATTAATTTCTAACTACAAAAACATTACAATTTAGTTGTATTAACTTTCATTTTCATTTCAATCATTCGGCGAACATCAGCTTATGACCGAGCCGTTCGCCAGTCGATTGGCACTGCAAATTCACGTTACGGGTTAACCTGTAGGACTACTTAGGGATGTATTCAGACCGCCCCAGTACAAACACAATTGACCGTTACTAAAATAATCTTGGTGTGCCTACCCAGACGAGCACCGTCTCTTCGCCCGCGGTGTTAGCCCATGCGTGCGGGACTGTTGACTCGTAGTGCGCGGTGTCACCGGCCTGCAACACGAACGTCGTACCTTCGAGCGTCAGAGCAATCTGTCCGCTCATCACATACAAAAACTCTTCTCCTGCGTGCGTCGTCACTTCCGACGGTTGCTGGCCGGCTGGCATCTTCACCAGAATCGCTTCCAGCTTCCGGTCGACCGACAGGTTCGTCAGCCTGCCGAACAGGTTCGCCGAATCGGCAAACCCAAAAAATTTCAGTTCATCTCCGCGGCACACCGACTTCGCTTCGGTCGGCGTTTCCACGAAGTACTGCACCGTGACGCCGAGTGCCTGAGCAATGCCGACTAGCGACGTGAGAGACGGCGTGGCCTGCCCTCGTTCCACTTGCGACAGGAACGGCTTCGAGATACCAGCCGCTTTTGCCGTTTCATCTAACGTGCGCTTAAGCCGTTGTCGCAACGCGCGAATCTTGCTGCCCATTGCGAGTGCGGCTGCGGCCTTCTTATCGAGTGGCGGAACCATAGCAAGACAGAATCCAGTAGTCAAAATTTGTTTGATCTAGGCAAATTAAGTTACATCGAGTGAGCGATGTCGGGCGCAAAGTCAGTTGAGAAATTGGGTTAGTGATCGCCCCGGGCGATAACCGGACGAAACCGGTCACCTGGGCGAGGATCGAATTCATCCAGTGCCATGAGATGGTTGAATGCACAACTAAAGTGCGAGCGCATTCCCTTCCCAGCCTGGAATCGTTGAATTGGAATAGAAAACCTTGTGCGCGAAACCGGCGAAAATCTGGCCGGCAGGCGCAAGCGCGTTGACGCGCCTGATGGAGAGTGACGATATCAAGACAAAATCGTCCGTCAAACTTTTTTTGATGGGAACAGATAGTGTTTAGAGTCTTTCCTCCAATTACAGGGTGAACTTGTGGCGCCAGACGGGTTGCAAACGCTGTTTTAGGATTGATAGTGACGTCTGCCGCAAGCCGGGAAAACCCTCGTCGCAAATACGCTACAAGGGCCTCCCGTCAGGCTCAGTTGAGAGGCTCTTTGAGAAAGCCCCCTCCTGATTGGCTACTTCAACCGTGGGTGCCTTCGCCGGCCTCGACCGGTACGGCCGCCTCGCGTTTGACGCCACGCGCCAACACCGGACGCAGCGCTGCCCCGGTGTGGCTTTCTCGAACGCGCACAAGCCCCTCCGGATCCGTCGCCGCGACAATCGAGCCGCCGCCGACTCCCCCTTCCGGGCCGAGGTCGATGATCCAGTCGGCCTCGGCGATCACGTCCAGGTCGTGCTCGATGACGACGACACTATGACCGCCGTCCACCAACCGGTGCAACACGCGAATCAGCCGTGCCACGTCCGCCATATGCAGCCCAACCGTGGGTTCGTCCAGCACATAGAGTGTGTGCGGCGCCTTCTGGCCGCGCCGTGTGATGTCGTCGCGCACCTTGCTCAACTCGGTGACGAGTTTGATGCGCTGCGCTTCGCCGCCCGAGAGCGTCGGCGATGGCTGACCTAGCGTCAGATAGCCGAGGCCGACATCCTTCATCAACTGCAACGGATGCGCGATATTCGTGATGGGCGCGAAGAATTCGACGGCCTCGTCGATCTCCATGGTCAGCACGTCACCGATGTTTTTGCCGCGCCACGTAACCGCCAGCGTCTCCGGATTGAAGCGCTGGCCATGACAGACGTCGCACGGCACCTTCACGTCCGGCAGGAAGCTCATGCCAATGGTGCGCACGCCTTGGCCTTCACAGGCCGGGCAGCGGCCTTCGCCTGTATTGAACGAGAAGCGCGAGGCCGTATAGCCACGAGCGCGGGCTTCCAGCGTGCCGGCGAACAGCTTACGGATGGCATCCCATACGCCTATATAAGTAGCGGGACAGGAACGCGGCGTTTTGCCGATTGGCGTCTGGTCGACTTCTAGCACGCGGTCGATGCTCTCCCACCCGGTGACCGCATCGCAACCCTGCCACGCATGCGTGACGTTCAGTTGCGTCCGCGGTGCGCTGCGGGCCAGCACGCTCGAGCGCCGGTTGGCCGCCGGTTCGTCTTGCGCCGCCTTGCGGGCACGACGGGTAGCCGGCGACGACAGCACGGAGCGCCCCACGGCATCCAGCAGGTTCGCCATCAGCACGTCGCGCGCGAGCGTCGATTTGCCCGAGCCGCTCACCCCTGTCACCGCCACGAGGCGCGCCAACGGCAACCCCACGGTCACGTTGCGCAGGTTGTGCAGCTTGCCGCCGTGCACCGTCAACCACTGCTCCGGCACCGCCGCTGCGCTTTTGACCTTCGGCTTCACCGTGCGGCGCGGCTGCAACGGATGCACGATCGGGTTTGCAAGGAATTGCCCCGTCAACGAGTCTGATTGCGCCGACAGATCGGCCACGCTGCCCTGCGCGACCAGCGTGCCACCGCGCTTGCCCGCACCGGGGCCAATATCGATGATGTGGTCGGCACGCCGGATGGTGTCCTCGTCATGCTCGACGACGACCAGCGTATTACCCTTCTCGCCGAGCTTGCGCAGCGCGTTCAGCAGAATCTGGTTGTCGCGCGGATGGAGGCCGATGGTCGGCTCGTCGAGTACGTAGCAGACCCCTTGCAGGTTGCTGCCCAGTTGCGCCGCCAGCCTGATGCGTTGCGCCTCGCCGCCCGACAGGCTCGGTGCCGCGCGGTCGAGGCTCAGATAGCCAAGCCCCACTTCCTCGAGAAACTGCAGCCGGCTGCCGATCTCGCTTACGACGTCGCGGGCAATGTCCGCGTCGCGGCCCGTCAGGTCCAGCGCGTCTACCCAGCGGCGCGTGTCGCTCACCGTCCATTGCGCAACGTCGACGATCGCCTGGGCCTCGAAGGTCACCGCCCGCGCGGTCGGATTCAGGCGCGTGCCGTGGCAATCCGGACACGGCTCGTCGACTACGCCTTCCGGTTCCTGCTCTTCCGAGGGCAAGCTCTGCTCCCGGCCGCGGCCGTCTTCGGCGACCACCGTATCGTCGTAGGCCGCGCGTTGCTCGCGCGTGAGTGCGAGGCCTGTGCCGACGCAGGTCGTACACCAGCCATGCTTGCTGTTGTACGAGAACATCCGCGGGTCCAGTTCCGGATAGCTCGTGCCGCACACCGGACAGGCGCGCTTGGTGGACAGCACCTTCACCGTCCCTAGCCTTGCGGTGGCGCTGCCGCTCTTCAACGCGTTCTGCAGGCCGTCAAGCGGCGCGAGCAAATGCATCACGCCCTTGCCGATTTCGAGCGTTTCGTCGAGCAGGCGGCGCAACTCCGCTTCGTTGTCAGCGGACACGACGACGTCGGCCACCGGCAACTCGATCGTGTGCTCGCGAAAACGGTCGAGCTTGGGCCACGGGTCGACCGGCAGGAACTCGCCGTCCACGCGCAGATGGGAATTGCCACGCGCCTTCGCCCATTTGGCGAGATCGGTATAGACGCCTTTGCGGTTCACCACCAGCGGTGCGAGGAAGCCAACGTGTTGCCCCTTGTGGTCACGTAGCAACTGCGCTGCGATCGATTCCACGCTCTGTGCCGTGACCGGTGTGCCGTCGTGGATGCAATGTTGCAGTCCGAGCTTGACGTACAGCAGCCGCAAGAAATGCCAGACTTCCGAGGTGGTCGCCACGGTACTCTTGCGGCCGCCGCGCGAGAGGCGCTGCTCGATGGCCACGGTCGGCGGAATGCCATACACCGCGTCGACTTCGGGACGCCCTGCCGGCTGCACGATCGAACGCGCATAGGCGTTGAGCGACTCCAGATAACGGCGCTGCCCCTCATGGAACAGGATGTCGAACGCGAGCGTCGACTTGCCCGAACCGGACACGCCGGTGATTACGTTGAACTTGCCATGCGGGATATCGACGTCCAGCGATTTCAGGTTGTGCTCGCGCGCGTTGACGATGCGCACCACGTCCTCGCCTTCCACGGCACGACGCGCACGCGCCGCGGTCAACGCCTTTTGCAGCGGCATGCCTTGCGCGGCAGGATCCGCCGCCGCATCCATGGCCGCGTCGTACTGAAGCAGCGCCTGGCCGGTGTACGACTCGGCGCAGCGCTTGACCTGTTCCGGCGTGCCCGCGCACAGCACCCGGCCGCCGCCGTCGCCGCCTTCCGGCCCGAGATCGATCAGCCAGTCGGCCGCGCGGACCACGTCGAGGTTATGCTCGATCACGATCAAGGAATGGCCGCCCGCCAGCAGTTTGCCGAACGCCTGCATCAGCTTGGCGATGTCGTCGAAATGCAGCCCCGTGGTCGGCTCGTCGAACATGAAGAGCCGCACTGCGGTTGCCTGCTTCGCGCTGCGCGCGGTCTTCGCCTGCGCCGCCTCGGCGAGGAAGCCGGCCAGCTTGAGCCGCTGCGCTTCGCCGCCCGACAAGGTAGGCACCGGCTGGCCCAGTTTCACATATTCAAGACCCACGTCGACGATCGGCTTCAGCACGCGCAGCACTTCCGCATCCCCGGCGAAGTACGCGGTTGCCTCGCTGACGGTCAACTCAAGCACGTCGGCGATGCTCAACGCACGCGCCGGAGTGCCGCGCTCGATCTTCACTTCGAGCAGTTCGGCGCGATAACGGCGACCATCGCAATCCGGGCAACGCAGATAGACGTCGCTCAGGAACTGCATCTCGATGTGCTCGAAGCCCGAGCCGCCGCAAGTCGGGCAACGGCCGTCGCCCGAGTTGAAGCTGAACATGCCCGGACCGTAGCCGCGTTGTTGTGCGAGCGGCACCTTGGCAAACAGCTTGCGGATCTCGTCGAACGCGCCCACATAACTCGCCGGGTTCGAGCGCGCCGTCTTGCCGATCGGCGACTGGTCGACGAACACGACCTCGTTCACCTGATCGGCGCCGAGCAGACGCCGGAACGCCCCGGGCGATTCCGTCGCGACGCCGAGATGACGCGCTAGCGCCGGATACAGCACGTCCTGAATCAGTGTCGATTTGCCGGAGCCTGAAACGCCGGTAACGCACACGAGGCGCTGCAACGGAATCTCGACGGTTACGTCCTGCAGATTGTGCTGGCTCGCGCCTTCCAGCACGATGCGCGGCGTCTCCTTCGTGACCGGCCGGCTCGACCAGTGCGAGACATCGGCCACGTGGCGGTGTCCGCCGAGATACTCGCCCGTTAGCGTGCCCGACGAGCGGATGTCTTCGGGGACGCCGTCAAAAATGATCGTGCCGCCGCGCTCACCCGGACCGGGGCCCATGTCGATCAACCGGTCCGCCGCCAGCATCACCGACGGATCGTGCTCGACCACCACCAGCGTGTTGCCCGCATCACGCAAACGGTGCATCGCTTCCACGATGCGGTTCAGATCGCGCGGATGCAGCCCGATGCTCGGCTCGTCGAGCACGAACAGCGTTTTGGTGAGCGACGTGCCGAGCGCCGTCGTAAGGTTGATACGCTGCACCTCGCCGCCCGACAACGTGCGGCTCTGGCGATCCAGCGTCAGGTAGCCGAGCCCGACATCGCACAGATACTTCAGGCGCGTGCGTACTTCGGCGAGCAGCAGCTTTAGAGCATCGTCGAGCAGCGCACTCGGAAGGTTGAGGTTGTCGAAGAACCGCCGGATACGCTCGATGGGCAGCAGCATCAGATCGTGCACCGTCAGACCTGGCAGCGCTTCGAGTTGCGCGCGATTCCAGTCCACGCCACGTGGCAGGAAGCGCTGCACCGGTTCCAGCACGGCGTCCGCATTGACCTTCGTGCCGAGACGCCACAGCAGTGATTCGGTCTTCAGACGCGCACCGCCGCAGACCTCGCACGGCGTGTAGCTGCGGTATTTCGACAGCAGCACGCGGATGTGCATCTTGTACGCTTTCGATTCGAGGTATTCGAAGAAGCGCTTCACACCGTACCAGTGGCTCTGCCACTTGCCGTTCCAGTCGGGCGAGCCGTTGATGACCCAATCGCGCTGCGGCTGGGTCAAAGCGGACCAGGCCGTGTCACGCGGGATGCCAGCCTTGGCCGCATAGCGCATGAGGTCATCCTGACACTCCTTCCAGGCCGGCGTTTGCATAGGCTTGATCGCGCCGCCGCGCAAGGTCTTGCGCTCGTCGGGAATCACCAGGCCCAGATCGACGCCGATCACGCGGCCAAAGCCGCGGCAGGTTTCGCACGCCCCATAGGCGGAGTTGAACGAAAACAGCGCGGGCTGCGGATCGGCGTAGCGCAGGTCGCTGTCCGGGTTGTGCAAGCCGGTGGAAAAACGCCAGATCTGCGGCTCGGCTTCGGCGGACTCTTCCGACGCTTGCGGCAGCACATAGACGTTCACACGTCCGCCGCCGCGCTTCAGCGACGCTTCAATGGCTTCGACGGCACGGCCCTTCTCGACCGCGCTGAGACGGAAGCGGTCGGCCACGACGTCGAGCAGCTTGCGCGGGCCAGTGGGCGACTGCACCTCGCGCTGCGCCTGCACGCGCGTATAGCCGCTCGCGGAGAGCCATTGCGCGACCTCTTCTTCGGTGGCGGACTCAGGCAATTCGACCGGGAACGTCACCACAAGGCGCGGATCGTCCGCCGCCGTGCGCGCGGCCAGATCGCCATAGATCGTCTCAGGCGAATCGTGCCGCACGGGCTGAGCCGTCTTGCGATCGAACAGTTCGGCCGCGCGCGCATACAGCAGCTTCAGATGATCGTTGAGCTCGGTCATCGTGCCGACTGTGGAGCGCGAACTGCGCACCGGATTGGTCTGGTCGATCGCGATGGCCGGCGGCACGCCGTCGACACGGTCTACCTGCGGCCGGTCCATGCGGTCGAGGAACTGCCGCGCATACGCGCTGAACGTTTCGACATAGCGTCGCTGCCCTTCCGCGTACAGCGTGTCGAACACGAGGCTCGATTTGCCGGACCCCGAAGGCCCCGTTACGACCGTCATCTCGCCTGTCTGCAGGTCGAGATCGAGGTTCTTGAGGTTGTGCTGACGCGCTCCGCGAATGCGGATTTTTCCTGTAGATGACAATTTGCCCGACCGTCTGAATGAGTTGGCCACATCTTACGGCCGCTTTGCGACCGTAATGATTCACCGCGCCCGACCATATGGATCAATCGCCGCAGGGCGGATTTGAAGGGAACACTATACTGTATATTTATACAGTTTTCCATCGATGGTGCGGCCATGCGGTGTGGGTCTCGTTGCAAGCGTTGGGCCTGCTATGCCCGGCCGCGGTCAATGCCACAAAAACCCCGTAAGGCGCCGATAGTTTCAGAAAGACCCATAAAGACAACTAGTTGCTACGATGCGCGCGTACTCACGGGGAATTCAAAAAATGAGTCGCATAATCAAGGTGCTAATACTGGCGGGCGTGCTCAATCTGCAGGGTTGTGCGTCGTCGGTCGAGACGTTTGCTACAGGGGTCGTGGTCGGCGCAGTGGCCGGTGTGACGGCGGTGACCTGTGCGGTCGTGTGTCACTAACGCGGATGACCAGGCGGTCGCCACCGCCACCTCACTCAAAGCGGATCGTCGAGATGCGCGCCATCCTCTTGCGGCGCCTCTGAACCCATCGCCGCCCGCTTGCGCCGCACGTGATACGCGCTCAGCAGACCATGCGCCACCATGTCGAGTGCCGGTTTCACGAGCCCGTTCTTGTCAGTCCAGACCTTCGGCGTCAGCGCACCGCTCAAGGCCACGCTATCCGCATCGTTAAGCGCTAACAACCCGGTCTGCACCTCGTCGTCGAACGCAATCACGTTGACGAACAGCGTATCGCCGTCACCGGTGGTCGCACGCACCTTGCACGTCACAAAACGCTTGCCGTTCTGTCCAGTGCGGATCTGGGCTTCTCCATAGAGCCGCCCGCCTACCAGTCCATCGATCATCTCATCCGCTCCTGTTTCCTGTGGCTCGCGAGGCGTGAGCGCCTTGCGCGAGCCGTATGATCCCACGAGCGGAGCCGATCTCCGCGTTAAAACGCGCTCTTCACCACGCCGCCGTCGACGCGCAATGCAGCGCCGGTCGTCGCCGATGCCAGCGGACTCGCAACATACGCCACCAGCGAAGCCACTTCCTCGGTCGAAGCAAAGCGCTTGATCAGCGAAGTCGGCCGCACGTGTTCGAAGAACTCCTTCTCGACCTGCCCGGACGTTTTGCCGTCGGCCTTGGCAAGACCGTCGACGAAGTCGCCCACTCCGCGCGATTTGGTCGGACCCGGCAGCACGGTATTGACAGTGATGCCGGTGCCCGCGACAGATTCAGCAATGCCGCGCGCCACCGCAATCTGCGCCGTCTTGGTTACACCATAGTGGACCATTTCGACGGGAATCTGCAGCCCGCTCTCGCTCGAGATGAAAATGATGCGCCCCCAGTTGGCCCGCTTCATCGACGGCAGGTAGAGCCGAGCAAGACGCACTCCGCTCAGCACGTTGACATCGAAAAAGCGCTGCCAGTCCTCATCCGGGATCTCTTCGAATGGCTTCGGCTCGAAAATGCCGAGATTGTTGACGAGAATCTCCACATCCGGATAGCGCCGCGCGAGTTCGTTAGCCACGTCGGCCTTGCTGAGGTCGCCGGCAAAACCCAGCACGTCCCCGCCTGTGCTCGATTTCAGTTGTGCGACCACTTCATCCACCGCTTCCTGCTTGCGTCCGTTGACGATCACGCGCGCGCCTTCCTGCGCCAAAGCGCTGGCAATGGCGAGACCAATGCCGGCCGTGCTGCCGCTCACCAGCGCCAGTTTGCCTTTCAGTTGCAGATCCATTCTGTTTCCTCTCTCGGTAAGTCGGGCAAGTCGCATAAATCGAAAAGCCGCCGGTCGAAATCGCGGAAAAGCGCCGCATGCGCCCAAAGCGCGGCGCAATCCCTCTGTACTCAATCTACCGCAGAACGCTGGCCGAGCGCGCCGACGACGCGATCAAACCATTCTGGCGATACGCCGCCCATTTGATAATTGGCGTAGCATTTGAATAACTTTCAAATCCAGGCAGGCAATGGCAACCGATCGACTCGGCGATATGCAGCTATTCGTTGAAGCAGCAGCAGCCGGCAGCCTGTCGGCGGCCGGCCGCAAACTGGGCCTCTCGCCGGCTGCCGCCAGCGCGAGGCTTCTCAAGCTCGAGGCGGCATTGCACGCGCGCCTTTTCGAGCGCACCACGCGCCAGTTGCGCGTGACCGACGAAGGGCGGCTCTATCTGCAACACTGCCGTATCGCGCTGCAGGCCATCGAAGATGCCGAAGCCGCGCTGCAGGCGGGACAAAACCAGGTGCGCGGCAAGCTGCGGATTTCGGCCACCTCCGATTTCGGTCGCAATCTGCTGTATCACTGGCTCCACGAATTCAGCTCGCTGCACCCGGAGGTGAGCTATGCACTCAGCTTGTCGGATTCGGTCTCGAACCTGCTGCAGGAAGACATCGATCTGGCGATCCGTTTCGGCCTGCCGCTCGACAGCTCGCTGGTGGCACGCCGCCTCGCGCCGAACCGGCGCGTGTTGTGCGCGTCGCCGGACTACGTGGCGCGGCATGGCGAACCGAAAACACCGGCTGACCTCGCCAATCACCGCTTCATCGTGCTGGTGACAGCGGCCGGACCGCTGAACGAATTCCGCTTCGCACAGGACGACGAACGCGTGACCTACACGGTGCCCATCGAACGGTCCTGGGAAACCAACGACGGCGCGCTTGCGCGAGCGTGGGCGCTGGCAGGTCACGGCATCGTCCACAAGTCGATCTGGGATATCGCGGCGGACGTGCGCGCCGGCACGCTGACCATCCTGCTGCCGGACTGGTGCACCAACGAAGCGGGCGTCCACGCGCTATTCCACGGCAACCGCTATATGGCGCCGCGCGTGCGTGCGCTGCTGGACTTCCTGGTCGCGCGTTTTGAGCAGGCCGCTGAAGAACTGCTCGGCGATCTCGCGCAGTTGCCGGAGCGCCTGCAAAAAGACCTGTCCCGCAAGCGCTGAAGATGCGCCGCAGTGTGCCTGCAGCATTAAGCTAAAGGCACAGAGAAAACACGGCTACACACTAGCCGCCTCGAAGATATCGCGCAGCCACTGCGCAAACACTCGCACCCGCGACGACAACTGCCGGCTCTGCGGATACAGCACGGAAACCGGCATCGGCGGTGGCGGAAAGTCCTGCAGAATGATCTTCAGCTGTCCCGTCTTCAGCTCCTCCGCCACGCGGTAGCGCGGCACCTGCACGATCCCCAGTCCCGCCACGGCGCTACCGGTATAAAGATCCGCGCCCGCCACCGACACCACCGAGCCGAGATTCACCGCGCTCACCTGCCCGTCGATCGTAAATTCAAGCGGCAGCGCCTTTCCGGTTGCACTCGAGACGTAGTTGACCGCACGATGCGCTGACAACGCCGCCGGATCGCCCGGCTCCCCATACTTCGCCAGATACGCGGGGCTCGCCACGGTGACCTGCGAAAGCTGCGCGACGCGCCGCCCCACCATCGACGAATCCTGCAGGCTCCCAACCCGCAGCACGCAATCGACGCCCTCGCGCACGAGGTCGACCAGCCGGTCGTCCTCGCCGAGGTGCAGTTCGATCTGCGGATACTGCGCAAGAAACGCCGGCAGCGCGGGCACGACAAAAGTGCGCGCGAGCGTGCCCTGCAGATTGGCCCGTAACAGACCCTTGGGCGCAGTGTTCCTGAACGACTCCTCCGCCTCCTCCAGATCGGCAATCAGGCGCACGCAACGGCGGTAATGGGCCTCGCCATCGTGCGTCAGACGCACCGTCCGGGTGGTGCGCTCGAGCAGCCGCGTGCCGAGCCGCTGCTCCATGCGCTTGAGCAGATTGGTGACGGTGGCGCGTGGAATCTGCAGATCGTCCGATGCGTGGGTAAAGCTCTGGCGCTCGGCGATGCGTACGAACACCCGCATTTCCTCGAAGCGGTCCATGGGCGGCGCTCCCGGTCATTATTAAAGTGAATGGAACGATGATACCAAGCTAGGCCAGATTATCTTCAAAACGGAATGATCCATGATTCACCTCACGGACCCGCCGCGCTCAAGAGACGCACCCAAGAGACCGAGCAGACCGAGCAAGGACAACCGGGTCGCCCCGAACCACCCACCCTGAGGAAACGAATCATGAACACCGCAAACAACCCGTCCAAAGTCGCTCTCGTCACCGGCGCTTCGCGCGGCATCGGCGCAGCTGTCGCCCGCCGTCTCGCCAGCGATGGTTTCTCCGTAGTCGTCAACTACGCATCCAGCTCGAACGAAGCGGACGCGCTGGTCGCCGAACTGAAAGCCGCAGGCGCGCAAGCGATCGCCGTGAAAGCCGACGTCGCCAAGGCCGACGAGGTACGCCACATGTTCGAGATCAGCGAACAGCAGCTCGGCAAGGTCGACGTGCTCGTGAACAACGCCGGCGTGCTGAAGACCGTGCCGCTCGCCGACACCTCGGACGCCCTGTTCGACCAGACGCTCAACATCAACCTGCGCGGCACCTTCAACACGCTGCGCGAAGCGGCGGCACGCATGAGCGACGGCGGCCGCATCGTCAACTTCTCGAGCACGACGCTCGCGCTGAACATGCCCGGCTACGCGGTCTACAACGCAACCAAAGCGGCCGTCGAAGCATTCACGCATGTGTTCGCCAAGGAACTGCGCGGCCGCAACATCACGGTGAACGCCGTGGCGCCAGGGCCGATCGCCACCTCGCTGTTCCTCGACGGCAAAACCGACGAGCAGATCCAGACCTTCGCGAAGATGCCGCCGCTGCAACGCCTCGGTCAGCCGGACGATATCGCATCGGTCGTGTCGTTCCTCGCCGGTCCCGACGCGGGTTGGGTCAACGGTCAGATCCTGCGCGCCAACGGCGGCGTCGCTTAAGCGCGACCGGCTACCAACCTCATAACCAAACAACAAACCTTCCGGAGAAAAATCATGCACAACGTCATTCTGGTTACGGGCGCCGGCACAGGCATCGGCAAACTCACGGCCCAGGCACTCGCCGAAGCTGGTCATATCGTCTACGCGACGATGCGCGACGTCGAAGGCCGCAACAAGCCGCGCGCCGACGAATTGCGCGCGCTCGCCAAAGAACGCGGCATCGCCTTGCATCCGCTCGAACTCGACGTGCTGTCGCAAGACTCCGCCGATGCAGCTGCCGCAACGATCGTGCGCGAGCAGGGACGCATCGACGTGGTGATGCAAAACGCCGGGCATCTGGTAGTCGGTCCCGCTGAAGCCTTTACGCCCGAAGAGATGGCAAAGGTCTTCGACACCAACCTGTTCGGTGCGCAACGCGTGAACCGCGCTGTGCTGCCCTATCTGCGCCAGCAGGAGACCGGGCTGATGCTGTGGATCAGCAGCACCACGACCAAGGGCGGCTTTCCGCCGTTCATGGGCCCGTACGGTGCAGCGAAGGCTGCGATGGATTCGCTCGCCGTCACCCTCGCGTATGAAATTGCACGCTTTGGCATCGAGACTTCGATCGTCGTGCCGGGCGCTTTCACGCAAGGCACTGACCACTTTCCGAGCGCAGGCAAACCGGCTGACACCGGTATCGCCGCAGCGTACAGCCGGTATGACGGCGTGATGGATCAGATCGGCGCGCGTCTCTCGTCGCTCACGCCGGCAGACGCCGATCCGCAAGCGGTCGCCGATGAAATCGTGCGGATCGTCGGCTTGCCGAAGGGCACCCGGCCGATGCGCTCGGTGATCGACTTCGTCGGAGATGGCGCACGCGAAGTGCTCGAAGTATCGGAGCGTGTGCGGATCGACTTCGCGAAACGGATCGGCATGGGCGATCTGCTCGAAGCCAGGGTCGCGCGCTAAACTGCTCGCGAACGCGAGGCTCCCGTGCCATGATGGGATATGAACCCGCAGCGGCGTCAGCCGTCTGCCGAACCCCATCGAGGCACTGGAGTTGTCAATGACCGATCGCGAGACGCTGCATCCGTTGCGCCCCTTGCTGAAGAACTACGTGTGGGAGCATGGCAAGATCGGCACGCGCTATCTCGACTGCAGCAACGGTGAGATCAAGTTCGACGACGGCAAGAAGTCGCGCTTTGCCGCTGAAAAATACATCTACGTGCCGCTCGGCAAAGACGCCGTCGACGACCCGCAGATCGACGGTCCCTCGATCCAGGAAGCAGCGCTCGCGCGCTTCCTGCGCGCCGCCCAGTTGGGCAAACCGGAAGAAGCCGGCTCGCCGGCAGATGTGCAGCGCGCGGCGCAAGACTGCATGGAACTGGCCGTGTTCAGCGCCTATCAACGCGAGGCACACGAAGCCCAGGCGCGCTACGCCGAGGAAGCGATGTTCGACGACGAAATCCGCGCGGCGGTGGTGAGCGATATCCGTCGTCTGTACGCGGGCATGCGCGAGCATCTCGCACTCTACGACTTCACGGTGCTGCTCGGTTTGCCTGCACCGCTGCTCTTTAGCGACATGCCCTTCATCGACTGGCGGGTGCGCGTCAAACCCGCGCTGCCGCTCGTCTCGTTGCCGCTTGGACCTTACTCGCTGCTGGTGGGAACGCCCTCGGGCCGCACCAGCAAAGTGGCGCCGGTGATGTGGAAGACAGCAGCCTCCATGGGCGTATTGAAGGACCACAACCGCCTGATGGTGGAAGGCGCACACCTGTGGCTGGTGGCCACCTCGGACGACCAGCTCGTCGCGGTGCAGGAGCGCTTTCGTCCCGCAGAGCCGGACGCAACGCCCGACGCAGCGCAACCGTAACAGCAGCATGCCGCTCTGCCGGGCGCCTGACGCGGGCACGGCTTTCAGGGGCTCCACAGACTGCCCAGATGAACCAGGCGCAAAAGCGAGGCACGGTACACTAAGCCGAACATTCCGGGAACCGCTCAATTGGCAAAAGTCTCAACGATCCGCGACGTCGCCGAATTGGCCAACGTGTCCAAGGCCACTGTCTCGCGCTACCTGAACGGTACGCTCTCGCTGCCGCCGGAAACAAAGAAACGCGTCGACGATGCCGTTATCGCACTCAACTATCGGCAAAACAGTCTCGCACGCCGCCTGAGCCTCGGCAGCAGCGAAACGATCGGCCTCGCCATGCCCGACGTCGCCAATCCGTTCTTCGCAGAGCTCGCCGACGCCGTCGAGGAAGCCGCCTCGGAAGGCGGCTTCGGCCTCTCGTTGTGCATCACACGCAATCGCCTCGAACGCGAAGCGCTCTATCTGAGCTGGCTCGACACTCGCCATCTCGACGGCCTGATCTTCGCAACCAACCGTCCCGACGACGGCTCGCTCAGGCAACTGATCGGCGAGCGCGGCAACATCGTGCTGATCGATGAGGACGTGCCGGGTGTCGATGTGCCAAAGGTATTCGTCGACAACAGCGAGGGCGGCTATCTGGCCACGAAGCATCTGATCGACGCCGGCCATACGCGGATTGCCCACGTCACCGGGCCGGAGCCGCTCCTCACCGTGCGCGAGCGCTACGAAGGCTATCGTCGCGCACTCGACGAAGCCGGCATCCCGCTTGACCCTTCCCTCGTACTGTTCGGCGCCTATGACCGCAGCTTCGGCGAGGCAGCCGCGGCTGAGCTGGCCTCGCGCGAATTCCCGCCAACCGCCGTATTCGCCTCCAGCGATTACCTCGCGGTCGGCATGCTCGAAACGCTGCGCGACAGGGGTCTGGATGTGCCGGGAGACATGTCGATTGTCGGCTTCGACGATATGGAGTTCGCCAGTCTGCTGATGCCGCCGATTACCACCCTGCGGCAGTCCGCACGCGAACTCGGCCGCGCCGGCGTGGCCATCCTGCTCGCCATGCTGGCCGGCGACAGCGACGCCCCGTCCCTTTCGCCCGACGCCACGCCCGGCAAACCGGTCCACCGTCTGCCGGTGCGCCTGATCGAACGCGCCTCGGTGGCGCCTCCGCGCAAACGGTAGCCGCGCACCGCAGACCGCCAGGCATAGGCCGTCAAGCGAGTCCTCCATGCAAACCAGGGCGCTCCTAAGTAGTTTCCCTTGGTCTTTATTGAAAACATTGACACCGAAATACTCGCCACTTACTTTTAATAAACCGGTTTACAAGAAGGCGGACGCGATGTCGGTTGCGTCCTTGAAAGTCTTTTCCACTCCCCGGGACGGTCGCTTTGCGCGTGCTGCCCCGACCACCCAGAAAAGGAATTTCGATGAACGCAGCTATAGCTTTGCGCCGTCTCGCCGTCACCGTGCTCGCGCTCTCGACGCTCGGCGCCAGCGGCCTCGCCTGTGCCGCAGGCAAAAAGATCGCCCTCGTGCAGATCAACCAGGAAGCGCTCTTCTTCACCCAGATGGATGAAGGCGCGCAGAACGCGGCGAAGGCGGCCGGCGTCAACCTCGAGATCTACAACTCGAACAACGACCCGAACGCGCAGAACAACGCGATCGAGACGTACATCCAGCAGAAAGTGGACGCCATCCTGGTGGTGGCAATCGACGTCAACGGCATCAAACCGGCCATCACCGAAGCGAAAAAAGCCGGTATTCCGGTGGTCACCATCGACGCCATCGTGAACGGCGACAACTCGGTCCAGGTCGGCGTGGACAACAAGAAAGTCGGCGTGGACATCGGCAAATTTACGGCTAACCTGATCAATAAGTCGCTTGGCGGCAAGGCGCAGATCGGCGTGGTCGGGGCGTTGAATTCGTTCATCCAGAACGTCCGGCTCGACGGCTTCAAGGAAGGCGTCGCCAGCGCACCTGGGGCGAAGATCGTCGCCACCGTCGACGGCCAGAACGTTCAGGATCAGGCGCAAACGGCAGCAGAGAATCTGATTTCGGGCAATCCGACCCTGCAGGTCGTCTATGCGACCGGCGAGCCGGCCCTGATCGGTCTGGTGGCCGCGGCGCTTTCGCAAAACGCGACCGATCATCTGAAAATCGTCGGCTGGGATCTGAGCGCGCAGGCCATCAAGGGTATCGACTCGGGCTTCGTTGCCGCTGTCGTCCAGCAGGATCCGGAAGGCGAAGGCAAGGCGGCGGTCGGCGCTGCGCTCAAACTGATCAACAAGCAGCCGGTCGAAAAGAATATCTCGGTGCCGGTCACGATCGTCACGAAGGCGAACGTCGACAAGTACCGCGCGATTTTCAAGTAAGCCGGCAGAGGACACGCACATGAACAGCGACGCCATCCCTCCACGCGTACGCATGGAGAACATCACCAAAAGCTACGGCGCGGTGCAGTCGCTGCGCGGTGTGAATCTGGAAGTGGCGCCCGGCGAGGTGCTGGGTCTCGTCGGCGATAACGGCGCGGGCAAGTCGACGGTCTCCAAGGTGCTGTCCGGCGCGGTGATTCCCGATAGCGGCACGATCGAGATCGACGGCAAGCCGGTCCGTTTCGCGGATCCCGGCGACGCCCGCGCGCATCGCATCGAAATGGTCTATCAGGACCTGTCGCTATGCGACACCGTGGATGTCGCCGGCAACCTGTTTCTGGGCCGCGAACCGATGCGGCGCCTTCTCGGCGTGCCGATGCTCGATCACGCCAAGATGCACCACGACGCGCGCGAGATGCTCAACGGCCTGGGCATCCGCATTCCGAACACGCGCCTCGATGTCGAGAATCTCTCGGGTGGTCAACGGCAGGCCATTGCGATTTCACGCGCGGCGTCGTTCGATCCGAAGGTGCTGATCATGGACGAACCGACCGCGGCACTGGCCGTAGCGGAAGTCGAAGCCGTGCTCGAACTGGTGCAGACCATCAGCAAACGTGGTGTGAGTGTGATTCTCATCAGCCATCGTCTGCAGGACATGTTTCTGGTTTGCGACCGGATCAGCGTGATGTACGAAGGCCAGAACATCGCGGAGCGCAAGATTGCCGACACCAATCTGGAAGAGATCGTCGACCTGATCGTCGGACGCAAATTCAAGGCACGCTCGGCGCGGGCTCTTGCGGAGAACGAATGATGGAAATCGCCATGCATAAGGAGAAGGATCAGCAGGAACAGAAGGCGTCACGGCGTTCGTTCAGAAACCGGCTTGGCGGTAATGCCGGGGTTGCCAGCATCGCGGTGTTCTTCCTGTGCTGCGCGGTAGCCTTCAGTTTCGCTACCGATACCTTTCTCACCACGGGCAATCTGCTGAACGTGTTGCGCCAGAGCGCCCCGCTGCTGATCGTGGCAACCGCGATGACGCTCGTGATTACCACCGGCGGCATCGATCTGTCGATCGGCTCGACCCTCGCGCTGGTCGGCGCGCTGGCCGCTATCGCGCTGCATGCGGGCGCACCGGACAGCGTGGTGCTGATTGGCGGCATCCTGCTCGGTGCGTTTATTGGTGCTATCAACGGCTATTTCATCGCATGGGCCGGTATGCCGGCGTTTATCGTGACGCTCGGGACGCTCTCAGTGGTGCGTGGTCTCGCGCTGCTGATCACGCAGGGCTATTCGGTACCGATCGAAAACGACCGCTGGTTCGTGCAACTCGGGCGTGGACATCTGCTCGGCGTGCCGATGCCTGCGGCAATCTCGATCGTGATTCTGCTCGCCGGATGGTTCGCACTGCGTCACATGCGTTTCGGGCGATACGTGGTCGGTATAGGCACGAACGCCGAAGGGGTGCGGCGTGCAGGTGTCAACGTACGCGTCGTTACCTTGAAGGTCTACATTCTGAGCGGCGCGGCCGCCGGGCTGGCTGGTCTCATCACCACCGCGCGCCTGGGCAGCGGCTCGTCGAATCAGGGCGTCGGTTTCGAACTCGCGGTCATCGCCGCCGTCGTGCTCGGCAGTACGAACCTGTTCGGCGGACGCGGCACGATTCTCGGCACCCTGCTCGGTGCGCTGACCATCGCCGTATTGGGCAACGGCCTGATCCTGATCCACGTGTCGCCGTTTTATACCCAGATCATCCAGGGTGCCATCATGCTGCTCGCCATCTGGATGAACACGCGCATTTTCACGCCGCAACGCGGCCGCAAGGGTTGAGTCATGACGTCGATCTTTCGCCCGGTTGATCCGCTGCCGGTCGGCGTAGATAGCGGCCACGTGATGACCGTGCTCGGACCGCTGCCAGTCGCACAGATGGGCGTGACGCTGATGCACGAGCACATTCTGCTGGATGCGTCGGGCAAGTGGGTACCGCCGACCTGCTGCGGCGAGCGCGAGATCGGCGAGCAGAAGGTGCATATCGGCATTCTCGGCGCGTTGCGGATGAACCCGCTGATGAACCGCGACAACTGCCAGTTGTTCGACGTCGAGGCCGCGATCGATGAACTGATGCGCTTTCGCGAACTCGGCGGCAATACAGTGGTGGATCCAACCAACCTCGGCATCGGCCGCGATCCGGCTGCCTTGCAGAAAATCGCGCGGCGCACGGGCCTGAACGTCGTGATGTCCACCGGCTTCTATCTGGAGCCGACGCATCCGCGCTACGTCAGCGAGCGCTCCATCGACGATCTGGCCGCGCAACTGATTTTCGAAGTCGGCGGTGCGGACGAGAAGCCCGAAGTGGTGGCCGGCCTGATTGGCGAAATCGGCGTGTCCGCGGCGTTCACCACGCACGAAGAGAAATCGTTGCGGGCAGCCGCGCGCGCCAGCGCGGCGACCCATGTGCCGTTGTCGATCCACCTGCCCGGTTGGGTGCGGCACGGCCACCGTGTGCTCGATATCGTCGAACAGGAAGGCGCAGACCTGAATCACACGGTGCTGTGCCACATGAATCCGAGCCACATGGATACGGAATACCAGCACGCGCTCGCGCGTCGCGGCACGTGGCTCGAATACGACATGATCGGTATGGACTACTACTATCCCGAGGAAGACGCGCAGTCGCCATCCGACGAAGAGAATGCGCGGGCAATCAGGGCGCTGATCGACGCGGGCTTCATCGACCGTTTGCTGATGTCGCAGGACGTGTTTCTCAAGACCATGTTGACGCGCTATGGCGGCCACGGCTATGGCTACATCCTCAGGCATTTCGTGCCGCGGCTACGACGCCACGGTGTGACGGCCCCGCAAATCGAAACGCTGATGATCGCCAACCCGCTCAAGGTCTTTTCACGGCAACGCGAGGCAGGCAGATAGACAGATGCGCAGGCAGACCGCTTTCGACGCGTGTCTGCCCGTTCAACGGTAAACCGGTTTTACGCAGCGCATGCCGCCGCCGACACGGCCGCCCGCGCGCCTAACAGGAGATTCGCATGACCCGATCCGTATTGCTGGCCGGAGAGAGCTGGACCAGCACGTCGACACACATCAAGGGATTCGATCAGTTTCCGACGGTGACGTATCACAACGGCGCGACGCTGTTTCTCGACGCCTTGAAAGACAGCCGCTATGCGATCACGCATATGCCGAGCCATGAAGCACAAGAAGAATTTCCGACCACGCTCGAAGGCCTGCTAGCGTATGACGCGATCATCCTGTCCGACATCGGCGCCAATACGCTGCTGCTGCATCCGGACACGTGGGCGAAGAGCCAGCGCACGCCGAATCGCCTCAAACTGCTGCGCGAGTATGTGGCGGCCGGCCGCGGGCTGATGATGATCGGCGGTTATCTGAGCTTTCAGGGCATCAACGGCAGCGCGCGGTTTCGTGGGACGCCCGTTGAGGATGTGCTGCCGGTTACTTGCCTGCCCTATGACGACCGGGTCGAGGTGCCCGAAGGATTTACGCCGCAGGTGGTGGCTTCGCATCCGCTAGTTGAAGGCCTCGGCACTGCGTGGCCGCATCTGCTCGGTTACAACGAAGTGCAGGTCAAGCCTGGGGCCACTGTCATTGCCACCGTGCCGGAGACTGGCCACCCACTGCTGGTTGCGGGTACCTTTGGTCAGGGCCGTTCGCTGGCATGGACGAGCGACATGTCGCATCACTGGCTACCGCCGGAGTTCTCCGCGTGGGATGGCAATGCGCGGCTGTGGCTGAACTGCCTCGACTGGCTTACGTCGACAGCGGCGCACTAGGCTCTCGCTGTCATGCGCGCAGATATCCCGTTGGCTCACACGACGTTCGACGCACTCAACCTGGCGCCGCGTGTCTGCGTAGTCGGCAATGCGGCGCTCGATCTGAGCCTGCGCGTCGAACGCCTGCCGGTGGCGGGCGAGACTTCGCTCGCCGTCGAAACGCTCTACGATCTGGGTGGCAAGGGCGCCAATCAGGCCGTGGTCGCGGCACGCGCAGGCACACCGACACAGTTGTTCGCAGCGGTCGGTCAGGATGCCGAAGGGGATCGCATCGTTGCACAGTTGAGTGCAGAAGGTATCGACACCCGCCACATGATGCGTGCGCCCTACCCGACCGATCTGTCCATCATCACCGTGGATGCGCGCGGCGAGAACACCATCGTCACGCGTAACGAAGCCGCCGCCCGTTACGGTCCCGAGGCAAGCAGCATCGTCGATGCGACCCGCGCCGGCGACTGGATCGCCTTGCAGGGCAACCTGAGCGCGGACTTCACGGCGCAGATGCTGAGCGCCGCTCGGCTCGGTGCGCGCCGCACGCTGCTCAATCCCGGACCGGTGTGTTTCGATTGCGTGCCGATGCTTGGCGATGTCGACGTGCTGGTAGTCAACCGCGTCGAGGCGACAACGCTCAGCGCCCACGACGATCCGGTGCGCGCTGCCGCGGCGCTGCTGCATGCAGGTGCCCGCGAGGTTTGTGTCACGCTCGGCGCGCAAGGCGTGTTGTGGTGCAACGAGCGCGACACGCAGCATCTGCCCGCCATGCCAACGACCGCGATCGATACCGTAGGCGCTGGCGATGCTTTTTGCGGCACGCTACTCGCTGCGTTCGGCCACGGCCTGGCGATGCCATTGGCGTTGCGCTGGGCTCAGGCCGTTGCCGCTGTCGTCGTCACACGGCGCGGTGCGCAAGCCAGCTTTCCCGACCGCGCAACGATGCGCGACCTGCTTCTTTCCGTCCCACCCTTGGCCTCTCCCACTCAGGTAAGTTGAATCGATATGGACACTTCTTCTGGCGTCGGACGCGGGCAGACCGACTGCATCAAACGGATCTTCGGACGCGCCCGTGGCGTGGTAATTGGTGTGATCCACTGCCCGGCCTTCCCCGGCTCGCCGCGATATCAAGGGGCATCGAGTCAGGCGTTATATGAGGGAGCGCTTGCCGATGCGCTTGCGTATCGCAACGGTGGCGTCGATGGTCTGATCATCGAGAATCACGGTGATGTGCCGTTCTCCAAGCCCGAAGACATCGGGCACGAAACCTCGGCATTCATGGCGGTGACGGCCGATCGCATCGCGCGCGAAACCGGCCTGCCGATCGGCATCAACGTCCTGGCAAATGCGGCGATTCCTGCGCTGGCTATTGCCGCCGCGAGCCAGGCTGCGTTCGTGCGCGTCAATCAGTGGGCCAATGCGTACATTGCGAACGAGGGCTTTATCGAGGGCGCGGCCGCCAGCGCCTTGCGTTACCGGGCGCGTCTGCGCGCGGACGGCATTAGCGTGTTCGCCGATGCGCATGTCAAACACGGTGCGCACGCCATCGTCGCGGACCGCGCGCTGGAGGAACTGGTGCGCGACGTCGAATTCTTCGATGCGGATGCCATCATCGCCACCGGACAGCGCACGGGAGACGCTGCGAGCGCTGATTACCTGCGGCAGATCCGGGCGGCGACGAAACTGCCGCTGCTGGTGGGGAGCGGCTGCACTGAAGGCAATGTCGCGGAGATTCTTTCTATCGTGGACGCGGTGATTGTCGCGAGTTCGTTGAAGGTGGGGGGCGTGTGGTGGAATCCGGTTGATGAGACGAAGGTACGCGCATTTATGCAGGCGGCGCGTTAGCTGCAGTGCGCCGCATCACGACTCCGGCTCGCGACTTACGGCTCACGCAACTACGACTGCGGCCGGATAACCAGTTCCGCAAAGCCCGAACCCGCATCGTGCTCGCGTGAAAAACGATGCTCGGGCAGCAGCGCCAGCAATATTTCCGCCGTAGTTCGAACGATGCAGCCGCGCGTCACATGTCCGCCCGACACCTGTCCATGCGCGTCGGAAACGGACATGTGCAAATGCGCACCATCGGGTGAGATCGATCCGGCCAGCGTGAGAATCTCCATGTCGCCTCGCAACTCGGTGGGCTGATCCACGCCAGCGAAGCGCAACTGCGCGACGCTCAGACTGCCGATGCCCTGCAGCACAAAGGCCGCTTGCACACCGAACCCGCGCAGCGCGTCTTCAAGCGCGCCGCGCAGGTCATCTCCCGGAGACAAGCGCATCGGATGCGTTTGCATAGCTCGTACTCCCTCAACTACCCACTACTTCCCATTCGTCTCGCGCATATGTTGCGCGACTGCCTTGTAATCATAGGTCGGATAAAACTCCGTGCGGTAGCCGCCCCATGCGGTCTCCTCGATCGCCCGGTTGACTTCGCGTAGACGGTTTGCCGGTACGCGCAACGTCACGACCTGGCCAATGCCCATCATCACATACCACGACACCACCTCGATCCCCGGCGGCGGAAAAGCCTTATAAAAACCCTGCGCACGCAGTTCGTCGTTGATTTTCGGCAACGGCCTGGATTCGTCGTGCCGCAGGAAAATAGTCAGCAGGAAGGTATCGTCACCGGCGGGCACAGGGGCCGCGGTCTCGACACCAGGTGCTCCGGGCACGCCATTGACAGCAGTCGGAGCAGCGCCAGGCGCAGCCGGGTCTGCGCTCCACGCCGACCCGGAGATCCCGGTAGTTGCGGCAACAACCAGTACGGAACACAGCACAGTACGGCAAGTTAGCGTAATCGACATCGGATGCCTCCATGGTCTGCACGGACACGCAGTATCGTGCCCCGGCCCTGCACGCAAAGCAATATTTGCTCCCAGCAACTGTTTCGCCTCATGCGCAGCGAGGACTTTCGCCGCCATCTAATTTTGTTAAGGTAATCTCGCGCGATTGCGAATCGCCTCGACGGCGCAGAGGCTATGGCAACGGCACGGAAGCACAGCAAGGCGCGGCGGCTTCCGCGTTCACATTTCAACAAGAACCTCACTATGAGACGACGCAGTTTCTTCGCTTCAATCGGTCTGCTGGCCTCCGCTATCACCACAAGGAATGCGTCCGCCCTGCCCCCGGCCCTCGCACACGGGCACGGTGAAAACGCCCCCGATCCGTCCAACGCCGCACAAACCGCCCGCCACTATCTGGACCGGATTGCCCGGCTCGACCGGCGCGGCCCGGAATTGCGCAGCATCATCGAACTCAATCCGGACGCACCGCAAATGGCCGCTGCGCTCGATGCCGAGCGCGCGGCCGGCACGCTGCGCGGCCCGTTGCATGGCATGCCGGTCGTGATCAAGGACAACATCGCGACGGGCGACCGCATGTCGACGACCGCGGGTTCGCTGGCGCTCGACGGCGTGCACGCCACCCGCGACGCGCATTTGGTCGAGCGCCTGCGCGCGGCCGGCGGTGTGATCCTCGGCAAGACCAACCTGAGCGAATGGGCCAACATCCGCTCAGGACGCTCGACCAGCGGCTGGAGCGGGCGCGGTGGACTCTCGCGCAACCCGTATGCCCTGGACCGCTCCACGAGCGGCTCCAGTTCCGGCTCGGCGGCGGCCGTTGCGGCGAACCTCACACGCATGGCGATCGGCACCGAGACCGACGGCTCGATCGTCTCGCCGTCGTCGATCATGGGTGTGGTCGGGCTCAAGCCCACGGTAGGACGTATCAGCCGCGACGGCATCATCCCGATCTCGCACACGCAGGACACGCCTGGCCCGATCGCCCGCACTGTGAGCGACGCCGCGTTGCTGCTCACTGCGCTGGCCGGACCCGACCCGCGCGATCCTGCAACGCTCGGCGCGCCCGCGCCTGCCGACTATCTCGGCGCACTCGACAAAAACGCGCTGCGCGGCGCGCGCATCGGCGTGGCCCGCGAGTTCTTCAGCGGCCACGACGAAGTCGACGAAAGGATCGACTATGCGATTGCGCGGCTAGCCATGCTGGGAGCCGAGGTGATCGACCCGATCAACCTGCCGAAGGTGAACTACGACACCGAAGAACAGTCCGTGCTGCTGCACGAATTCAAGCACGATCTACCGTTGTGGCTCGCGAGCTTCGCCCCGCACGCGCAGATTCGTACGCTAGCCGATGTGATCGCCTTCAACAATGCGAACCACGAGACCGAGATGCCGTACTTCGGCCAGGAGCTGCTGATCCAGGCTGAGGCGCTGGGCGACCTCGACAGCGAGGTCTACATAAAAGCGCTGGCCGCCTGCCGCAAGGGCTCGCGTGACGAAGGCATCGACCGCGCGATCCGCGAGCACAACCTAGATGCGATTGTCGCCCCGACCGGCGGCACCGCGTGGCTGACCGATTTCATCAACGGCGACAGCAGCGGCGACGGTTTCTCCACGCCGGCCGCAGTAGCCGGCTATCCGCATCTGACAGTGCCGGCCGGGCTCGTGCGTGGCCTGCCGGTTGGTTTGTCGTTCGTCGGTCCGGCATGGAGCGAAGCGCGACTGCTGGCGCTCGGTTATGCGTTCGAACAGGCGACGCAGTGGCGTGAGGAGCCGCAGTACATCCAGCACTCGAGTATTCCGCCCGTCAGGGTTTGATCAGAGCTGGCCGTCGAGCAGCGCCGCGAGCCGCTCGACGAGCTTCTCCTTGAGCGGGCGGCGCAACCAGTCGTCCAGCGTCACCTGCTCCGACTTCGCCAGGTCGTCGGCAAAAATCGCTGCCTGACGCTGCGCGAAATCGCGGTCATAGATGTTCAGGTTCGCTTCGTCGTTCAGCTTGAACGAGCGGCTATCGAAGTTGGTCGAGCCTACCGATACGAGATATTCGTCCACCACCAGCAGCTTGCAGTGAAACATGGTGGGCTGGTACTCGTACATCTCGACACCCGCCTTCAACAGATCGCCCCAGCACGCGCGCGACGCCTCGCGCACGGTATGCGTGTCGATCCGTTGACCCGGCGTGAGCACCTGCACCCTGACGCCGCGCCGCGTGGCTTCGACGAGCGCGTTGATGGTCAGCTTGTCCGGCACGAAGTACGCGCTCGCCAGATGGATCGAGTGGGTCGCCGCCGTGATCGCCATCAGATACATCAACTGCATGTCGTCGCTGCCGCCCGATGGCGAGCTGCTGAACATATGCGCGACACCGTCGCCGCAGGGTGCGATCTCCGGAAAATAGTCGGGCCCGTGCAGCACATTGCCGCTCGCCTTGACCCAGTTGTCCATGAAGACCGCCTGCATGTGCCCGACTACCGGGCCGGCGACGCGAAAGTGCGTATCGCGCCAGTGCTGCGGATCCTGCGCATGGCCGGTCCATTCGGGCGCAATGCCGACGCCACCGGTGAAACCGGTGTGCCCGTCGATCACCAGCAGCTTGCGGTGGGTCCGGTCGTTCATGCGACCGAGTCCGGTCCAGTGTGGCTTGTGATAGCGGAACACTTCGGCGCCGCTGTCGTTCAGTATCTGCAGATAACGCCGGTCCATCTTCGACGAGCCCATCCAGTCCAGCAGCACATGCACCGCCAGGCCCTCGCGCGCTTTCTCGGCGAGCGCTTGCGCAAACTGCTCGCCGATCTCGCCGGACCAGTAAATAAACGTCTCGAACGTAATGGATTTCTGCGCCGTGCGGATTGCGGCGAGCATCGATGGAAAAATCGCATCGCCGTTCACGAGCACCTCGAAGCGGTTGCCTCCGATGACGGGCGGCCCGAGCAGCAGGCCCATCGAGCGCAAAAATTGCGGGTCGTCGCTGGCGTAGAGCCGCTCGATGTTGTGCTCGATCTTTTTCTCGCCGCTCGACAGGTTGGCGATCATCAGCACCACGACGAGCGTTACAAAGGCGGTCAGCAGAATCGTCAGCATGCGTGGATCCGGTTTGGCCCGCCAAAGCGAGCCGCGTGGGCAACATCAGTCTGCCAGCACGGTTTGTGCCGCACTCCGGTTGAGCATCTTCCGCGCCCTCCGCCTAGTCCGCACATGCCCCCTCGTCCTGCACCGCACAAGCGTTCGAAAACCGCATTGCGCGTTCATGTAGGGAACACTTCAGAGCAATTGTGCGCGTTCCAATGCCATAATCGCGACTTCGTAGTCCCTCTGCAGACCGTCGCACTCATGACACTTGTCCAGAAAGCGCTTCTTGCCCCGCTCATCGTCGCGTGCGCGATGTTCATGGAAAGCGTCGATGCAAATGTGATCGTGACCGCCCTACCCTCGATGGCACGCGACTTCGGCCGCGATCCGGTCACCCTCAAGATCGCCGTGACGAGTTACGTGCTCGGCCTCGGCGTGTTCATCCCCGTGTGCGGCTGGCTCGCCGACCGCTTCGGCGCTCGCACCGTGTTTCGCACCGCCATCGGCATTTTCGTGGGCGGCTCGCTGCTCTGCGCGGCCTCCAGTTCGCTCGGCACCTTCACGGTGGCCCGCTTTATCCAGGGTGTGGGCGGCGCGATGATGGTGCCGGTCGGGCGCATCATCATCTTCCGCGTAGTGCCCAAATCCGAGTTCATTCGCGCGATGAACTATCTGAGCGTGCCCGCCATGCTTGGGCCCGCGGCTGGACCGCTGCTGGGTGGCTTTATCACCACGTATCTGCATTGGCGGCTGATTTTCTTCATCAACGTGCCGGTCGGCATACTCGGCATCTATCTGACCAACCGTCATATCGTCAACACGCGTGAACCGCATCCGGGGCCGCTCGACTGGATCGGCTTCGTGCTCTCGGCAGGCGGCGCGGCTCTGTTTCTGCTGGGGCTTTCGCTGCTGGGCGGAGAAATGACGTCGAATAGCAATGCGGTTGGCATGTGCGTGTGCGGCGCATTTTTGCTTGCCATTTACGTACCCTATGCGCTGAAGGTTAAATTGCCGCTGCTCGATCTGCGGTTCTTCCGCATCCCGACCTTCCAGGCGAGCGTCGCAGGCGGTTCGCTTTTCCGGATCGGGCTCGGCGCTTTGCCGTTCCTGTTGCCATTGCTGTTGCAAGAGGGACTCGGCAGGAGCGCATTCGAATCCGGCCTGATTACCTGTGCCTCGGCCTTCGGCGGCATGTTCATGCGCACCATGGCATCGACGGTATTGCGGCGCTACGGGTTTCGTCAAGTGCTGGTCGTCAATGCTGCGCTGTCCGGCATCGCGATCGCCATCTGCGGCGCGTTCTTTCCGGGGACACCTACCTGGCTCATCTGGTTTGTGGTGCTGCTCGGCGGCTTCTTTCCGGCGCTGCAGTTCACCAGCCTGAACTCGCTGACCTACGCGGAAATCGCAAGCCGCGATGTCGGCCGCGCGACGAGCCTCGGCAGCGTCGTGCAGCAGATGTCGCTCGGCCTCGGCGTGACGATCGGCGGGATCGTCCTGCAGATTACGCGTGTGATGCACGGTCATTCGCATATTGCGTGGACGGATTTCTGGCCCGCATTTCTCGTAGTCGGACTCTGCTCGTTTGCTTCCATTCCGGTGACGCTGCGTCTGCCGCCTCATGCGGGCGAAGAGATCTCGCGGGGCAGCCGCGGGTGACGCGGAGAACGCGCTACGTTTGACAATGCCATTTAACGTTTTGGCGTTTTTCGCCTCGTAACTCTGGCGGAAAACACCGAGCGCTTCGATTACGTTATCCCTACATTTGCGTCGTTAACCTGAATGACGCCACTCTCGGGCGCTGTTCGCCGTTTAGTTGCGGACACACGCACCCCGTTGCATCGCAGCATTCATCCTTCGTCGATCCCGCGCTGATCCCTTAGCACTCCCGCAGAGATGGGGTTTCCCCTGGCGAGCGCCCTGCCGTGGCGCCTGTCATCCGCACGACACCCGCGCGCGGCACCATGCACGTTGGCATCGCAATTCCGTGCGAGGGTAGCGCTCCGCTCATCGAACTGCACTCCAACGCGAGCGCATTAGCAACACACCACAAGGAGAGTGATATGCATGATGTGGCAGACACCGACAGCGTGCAGCGCGCCGCCGTAAAGTCGGTTCAGCAGTACATCGACGAGCGTCCGATGTGGCCAGACGGCACACGTCTTCCTTCCGTCCCGATGACCGGCATGCAATGGCGCATCTGGGCGCTCGCAGCAGCCGGCAAATTCTTCGAAGGATTCGTGGTCTTCATGACCGGTGTGGCGTTGCCGCTGATCTCGCGCGAATTCGGCATCGGTGCTGCGCAGAACGGTCTGATCAGCGCGGCGAGCCTGATGGGGATTCTGGTGGGCGCCGTGGGTCTGGGCGGTATGTCCGATTACTTCGGGCGCAAGCGGATGTTCATCGTCGAAATGATCATCTTCGTAGCGTTCCTCGTGCTGCTGGTCGTCTGCACTAACTTCCTCTCGCTCGTGATCTGCCTGTTCGGTCTCGGTGTCGCGTTGGGCTGCGATTACCCGACCGCGCACATGATCATTTCCGAAAGCATTCCGAGTACCAGTCGCGGCAAGCTGGTGCTGGCCGCGTTCGGCTTCCAGGCGCTGGGCGCACTCGGCGGCACCGCTGTGGGCTTCCTCGTGCTGTCGACCGTCCCGAACCTCGACGCATGGCGCTGGATGTATGGCACCGCGATCATCCCGGCGCTGGCAGTGACCATCGGCCGCTTTTACATCACCGAGAGCCCGGGCTGGCTGCATATCCGCGGCGCAGTCGACCGTGCGGAAGCCGCTGCTACACGCCTGCTCGTGCGCACGCCGCAATATCCGACCAGTATCGCGCTGTCGCGCGAAATCGATAATGCCGCCACCGGTCACGGTCACGGCAGCTTTATGGCGTTGTTCGCCAAGCGCAATCTGCGCGCGACGATTCTCGCCTCGGTGCCGTGGTTCCTGCAGGATCTGGGCACGTACGGGATCGGCATCTTCACGCCGACGATCCTGGGCGCCGCCTTCGGCGCCAAGCAGGACCACGTGCGCAGCATCACCGACCTGATCCTCAACGACATCCTCGCTGCCAAGGGCGCTGCGCTGATCACGATGCTGCTGATCGTCGGCATCATCTTCGCGGTCATTCTGGCGGACAAGGTTGGCCGGATCTGGTTGCAGGTGGTCGGGTTCGTCGGCTGCGCAGCCGGATTGCTGCTTGCTTCGTTCTCCGATGGATTCGAAGGCTCGACCAAGACCGCGGTCATCTTCGCCGGCTTCATGCTGTTCAACTTCATGACCAACCTGGGACCGAACGCGCAGACCTATCTGCTGGCGGGCGAAGTATTCCCGACGGCGATTCGCGGCACAGGCGCAGGCTTCGCAGCGGCGGTCGGCAAGATCGGCGCAGTGGCGACTGCGTTCCTGTTCCCGATTCTGCTGACGGGCATCGGCACGGGGCCGCTGCTTTACATCCTCGTGGCCACATCGATTCTCGGCGCCGTGGTGACCTGGCTATTCCGCATCGAAACGAATGGTGTGAGCCTGGACGAGATTGGCCAGTAGACGCGTCTTTGTACCGCCTTTGTTGCTCCACATAAACGATGGCTTCCCAGCAATGCGACGGAGAGATGCATGAATCACGATGTTAAAAAACCTGCACTACGCCTGCGCTGGCAGCGTTTCGCTGCCGCGCCGCTATGCGTGGCAGCGCTCACGGTGATGACGGGCGCGTTGGCTAACGCACAAGACCTCACGCTGAACGAGACCGGCTCGACGCTGCTGTATCCGCTCTTCACGACCTGGGTGGACGCGTACACGAAGACGCATCCCGGCGTTCACATCACCGTTGCCGGCACGGGTTCCGAAGCCGGCATCCAGCAGGTGCTGGCGGGCAAAGTGCATATCGGCGCGTCCGATGCGTATATGTCCGATGCAGAGATGCGGCAACATCCGCAGATCATCAACGTGCCGCTGGCAATCGCTGCGCAGACCGTCAACTACAACGTGCCCGGTCTCAACGCAACGCATCTGAAGCTGGATGGGCCGGTGCTGGCTGGCATCTACAGCGGGACGATCCGTAACTGGGATGCACCGCAGATCGCCGCGCTCAATCCGGGCGTAACGTTGCCGAATCACGCTATCGTGCCGATCCGCCGGGCCGAAGGCTCGGGGGATACGTTCGTGTTTACCCAGTTTCTGTCGTTCGCAACGGATAGCTGGGAAAACGCCAACGGCTACGGCACGACAATTTCGTGGCCGAACGTACCGGGCAGCCTGACGGCGACGGGCAATGCAGGGATGGTGCAGACACTGCAGAGCACGCCCTTTTCGATTGGTTACGTGGGTGTCAGCTTTGGCGACAAACTGGCAGCCGCGCAACTCGGCACCGCTGCGCTCAAGAATGGCGCAGGGGAATTCGTGCTGCCCACCAAGGAGACGATCACGGCGGGCGCCGCTTCGCTGGGTCCGCGCACGCCGGCCGACGAACGGCTGAGTCTGGTGTATGCGCCGGCCTCGGGGTCCTACCCGCTCGTCAACTACGAGTACGCGGTGGTCTCGACGAAACAGCCCGATCCGACGACGGCTGCGGCAGTGCGCCGCTTCCTGCTGTGGTCGATCGTGCCGTCCGAAACCAACGAGGCGTACCTCGATACCGTACATTTCATTCCGCTGCCGCCGCATACGTGGGAGCTGAGCCAGGCGCAGATCCAGTCGATCAAATAAGGACCCGCACAAACAGAACGGCGCACCCGGTTCGAGAGTGCGCCGTTTGTCTTTTAGCAGCGGCTAAATCGATTAATGGCCGCTATGCAGATGCGCCGCCTTCTTGGCCGCATGCTCGGCGTGCTCGCCAGCGTGCAGCCCGTGACCATGGGCGAGATGCGCATGGTGGCTTGCTGCCTCGTGATCGCCTGCCTCAGCATGCTTCGCTGCTTCGCGATGATGCTTGGCCGCTGAATCGAGATGCTTGGCTGCTTCGTGGTGATGGTGATGAACTTCGTGTTGATCGCTCATGGAAGTCTCCGGTATGTGCAACGGCTCACTCCACGATAGGAGTGAGCCTCTTCACGATAGTGAAGTGCAGTGTCACTTGCGTGACCCCGGAAGCGGTATACGAGATTGCCGCCGGCGAACGATACGATCAAGACGAGCGCGAAGTTCTTTGCGTCTTTTCCTCTTTGCCTATTTGCTTCTTTGCCGATACGACCCTGCGTTACGACTTCAAATTACGATTTTGCAGGGCGACCGGTTTTGACAGTTTCGACCGCCGAAATCGCAGCCAGCAGGCGTTGCGAGGTTGCGCCTTCGAGCAGCAGCAGACCGGCGCGCAGCACTTCGCTTTTCTTCACCGAAATGCCGACTTCGAGGCACTTTTGTTTCAGGACGGAGATCTTTGCATAGTCGGACTTGGGCATCGTGAAGCTGTCGCGGACGACTTTTTCTTTCTTGGCGACTTCTTTTTTCGCTACTTCTTTTTTCGCTACTTCCGTCTTCGCGACCACCTTCTTCGCCGTTTCCTTCTTGGCCCGCTTCGGCTTTTCAGCTGCAGCTACGCTGGCGTCGGCGGCCTTCTCTTTCGGTGCGGATTTTTGCTTCGGTGCGGCCTTGGACTTCGGTGCAGCTTTTTCTTTTGCTACGGCTTCGGCCTTTGGGGCGGCTTTTTCTTTCACTGCAGCCTCGGTCTTCGAGGTGGCAGCGGCCTTTTCAACGGACTTGCGACGCGATGCCTTCGGTGCTGCAGTTCCCTTCGTCTTCTCGGGTTTCGCGGTTACTTCCACCACTGCGTCGGTTTGACTGGCATCGGCCGTTACGCCTTCCGTAGCGCTCTTCGGAAAGTGGAAGGTCTTTTTGGTCGGTTTTTTCAGGCTAGGTTCGTTCATTTTCATCTCCATGTCATAAACAATATAAACAGTATATACCGTTTATATTGATTGGCGCAGGTTTGGGGATGAGGCGCGCAGGAACGCCGGGGTACGAGTTGTCCACACATTCCGTTCATAAGGATGTGGATAAATCACGCCCTGCGATAAACAGCCCCGCTATATAAGCCTTTCCGGTCGGCGTGCGGGGCAAACTTCTTTCCCCTCCCGCCCTCAAACATCCATTCCCCCGCGTTCCCCCCACGGCACGCCAGCACTGCGCCGTAGCCTACACTCCGGCTGTGACGCGGGAACATGCAATGCAGCCGCGATCTATTCGAGTTTCTGAAGGGCAAGATAGCCAAGTCGATCCTGGTAATCCCATCGAAAAGCCATCCGATAACCGTCTGGCAGGACGGACATCGTCCGCACCGGTGTGAACACGCCAGTGGGCGTAGGCGGATAATTTTCGCCATTGGGAAGTTCCTTCAACGAAACGTAAGGGTAGTCGCCCAAGACGAGCGCACTTTTTCCACAAGAAAGTTCGTCGGATGCCAGTGTGCACGATCGTGGACTGAAGCCACCGAGCAGCTTTCCGCTCTTGTCATAGAGCTTAAAAAGAGGTTTGTTCTTGTCGCTCGCATAAATCTCTACACGGCCAATTCTGTTCTGGAAATTGCTCGCATCCGTCACCTTGTAGTTACCGTACAGTCTTGGCATCTCCTCTAGATTTCCCGACATTTTCGTATCGAGTATGGGAAATTTCGAATAGTCAATCGCGCACGCCGACAACGAGACGCACAACGCTGCAATCGCAAATTTACTTAACATGGTTGGCTCGCAAAAAAGCATAGTTAAAAATTGGGTCCCACTCAGAACTGAGCCATGGCCTGCACTCCCACCGTCACGCGCGAGGTCGGGAAACCGCTGGGTTTGTAGACCGGCGTCCCGGCGAACAGGTCGTAGGAGAGACCGACAAAGCGCGAAGGCAGACCACCGCGTATGCCGATCACCGCACCCGCCAGTTGTGTTCCGGCCAGAAACGCCGTGTTCGGCCCGAACACGCGACCGTAGTCGATCCCCGCGTACAGCGCCTGTCCCGTCTGGCCAATGGGCCATTGCAACTCATTGCGCCAATAGAAACCTTTTTCTGCCGCCAGCATAGTTTCGCCGTCGAAGCCCCGCACCGTGTAACGGCTGCCGATGGTCAGGTCGTCCAGATAGAACAGCGTGTCGTTGGTGAACTGCGCGTGAACGGTCGTCACGTAGCGCAAGCTGTGTTGCGCGACCGCGAACGGCACTGACAGGTTCGCATCCAGCACCGCCATGTGGTAACGGTAAGTGGGACCGTCGGGGTACGGATCAGGCGTCGCGCCCAGCCCGCCAATCCCCTGACGGTACGCAAGCGTGCCGTCGAACTGCGACGCGCCAAAGTAGTGCCGGTCGGTCAGGCCCGCTTCGATGAACGTGTTGTTGCGCCGCTGCTGCGGTATGTCCTTGTCATCAATGAAGCTCTCACCGAAACGCTTCGATAGCTGGAACTCCACGCCGAATACATCGCTCTGGCTGCGGCTTAGTACGCGCGCGAGCCTCAGTGCGGCTGTCTGCGAGTTACCGCTGGACACGAACGTCTGGTTCACGCCCGCAATGTTCTGGTAGTAGGTGTTCGTGTTGCCAGACAGCGTTGCCGTCCAGTATCCCCACGGCAGCGAGTACGAACCGTTGAAGCCGTGCGAGCCGAGCGCCTTGTTGCCGAACGACAGGTCCTGATTTGCGCCGACCGTGAAAATGTCGTTGAGTCCCAGCGGATTGTCGATGCCAAGGCTCACGTTGCCCTGCCACTTGCCGGTCGCATCCGTACCCGAGTTATCAACCGATGCGACCAAGCTCCACGGTTTCGCGCGCTTCACGCTCACCACGACATCGCTTTCGCCGGGAGTATTGGTCGGCTCGATCTTCATGTCCACGTCCTGCGACGCGACGCGCTTCATCTGCTCCAGGCCCTGCTCAAGGTCGCGCAGGTCCAACAGGTCGCCGTCGCGGGCGGGGAATGCAGATTTAAGGGTGCCCCGTGTCTCAGCGTCCGCAAGACGGAGCTGGTGGACGACGCCAGGAACGAGCGCAAGGGCCAGCGTGCCGCTGGATAGGTCCTGCTGCGGGACAAGCACGCGCGTCGTGACATAGCCACGGCTCAGGATGGCCTGCTGCAGCCCCTTCGTCAGTGTGTCAATGCCGGACCTGCCGATGCATTGGCCCCTGTAGTGATCGAGCCATTCGCGCGCAAAGGCGAACAGGTCCAGTGATAGGGCCGACGCTCCCCTGCTGCGCACGGCAGCGGGCAGCGTTGTCGGGACATCGAGCGCGAATTTGCCTATGCGGAAGCATGGTGTCTCGACCGGCAGCAGCGGATAGCCCTCGAATGTGGGAAGGGTCGAACGCACGGCAGGTGCCTGCACGGTTGCGTCACGCTGCTGTGCGTCGAGCTGTTGCTGGACCTGCTGGTTCTGCTCGGCGTTGGCCCGGGCGGCGGCGGCTTCATCGGCCGGCGTCGGCGCATGCTGCGCGTTCGACGCGAGCGACACCAGGGCTGTGAGCGGCAGCACCGCCAGCCTCTTTCGGATTTTCATCGGTGTTTCATTCCGTGATTCGATACGACACGCAACAGCGGGCATCGTTAGCCCGCTGCTGTCTCAGCAGCTCATTTGCCGCTCCCGTCATCTTTCGACTTGTAGCTATCGCGCGCTTTCTTGTAGCTATTATCGAAGGGCTTGATATTAAGCAATTTAGCTCGACTGGTCATTCCGCCCACGAGCACTGAGAAAAAGCCAACTAACAAAAAAGCTCTCGCCCAAAAAACCGGGAGTTCACATCCAAGCGCGACCGCGGCAAGCCCTATTCCGATAACGATTAGCGTCAAACGAAGCCATGCGGCCAAGTTGCCGTTGTCGATGAATTTGACCTTCATTTTTTCACCTTGGAACTTTGAGGTCCAAAAATGGCATTTATCTTGTCTTGCATGTTCGTAGCCGCGCCACTTCCGTTTACTTGATTCACCAACTCATTCACAGCAGGGGTTAGCACGGGCGATGCCGCTGATATGTAGTTCGATGCAATAGACGTTGATCCGTTAAAAAGGTACTGCCCGGTATTCGGTCTAGCCAATTGCCCAACCGCATCTGCAGCGATACCTATGACTGTTCCAGTGTATGCGACACCTTCACAAACCAATGAGCAAGGCGTTAATGCCGCACCCGCTGCTGCAAGGGCCGACACACGTCCAGCGTTAGTCGAGACCATCCCCGACGCATCTGCCGTAGCGTTACGCATAAAGTCCGCGTCGCTCTTGTCGAACTTGGTAAACGGTCCCGTTATAGTTGATGACTTCGAGCCGGACAACGGGCTGTATGAAACTGTGCCCGGCACGTCGGTCGCATAGTTCGACAGAATATATGACTGCAACTCCGGATTCGCCAGTGCCGTTATCTGTGTCAGGACCGGCTTGCCGTCGGCGGTTGTTCCTGCCGACATCCACTGTGCACCAGAGTCCGTGGGTGCCTGACCAATTAAGGTCGTCGGTGCGCCCGACTCGTTGGTCCCGTTCGAGGTTGCACCCATGATGCGCATCTGGTCTTCAATCTGCGCCTCTGTGTATTTGCCGCCGCTCTTATCCGCGAGCTGCTTGGCGACTGTTTTTTCTTCGGGGTGCAGTTGTCGGTTGAACCGAACACCACACCCCGACACGCCCGCCGTTGTCGATACAGGTTTTCTCCTGACGCGACAGGAACTTGCAAACCGGTTTTCCATGATGCGCGTTTCCATCCGCAATTTTTTGCCCCGACACGGGTTCTGGCCAGAAGGCGCGAGTTTGCCAGAGGACGCATTGCACCCATCTCAATTACATCGCATACCATGCTCGAACACGCTGGCTTCCTGCCAGGGAACCAGGTCCTGTTCAGCATCGGTTACCGGTACCGGCACATCACCATCACACCCGACTATGACTACCTGGTCGCCGGCAGGTATATGAGCGCGCCAGAAGCCGAAGCCACGCGGCAACGACTCAGCAGACGCAAATGAACAACTCACAAACAACAAACCCGGCCAGCGCCGGGTTTGTTGCTAATGATCTTCACTGCTCGGAGATTCTTCCGCCTCACGCTCCTCATACTTCAGCGCACGAAGCTCCTTGGTAAATTGATAGGTAACTGCACCGACGAATGTCACATATGCTGGCAAGCCTATGAGCACCGGACGCCAACCGGCACCTTTTACCAAGGACACAAGCAGGATGAAGAATGGTAATGCACAAGCGGCAGCATAGGCTATAGCCGCTCGGCGATATATATTGCGCCGCTGTTCCGCCTGCGTCATTTGCCACCCTTCTTATCAACTGTTTTGGTGATTGCGTTCTGCGTCGGTCCGGATAGGATTTGATTGATCTGGTTTAAGAAGTTGCCCATTGGGCCAGGCATCATCGTCGTCATTACCGTTCCAAGCACAGCGGAACCTGCTCCTATACCACCAGATAAATCCGCATTCCCGGAATTCGTTATAGCTGTTGCCCCGAACGCTCCTGCCCCGCCTGCCGCAGCGTTGTATCCCCCAACAGCAACCTTGCTAGCCATACCCGTGCCTAGAACATCGAGCGGCAACAGAAGAGGTGTCATCGCCCCAGCTATCCCACCGACCGTGAACGACTTCGTAAAGTCCGGCGTATCGGATGATAGTCCCATCGCATGACTGATCGCATCGCCGACAAAGTCGTATGTCGTACCCAGCCCCCAAGCCATAGCAACCGCCGGAGCAACAGCACCAAGTGCGACCAGCCCAACTCCCGCGCCTGCGGCCACGCCGATCCGTGGATGCGCGTCGTGGCCTGGCAATGCATTCTGTTCCGGTGTCAGCGAACCGTTCTTGTTGCCATACAGGAACGGACTGTTGTACTCCGCTGGCGTCGTCGCTGTGAACAGGCCGTTGCTGTTCTGGCTAATAAACGCCACCGCAGTCGCGTCGCCACCAGGCCCCTTGCTTGCTGCTGCATCGACCAGACGGTAACCGTTCGCCAGCAACATGTTCTGCGCCTGATCCGCCGTGATCGACTGGCCAGTCTTCTCCTCGTAGAACTGGGCAAACTGTTTGGCGTTATCTCTCGCCCACTGTCGCTCGTCGGGATGCAACTGCCAGTTGAACCGTACTGCTACAGCCGATTTCTTACCCTGAGATATTGCACGACTGCAAACACACAGAAGACTGAACCTAATAAAAAACCCTTAACAAACACATCTTCAGCATCATGCCAGCCCCATAGGTGACTGCCACCATAAAACAACTTCGCCATGTAAGCAATCGTGACCTTCATGGCCGCCACACCAAGCAGCGAGATAGCGAAGGCATAAACAAAGAGAAGTAGCAACCGAATCATCTCTTGCCATCCACGTGATTTTTGATGCTGTTGATTTCAGCATTGCCGAACTCCGACCCGAAGCCTCCGCCAACAGAAGAGCCGATAGTTGGTAGATTGTTCGGTATAAGGAAGTTCAACCCCGACGGCCCAGCCCATTTTCCGACATCCGCCCAGCCCGAACTGTTGATCGTTGGCCGCAGGATGGAGTTGATCCCTGTCTCCATGCCTTTGCCAACACCATAACCGAAGGCCGCGCCAGCGCCGCTCACTGCGCCGCCAAATATGACGCTGTCGCTCTTACCATATACGGCGTTATTGATCGCCGTGCCTGTCGCACCACCCACGCCATTCACGAACACGTTCCATCCCAGCCCGCCGGATGCGCCAACGCCTCCCGATATCGCAGCAATGGCCACGTCAATGGGATTGACCGTCCCATTCTGGTAATACTGCGAGCCTGCATTGATCCCCGCGCTAATCGCGCCGGTCCCCACCGCCGAAGTCCATGCAGTCGAACCCAATGCCCCGTCAATCCCGAAGATCGGCGCACCCGGTATTGCTGCCAGTGCAGGAAGGACCGCTGGTGCGGCCAAGGCTCCCGCAATTGCGAGGCCGAGTTTAGGGTTAGCTACAGCTCCCGGTAAAGCCCGTTGTTCCGGCGTCAACGAACCATCCTTGTTTCCATAGAGGAAAGGACTGTTGTACTCGGCTGAAGTAGCGGTGAACATGCCGCCTGCGTTCTGACTGATAAACGCCACCGCAGTTGCATCGCCACCAGGCCCCTTGCTTGCTGCTGCATCGACCAGACGGTAACCGTTCGCCAGCAACATGTTCTGCGCCTGATCCGCCGTGATCGACTGGCCAGTCTTCTCCTCGTAGAACTGGGCAAACTGTTTGGCGTTATCTTTCGCCCACTGTCGCTCGTCGGGATGCAACTGCCGGTTGAACCGGTCAACGTTATAGCCTTCGAATGCACCTGCATTGCCGCCGACTGCCGCACCCGCGCCCGTAGCAATGGCGTTCGCCACGATGTTGCCGAGCGCGGTGTCGATGTCGGCGTTACCGGTCGGGTTCAATCCTGCAATTGCGCCGCTTAGTTTGTTCAGCTCGCCCCCTGCAATCGACGCGATACCCGCTCCTGCCGCACCACCGAGCGCGTTTCCACCTGCAAGGCCGGTCACGAGTGCCGCGCCTGCAGCTTGCATTTCTGCCCGATATGCACCGCCTTCTGCCCATGCCGGATCGCCCGTTGCCTTGGCCTGTGCGTCTGCGTAGTCACCAATGCGCCGCGACACCGCTTCACCCGCAGCGCTTGCCGCCGCCATCATGTCCGCCTGACGGTCCAGCAGGTTGTTCACGTCCGGCAGTTTGGCGACCGTGCCGTTCGTGTTCGACGTGTCACGGTTCAGGCTCGCGATGTCCTGCGTCTGGCTGGCTGCGTCGGTAACGCTGATGGTCCCCGCACTGATGCCGCTACGCGTGGTCGCGCTGTCACTGCCGCTGTCGTTCTGGCTCAACATCGGCGCACCGCCGCCTGCATTGGGCCCGTTCGCCGTTGAACCCGGGCCGTGGGTGCTGTAGTTCGCGCCACCGTCACCCGTTGTCACGCCTGCACTGAAGCCGCCCGAATGCGCGTCATAGCTGGACTGGTTCTGGATATCGCTGAAAGTCAACGTGCCAGTCGAGAGATTGTTCTTCGACGCGTCCGCATCACTGGCAATCACCGCACCCTTGAGGTCGGTGTTGCCCTTGACGCTGATATTGAACCCACCGTCGCCCGCCGAGATGCCAGCCTGTTCATTCACGCCCGCGTAACTACCGTTCGCGTTCGCATTGGTATGGCTGAAGCTAGCGCTGCCGCCGCCCTGGCTGATCGCGAAGCCACCGCCCGTGCTTTCCTGATGCGCGGCGCTCGACATCGTGTCCTGCACGCTCGCGATGTTCAGGTTGCCACCGACATCGGCATTCACCTGACGGCCATTCACATTCGACCCGATGATGCTGGTGTCGCCCCCCGAAATGATCGTTGCAGTGTTGGCCGCCGTCACATGCGTGTTGTTCTGCATGGCGGCATCGCTGTTGCCGTTGCCGTGCGCCTTCGACATCGACGCATCGACTCCCCAGCCTTGCGTGCCATAGGAGATACCGACACTCGCACTGCTGGATTCGTTGCTGCTGCGCGTCGAGTCGGTGTCGGTCGTGTTCACGAGATTGACCTGATTCTTTGCCGCCAGGATCACGTCATTCGCGTTCACGTTCGAACCCGCAATCGTCACATTGCCACTTCCCGGTGTGCCGTCTCCGGTCGCCACGAACGCGGCCGTGCCGCCCGCCGTGACACTTGAGCCGCGATTGGTCGTGCTGTCTTCCGCGTAGGTGTTCTTGCTGTGGCTGCTGCCATAACTGAGTTCGATCTTGGCCGAGGGCGTTTGTCCATTGGCAAGCTCGCCTAATGCAGTGCCAGCGGCGCCCATCGAATCAACCGCGCTACTCGCCGCCGCCATGCCGTGCAATGCCGCAGCACGGTCATCCTGACTGTGGCTCGCCGCATGTGCCTGGTCAACCGTGTTGTACACCGCATCAATCACCGGGGCCTTGATCGCGAGCGTAAAGCCGCTCTGTTTGACCTCGTGCGTCTCGTCGTGATGCATCGTATCGACGGCAGAGTCAATCGTGACGTTAGCGCCGGTGCCGGTGACATTCTGCGCGGCAACCAGCTCGCTGCCAGTAACGTGCAGGTCGTTGCCTGCGGTGATGTTCAGACTGCCATTCAGTGACCCGACCGTGCTGCCCGTATTCGTTACCTGAGTGGTATTGGCCGTGTCGGTCTGTGTCCTGCTGCCCACCGAAATACCGATCCCGCCGCTCGTGCCAAAGCCGGACTCATGCTTCTGGTAATAGCTCGATGTACTCTGCGTGTCCTGCGAGGTCGTGATGTTCACGTTGCCCGCCGCCGCCAGGTTCACGTCGTTCGTGCCTGCGATCGTCGAACCCTTCACGCCCAGATCCTTGCCTGCACTGACCGTGACCGTGTCGCCGGACACGGTGCTGCCCACGCCGATGTTCGCCTGCGTGTTCTGCATTGTGTCGGTGGTCGAGCCGTGGAAACTGCTGCCACGCTTCGATTCGGTCGCCGAGTAAGAATCGTGTTCCTCGCGGCCTTCGTTGATAGTCACGTCACCCGTGGCCGCAATGGTTGCCGCGCCGCTACCCGCTGCCAGCGACGAACCGGTGAGCGTGACATTGCCCTTCGCCGGATCGGCGCTCAGGGCCGCGAGCGTCGCGCTGCCGCCCGCGGCCAGGCTCGTCCCGACCGCCTGCTCGTCGTAGCTGCGGTCGGCCTGCTTGCGGGTTTTGTCGTCCGTTGCCACGTTGTTGTAGGTCGCGGTATTCGTGACGGTCGTTGCCGTGAGGTTGCCACCCGCGACCACCGCCATATCGCCACCCGCGCTGATCGTCGCGCCCTTGAGCATCGTATCGTTGCCGCTCTGCATCGCGAGACTGCCGCCTGCCGTGATCGCGCCAGTCTGGTTGATCGTGCTGCTGGCTTCCCAATGATGGTCCGCATTCTTCGTCACCGACTGCGACGTGTCCGACTGCACGGTATCCACCGTCATATCGTGACCCGCTGCGATCTGCGCATTACCACCTGCTGCGATGCTCGCGCCATGAACCGACAGGTCATTGCCCGCCACCACCAGCAGGTCCCCCGTCGATGCAATCGTGCCCTGTGCGCCGAGCAGGCTCTGGCTGACCTTGCTGTTGCCCACTGTCGAGCTGACGCCAACCGTGTCCACCAGCGTGGCGTTGACAATGTCATGACCGGCGAGCACGGCAACCCGGTTGCCGGTGATGCGTCCTGACGCGTTGACGACATCGTTCGTCGCGGACACCACGGTCGTGCCGTTGTCCGTGCTGCTGCCGATAGAGCCGCCCCGGTTCAGGATGTTGGTCGCGGCGACGACGGTCTGCGTACCGCCCTTGATAACGCCTGAGTTGGTCGCGTTACCGGTGGCGTGAATCTCGACGTCATCGGCGGCGATCAGTGCGCCGGTCGGCTGCAGGTCGTTCGCATGGGCGTGCGCCAGATAGACGACCGGCGCCAGCACCGTTTGCGTCGTACCATCCGGCAGCGTGACGCTCTGGCTGACCAGCCAGACGATATCGCTCGTCAGCGCGTCCATCTGCGCAGCGGTCAGCGCCAGCCCCGGTTCAAGGTTGAACTCCTTCGCGACGTTCACGCCGTTATTCATCAGCGCGCGGTACTCGTCCTCGTTGCTCGTGTAGCCCTGCAGGTAGACGTGGCCTGTGAGCTGCGTGATCTGGTTGCGCACCATCTGCTCTTCGTAGACGCCATCGCCCAGCCGCTTGATGAGCTTCGACGGATCGAGGCCGAGCGCTCCCAGCATGTAGTCGCTCGAAATGAAACTCGCGTAACTCGTCAGGCGCGGATCGGTAACGACGAGATATGACGCGCCCGGGGCCGCGTTGAACGTGTACAGGCCACTCGACGGCAGCGTGATACTGAGTGCGCCGTCCGGTCCGGCAATCGACTGCGGCGCGTTGATGGTCTGCGTCTGGCCGGTGGCGAGGTTGACGGTCTGCGCCCCTGTGCCGGTGATGCCGCCCACGGTTCCATTCGCCCCGAGTGTGCCGCCCGTCGCGCCGGTTGCCGAGTTGGCCGCCGCCACGTTGGTGTTGTTGATGTCGGTTGCGTCGATCTGCACCGAGTTGTTCGCGATGATCGTGCCACCCGTTCCGCCAATGGCAACCGGGGACAGGACTATCGACGGCTCAACCACGGTGCCGACATCGCGCGAAATGTTCTCGTTCCATGCGTAGGTCGAAACGATGTCCTGCGTCTGGTACTGGTAGAGCGTCTGGCCGATGTTGTTCACCAGCGTGCCGCCATAGTTGCCGCTCGCCACATCGCCGGCTGCGTCGGCGCTGCCAATCTGGATCGAGCCGCCCGCGCCGATGGCGCTATACGCGTTGTTCAGCGTGCCAACGTTGGCGAGCACCATGTTGCCGCCCGCCATGATCTGCGCCTGCTGCGCCTGCGGGCCGGTTACCTGGTCCTGCTGCGTGGTGGTGGTCGTGTCGCGTGCGATCTCGACGCGCTGGTAACCCTTGTGGGCGTCGTTGCGCGAAGCGTATTCGGTGCCGGGATCGTAATTGACGTTCGGATCGTAGCCGTCCCAGTAGCTGACGGTGATCGTGCCGTCGGTGTTGGTCGTCAGCGTGTTGTAGTAGATCGTCTGCGGCTGGCCGTTGACGTTCACCACCAGCACCTTGTCCGTCGCGTTTGGGCCGGTGGTCTGCGACACGACGTCTGAACTGGAGAAGGTCGCGTTGATCGGCGCGATGTAGCCGTCGTCCCACATGGCCTGCGTGCAGTAGCTCTTGTCGGCGTTTTCTGTCGTACAGGCCATGTACTTACTGCGCTTGGTCTGGTGGACGGTATCGACATCGGTTGTCACCGTTTCCACCGTCGGCGCGGGGCGGGCGTTGGTGATCGTCTGTGCGGCAATCTCGATGTTGCCCTGCGCCTCGATGGTGGACTGGTCGCTGGTGACGGAATTGCTGCGGTTGGCGAGCAGTCCGTTGGCATCGCGCGTGCCATCCGCCGCGATATTGATGTCGCCGAGGCTGAAGAGGTTCGCGCCGCCCGTGTTCGAAATGTCGCCGGGCGAATAGAGATTCAGTTGCGAAGCTGCGGCCATTACGGCGGCAGCGCCCGTGTTGGCGATCAAACCGGCATTGAGCGTAACCGTATTGCCGACAATCGTTGCGGTGTTGGTCAGCGACGCGCTATGCGTCGTCACATTGTCACCTTCGATGCGGCCTTCGTTGGTGATCCCATTCGCCGCATTGACCGTCGTAGCCGACGAATTCAGGTCCGCGCCCGCCTGGTTGTCCACGTTCGCCGCGTTCACCGTCAGCGCGTTCACCGCGCCGAGCGTGCCCTGGTTCGTGAAAGCGCCCCCCGTGGTAAAGATCAGGTTGTTGTTGGCCTGGATCTGGTTGCCGCCGGTGAGCGTGTAATCGCCGTTGACCGTGACCGTACCGTCGTTACCGGCGATGATCCTGCCATCGCCCGTGAGCTGGCTGGTTGTGACGCTCAGGTTCTGGTCGCTGCCGATTGCGCCGTCCTGGTTCGCGAGCGTACCGGCATTGACGGATATCGAACCGCCGCTTCCGGTATCGTTGCCGATCCGGCCCGAGGTATTGTCGAGCGAGGCCGTGTTCAGCGCAATCGCACCGTTGCCGTGGATCGAACCGCCCACATTGATGACCCCTGCGTTGGGGCCGTTCAGCGTGACGTTATTTGTACCCGACAGCGTGGCGCTCGTGTTGTCCGCGAGCTGCGCGATGTTCAGCGTCAGGTCGTGACCCGACACGAGCTGCGCGCCGTTCGTGTTCGACAGCGTGGCCGCATTCACGGTCAGGTCGCCGTTGCCGCCAATGGTGCCCGCGCCAGCGACACCGCCCGTATTGCTGTTCGCGATGGTGGCCGCGCTGATGGTCGTCGCGCCCGATCCGGTGTTGGCGATGCGGCCGTTCGTGTTGTCGAGCGACGCGCCTGTGACCGCGAGCGTGGCCGCCGTGCCGCCTGCCTCGATCTGCCCGCCGGTATTGTCGATAGCGCCCAGAGCCGACACCGACACGATGTCCGTACCCTGAATCAGGCCAGCCCGGTTATCGAGCGTGCTGCCGGACTGCACCATGGCCGCGCCACCCGCCGTAACGGTGCCACCCGCATTGCCGATGCTGCCACCCGATACCGATACATCGCCATTGCCACCAATCAGGCCGTTGCCCGTGTTCGCGATCGCACCGCCAGCGCTAACCGTCGTCGTGCCCGTACCGCCATTCGCAATGGAACCGCCGTCGTTGACGACTGACTGCGCCGAGACGGACAGCGTGTCGTCCGCCTGGATCGTCCCGCCGGCGTTGTTCAGCGCGCCCGAGTCTGTGAGTGAAACGGTCTGCGCGCCGATGTAGCCGCCCACGCTGTTGTCCAGCGAGGCGACGTGCAACGTCGCACCCGTTTGTGCGGCCAGCGTGCCGCCCCGGTTCGAAGCCGCACCCGACCGGACATCAAGCGCGCCATTCGTCGCGATCGTGCCGCCATTGTTCGACAACGTGCTCCCACTGATCGACAGCGTGCCGGTGCCGGAGCTGGCAATTGTGCCGTTATCGTTGACAAGCGCAGCGGGGCCGAGCGCCAGGTTGTCGCTGTTGGTCTGCAGCGTGCCGCCCGAATTGTCGAGCGTGCCCGTTACATCCATGGTCGTCGCGCCGTTGCCGGTTTGCGTGATAGTGCCGCCATGATTGACGAGGTTCGCCGCATGCAGTGCGATCTGATCCGCACCGAGGCTGCCACGGCTGTTGTCGAACGATGCCGCGGTGAGCGTAGCCAGATGGCCTGCTGCGATGGTATTCGCGTTGGTGAACGTCGAGCCTGCGGACACGGTCACGTTACCGTTCGCCGCGAGTGTCCCGCTGTTGAACAGCGTCTGCACGGCACTGGCAATCAGCGACTGCACTGCGGTGATCGAGCCCGCGTTCGCGATCTGACCGGCCTGCACGTTCACGTTACCGTTGCCGCCGATGGTCCCGCCCGCGCCATTGTTCAGCAGACCCGCCGCCGCCAGCGTGAGGCCGTCCGCGCCCAACGCAGTAACATGACCGCCTGTGTTGTCGAGCGAACCGGCGCTAACCGAAAGTGCGCCGGCTGCCTGCAATGTGCCGCCCTGGTTCTGCAAGTCACTTGTTGTCGCGACGTTAAGCGTGCTGCCCGAGACAATCTGCCCGTTGCGGTCGGACAGCGCGCCCGCCGTGACGCTCTGTGCGCCGCCCGAGGACAGTACACCGCCGTCGTTCGTGAGCGTCCCGGAGGCGCGCGTGTCCAGCGCAGCGCCTGCCGTCACGGTCGCGCCCGACAGGTTCAGGTCGCCGCCGCTGGCTGCAAGTTGGAGTGACCCATTGGCCGAGGCACTGCTGCCGGCGAGATTGACCGCCGTGCCGTTCAGCGACGCATCGCCGCCTGCCGCATTGCGTCCGGTCGTGGTCAATGTGCCGCCCGCCGTCACTGACAGATCGCCCGTCTGCGCAAGGCTGCCGTCGCCGTTCACGCCCGCGCCGAGCGTGCCGGTCGATGCCACGCTGCCCGCGTTGACCGTCGTGTTCTGCTGCGCCGCGAGCACACCGCTGTTCGTCAGCGCGCCAGACGTGTTGACGCTCACGCCCTGCTGCGCATACGTCGTCCCGCTATTGTCGATGCCGCCCGCCGCCGCGAGCGCCATGTTGCCGCTTGCATTGGTCTGCCCGGCCAGCGTCAGCAGCCCATTGGTGCTCAATACCAGATCACCCGCCTGCGCCGCCAGCACGCCTTTATTCGACACACCGACGCCATTCTCCGTGCCCACAAGCACAATCCGGTTCGCGTACATCCCGCCAAGCTGGCTCACGTCGATGGACACACCCGGCGCCGGACCGTCGCCCGCAATCGGCGTTGCATTGAGCGTGTCATGGCTAATGCTGTTCGCACCGGTCACGACATTCAGGTTCTTCGCGTAGATCGCGGCATTCGCCTGCACGGCGCGCGACAGCAGGTCGACCTGATCGGTGTCGCCCGCATTCAGTCCCGCGCCCTGGATGCTGATGTTGCCGCCCGTCACGTTAAAGCCCGCGAGCGAGCCGTCCGGCGCGAAATTCGGCGTGCCGGTGGTCAGGATGGCCCGCGACGTGTTGATGAAGCCGCCACCGTTCACGGAAATCCCGCTTCCGTTAGCAATGACCACCTCTGCGCGCTGGCCCGCAACTTCAAGATGCCCGTTGATCTGGCTCGCCGCGCTGCTATTGACCTGATTGACGATGACGCGCGCCGACTGGCCAGGGCCGAAGTTCGGATTGCCGTTAATCATGCCCGCCTGCTGCGTCTGCACGATCACCGGTGAGTTGTTCAGGATCGCGCCTTTCGACTGCACATCGAACCGACCATAAGTGTTCATCGACACACCCGCACCCGAGGGCCGGTTGACGTTGACCTGCGGCAAACCGTTCTGTGTCTGGATGACGGATGGAGCGTTAGCGCCACCCGGAACGATCTGCGCACCCGACCACGAAGGCAGCGTGCCAAGCAGGGCAAGCGCGGCAAACGCGACCTGCCGCAGCATAAAAATCACGCCCTGTGATTCTTCACTGCGCGCCGTGGTCTGCCCAGTTTCCTTTCCCGATGCCGCAGCGGTTTCCTCGACAGCCACGAGCATTCCGCGCAGGCGGTTATACACAAGTCGAAAGTTGTTCTTGTTCATCAGGTCTATTCCGCACGCCGCTTTTAACGACCGCGTAATCTAGCGCCAGATGAAACAACCCGGGTCAAACGGGCCGCCGTTCTTGAGCCGAAAACAACGAATCACATCAAATCGGAGTTGTCCTATAGGACGTTGACGGGAGATGAAGTAGCCCGGATCAAACGCTTGCGGGACCGGTGCGCTGCGCGACAAAGTTCTCCACAGAAACCGTTCATAAGGATGTGGACAACTACCGGGCAAACTTCGCAAGCCGTTGATGTGGTGGAGGATTTATGAGGCGCGTGGAGGTTGCGCAGGTGCCGCGCGCACGGGCACCTCCCGTCATGGGCGGCCGTTTCGTGAGAGCATCAGGTATGGCGTCGCGCAACTTACCGTGCGAACGGCACCCGGACGCAAGGAGGCAGGCGTGACCCCAGCACGAACGACCCCACACCCAACCCGCCGCACCCTCCTGCGCCTCGCCGCAGGCACCATCCTGACCGCACCGCTTAGCACCCTGCTCAAAGCGCAACCCACCCCATCCATGCACACACGCCCAATCCCGAGCACCGGCGAGCCACTCCCCGTAGTCGGCTGCGGCACATGGCGCACCTTCGACGTCGGCGACGACCTCACCGCCCAGGCACGTCTAGCCGAAGTACTCCGCATACTGTTCGCCGCCGGCGGCTCCGTCATCGATTCATCGCCCATGTACGGCACCTCCGAGGCGGTAACCGGCACCTTGCTGACCCAACTCGCCGCCCACCAGAAAGCGTTCGTCGCCACCAAGGTATGGACGCAAGGCCGCGAAGCAGGCATTGCGCAAATGGAAGAGTCGATGCGGCGCCTGCAGCAGCCGCATATCGATCTGATGCAGATTCACAACCTGCTCGACTGGCGCACGCAACTGCCAACGCTGCGCGACTGGAAAGCCAGCGGACGGATCCGTTACCTCGGCATCACGCACTACACCTCAGGCGCGTTCGACGAAGTCGAGGCCATCATGCGCAGCGAGAAACTCGATTTCGTGCAGATCGATTATTCGGCAGACGATCGCGCCGCTGAAGAACGCATCCTGCCGTTGGCAGCCGAGCGAGGCATAGGTGTGGTGATCAATCAGCCGTTCGGCGGCGGCAGCCTGCTCGCACAACTGCACGGGCGTCCATTGCCGGGATGGGCCGCGGAAATCGGCTGCACCTCATGGGCCCAGGTTCTGCTCAAGTTCGTGCTGGCGCATCCGGCGGTGACCTGCGTGATCCCCGGCACTGGACGCCCCGAATACATGATCGACAACTTGCACGCCGGTATCGGTGACTATCCCGACCAGGCGCTGCGCAAACAGATCGTCGCCGCGCTCAGCGCATGAGCGCGTAACCACGCAGCGGCAGCCAACGGCGCCTATTCCGCAGGCAACGTCAACTGCGCAACCTCGCAGTTTGGCAAACCGCGCAACACCGCTGGCGGCAACAACAGCTTGGCCACGCGCACACCGGCGCCCATCACGACCTGCTCACGCTCCATCACCGCAGCATCGACGAGAATGCGCCAGTCGTCAGGCACTCCAAACGCCGTGATACCGCCGAATTCCATTCCGCTATGTTCGACCGCAACCTCCCGCCTGGCGAACGAGAGCCGCTGCGCGCCGAGGTGTGCCTTCACCGCACCGTTGATATCGAGCCGCAACGAGCCGAGCGTCACAATCGCGGCATAGTGCTCTCCGCCATCCTTCCTGTAGCGAATCACGATGGTATTCGCGCAGTCTTCCAACCCGAAACCATAACGCTCGCTGAACGCGGCCGTATCCGAGGCGTCGTCGCTGACGGCGAATACGACGACACCATTGGGTGGCAAATGAGCGATGACCTGCGCCGGCAGATGGTCGGCGAGCTGATCGGCTTCGATAATGTCCAGCTTCTGAAGAGATTCGTGTGAGTGCATGATAGGCAGGCTGATTGTCTTGAGTCTATTTTGCGCCAGATTGCCATACCCTGAAAATATGGCAACCGTCGTTCACATGTATTTTCAATTTGGCGCGGTGTCTCGTATCCTCGCATGTGTCATCCACGGGATGGCAAGGAAGTCCTGAAGATACCCGACCTAGAGGCTTTGCGTGTTCTCACATCAAACTGGCCGCCTTCGCTCGGCCCTCGTTGCCGCCGTTCTCTGCACGCTGTCCATTGCCGCTGATGCATCCACCTTCGAGATCCATCACCACCACCCCGCGAACGAGGAAGCCATCAGCGCAGCGTCGCAAGGCGGTGTCCTCGTGCGGGACCTGCCGCTTGCAGACGGTGGCTTTCAGCGGGTCCTATACGACGCACCGCCCTCGGAACCGCGCGGCATCATCGTGATGTTTCCGGGCGGCGCAGACGACATCGGCATCGAGAAAGATGGTGTGATCAAACACGGCGACAATTTCGTCGTTCGCTCGCGGGACCTATGGAAAGCCAAGGGTTATGGCGTCGTGCTGGTGGACGCGATCGACCATGAGTCGATGCGCGGCAAGCGCAGCACCGCTGCCTACGCTGAAGTAACGCGGGAGATCGTGGCCTTCGCTCATGAGCAGGCCAACGTCCCCGTCTGGGTGATGGGCACGAGCCAGGGGTCGATTGCAGCGATGAACGCGGCTTCACACGAGAAAGGCTCGCGACTTGCGGGCGTGATCCTGACCGAATCGGTGTCGATCCTCGGCGCCTCGCACGAGACCGTCTTCGACGCGCATCCCGATGATGTGCACGTACCCGCGCTCGTGGTCGCGAACAAGGACGATCAGTGCTGGGTCGCACCACCTTCGATGGCCGACGCGATTGCAAAGTCGATGCGCAATACGCACAGCACCGTGATATTCGTGCAAGGGGGCACGGCGCATTCGTCGAACCAGTGTGCCTCGCTGTCACCACACGGCTACTACGGGATCGAGGGCGAGGTGGTCGACGCCATCGCTGGCTGGATGGAGCACGCAGGCGCCTGACACCAACGCGGTAAGCGCGCGCAGGCATCGAACGCCTGGCGCGACGCCCTTACCCGCAGCCTGAAACGAATCAGCTGTTCGACGGCGGTACCGCCGTGGCGTTCTGATCTGGTTTGCAGTCCGTAGCGTACTTCGCCATCAAACGCGCCCGCGCATCGGTGATATCGAGGGAATAGTTGTCAGTCGAAGGCCGGTACCCGACGGACTCCAGTTCGCGCAGTTCCCGGATCATGTCGCGGTGCGTCACCTCTCCCTGCGTGTGCTTGAATGGATACGAGTTGCACTCGTGCGGCGTGAGCTGGCCTGAGGCCATCGCGCAGGCGCTGGCCATCATCAGCCCGAGGGGCAATGCGTACTTCAACGGGGTCTTCATGGTGTCTTCCTCCAGTGTCTAATATTGCCCTGCGGCAAGACGGCCTGTGTCGCGATGGAATTGGACCGTTGCCGAAGTTGCGTATTCAGAATAGGCAGGAAGAGGTGTCGTTCCGGCTTCGGACACGTGAAGGTTTTTTCACGCTGTGATATAGATCGCGAACCTCAGGTGTACAGCCGGTCGATCACGACGCCGTCGTCCTTGCCGACCTCCGTCCGCCCTTTCTCGCCTGCCTCTGATCTGAACCGCTCCAGATACCCTTCCACCACGTCGTTATCGAGCACCCTGACAAGCTTTCGATTGGTAAGCCCGCTGGCGGAACGTGGTACCGTTACACCGCATCCTGCGGCGCAAGAAGCCGGCATGAAACGTTTCCGGTGCCGTCAGGATGGAATTGACATTTCGAACCTGCATTTCAGGGGTCAAGCGCGAGACGTATCGATGCTGCGTCTTTCGTGGACCGGAAACGCATATAGATAGGGGGGCACTAATGTTTTATCAGTCCAGTGGTCGTTCTTCCGTAGCACGGCGATCCGCAGCAATTGCGGTCGTACTAGGTCTGTCCTCGTGGCTTTCAATCTGCGCCGCGGCCGACAACACGGCTTCGGAACCGGCAGCCGCTTCGGCAGCGGCCGTCAGTTCACAAAGCGACAAAACCGTTGACCACGCAAACGGCACCGTGAGTTTCATCGACAAGAAGAATTCGATCATTGTCGTGACGCTCAAAAGCGGCCGCGAACTGAGTCTGAACGCGAAGGACCATAGCGACGTGCTCGACCGGGTTAGCGTAGGCAACAAAGTCGCCATCGCCTATCTGGAGCCGTACGTCACCGCGCTTACTCCCATGAAGGGTGCCAAACTCACGCGCTTGACGCACAGCGTCAAGGTGACCCAATCGGCAGCCGATTCCGGCCAGGACGGTTTTCGCGCAGTGCGAACCTATGACGGGGTGGTGGAAGTCACGGCGATCAATAGCAAGCTGAATCTCCTGACCATTGCCGACCGGACCGGCACGGCGCAGTCCGTGAAGGTGAGCCAGCCGGATCTCGTCACCGTGATGAATTCATTGGCGCGCCACGAGCACGTCCAGTTGACTTACGAGTCTGCCTTCAAGGTATCTATCACGCATTAAGGCCGGACGCGCGCCCGTTTGCGGGCGCGCGTCGCTGGTCACCGCCCTGCACCGCTGTACTGGCATCCTGATGCCAGCGCATACGTCCAATTACGCGGCCACCACGCCCGACTGGTGCGCGACGAGCCTTGCATAGGCACCGCGCGCAGCCAGCAGTTCGTCATGACTACCGGCCTCGACCACGCGTCCGCCATCCATCACGAGAATGGTGTCCGCGTTCTGAATGGTCGACAGACGATGCGCGATGATGATGGAGGTACGGTGCGCCATCAATTCTTCCAGCGCCGCGCGGATCTGCTGCTCGCTGATCGTGTCCAGATGCGAAGTCGCCTCGTCCATGATCAGGATCGGCGCGTCCTTGAGGAACGCCCGCGCAATCGCCACCCGCTGACGTTGACCGCCAGACAGTTGCACGCCGCGTTCGCCCACCCGGGTTGCAAGTCCCTCCGGCAAGCGGTCCACGAACTCGCTCAGCGCTGCCCGATCCAGTGCGCGGCGCACATCCTCGTCGGACACGTCACGTCCCGCGAGACGGATGTTCGCTTCCAGCGTGTCGTTGAACAGATAGGTGTCCTGCGCCACCAGCGCAATGTGGCTGCGCAGATCGTCAAGGCGCAGCTGGCGCAAATCGGTGCCGCCCAGCTTGATTGCGCCTTGCTGCGGATCCCAGAAACGCAACAGCAGATTCGCTACCGTCGACTTGCCCGCCCCCGATGCACCCACCAGCGCCACAGTGCTGCCCGGACGTACAACAAAGCTCACGCGGTCCAGCGCCGGCACGCTGCGTCCCGGGTACGAGAACGTCAACGCTTCGATCTGGATGGGCGGGTTCGCCGGCACCGGGAGGTCGCCGTCGGTCACCGGTTCGTTCTCGCTTTCGACTACATGCAAGCGGCGCGTGGAGGCGATCGTATCGGCCAACTGACGCGCTACCTGGCCGATCTCGGCGACGGGCATGAAGGCCGCGACGGCCACCAGCACCAGCAACGGCAGCCACTCGTGGGCAAACCAGCCGCGCGAAGCAAGCACGGCGCCCAGCAAGGCCACGGCGAGTCCACCGAGGCCGGTCGCGATTTCCAGCGCGGCGCTCTGACGCGACAGATCGTCGAGCAGAGCGGAGCGCTGCTTCTGGTAAGCCTGAAGGTCTGCGAGAAACACTGCGCGGCGGCGCCCCGTGGCCTGGAAAGCGGCGAGTTCGGCGAGGCCCTGGATCGTCTCCGTGAGATGCGCGCCAAGCTGTCCTAATGCGGCGCGTGCCTCGCCACCGAGACGGTCGATCTTGCTGCGCGCGAAGACCGGAGTGAGACCGGCCCACGCAAGGAAAGGCAGCAGCACCAGCGCGAGCGGCCAGGCCGCCCATGCGAGCAATGCGAGCACGCCAGCGGGAATCAACACTGCGACGAATGCCGGTGCCACGGTATGGGCATAGAAATATTCGACGGTCTCCACGTCCTGAGTGGCCAGCGCCACCAGGTCGCCGGAACGGCGACGCAGCAGATACGCGGGCGCGAGACGCTCCAGCTTCGCAAACAAGGCAATGCGCATTTCCGCCAGCAGACGATAAGCCATGTCATGGGCGAGCCAGGATTCCAGCCAGTGAAGCGTCGCCGCAACTGGCGCAGCAATTAGCAGTCCGATGGTCAACGCGAGGACTGGCCGCCCCGAAGAGACACCGGCCACAACCAGCGCAGCCAGCACGCCAACCCCGATGAAGCTCAGGACACGGCCGATGCCGCACAGCACGGTCAGCGTCAGCTTCGTGCGCCATGGTCGAACGAAGCGCAACAAGGTCCGCAACGTATCGCCCCAACCGATCGCCGCGGCGTCCTCGGCGAGCGCTCGCACTTGCGGCCCCGACGAAACTGCCGCGGTCCGTACCCGCTCGATCACAGCCGGCGCTTCGCCTCTCGCCGAGACCTGCGGTACCATCAGACGGCGATACGCCCCCGGACGATCGATCAACTCGGCATGCGTGCCGCTCTGCACCACGCGCCCCTGCTCCAGCACGAGAATCCGGTCGGCGCCGATCACGCTCGACAACCGGTGCGCGAGAATCAGCGTCGTGCGACCGCGCATCAAGCGGTCGAGCGCTTGCTGGATGACTGCTTCGTTCTCCGCATCGACTGCGGAAAGCGCCTCGTCGAGTACGAGGATCGGCGCGTCGCGCAGCAACGCCCGAGCAATCGCGATGCGCTGGCGCTGTCCGCCGGAGAGCGTGGCGCCACGTTCGCCGATACGCGTCGCGTAACCGTCGGGTAGCGCGCTAATGAAGTCGTGGATATTGGCCGCAGTCGCGGCGGCGATCATGTCCGCGTCGCTGGCATCGTGCCGGCCGAGCCGCAGGTTATCGGCGATCGTGCCGTCGAACAGCGTGGTGTCCTGAGCGACGATCGCAATCATGCCGCGCACCTGGTCGGGATTCAGCGTGCGAATGTCGTGACCGCCGATGCTGATTGCACCGGCCTGCGCATCGTGCTGGCGTAACAGCAGGCGCAGGATGGTCGATTTCCCCGCCCCGCTCGGCCCGACGATGCCCACCGTTTCGCCGGCGGCAATCGTAAAGCTCAGCCCGGCGTGGGCATCGGCGCGGCGGCCCGGGTAGGCAAAGCCGACGCTGTCGAATGCAATGCTGGGCGTCAGGTCCGGGACCTGCGCGCCGAGCGCAGCCGGAGCATCGCTACGGGCCTCCAGCAGCGTGTGGATAGCGTTCGCCGCCGACTGTCCGATCATGCCCGAGTGCAGCACCGACCGCAGATCGCGCAGCGGACGGAAGATCTCCGTGCCGGCCATCAGGATGATCAGCAAGGCTTCAAGGCTCATCTCGCCGTGACGCACCCGCCAGGCGCCTACCGCGATGGCAACCGCCGCGCCCAGCCCGGTGCCGAGATCGGTAAAGAAGCGGGTCAGCAGACCCAGGGCGAGCACCCAGAACGTGCTCCCGGACAAGGCTCGAGCGTGAGCCGCAAGCTTTTGCGCGAAGGCGCCGCTCTGGCCGAATGCCTTGAGTGTGGGCAGACCTTGCACCGCGTCGAGGAACTCTTCGCCGAACGCCTTGAACGCCGCCGCGCGAGCGATGGCCGCGCGCTTGTCGGCGTTGTGGACCAGCATCGGCAGTGCGAGCGTCGCGAGCGCGGCGACCAGCAGCACGGCGGCGGTGGGCACGTCCCACCAGGCCAGCACGGCGAAGATCACCACCGGCGCGCAAGCGGCGATAACGAGTTGCGGCACATAAGCGCCGAAGAAAGTCTGCAACTGCTCCACACCGTCGATGACGGCCAGCATCACGCCACCGGTGCGTTCGGCGCCGAACCAGGCGGGGCCGAGCTCGGCGATGCGGTCGAACAGGCGTGCGCGCAGCACCGACTGAACGCGTCCGGCGGTGCCCTGCGCCAGCACGACGCGGCGATGATCGAGTGCGGCCCGCAGCAGCATGCAGGCCACCGTAGCGGCTGCGGCGAGCGCAATCTGTTGCGGTGGTGCACCTTTGAACGCGAGCGCGAGAACCCGGCCGAGAAAGACGAAGCGCATCACGCCAAAGCCCATAGCGAGCAAGCCCAGCACCACCGCGCCGGCCACGCGTAACCGCAGCCCCGCCATCATCATCCATAACCTGCTATCGAAATACATCCGTTTCTCCGGTCGGTTCAGCGCAACGTCGCTTTTTATATTCGGGTTTATGCGACGTTACCAAGCGCCGGACCGGCAGGCAAAAGATGGTTTTTCAAGGGGTGTTGAATATCCTACAATACCCTCCTATGTCCAATATCCCTCCACTGTCGGCGTTGCGTGCGTTCGAGGCGGCGGTTCGGCTCGGCGGCTTTGCCCGCGCGGCGGTCGAACTGAGCGTGTCGACCAGCGCCGTGAGCCATCAGATCCGCAGTCTGGAAGAATCGCTGGGCACCCGTCTGCTCGAACGCAGCACAGGGCTGGGGGGAATTCGCCTGACACCGGCAGGTTCGAACCTGATGCCTTCGGTCAGCAACGCGCTGGCGCTGCTCGAGGACGCCTGTTCGCAGATCAAGGGGGTCTCCAGACGGCTGACCGTCTCTGCTAACGCATCGTTTTCGACAATGTGGCTGGCGCGCCGTCTCGCCGAGTTTTCTTCCAGCCATCCTGATGCCCCACTGAACGCCATCATTCAGGATGGCGAACCAGAATTCGCCCGCCACAGCATCGACCTCGCCATCCTGCACGTATCCGAACGCGCCCTGCGTCCCGATGACATCGTGCTGTTCCGCGAAGAGGTGTTTCCGGTCTGCAGTCCCGATCTGTATGAGTTCGCCTCTACGAGAGTTTGCCGTTGCCGTCTGCTGCAGGAAACGCACGAGGATTTCCCTGAGATCGATTGGCGCAACTGGTCAGCGGAGTTCGGGCTGCCTGGCGATTTCGAAACCAAAATCGTCCGCTATAGCAGCTTCAGTCAGGTGCTGAGTGCTGCCGTTGGCGGTGCGGGACTCGCGCTTGGGCGCTCGCCGCTGATCGACGCGGAATTGCGCAGCGGGCGTGTGGTGCGGCTGTTTCCCGACCGCTCCCGGCCGGCGTCGTGGTGCTTCGTTCTGCGGCGCGGACCGACGCGCCGGCATCGCAAGCTCGACGCGTTAATCGAGTTTCTCTGCTCGGAGGCGACCGTGCCTCCGATGCACACGCTGGTTGCAGCGAGAGCATAGCCTCAAGGCGCCCTCAGCCGCCAAACGACTTTCCCATAGGCCGAATCCTGATACCTCGCGCGAGCCGCTTCCATGGCAAGTCGGCGGGATCTGCCGTCATCGGACCCGGCGCCTTCGCGACCAGCACCGTGTGCGCGATCGGCTGGAAGTCGGCCCGAAAATGCACGGAGCTCTTGTTCACCAGTATTTTCATTTGCTCCGGTTCGATGCCCGCGACCCGATAGAGATTGCGATCGAGCATCTGTGCCTTGGTCGAACTTACGGCGATGCGCACCCCCCCTATCTTCAGGCAGGCCACCGGGCCCAGCTCTACCTGCATGCCGTGCATCATCGGACCATCGTAGCGGCAGCGGCCGTCGGAAAGTGCGACGACTTCGAATGTGCCAATGAAAGGAGCATCGCCCGGCGTTCCCGAGCGGCCTCCCAGTGCCAGCTCCAGCGTTGCGCCCACGCCCGCTGCGTGTGCCTGCGCGGCCGCCTCAGGGTCCCAGATCAGGCCGAGCGCGGCATCCTGTGCGCCGTTGTCGAGCAGCGCGCGCAGCATGCCGGTCGTGTTCGAATCGGCGCCGGCGCCGGGATTATCCTGCGTGTCCGCGATCACCACGGGCTTCTGCGCCGTTGCACTGAGGCGGATCGCTTCAGCCACGGCAGCATCGGGCGACAGGAACGGCACCGCCCATTGCGCTTCGTTGCGCAGCATTGTGTCGTACAACGAATCGACGGCGTCGCGCACCGCTGAGGCCTCCTCACCATAACCCCAGATGACAGGCCCGCATTCCGGAAAATCAGCGGCGGGAAAGCCCGGCGCGAACGACAGCGAGACGACCGGTCCCTGCTCCAGCGTGCCGAGCGCTTCGTACATCGAGCGAGCCGGTTCGAGCATCGTGCACATGCCATTGATCGGAATCAGGAACGGCAGACGACGGGCGGCTCGTGCAAGTGGCTTGCGCTCGTCGAGCAAGCGCACCAGCAGGCGCTCGGCCCGCGCGCCCGTGTCGGCCATGTCGACATGCGGATAAGTCCGGTAGGCGACGAGCGCATCGGCGCTGGCAAGCATGCGCTCGGTCACGTTCGCATGAAGGTCGAGCGAAGCGACGACCGGCACAGACGGACCGACCTTGGCACGGATGCGTGCGAGCAGTTCGCCTTCGCCGTCGTCCACATGCTGCGCCACCATCGCACCATGCAAGTCGAGGTAGATCGCGTCGAAGCCACCCTCGCCCGCTGCCGCCACGATCTCACCGACGATGCGTTCATAGGCGTCTTCCGTCACCTGCGCGGAAGGACTCGCGGCGGTCCAGATGACGGGCAGCAGCGTGTGCCCTTGCCGCTCGCTGGCCTGGATAAAGCCGCCGATCGGCAGGTTGACGTCGCGTATCGCGAGCACAGCGTCGCCTCGCGCCATCGGCGGATGACCCTCGCCACGTACGAAGCTTTCATAGGTCGCCGGGGACGGCGCAAACGTGTTGGTTTCGTGCTGGAAGCCAGCAATCAGGATCTTGTATGCCAAGTTCGTACTCTCCATTAAAGACAGCGCACCAGCGCGTGCATGGGATCAGGCCCGGGCACGCTGAGCGACGACCTCCGTGCGCGACGGCAAGCGGATCGCCAGCAGCAGGCCCGCGCCGAGCGCCAGCAACGCGACCATCACATATAGGCCAGCCTGCAGGCTGCCGGTCGCGGTCTTGGCCCAGCCGATGATGGTCGGGCTCAAAAAGCCGCCGAGCAAACCGATCGTATTGATCAAGGCAATACCGCCCGCAGCGACATCGCCTTTCAGATAGTCGGATGGAATGGCCCAGAAAACCGTGTAGGAAACCCACATCGCCGCCGTGGCGATGGTCATGAAAATGAGCGACAACGCAAGCTGACCGCTCGCCAGCGTCGCGATAGCCAGTGAGATCGCCGCGACAAGCGCCGGCACCGCGCTGTGCCAGCGGCGTTCGCGATAGCGATCCGAGCTACGTCCTCCTAAATACATGCCAATCACGGCAGCGATGTAGGGAATCGCCGAGTACAGGCCGATCTGCATGGTGTCCGTCACCTTGTCGGCCTTGATGATGGTCGGCAACCAGAAGTTGACCGTATAGATGCCGCAGATCACGCAGAAATAGCCCAGCGCCATCAGATAGACACGGGGGTCGCGCGCCACCTGAGCAAATGAATGATGCGCGGCGGCAGGTGTACCCAGGCTCGCCGTGTGTGCGCGCTTCTCTTCCGCCGACAGCCACTTCGCGTCGCCCGGCCGATCGACCAGGAAGAACCACGCCACCACACCGAGCACGATGCACGGCAAGCCTTCGACGAGAAACATCCATTGCCAGCCGGCGAGTCCGAACGCGCCGGCGAAGGTCGTCATGGTCCACGCCGATAGCGGCCCACCCACTACGCCGCTGAGCGGGCCGGCAATCATCACGGTCGCGATCGCGCGCGCCATGCGCTCCTCGCCGTACCAGTAGGTCAGGTAAAAAATCATCCCCGGCGCGAAGCCGGCTTCGAATACGCCAAGCAGAAACCGCAACCCGTAGAACATCGGCACGTTGTGGACGAACAGCATCGATGCGGATGTAAGGCCCCACAGCACCAGAATGCGGCTGATCGTTTTACGCGCGCCCAGTTTCGGCAGCAACAGGTTGCTCGGCACTTCGAACAGCACATAGCCGAGGAAGAAGATGCCCGCGGCGACGCCATAGACCGCGTCCGAAAAGTTCAGATCGGTCTGCATCTGCAGTTTCGCAAAGCCGATGTTGAGGCGGTCGAGACAGGCAAACAGGTAGCAGATCAGCAGAAACGGCAGCAGACGCAGATTGAGCCTGCTGTAGAGCGCCGTGGTCTGGTCTGCGCTCGGATTCGATGGAATGGCGGACACGGACGATCTCCGGAGAAGGGTCGTAGGGGACGGCTGAGGCACCGAATCATGGTCGGCAGCCAAAAACGGGATAGCAAGAGCAACTAATGTGAAGTAACGTTGCTCAATGGGCAACGGTCAGGAAAGGACCCGACAATGCGAGAGATCAATCAGCGCCGGCTACGCTACTTCCATGAAGTGCTGACCCACGGCTCGATCCGCGGCGCAGCGGACCGGCTGAATACGGCGGCTTCGGTGATTACGCGGCAGATCAGGCTGCTGGAGGAGGAAATCGGCGCACCGCTGTTCGAACGCCGTGCTCGCGGCGTCGCGCCAACCGAAGCGGCGCTGCATCTGGTCGAGTTCTGGCGTGGCTGCCAGGCGCAGCAGGAGCAGTTCGAACAGCGGTTACAAGCACTTCAGGGCTTGCAGCAAGGCCATGTGCGGCTCGCAATAAGCGAAGGGTATATCGACGGCCTGATGGACGAAGTGCTCACCGACTTCTGCGCGCAGTATCCGCAACTCGACATCACGGTCGACGCGCTGCCCGTCAACGATGTGGTCGGCGAAGTGGTGGAAAGCCGCGCGCACATCGGGCTGGCTTACAACCCGCCGACGCATCCGGACATCGAGTATCGTGCGACGTCGTCGCAGCGGGTGGAGTTGCTGGTCCACGCCGGCCATCCGCTCGCGCTGCGTGGCGGACCGGTGAGCGTCAGCGAAATGCTTCAGTGTCCACTCGCGCTGATGCCGCCCGCGTACGGACTGGGCCAGGCCGTGCAAATGCTCGCGTTCGCCGAAAATATCCCCATCCGGGCAACGGTTTCCACCAACTCGCTGGCGGTGATGAAGCGCTTCGTCAAGAAAGGCAATGGCGCGACGCTGATTGGGGGATTCGCGGCGATGCGTGAAATCGCCAGCGGCGAGCTGGTTGCATTGCCGATCGATCACCCGCTGTTTGCATCGGCGAAGGCTCGTTTGCTGATCCGGGGCGGGCGGCCGTTGAGTGCCGCGGCAGATGAAGTGCTGAAGTGGATGGTGAGCCGGATGTCCATGTTTAATCCGGCGGGTGCGTCAAGGGCTGGGGGCTGAGGCGTTCGCCTTTGCGGCGACGCTTCAGCGGCGAGGCAACGGCTTCCATTCCCGTTTGAGGAGCCCATACACCGAGGAATCCGATACCTCCCCGTCCACGATGCAATCTTCACGCAGCGTGCCTTCGTGCACGAACCCGAGTTTCTCCAGCACGCGGCCCGATGCCGTGTTGCGTGTATCGGTCTCGGCCTGAACACGGTTCAGGTCCAGCGTCTCGAAGGCCCATTGCAACAAAGCGTTCGCTGCTTCAGTGGCGAAGCCCTGGCCCCATGCCACGTCATCGAGGCAATAGCCCATCTTCGCGCTGCGATAGACCGGATCCCATTTGCCCAGAGAGCACCAGCCGATGAACACACCGTCGGCGGCCCGCTCGATGGCCAGCCGCGCGCCGGTGCCTTCCCGCTCAATCTGCCTGCAACCGGCGATAAAGCGCTCCGCTTGTGCGCGATTCTTCCAGGCCGGCGCGTCCCAGTAACGCAGCACGCGCGGGCTGCTTTGCAGCGCGAAGATAGCGTCCATATCGGCGTCGGTGAACGGGCGCAATAGCAGGCGGGCGGTATGCAGCGTCGGGGTTGGCAAGGACATGTGTGAGGTGTGTATTCGTCGAGTTCGATGTGCACGGAGTTCTCAAACCCGAAACGGAAGGTTACTGGCACCTACGTGCCAGGCGGCCAGTGGGGGGGGCCGTCCTGTTAGTGAAGTCTAGGCAAACGGCAGCGGTCCCTCAAAGCGCCCGATGTAGCACAAGTGCGAAACCGCGGAGCCCGCCGGGTCTGCCCAGCGATGCAACATAAATGCAGGCGGTTCAAGATAGGACGCCGGCTCGGCGTCCGGTTCGACGCGCAGCGCGATCTGCGTCGTCGTGCTCGGACACGTCAATACGGGCACAGATCCAACGCGCGTCTGCATCGAGCGGTGAACGTGACCTGCGACGATACGGTCGATATTGCCGTATCGAGACACGAGCTCGGCGAAGGCGCCAACATTTCGCAGGCCGTACTGATCAAGATACGGTATGCCGGTGATGAACGGCGGATGATGCATCGCGATGACGACCGGTCTATGCAAGTTTTCAGCAAGTTCCCGTTCGAGCCACGTGAGCGACGCGTGGCTTAGTTCACCGTGGTGGAGACCCGGCACGCTCGTGTCGAGCGCGAGAATCCGCACTGCGTCCACGTCGATGCCAAAGTGAAGCTCGCCTTCGGCAGGCAACCACAAGTGATCGTCGAAGGCGGCGCGCAAATGGTCCCGGTCATCGTGATTGCCGGGCATTACGGCAAACGCATGCTTTAACGGCGCGAGCAATTCACGCAGTGCCTCATATTCTTCGGGAGATCCCTCGTCCGTCAGATCACCAGTAATCAGCACGAGATCAGGAACGGGATGCAGCCGGTTGAGCGTTTCGATCGCGTGCGCGAACATCGCATTGGAGTCTACGAGATCCTGATAAAGCATTCCTCGCGGTCGAACATGAATATCTGAAAGTTGCGCGATCACTGTCATGGATACCCTGCTCTCCGGTCACGGTCTGTTGGAGGAAGACAATTCGATGTTGCGTGAAGGCTAAGCGACCAAAAATCGTTTGTGGCAAGCCAGTGCGCGGTAATCCAACGTCCATCGCGACTGCCCACATCCGCAGAGACGACACTCCGCGCTCCGGCGGGTTCCATTGGTCTAAAGTCGCTCCGCCAAAGCCGCAGCAAAAAAATCCGTCGCACGACGTACGCGTGCAGGCACAAATCGACGCTTCGGCCAGATGAGGCTCACATCCCGGGCATCGCTTATATATTCGTCGAAAATGCTGATCACGTCCGGATCCAGGAGCTCATCGGCAAGAGAGACTTTGGCGAACAGGCCAATTCCAACCCCGGCCAGCACACCTGAGCGAATCGTTTCGACGCTGTTGGACGAGAGATTTCCACGGACGGCCACACTGAACCGGCCTTGCGGCCCGACGAACGGCCAGTTCGCCGATTCGATCAGGCCTCCATATAAAAGGCAATTGTGATCGACGAGCTCGGCGGGGGTCTTCGGCATTCCGTGTTGCTCGAAGTAACGACGGGAGCCGACGCACACGAGCGGAGTGCTGCCCACGCGCCTGACGACCGCATCGGGATCGTCGACCGGGCCCACACGAATCGCCAGATCGATCCGGTCTTCCACCATATCTCGTACGAAGTCCGAAAGAATCAGATCGACCTGAAGGCCGGGATTCAGCGCCAACAGGTCGGGGATAAGCGGAAGAATGTGCAGGCGTCCGAAAGTTCCGGACGCGGCGATCCTGATCAGGCCGGATGCATTGAGCGTGCTGCTGGTCAGTTCGCTATCGGCTTCATCCATCTCGTCGACCAGCGGCTTGGTCCGATCGTAGTATCTCTGCCCTTGGTCCGTCAGCGTCACGCTGCGCGTGCTGCGGTTGAACAGCATCACGCCGAGGCGCTTTTCGAGCGCACCGATAGCCTTACTGATGGCGGACTGCGATTCGCCCGTTCGACGCGCCGCGGCGGAAAAGCCCCCCGCTTCGACAACAGCGATGAAGGCGTTCAATTCGTGAAACCGGTCCATTGCATCTCTCCCGTTTAACCCATTCTCTCTGAGAATGGATCTTATGGGAAATCGGCGGATTATCATCGCCGGCGATGACAATTACCATGAACTTGTCAATCACGAACAGGCAGAAGGTTTCAATGTCCACACTTACAGGCAAGATCGCCGTCATTAGCGGCGCAACGACCGGTATCGGTCTGGCGACGGCCAGGCGCTTTGTCGCTGAAGGCGCGCACGTGTTTATCTTTGGCCGTCGGCAGGCACAGCTCGACGAGGCCGCCAGACTGATCGGTCGCAACGTGACGGCTATCAAGGCCGACGCTGCGAATCTCGATGACCTCGACCGTGTCGCTGCGGCAGTCAAAGAAGAAAAGGGTGTCGTCGACATCATCGTGTCGAACGCGGGCTTTACGGAGCAGGCTCCGATCGACACCCTCACGCCCGAGCATTTCGACAAGGCGTTCAACCTCATGGCCCGCGGCCCCGTCTTCATGGTGCAGAAGCTGTTGCCGATGATGACAGGCAGCGGATCGATCATTCTGGTCTCGTCAGCCATGCATCAGATGGGTATTCCTGGCCACACCGCTTACGCGGCGACCAAGGCGGCATTGCGTTCCTATGCCCGCACCTGGGCTGCGGAATTTAAGGATCGCGGCATCCGCGTCAACATGCTCAGCCCCGGCGCTACCGACACTCCGATTCTCGATTCGCAGTCGGACACTCGCGAGAATCTCGTGAAGATGTACCAGGGCATGATCCCGCTCGGTCGACTCGCCCAGGCCGAGGAAATTGCCAGCGCGGCTCTATTCCTCGCGTCCGATCAGAGTTCTTACGTGACGGGCTCGGATCTGATGGCCGATGGCGGCATCAGTCAGGTCTGACACCAGAGAAGCGCCTCCAGGGCGTTCCGATACATCAAGGAAATTTCAATGAGCTATGCAATCATCGGGCTTGGCAAGATTGGCACGGCCATCGCCCAGGCATTTTCCCATCAGGACATCGAAGTAATCGTGGCAGGGAGACGACCGGTCGATGCGCTCGCGGCGAAGATCGGTCCGTTACTCGTGCCCCAGCGAATCGAGGACGCGGTCAAGGCGGACGTCGTCATCCTGGCCGTGCCCTTCGGCAATCACCGGGACATCGGGCGGGCTGCCGCCAACTGGGAAGGGAAGATCGTAATCGACGCAATGAACGCGTACGGCGTGCCTCCAGAGGAACTTGGCGGGTTGCCGTCGAGCGCTGCGGTGGCGAAGTCGTTTCCCGGAGCGAAGGTGGTGAAGGCCTTCAACCATCTGCCTGCTGCCACCCTGGCCCAAGGGGCGACGACACGGCAAGGCGGCCGGCGGGTCGTGTTCGTCTCCAGCGACCACGACGACGCTAGCGCCTCGGTGGCGGCCCTGGTCGATCGCCTGGGCTTCGCCCCCATCGAGCTTGGGAAGATCGGCGAAGGCGGTCTGCTCGTTCAGGCTCGCGGTAATACGTGGGCACAACTCATTTTCCAGGACCTGACAAAGTTCGACTGAGGTCATATTCCGGGAACCGCTCCGCACACGCTTGCCGCACCTGTTCGCTAACCGCGGGCCACTGTCCGTCCAAAGGTTGGCGGAACAGACGAATCGTCCCGGGATACCAGGGCGAGTCACTGCGTTCGTGCATCCAGCGCCAGTCGACCTCCTCTGCCGGCAGCATCACCCAGCAAGACGTTCCCACTGATGCTGCGAGATGCGCGATCGACGTATCCACGCAGATCACAAGATCGAGTTGCGCGACGATCGCGGCGGTGTCGGCCATGTCCGCGATGTCGGAGCCGAGATGCAACAGGGGTTGGTCGACCGGTGGTGCGGCAGCTTCATCCTCGCCCTCCCCCTTCTGCAGACTCACGAAACTGATTCCCGGCACACTCCAGAGCGGAGCCAGCATCGCAAGCGATCGCAGCGAGCGGTGCGCATCGCTCTGATGTTTGGCGTTGCCTTTCCATACGAGACCGATCCTTCGACCCGGCGGCAGCCCCGCGAGGCGCACACGCCAGGATTCGACGAGGGACGGGTTGGGCTTCAGCCGCATAGGCGATGGAATAGTTTCAAGCGTCGTACCCAGATACAGCGGCGCGCTCAAGAGACTCGTCCAGTAGTCGTAACAGGCCGCCTTGGCCCGCCCCGCTTCGTGACTCAGCACCGCATCGACGCCCTCAGCCCTCGCGAAGAGCCGCTGCAGCGCCGGCGCGCAGACAAACGCGACCTCCGCCGCTCCTTGCGCCTTCAGCAGCGAAAAGTAGCGCCCAAAGTGAATCGCATCGCCAAGACCACCTTCCTGCCAGACCAGCAGCCTTTTTCCCGCCAATGCTTCGCCACGCCAGCGCGGACGGCCAATGATCTTCTGCGTCCTGTGCTGGATGGAGTTGGGGTCCTCGTGACGCTCCTCGTATAGCTGCCATCCTTCTTCGAAGCGTCCCATGCTGATCAGCAGTGTAGCCAAGGCAAACTTCGCAACGTGATAATCGCCGTGGATAGCAAGTGCATCGCGGTAGGCATCCTCGGCTTCCGGCAGGCGGCCCAGCTCCTTCAATACATTGCCGAGGTTGCTGTAGCCCATGACAAAGCCCCGGTTCATTTCGACTGCCCGTTGATACGCTTGCGCAGCTTCGCGCCAACGGCCAAGCGGCCTCAGCACGACGCCCAGGTTGTAATGAAATTCGACGCGGTCAGGGCGAAGCAGCGCAGCCTGCCGATAAGCCGCCTCAGCTTCGGAGAAGCGCCCCTGGTCCTGCAGCAACGAACCAAGCTGGTTGTGGACATCCGCGAGATGGGGACGGACATGCAGCAATTGCCGAAACAGTGCCTCCACCTCAGGCAAGCGGTTTAGCTTTTTCAGCAGCGTGGCGAGGTTTAAGTACGCATCCACGAAGCCTGGGTTCGCAGCGATCGAACGGCGCCAATACGACTCGGCATCGTCGAACCGGCCCAGACCGAGCGAACTGACCGCTGCGATCTGCAACGCCTCAGCAAGCTGGTGCTCCGCTAACGGCGGCTCCATCTCGAGCAGCGGCGTCACCTTCGCGAGCGCGTCCGTGAATCGTGCTGCCTGGTCCGGATGCGCTGTCGACAAGTCATCGCGCGTGCTGGAGGGATCGCTTGTGGAGGATGAACTCATATCTGTTCAGAGAAATCAGGTTGCGACGCTTCGTGCTCGCGGCGGATAGCGTCCGCAGCGAGATGATAATCCTATCGGCTGCAGGCCGATCGCCTGGTGTATGTCACCTTCGCGTTACCTGCGCGCCATTCTCGTGCCATCATCGGTGTCAAAAGTTCGAACCGCAAGCGATGATGTTATTTGTGCGCGGCGTATGTGCTATACATGCCGACGGGTCGAACATAACGACAGAGACGCAATGAAGACGAGGTCGATCGGGTTGTCGGCATGGCTGTGCGTGTTGGCGTGCACCGCGTTCGTCGCGGCGACGTCGTGCTGGTTCGTGCATCCGCTCTTCGCGGCAACGGCTGTCGCGGAAGCGCCCATAGCACCGCCGGCGGCCGATGAAACGGCCACGCTTAAACGCGGCGCGGAACTGGCTGCGATCGGCGACTGCGTCGTGTGTCATACCGCGAAGCATGATGCGCCCTTCGCGGGCGGCCGTCCGCTCGATACGCCGTTCGGTGTGATCTATTCCACCAACATCACGCCCGACCGCCAGACCGGCATCGGCGCCTGGTCCCTCGACGACTTCAAGCAGGCGATGCGGCGCGGTGTCTCCCGCGACGGTCATCTGCTCTATCCAGCCTTTCCGTACCCGCACTTCACACATATGACGGATGCCGACATCGCCGCGGTCTACGCGTATCTGATGTCGCGCGATGCGGTGCAGGCCACCGCGCCTGCCAACCGTCTGATGTTTCCGCTTGGCTTTCGTCCGTTGATCGCGGTATGGAACCTGTTCTTCCTGAACCAAGGCGTCGAACCGGATGATGCGTCCTTTGCTGCGGCGGCAACGTCAACCTCGACGCCAACCGCATCGCACGAAGAACAGCTATTGCGCGGCCGATATCTGATCGATGGGCCAGCGCATTGCGCAGCGTGCCACACGCCGATGAATCTGCTCGGAGCCGAAAAGCGCGATGAGGCATTCGACGGAAACGTGATCGAAGGCTGGCAAGCACCCGCGCTGACCACTTTGCTGCGCGCGCCTAAGCCGTGGACACACGATCAGTTGACCGCGTATCTGCGTACCGGCCTAGCTGATCAACATGGCGCGTCGGCTGGGCCAATGCGGCCGGTCACGCAGTCTCTAGCGGATGCGTCCGATGCCGACGTCGACGCCATGGCCACCTATCTGCTCTCGCTGCAGACAGCAAGCGCTACAGCATTGACAGACGCGGCACCGCAAGAAGCACAAGCGCAAACTCAAACCACCCCGCCCGACAACATGCACGTGCAAAATGGCGCCGTGCTCTTTAGCGCCACGTGCGCATCATGTCACGCAGCCCATGCGCCGATGACGACCTTTGGCGACCGGCCATCGCTCGCGCTGAGCACAGCCGTCAATGCGCAAGACCCACGCAATGCCCTGCGGCTGATTCTCGACGGGATTCCTAACGAACGTGGCACGAGCGGCCCCTACATGCCGGCCTTCGCCGGCACGCTCACCGACGCGCAGATTGCCGATCTCGCCGCGTACCTGCGTGCCAACTTCAGCAGCCAACCCGCATGGAGCCTCGACGCAGCCAACGTCGAGAAACTGCGTCAGGAGACCAGCGAACCATGATGACACTCGTCGTGAATGGCGTACCGCATCAGCTCGATATCGATCCATCGACGCCGCTGCTCTACGCCTTGCGCAACCAGCTCGGCCTGCACGGCGCCAAGTTTGGTTGCGGTCTCGGCCAATGCGGTGCGTGCACGGTGATCGTCGGCGACGAGCCGGTGTTCTCGTGTCTGTTGCCCGTCGCAGCGGTCGGCACACGTCCCGTACGCACGATCGAAGGACTTGGTACCGTGGACAAGCCCGGCAAGCTGCAACAGGCGTTTATCGACAGGCAGGCAGCGCAGTGCGGCTACTGCATCGCCGGCATGGTGATGCGAGCTCAGGCGCTGCTCGAAAGGGTCCCCTCACCCACCGACGAACAGATCCGCGCACACATGGAGCCGAACCTGTGCCGCTGCGGCACGCATATGCGGATACTCGCAGCGATCCGTGAAGCGGGGCAACACGCATGAGCAACGACACACCCACCGCACCCGACAGCGTCAGCCGCCGCCGCTTTCTCGCGGCGGGCAGCGTGATGGTCGGCTTTACGCTGCTGCCTGCGGCGCGCGCGCTCGCGCAGACCACCACCACCGAAGCCGGCACCTTCACCGCGTCCGCGCCGAGCCTGCCGGGCAGTCTGAAAACGGCGCCGATGCTCGACGCGTGGGTCAAGATCGACGAGACGGGCCGCATCAGCGTGTTTACCGGCAAGGCGGAACTCGGCACCGGCATTCGCACTGCATTCATGCAGATCGCCGCCGAACAGTTCGGCGTGATGCCCGAACACATCGCGCTCGTGACCGCGGACACTAACTCGACACCGGATGAGGGCTACACCGCAGGCAGCCATTCGACGGCCGACAGCGGCACCGCAATCGCCAACGCCACGGCTCAGGTACGAGCGCTCCTGCTCGAGGCAGCGGCCGCTCGATTGAACGTGGACGTTGCCGCGTTGACGACCCACAACGGCGAAATCGTCGCCGCCGATGGCCGTCGTCTCACATTCGGCGAAGCTGTCAGCGGCGTCAATCTGCATCGCAATGCCCAGCCCGGCGTGCCGACCAAAGATCCCAGTACGTATAAGGTGATTGGTCAGTCGTTTCATCGGGTCGATATTCCGGGCAAGGTAACCGGCGCTCCGCGCTATGTGCAGGATATGAAGCTGCCCGGCATGGTGCACGCGCGTGTGGTGCGGCCGCCGTCGTACGGTGCGACGTTGAAGCCGGTAGATGTGACGTCGGTACGGTCGATGCCAGGTGTGATCGCCGTCGTGCAGGACGGCAGTTATCTCGCGGTCGTGGCCGACGATGAATGGCGCGCCATCACCGCCATGCGCGCGCTGACAGAGCTCGCGCAATGGCAAAGCGGGCCGCCGCTACCGGCACAGGCGACGATTCACGAGACGCTGGAAAAACTGCCCGCGCAGGAAATCTCGGTTGCCAACACGCAGGGCGCAGCGCCGCCCGCAGCGCAGACACTACACGCGCGCTTTACCAAACCGTATCTGACGCACGGTTCGATCGGTCCGTCGTGCGCCGTGGCATGGCTCAACGATGGACAGATGACGGTCTGGACTCACACGCAAGGTGTCTTCCCGATGCGCAAAGGGCTGGCCGAGATGCTGTCGATGCCGCCTGAGCGCGTGCGCTGCATCCATGTCGAAGGCTCCGGTTGCTACGGACACAACGGTGCCGACGATGTCGCCGCCGACGCCGCGCTGATCGCGCGCGCCGTGCCGGGCAAACCGGTGCGCGTGCAATGGATGCGCGAGCAGGAACACACGTGGGAGCCGTTCGGACCGGCGATGTCGAGCAACATTTCTGCGTCGCTGGATGCGAACGGGCAGATCGTCGACTGGAAGTACGAACTCTGGAGCAACACGCATAACAACCGCATCGAAAATGCCGGGCGCTTCATGCCGACATGGTCCCTTTCGAAACCCTTCACGCCCGCGCCACCGAAGCCGATTCCGATGCCGGAAGGCGGTGGCGACCGCAACAGCATTCCGTTGTATCGCGTGCCCAACCTGTACGTGCAGCATCATTTTTTGCCCGACATGCCAATCCGTGTGTCGGCGATGCGTTCGCTCGGCGCGTATCACAACATCTTTTCGATCGAAAGCTTCATCGACGAACTCGCGCTTGCTGCGCATACCGACCCGGTCGCGTTTCGGCTGAAGCATCTGGACGATCCGCGCGCGCATGCCGTGATCGAGCGCGCGGCGCAACGTTTCGGCTGGCCGCATCTCGCACACTCGGGCGCACCGTCGCGTGGCGTCGGCTTCGCCTTCGCGAAGTACAAGAATCTGATGGCGTACTGTGCACTGGCCATCGAAATCTCGATCGAACGCGAGACCGGTTACGTGACGATAGAACGCGTCGCGAGCGCGCTCGATTGCGGACAGATCGTGAATCCCGACGGCGTGCGCAATCAGATCGAAGGCGGCATCCTGCAATCGGCCAGCTGGACGCTGTTCGAAGCCACGACCTTCAACGAGCACAACATCACGAGTTTCGACTGGAGCGCCTATCCGATCCTGCGCTTTTCTTCCGTGCCGAAAGTACTCGATGTCGATCTGATCGACCGGCCGGGCACGCCGTTTCTCGGCGTTGGCGAAGCATCGCAAGGGCCGATGTCAGCGGCACTCGCGAATGCGATTGCCAACGCGACCGGAAAGCGCTTCAGGGATTTGCCTTTATCGCCGGAAAAGTTGCGCGCGGCGTTGCGGGTCTAATACCGGCGTCTTCAAACCAGAGCAATACGCGACGAGCTCGCGCAACCCAAAGAGGCGTTGCGCGAGGTTTTTCAAGCCACCGCTCAGAACACCGTGTGAATACCCACGCGGAACACGGTCTGGCTATTGCTGCTCGAACCGGGACCGGTATCCGTGATGCCGCTGATTTCCGCCGAAGCGCCTTCATTGGCGATCTGATAGATCGAACTCACGTAGACCGTCGTGCGTTTCGAGAGGATATAGAACAGTGTTGCGCCGACCTGATTGGCGTGATTGTTGTCGAGAAACGTATTGCCTTTCAGGTACATATACTCGCCACTCAACATCCAGGTCGGTGTGAATTGCCAGCGCACCCCCCCTGACATTTCAGCCGCGGCGGCGCTGTTACCCATGTTGTGTACGGTCGTGATCAGTCCGTGCAGCGTGATGTTGTCGAACGTGTACAAAGCGCCCACACCCCAGTTGCGTACGCTCACCTGCGGGCCGCCCGTGACCACATACTTCACATCGGTATAGGCCGCACCGAGCTTCAGATTGCCCACCAGGTAGTCAAGCCCGAAGCTCGATGAATTGCCCGTGCCGACCGACCCCGCCACATTACCGAAGCCATACATGGCGCCGACCGTCAAACCGCCCAACGACGGGCTCAGATACTTGACCGTGTTGGCGATCGCCGTGCCCTCGCTGCGATCCCAGTCGAGTTCGCCGGTGGGATTGTTCGGAATGCCGAGACGCTGGAACGGGCCCGCTGGAAAGCCGAAGAAGAAGCCGCCGTCGTCGGCCGTATCGATACCCGACGCCCACAGCGACATCGCCATGAAGTCGTACTGGCTACCCATCGTGAACGTTCCATAGCGGTCGTCCTGCAAGCCGATATACGACGTCTTCGAGAACAGTTGCTGACCAGGTGTGATGCTGCCCGTGTTGACCGAGAACTGGTCGGTCAACTGAAAGATCGCCCTGAGTCCGCCGCCCAGATCCTCGATACCCTTGATGCCCCACAGGTTCGGCGTGAACACACCGTCATTGGCCTTGACGAGGCCGTGCCCGTGCTCGTTGCTGATATAGCTGACGCCGTTGTCCATCAGGCCAAACAGCGTGACACTACTTTGCGCATACGCGGCACCGGTAAAGGTCAAACCCAGTGCTGCGAAAAGCCCCAACAGTCCTGCTCGCATCCTGCTATCTCCTCGTGTTTTTTTGATGCAACTGCGCCGAACAAACCTGTGTCAGACGGTGTTCGCAAGCTGGCATCCCTACCGCTCGCCACCACCACCCACGCTAGACGCGCGCCGTCCCCGTCGGCCGGCATCGCTCCGCGCCCGCTCGCCGTACGTTCCTTTATACGGAACGTCGTTCCTGTTTGCGAGCGGTGGTATTTGGCAATCTCCATTGATCTGTGTCAAGAAATATTCAGCCAGGGTAAGCCCTGAGAGCGTTTCTAGCGGCCCTTCCATTTTCGAGTCAGAGCCATGTGCCGTGCGGTTGTGGGAGGCCTTTCGTCAATTCGCCAGGCCGCCGTGGAGCGAATATCATTTGGCATGCCGCAACACTTTCGTCTTCGTGAGCAGTCACGTCCGCTACTGGACAGATCCTGTCAAAAACTGCACAATGTTCCCTTATACGGAACGATGTTCCATTCAATAACTTTTGAGGTAAAGTCTATGGCAACGAATGCATCTGAGGCGTCGCGTCCGAAAGAAGCGGCGGTTGAAAGTCCTGCAGAGGGGCGGCTGTCATCGGTCACCGCGGCGGTCCGCGTGCTCAAGGCATTTTCGGAGGAAGAGCCGGAAATCGGTATCAGCACGCTCGCCAAGCGGCTGAAACTCGCCAAGAGCACCGCGCACCGGCTTGCCACGACATTGCTTGCCGAGGGGCTGTTAGAGCAGAACCTGGAGAATGGCCGTTATCGGCTGGGGATCGAACTGTTCGCGCTCGGCGCGCTCGTGCGCCGGCGGCTCACCGTGTCCACCCAGGCGCTGCCGTTCCTTCACGAATTAAGAGAGAAGACCGATGAGACTGTTCACCTCGCCATCCTCGACGGCACCAGCATCATTTATCTGTTCAACCTCGAGAGCAATCAGGCCATCCGGGTGCGGTCATACATCGGGGTGCGCAAGCCCGCTTTCTGCACGTCCGAAGGTCTCGTCCTGCTCGCGCATAGCGCGCCCGACGTGGTCGGCCGGGTCATCAAGGAAGGTCTCGTGGCGCGCACGCTGAACACCAATACGAGTTCGGCCGCCCTGCTCAAGGTGCTCGAACAGGTTCGCGTCGAAGGCTTTTCGATGGACGACGAAGAATCGGAAGCCGGCATGCGCGGCATTGCCGCGCCCGTTCGCGATCTGACCGGACAGGTTGTGGCCGCCATCAGCGTCGGCGGTCCGACTCAACGTCTCACCAAAAAAGCATTGCGCGGATTCACTCCGCTATTGATCAACGCCGCCGAAGGTATCTCGACCCGACTGGGATACCGGCGCCCATAAATCTTGTTTCCTGCCCGGAAGGGGAATAGTGGATCCATGTCTGAACTGACTCATTGCATTACCCTGGAAGGCGGCGACGTCACATTTTCTTGCCCGCCCGACGACACCATTCTCCGATCCGCGCTGCGCGCAGGCATTGCCTTTCCCTACGAATGCAATGTGGGCGCCTGCGGAAACTGCAAGTTCCAGCTCGTCGACGGCGAGCTCCAGCAACGCTGGGCCGAAGCGCCGGCCTGGAGCGACAAGGATCGCGAACGCGGCCGATTCCTGGGCTGCCAGTCGGTGCCTGGCTCCGCCTGCACGATCAAGGTCAGGCCTTCGGCGCTCTACGCGCCCGTGCATCGGCCGCGCCGCGTGGCGGCGACCTTGACGCAAAGCCGGCCCATTACGCACGACATTCACGAATTCCACTTTTCGCTCGACGAACCGCTGCCGTTCGAACCCGGCCAGTACGCGCTGCTGTCGTTGCCCGGCGTGACCGGCGTGCGCGCGTATTCGATGAGCAATGTCGCTGAAGCGCCGGCCTTGACCCTGCAGTTCCAGGTGCGTCGCGTACCGGGCGGAAAAGGTACCGCCGCGCTCTTCGAGGGCTTGCAGCCCGGCATGCGTATCGAGATCGACGGCCCCTATGGCCGCGCCTATCTGCGGCGTGATGCGCAGCGCGACATTGTGTGCATTGCCGGCGGTTCGGGTCTTGCGCCGATGATTTCGATTGCCCGTGGTTTTGCTTTCGACCCCAATCTTCAGGACACCAAACTGCACTTCCTGTATGGCGCCCGCACCAGCAAGGACATCTGCGGCCGCGACATGCTCGAAGTTCTGCCCGGCTTCGGCGAACGAATCCAGTTTCATGCGGTGGTCTCGACGCCCGAACCAGGCGATGCTGACGCTGCTACCAGCTACACCGGCTTCGTGCATGAACTGGCCGACACATTGCTCGGCGACAGCCTTCGCGACATGGAGATCTATTTCGCAGGACCGCCGGCAATGGGCGAGGCCATCCAGCGCATGTTGCTTGCCCGGAAGATTTCCTTCGATCGCGTGCATTTCGATCAGTTTTATTGAACCCACTGCGCAACGGCGACGCGCGCCGTCGGTCGCGCGCGCTGCGCAGGCCTCAGGAGCGACCACGTGTCAAAGCTTAAACTCACCTTCGGCTGCTGGAACTACGACCGCACTCGCGGGCTGATGGACGGATCTGTCCAACCCGACGGCATCGATCTGAACTATCTGAACATGCCGGTCGAAGAGACCTTCTTCCGGATGCTGCGCAACCGTGAATTCGATGCGGCGGAAATGTCGCTGTCGTCGTACACCATGTCGTGCTTCAAGGATCCGCAGCCGTTCATTGCCATCCCGGTGTTTCCCTCGCGCTTTTTCCGGCACTCGTGCATCTATGTCAACGCGAACTCTGGCATCAAGAGTCCTAAGGATCTGATTGGAAAGCGCATCGGCAACCCTGAATACCAGATGACGGCGCCGGTCTGGATTCGTGGCATCCTGTCCGACCATTACGGCGTGCCGGTCGACAGCGTCACCTACTTCACCGGTGGCGAAGAAGAACCGAACCGTTCGGAAAAGCTCAAGCTCGACTTGCCGGACAACATCCGCGTGGAACGGATCGGCCCGGACAAGACCCTGTCGCAAATGCTCTACGACGGCGAAATCGATGCGCTCTACACGGCGCGTATGCCCTCTTCGTACCGGAAGGGCGACGGCAAGGTGACGCGGCTGTTCGAAAATTACGTCGATGTCGAGCGCGAGTACTTCAAGGAAACGGGGCTCTTCCCGATCATGCACACGGTCGTCGTGCGCCGCGAGATTTACGAGGCGAACCGCTGGGTCGCACAATCGCTTTACAAGGCGCTCGTAGAATCGCAACGCCGAACCTACGAAGATCTCAACGAGACTGCTGCGCTAAAGGCAATGCTGCCGTGGCTGAACTCGCACGTCGAGGAAGTCCGCAAAGAGATGGGCGACGACTTCTGGCCGTACGGCTTGCAGAAGAATCGCGCGAATCTGGAAGTGTTCCTGCGCTATTCGTACGAGCAAGGTCTTTCCAGGAAACTCCTGACGCCGGAAGACCTGTTCGCACCCGAGACGTTCGAGTCGTTCAAGATCTAAGATCTGACGCGTATGTAGCAAAACGCGCGGCACGGAGAGAATTCACCGTGCCGCGCGAACATCTGTACTGCTCTTCTGTTCTGCCTAGCGCACGGGCTCCTGAACTCCCGCATCGTCATCAGGTACAGGTGCGTACACCGCGTAGACGTCCCGCCGTTCGGGATAAACGTACGGCCCGAGGCGGCAAATCGACACGATCGATACGGCAGTCAGCCCCACAAAAGCCCACAGCGCGACGTGGTACGAATGCAGCAGGTCGTAGCACAGACCGGTCAGGAAGATCATGATGCCGGCGCCCCATCCCCAGCAGGCCCAGATACCGCCGCAGACGCGCCCAAACAGTCTCAGGTCGAAATAGCGGCTGACGATGAAGGTGATGATATCGGCTTCGGCACCGATGCTCACGCCGATCAAACCAGCCGCTACCATCGCCGAAGTCCCCGTAGCGCCGTTCGCCAGAATCAGCACACCGATCATGGTGATCGAGAACGACACCGCAGCCACATACGGCGCGTGCACGCGGTCCATCAGATACCCGGCCAGCAAACGCCCGACCGCGGACGACAGGCCGGCGATCGATAGCATGCTGGTTGCGACACGGATCGTCGCGCCGCGGTCCATCATCATCGGCACCAGTTGCGATAGCAGCGCGAGCATCACCCCCGACATGCAGAAGATGGCCAGGCCCAGCTGACGAAAACTGCGGCTCGTCCGCGCGATCTGCGAAAGCTTCGGCAGGTCCGCATTGTTCTTTCGGGTGCGCGGCGTGAGCTGCGAATCACGGGGCATCTTCACGAGAAAGTACAGCGCGGGTAGAGAGAACGCGGCAACCGCAACCGCGACGCCGAGATAGCCGACACGCCAGCCGAAATTTCGCAGCAGATAGCCTGCGTACTGCGGCATCAGCGCGCCGCCCACTGCAGTGCCGCCGACCGTCAAGCCGAGCGCAAGACCGCGATGACGGTCAAAGCGGGCACACACGACCTTTGCGTACGGCAACGCATTGCTGCCGGGCGCAAAAAATCCGACCAGCACGAACGCGAGGCAGAACAGCGGCACCGATGGCGGCATCACACTGACGAGCGCGATCGAAAGTGCGAACAACGTCAGGAACAGCAGCGTGGGTTTGCGCACACCCCAGCGGTCGACCAGCGAGCCGAGCACGATCGTGCCCGGCCCCATCGCGAATTCGAAAATGGTCAGGCCGAGCGATACCTCCGATCGTCCCCAGTGATTCTGTGCGGCGATGGCACGGATGAAGGTGCCAAACATGAATGCCGAGATCACCCCGGCGCCCACCGAGAGGCAGATGGCGCCGCCTACGACGGTCCACCATCGATTCAATTCTTTACTGTTCAAGTCTCACTCCACAATTATTCGCCGACGCCCAGTGCGTCCAGCAAATCGTCGAGATAGCCGGTGTCGTTCACCAGCATCATCGTCGTACACAAAGGCCGCAACGTGTCCGAAGTCCGCGAGTCTGTCGACGCGGTACCGGGACGCCGGCGGATCAGCCCTGAGATCGTGACAGACCGGCCGCGGTAAGCACGCGCGGCCAGCACACCTGCAGCCGGATCATCCCCTTCGTCGCCGACGATGAGGACAAGGTCCACGGGGTCCGCCCACTGCGCGAGGCGTTCGGCCGCTGTCGAGCCGGAGCCGGAGCCGGAGCCGGAGCCGGAGCCGGAGCCGGAGCCAGGCTCGGCGAACGCATGAAGCTCCGCCGGCCCCGAGACTCGCACATGCGCCGACGGCGCCCGCGAGCGGCACAAGGCCATCTCCGGGTCTGCCCCGTTCAGGAAGATTACCCGAGCCGTGCGGGGCGACGCATTCGCTGCCCGTATCCGGAAGCGCGCTTCCGGCCAGCCGGAGGAAGAGGATCGCGCCTGAGCGCGCCTGGATTCGGATTCGCCTGTTTGCATCAGTGGACGTTTTTGCCGTTTGTCCGGTATCAGACCGTGGTATGGGACTTGCCCGGTTCGGCGCGCAGCGCGTCTTTCGCGCCTTCCTTGAACGGAACATCGCGCGCGAGCACCGTGGCAACCGAACGGATGCTCTGCGCCGCGGCGTCGCGGCCCGGCGGCAATTGCCCTTGCTCGGCCAGTGCACGGGCGGCTTTCATCAAGCGGTTGCGAACCATGATGATGCCGTTGTCGGTCGACACGAGGTTTTCTCGCGTGCGGTCCTGGATCGCCCCCATGCTTTCCTGCAGCGACGCATCCTGCATGCCGATGCCTTCCACACCACTGTATGTATGACCCGCCTTTTGCGCCGCGCGGTCCATCAGGTAATCGTTGTCCTTGTTCTGCAGCGGACGATAGGTACCCGGCACGTATTTGACGTGAATGCCGTGGCCTTCCTTCATTGCCTGGATTTCCCCCTGCGTCAGGTCGCGTGTAGGGTGGTAATCGAAGCTCCAGGCCCAGCAATGCTCGTCGTCGATCGGCACCCAGAAATGCCCGTGCACCGGATGGTCGCCGCGCGGCGGCACCAGTGTGAAGCAGGGCATCACCCACGGCGTGATGCGCCAGTAGTACTGCTCGTTCTCCGCATTGCGGCGCGCACCGATGAAAAGGCCACCCTCTGTGTCGACCACTTCGAACACCGGGCTCAGGTCGCTGAGGTTGTACTGATTACCTTTTGCCCCTTTAAACAAGGGGTCGTGATGCAGGCTGGCGCTGTGCAGAAACGAGACGTGGCTCGAGTCGACGCCGCCTTCGAGCGCCTGCAGCCAGTTGGTTTCCTGAAAGCGCTTGGTAATGAAGCTGCGACCGAGCGGCAACGTCGCAAACTCGAATTCCGGCGGGGGCGGCTGATCTTCCGGCGGACCCATATACACCCAGACAATGCCGCCGCGCTCGATCAGCGGATACGACTTGAGTTTGATGCGGTTGCAAAAGCCGCTTTCAGCAGGCTCCGAAGGCACCTCCATACACTGGCCGTTCACGTCGTACTTCCAGCCGTGGTAGGGACAGCGAATGCCGCCCTCTTCGTTGCGCCCAAACCAGAGTGATACGCCACGGTGCGCGCAGAACTCGTCGATCAGGCCGAGACGTCCCTCGGAATCGCGAAACGCCAGCATCCGCTCCGACAGCAACTGCAGTTTGACCGGCGCCCCACCCGCTTCCGCAACTTCCTCGGCCAGCAGCGCCGGCAACCAGTAACGGCGGAACAACTCGCCCATCGGCGTGCCATTACCCGTTTGCGTCAGCAGATCGTTTTGTTCTTTCCTCAACATGTTTTGCCCTTGCGTTCTTGATAGCAATTCTTCCGTCCGGCGCCGTGCCAGTAGGACCTCAAAATTTCACTTGTTCCATATGTAAGAACAGTGTTCTTTTCAATAGAACAAAGTTATCATCCGCTCGAATCCTTTGTCAAACGGAGATTTCCGATGCCGCAGTCGTGTACCCGCATGGGGCTTTGTAAAATTTCAGATGTCAGTTCCGGGAAGGCCATCAAGATCGAGAAGCAAGGTCTGACGCTCGCCGTGTTCAATGTCGCCGGTGACTATCTGGTCACGGACGACGCCTGTACACATGGCCCAGGTTCACTGTCGGAGGGGTGTATCGATGGGGAAGTCGTGGAATGCGACTTCCACAATGGCGCCTTCAATATCCGCACGGGTGAAGTAGTGGCGCCGCCATGCATGATCCCGCTAAAGACGTACAAGACCTATGTGGAAAACGACGAGGTCGGAATCGAACTGGTGGAGTCCGAGTAAATGAGCCGCCCCAAAATTGCCATCGCACTAGGCGACCCCGCCGGGATTGGCCCGGAAATCGCGCTCAAAGCGGCGCTTGACCCACGCGTTCTGGAAATCTGCGAACCGATCCTCGTGGGCGATGCTCAGGCACTCGCCTATCACGCGAAGGCCAGCCAGATCGATGCTCACATTCATTCGGTTCAGTCGGCGAAGCAGCCGGCGATTACCGGTCCCGCAGATGTCACGCTCATGGCGCTCGACCACTTCTCGGCCGAACCGCTGCGTGTCGGCAAGATCGCGGCGGCGCATGGACGCTCGGCTATCGAGTCGGCACGCGTTGCCATCGAAGCGGCCATGGCGGGCGACGTTCGCGCCGTGGTCGCCTGCCCGCAGACCGAGTACGCCATCAAGGAGGCGGGCATCGAGTTCGACGGTTATCCGTCGTTTGTCGCGCGTTGCACGGGCACGCCCGTCGACGATGCCTATCTGATGTTGTGCTTCGATTCCACGCGCATCGTGCATACGACGCTGCACGTGAGTCTGCGCCACGCCCTGGATCTGATTACCGAAGCACGTGTCCTGAGCGTGATCACGGCGACGCATGCGGTGCTCGCGCGCCACGGCAAGCCCGTGCGGATCGCTGTCGCGGGTCTTAATCCGCACGCCAGCGAAAGCGGCATGTTTGGCGACGATGAGGCTCGCATCATCGAGCCCGCGCTGAAAGCGGCACGCGAGCGCGGCATCGATGTCGACGGTCCATTCGGCGCCGATACGATGTTCAAGAAGTCCGGCTACGACGCGTTCATCGTGATGTACCACGATCAAGGGCATATCGCCGCCAAGCTGCTGGCTACCAACCGGACGGCAGGCATGACGATCGGCACGCCCATCCTGTTTTCCTCTGTGGCGCACGGTAGCGCGCTGGATATCGCCGGCCTCAATCAGGCAAGCCCGGAAGCCGTCGTAGAAGCGGTACATCGCCTCGTGCACGCCTCGCCGGATCAGGTCTGAGCGTTGGGTACGAGACCGGCTTGATTGTCGTGACGGCGCGCGCAAGACGCCGCTAACAAAAAGAAGTTCCTTTCCACAGGTCGCTGTGCAGGAGACACCCATGAGCCGCCTGAGCCTGAATGCGAAACTATGGTCGGTCCTCGTCATCATGTGGATCGGGCTACTGTTGCTAGCCTGCTCCACGGCGTGGGAATCGCGCCAGAGGATGCTCGACGATCGCAAGAGCGCCATCGAGAACATCGTTGAAGCAGCAACCGGTGTAGTCGACGATCTCGCCGCTCAGGCGGCGACGCATGCAATCAGTGAGGATGAGGCAAAGAAGCAGGCGCTGGCCCGCCTGCAGTCGATGCGTTACGGCAAGGACGGATTCGTGATGGTCACCGACTCGCATCCCGTCGTGCTCATGCACCCCACCCTGCCTGATTTACGCAACAAGGATGTCAGCGCGTTCAAGGGACCAAACGGCACGCTGGTCTTCGTCAATATGGTGCAGACGGCGCAGGCGCATGGGCAAGGCTACGTCGAGTATCTGGGGCGTATCCAGAAGGCCTCAGGCTACGTCGCCGCAAATAAGCTCACCTTTGTCAAACGGTTCAAACCATGGGACTGGTATATCGAATCGGGTCTCTATCTGAACGACATCGACGACCTGTTTCATGCCATGTTGCTGCAATACCTGCTGATCGTTCTCACGATTGGCGCGCTGGTCTCGGCGGCGATGCTGCTCATCAGCCGTAACGTGCGGCGCAGCCTGGGTGGCGAGCCGTCCTACGCCGCTGAAATCGCCAACCGGATTGCCAATAACGATCTGACCGCGGTAGTCGATACCACGCCGGGTGACCGCTCGAGCATGCTGTTTTCAATGAAGCTCATGCAGGACCACCTCACGCGAACCATCGGCACGATTAAAAATTCTGCCGACTCGATTGCCACTGCCTCGCAGCAGATAGCGGCAGGCAACCTCGACCTCTCGCAGCGGACCGAAGAACAGGCCGCGTCGCTCCAGGAAACTGCCACGAGTATGGAAGAACTGACGAGCACGGTTCATCACAACACGGAAAACGCCCTGCAAGCGAGCGCGCTGGCCAATAGCGCCTCTGATACCGCGCAGCGTGGCGGGGCAGTCGTGGGACGCGTCGTCGAGACGATGCACGGGATCTCCAGCAGTTCCGCCAGAGTGGCCGACATTATCAACGTCATCGAAGGCATCGCGTTCCAGACCAACATACTCGCGCTCAACGCGGCGGTCGAGGCAGCGCGAGCCGGCGAGCAAGGCCGCGGCTTCGCCGTGGTTGCCAGCGAGGTACGCAATCTCGCGCAACGCAGCGCGACCGCCGCCAAGGAAATCAAGGCGCTTATCGGCGAGTCAGTGGATCGGGTACAAGCCGGCGCCAGGCTGGTCGAAGAGGCCGGCAATACGATCGAAGAAATCGTCCATGCCGTGAAGCGCGTGACCGAGATCATGAGCGCAATCTCGTCGGCATCGCAAGAACAGAGCACTGGCATCGAGCAGGTCAACCGGGCGGTCACGCAAATGGACCAGGTAACCCAGCAGAACGCTGCGCTCGTCGAAGAGGCCTCGGCGGCGGCGCAGTCGATGGCCGATCAGGCTCAGGAACTGCGTCACGCTGTGGCGGGCTTCAAGGTCGGCAATCTCGACCCGGCGCGTACTACCGGCGCCGGAACCGCGCACCTGGCATCCCCACTGCCCTCGTTTGGGCCATCCTGACCCCATCAAATCCCCCGTTAAGCGGGCGTCGCGCTGCGATTTCACATGATCCGGCAACGCGTCTAAAAACACTCCCATATTTACCAACCGGTTAATAAGGCGCAGAATAGCGCATGAAATTGGGGTTTATATCAGGAGACGGCAGATGGAATTGTCCGGCAACCAGTTGATGGCGGCGCCGAGAAGCGCCGTATGGGAAGCGCTTCTCGACCCGGCGGTCCTGCAGCGCTGCATCCCCGGATGCGAGGACGTCGCCCGGGTTTCGGATGAAGAAACGCACGTGCGGATTCTGGTCAAGCTGGGTCCGGTGCGCGCCAGGTTTACCGGCAAGATGTTCATGTCCGAGGTCGATCCGGCCAGGCATTGCAAGCTTTCGTTCGAAGGCGTGGGCGGTGGCGCGGGGTCGGCCAAGGGCTCTTCGAACGTCGAGTTGTCGGATGAGGCCGGTGGCACGCGGCTGACCTACTCGGTGGCGGCCTCCGTCGGCGGGAAGCTGGGACAGATCGGCGGGCGGCTGATCGATTCGTCCGCGAAAAAAATGGCCGACGAGTTCTTCGCCGGCCTGCAACGGCAACTCAGCGGAGGCGTGATTGCCGATGATGCCCCGCTTGTCGCCGAAGCCACGGCTGGCCCGACGAACGCGCCCCCCTCGCCGGAACGCCGGCCCAACACCTCGCCGTCGTCGCTATGGCCTGAAGGGCGATTCGCGCCCGAACTGGCGCGGGCCGGATGGTTTGCGCTCGGTGTGCTCACAACGCTTCTCCTGACGCATCTTGCGTAAAGGCAGACTCGCTCATGAAAGCAGCCGCGTTTGACTATGTACGCCCTCGGGAAATAGCCCAGGTTTTTGCACTGCTCGAAGAGTACGGCGATGAGGCCCGGATCATTGCCGGCGGGCAGACGCTGCTGGCAACGCTCAACATGCGCTTGTCCGAACCTCAGCTATTGATCGATATCGGCGCCCTAGACGCACTGCGCGGCATCAGCGTTTCCGGCGATCACTTGCGGATCGGCGCGCTCGTCACTCATGCGCAAATCGAAGACTCGGATCTCGTGCGGCGCCACGCGCCGCTGCTCTCGGAAGTTGCGCCGCACGTTGCTCACCGGGCGATCCGCAACCTCGGGACGTTCGGCGGTTCGATCGCATTCGCTGACCCCGCCGCCGAGTGGCCCACCTGTCTGGTCGCGCTGCGTGGCTGGGTGATCGTTTCCGGCGCCACTGGCGAGCGGCGGATCCACGCCGACGACTTCTTCCTCGACCTGTACACCACCGCCTTGCAGCCAGGCGAGGTCGTCCTTGCCTGCGAAGTGCCAGTGGCGACTGCGACATCGAATCATCAGTTTGACGAACTGGTCCGGCGTCATGGCGACTACGCCATCGTCGGCGCAGCGGTCACGGGCGGCATGACGGCCAACGGGCTGATTGAAAATCCACGCGTGGTCTTTCTGGGCACCGGCAATGTTCCCGAAAGAGCCCATGCCGTGGAGGCTTTGCTGGAAACGACCGCCTTGACCCGCGACACGGCGGCGCAATTCGCCGACGCGCTCGACATCGATCCGGCTGCCGATCTCTATCACTCCGCGCAAACCAAGCTGCATTTGTCCCGCGTGGTCCTGAAACGCCTGCTGCACAAGTTCGCCGAGGCCCGCATCGAAGTTCGGCACGAAGGAGACCAACATGCCTGAGCGCATGACTATCCGGCTTGAAGTCAACGGCCGCGCGGTTAGCTGCGAGGTCGAACCGCGTACGCATCTGATCGACTTTCTCAGGGACTCGCTGCAGATCAAAGGCGCGCGGGTCGGCTGCGAGCATGGTGTATGCGGTGCCTGCACGGTCCGGCTCGACGGCAGGATGGTGCGCGGTTGTCTGCTGCTCGCGGTGCAGGCGCAGAACGCGCGGGTCGAAACAATCGAAGGCTCCAGCGACCGCGGTGACCTCGCCGAGCTACAGGCCGCGTTCCACGCGAGAAATGCCTTGCAGTGCGGCTTCTGCACAGCGGGCATGCTGATCGCCGCGGCCGAACTGATCGAACAGAGACCGCACGCCAATCGCGACGAGATCCGCAAATTCATGTCCGGCAATTACTGCCGCTGTACGGGGTATCAGGCAATCGTCGACGCCATCGCGGACGTTCTCGAAGCACGCCTGCAGCGCACCGCGGCACAGGTGCCATCATGCTGAGAAAACGCCAGCAGAATGACATCGGGCTCGATGAACGGCGCTATATCGGCAGCGCAGTCGCCCGGCCGAATGCACGCCGGCTGCTGCAGGGACGCGGCACCTACGTGGACGACATCGCGCTGCCGCGCATGGCGCATGTGGTCTACTGGCGCAGCCCCGTCGCTCATGCGCGTATCACCGCCTTCGATAGCAGCTTCGCGCGCATGATGCCGGGCATCATCGGCATCTATCAGGCGAGCGATCTGGAAGGCGTATGCAAGCCGTGGGTGGCCACGTTGTCGCACCTCGCGGGGATGAAGTCGGCGGTCCAGTACCCGCTCGCACCGGGCCATCTTTGCTGGCAAGGCGAGCCGGTCTATGCGGTGGTGGCCGAATCGCGCCGTGAAGCGGAAGATGCCATGCCGTACCTGCAGGTGGAATGGGAGGAGCTGCCGGTCGTGGCAGACATGGAGCACGCCCTCGACGCCGATGCTCCCGTGATTCATCCGGAGCTTGGCGACAATCTCTGCTTCAGCCGCACCATCGACACGGGCAATGTGAGCGCGGCCTTCGCGAGCGCAGACCTGGTTGTCGAGGAGACCTACCATTTCGGCCGTCATACCGGCGTCACGATGGAAACGCGTTCGGTGCTCGCGGACTTCAATGCCGCGGACAACACCCTGACCGTATATCACTCGCACCAGGCACCGCACATGATGCAGGATCTTTACTCCCGGCACCTGGATTTGCCGGAGGGATCGGTGCGCGTTATCTGCAAGGACGTGGGAGGTTCTTTCGGCATCAAGGTCCATTCCTATCCCGACGACTTTGCGACAGTGGCATTAGCCAAAATCCTGAAGCGGCCCGTCAAGTTCGTTGCGGACCGGTTGGAGTCCTTCGCCAGCGACATCCATGCGCGCGAGCATCGCGTTCACGCGCGGCTCGCCGCGATGGCCGACGGGCGCATTGTCGGCTTCGAAATCGACGATCTGAGCGGTGTCGGGCCCTACTCCGTGTATCCCAGGACTAGCGGCATCGAGGGAAACCAGGTGCTCAATATCACCGGCGGCCCGTATCAGCACGAACATTACCGTGCGGTCCTGCGCGTCGTCTTTCAGAACAAGTCACCGATGAGCCAGTACCGCGGGGTCGGCCACCCCATCGCGTGCGCGGTGACCGAAGGCATCGTCGATCTTGCGGCCCAGCGGCTCGGTATCGATCCGCTGACATTGCGGCGCATGAACGTCATGCGCGACGACAGCTATCCGCGCACCGCCGCTTCGGGCATCAAGCTCGAGGGTCTGTCACACGAGGCATGTCTGGATGAGATTGAGGAGATGATCGATTACGGGCGGCTTCGCGAGGAACAGCACACGCTGCGTTCGCAAGGCGTATACCGGGGTATCGGTATCGCCAGCATGGTGGAACTAACTAACCCTGGCGCGGCTTTCTACGGCGTCGGCGGAGCACGGATTGCTGCGCAGGACGGAGCAACGGTGCGGCTGGATGCGGGGGGCGGAATTAGCGTGCTGGTTAGCGTGGGCGAACAGGGCCAGGGTACGGAAACCATCTTCGCGCAGATCGCGGCGGATACGCTCTCGATGCCCATCGGGTCCGTCCGGGTCGTCACCGGCGATACTGGCGTCACGCCCTATGGCGGTGGCACCTGGGCCTCCCGAGGCGCGGGCATCGGCGGTGAAGCGGTGCTGCAGGCTTCGATCGCACTCTGCGCACAGGTGATCGACTTTGCGGCCCGCCTCCATCAGCGCGAGCGCACCGGCCTCACGCTGGCAGACGGCGCTGTCGTGGACACCGCGACGGGCGAAACCGTTGCGCGCCTCGCCGACCTCGCTACCCAGGCATACTTCCGCCCGGACACCCTGCCGCCCGGCATTCATCCGGAACTGTCAGCGACGCGGCACTACGCCCAGCGCGACTATCCCTTTGTGTTCACTAACGGCGTGCACGTATCGCATGTCGAAGTGGACGTGGAAACCGGCATGGTCAAACTGCTCAAGCACTGGGTAGCGGAAGACTGCGGCAGAGTGCTCAATCCGATGCTGGCGGACGAGCAGATTCGCGGTGCCGTGGTGCAGGGAATTGGCGGCGTGCTGTTCGAGGAATGTCTTTACGACGCGGGCGGTTCGCTTCGCAACGGCAACATGGCCGACTATCTGGTCCCCATGGCCGCCGAGATGCCCGACATCGAGGTCGCGCACATCGAAACGCCTACGGCAACGTCACAGCTTGGCGCCAAGGGAGCGGGAGAAGCGGGCACGGCGGGCGCACCAGCGGCCGTCATGAACGCGATAAACGATGCACTCGCGCCGTTCAATGCCCGGCTTACGTCCCACCCGATCACGCCCGAAAAAATATTGATCGCACTGGGGACGGTAAGCGCTTCTAGGTAATGAAAATGTCGCCGGCGCCTTTCATGAACGCATGCACACGATCGCCGATGATCCGGTCCAGGTTCCGCGGAAAAGGCTGCCCATAAATGAACACGCGAATGCCAATATAGAAGATGCCGCCGTGCAGTCCCCACAGATGCTCGAGTTCGGCATCGTCGAGCTTTCGAGAGGAGGGACGGCCGAGATGGACGCGCGTCTCGCGAATGATCAGCGGGAACAGTCGACGCTTGAGCAAGGCCAGATACTTTCTGGGGATGTAGCTGTCATTCATGCCCGACAACAGCAGGATGCGGACCCAGTCGCGCGTCAGGATGGTGCGGGCATAGTCGATATAGAAACGCGTCAGGCGTTGCTCCAGCGGCACCTCGGCGTCGACCACCCACTGCTCCCATTCGCGCTTCCATCTGCCTAGATAAACTTCCTCATAGACCCGTTCGATTAACGCCTGCTTGGTCGGGAAGTAATGGTAAAGAAGAGGATGCGTGATGCCGATCTCTTTGGCGAGGTCGCGCATCTGCCCTCCCAGTCCCTGCTCCGAGAAGAACTGCACCGCGCCTTCCACGATCTGCTGTTCGCGGGCCTCGGTGCTGAGGCGACGCCGTGGTTGTCCCGCTGCAGATCCGCTCACTTCTTCGCGGCTCCGCCCAGATACTCGGCAAGGAACGTGTCCATCGCCTCATAGAACTCGAACATGTTCTCTTCGTTGTGAAAACCGTGCCCTTCGTTTTCCTTGAGGATGTATTTGACATCCACACCACGGGCCCGCAATGCGTCGACGATCTGATCGCTCTCTGCCTGTTTGACTCGCGGATCGTTGGCGCCTTGCGCAACAAGAAGCGGCGTCACGATCCGGTCCACGAAGAACAGCGGCGACGCATTGTGCAGTGCCTGCTTGCCCTCTTCGGTCCGCGGGTCGCCGATCATCTCGTACAACATATCGAGCATCGGCTTCCAGTACGGAGGCATCGATTCGAGAAACGTGAAGAGATTCGATACCCCGACATAGTCGACGGCCGCCACATATCGGTCCGGCGTAAACGTGACGCCCGCCAGCGTCGCATAGCCACCGTAACTGCCCCCGTAGATCGCGATTCGCGCCGGATCGACGATCCCTTGTGACACGAGCCAATCGACGCCGTCGTCGATATCGTTCTGCATCGCCCGGCCCCATTGCCCGAAACTGGCCTCCCAGAAAGCGCGTCCGTATCCCGTGGAACCGCGGAAATTGATCTGCAGCACCGCGTAGCCGCGATTCGCAAGCAGTTGCGCTTCGGCATTGAAGCCCCACATGTCTCTCGCCCAGGGACCGCCGTGCGGATTGACGACCAGCGGAAAGCGCTCGGCGACATCCTGCCCCAGCTCGAATCCCGCGGGCAACGTCAGATATCCACTGAGTGGCAGGCCGTCGCGTGCCGTGAAGCGAATCGGCGACATCGGGACCATATCGGCCGGATCGAGCCACGGCATCATGTCCGCAAGCCTGGCTAGCTGTCGACGCGCGACGTCGTAGATCCACACGGAGCCCGCCGACCGATCGCTTGTGGTACGCACGATCGCGCGCGACTCGTCGCGTGTGATACTCGCGATGTTAATTTCCTGATCCGGCAATTGCCGCTCAAGATCGGCCATGACGTCTCGCGCCCAGTCGTCGAAAAAGTGGCGATGAACCCGATCGTCGATGTATGACGCAGCTGTCAGCACGCGCCGATGTTCTGAATACGCGAGATCGCCCACATCGACATGCGCGGTTTCGAACAGCAACGCACCCTCTTCACCTGTCTGCGGATCGAACTCGAAAAATGCGGCTTTGTCGCGCCCCCGATTCGACAACACGTATAAGCGTTTGTCATCGAAGGTAAAGAACAGCGGCGCAACAGTCTCGCGAAAGTCCGTCGTCAGAATGGCCCGGAAAGGCTCTGCCTCGGTGTCACGGTAAAGCAGCGTCTGGTTGACACCATCGGATGCGATCGCGGCGCGCAACCGCCCCTGGTGGTCAGTTAGCCAACCCATGACATTGCCAGGATTCTCGGCGATCGGTGTCAGATCGCCTGTTATGACGTCAACACGAAAAACGTCGAAGACCTGCGGATCGCGACGATTCATCTGGATCAGCACGTGGCGGTCGTCATCCCTCAGGTCATCGACAATGTCGGCCTTGACGCCATCGAACGGCGTCAGATCGCGCGGCTCGCCACCGTCGATCGGCACCGACAGCACGTGGAAGTTCTCGTCCCCGCCAAAATCCTTGACGAACAGAATGTGGTCGTTGCCTTTCCATGCGTGGCCGGGCACGTCCCGTTCCGTCTCGCTGGTCAACGGACGCGGCTCGCCTATGGGATTGCCTTCAGCATCGATGCCCTGCACGAATACATTCTGGCGGCCGGCGTGTCGCGCAAGAAAGGACAGATGCTTTCCATCGGGAGCGATCGTGAACGAATGCTTGTCGGGTTTGCGAAAGAAGTCTCGCACCGTGTAGTGTCTGGCCGGGCCACGTTTGGCTGGGCCACCGTTACCGCTACCCTTTTGTCGATCGTCAGCAACCATGCGTGTCTCCATGAAAACTGCATTTGAACACGAGACGCGCCTTGATGTGCGCGTGACGGGCCCGTAGTCTGGAAGGATGCGCGTTCATTCTCGAGCTGCCGCTGCGCGCTCTATGGCAGCGATATCGATCTTCTTCATTTTCATCATCTCTTCCATCGCACGCCGTCCCGCATCACGATCACTGCCGCCGACAAGCTCGATTAGCCGCCTCGGCGTGATCTGCCACGAAAAGCCCCAGCGGTCCTTGCACCAGCCGCAAGGCGCTTCCTCTCCGCCATTGTCGACAATGGCATTCCAATACCGGTCGGTCTCTTCCTGGCTATCCGTGTAGATCATGAAACTGACCGCCTCGTTCGGCTTGAAATTGGAGCCGCCGTTCAGGCCAAGAAAGCGCTGGCCGAGCACAGTGAAGTCGACCATCAACTCCGCGCCTTGTCCAATCCCCGGTATGGGCGAGACATGACCCGCGTCGACATGGCTGTCCGGAAAGTGGGCGGCGTAAAACTCTGCCGCTTCGCGCGCTTTACCTTGATCGAACCACAAGCATGTTACGAGCTCAGTCATCGCAATCTCCTTTCAGAAACACGCAGCACCAACTGGTTTTGAGGGCAGCATCCTGACACTCACGCCAGCGGAACAGTTGGCATGAGCGTCGATAATAGCCTGGGTGTACAGAACGAAGTGCACGAGACCAAAGATCTCATCTGGAAGTCTCCATGCCGCCTGTTGCTCCTCCCCCGTCAAACGCACTTCGCAGGTACTCGCCCAGGAAGTCGACGAACGTGCGCAGCTTGGCAGACAGCCTGTTGCGTTCGAGGTAGATCGCGTGAATATCGGCGTTCGGGAGGGCCCATTCGACGAGCAGCGGCACCAGTTCTCCGCGTTCGATATGGCCGCTGATCTCCCACTGCGAGCGCGCGACGATACCGCGCCCATCGAGCGCCCACTGCAGCACGATGCTGCCGTCATTGCTCGACAGCGAACCATCGACTTTCACCGTCTCCGCACGCTTGCCCCGCGAGAAATGCCATGTTCCGTACGCCGAATCATTCTCGCGCAACACAATGCACGACTGGCGGGTCAGGTCGTGCGGCACAGAAGGCTGGCCATGCCGCTTCAGATACGCCGGCGATGCGCACACGATGCGCCGGTTCTTCAGCAACAGACGAGCGTTGATACGCGCGTCGGGGACCTCGCCGAACCGGATGCCGAGGTCGAAGCCTTCTTCCTGCAGACTCAGCGGCCGCTCAGTCAGCTGCAACTGGATCTTCATCGACGGAAAGCGCTCGACGAACTCCGATACCGCGGGTGCGATATGTGTCCGTCCGAAACCGAACGACGCATTCACTCGCAGCAGACCCGTAGGTTCGCCACGGCTACGCGTGACGAGATGCTCCAGTTCCGACAGGTCGTCGAGGATGCGCGAGCCGTTGGCGAGATAGAGCTCGCCTTCCGGCGTGAGGGAAAGACGCCGCGTTGTCCGGTTCATCAGCCGCACGCCAAGGCGCTGCTCCAGTTGCGCGAGCCGCTTGCTGACGGCGGGCGGCGTCACGCCTAGCTCGCGCGCCGCAGCCGCCAGGTTGCGGTTGCGCGCAACCAGCGCAAACAGATTCAGATCGGAAAAGCCATCCATCGCGTCACTCCCTGCCCAGGCTCATTCGTTCCTTAAAGTTACGACCGGATTGCTTTTGTGGAAACCCAATCGCCCATGGCATGAATTAGACTGCAAACAACTTCAGGAGACAACCATGTTCGAAGCGTTCTGCGACGCATCGACAACCGTCGACGGCGTCCGGATTCACGCGATCAAGGGCGGACGCGGCCCCGCGCTGCTGCTCTTGCACGGTCACCCGCAAACCCACGCGATCTGGCACAAGGTCGCGCCCACCCTGGCCGAGCACTTTACGGTGATCGCCGCCGATCTGCGCGGTTACGGCGACAGCGACAAACCCCAAGGCGCCGACGACCATGCCAACTACTCGAAGCGCCGCATGGCGCTCGACCAGGTCGAACTGATGCGCGCGCATGGATTCACGTCGTTTGCGGTCGTCGGTCATGATCGCGGTGGGCGCGTCGCAGCACGGATGGCGATCGACCATCCGGATGTAGTGACGCAACTCGTAACACTCGACGTCGCGCCGACCGTCGCGATGTACGAACAGACCTCATTCGAATTTGCGCGCGCCTACTGGCACTGGTTCTTTCTCGTACGTCCCGCACCCTTCCCCGAAACGCTGATCCGCGCCGACCCCGACCTCTATCTGAAGCAGACCATGGGTGCCCGCAGCGCGGGGCTCAAGCCGTTCACGTCCGAGGCTTACGCCGCCTATCTGCGTTGCCTCTCCGATCCGGCCACCGCGCACGGGATCTGCGAAGACTACCGGGCCTCGATCACCATCGACCTCGAGCACGACCGCGCGGATCTTGCGGCAGGCAAGCGCATCGTCTCACCGTTCCTCGCGCTATGGGGCGCGGACGGCGCAGTCGGCAAGTGCTTCGATCCGCTGGCGGAATGGCGCCACTGGAACGCCGACGTCAGCGGCGAGGCGCTGCCTTGCGGTCACTACATTGCCGAAGAAGTGCCGGCGTTACTCCTCGAACGCGTGCTGGCATTTCTTCAGCGCTGATTCGCTCCTGATCCGTACGTTTGATCCTTACCAGTCGGGTTTCATCATGTCCTCACAAACGCTTTACCGGAAACTGGTCGATTCGCATACCGTATCGATTATCGACGCGGAGCACGTTGTGCTCTACGCCGATCTGCACATCATGAACGAGTACACCAGCCCACAGGCATTCGCGGGGCTGCGTGAGAAAGGCCTGCGCGTGCGACGTCCGCATCAGCAGATGGGTATCGTCGATCACGTGATTCCGACGCGGCCAGTGCCGGTTCGCGCGCGCACGATCGAGGTCGTCGACGCCGCAAAACAGGCTACGAATTTCACGCGCAATTGTGCGGAGCATGGCATTCATCTGTTCGACGTCAACGATGCGATGCAAGGCATCGAGCACGTCGTGGCGCCCGAGATCGGACTAATCCGTCCCGGCATGGTCGTGCTGTGCGGCGACAGCCACACCACCACCTACGGCGCACTAGGCGCGCTCGGATTCGGCATCGGCACCTCGGAGGTCGAGCACGTTCTGGCCACGCAGACGCTCGTCTACCGCGTCGCGAAAGACATGCGTATCGTCGTGGACGGCACGCTGCAACCGGGCACGACTTCGAAGGACGTCGTGTTGCACATCATTGCGCAGATCGGCGCGCAAGGCGCGCGCGGATACGCGGTCGAATACGCAGGAGAGGCGATAGCCGCGCTCTCCGCCGAGGCGCGCATGACCCTCTGCAATATGACGGTGGAAGCCGGCGCGCGCGCCGCGTTGATCGCACCGGATCGCACGACGCTCGACTATGTCTGCAGCAAGGTCCGCGATCTCGATGCGAAAACGCTAGACGCCGCGCGCTCAGCGTGGTCGCAACTGCGCTCGGATGCCGATGCGCATTTCGACGTCGAACACCGTTTCGACGCAACGCGCGTCGCGCCCTATGTCACGTGGGGCACGAGCCCGGACCAGGCGATTCCGGTCGACGGTCGCATTCCCAACGCCGACACCGCGGACGGCTCCGGTCTCGACGTCGCGACGATGCGCAAGGCGCTCGACTACATCGGACTGCCCGGCGGCGCGCCGATCGAAGGCACGGCGATCGATCGCGTGTTTATCGGCTCGTGTACGAATGCGCGGATCGAAGATCTGCGCGCGGTCGCCGCCGTGGTGCGAGGCCGCAAAGTGGCATCGACGGTGCGCGCGATGGTTGTGCCGGGCTCGGGCATGGTGCGTGACCAGGCGGAGCGCGAGGGCATCGCGCAGTTGCTAATAGACGCCGGATTCGAATGGCGCCAGCCGGGCTGCTCGATGTGTCTGGCGATGAACGACGACGTGCTCGCACCGGGCGAGCGCTGCGCATCCACGACGAACCGCAATTTCGAAGGGCGCCAGGGGCGCGACAGCAAAACCCATCTGATGAGCCCCGCGATGGCCGCCGCTGCCGCGATCGCCGGACGCATCGTCGACATTCGCAAGGAGCTGACTCATGGCTAAGCCGTTCATGATCGCGGGCACCGCCGCCCCGCTGCCGGTCAACAACCTCGATACCGACCAGATCATGCCGAAGCAGTTTCTGCTCGGCATCGACAAATCGGGGCTCGCGCGCGGCCTGTTGCACGACCTGCGCCTCGATGCGGATGGCCATGTGCGCGAGAATTTCGTGCTGAACCGCCCCGAATACAAGGGCGCGAAAATCCTGATCGGCGGTGCGAACTTCGGCTGCGGATCGAGCCGCGAACACGCGGTATGGGGCCTGCAGCAGGGAGGTTTCGAAGCGGTGATCGCGCCGAGCTACGGCGAGATCTTTTACTTCAACTCGACCAACAACCGTTTGCTGCTTGTCACACTACCGCCTGAGCAGATCGAGGCGCTCGTCGCCGAACTCGAGAACGGCAGCGACAAGCACGTATCGATCGACGTTGAGAACGAGGTCGTGCAGACGCCTTCGGGACAGCGCTATCGGTTCTCGCTGCCCGCGCGCCAGAAGCAGATGCTGGTGGAGGGGCTCGATATGATCGGCTTGACGCTGCGCGAGGAGAAGGCGATCGACGCCTTTGAGACGCGCCACTGGGCAGCGCAACCGTGGTGCCGTATCGATCTGCCGGCGCAGCAGAATCACCATTAAATAAGACCAGGCGCCAGGCACGCTTGATAGCGTTACATAGGAGACAAGAATGAGCACCACCATAGTCCATCCGCAGGAGGACGCCGCGCTGGAGACTCGCGTCGTCAGAAGGATCTCGCGGCGCATCACGCCGTTCATCATCGTCCTGTACTTCCTGAGCTTTCTGAATCGCGTGAACGTCGGCTTCGCGGGCCTCACGATGAATCACGACATCGGCCTCACGCAGGCCATGTTCGGTGTCGGTGCGGGGATTTTCTTCGTCGGCTATATCGCTGCCGGCATGCCGTCGAATCTCGCGCTGCAACGTATCGGCGCGCGCCGTTGGATCGCACTGCTGATGGTCGCGTGGGGTGTTCTGTCGGCGGCCACGGCGTTCGTCAGCGGTCCGTACAGCTTCTATACGCTGCGCTTCGTACTCGGTCTCGCGGAAGCAGGCTTTTTCCCCGGCATCATCCTGTACCTGAGCTACTGGTTTCCGGCGCGCCATCGGGCGTTCGTCACGGCCATGTTCATGACAGCGGCGCCGCTGTCGAACATGATCGGCTCGCCGATCTCCGGTGCGTTGATGAGCCTCGAAGGTTTCGCCCATCTGCACGGCTGGCAGTGGCTGTTCCTCGTCGAGGGCGCGCCGACCGTGCTGCTCGGCGTCGTCTCGTTCTTCTTCCTGACCGACCGGCCGGAGGATGCGCAGTGGCTAGCGCCCGCCGAGCGCCAATGGCTGAGCAGCGAGATGCAGCGCGAACGCGATGGCAAGGCGGCGCAGAGCAAGTCGAGCGTCTGGAGCGCGGTGAAGGATCCGCGCGTGCTGCTGCTCGCGCTCGTCTATGCGGGCACCTCGACCGGCCTGTACGCGATCGGCATCTGGGCGCCGATGATCATCCACCGCTTCGGTTTCAGCTACTTCGAACTCGGTCTCGTGAACGCGATTCCGAATCTCTTCGCGGTCGTCACGATGGTGCTGTGGGCGCGCAATTCGGATCGCACCAACGAACGCCGCCTGCACGTCGCGATCGCGTGTCTCGCGGCCGGGATCGGGATGCTGATGTCTGGACACGCAAGCACGGTGATCGTGCTGATCGTCGGACTGTCGATCGCGAACTTCGGCATCAATGCGGCAAAGCCGCCTCTGTGGAGTATGCCGACGCAGTTCCTGTCGGGCTCCGCCGCGGCCGCGGGCATTGCGCTGATCAATGCGATGGGCAGCCTGATCGGCGGCACGATTGGTCCGATGGTGATCGGCCGGTTGCGCGATATGAGCGGCGACTACTCGCTCGGCTTGTATTTCGTCAGCGCGACGCTGCTCGTCTCCGCGGTGCTGTCGTATCTGTTCGGTAGGCGCACGCGGCGCGGCGGCGCGTGAGGTCGCAGGGACTTCTTTCGCTGGCCGCTTCCGGGGTATCCTACGCAAGATCCGATTTACCGCTGTTCGATACCCCCCTTCACGCGCATGCAAAAGCTCATCATTCATATTGGCGCAGGCAAATGCGGCAGCTCTGCGATTCAGGCCTATCTCGGTGCCAACGCGGCATCGCTCAGAGCGCAAGGCGTACTGATTCCTGGCCTCGACCTGACGATGAACGCGAGCATCGCCGGTCAGCAAATCAACTTTTTCCTGAATCTGGTCAACGCGTCGCCGTCCGCTCAGGCTCCGCATCAGCCTACCCGGCTGGACGCGGTGTCCATCGTGCGGCGACGTCTGGCCGCACTCAAGGAAGAGATGATCAGAAGCAATCTGCACACGCTGGTGATCAGCGCCGAGAACCTGTCCGTTCAGCACGCGTTTTCGAGCCTCTTTGCAGAAGAGAAAGCCCACTTCGATGTGCATATTGTTGCCTACATCCGGCGTCAGGACGAGTATCTCTCGTCTGCATGGGGGCAATGGTACGTAAAGGCTTACGAGAGTATCGACGAATACCTCGCGGCCCGTGTTCCGGTCGACGGCGACTGGTACGCCATGCTAAGCCCATGGTTGCGAGACTTCGGCCGGGACCGGGTTCACGTCCGCCGGTTCGATCGAAAGTCCATGTACAACACAGACGTTGTCGACGATTTCATCACCATCACGGGTCTGCCTGTCGACGCAAGTCATAAGAGAGTCGGCGTCATCAATGAAAGCAATGACGAGCGGTTGATCGCTCTGGCACACCATGTGCGGGACGAGTTCTCGTCGATCCACGACACGTCTTTCTACGACGTCATGAACGGCGTCCTCGGCAAGGAGAACCGTCCAAAGAAATCGAAGCCTTATCTTTTCGATCGAACAACACGGCTGAGAATTCTGGATGCTTACGCCGGGAGCAATGAAAAAGTAAAGACGACATTCTTCCCGGAGATCCCTTCCGACACTGCCCTCTTTCCGCCGCCAGGTGAAAACGATGTGCTGGATTTGAGCCCCGTCGAGAAGCTCGAACGGGAAGTGTCCATGCTGACAAGAATCGTCTATTCTCTGGCGAAGAAATTGAGTGAGCCCGCCGCCAAAGAAATTCCTGTCGCGCAGACCGTGAGTTCACCGGCCAAAGGAAATCCGGTGGTTACTCAAATCATTGGCACGATCGCCGTTCCCGGGTCCAAGGTGTTAAGAGAAGCCCTAAGCAGCCAGTGGTATGCGGAGCGGAACCAGGACGTCAGGAACGCGGGCTTCGACCCCTACTCGCATTGGTGCGATTTCGGAATGAAGGAAGGCAGGTTGCCGGCTCCGGACCTTGAGAAGCTCATGGCTGAGTTATCGGCAGAGCGAAACGCACTATCGCAGCAGAAGCCTGGGCCTGCCTAGGCGGAACGCTCGCCCAACAACGGTAGATCGAATCAGCCCAGGATCGGGACAAGCGCGTTGTATCAACGCATCTCCGCGCGCAGTTCCCGCACCCCTCGGCCGAGCTTGCGACGCAACAAGGTCCGCAATGTCGCGGCGTCGGCATAGCCCACCTCGCTCGCAATGGATTCGACATCGAAACCAATCGAAACGAGGTGCTTCGCCCGTTCGATTCTCAGGTCCTGGAAGAACGCCATCGGCGACTTGCCGAGCACGGCCTCGGTGCGGCGCTGCAAGGTGCGTGTGCCGACGGACAATGCGCTCGCCGCATCCTGAAGCGAAAACCCCCGTGCCAGATGGTCGCGAGCCCAACGCTCGAAGCGTGCGATCAGCGGATCGGCGTGGGCAAGATAGTCCGGAATGATGTAGTGCGCCTGCGACGACCGCTTGTCGATGAGCATAAAGCGGGCGACGAACGCAGCCAGATCAGGACTGGCCTGGCGCACCAGCCACAGCGCGAGATCGAGGTGGCCCATCATGGTGCCCGCGGTCACGACGCGATCTGCTGCGACGACCATGCGCGAATCGTCCAGCGTAACCGCCGGATAGCGCTGACGGAAGAGCGGGGCCAGCGGCCACGCTGTCGTTGCCGCAACGTTGTCCAGCAGCCCGGCCTCCGCGAGGAGAAAGGTCCCGAGACACGCCGCCGCGATGCCGACGCCTTCTGCATGCCAGGCACGAAGGTACGCGATCGCGTCGCGCACGTCGGATCGTTCCAGCGCTGCAAGCAACCGCTCGGGCTGTTTGGTATTCGGCGCGGGGACCACCACCCAATCCGTCTGACCAATACTGCTAACCGGCTCGACCGCGGCGGACAGACCGAGCGCCGTACGGACCTGTCCGCCGAATCCGACGATCTTCACGTCGAAGGGTGGCGCGGCGAATCCTTGTGCCGCGGCCAGTTCGTTGGCCGTCGCGAAGGTATCCAGCAGAACCGTCAGGCCGGTGTCGAATACGCCATCAAGAGCGAATATAGCCAGTCGCATGTCGCAAATGAACCCGTTAATGTCATTAGCGACTATAGCCCCTCGCAGAAGCGACGGCTAGACTGCGGAGCAATGCGGCCACGGCAATCCGGTTGGCCGAACAACCGATCCGCCGGAGCACCGCTCAATGAAACTCACGCCCGAACTCTATTTCCTCACGCTCGTCGCCTCGGCCACGATCCTGATGTGGGTTCCCTACACGCTCGCCAGGATCGTGACGCGCGGGTTAATTCCGACGTTAGGCAATCCCGATCCTTCGCTACCGCCCGATCCTGCCTGGGCCGAACGGGCACGGCGCGCTCACACCAATGCGATCGAGAACCTCGCCGTCTTCGCCCCTCTGGTGCTCACCGCAGCGCTCATCGGCGTAAGCACGCCTGCGACCGTCCTCGCTGCAAAGCTTTATCTCATCGCCCGACTTGTCCACTATTGCGTCTATGCTGCTGGGGTTCCCGTCTTGCGCACCCTCGCCTTCCTGGCCGGCGTCGCGGCGACGGTCATGTTTGCGCTCACCCTCCTCCACCATATTGCGTAGCTACGCATCCGCCATGTCCGATCTGCGTAACCTGACCTTCGAACATCTTCTGAATTACATCGCGGTAGTGGAGACCGGTTCGTTCACGCGGGCAGCAGAGCGGCGCGGCGTCGGGAAGACGACGGTCAGCGACAGCATCCAGCGGCTGGAACTCGAGCTGGGCGCCACGCTCCTTGTCAGGACGACGCGGCGTATCAGTGTGACGGAAGCAGGCGCATCGTTCTTCGAAACGTGTCGCGAGATCGTGCGTCTTGCCGAAGAGGCCATGTCCCTGGCCAGCCCTTCTCAGGATGATCTGCGCGGCACCTTGAGGGTCGCGTCTTCGGTCGAGTACAGCGCGATCGTTCTTGCTCCGGTGCTTGCGCGCATGCGAAGCGCGCATCCGCGGCTGCGCCTCGAGATCGTATCCGGGGATCGCGCTATCGATCTGATCGCGGAAGGCGTCGACGTCGCCATCCGCCTGGGTGAACTGACTGATTCGAGCCATCGCGCGGTGCGCATCGGCGAATATTCGAAGTGGCTGGTCGCCGGTCCCGACTTTGTCGTGCGCAATGCGCTTCCTGAAGACGTTGGCGATGCGGCGAAGCTGGCCTTCGTGGGACTCTCGGTTCTCGCACAGCCGTCACGCTTCGAGTTGTGTAGCGCCGCTGGGAATTCACGCGAGATCGAATTCGTTACCGGTCTGTTTGCCGATACTGTCTACGCGTGCCGTGCGGCAATCGCGGAAGGCGCGGGCATCGGCCTGCTGCCCGACTTCTCGGTTCGCGCGGATATTGCCGCGGGCCGGCTCGTACGTGTGTATCCAGACTGGTCAACTGCGCCCATGACGATTCATGCGTTGCTCCCCCCGGGCAGACATACCGCGCCGAAAGTCCGGGCGTTGATCGATATGCTCAAGGAACATTCACGCGTCGCAAGCAGATGACCGTGACGAAGCAGGATGACCGTCGGCACTTCGGCGAATGGCGCGTGCCGGGCGCCTGGATGGAGGCGCAGCCACGTTCCAGCAGGATAGCGTTCGTTCGCATCCCTGAGTTCTCCGCTCAACACGAATATTTCTTCGCCGCTCGGATGCGTGTGATCGTGCGTCTGCGCGCCCGGGTGAAACTCGACCAGGCTGACGTGCAGCCTGCCGCTCGCTAGCGGAGCAATATGCATCCGTGGATTGATTCCATTGCGCCACACTCGCGCTCTCGCACTGCGAACGATTGGATCACAGCGGGAAGCGGATGCTTGGCGATAAATGAGCAGACGTGCCCCACCGTCGCCCGCTTGCACGAGGGGTGCGTCGCAGCGAATGAGGAAGTCGTCGGTATCGAAGGCGTGGCCGTTTATCGCAACGTTGCCTCGCAATACATACAGATCGTGCCGCTTCCCCGCATCGAGCGTGTACGTCGCCGAGGGGCCGAAATCTACGATGCCGGCCCACTGCGGTTCCGCTGCATCGGTCAGATCGGTGACCCTGCGCGTCTCTCCCGGCACCGCGTCCGGATCGATCCACTCACGTTCAATCAGTTTCGTTTGCATGATGTGCCCCCTGGTTTGGCTGATGCGAGCGCTCACCGGCCGGTTAGCCGTCGAAGCCATTGTGCGCAATGACATCGCATGTCAGAAGGGGCCGGCGCGGCGAAACACAATCCGGGTTTGCCGGACAATGCGCTGCCGCTGGCGGTAGCAAAGCGTGTCCAGCCTCCCCGCCATCCGGATCCTGTTAGTGCTCTTACTATGATGACGTCACTACTGCTACGGAACGGGAAATGGCCGGATAGTAGAGGAGACAACCAGGGAGGTTTCAGTATGCGTATTTTTCTAACCGGCGCGACAGGCTTTATTGGCGCGACCGTGGTCCCCGAACTCATCAAGGCTGGACATCAGGTAATCGGCATGACGCGTTCCGACGCGGGCGCTCAAGCGCTGATCGACGCGGGAGCGGAGGTGCATCGCGGAACGCTGGAGGATCCAGACACGCTTCGCAGCGGCGCGGAGAAAGCAGATGCCGTCATCCACACGGCATTCGATCACGACTTCTCCCGCTTCGTCGAGAATTGCGAAAAGGACAAACGTGCGATTGCCGCACTAGGGTCGGCGCTGGCGGGCTCCGATCGTCCTCTCGTCATTACCTCCGGAACCGGCATAGGCAGCGGTGAACATGGTGAACCGGCGACGGAAGATGTCTTCAATATCAGTCATCCTAATCCGCGCATCGCATCCGAACTGGCCGGAAATGGGCTGCTGGAGGCAGGCATCAACCTGTCGGTGGTACGACTGCCGCAGGTTCACACCCCGTACAAGCAGGGTCTCATCTCGCCGCTCGTTGCCATCGCTCGCGAGAAAGGCGTCTCCGCTTATGTGGGCGAGGGCCGCAACCGCTGGCCGGCATGCCATGTCTCCGATGTCGCGCTGCTCTACCGCCTCGCCATAGAAAAGCGCCAACCGGGCGCGCGCTATCATGCCGTCGCCGAAGAAGGCGTCAGTAGCCGCGAGATCGCCGAGGCGCTTGGACGCGGTCTGAAGTTGCCCACCGTTTCAATCTCCCCAGATGAGGCGGCGGCACATTTTGGCTGGATGGGCATGTTCGTCGGCCTCGATATGCCGGCCTCGAGTGCCAAAACCCAGGCGCTGCTGAACTGGCACCCAACCGGTCCGACACTGATTGCCGATCTCAACGAAGCGCGATTTGTCTAGTCGCTGCGTTGGTTAAGGCCGATTGTTCGCCGCGGAAACAATCGAGGTTAAAGCGCTCGTCGCGACGAGCGCTCACCCTTCCCCCATTTGCCGGACTTTGGCGGCGAACGCGTTCAGGGCGAATGCTGACGGCCGTCTTCGATGAAATTCACCGCTGCGGCCGGGGTTCGGCATAGTGCCGCTGCCAGACTGGAAATTTCGTCAAAGGCCTGGCAGTCACGCCGACAGGCGCCTCGCGAAAGATCCCGAAACGAAAATATTTCAGGAAATCGGCTCAAGAAACGCTTCAGCCTGCCGTTATCACGAGGATAGGCCGGTAATCGGGCGCTTCTCTGGTGTTGGCCAGTCAGCCCCAAAGCCGCGTCGCATTGCTTTCGAGCCAATCGAGGGATTCCATGCAAATCCAGCCGACCACCACCGCCACGGCTTTCACCGCCGGTACAACCACCGCGACCACCTCGGGTGACGCGCCGTCCGCTTCGAAGGCTCGCACTGCCGCCTCGTCAGCCGCGGCTAGTGATGTGTCCGCTAACGCGGTCGCCTCGCCTGGGGCGACGTCATCGAGCGGAGCATCGGGCGCAGCGTCGTCCGGGTCGACCTCCTCCGCTTCCGCTTCAGGTACGGGCGGCGCAGGGGGTGGCGGAGGCGGAGGCGGCGGATCGGTGTCTTCCAGCAGTTCCTCGACCGAGCTCGACGAAATGAATGCGCTCGCCCTTTCGCTCGAAGCCCAGCTGGCGCAAGTATCGTCCGCCGGCGGCTCGGCGGGAGGCGCTGACGCCAGCCAGATCAACCAGATCAAAGCCCAGTTGCAAAGTGCTCAAAGCTCGTTGAGCGAAGCGCTGCAGAGTTCGAATACCAGTGAACTCAGCCAGATCGAGAGTCAACTGCAAAGCGCGCAAGGCGCCCTCGCGCAGTTGATGCTGGCTAGCGGTCAGACGACGGGGTTGGTTTCGAGTAGTGCTTGAGGGGGGGTGTCGCAGTTCGACCCGTTGTCGACTGGTCAGTCTGCGAAGACCGCCGCGTGCTTCCGAATGAACGCCTCAACAGTCATAGGCGGGGTTCCCGTCAGTTCTTCGACCACCTTGCGAATCCCGCCAAAAATCGACGGGTTTTTCGTCGCCTGGTAGGACTACTTAGCTTTAGAAAAATGAAATTTTTTCATGCAGCCGCTGGTACGGAGAACGCCGGCTGCGTGCTTACGCTGGGCCGCTCCTGCATTCTTTCGTACCATGCCAGGAGCGCGGTGCACTCAGCTGGCACTGGCAGCTTGACGATAGAAGCGAAGACCAGGCCGCCGATTACGGTGATGTCGGCCATTGAAAATTCTTTGCCGGCGACATACGGCTGATTTCGAAGAACAGCATCGAAGTAGTGCATTCCGCGTAGAGCCTTGTCGCGCTGCCTGAATCCCCATTCGGCGTTCTGGTACAGCTCAACGTGCGGCCCCAATCCCGGCGTTCCATGATGGAAATACACGCTTATGGCGTCGAGCAATTCCAGTTCGGCACGCTTGCTCATCATGTGGATCAACCCTTTTTCGAGCGGCGCCCTGCCAGTCAGAGTCGGCACGCCATCGAGTCCGTCGAGGTACTCCGTGATGGCTGTGCACTCGGCAATACAGGTCCCGTCATCGAGTTCGAGCACCGGCAGCGTGCCCGAGTAGTTCTTGCTCGCCATGAATTCGGGATTCTTGTGCTCGCCCGCGTACAGATCGACCAGCACGAACCGCACTCGCGATTGCAGATTCTTTTCCGCCAACGCAATGCGCACACGCGTCGGATACGGCCCTTGCGGGAAGTCATAAACCGTCATCGTCGACAAGTGATTGTCATTGATACTCGTTGCGATAGCACTCATTTGGCTTTCCTTTCGTAGTGGTGTCGTAGCGAACGACAATCTTGCATACCTACCTATCGTTCGTTAGGTTTACAATATGCGTTACAATCCGAGTTGTCAACACGGAGTAGTCGACCCATAAGTCACCTTCGATTTACCCGGCCACCCAATGCAATCGGCACACGCTGCCTGCTACTGGCAAGCCGCCGATCGACGGCGCGCGACGCGAAGCGGCAACTCAGGTTCCATCTGCGGTGATTTCCATGACAATTCGTCGTCGAGCGGCGAACCCCTGGTCGGACCGTTGCTTTACTAGCTCCACGACCGCCCGCGGGGCGACATCCGGCCCACCAGCATTGAATGGCGGCGCCGGAGCATATTGGAGTTCGAGCTGAATCGCCTGCGCTTCCTCTACCCCCGCCAACTCTGCAGCCACTGTCAATCCAAAATCGATGCCCGCGGTCACACCTCCGCCGGTGATGAGGTTACCGTCACGGACTACCCGACCGTGCGTCGGAATGGCACCAAGTGGCTCAAGCAATGTGTGGAAGGCCCAATGAGTTGTGGCACGCCGTCCGCGAAGCAACCCTGCAGCACCAAGCAACAATGCGCCGGTGCAGACAGACGTGATGTAGCGGGCACCGGCGGCCTGTTTGCGAACAAACGCGATCGTTTGAATATCCTGCATCAAGTTCGTCACGCCACCTCCGCCGGGAACACAAATCACGTCGAGTGGCGGGCAATCCCCATAGGTCGTTGTGGGCGTAAGGAGCAATCCATTGCTAGATGTCACGGGGTCACGTGTTTTCCAGATCAAGTGGGTCGTTGCGCCGGGAAGCGATGCGAGTACGTCGTGGGGACCGGTCAGGTCCAGCTGTTGTACTTGTGGAAATACCAGAAATCCGATTTGGAGCGTCATGAGGATACCTTGTCAAATGTATAAGCGATTTTCACCAGCGACGGTCTTCGAGGTGGACGGATCGATTCTATGCAGGTAGCCTTTGGCAAGATTGCCATTTACCCCTCAGTTTCTGCCATGTAATGTCAACCAAAGCGCGATCCATATTGCTGCTTGCTTTCCCGGACGTTCAACTCCTTGACGTCAGCGGGCCATTGCAGGTTTTTGCCTCCGCCAATGAACTGGCAGCGCAGCAGCGGCTCGCCGAACCCTACGCACCTCGAGTTGTTGCGGCCGAAGCCGGGCTCGTGACCTCATCTTCCGGCCTGGCCCTGCTGGCCCATTCCATAAGTTCAGTGAAAGGGCTCATCGACACGCTCATCATTCCGGGTGGCCGCGGCGTTTCCGCGGCATCGGAGGATGCGCGCTTGACCCGTTGGATACGGCGTCAGACCAGCCGATCGAGGCGCATCGCCTCCGTGTGTTCAGGAGCGTTCCTGTTGGCAGAGGCCGGATTGCTGGATGGGCGGCGCGTGGTCACGCATTGGGGCCGTTGCGACGAACTGGCGAACCGCTATCCAAAGCTGCGCGTAGAAACTGATCCAATCTTCGTTCGCGATGGCGATATCTGGACATCCGCAGGTGTGACCGCAGGAATCGATCTCGCCCTTGCGCTGGTGGAAGCGGACCTCGGCCGTTCGATCGCACTAGAAGTCGCTCGCGAACTCGTCGTCTTTCTGAAACGACCGGGTGGCCAGTCCCAGTTTAGCGCCGTGCTGTCGATGCAAAGGGCGGACGACAGGTTCGGCGACCTGCATGCATGGATGGTGGCACACCTTGCCTCGGACCTGTCCGTCCCTATGCTCGCCAGACGACTCCACATGAGCGAACGCAGCTTCATGCGTCACTACAAGGCGGAAACGGGCCGCACGCCTGCGCGCGCGGTTGAGCAACTCCGGGTCGAGGCAGCACAGCGACTACTCGGCGAGACCTCATGGCCGGTCAAACGCATCGCATCTCGCTGTGGATTCGGTAGCGAAGAAAGCATGCGGCGCAGCTTCGTCCGACTCCTGCGGGTCGCTCCGCAAGCGTACCGAGAGCGGTTCTCGTTTTGCTAGCACGCGCATCATGCGTACGCCATGCGATACAACGTTGACCGCGCCAGTCATTCCATCGAAAAACCGCCAGACCGTTGACGAATTTACAGAGAACGTCGAGTGACCGTTTGTGGCCGGTCATTGCCTGACGATGATCAGCGATGCCCGCCGCCCCGTCACTAGAAGCGATACAGCAAGCACCCCGCTCTTTCAACCTATGCAATTCACCTCTGAGCCGATTTAGATCTTCCAATTCGATATTGGCCTTGCGTGAGCCACGCTTCCTATAATGGCCCGCCGATCGCCGAGGACAGAAAAAAATCTCGCGCCGACGGCGGTTTCCGAAGGAGCGCTTCGATGTACACACTGTCGGCATCCCGCCGCCGTTTGCTCAAGCGCGGCGTGGCGTTAGCGGCGGCCCCGCTTGCGCCTCGCTTCGCGTTCGCGTCCACCGCACCGGCAAATGCCGAGGCGCTTGCCAACGTCACATTGCGCGTCGCCACCTATAAAGGCGGCTGGCCGCCGCTGCTCGCCGCTTCCGGGCTTGCAGATACGCCATACCGCATCGAGTGGCACGAGTTGAACAATGGCCTCTTACATATCGAGGCAATTAACGCGGACGCGCTCGATATCGGTTCGGGCAGCGAAATTCCTGCAGTATTCGCTGCGCGCCAGAATGCAAACGTGAAGTTCATTGCGCGTACCCGCGAGGATCTCAACAACCAGGCGACGCTCGCCCGCAAAGACACGCCTATCCAGCGGATCGCCGATCTGAAAGGAAAGCGCGTCGGGTATGTGCGTGCGACCACGTCACACTACTTCCTGTACCGGCAGTTGACCGAAGCGGGCTTGTCCTTTGACGACATCCACGCAATCAACCTCGCGCCTGCGGACGGCCTGCCCGCGTTCGCCGGCGGGGACATCGACGCCTGGGCGATATATGGCTATAACGGTCAACTTGCACGCAACCGCTATGGCGCACGCGAACTGGCAACAGGTAAAGGGTATCTGTCGGGCAATTTCCCGATCTACGCGAATCCGCGGGCACTCGACGATGCGCGCCGCCGCGCTGCGATCGGTGACCTGCTCGTGCGGCTGCGGCATGCATATGCGTGGGCAAATCCACACTTCATTGATTATGCCCGTGCACAAAGCGCAGAAACACGCGTACCGGTCGACGATCTGGTGGCCATGTTTAATAGACGCAGCGACGATTTCGGGCTGCTGGCCGTCACGCCCGATGTGATTTCAGGGCATCAGGAAGTTGCGAACGTGTTTGCGCATATCGGTGTGCTGGATGGCCCGACGAACGTCGCTCCGTTTTGGGACGCATCATTTACACCGATCATCCAGTCCGCGTGAAGCGAACAACCTGCCCCAGATCGCAAGCCTCAAACCGGCCGTGCCTGTCGCGTCAGACCTCGCCCAGTCCAATCGCCGATTGACGGCGATCGGCAGCGCGCGCCGCAAGATAGCAGGCCTTCAATCGATCAAGTTGAGCGATGTGGGAGATAAAAGACGGGTTGGCGGTCGAACCGCCCGTAATAAAGATGCGAACGAAATCGCCAAAAAAATACTTGAATATGTGCATATGCATCGATACACTGCACCCATGAACCGTTCACTCCGTCACGATGAATGTCATTGCTTCGCCATGCGTCAGGCGGCGCGGTACATGACTCAACTCTATGACCGGCATCTCCAGTGTGCTGGAGTGACAGCGGCCCAATTCACGATTCTCGGCAAGCTCGCGAGTCAGTCCGAAGTCAGGATTGCCAGCCTTGCAACGGAAATGGTGATGGACCGGACCACGGTTTCACGTGCGCTAAAACCGTTGGAACGAGAAGGGTTGATCAGATTCGAGCTCGACGAAGATGATGCCAGGGTTCATCTGCTGACCCTGACGGAGCATGGGAAACACGTGTACGAGCAGGCGAAAATGGCGTGGCGCAATGCACACGACGAAGTCGAACGCAAGTTTGGAAAGGAACGCACGACAGCACTTCGTCGTGAACTGTTCCTGTTGACACACGACGCACAACCCAACAGCAATATCGGCGGGTCGCGGCGGGCGAGCGGACGCTAGCTGCACCGTTTTTTTTTGGCATCAAAACGTGCGTATGCACGTTTATTTTTACCCAATTGCATGCATATGCACTTTTGAAGGCACGTGATCAATGGAAACCCTGCCCGACGACGATTGCTTTGCCCTGCGCCAAGCGTCGCGCTTTATCTCTCAGATCTACGGTCAGCATCTTGCAAATGTGGGCCTGACGACGACGCAATACTCCATCCTCGACCGTCTGCACAGGCATGGAGACATGACCATGCACCAGCTCTCCATGGCCATGGTCATGGACCGCACGAGCATCGTGCGCGCGCTCAAACCCATGCAGCGTGACGGTCTCCTCGAGAGCCGAAGGGATGGCGGCCGCGAGTCGACCATAGCCCTGATGAAAGCAGGCGTCACGCGTCTGAAAAAGGCCCGCCCCTATTGGGCTACAGCGCAAGCCGAATTCGAAGAACGTTTTGGAAGCCAGCGAATAAGAGCGCTGCGGAGTGAACTGTTCGATCTGACCGACGACTAGCCGTACCCGCGAACATGAATACCTCTACTGCCACTCCACTGCGGGATCCGATGGATTTGCCGGCGCGCACGAAGCTCGTCGCTTTCGGCATCATGTGTCTCGGCTTCTTCATGGCCACGCTCGACATTCAGATCGTCGCGTCATCACTTCGGGACATCGGAGGCGGGCTCTCGGCCAGTCAGGACGAACTGTCATGGGTCCAGACGTCTTATCTGATTGCGGAAATCATCGTCATTCCAATGTCGGGCTGGCTTACGAGAGTGTTTTCGACACGCTGGGTCTTCGCCTTTTCAGCGCTTGGATTCACGATCACCAGCATGCTTTGCGGGCTCGCGTGGGATATCGACTCGATGATCCTGTTTCGCGGTCTCCAGGGCGCGATGGGGGCTGCAATGATTCCAACGGTCTACACAACGGTATTCGTGATCTTTCCACCCAGGCAGAGAATTATTGCTGCCACCACGATTGGCGCGCTTTCGACGCTCGCACCGACGATCGGGCCGGTTATTGGCGGTTGGGTGACATCCGAGTGGTCGTGGCACTGGCTGTTTTACCTGAACGTCGTGCCTGGCATTATCGTCACGCTCTTCGTGCCGCGGTACGTCAACTTCGATCATGCCAATCTGTCGCTGCTGAAGAAAGGAGATTATGTGGGTATCACGTTGATGTCGGCGTGCCTTGCCTGCCTGGAATACGTGCTCGAAGAGGGACCACGCAAGAACTGGCTCGGTGATGAGGCCATTCTCCTGTGCACGTGGGTCAGTGTTGTGAGTGGCTTCCTGTTTATCGTGCACGCACTGACAGCAGACGAGCCGATCATCGACCTGCGCGCACTTGCCGTGCGCAACTTCGGGATCTGCAGCGTGCTGTCGTTCATCATCGGCATCGGCATCTTTTGCACGGTGTATCTGACACCGGTTTTTCTCGCGCGGGTACGAGGTTTCGATTCGCTCCAGACGGGAATGGCACTACTGTCGGTGGGATGCTTCCAGTTGCTCGGCATGATCGCCTATACCGTGCTCGCGCGGCACATCAACATGCGCTACCTGTTGATACTGGGACTGACGATGTTCGGCCTCGGCTGCTACCTCTACGAGCCCCTGACAAGCGACTGGGGCTGGCAGCAGTTGCTGCTTCCGCAAGCGCTGCGAGGCTTTGGCCAGCAACTCGCCATTCCACCCATTGTCATCATGGCCCTGGGTTCGCTGCCAGCTTCCCGGCTGAGATCCGCGAGCGGCCTGTTCAATCTGATGCGCAATCTCGGTGGCGCGATCGGCATTGCGGTGGCGAGCACCATGCTCAACGATCGCCTGAACTTCCACTATGAACGGCTTGCAGAACATGTCAGCATCGGACGTCCGGTTGTCGGAGCGTTTTTGCAAAGCAAGACCGGTCACATCTCCGAAGTGGCGGGCGATACGCTGAACGCTGCCAATGCAGGACTAGGTGAGTTGCATGCGCTCTTGATGCGGGAGGCGCTCACATTGACATTCGCCGACGCCTTTCTCGCCGTCGCGTTGTGCTTCTGCGTGGGGCTCATCAGTGCGTTTTTCACGCAACCGGTCGCTAATACCGCTCCGCCGCCCGATGCACATTGAATTCGCCCGCTCATTGCGATGAATGGTGGGCGCCGATCGCTTCCTGTTCGAAACAGAATTCATCGGCGCCGGCTTAGGTCTTCTCGATCCGCTTGACCTGAATTACATGCCGGACAAGTCCGGATGGAGATTGCGAACCGGGCTCACGCTTTCCAGCAGCGAAGCCAGATGCAGAAGTGTAGATTCCGCCATCCACGGCGAGACCAGTTGCACTCCGATCGGCAGCCTGGATAAGTAGCGAACAAGGCCAGGCTTTTAGCCGACCTAACGTTTGTTAGTTAGAAGATTGGGCGTTATACTTCGTCTCGTCAACACTCTTTGAACCGCAAGGGATGAGCGGAGGCTCTGGCAACGGCAAGCGCGACGGTCATCGCGGACTGATGGAATCACGCGCCCCTACCCCATCCGCAGAAGCTGAGGCAAACTACTGTCGGCAACTCAGCAATACTTGCTGTCGTGAGGCCTGCAACTTAAGCTAAGCCACCTCTGTAATTGCGGGGTGGTTCATGTTCAATGAGGGGAGATTCGTGGCGAACCAGGCAAGCACCAGTTCCAGTGACAAGATCCTGGCTGTCGCGACGAAGATCGCACAGGCGCACGGCTATGGTGGATTAAACCTCCGTACCCTTGCGCAGGAAGTGGGTATCAAGGCTGCAAGCCTGTACCACCATTTCCCGAGCAAGGCCGACCTGGCCGCCGCCGTCGCCAGGCGTTACTGGGAAGATGCGGCGGCGGCGCTGGAAGCGTTATCGGCCACGACTGCAGATGCGGCCGACTGTTTGCGCAGATACCCGGGGACGTTTCGCGAGGCGCTGGAGAACGACAACCGCATGTGTCTGGCCAGTTTCATGACCGCCGAATATGACGATTTGCCCGAGGTCGTGCAGAAAGAGGTCCAGGCCTTTGTTGAGGTCAACGTTGCGTGGCTTGGAAAGATGCTTGCGGCAGCGAGAATTGTCAGCTCCAGAGACGCCAAGAAGCGGGCCCGCGCCATATTTGCCGCAGTCTCAGGCGCACAACTGATGGCGCGAGGCCGTTCCGATATCAAGCTCTTTGATGCCTTGATCGAGAGCTATCGGGAGGCTGGACTCTTACCCGCGTAGGAATCCAATCGCGGTGAGGACCACACGCTGCACAATGCCCGCAGCGCCCTCGCCTTCGTCCGCGATGGCACTTGCCTTGGATGGTTATTGACAGATTGGTCCAGAACAAATAATCTCGGCTCATGGCTAGACCTAGAGAGTTCGATCGGGAAGAGGCACTGGACCGCGCTACGCGCGTGTTCTGGGCGAAAGGCTACGCCTCGACTTCAACTGAGGACCTGCTCGCTGCGATGGAAATCGGGCGACAGAGCCTCTACAACGCATTCGGCGACAAACGAAAACTCTACCTGGAAGCCCTGGAACGCTATCAACGGGAAAGCACCACGGGCCACCTGGAGCGTTTGAACGGCGCTGCATCGCCGGTAGGCGGTATGGAAGCGCTTTTGCTTGGCCTCATCGCCGAGGACGAGAACACTCGCGCACTTGGGTGTATGGGTGTCGGCGCTGTCGGTGAATTTGGGGCTGCAGATCCGGAGCTTGTGATGCTCCGGAGCAAAGTGGGACCCAAGCTTTCCAGGCGCCTGGCTGAACGCATCCGTGAGGGACAGACTTGCGGAGAAGTCGACTCCGCCATCGACGCCCGTGAAGCCGCCGCCTTTCTACAGATGACGATGCAAGGCATTCAACTCGGCGCCCGCGCGGGCGGCGACGCGAAGAGCCTGCGCATGCTGGCCAGATTTGCAATCAACCGCCTTAAATCGCGCTAGGTAAAGAAAAAACTGGCGCAGTTTCCGCGCGCCCATTTATGGACTGATCTATCAAAAACGGAGACAGAATTGAACGAGAATCGCAAACTTACGGGAAAGGTGGCCATTATCTTTGGCGGTTCGCGAGGCATTGGCGCGGCGGCAGCAAGGCGCCTGGCAAACGACGGGGCCAATGTAGCGGTGACCTACGTGTCGGCGCCGGAGCGAGCGGCAGAAACGGTTGGGGCGATAGAGGCCGCCGGACGGACCGGCCTTGCCATCGAGGCAGACAGTGCTGATCCGGCAGCGATCGAGGCGGCTGTCGCGCAGGCCGTGGATCGCTTTGGGAGACTGGACATTGCAGTTGTCAACGCAGGCATCCTGTTGCTTGGCGACGTTGCGACGGTGAGCGTGGAAAATCTTGACCGGATGCTGAACGTCAACGTGCGTGGCGTCTTCCTCTCCATCCAGGCTGCGGCTGCGCGTCTCGCTGACGGTGGCCGGATCATTACGATCGGCAGCAACACTGCGGTACGAAGCGGGCATCCGGGTTCGAGCGTCTACTCGATGACGAAGGCTGCAGTTGCAGTCATGGTGAAAGGCATCGCCATCGACCTCGCAGGCCGTGGCATCACGGTCAACAATATTCAGCCCGGGCCTACGGTTACGGATATGACAGTCGATCATATCGAGAGGATCAAGCCGCTCATTCCACTCAAACGCGCGGCAGATCCGGACGAGATTGCCGGTCTGGTTGCGTACCTCGCCAGCAAGGAGTCAGGCTATATGACCGGCTCCAGCCTCACCATCGACGGTGGCATGGTGCTGTGACTGCCAGTGAACGGACGGACCAGGCCAACTGCCCCGCCTGAATCCGGGCGCCATTGTTTTCGAAGGTCATCTTGCGGCAACGCGGGGCGCGGGTAGGTATTCACCCAGCCGTATTTTGCGGTGCTATCCTGCCCAACATCCCTTAGATGCCAGCCCGTCCGGCCTTTCGCGATTCCGCGCCGCACAACGCGCTTCAGCCGCCCCGGTCAAGATATGAAACTCTTCTGAATCGCATGGAGTACCGCCATGCTACGAACGTTCACCCAGCTCTGTCAGCCCGCCAACAAGGCCCTGCTCGTCGCCGCCGATGACGGACACGCGACGCTCACCGGCAGCGGCACCTACGCGATGCCATGGCACTGGCACGACTGCCTGATGTTCATCCTGCCGAGTCACGGCGCCGTCGAGTTATGCCACGAAGATCGCCGCGCGGGCACCTGGCTGTCGCAGGATCGCTTCGCAGTCGTACCCCAGGGACAGGCCCACCAGACCCGCGCCGGATGCGCCACTCACACGCACGTCGCCGTCTACGTCACTGGCGACGCGTTGCGCAAGCTCGATACCGGGGTCGGCTCGCTTGGCGAATTCCGCCGTCGCACGCGCACTCCCATCCTCGTGCGCCGGACCGCAGCGATTCGTGCGTTGCAAGACCTGTCGTTGCGCAACGACATGGGAGCCTATGGCGGCGCGGCCACGCGCCAGGCCCTGTCGGCGGCCTTGCTGATGCAGTGCATCGGCGAAGTCATCTCTGGAAAAACAGAGCCGGGGACCTCGCCGCGCGAGCATGGCATGGCGCTCGTCGCCGACCTCGAAGCCTTCGTGACTCGCCACGCGGACCAGGATATTCCGCTCGACGCGCTCGAAGAGCGCTTCGGCATTTCCCGCCGACACATTACGCGTCTGTTCCGCGAAGGCACCGGACTCTCGATCGGCGAGTTCCAGCAGCGCAAGCGGTACGAAAACGCCTGTCGGCTGCTCACCGACACGGACCTGCCGATCGGCGAAGTGGCATTCCGCGTCGGCTTTGAAAGCGGCGCGGCCCTCGCGCGCGCGATGCGCCGCATCGGCGACCATTCGCCGTCCGATCTGCGCGCGACGATGGCCCGTTCGGTCAAAAGGTAAGGCCCGTTCGAACGCGCGGCCCGGCGTCGATCCCCGTAAATTGACCGGATGGAAACACATCCCCGGTCAGCGGGGCTCACGCCGTCATGTCTTCACGTCATCAGGTCGAACTCGTCAGCGTATTCGCCGCCGGCCCCGGCGGCGGCAACCCGGCGCCTATCGTGGTCGACGCAGCCGGCATGTCCGACACGGAAATGCAGGAGGTAGCGCGGCGCTATGGCCACGAAAGCGGCTTCGTCCTGCCGGCGCCGCCCGGCTCCGGCTGCGACTACGAGTTTCGCTTCTGGGTCCCGAATCATGAGATGTCGATGTGCGGTCACGCCACGGTCGGCGCAGTCTGGCTGCTCCATCAAACCGGGCACTTACAACGTGACCGGCTAACCGTCCAGACCCGCAGCGGCCAGGTCGGAATTCGTATTACGGATTACACGGCCGAGGGCGCCGCGGTCGAAATCTCCCAACCCATGGGCCGGGTCGAACCATTGCCGCAGGCGCAACTCAGCCGCGACGAGATCCTCGACGCGCTCGACATCACCGAGGCACAACTTGCGCCGCTGCCGATCCAGAACGCCTGCACCAGTCGCGTCAAAACGCTGATTCCACTTGCCAGCCCGGCCGATCTCGACGCGCTTCGGCCGCGCTTCGAGAAAATCGAGGCGCTATGCGAGCGGATCGGTTCCACCGGTCTCTACCCCTACGCGAGCTTCGACACCAGCCGGCAAATCTTCGATGCCCGGCAGTTTCCGCGCGCCTCAGGCTATCCGGAGGACGCGGCAACCGGAATCGCTGCCTCCGCGTTGTCGTTCGGTCTGCTCGCCAATGGCCTGGTCGAGGCGTCCACGCGGACCATCACGATCCGCCAGGGGCGCGCGATGAAACGCCCGTCGCAAATCTCGGTGCGCTTCAGCTTCGAGGACGATGCCGCGTCCGGCCACCCCGACGGCTGCTGGCTCGGCGGCCCGGTTCGCTTTGAGACGCGTGCCGTGGGGGCGTCATGACGACTGTTATCGCGGACCGGCTGGCGCAGCTGGGCATGACTCTGCCGCCTCCGCCATCGCCGCGGGGCGTCTACGTGGGCGTGGTGACCCACGACGGTATCGCCTATGTCAGCGGCCAGGTCAGCCGCGTCGGCGACGAGATCATCGCCGGGCCAGTCGATCGCACCACCCCGCCCGAGCTGATCCGTCATGCGGCGCGGACCTGCGTGCTGCGCGCGCTGAGCGCGCTTGCGGCAGCGCTGCCGTCTACGACCGCGGTCGAACGCATTCTGTACCTGCGTGGCTTCGTCAATGCCGTGCCTGACTTCGTGAACCACAGCCAGGTGATGGATGAAGCCTCCGCGCTGCTGCATGAAATCTTCGGCGAAAGCGGCCGGCACGCAAGATCGGCACTCGGCGTCGCCGGCCTGCCGGGCGGCGGTCTTTTGGAAATCGAACTCACTGTCGCACTCGCGCGCGAATCCGTTCACGCGCAGGAAGGCGCCGGCAACCCCAGTGAAGCCGGGCCACAACACACCGGCGCACACCAACGCACGCCATAACAAGACGCGGGATCGCCGCTGAAACCGGCAGATCCGCACGATCATTTACCTCGGAGAACACCATGAATCGTCGTCAACTGCTGCAACTCGGCCTTGCGGCCGGCCCCGCCATCCTGTTGTCCCGCTCCATTCAGGCGGCCGACGCCGAACTGGTGGTCGGTTCCAACGTGGGCGCCCCGCCGTTCGCGTTCAAGCAGGGCGACAGTTACTCCGGCTTTGACGTCGAGGTCTGGAGCGAAGTCGCCAAGGGCATGAACCGTAAATGGCGCCTCCAACCGATGGAGTTCGGTGCACTGATCCCGGCACTTCAGACGCACAACCTCGACGTGATCGTCTCGCAGCTTTTTATCAAACCCGAGCGCCAGCAGGTTATCGACTTTTCCACGCCGTACTATAAAAGCGGCCTGATTGCGCTGACGCGCATCGACAACACCACCATCCACACCCCGGCCGATCTCGATGGCAAACACATCGGCACCGAAACGGGTACGGTCGCGGTCGGCTACGTCAAGGATCACTTCAAGGACGCTACGCTCGAGCAGTTGCCGAGTATCAACAATGCGCTGCTGGCACTGGAAGCCGGCCGTACCGATGCGGTCGTCTACGATAAGCCCCTGTTGTTGTACTACGCCAACACCGCCGGGAAGAACAAGGTCAGAGTGATCGTGCCGCCTCTGGAGGGACTCGATGTCGGCATGGGCTTCCAGAAGGGCAGCCCACTGGTCACAGCGGTCAACCTTCAGCTCGCCGCCATGAAGGCAGACGGCCGGCTTCAGGCGCTCAACCAGAAATGGTTCGGCGAGGCGTCGTCATGAGCTTTGATTGGGCGGCTGTCGTTGCCGCAATGCCGGACCTCTTGCTGGGTCTGCGGCTCACGCTCCTGATCGCTCTGGCCGGGCTGCTCGGAGGCATCGCGCTCGGGGTTCTGGCAGGCGTGACGCTGACTTACGGCAGCCGGCTTGCAGCGTTGCCGGCGCAGGTCTACGTGGCCCTGATCCGCGGCACCCCTATCGTGGTCCAGGTGATGTTCGTCTACTTCGCGCTGCCGATCATGATGAATATACGCATTAGCGCCACCAGCGCCGCCATCATCACCTTGATCGTCAATTCTGGCGCGTATAACGCGGAAATCATCCGGGGCGCGCTCGACGGTGTTCCAGGTGGATTGCGCGAGGCGGGCCTCGCGATGGGCCTTCGCTTTCATACCGTGCTGGCGCATGTCATCACACCCATCGCGTTCAGGCGCGCACTACCGGCGATGGGGAACCAGTTCGTCAACCTGGTCAAGGACACCTCGATTTTTCTCGTCATTGGCGTCGGCGAGTTGACCCGCCGGGGACAGGAAATCATGGCCGAGAACTTTCGGGCGGTGGAAATCTGGACCGCAGTGGCGATCATCTATCTGCTCGTGATCAGCCTGCTTGCGCTGGGTCTGCGAGTGCTCGAACGGAGAGTACGTTTGCCATGAGCATGATCGAATTTCAGCAGGCCTCCAAACGATTCGGCCAGCATGTCGTTCTGCAGCCGCTCGATCTCGCGATCTCGGCTGGCGAAGTCGCCGTTATCGTCGGGCCTTCCGGCTCCGGTAAATCGACCATGCTCCGCTGCATCAACGGACTGGAAACCATCAGTTCCGGCAACCTGCTGGTCGACAACATCAGCGTGCTGGGCTCCGCACACGACGTCAGGCGCATCAGACTCGAAGCGGGCATGGTGTTTCAGCAGTTCAATCTGTTTCCGAACCTGACAGCGATGCAGAACGTCATGTTCGGACCGATCCGGGCTCGCGGTCAAAGCAAGGCCGAAGCGCGCGAGATCGCCGGTGCGCTGCTGCACAAAGTAGGCCTTTCCGAACGCATGCATCACTATCCGTCGCAGCTTTCAGGCGGTCAGCAGCAACGCGTGGCGATCGCACGGGCACTCGCCGTCCGGCCAAAGCTGATGCTATTCGACGAACCGACTTCGGCACTCGATCCGGAACTGCGTCAGGAAGTTCTCAAGGTCATGCAGACGCTCGCCGGTGAGGGCATGACCATGGTCGTCGTCACGCATGAGATGGGCTTCGCGCAGCGCGTGGGCTCGCGTCTGCTCTTCATGGAAGGCGGCCGCGTTGTGCACGACGGCAACCCCGTGGAAATGCTGTCCACGCCGCCGGGGGAACGCTTCCGCGAGTTTCTTCAACATGTTCATTGATGGCCTTGCACTTCACGCTCGCACGCCATAGGAGTCTGCAGTCAAAATGATCCCGTCGCACTTTGAAAACGCTTACGGCTTTCGTCGGGACAGTGTCCGGCACGACAACTGGCGCGAAGCACCATGGAATGTCTGGGCCTTTCGCCATGTCCACGAAATCATCCCGACAGCGCGAATTCCAGCCACACCGGGTCTTGCCGAAGAACCCAACGTCAATGCCGACGCGCTGACCGAACACGTACTCGTGGTCCGCGGCGAACACCACACGATCGCGTCGATCCTGCAGCGGACCTCGACCGATGCCCTCACGGTGATGCGAGCCGGACGTTTCGTCGCCGATTTTCATGCGCCTAACTTTACGCTGCAAAGCCGCCATATTCTGTTCTCGGCCAGCAAGTCGGTCGCGGGACTGCTCGCCGGCATGCTGGTCGGCGACGGTCTTCTCGACCCTGACGCGCCAGTGGCGCAATACGTGCCCGAACTCGCGCGTTCGGCCTTCGGCGACGCCCGCGTCAGGCACGTGCTGGATATGCGAACCAGCCTCGCGTTCAACGAGGACTATCTCGATCCGAACGGCATCTACGCGCGCTATCGGCGGGCCGGCCTGCTGGACCCGCGCCGCGAAGGCGAGCCGCCGGAGACGGTGCTCGACCTGCTCGCTTCCCTGACCAAAGGTGCGGGCGAACATGGTGGTCCGTTCCATTACTGCTCACCCAACTCTGACGTGCTCGGCCTCGTGATCGAGCGCGCCTCGGGACAGCGCTACGCCGACTTCGCGGCCACGCGTCTCTGGCAGCCGCTGGGGTTGCGGCAAGACGGTTGCGTCACCGTGGACATCGCGGGCACAGCGCGCTCAGGCGGCGGCTTGTGCATGACCGCGCGCGATCTGGCGAGAATCGGCGAACTGGTGCGTCTCGGCGGTATGGTCAATGGGCGCAGGCTGATATCGGCGGCCTGGATGACCGATACGCTTACGGGCGGCAGCATAGAGGCATGGCGACAAGGAAAGTTCTCAAGCTGGCTGCCGAACGGCAAGTATCGCAACAAGTGGTATCAGGTCGGCAACGCCAGCGGAGCATGCTTTGCGATCGGCATTCATGGCCAGTGGCTGTATGTCGATCCGCTACGCGAGACGGTGATCGCCAAATTCTCGTCACAGCCCGTTCCGACCAGCGACGAACTCAAGCTCCTGAACCTCGCACTGTTCGAAGCGATTGCGGCGATGGCGTAAGGTACTTCAGCCGTCCGTCGACACCGTCACCGCCTCCCATTCCCGGATCTCACTCTCCAACGCGCACAACTTGTCCCTCACGAGCCCGAGCGCATCGCTACCGAGCAGGAGATGCGTAGGAGGGCAATCCGCGGCGATTGCGGCGAGCATCGCGCGTGCGGCCTTTTGCGGATCGCCCAATTGCTTGCCGCTCTTCTCCTCGCGCGCTTTGCGGATGGGATCGAAGACCTGGTCGTAATCCGCAATCGAACGGGGCGTTCGCGTCATCGAACGCCCCGCCCAGTCGGTGCGGAACGAGCCTGGCGCGACGGCTGTCACGGCGATGCCGAAAGGCTTGACCTCTTTGCCAAGCGCCTCGGAGATGCCCTCCAGCGCAAATTTGCTTCCGCAGTAGTAAGTAATCCCTGGCATGGTGATGTAGCCGCCCATCGAGGTGATATTCAGAATGTGGCCACGTCTGCGCTCACGCATCAAGGGCAGCACGGCTTTTATCATGGCGACAGCGCCGAACACATTCACATCGAACTGTCTGCGCATCTCGGACAAAGGCGATTCTTCCATAACGCCTTCGTGGCCATAGCCGGCATTGTTGACCAGGACGTCCACCGGTCCGACGCTCGCCTCGATTTCGGCCACGATGCCGTCGATGGCATCGAAGTCGGTTACGTCAAGTACACGTCCAAAAGCCGCGTCCGCAGACAGCGACTCGAAATCACGCTTTGCCTGCGCACTTCTCACGGTACCGACGACCTTGTACCCCGCCGCCAGTGCCTCTTGTGCGAGCGCACGGCCGAAGCCGCTGCTGACGCCCGTGATGAGCAGAATTTTGCTGGATGCCATCGAAGCTTCTCCCGAATGTTGACTGGAAAGTGCATACTAGTCTGAAGGATAAAGCTATCTAAGCCAGATTCCGCTATTTTTATTGCCTAAAACTATGAACGCCAGGCGCGCCTCTACCCCCAATCCCGACCTCTCCTCGGGAAACCAAAAACGGATGATTGCGTTGCTCCACACGTTGGCGCCCGATGAGGGCTACAACCTCACGGCGCTACCGAGCGTCCGCATCCTGCGCTCAAACCGGCCGTTGTCGCGCACGCCGGTTCTCTACGACCCCGGCATCGTGATCGTTTGTCAGGGTCGCAAGCGCGGTTATTTCGGCGACCAGCTCTATCTGTACGACGAGCATCACTATCTGGCCGTGTCCGTGCCGGTTCCGTTCAGCATGGAAACCGACGCAACCGAGGAGCGCCCGTTGCTCGCGCTGTACCTTCACCTCGATTTCACATTGGCCGCCGACCTGGCGGTACAGATCGACCGTGAAGGCGCAACCGAGCACGTACAAGCGCCCCAGAGCATGATGTCGACGCCGATGGATGACACGATGCAGGCGTCCGTGTTGCGCTTCCTCGAGGCGATGCAGCGACCGCTCGAAGCCGCGGTACTGGGCCCGGGCTTACTGCGCGAACTGTATTTTCGCGTGCTCACCGGAGCGCAAGGGAGCTCGATGCGCGAGGCTTTGGCGATGAGAGGACAGTTCGGGCGGATAGGCAGATCGCTACGCCTCATCCACGCCGGCTATGCGCAGCCGCTGGACGTGATGCAACTGGCTGAGGAAGCGGGAATGAGCGTTCCCAGCTTCCACAGCCACTTCAAGTCGATCACGCAGGTTTCGCCGATGCAGTACGTCAAGTCGACGCGCCTGCATCAGGCCCGCCTGTTGATGGTCCGCCAGGAACTGACCGCGGAGGCGGCAAGCCACGCGGTGGGTTACACGAGCCCGTCCCAGTTCAGCAGAGAGTTCAAGCGGCTTTTTGGCCTGACGCCGGCGGCGGAAACGAAGCGTATGCGCGAGAGCTTCGCCATTCCGGCTGCGTTCGAGAATGCGACGTACGTTTCGTCGCACTGAGTTTGGCATACCTCATTTTCTCTACGGATGTTTTTCGAGGTCATCGCTCATATCTCCGTTGAAAAGTCTCCATGAAGAAAAACCGCTCGTCTCTGTTTCCCCGCCAACGCGACGCATTTCTTACAATGTAATATCAACCGCCACAGTTGCCCCCTGCGAGCGTTGCCACTGACCAGGCAAAAATTCCCGACCCAAGACCTCGTACGGCTACGATCGTTCGGCATACATATAGTCTTTCGCCTGGGTTATACCCGGAAACATTATCCTGGGCCCTTCAGGACATGCTAAAAAGAGTCGATATCCCGGAAGGGCGACTGAAGGTCCGGTCCGGAGATTGGAGAATCCCACGCGGACTGTCGCACGGAATCCCGAGGTGAAAGTATGGAAAAAAAAGTGCTCGTCGCGGTGGCCGCCGCGCTGATGTCTTCCGTGGGCGCGCTGCATCCCGAATCCGCCCGTGCCGCTGATGCTGCAGCTTCAGCCTACGAAGACTCGACCGTCGACGCATCCCTCGATCCCGGCGAAGAACGCGTCTCTGCCGATGCCGACAATCAGGCCCGACTGAAAGACCTGCGCTACGCGTATTTCATCGGCTACAACGCGCGCGCCAGGGAAGACTCGAAATCCTATGCGACTTTGGGCGACGAGGTAAAGCATCCGCAGAAACAGCTTACCGCGGCGCCCCTGCCCCCCGCAACGCCGAAACCAGTTGCCGAACGGGTTGCGCCGCCAAGGCGCCCCGTGGCGCAAGCCGCGCCGTTGAGGCAAGTATCCGTGCCGGCCGCATCGACGAAGCAGGTACCCGCGCCGGTCACATCGCCGAAGCGGGTTGTCGTCGCGCGGGCCACGCAGTCCAGGCTGGTCGTTGCACAGGCTGCGCCTGTGCCGCTCAAGCGCGTTCCCGCGCAGGTGGCGCCCGTACCGCAGAAACATGTTTATGCGCAAGTCGAGTCTGTGCCGGCGAGACGGGTCTCTGTACCGGTCGCGCCGTTGAAGCAGGCTTCGGTGCAGGTCACGCCGCCTAAGCGGGTTGAAGTGCAAACTGTATCTCTGAGGCAGGTTCCTACCCGGACAACGCCTCCGAAGCTGTTTGGTGCCGAGTCCGAGCCGCCGATCCTGATTCCGACGCAAGCCGTGACGTCATTGCCCGAATCCAAATCCGACAATGACGACGACGCGCAGGTGACGCCGGGCCGCGATGCGCAGAACACCCAGCGGGCGGCGCCGCAGTATCGGCAGACCGATGAGGAATCGCAATACGCCACGGAGCAAGGAACTCAGGCGGCGCAGAACCCGCAACCTCGCCAATATCAGAGTCGACAGCCCCAGCAATACGCGGCGGCGCCGGCCTATAACCAGGTATCGACAGAGTATCAGCAGCCAGGCGGGTACGTCGGACGGCAATACACGCCGCCGCCCCCGCCACCGTCTCGGACCGTTCCGGCTAACCAGTACGCGCCTGCGCAGTACCAACCGGCTTACGCGCAGTCCGGCTACGTCCCTCGGCCGCCCGCTCAGGCCTCGGCGCAGCAGGTCGTCGTCGTGGGCCGCCCGCCCGCCTACCCGGCAGATGACGAGATGTACACACCGCCTGAACTGCGGCGACAGTACCCCGCCGGTAACGGCAACTGGAATCAAACCGTTTCCCAGTAAGGCCTCACCTTCCCAGCTAGCGAACAGGTCGCGGGTTCAGAAATCGATTCACGCTCTGGCGACAACTGCGCAGCGTTCTGCGCTGCCCAGTTGTCGCTCACCTTCGGCGACGTACTTGTCCATCTCCTCACGCGGAACCATGCCGCCGCCTGTCGCCCAGACGATATGCGTAGCGGCCGCCCTTCGCGTCGCGTCGAGACCGATGCGCGCGTGATAGCCATCGACCTCGGCGAGCACGCGCGCGAATCCGGATGCGCCCGCCAGTGCCGATGGTTCCAGGCGTATGTCCTCGGTGTTCGCCATCAGATAGAGCAGCGCCAGCAACTCGCTGTCTTCGACGGTGAAATAGCCGTCGATCATCCGTTGCATCGACCGTCCGACAAAGCCCGATGGCCTGCCGACCGCAAGGCCGTCGGCGGCCGTCACGTTATCGATGCCGAAGTCCTGCACTGCAAGCTGGTCGTGCAAACCGGTGTACACCCCCATCAGCATGCACGGCGAGTGCGTCGGTTCCGCGAAAAGGCAGTGCACGGCGTCGCCGAATGCGAGCTTGAGTCCAAACGCAACGCCACCAGGACCGCCGCCGACACCGCACGGTAGATAGACAAACAACGGATGATCCGCGTCGACGCGCGTGCCTGCCGCTTCGAGTTGGCGTTTCAGGCGTTCGCCCGCAACCGCATAGCCGAGAAACAAGGTGGTCGAATTCTCGTCATCGATGAAATGACAGGAAGCATCGGCGGCCGCCTGGCGGCGACCGCTCTCGACTGCTTCGCCGTAATCGCCCGCGTATTCGATGACGTTGACGCCATGTGCACGGAGCCGGTCTTTCTTCCACTGCCGTGCATCGGCAGACATGTGCACTGTGGTCTCGAAGCCGAGCGTCGCCGCCGCGATTCCGATCGACATCCCGAGGTTGCCTGTCGATCCGACCGCAATCTTGTGCGCACGGAACAGTGCCTGACACGGCGCGTCGGCGAGCACGCGGTAGTCGTCGGCGAGCGTCAGCAAACCCTGTGCGAGGGCGAGCTTTTCCGCATGGAACAGCACTTCGTAGATGCCGCCACGAGCCTTGATCGAGCCCGAGATCGGCAGATGGCTGTCTTTCTTCAACAGCATCCGTACCGGCTCCGAGACGCCGTAACGTGCGCGTACGGCGTCCGCGAAGGCGGGAACCGGCGTCAAAGGCGATTCGATGATGCCGTTCGCCGGCGCTACATCGGGAAACGCCTGTGCAATGAACGGCGCGAAACGCGTCAGGCGATCGCTTGCATCGCGAACGTCAGCGGCGTTCAGCGAGATGTCGGCGAGCGCGTCGGCCAGAGGTGCGATGGCGGGATTAAACCACGCGACTGGTCGATGTTGCATCAAAGGGTCGAGCAGCGGGAATTCGGCTCGCCACGTCGAAAGCGGCTTGCCGTAGAGCGTTTCAGTCATGTCAGGTGTCGGAATCAATCGTATCGCAGAGCAATCAAACGGCAGGACGGTCGCCCTCTGCAGCAGCGGACGCGCCGAGCACCGGCGGATGCGTGACGATCGCCCGCAAGTCCACCTGGGTTTTGGACAGCGCTTGCAAATCCGGCTTCGGACGACGCAGCTCGGGCGAGCCTTCACACACTGCCTCGACAGCATGCGCTGCGAGCAGCAATTCCAGGTCGCCGCGAAAGCGGCCGATCATCTGCAGGCCGAACGGCATGCCGCGATGATCGCTGCCGACCGGCAGCGATAGCGCCGGATTGGTCGCGAGCGTCACCACGTACGTGAGCGACAGCCACCTGTAGTAATTTTCGAGCGCGACGCCATTGACCGACTTGAGGTACGGTTGCGTCCAGGGAAACGGCGACACCGGAGTGGTCGGCGACAGGATCACGTCGTAGCGATCAAACAGCTTCTGGAATGCGCGGAAGATCAGCGTCTGTTCGTTGTGTGCGCGCACGCAGTCCTTCAACTTCAGGCTCGCGCCCATTTCATAGTTCGCGCGCGGGTTCGGCCCGAGCAGGTCGGGATCTTTGTCATAGGCTTTCTGCAAGCTCATGACGAAGGCTTCCGCGCGCAGCACGTCGAAACAGGTGTGCGCGTCTTTCATCTGCACTTCGACAGGCTCGCAGACCGCAAAAGCGCTGCGCAGTGCATCGATTTTTTTGCGAAATACCGCGCGGATCTCGTCGTCCACTTCGCATACGCCAAAGTCTTCCGTGTAGCCGACTCGCAGCCGCGAAAGATCGGCGGGCCGTGCGCTGTCAATGGACGGCGGCATCGTGAAAGGGTAACTCAACGGATCCGTGCCGGATACGCCGGCGGTGGCGGCGAGCTGCAGCCATGTATCGGCGACGTCACGCCCCATTGGACCGACTACGGCAAGAGGCGTCCAGCCGAGTTGCTTGCGCTCGCTCGGCACCAACCCCGGCGAGGTTCGCAGACCAACCACGCCGCATTTCGCCGCCGGAATCCGCAGCGATCCGCCCGTATCCGAGCCGCTGCACAACGGCACCATATCGACTGCCAGCGCCGCCGCCGAGCCGCCCGACGACCCCCCTGCATTCAGCTCCGGGTTGAATGGATTGCCGGTCGCACCCCAGACCGGATTGAAGCTGTTGGCGCCCGCGCCCATTTCCGGCACATTGGTCTTGCCGACGACAATCGCACCTGCGCCACGCAGGCGTTGCACCAGGGTGTTGTCTTCTGACGGGACGTTGGAGCGAAACAGCGGCGAGCCGTACGTGGTCAACACGCCTGCGGTTTCTTCGAGGTCTTTAATGCCGATAGGCAGACCTTGCAAAATGCCCTGGCGATTGCCATTCGCGAGATCGCGTTCTGCCTCGCGCGCTTCGGCACGCGCGCGGTCGAAACAGGTCGCCGAGAACGCATTGATCTTCGGATTCAGCGTCTCGATGCGCTCGATACACGCGTCGAGCAGTTCAACCGGCGATATCTCGCGGGCATCGAGACGTTTTTTCAATTCGACTGCACTTTGACTCACCAGCTCGTCTGTATGGGACACGGTTCGCTTACCTTTCGCTACGTTGAAGAACGATGCGAATGAATGTAGCCGAGTCGTGCGTACGCGGCTATTGACGAATATAGAAAGGCGATTTCCCTTTTGGACAACAGCAGACTGTATGCCGGTTTATTGCGCGGAAGGCGCCGGCAACCATACCTTAACAGTTGCGATGAACGCTTCCATCAGTGGGGGCAAATCGCGGCGAGCCAACGTTTGCACTTCAATATTGCGGTCGCTGACATGCAGTTCGGGCACAGGCAACGCCACCAGTTGACCGCGAGCGAGACGGCTGCGCAGAAACAGTTCGCCGGAGAACGTAACTGCCTCGCCGGACAGCGAGAAATTGAGCAGCGTTTCGAGTGTCTCGCTGTCGAGCACGCTCTTGTAGTTGATGCCCTCGCGGCTGCAATAGATATCCAGCAACTGACGCAGCGTCGAATTCGGTCCGGGCAAAGCGAGAGGATGTTCGAACAGTTCGCGCAAGGACACTTCGCTGCGCCGCGCGAGCACATGGCTGGGCGCAACGACGGCCAGCATCGGCGCAGGTTGGGAATACTTGACGTGGATATCGCGGGCCGGCCCGAGGCTAAACGTCAAGCCGAGATCGACTTCGGCTTCGCGGACCTGGCGCGTGACCACCGATGCAGCCGCCACCGCCAGGTTGAAGCGCGCCGACGGGTGTTCGCGACGGAATTGCGTCATCACGCGCGGCAGGAATTCGGTGGCGAAGCCTTCAGTGCAGGCAATGCGGATGGTGGTCTCGGTATCGGCGCGCAATGCGTCCAGTTCGGCGCTGACGTGCTCGGCGTCAAGCAGCGAACGTCGCGCATACGCAGCCAGTAATTCGCCCGCACGGCTCGGCACCATGCCACGCGACTGGCGCTCGAACAGCGTCGCGTTCAGCTCGCTTTCGAGGCGGCTGATCTGACGGCTGACCGCTGAGGGCACCACGTGCAGCTTGGCCGCGGCATCGCTGATCGAGCCGGTATTGACGACTTCGAGGAAATAGCGGACGGCGGCTTCTTGCAGGATGCGCGGGTTCATTGGGCGGAAGAACAAGTGATCGACCGCTCAATGATAGCCCGGAGACTGTGGGCCGGCGCTATCGCCGTGCTCAGGCTTCCGCTTCGTTCGCAAGTTGCACGTCGCGGATTCTCGACGCATTGATGGTCAGACTGACCAGCGTCGCCATCGCCGTGGATGCAATCAGGAACATGAACGCAGCGTCGTAGCTGTCATAGTGCGAGACCAGCAAGCCGATTACGAGCGGCGCAACGAACCCGGCCACCTGTCCGCCAAAGTTGACCATCCCGACACCCGTTCCGACGAGGCGCTGCGGCAGGATCTTGGTTGGCAGTGCGAATGCAGTGGCGAACACGAACGACTTGAAGAAGTAGACGATCGACTGATACGTAATCACGCCGGCCACCGTTTGCGCGGTGTACATCAGGTACAGGAACACGCCAGTGATTGCGCAGCAACTCATCATCAGATACTTCTCGCGCCCATCGAAGAAGCGGGTCATGACCCAGCCACCCATGGCGGTCGCGATACTCGCGGTGATGAACGGCAGCGGCGTCAGCATTCCGACCGCTTTCAGATCGAGGTGGCGCGCGGTCAGCAGATACGCGGGCATCCACGCGTCAAGCCCCTTGTTGACGATGCTCAGACCGAACCACACCGTCAGTATCTTCCACATCAAGGGCATCTTCAGCAGATCCCTGGTGCCGCCCCTCCCACCCTTGCCGCTGTTCAGAAGCGCCTGCGCGGCCGCCTCGTCGCGACTCATGCGAGGCGCCTTGACGAATACCAGATAGACCAGCGCGAACACCACACCGGCGACGCCAATCGCGACGAACGCATGACGCCAGCCGAGATACAGGATCAGCGGTGCAATGACCAGGGGCGCAATAAAGCTGCCTACGTAGTTGGACGAAATCAGCAGCGACGACATCCTGGGGCGGTCAACGCGCGGATACGCTTCGACCACGCCTTTGACCGCCGACGCCGGATAGCCGCCTTCACCGAGACCGAAGATAAAACGGATCGCAACCAGCGACGCCAGAGACCACGCAAGGCCCGTCAACGCGGTGAACAAGGACCAGAACGCAATCGACACCACCACCACGACCTTGCTGCCGAAGCGGTCGGCGAGCCAGCCGCCCGGAATCTGCATGATCGAATAGCTCAGATAGAACGCGCTGAGGATCACGCCGAGTTGCGCCGGATTCAGATGGAAATCGCCACCGATATGTACCAGCGACAACGATACGGCCGACCGGTCTATGTAAGAAATGCAGTAGCCGACATAGAGCAGGATAAAAACCAGCGTCCGTTTGGTGCGGGGTTCAGTTCCAGCAATCATTGTCCAGATCCGGTAAGAGCACTGATGGGCGGCTGCCTGGGCGCGGCAGGCCTGAAGCGGCGTGCATCGTGACGACAACGCCATTCCCGACGGTTCGAACCGATCGTATGGATTCAAAAACGGGGTAACAAGTGATAGATTCCGACGCCTCCTTTGCCAAAAAAGCAGGGTTGCTGCAGTGCAGCCTCGACCGCGCGGGCGTTTGCCCGAATTCTGATCGACGGGTTTTGTCAGCTGTCAGTTGCTACGGCGAGATCAGATCCTGAAGTACCAGATGCACTCGTTGATCGCCGCTCGTCCGGTTCACGAGGATGGGAACGCTCGCGTTGCCCGGCTCCTGAAGCAGCGCTCGTATCCTGAACAAGGTGCTCGCCTCAGCGGGAAGCGCGCCAACTTTGATAACGATGTCACCGGCGTGGATGCCGGCCTGTGCCGCCGGTCCATTCGCCGTCACGTCGATGACGCGAAGCCCTCGCTGTCCGGATAGTCCTAACCACATGCCGCTCCGGTCATAGGGCTCAGGAGCGTCGAAGCCGGTGCTCTTCGAGAGCCACATCACATGATGGCCGTAATCGAAAGAGACCGTAAATCGCTTCAGGATTCCCATGCCGATACTCCCTGCCCGATCACCCCGGGTAAAAGCACCTGCCTTCTGAAGCGACAAACGCGTAACAGGTGCCGGCACGGCAAGATCGCCGATCGAAAAGCGCTTCGGCCGCCCCACGATGCCGCGGATCGGGCCTCCGCCGCCGTAGCCGGTCATCGCCTCGACGGTAGTCCCCATTTGCCCGTCCAATCGATAGGCGCGCCAGAAGGCGCCGAACAGCGTCAGGCTGAACCGGTCGCCCGTATCGATCTGAAACATCCCGGTTATTCCTGCCACCGATGCTGTCACAACGGGCATGTCGTTCTCGTCGAGCGAAAAGGGGATCGGTATCGCATCCGCCGCCGGCCTGAATCGATCCGCGTCCTGGATGGTCACCTGCTCTCGGGCGGCATCTAACGTTAAAACATACTTCCGGAATATCTCCGTCCCGAGCACGCCGTCGAAATGCTGAAATCCGATGACACGATTGAGCTGGCTCGTGTCCATTGCCGGGATATCCAGAGCGCCGACCGAGAATGGACCCACGCTCAGATCGTTAAGGTGAACGATCTTGAAAGACAGTTGCTGCTCGCCGGCGCCCGTTCCGGTGCCGGCGCTCGTGGGCGCAAGCTTCAGCTTTGCCGCCAGTGCGGTACTGACGGTCGAGCTGGACGAGCCCGTATCCACGATGAAAGAGAACGGGCCTTTGCCATCGACCTGCACGGCAATGAAGGGGCGATTGTCGACGATCGAAAGCGGGAATACCTGGGATTGCGGAGCATCGGAGGCGGATGCGGAACCGGTCACAGTACCGCACAGCCAAAGTAGCGCCAGTAAGCCCCTTCGTGCGAGACGCATGTTTTTCTCCCCTGATCGTAGCGAATGCCAACTGTAGTCGACCGGACAGAAAAATGCATCGTTGCCGTTCGTCGAACTGCTGGCGTCGTGACGCTGCCATTTGAACGAATCGCTCATGACATGCACGACCAGGATGAGACAGCAGGCGCACAGCGTGCTCGCGGAAGCGCCTTGCCGGCTTACTCAGGCAATCCATCCGCCATCGACCGTCAGACTTTCACCGGTGGTGTAGCCCGCTTCAGGACTTGCCAGATACGACACTGCCGCGGCAATTTCTTCGGGCTTGCCGAAACGACCCACGCTCGCGAGCTTCGTCATCGTTGCGTGGTCTTCCGTTCCGGGTTGCGGAGCCAATTCGGTGTCGATCGGGCCGGGCTGAACCGCATTGACGGTCACGCCATACTTCCCGAGTTCACGCGAAAGACCACGCGTGAAGCCTCGAATGGCAAATTTCGACGCGATATAAAGGGTCACGCCCGGCAGCGGCGCTGCCTCGCCGAAAGCCGAGCCCACGTTGACAATGCGGCCCCAGCCGGTCTTGATCATGCGCTGCGCAGCGTCCTTCGCCAGTTCGATCGGCGCGCGCACATTCAGATTGAAATGCGTGTCATACGACGTTTCTGACGAGTCGAGGAACGGTCCGTATTCGACGGTACCTGCATTATTGACGAGGATGTCGAGCCGGCCTTCGAAGCGGCCGCCGAAGACGCCGTTCAGCGAGTCGATCAATGCCGTGACGCCCTCGGGCTTCGCCAGATTGGCGCCGACTGCTTCCGCCTCGCCGCCCGCGTCGCGAATCGCCTTGACCACGGCCTCTGCACGCGCCGAGCTCGACGCGTAGTGGACGATGACCGATGCGCCATCGCGCGCAAGACGCGTTGCGATGGCGGCGCCGATGCCACGGGAAGCGCCAGTCACGAGTGCCAGTTTGCCTTTCAGAGCTTGAGTCATGATTACCTCGATAGTGAGTTTTGAACGATCTGCATATGTGCCAACACATTCATGCATTGGTTGATGCGTATCGTCCGCCACCGTCGCGAGGCAGGGTAGTCATCTGCGAGGAATAGGTGTTATCGCCGCTACACGCCCTTCTGGGTCTCAATGCCGCCGTTCTCACCCAGCAGGTGCTCGACGAACGCGACGAAGGCGCGCGCTTTCGTTGTCGCCATGCGGCCGGACGGGAAGACGGCCCAGACGTCGATGGTAGGTAAAGTCCATTCGGTGAGAACGGCTTGCACGGTGCCGTCGGCAAGCTCAGGGGAGAACATCCATTCCGATGCGACCGCGAGACCCATGTGCCCCAGCACCGCCGTGCGCATGCCCTCGGCGGCACTCACGCTGACCCGCCCCGACACAGCGACAGAGACTTCGGTACCGTCGTTGCCGCGGAATGACCAGGACTCGCCGCCGCCGCGCAACGAATAGACAATCGCCTGGTGCCGGCTCAGGTCTGCCGGTGTCGTGGGAATACCGGCCTCCGCGAAGTAGCGCGGCGTCCCGACCACCAGTCGCCTTCCTCGCAGGAGGCGTTTCGCGGTCATTGTCGAATCGTCGAGCGCTCCCATACGGAGCGCCACGTCGACGCCGTGCTCGAGCAGATCGATAGAACGGTCGTCGAGGACGATGTCGATACTCAGTTTCGGATGCTGGTCGAGGAAGGTCTTGAGCGCGGGCAGAACATGCAGTCGCGCGAACGTGACGGCCGCACTGATCCGCAAGCGCCCCGAGAGACCGTCCGACGATTCGCGCACGACCTGTTCGGCCTGATCCGCTTCATCGATCGCACGGCGAGCGTGCTCGTAGAATCGCTGCCCTGCATCGGTCGGCGCCAGGCCTCTTGTCGAACGCAGCAGAAGCCGCGCGCCGAGGTGCTCTTCCAGTTGCGCAATGGCCTTCGAGACTGCCGGCTGGCCCAACTTGAGCCGGCGAGCGGCGGCAGAAAATGAACCCGCGTCCACCACGGTCACGAACGTTTCCATCGCCGTCATGCGGTCCATGCAGTGCCCCTCGTGGAAACTGTTGCAAGAAAAGAGCATAGTCTACCGAGCATCGGAACCCGCTGTCTTCAGTTGCGAGATGCCTGCTGCGTTCGCCCCTCGCTTGCCATCACCCTCCCCTATTTCCGCCCGCGACGGGCAAGCCAGCCATCGACGGCGAACGGTCCCGATCCGCCCAGCACCAGCGCGGCGAGACACGCGAGATAAAGCAGATCGGTCTCGTAGCCAGGCGGCCCGAACTGCGCACCGGCTGACGTGACGGCCAGCAGCTTGATCGACGAAAACCCGTACTGAAGATGCACGGTCAGTGTCGCCACCATCAGCACCGCGATCATTGGCAGACTGACGAGCGGCACGAATGCGCCGACCATGACCGCAAGGCCGCCGACCAGTTCAGTGAGAATGGTCGCCCACGCCATGAAGTGAGGTGCCGGCACGCCGAGCGTATGCAAAATCCCGGCAAACACATCCGGGTTCTTGACGATTTTTGCGTAGCCGTGTTCCATGAATCCGTAACCGGTGATCAGCCGTAGTGGCAACGGGGTCCATCGCGCGAGACCCCAGCGGTGGGTCAGCTGGGCGGGATCGGTGAAACGAAGCAGGTGTCGTGCAGTGTTCATGCGCAAGGGTCTCCGGACGGACGTTAGCAAAGAACAGCGGGCAACGCAGCCAGGGACTGCATCGCCGCGCTCTCTTTGTAGTTCGTTGGAGAAGGACGCGCGGTTACAGCGCGGCTGACTATTTTTTTCCTGGCGCGCGGTCGCGTCCGCTGTCGCTACCGTCTGCTGATGGCACCGCAGACATGGCATGCGGCAAGCCAGGCTTCAGCCAATAAGATCCGCGCCTGTCGTCAGGACAATCTTGCCAAAGTGTGCGCCTGAATCGATCAACTCATGAGCGCCGCGAGCGTCGGCAAGCGCAAAGGTCTTGTAGACAACCGGCTTGACCTTGCCGCTCTCAATGTGCGGCCAGACCTCCCGCTCCAGTTCCTTGACGATAGCCGCCTTGTCCCCGGATGAGCGTGATCGCAATGTCGACCCCATATGCGTCAGACGTTTCGTCAACATCGGCAAGATGTCGAGATTCTTTGCCGGCCCCTTGATCACGCCCACCTGCAGAATCCGTCCGTCCATGGCTGCGGCTTCATAGTTTCTGGCCACGTAGTCGCCTGCGATGATATCGAGGATCACGTCGACACCTTTTCCATCGGTAAGCCGCTTCGCTTCGGCGACGAAATCTTCCTCGCGGTAATTGATCGCGAGGTCTGCGCCTAGCGCCACGCTGGCCTCCCGATGCGCTTGCGAGCTCACTGTCGTGATGATTTTCGCAGCGCCGAATGCCTTCGCCAGCATGGTCGCCGTGGTACCGATGCCCGACGCGCCGCCATGGATCAACACCGATTCGCCGGCAACCAGCTTGCCGCGCTGGAACAGGTTCAGCCATACCGTCATGAACGTTTCGGGCATGGCCCCCGCTTCCACCAACGTCAGGCCTTTGGGGATATGCATCACGTTGTCGGCGTGCGCGACTGCATACTCCGCGTAGCCGCCGCCAGGAATCAATGCACACACGAGTTCGCCGATCCGGAATCGGGACACGTTGGAGCCGACGGCAACCACTTGACCGGCCACTTCCAGCCCCGGAATGTCCGAAGCCCCAGCGGGCGGATCATACAGCCCTTTGCGCTGGAAGACGTCCGGGCCGTTCACCGCCGCTGCGTGGATACGGATCAGAACCTGATCGGCGTCCGGCATCGGCACCGGACGCGTAGTCGGCACGAGGACTTCGGGACCACCGGGCTGTTTGATCTCAATGGCCGTCATGGACGACGGCACACGATAAGTTGAGGCAGACATGGATACCACTCCTTCTATAGATGAGGCTCGATTGATCCGGGAGGATCATTGAACGAGAAACTCTTGCGCTCAGTATAGGTCTCGACATTGCTGCATATGTGCAGCATTATTCACGTCGATAGATGCAAATTTGCATCAGGAGGGCGGCACGATGAACTGGGATGACGCGCGAGTGTTTCTCGCGGTGGAGCGCGAAAAAACGCTCCGTGGCGCAGCCAGGACACTCAATCTCGATCAGGCGACGGTCGGCAGACGGATTGCGGCACTGGAGCACGCCCTGCGTGCCACGCTCTTTCTGCGCACTTCCGAGGGTTACGCGTTGACCGCCGCAGGCGAGGCTGCGCTGAAATCAGCGGAGAAAATGGAACACTCCGCAAACGAACTCATCAGACGAACTCAAGGCACAGACACACGGCTTGCGGGGGACGTCAGGGTCACCAGTACCGACTCGATCGCGCTCGAATTTTTGCTGCCTGCCATCGAACGCCTGCATGCTGCACATCCCGAAGTGCGCGTCCTGCTGGACACGTCGACGCGCATGCTGAATCTGGCAAAGCGTGAAGCGGATATCGCGGTACGCTCAGTGCGGCCGGACAATCCCGATCTTGTCGCGCGGCGCCTGGCTCGCTGGCCCATGGCGCTCTTTGCATCGAATGCTTATCTCGAGCAGCATGGTAAGCCCGTCCCCGGCTCTGCATTTGCGGGCCACGATCTCGTCGTCTATCAGGGCAACTGGACCGGCAATCGATCGCCAACGCTTGCCGGCGAACCTATACACGCGGGGCGCATCGTGTCGACCTTCAATTCCAGCCTCATGCTGCGTACCGCGGTAAAGGCCGGCATCGGCATCGGTGAGCTTCCAATACATCTGGCTGAACACGACGGTCTCGTGCAGATATGGCCTGAACCCGCACGTGGGGCCGTCTATGAAATCTGGCTCGTCACCCATCAAGACCTTCGGCATACCGCGCGCATTGCGGCAATGATTGACGGTATCGTTTCCGTGTTCGAAGATCGCGCGAACTAACACCAGGTCGACGGTGTGGCCCGCACTCATCCATATTGCGCGACGAGCGAGTACCACAAGGCGTAGATTTCCCGCATGCCTGGATCGTGATCGCTGGTCCACACCGCCGTTTGCACAAGTACGAGTTTCGAACGCGGATCGACAATGATTCGTTGGCCATCCATGCCTTGCAATGCGAACATGCGCCGCTCACCCGGGAGTATCCAAACCTGATATCCATAGCCGAAGATCGGATTGGCTATTCCAGGCGCGAGAAAGCTCGACGATGACTCGACCGTCGTTGCCTGTAAAAGCCAGTCGCGCGGGACGATCTGCTTGCCGTTCCACGCGCCGTCGTGCGCCAGCATCAGACCCAGCCGCGCCCAGTCGCGCAGCGTCGCGCTTACGCAGCAGTAGGTAATGTCCTGTCCGGTTGGATCGCGCCCCCATGACGCATCCGACTCCATGCCCATCTTCTTCCAGATGCGCTCGCTCGCGTACTGAGCCACGGACATATGTGTTGCGTGGCTCAAAACCAGGCCCAGCACTTCCGTTTCGATACTTGCGTAGCTGAAATGCGTGCCAGGCGCGCGCTCGCGTTTGTCGAAACTCTTGACGGCTTCGATTGCCCCTACGCCGTGCGTGCTCAAAAGGTCATGACCTAGCTTGTCGCGATCGTCGCCGGGATTGCTGTCTTCAAAGAAATGGACACCGGAAGACATATGCAGCAAATCGCGAATTGAAGTTTGCCCATAAGCATTGTTAGCCAACTCCGGCACATAGGCATCCGCGAGATCGTCAATCGAGTGAATCGCGCCTTCCGATATGGCGATACCAATCAGCATTCCGACGATAGTCTTCGCCATAGACTGCGACATGAACCGGTCGGCGTCCGTACGGGCGTAGCGATAGTGCTCGTAAAGAATGGTGTCGTCGCGCGCGATCAGCAGGCCGGTCACCGGGTTGCGATCGAGGTAATCGTTAATGTTGCGGTACTGACCTCCGTACGGATAGTTCAGGGTGAGTTCGTGTGCGGAGGTTTTGAGTGTCGATGGAGCACCGGCCCTGGCAATCGGATCAGCTGGATGAACTTCGTCAAAGTGACTGTAGTAGCCGACAAACTGCCTTTGTGTTCTCGCCTGCCCCGGTGCGGGTACGGGATAGTGGTCTGCGGCACCGTAAGCGTCAGCGGCATATCCGGTGTCGGAGAACACCGCGTCCGACTGAGCCACTGCGCACGACAACGCCAGAATGCAGCCTATGGTTACCTTGACGCCTTGTAGCATTGTCCAGTCCCTTTCTCGTTTAACGGTTGCGACATTTAGACAGAAGATGACGAGAGTCATCTCCTACGCTCCCGTTAAACGGCGGATGGCGCCAGTTTCCGTCGGCAAACCGCCCTGAAAAAATTCCCAGATATTGCGAACTGCCAGGCACGGCTATGTCGTCAAGATGAGGGGCTTCATGGAAAAAGCTCCTGGCCAAAACATAGCGGCGCGCCGCGCTCATTTTGACCTAATTCTCCCTGCCTACCATCGCTTTCATGGGTCACGTCCCCGGACCCGCAACGAAGCTCGATAACTCTCAGGAGAATTGCCATGAACACACTTTTTCGTTCCGCACTGCTTGCCGCTATATTCGTCTTGCCCACAGCGGCGTTTGCGCAATCGGTCATGCAGGTCGATGAAACCCAGGTTGAGATGGTCGCGTACGAGGCTGCGGGTCCGGATTCCGCGGCAGTGCAGGACCGCACCAGCACGCTGAGCGATCCTGCTGGCTCGCACGCAAGCACGCTTTCCGATGCTGGATTCAATCCCGCCGCTGACGTAGGCCTGAATTCGATTTACGTCCGTCACTGATGTTGTGGGTTACTCGCGCGGCAGCTGCACGGCCACGCTGATGTTCACGTCGCCAGCCGCGTGAAGCCGTCCGCGCTCCACGCGTCGGAATTCACGCCTTGGTGAATGAAGAACAGGCCATCGGGATCGTATCGGTGCTTCACCTCGCGGAGCCGGTCGTAATGCGTTCCCCAGTACGCATGTTGCCAGTCGGACTGAAAAAAGCTGCTTTCCGAAATGTAGGCACCTGCATTCGGCACCGCGCGCCGTAGCACGTCTGCCGCCTCACGGATCCTCACCGAGGCCTGCCGGGCCCGTGCGAGATCGGGGCCATCCCCAGGCATGCCCCTGAACGCGGGAGCGGCTTCGCCCGCGATAATCGCGAGCGCAAAGGCGTCGAGCACGGCCGGGTTCATCGCCGTCTCCGATGTCCGCTGACGTGCCTCAGGAGATCCGCCGCCAAGTCCCTTGTTGAAGTGCAAACCGATCGACCAGTGACGGGTGATTTCGAACAGCATATCCACGAGTCGGGCTTGCGCGGACTGTGTCAGCAACGATACCGGCAGCCACGCGGATTCGTAGCCATAGATAAACTGTCCCGCCTCGCCCTGATTCGCAGACCAGAACACATCGCCGGCGGTGGCACCGGGCCTGTCGTCGGTCATCATCGCGCCGGGCACGTGCTGCATGATGTAGGCGGGATCCCATAGCCGCTGTGCCGGCGCGGCGAGGATCTGCGGCGAGGATGCCAATGAACATCCCGAGGCGGCGCTGGATACCCAGTCGAAGAATGGCTGCCACATGGCCGCCGCCTGATCGCGGCTCAGCCCCTGAAACATCATGGAGATTCGCAAAGTGCCATCTGCGCGTAGCGACACCGTTTCGCCCCAATGCTCGTTCAGGAGAGTCTGTGCGTAGAAAGCAACGAACCTCGCAATCAGTTGCCGGAACGCCTCCGGCGAGTGCGTGTTGATGTTTGCAAAGACCACGCCGAAGTACTCGGGCAACGGATGGGTTTCGAGCGTCACACTCGCGACAGCAGCAAAGCTTCCGCCGCCCCCGCCTTTCAGCGCCCAGAACAGGTCCGGTTCCCGATAAGCGTTGACGACGCGGACGGCGCCATCGGCCGTCACCACTTCCGCCTGCAGCAGCGATCCGGCGGCGCTCCCGTAGCGTTTTGAGAAACTTCCAAAACCACCGCCTAGGACAAGTCCGGCGACGCCGACCGTCGCGCAGCCTCCCCCTTGAACGTATCGGCCACCGCGTGTGGTCACCGCATCGTAGACGTGCATCCAGATGGCCCCTGCTCCCACGGTGACTGCTGGCCGAGCTGCTTGCCGGCCCTCTCCGCCTTGAGGGGTAAATCCGTCATGCATTTCGATTGCACGCATGTGCCGCGTCCAGATCAACAGCGAGTCGGGCGAATTGGATGTCCCCTGATAGCTGTGTCCACCACCTTTGATCACCAGCCGCAGGTTGCGCTCGCGAGCGAAACTGATCGCTTCGGAAATGTCCCGCGAATCGCTGGCCGCGACAGCATAGGCGCTCGGCGTGGACATCCACGCGTCTACCCAGCCCGATGTCTGCGTCAGCGCCGGTTCATCGCCGAGGTAGTACGGGTTCTTCAGTTCGTGAAGCAGTCCCTGGCAAGTCGTACCGTCGGGCGCCTGCTGGCAGACGGAGAGCGGCGCCGACAACCGGCTCAGCCGGCCGCCGACTCGATCATTGAGCGCGGCCCAATCGCTCTCCGTGGGCCAGTCCGCGTCCGACGGGCGGCGGCGCCGCATCGCTCTATCCCCAGCGGCTCCGGCGTTGGTCGCGCATGCCGTCAGTGCGGGAACGGCCGCGGTGGCAGCGGCGCTTGCCGCGATCTTCAACAGGTCCCTTCGACTGAATCCACGCATCGTCTCTCCTCCACGATAGGGTGATTCGAAATGGTGAGGAATAGCCGCAATTTTCGAATACTAACTCACCCTCGGCTGTTAGCCGGCGAGCGATGGTGCGCGTCAAACACGTACGTCTTGCAACAGGACGGAGCTAGACGTTACGATCGCAAATCGATCGCGAGAAAATCTGGGGTAGCCGTGGACACCGATGTACTGCACATCTCGACAAACAAGCATGAACTTGATCTCGACATGATTCATGCATTCCTCCATGACCAGGCGCCGTGGTCGATCGGCATCGCGCGGCATACCGTCGAGCGGGCAATCGAAGGTTCGTTTTGCTTTGGCGCCTATCTCGGCAAACGGCAGGTTGGTTTCGCGCGCGTCATCACCGACTTCGTTACGTTCGGCTATCTCTGTGACGTGTTCGTGCTGCCCGAATTCCAGTCGCGCGGCTATGCGGCGTTATTGATGCAGCACGTCGTCGATTCGGATGTGCTGCAGGGACTTCGACGTATCGTGCTTGTGACTTCGAATGCACACGGTCTGTATCGCCGGTATGGGTTTGACAAGCTTGCGCATCCGGAAAAGTACATGGAGGTGCATCGGCCGAATATTTATTCGGCCAGCTAGGTGGATTCTGATATCGAACCGCTTCGACGACGACGTATCTGCCTTCAAGAATGACTTCCCTGCCCTTAGCAATGCGTCGAACTCCCAGCGCGCTGAAATACGACGCTGCCCGGCCCTCCCTCCAGCAACGCCCCCAACTTCAACCACGCGAGCGCAATCGGCCAGAGGCTGTCTTCAAAGCGGCTGTGAAAAAACGCGAAATGCCCGATCGCCGGCTGCCCGATCTGCCTCGGCCCAATGCGCAGATGCGTGAGCGCACTGCCCGTGAAATAGCGAAGCAGCCGTTCAATTGCGGGCACGGTGCCGAACTCGTCGTCGGTAACGCTAATTGCAAGTATCGGCGCACGCACCGCCGAAAACTGTGCGACAAGCCGCGCGCGTTCTGCCTCGCCGAGGGCGAACGCCCCGCGCCTGAAAGTGTCTTCGAAACGCGCCTTGCTGCAGCTCCACGATAAGGCTACGCCCTTGGGCGTATCCTCCATCCAGCCGAGACGCCTGGCCGGCACATAGCCGGCAAGTATCGCGAGAACCGGCATCAGCACATGCCAGCGCCACAGCATCGCGAGCTTGCGGCCCGGCGCATAGTCGCGCCAATGCGCGTACTGCGCGCCCATCGTGACGACTCGCCGGATCATCTCGTTCGACGGCGCGAGCCCGACGACAACGCCGCCGACGCTGTGCGCGACGACGTCAACCGGTTGGCCCGGAAATTCGCGCGCCGCGTATTGCAACACCGCCTCGAAATCGAGCTGCCCCCAGTCAAGCCACGACGCGCTAAAGCCGCGTAGCGACCGCGACCGCGGCCGCGACTCGCCGATGCCGCGGTAGTCGTAGACAATCGCGTCATAACCGTGGCTGAAGAGGAATGCCGCGAAGCGAAAGTAGTAACGGCAACGCACTGAGGTCGCCGCGTTGACGATCACCACCGGCCGCGCGCTTGCGTTGGATTCGTGCACGACGCTGCAGTCACCAGCATGGCGTTCGCCATGACGCCAGGCGAAGCCGCGAATCGGGCAGCCGTCCGCCGCAACGAGCGCGATTGCCTCAGGTTCGAGTGCGGTGGTTTTCGTCTCCTGCATCGTATCTCCAGATGAGTCGATTCCCGATTGCCCGAATTCGTGTACATCCACATTCCACTTGACTCATGCGCCCGGCTCAACCAACCTTCTCGCATCTTTCGCATGAGGTGCATGCATGCCAGTACCGCTTGTCCAACTCGCGCCGCTCGACCTGATTCGCGGCTTTGTCGCGGTCGGCCGCCGCATGAGCATCACGCTCGCCGCACAGGACCTGTGCCTCACGCAGTCCGCACTGAGCCGCCAGGTTCGTGCGCTCGAGGATTGGCTCGGCTTCGTGCTCTTCCAGCGCGGCTACCGGTCGATTTCCTTCACGCCCGAAGGCGAACGCCTCTTTCGCACCGCCGATGCCGCCGTCCAGCAATTGCAGGAAGTCTTCGAAGTCCTGGGGCACGCTCAGGAGGGGCTGCCCGTGACGATCACGGCCAGCATCGGCGTGACGGGCCTCTGGCTACTCCCGCGGATCAACGGATTCCAACGACGTTACCCGAATGTCGACCTGCGTATGGCGGCGATCGACAGAAACGTCGATTTGCGCGCCGAAGGGATCGATCTCGGCATCCGCTATTGCCCGGCCACGAATGCGCCTCCGGGCGCCGTGCGCCTCTTCGAGGAGGCCGTCGTGCCCGTCGCGCATCCCTCGCTCGGGCTCGTGCGGCTCGACGAGGCCGCGTTGCTGGGGCCTCAGGCGCTGCTCGAATTCGAGGGGCCGCGCAGGCCGCTCCTGCGGTGGTCCGATCAGCTCGCCGCAATGGGACTCGCCCACGCGCAGCCGGTCAGAATGCTCCGCTTTAACCAGTATGACCAGGTCATCGCCGCGGCGCTTGCCGGCCAGGGCATCGCGCTGGGCCGCATCGCGCTGATCGAGCCGCTCCTCGCCGACGGTCGGCTCGTCGCGCTTGCCGAGGGCGCCGCCGTGCGCACGAGTACGTACGGTTATTGGCTCTATCAGGCTGAGACACAACCGCGTCAGGACGTGCTCGACGTCGTCGAGTGGATCCGGTCGGAGGCCCGCGCCGTGGAGGCAGTGGTCAAGAAGGCGCTGGTGGCGCAGGCCGGCGTGTAGCGTTCCCTCTCGCATGCATGACATGCATGCGAACGCGTCCAAAACATTGATTGAAGCGCGCCGCGCGCCGGCATTTAATGCCCAGCATGGTGTGCGGACGCGCGACATCCGCAAACGTCACGTGGGGCTGCGCCGTGCGGCGCCGGCAGCGAAGGCGCGATGAGCAGCAAGCGCGCCACCCACACTACGCGGAGGACCGGCCGTGAGCGGACAACAGGACATCTGGCGAAACCGCTGGCAACCAGTGATTGCCGGCGGCGTTGTAATGGGCGCCGCTTTGGGCGTGCGGCACGTGCAGGGGCTCTTCCTGACACCGGTCACGATCGACCACGGCTGGTCGCGCGAAACGTTCGGTCTGGCGCTAGCGCTGCAGAATCTGCTCTGGGGCATCGCGCAGCCGTTCGCGGGGATGATCGCCGACCGCTTCGGGTCCGCCCGGGTGATACTCGCCGGCATGCTTGTCTATGCGCTCGGCCTCCTCGTCATGGCGTATGCAGGTACTCCTGGCATCTATACGCTCGGCACCGGCGTGCTGGTCGGCGTCGGACTCTCGGGCTCCGCATTCGGCGCTGTGTACGGCGCGCTCTCGCGGATCTTTCCCACCGGGCATCGCAGTTGGGCACTCGGCGTCACAGGCGCGATCGGCGGCCTTGGCCAGTTCTGCACCGTGCCGTTCGTGCAAAACCTGATGAGCGGCATCGGCTGGGTTTCGACGCTCGTCGTGCTGGCCACGGTGATGGTCCTGCTCGCGCCGCTCTCGGCCTGGTTGCGCGATCGCCCCGTGCGCCATGTCCCCGGCGAGGCATCCGCGCAATCGATGAGAGCGGCGATTCGCGAAGCACTCTCGCATCGAGGATTCTGGCTGTTGAACTTCGGCTTTCTGGCATGCGGCTTCCAGCTCGCATTCATCGCCGCGCACATGCCGGCGTATCTGCTGGACAAAGGCCTGAGCGCACGCAATGCGAGCGCAGCGCTAGCCCTGATCGCGCTTGCCAACGTGATCGGCACGTACGTGTGCGGATATGTCGGCGACTTCATGCGCCGGAAGTACGTGCTCTCGGCGATCTACTTCATCCGGTCCGCGGCGATGGCGGCGTTCTTTTTCGCGCCCCTCACGCCGGCAAGCGTCTACGCATTCTCGTTCGTGATGGGCCTGATCTGGCTCGGCACGGTGCCGCTGACAAACAGCCTCGTATCGCAGGTGTTCGGAGTGCGTTATATCGCAACGCTGTTCGGCTTTGTGTTCTTCGGACATCAGTTGGGGAGCTTTCTCGGTGTCTGGCTCGGCGGCATCGTGTACGACGCGACCCACGCCTACGATCTGCTTTGGTATGGGGCGATCACGCTTGGCGTCGTCGCGGGCCTCTTGCACTTGCCAATCAACGATGAAAGAGTCGATCGTCTCGCCAGGTCGCTTGCGCAGCCGGTGTGAGAAGCATGGGAGGCCTAAGGATCATCACGGGAGCTTTGATGAACTCGCCGCCTCTTCGGAAGGCTCTGATCGCAAGCGTGGCCACACTCCTTGGGCTGGCGATCGTGGCAGTGTGCTTCGTGGGTTACCTTACGCCCGCCGCGCTCTTCTCGTTTCTAACAGGAAGCGCGTTTTGCGGATGAGGTGATAGACGCCAACCGGAGTTCGGCAGTGGTCAACGCCAAGACTGCGGGCGACCCGTCGGGCCGCGAACTACCCGAAAACACGTCCCCATGCTGTCCGAATGCGTCGCGCACGGTCTTCGAAGAGATATGAAGCGACGAGTGTCAGTAGACCTGAAATCACTCCCGTCATGATGTGTTCGAGGTAGGGAATACGATAATGACTCATGTGTGAGTAGACGTCGCCTAACATGGTCAGGACTCCCACGATCAGCGCATTGCCATACCGATTCGTGTAAAGCTTCGCAGCAGGTGTGAACGTGAGCAGCACAGCGAGAAGACCCGTGAGCAGACCGGTGTGGAATGCAATTGTCCAGTGCCCAAGGCTCATGACGTTGCCCCAACTCCCCGGCATGCAGGTCATACATGCGCTGGTAGGTTGCCAGAAACGCTGGATAAACAGCTTGGCGCGGCGCGTCCACTCGCTTGACATGATGTGTCCCTGCGTATGTGTGAGAACCCCGAGGGCATTTCTCAGGAGATTAGACCGTTCTGTATGCGCTCAGCGCTCAGTTATGTTACGCGGCTCCTGACACAAACTGGCGACGCGCCCTTGTCGCTGAAAACCCATTGCCTCGTATATTTCGCCCGCGTGGTAAGCCTCATCTGCAACAATAACAAACTGGTGCGAACGTCCAGCGGTGCGCCTGATAACCTCGGCCATCAGGGACTTGCAGACATTCCGGTTTCGATGCTGAGGCGCGGTGATCACTGACTGAAAACGCGCGATCCCGTCCAGAAAGAACAAGCCCAGACTTCCGACCTGTTCGTCACCAATAAAAGCTCCCCACCAGTTTCCCAGACCGCGGTCGATCAGCGTTTTGTAGGCCGTCTGTTGATGCGCCATGTAACGTTGCGAAGTGATCTCCTCGGGATTGGGCATGTCGGCGAGTTGCATTCGGGACCAATCGTCCCAATCCTGCTGGACGGCAAACGGGCGCACTTCAACCAGCGCGCTTGTCGCGACCGGACGCAGGTCATCAGGATGCGCCGCCAGCACACGACAGACCGTCGCGTCATAGCCTTGCTCGATGAATGCGTCGAGGGTGACGACGCTGTCGACGCTCTCCGGCCACGTAAACGTGCGGTGTGCAATCGAAGGCGGTTTGCCGACGAGGTGTGCAAAGTCATGCTCCAACCGTTTCAGGTCACTTCCCGCGGGTTGCTGCGGCAAGACGAGCATATTGCCGAAAAAGTATTCGGGTGCATCGGGGGTGCGGACGACGATGTAGTCATCCCGCGACTCGACGATCCCGGTTTCTGCGTGCAGCAACAGATCGGTAGCGAGACCCAGGTTGTCGGGGAAATGGCGCATTTCAAGTATCGTTAGCAGTGAGCATCGGTCGGTCTTTTGCTTTTATGCGCGTTGACTTTCGATCAAGGCGGATCGCAACCGGCCGGAGGCGTCATAGGCCCCGGCCTCTGGTTGCGATTGTCTGCGATCCACTTCCCCGTGTCGACTGGCCGAATCTGGGCCGACCTAGACCACGTTGATCACGACGTCGATGTTGCCGCGTGTGGCCTTGGAGTACGGGCAGATCTGGTGTGCCGCGTTCGCCAATGCTTCGGCAACTTCGCGCTCAACGCCCGGCAGGCTGACGTTCAGACGAGCCTGCAAGGAGTAAGCGTCGTCACTTACACACAGGTCCACCTCTGCATCGACGGCGGTGTCTGCCGGCAGCGCAATCTTCATGCTGGCGGCTGCGCGTCGCATCGCGCCGATGAAACAGGCAGACCAGCCTGCCGCAAACAGCTGTTCCGGATTCGTGCCGGTGCCGGATGAACCGGGCGCCGATAGTTTGACGTCGAGCCGGCCGTCGGAACTGCGGGACGCTCCGTCCCGGCCACCGGCGGTATGGGTTTTTCCTGTGTAAAGCACTTTCTTGAGCTGGGTCATGATGGTTTATTTCCTCGGTTTACGTTTGGATCTACGGCGGCGCGTGAGTCTGTCATCCGGCGTTGATGCATTAAGCCCCGGCGACGTATCTGCCTTGTGTCGGAAAACGGGCCGATTGCAACGACGTGTATCACCGTGGCGACCAGATACATTGCGATACGAATCGGGCGTTTTGAGCAGGAAGGGAAAGCGAATCGCGGGCAGGTCGGCGAAGACCCCGCGGAATAAAAGACGCTGGTGGCTCGCGAAGGGTATACAGTGGGGAGACGGCTGGCTGCGTCTCGCGGCCGCGTGCTTCGGGACCCATCATGCCAGTACAGACCAAATCAGCTTCTACAGTCACCAGCGGTTCGAGTGCGTACACTCTCGAGCGCAGGACGCACGCCCTTGTCCTCGAAACAGCCGATGCGCTGCGCGCGGAACAGAGACGCGTCAGTTTTGCTTCAATTGATTCGAGTGCCAGTAAATGGCGTTACTCAGTTGCAAGCGTAAAGGGCTGATCGTGGCACTTGAATTCCCCAATCCCAGCCGGAGCTACGATGCCGCGAGGCATTGTGTGTGTTTCTGGGGATACGACAATTCGCGCGAAATCACCTTCCTGGTGGATGACGCGGTGATCAGGAATTTGCAGCCGGGTGCGGGCTCCGACGAGCGGTCGATACTCGGGGCGTTCGACCAGTTTCGGGAAAAGCTTCTGGAGATCGCCCGGAAGCGGTACGTCAGCGGTCCGCAGAACCGGTATTCGATTTCTTGAGTGGCGGCCTCTTCGACCTGACGTCGAATACGGCGCGCAGATAGCTCGCGGTACGACTGTCCTCGGCGAGCGCCACTGTCTCAGGCTCGCCGCTCACAACGATCCGGCCACCCTCCTCTCCAGCCCCTGGACCCACATCGAGGATCCAGTCGCTTTGCGCCGCGACGCGCATGTCGTGCTCGACCAGCACCACGGTATTGCCAGCATCGACAAGGCCATGCAGATGCACCATCAGACGATCGGTGTCGACGGGATGTAGACCCGTAGTCGGCTCGTCGAGGATGTACAGCGTATCGCCACGTTGCGCACGCTGCAGCTCGGTCGCAAGCTTGATGCGTTGCGCCTCGCCTCCGGATAGCTCGGTGGCCGGCTGTCCCAGCCGCAGATAGCCCAGGCCGATGTCGCGAAGCACGGTCAGCGAGCGCATCACCTGCGCTTCGTCGACGAAGAAGTCGCATGCGGTGTCCACGGTCATCGCCAGCACTTCAGCGATGTTGCGATCGCGCCAGCGGATCTCGAGCGTCTGCGGGTTGTAGCGGCTGCCATGGCACGTCGAACAAGGCGCGTAGACGCTTGGCAAGAACAGCAGTTCGACCATCACGAAGCCTTCGCCCTCGCACGTCGGGCAGCGTCCTTGCGCGACGTTGAACGAGAACCGGCCGGCGCTGTAGCGACGCTTGCGTGCAGCGGGAGTGGCGGCAAACAGCTTGCGCACGGTGTCGAACAAGCCACAATAGGTCGCGAGATTCGAGCGCGGCGTACGGCCAATCGGCTTCTGGTCGACGCGCACGAGGCGCTTGATCCTGTCCATGCCGGCTGTGATCCGGCCGTCGGTCGTGACAGGCGGGGCCGCAAAGAGCGGATCGACTTCGTCGTCTTCGGCAAGATCGAGTACGCGTCCGAGATGTTCCGCCACGAGTTCCGTCAGCGCCTGGCTCACCAGGCTGGACTTGCCGGATCCCGAGATGCCCGTCACCGCGGTCATGCAACCCAGTGGAAAATCCGCCGCAAGCTTGTGCAGATTGTTGCGCGTCACGCCTTCGAGCCGCAGCCAGCCGCGGGGCTCGCGGCGCGGACGGGGCGCGGCCTCGCTCCCCTGAGCGTCTGACTCGCCCTGCGCAAACAGGTAGCGGCGTGTGCGCGAGCTTTCGACATCCGCAAGGCCTGCGGGTGGTCCGCTGTAGATCACACGTCCGCCTGCCTCGCCGGCATCCGGGCCTACGTCGACGAGCCAGTCGGCGCGCTGCATCACGCTAATGTCGTGCTCGACCACGAACAGCGAATTGCCCGCGTCCTTCAGGCGCTGCAATGCTTCCAGCAACGCATCGCCATCCGCGGGATGCAGTCCGGCAGACGGCTCGTCGAGCACGTAGACAACGCCGAACAGCTGCGACGACAGCTGTGTGGCGAGCCGCAGCCGCTGCAGCTCCCCGGAGGACAGAGTCGGCGTCGCGCGGTCCAGCGCAAGATAGCCGAGGCCGAGGTCGATCAGGGTTTTCAGACGTTCGAGCAGTTCGATCGCAAGCCGCTGCGCGGCCACGCGCTTCTCGTCGGACAGGTTGGGCGTACGGCGCACGTCAGGGGCAGCCTGGTGAGCCTGTCCGCCGGCCGCGACACGGCGCGCGACCGCTTCGCGCCGGCTGGCCTTGTCCATAACTTCGCCATCAGCGGACGTGCTGGAAGACGGCCACTGGCCGCGCGAGACGGGTTCGAGCAAGGCAGCCAGCCGTGCGATGGGTAGCTGCGAGAGCTCGCCGATATCCATACCGGCGAACGTCACCGAGAGCGCTTCCGCCTTCAGCCGCTTGCCGTGGCACGACGGGCATTCACTGCCGAGCATGAACTGTGACACGCGTTTCTTCATCAACGCGCTCTGCGTATTGGCGAAAGTATGCAACACGTACCGGCGCGCGCCGGTGAACGTGCCCTGATAGCTGGGCTCTGCCTTGCGTCTGAGGGCGGCGCGTGTCTCCTTCGGCGTGAAGCCCGCGTAGACCGGCACCGTGGGCTGTTCGTCGGTAAACAGAATCCAGTCGCGGTCTTTCTTCGGCAGATCGCGCCACGGCGTGTCGACGTCGTAACCGAGCGTGACAAGGATATCGCGCAGATTCTGGCCGTGCCATGCGGGCGGCCATGCGGCGATCGCGCGCTCGCGGATCGTGAGCGAATCGTCGGGAACCAGCGAGCGTTCGGTCACGCTATAGACGCGGCCGAGCCCGTGGCAAGTCGGGCAGGCGCCCTGTACCGTGTTCGGCGAGAAGTCCTCCGCATACAGCATTGGCTGCTTCGACGGATAGCTGCCGGTCCGCGAATACATCATGCGGACGAGGCTCGACAGCGTCGTCACGCTACCCACCGACGAACGCGCGCTCGGCGTGCCGCGCTGCTGCTGCAAGGCGACCGCGGGCGGCAAGCCTTCGATCGCATCGACGTCGGGTGCGCCGACCTGCTCGATCAGCCGCCGCGCGTAGGGCGCGACCGACTCGAAATAACGCCGCTGCGCTTCCGCGTACAGCGTGCCGAACGCAAGCGACGACTTGCCGGAACCGGACACGCCGGTGAACACCACCAACGCATCGCGGGGAATGTCGACGTCGACGTTCTTCAGGTTGTGCTCCCGCGCGCCGCGAACCTGGACGAAACCGCGCGGCACAAAAGTGGACGACTCGGGAAGATCAACCGAATGCTTGAGGGTGGAGGACCGTGAGGGCTTGGCCATGGCGACAGGGATAGGTTCGGGGGTGACGGTCTTGCATGCGGTCGCAAGCGACGTGCCGCTGGGTTCGCCGTATGAGGCGATCATGACTTCGGTATCGCGTGCCAAGAAAAATCTGCACAAGCTTCATTCTAGCCAAACCGGCCATGGGCGGTTCCCTCGGTCAATGAGCCAACGACGGCTTTCCGGATCGTGGTCCGATACATCAAGCGGAACACCGTGCCATACTTCCCGAACATATGGCCCATATTTCCTGTTGACGATGACCACCTCTTCCACGTCCATCGGTTTTAACCACAATACGCTCGAGCGCCGCTCCGAAAGACGCGACGATCACGCCTTCATCGAAGCGCTACGCAACAACCCGGCTACGCGATTTCTCGTCTTCGACGGAGACGCTCCCGTGTTCAAGCGAGGCACCGAGCATGACCCGTGGTACATCGCGAGTGAAACGGCGACCTTCGGCGAGCCGCTTCACAGCGTGTTTCTCGGCGAGGAAAGCGACGGCAGCGGACGCTTTGCGCTCGGCTTCACGCTCAACCCCGCCGCGGACGATCCGTCGGGAGACACGCTCCACGAGCGCGTCGAGCTTCGCTCTATCGCGCTGCAGGGTCTTGTTGGCACTGCGACACTGGGAATGCTCGGTCAGGCGAAGTCGATGCTCGACTGGCAGCGCCGCCACTCCTACTGCGCGAACTGCGGCTCGCCGAGCCGCATCGCGGCGGCCGGCTGGCAACGCATCTGCGATGTTTGCGGCGCACGCCACTTCCCGCGGGTGGACCCGGTCGTGATCATGCTCGTCATTGACGGTGAACGATGCTTACTTGGGCGCCAGCGCCATTTCGCCCCGGGGATGTATTCGGCGCTTGCCGGGTTCGTCGAACCGGGGGAAACCACGGAAGACGCCGTGCGGCGCGAAGTCATGGAGGAGGCTCGCGTGAGGTGCGCACAGGTTGTCTATTTCGCGTCACAGCCGTGGCCATTCCCTTCGTCGCTGATGATCGGCTGCTTTGCGCAGGCGAGCGATACCGAGATCGTGGTCGATACAGAGGAACTCGAAGACGCCCGCTGGTTTTCGCGCTCAGAGGTCGCGGCGATGCTCGCGGGTACGAGCGCGAGCGGGCTGTCGGCGCCGAAGCCGTTCGCTATTGCCCATCATCTGCTGCAGGCGTATGCGGATAAGGGTGCTGCGGTGTTGGGCGGTTGCGGGTAACCGTATCATCCGATGAGCTCAACACTCAGGAGGGGTAACAACGTGCCACTGTCCGAACTCCGGGTCAAACAGTCCGACCCCGTCACAAGTTGAGTTGTCGGCCACAACCATGATCGGGTCCCGAAACAGGCTGCCGTCGGTTTGCGCGGCGGCCATGACGTGATACGCCTGCCCTGGCTGCGCGAAGCGCGCGGCATCGTGAACGAGAACCCAAGCTGGCGGTGCAACGAAAAACGGCATCGCGTCCGGGTGCCGTGATTTTCTCTCAATCATTCGTTCACGCTTCGCGGGTTGGTCCGCCATCCTCGCGGGACATCACGATCCATGTGACCGGTCCTTCGATACGGTCGCGACCAATGCCTTCGGGGAACACGTCGCCCTCCTTGAACATGCGCTCCTGCACGAACGCGCCCGGCGATTCGAGCACGCCCCAGCGGCCTGCGTGCGGGCAGCGCTCGCCGGTTCGACGCGAGATGTGTGGTTTCGGCGTGTCGGCGCCCCGGGCTGCGGCCTGCTGCTGGCGCGCAAAATCCACAAGATCCTTTGGATACACTAGATTGTCGCGATAGCTGCTGTCGTCAATGTCCCACAGCACCGTCACCAGCGCGGCTTCCAGACACCAGTAACCGAAGTACAGGCCGTCCGTATGCGCGCCGTGCCAGTAGGTCGATGTCATGCCCTTGTACCAACTCTCGACAAATTCCTTGACGAAAGCGGCCCGCTCTTCGGGCGGCGAGACTGTCGCGCGAGCAAGCGGGCGATAGGGTTCTGGATGGAGCAACACGCGCGGTGTTTCGAGGCGCGTACCTGTAAGCATCATGACCACGTTCTCAAACAGGCCATCACGCCCCCGGTTGAACTCGCGGGTTTTGTCCACCCAGCGCATCACCGTCGGAACCAATTCCAAGTGGTCTAGTAGCCTGCAAAGTGCTAGCAGCCAGAGAACATAAACGTAAGCGTCAAACTGGGTAATTTCCAGCGTATCAGCAACGTTCTCGGGCGGGTTCTTGCTGCGAGGCGATACCTCATTGACAATATAGACATCGAAACGCCGGATGACTTCTGGGAACTGCAACTTCAGTTCTTCGATGGGACTACCTGCGGTGTAGTTGAGAAGAAGAAGTTGAAGGCTATCGGACGCGATCGACCAGCGATGACTTGACTCGGCTCCTGGAGCCTTGACCTTTTCGGACGAAAGCGATTCATACGAAAGCTCAATACCGTATTCAAATCCTCGCTTGGCTTGAAGAAATTCCTTTTCGCCGAGAAATTTTTGCCGCCGACTTTTATTGAAATCCACGTTCCGAACTCCTAGAAAGTATTCTCGGCAGGCTGTGACGGAGCCGGTTTCGACGCATTTTCCAGCTGCATTCCAGATGCCACTATGTCAATCAGTACAAACAGCTTGGAAGAGGACCCAGTTGCGCCGGGTAGGCAGATAAAAATCCAGCGGGCATAACGAGAAGTTTGAATAGCCTTTTGCTTTTTGACCTTTTCATCTACGGTCATACCGCCGGCCCGTACGCTTCGATCAAGTGCCTTGGGAATCCGTTCTTCAGTCCACGGTTCACTCATCTGCGTGCCATCGCACGTTTCCCCGAGACGACGCTTCGCCTCCTTGTTGATACTGTCGGTATCGTCAGGATCGAAACCTTTCGATATGTGCTTGGCCTCAAACACCACGAACAGCGGATACGCTACCGGACTTGTCGCCTCCGGGTTGAGCGCCTTGTACTTGAGTGTCGGCGGCTTCATCGTGTCGGGAATGAACACGAGCTTGCCCCCTGGCGGCGGCTCGCTCACGATCTGCGGCATAGGGTTGGGTGCGCTCATGTCCCATTGCTTCTCGAACAGACCGTCGAGACCTCGACCCCTTGGCGGATCAACAAGCCGCTTGTAGCCTAGCGACTTCTCCATCAGGGTATAGCCATCGTTCTCGCACTTCGCGCCGTTCTTTTGGTTGTTCTCGATCTGCAGCTTGCATTCGTTGGTCAAGGTATCGGCTTTGACTTCAGTCTTGACCTCCGGAGCGGGAATCGCAATTTGCTTCTTGCGCGCATATCCCGCCTGCCATTTCCGCAAATCCTCATCTTCGGTGTAGTGCTCAAAGGCATTGGATGGCATCACCACGATAGCAATCGTGAACAGCACCATCCCTCCGAGTCGAAGCAAGTACGGCGCGAGACGACTACCGACAGCCTCGCCAATGCTCTCGCCGACGGTGGGCGCCTCGACCGGCGGCACGACCCTCAGCGACGGCGGTGGTTTCGGAAAGAATGGATCATTCGCCGGGACGTCGGTGATCGGCGCATCGGGCGCGGGAAGTGCCTGTGCCAGCATGACCGTGCCCCCGAGCGCCGCTGCCTGCAGCTTCCGATCTTCCTCCTTCAGCACGCCCAGCCATGCCTTGGCTTCGGCCTGTGCTTTCTTCCCGCCTCCCGACCAGTCGAACGATTCGACGTAACGTTTCGCATTGCCGTATGCCTGGCTGTGCATGAACGCTCGCACATCCAGCCAGTTTCCACCGTCATTCACAATGCCAAGGAACGTGCGCGCGGTTCCGTAGCTCGGCATGAATCCCGAGAAGAAGAAAGCGAGCTGGTCAGAAGCCAACGAACGCTCGCCGCCACTGAGTATCCACGACAGGAAATCGCGCACCAGATACAGGAAGTCGTCATCGTCGTGAAATCCCTTCACACGTGAGAGCCACTGTCCGGCAATCGCCAGCGCGGACTGCTGCTGGCGAATCACGTCGATGGGATAAAACATGGCGAGAAACCGTTCGATTTCCGCCACGGACATACGTACTGCGTCCTTCAGGTCTGGCTCCACCTGGGTGATGGGCAATACCCTTGCGATCATGAAAGGAACTTCCTCACGAGGTTGATACCGGACTGCGCATCGGCGGCTACGCCGCAAACGGTGTTGGGGTGCGTCGGCTCGCCCGTCCACTGCCGTGCGTCCTCGCTCAACTCGACAGTCCCCTTACCGGGCGGTACGCCATCGAGGCGCGCAAAGCCCTTGTCATCGAGCGTGCCGGACAGTGTGGTGCCATTGCGCAGATGCAACTTGTAGGGCGCATTCCTGACCGGCTCAAGGTCCTCATAGTGATGACTGATTTCGAAGAAGTGCGGCAGATCGCCCACCTTGCCGGACGGCAAAACCGGGAGGTCCGGTCCCTGTGATGCCTTGCCCTGTTTCTGGATCGTAATGGTCTTGAAGAACAGGTCGAACGGACCGCCAAGCGTGATGCTGCCGTCCTTCATGTGGATGAAGGCGCCGCCGCATTCGAGGATGATTTCCTTGGCAGCTGCAAGATTGACCTTGCCGTTGACACTGGCCAGATTAACGTCCTTGTCGGAAATGAACGACATCGGGCCGCCTTGCGCCTGAATATCAACGGGGCCTTTCACGGCGAAAATCTTGATGCCAAGTTTCTGCGCGAATAGCGAAATCTTCTCGCCTGCCGCTACCGTCCAGCGTCTCAGCACACTCCAGTCAGCGTTCTTGCCGGCCACAGCGTTGATGTTTTCCCGCGCCGAGAACTGGACGCCGCCACCAGCGACGAGTGCCGCCGATGCAGGCGTGCTCATCAGCAGGCCCGGCTTCTTCAGGCCGTCCAGGTCGTTTTTCATCTGCTGCTGGGCGTCTGTGTCTGCGGGCTCGGCCTTCGCGCTCGCGGCGGAAACGGCCAGCGCCTTCGCGATCACCAGCGCACTTTCAAGCTGCGCGATGGTTTCCTGCATGTCCAGTTGCTGGCCGGTCGCGCCAGGACGGTCATAGGTCGTGACCATCATTCCCTTGCCCGCGCGGTTCACGCCGTAACCCGAAGTGCGAAGCTCATAGCCTTCGCCCCTGTATTCCAGCTTGTTATTGACCAGGTAGCCGAGATTCAGCTGCGACTTGCCCGAATGTTCCGTGCTCAGCTTGGCCCCTTCCTGGCCCGACCAGTCTTCGAAACGCAGCTTGTTATTCTTCTGCGTGCGGATCATGTTGCGCGAGAGCCAGCGCCGGTCGCTCGTCACCAGGTCGCGCGCCTGGCTATGGTGGTGGAACGCGCTGATTTCGGGCTTATCGGGATCGCCATCACGGCAGGTAATCACCGCTTCGGCATCGTCCAGCGCGGGGAAGTGCATGCCGGTTCGCCCCTTGCCCGCGAACGGTTTTGCCAGGCGTAGCGGTACGCTCTCGCCGCCATTGGGCCACGTCTCGAAGTCTGAATCGAAACGAACGATATAGCGCCCGTCTGCGTTGATGTACGAATAGGTGTAGCTGTCCGGACTGCAAATTCGCCCCGACAGGGTGCCGCTCACTTTGGCCCACGTCTGCGGCTTCAGTTCAAGCCTGAAGCGCCGGTCGGCAGGAATCGCCCTGAAGGTGTTGGAATAAGCCTTGTCACGCGCGCCGCTGTGCGTAATCTCGATGATGACCATGCCCTTTGGCGCATCGACCAGGACCGCATCGGTTTCCAGCACACGGCCGCACTGCAACGCAAGCACGTTGCTCTCGCCTTCGTAGACAACCTGGCGGGCGATGGCCGCTTCGTGGCGAAGTTGTGCCTCCCACTGCGCGCCCGCCTGGTCAAGATGGTGCGTGCCATAGACATAGGCCTGGCCATAGGTCGTGTCGTCCTGCGGCGCGATGTTGGCTTCGTCCCTGAAGCGCTCCCAAGCCGCATCCGGGTTGTAGTCCGCGACCATGAACGACCTCGGCACTGTCGAGGTATGCGTACTGATCGACGTGACCGCCTCGATGCCGCCCGCTTCAAGTCCGGCTGCCTCGCGGTACGGCACGATCAATTGTGGGTCGTAGATATAGTGGTCGATGTCGTCGCCATAGACCGTCTGGTCGCCGTATTCCGTTTCGACGATATAGCTGTAGATACCCGCCTTTTCCATCAGCATATGGGCGTAGGCCGCGTCCGACATTCCGTACTGCATGCGGAACGCGTGCTGGGGATACTGCCTGCGCAAGCGAAACGACATCTGCTCGGGCCGCATGCCGTGACCCTGCGCGATGGCCTTCAGGATGTCCGGCGCCGTGCCGTGCTGGAAAATCCTGTTGCGCGTGACGGCCTCAAGCCGCGCGATATGCGATCTGAGCACGATTTCGTACGCGACGAAATCCTTCGTGATTTGCAACCTCGAAAAGCGCGCGATGAACCCGGAGAACCTGCGTATGGTCCCGTCGTCTGCCTCGATTGAAAGCGACGCGTCGCGGTTCAGGTAGTCAGCACGCGCAAGCTGCAACGGATGGGTCAACATGACACGCACCTCATTGGGTGCGCCCATTTTTTCGGTCGCGGTGAACGACACGACCGACAGCACCACCGCGCTATCTGCGCCCGGCACGGTGAGGTGATACGCCTGTCTGCCTGGTATGGCTTGCAGCGCGTCTTGCAAGTCCGCCATAGGCTGCCCTCCTCGATGATTGTTTTTAGAGGCGCGGCCTGCGGTGCATCAGGACTGCTTAGATTGGTAGGCCGCGATGCGAGGCCAGTTCAACCCCTGAAGGTTTTTACCGCGCAATCCGTCCCGATTCTACGAGTCAGAGGCACGGAATTTGTCATTTGTTGTCAAGGCACAATCACTAAGCGCTGTCCAACAGCGGACGAGCCTGGATGGCCAATCTTGAGGAGGCTTTGGGCGGTCTCGCAAGAATCGTCTGCTCACCACCGCTTGCTCGTTTCGGCCTCCCTCGTCGCGCACCGGACATAGCCGGATTCTGGAGGAGAGTGACGAATGAGAGACGGGCGTCAAACGCCGAGTGGCATCATTGGCCAGCCGTGAAACACTGCCCGATGATGTGCCATTTGATGGGCCAGAAAAAACAAAAACCCTGTAAGCCATTGAACTTACAGGGTTTTGATGTTCCATTCTGGCGGAGAGACGGGGATTCGAACCCCGGATAGGTTATTAACCTATACACGCTTTCCAGGCGTGCGACTTAAACCGCTCATCCATCTCTCCGGCGGGAGCCGAATTATAGCAAAATCCGGAGCCCGCGCCACCCCTGTCCTGAAACGGACCTCGAACACCCCTCAAACGCCCGCCAGAGGCCGATCCAGCCGCCTTACGGATGCCGGATATAGTCCACCAGCGCCCGCGTATAAGCGTCCGGTTTCCGATCCACGAGACTCACCAGAATCGCCACCAGAAACCCCGCCGGCACGCCAAACACGCCCGAACTGATCGGCTCGATCCCAAACCACCGCGCCCCGACGAACCCCGTCATCTGCGTGAAAAACGGATATGTCGAAACGATGTAGTAAATGCACACCACCAGCCCCGCCACCATCCCCGCCACCGCCCCAAGCCGGGTCGTACGCTTCCAGAACACCCCAAGCACCAGCACCGGAAACAGGCTCGACGCCGCCAGCGAAAACGCCGCCCCCACCAGAAACAGAATATTCCCCGTATTCAGCGACGCCACGTACGACGCAAACAGCGCCACCCCCAGCAGCAAAATCTTCGAGATCGTCACGCGCCGTTGGCTCGATGCCGCCGGATCGACCATGTGATAGTAGACATCGTGCGAGAGCGCATTCGCAATCGTCAGCAGCAGTCCATCCGCCGTCGAAAGCGCGGCCGCCAGCGCCCCCGCCGCGATCAAGCCCGACATCACATACGGCAACCCCGCAATCTCCGGCGCCGCCAGCACCACCATATCCGGCTGCATCTGGATCTCGCTCCACTGCACGAGGCCATCGTGATTCGTATCGGCGACGCTGATCAGGTTCGGTTCGATCCTCAGCCACTGCGTCAACCACTGCGGCAAATCGGCAAACGGATGATTCACGAGATTCGCGAGGATCTCGTACTTGATCAGCACCGATAGCACCGGCACGGTCAGATAAAACAGCGCGACAAAGAACAGCGTCCAACCGACCGAGCGTCGCGCCGAGGCCACTGACGTGGTCGTGTTATAGCGCGTCAGGATATGCGGCAAGCTCGCCGTCCCCAGCGACAGACACAGCAGCAGCGACAAAAAATTGCGCTCATGCGTCTGCCGGTCTTCGGCGCTGATCGCCGGAAACGGCTCGGCCATCGGCACCGGCGACGACGCGCGCATCAGCAACGCCTCACGCTGTTGCGTCCACACGATCCTCGCCGCGTCAGCGTCGCGCGGGAACAGTTCAAGCGCCCGCTCGCCGGTGTTGATGTCGCGCAACGGACCGTTATGCCGGCGCAAGTCAGCCACCTGCTGCGTCAGTTGCTGCTTCGCGTCCGTGAACGATTGCGGTAGCCTGTCGATCCGCGTCTGCAACTGCGCCGCCTGCATCCGGTAGTTCTCGCGTACGTTCTGGTCCAGCGGCGAGTCGCGCACCTGGCGCTCCAGAATCTCGACACGCGACATGAGTCGTCCGTAGTTAAATTGCGGCACCCAGCCGAGGCCATCCTTATGCGCGATCATCGATACAGGAATCAGGATCGCAAAGATCAGGATGACGTACTGTGCCACCTGGGTCCACGTCACCGCGCGCATGCCGCCGAGGAACGAGCACACCAGAATGCCCGCCAGTCCGCAGAAAATCCCCACCGCAAAATCGACCCCGATAAAGCGCGTCGCAATCAGCCCCACGCCCTGTATCTGCGCCACCAGATAGACGAACGAGCACAGGATCGCGGATAGCGCAGCGAGTCCGCGCACTGCGTTGCTCGAGAAGCGCGTGCCGAGAAAGTCGGGAATCGTGTAGCGCGCCAGCTTGCGAACATACGGCGCGAGCAGGAACGCGGTCAGGCAATAGCCGCCGGTCCAGCCCATCAGATACGCGAGACCGTCGTAGCCAGTCGCGTAGATCGAACCCGCGAGACCGATGAACGACGCCGCCGACAACCAGTCCGCCGCCGTCGCCATACCGTTGAAAGCGGACGGCACGCGCCGTCCCGCGACGTAGTACTCCACCAGATCGGAGGTGCGCGACAGCAGACCGATGACTGCATACACAGCGATCGGCACGAACAGGAACACATAGCCGATCCACACGCCCGGCCCCGTCACGTTCTCGATGCGCCACATCACGTAGATGAAGGCCAGAAACCCTAGCGTGTAGAACGCGTACGAGCGGATGAGCCGATGCGTGAGCGTCATCGGCTCAGTTTCCTCGCGCTGTGGTGGGGCTGGCCGGCGTCGTGCCAGGGTCGACGTTTGCGTCCGCATCGAACGCGCGTTGCAGCGTACGATCGGCGCGCTGCATCAGCACGATATAGACGACGATCAACGCCACGTAGATCAGGATCGCCCCTTGAGCGCCGACATAAAACGGCAGGCTGAAACCGGCGAAACGGACCTTCGACAATGCAGGCGCGGCCAGCGGCACCACGAACGAAACGAGAAAGCCGAGGGCCATCAATACGCCGATCGACAGCAGGTTGAAACGCCAGTAGCGTCGATGCGCGCGCGCCATCGCCGCCGAGACCGGAGGCGGTTCGGGAGGCGGATGAAGCGCGGATTGAGAGGGGGGATGCGGCGCGGCCATGCGCCTATGTATCAAAAAGGAACCGCGCAGGCAATCGGGGTTGTCCGCGCGGTGTCCTCAGAAGCTCACACTACACTCACAGCGACTCGCCAAGCTGATCGAGAATTGCCGGGTTCTCCAGCGTCGATACGTCCTGCGTAATCTCCTCGCCCTTGGCCAGCGAGCGCAGCAGGCGGCGCATGATCTTGCCCGAGCGCGTCTTCGGCAGGTTGTCGCCGAAGCGGATGTCCTTCGGCTTGGCGATCGGTCCAATCTCCTTGCCGACCCACGCACGCAGGTCGTTGGCAATCTTCACCGCTTCCTCGCCTTCCGGACGCGAGCGCTTCAGCACCACGAAGGCACACACGGCTTCGCCGGTCGTATCGTCCGGACGCCCCACCACCGCCGCTTCCGCGACGATCGGATTGGACACCAGCGCCGACTCGATCTCCATCGTGCCGAGCCGGTGGCCCGACACGTTGAGGACGTCGTCGATACGGCCCATGATCGTGAAGTAGCCGGTTTCCTTGTCGCGCACTGCGCCGTCGCCGGCGAGGTACAGCTTGCCGCCGAGCTCTTCCGGGAAATAGCTCTTCTTGTAGCGCTCCGGGTCACCCCACACGTTACGCAGCATGGAAGGCCACGGACGTTTGACCACCAGAATCCCGCCCTGCCCGTTCGGCACATCCTGGCCGGTCTCGTCGACCACCGCCGCCATGATGCCTGGCAGCGGCAGCGTGCACGAACCCGGCACCAGCGGCGTCGCGCCCGGCAGCGGCGTGATCATGTGACCGCCTGTCTCCGTCTGCCACCATGTATCGACAATCGGGCAACGGCCGCCACCGACGTTCTCGTGGTACCACATCCACGCTTCCGGATTGATCGGCTCGCCGACCGTGCCGATCACGCGCAGCGACGACAGGTCGTAGCTCTTCGGATGCACCTTCGCATCGGCTTCAGCGTATTTGATCAGCGAACGGATCGCGGTAGGCGCCGTATAGAACAGCGAGACCTTGTGCTTCGCGATCATGTCCCAGAAGCGGCCCGCATTCGGATAAGTCGGCACGCCTTCGAGCACCACCTGGGTGCCGCCGAGCGCCAGCGGACCATATGCGATGTAGCTGTGGCCGGTGATCCAGCCGATGTCCGCGGTACACCAGAACACATCCGTGGGCTTCCAGTCGAAGGTCCACTTCAGCGTCTGCGTGGCCCACAGCAGATAGCCGCCGGTGCTGTGCTGCACGCCCTTCGGCTTGCCGGTCGAACCCGAGGTGTAGAGGATAAAGAGCGGATGCTCGGCGCTGACCCACTCCGGCGCGCATTGGTCGGACTCGGCCTCGGTCAGCTCATGCATCCACAGGTCGCGGCCTTCGTTCCACGCAATCTTGCCGCCGGTGCGCCTGTAGACGATCACGCTCTTGACCGCTTCGCAGCCGCCCATCGCAAGCGCTTCATCGGCGATGTTCTTCAGCGGCAATGCCTTGCCGCCGCGCATCTGTTCGTCAGACGTCACCAGCGCCACGGCGCCTACGTCGACGAGGCGCTCATTCAGCGACTTCGACGAGAAGCCACCGAACACCACCGAGTGCGTCGCGCCGATCCGCGCGCAAGCCTGCATGGCGACGATGCCTTCGACCGACATCGGCATATAGATCACCACGCGGTCGCCCTTCTTCACGCCGCGCTTTTTCAGCGCATTGGCGAAGCGGCTCACGCGCTGCAGCAGGTCCTGATAGGTGACGTTGGTGACGGTGCCGTCGTCGGCCTCGAAGACGATCGCGACGCGCCCGCCGTTACCGGCTTCGACGTGGCGGTCCAGGCTGTTGTACGACGCGTTCAGTTCGCCGTCCTCGAACCACGTATAGAACGGCGCTTTCGACTCGTCGAGCACCTTGGTGAAGGGCTTGTTCCAGCTCAACGTCTCTTTCGCGAGACGCCCCCAGAAGCCTTCGTAATCGCGTTCCGCTTCGGCGGCGAGCGCCCGGTACGCGTCCATGCCGGAGATCGTCGCGCCCGCCATGGCTTCGGCGGAGGGTGGAAAAACGCGGCGTTCCTGAAGAACCGATTCAATCGCAGACATCGACTACCCCTTGGTGAAGATAAAACGAAAATCCTGTGCTGACGCGCCGGTGACGCGTCATGTCATGGTGGCGCCGCATAGCCTTTGCCCGCGACACCTGTCTCCAACCCTCGCGCGGACCCTTCACTGTCCGCGCAGCCGAACGGCGAAACCGCGTGCGGCACTGCAATATGCCGCAGTCTGAAGATCGACCCGTTCATCGCTCAAGATAAACGTTGCAACTTACCGGCCACTTACGCAAGCCTCATACAGCGGGATGCTACCCGCTTAAGCCTTGATATGGTGCCGTTGTGGGCTCGCCACCTGACGCGGCCCAAACCCTGGGAGCAAACGCCAGACCTTGGCGCTTATGTTTCAAAGGCACTTCTTCGGCCACGCCACCCGGAGGCCCGCTGGACGAGCGCCGGGCGCCTCGTACGCGCCCCTTTTACAATGCTAACTGAACTCCCCGTTCCAGTTCCACCTTGAAGCCAGACCTGCGCGTTTGCAGGACTCCACCAGGTAAACCCGGGTGTCGCTGTACAATAGCGCGCCTGCCGTGAGCTTGTTCGCCTGCTTTTCCGCGAGCGTCTCCGTGGGTTTGTCCGCGGTTTTGTGCGAAATGCCACGCCATTTCGCGCCGCCCACATTCATCGCCCTGAGCCACGATCCTTGCCCATGTCCGCTCCGCGCCCCGACTCCGCTGGTAAAACGCGCCGCCCAATGCGCCCGCTGCCCGCCATCATCTTCATGAGCCGCTGGCTGCAGGTGCCGCTTTACCTCGGTCTGATCATTGCGCAAGGCGTCTACGTCGTCCTGTTCATCAAGGAAGTCTGGCATCTGGTCACGGCCTCGATGACGCTCGACGAAACCAACGTCATGCTGGTCGTCCTCAGCCTGATCGACGTGGTGATGATCTCGAACCTGCTGATCATGGTGATCATCGGCGGGTATGAAACCTTCGTGTCGCGCCTCGGCGTAGAGGGTCATCCGGATGAGCCCGAGTGGCTCGATCACGTGAACGCCGGCGTGCTGAAGGTGAAGCTCTCCATGGCACTGATCAGCATTTCGTCGATTCACCTTCTGAAGACCTTTATCAGCCCGGACCAGAATACGACGCACACCATCATGTGGCAGGTGATCATTCACCTGGCGTTCCTGTTGTCCGCGGTAGTGATGGCCTTCGTCGACCGTCTGACCACGCATACGCACCCGGCGCATTTTTACGAGCCGCAGCGCGAGCAACCAGTTTCCCCTCCCCTGAAGGCGCAAGACTGATCGCGCAGCCCTTGCGATCCGTATAACAAGCGCCATTGTCCCCACAGAGCTAGCCATGACCGTCATCAAACAGGAAGATCTGATTCAGAGCATTGCTGATTCGCTTCAGTACATCAGCTACTACCACCCGCTCGATTACATCCAGGCCCTCGGCCGCGCCTACGAGCTCGAAGAGAGCCCCGCCGCGAAGGATGCGATTGCGCAGATCCTCACCAACAGCCGCATGTGTGCCGAAGGCAAGCGTCCGATCTGCCAGGACACCGGCATCGTCACGGTGTTCGTGAAGGTGGGTATGGATGTGCGTTGGGACGATGCGACGATGGGCGTCACCGACATGATCAACGAAGGCGTGCGCCGCGGTTATCTGAATCCGGACAACGTGCTGCGCGCGTCGATCGTGAGCCCGCCGGAAGGTGCGCGCAAGAACACCAAGGACAACACACCGGCCGTGATCCACTACGAGATCGTGCCAGGCGACAAGGTCGATGTGCAGGTCGCGGCCAAGGGCGGCGGCTCGGAGAACAAGTCGAAGTTTGCGATGCTGAACCCGTCGGATTCGATCGTCGACTGGATCATCAAGACCGTGCCGACGATGGGCGCCGGCTGGTGTCCGCCGGGCATGCTCGGCATCGGCATCGGTGGCACGGCTGAAAAGGCGATGCTGATGGCGAAGGAATCGCTGATGGATCCGATCGACATCCAGGACGTCATCGCGCGTGGTCCGAAAGACTGGATCGAAGAACTGCGTGTTGAACTGCATGAGAAGGTCAATGCACTGGGGATCGGCGCACAAGGTCTCGGCGGTCTCGCCACCGTACTCGACGTCAAGATCATGGCTGCGCCCACGCACGCTGCGAGCAAGCCGATCGCGATCATCCCGAACTGCGCGGCCACCCGTCATGCACACTTCACACTGGATGGCTCGGGCGTCGCGAAGCTCGAAGCGCCGTCGCTCGACGCATGGCCCAAAGTGCAATGGGAACCGGACACGCAAAAGAGCAAGCGCGTCGATCTGAACACGCTCACGCCAGCCGAAGTCGCTTCGTGGACGCCGGGCCAGACGCTCTTGCTGTCGGGCAAGATGTTGACGGGTCGCGACGCTGCGCACAAGCGCATCGCCGACATGCTCGCCAAGGGTGAAAAGCTGCCGGTGGACTTCACCAATCGCGTGATCTATTACGTCGGCCCGGTCGATCCGGTGCGCGACGAAGCGGTCGGCCCGGCGGGTCCCACTACTTCCACGCGGATGGACAAGTTCACCGAGACGATGCTGTCGCAAACAGGTCTCATTTCGATGATCGGCAAGGCCGAACGCGGTCCGGTTGCAATCGAATCCATCAAGAAGCACAAGGCGGCGTATCTGATGGCGGTGGGTGGTGCTGCGTATCTCGTGTCGAAAGCGATCCGCAGCGCCAAGGTGCTCGCGTTCGAAGACCTCGGCATGGAAGCCATCTACGAATTCGACGTGCAGGATATGCCGGTCACGGTAGCGGTCGATTCGAATGGCACGTCGGTACATCAGACCGGCCCGAAGGAATGGCAAGCAAAGATCGGTAAGATTCCGGTCGCAACGGTTTAAAACCCACTTCAGTGCCTGCCAATCTGGCAATGCAAAGCCGGGGCTCACGGTCCCGGCTTTTTCATTGAGCAGACCACAGCAACATCACCAACCCGTGACTCGCAACGGGTAAGCATCAAAAAATGCTTCGCTCCTTGGCTTTTTTGGGTCGGGCGTTTATTGTTGTTGAAAAATCGTATTTCAGAGTCCCACAAGGAAAAAATCATGCAAGGCGACAAGAAGGTTATCGAATATCTGAACTCGCAGTTGAAGAACGAACTCACTGCGATCAACCAGTACTTCCTGCACGCCCGGATGTACAAGCATTGGGGCCTCGATAAGCTCGGCAAGCATGAATACGATGAATCGATCGGCGAAATGAAGCATGCCGACTGGCTGATCGAACGCATTTTCATGCTGGACGGTCTGCCGAATCTGCAAGACCTGCACAAGCTGCTGATCGGCGAGGAAACCAAAGAGATTCTCGAATGCGACCTGAAGCTCGAACAGATTTCGCAGAGCACCTGCAAGGAAGCGATTGTGTATTGCGAATCAGTACGCGATTTCATCTCGCGTGAAATCTTCGTGAAGATTCTCGACGACACTGAAGAACATATTGACTGGCTGGAAACGCAACTGGATCTGATCGACAAGGTCGGCATCCAGAATTACCAGCAAAGCGGCATGGGCTCGATCGAGTCCTAAGCCATGCAGCCCGCGTACTCTGCGATGGACGACGCGGGCTCGATTGTTTGCCTTTTCCTGTGCCCCTCTCTGTCCTCTCTGCTGCCGTGACCGCGCCCATGCACACTGCTTCGTCAGACGCAGGCCTTATTGCGCCCACCTCGTCTTCATCATCTTCCAGCGCTTCCCTGGAGCAGGCCGTCAGCGAGGCTCATGCCACAGGCAAGACGCAGGATCACGCATCTCATGCTCCGATAGGCGTGTTCGACTCGGGTCTGGGCGGTCTGTCCGTGTTGCGCGCGCTGCGCACGCAATTGCCTGACGAAGCGGTCATCTATGTGGCCGATTCGCTGTACGCGCCTTACGGTGAACGCGACGACGATTTCATCGCCGACCGCACACTCGCGATCGGGGAATGGCTCGTCAAGCAGGGCGCGAAAGTGCTGGTGGTGGCGTGCAACACCGCGACGGCTCAATCCATTGCGCTGGTGCGCGAGCGCTTGCCGATTCCTCTGATCGGCGTCGAACCGGGTATCAAACCGGCGGCCCTGCAGTCGAAATCCCGCGTGGCCGGCGTGCTCGCCACTCAGGTGACGCTGCGTAGCGCCCGCTTTCAGACACTGCTGGAACGCTATGCCGCGGACTGCCGGTTTCTCTGCCAGCCTGGCCATGGACTGGTACAGGCCATCGAACGCTGCGATATCGGCTCAGCTGAGTTGCGCGCGCTGCTCGACAGCTACCTGCAACCGATGCTCGACGCCGGCGCCGACACGCTGGTGCTCGGCTGCACGCACTATCCGTTTCTGGATGCGGCGATCCGCGATATCGTCGGTGAGCGCATGACGCTGATCGATACCAGCGTTGCTATTGCCCGGCAGGTGGAGCGCATTCTCGATCAGCACGGCTTGCGCGCCGCGCCGGGCTCGGCAGTCGATCTGCCCCGGTTTTGCTCGACCAGTGACGGTGCGCATCTGCAACAACTCGCCGCCACACTGTTGCACGTCGACGCCCCGGTAGAGCGCGTCGTAATTCCGTCGCGGCGCACACTCGCGGCTGACTCCGAGGCTGCTTAAGGGGCTGGGCTGGGCCGGCCCCGCCGGCCGCCGCCCGCCCCACCCCACACAGCCGACACCCCATCCGCCCCCAACTCTAAACCAGGTTATCCCTCCTAACAGGCTGGTTTTGTTACAAAAATTCCCGCAGGACGCTTGCCAAATGCATCAAACATAATGATAATAATTCGCATTAACGTTAGCTATTACGACCCACCATGATCGTTTGCGTGTGCAAGTCTGTTTCCGACCGGAAGATCCGTGCCTCGATCGCGGATGGCGTCGACTCGTTCGATGAGCTTCAGTTCGAGCTGGGCGTCGCTACCTGCTGCGGCAAGTGCGAAGAGTCCGTGCGCGATGTGATGGCGCAAAGCGGTGTCTGCGCGAGCCGCTGTGGGGTCGAGCATCATGCACATCCGGTGCCGCTCACGTTCTACGAACGCAAGGCCGCCTGATCCTGCCGGCACGGCGCTCCCGCCGTGCCTCAAGCGTCCCGGCCGCCTCGGCTTCACGCTTTAGTCCACTGCCGTCAGCAAGCCAGTATACGTACGAGCCAGCTACCCGCTCACCCCGTCAAGGAGTTCGAGATGGAATTGCTGATTGGTTTCGTGACCACCCTATGTATCTCGCTGCTGATATTCCGAAAATGACGCTGTCTTGTCGTAGACCCGGTATCGACGGCGCCTGGCCGCGCTGACATGCCCGCCTCGCACTCCCTCCCAGCCAGCCTCGGGCCGGCGCCTTCCAGCCGTATGAATTCCCGCGCGGTTACAGCCATCGCTGCCGTCGCCCTGATTCACGTCGCACTGCTTGCGGTGATCATGAGCGTACGTCACGACGAGCCGGTGCGCCCCATCGAGTCGCGCACTCTGACCGCCGAGTTGTTGAGTCCCGCGCCGGTGGCCGCGCCCGCCGCAGTGCAATCGATCGCCCCGCCGCCGCCCAAGCCGACGCCGCCCGTCCCGCACGCGAAGCCGAAGGCCCAGGCGCGGCCTACTCCGACGCCCAAGCCGACGCCGATGCCCTTGCCGCAAGCGGCAGCGCCTTCGCCGACGGCGCCCGCCGCCGCGCCGTCCGCACCGCCTGCTCCGGCCGCCCCAGCGGCGCCGGCCCCGACGGCCGCGGCTGCGCCGGCCATCGGTCGGCCGACGATGGAAATCAGCGCACCCAAGAACGTCACGCATCTCGACTGCAATATCGCGAAGCCCGATTACCCGATGCTGTCGAGGCGTCGCGGCGAAGCCGGCACCGCCTACGTCCGGTTTGTCGTGGGTCTGAACGGCAATCTCGAGGACATCGCCCTGAAAAAAAGCAGCGGCTTCGACCGCCTCGACGACGCAGCACTCGCCGCCGTGCGCGCAAGCACGTGCAAGCCGTATCTCGAGGACGGCGTGCCGATGCGGGCCGCCTACACCCAGCCGTACGAATTCGGTCTGAATGACTAGGCGCAGGTGGCTGAACTCAACTGAGCGCAACTGACCGACTCAAGCAGATTTTAAAAAAAGGAATCGCAATGCAGAACTACGGATTGGCCCACGTCTGGGCCCAAGGGGATTTCGTGACGCGCGGCATCGCGCTCGCGTTGCTGATCATGTCGGTGCTGTCCTGGAGCGTCATCGTCATCAAAGGCTGGAACGTGGTGCGCCTCAAACGTCTGACGAAGAATGCCGAACAGGCATTCTGGCATTCCGACGATCTCACGGACGGCGTGCAGAAACTGGGCGCACGCTCCTCGTCGCCGCAGGACAATCCGTTTCTCGCGCTCGCGCTGTCGGGTCAGGAAGCGGCCGATCACCATCACCAGACGCAACCGCATCTGCACGACCGTATGGACGTGTCGGACTGGATCACGCGCTGTCTGAAAGACACCATGGACGACAGCATCGCCCACATGCAGAGCGGCCTGGCGATCCTCGCGTCGATCGGCAGCACGGCACCCTTCGTCGGTCTGTTCGGCACGGTGTGGGGCATCTATCACGCGCTGCTGGCGATCGGCGCGAGCGGCCAGAGCTCGATCGATCAGGTAGCCGGGCCGGTCGGCGAGGCGCTGATCATGACCGCCTTCGGCCTGTTCGTGGCGATTCCGGCGGTGCTCGGCTATAACGCGCTGACCCGCGCGAACAAGGCGCTCGTCACCAAGCTGAACCGTTTCGCCCACGGCCTGCATGCGTTCTTCGTGACGGGCGCGCGCCTGTCGTCGTCCAAGCGTGGCGACGGGCTGCGACTCGCCACGCGCGCCAACTGATCAGCGAGGTACTCCGATGGGAATGAGCCCCTTCGCCAGCGACGATGACGATGGCCTGATGAACGAAATCAACATGACACCGCTCGTCGACGTCATGTTGGTTCTCCTGATCGTCTTCATGGTGACGATTCCGGTGATCCGCCACGCCGTGAAAGTCGATCTGCCGCATGCAAGCAGCCAGAAAGAAGAGACCAGGCCGGTGCAGGTGAACGTGTCGGTGCAAGCTGACGGCACCGTGCTGTGGGATGAACAGAAGGTCAGCGACGACGAATTGCGCGCCAAGATCGAACAGGCCGCAAAGGCAAGCCCGCAACCTGAACTGCATCTGAACGCAGATCGTAAGGTGGCCTATGAAAAGGTTGCACAGGTCATGTCAGCGGCGCAGGCCGGCGGTCTCACGAAAATCGGCTTCGTGACGCAGCCTGTCAGCCACTAACACTAACACTAGCGCCAGCACCGTCCGGATGCAAAATAGCCCTGATTTTCAGGGCTAAAAGTAAAAGGCCTTCATCGTCGGATGAAGGCCTTTTTTTGTGCGCACAAGGCGCCTTCGGGCGGCGAGATCACCTGCTATCGGATGAGTAGCGAGCGACTCCACATGCGACAGCCGTGTTCGACACGGACAGCGCGATCAGCCCTATCAGGCTCGCTATGATAGCGGCCATGAGTTTCCGCATAGGAGACTCCTTAGCGGAGGGATTTCACTATAAGCCCGCCAGCCCACGCATTCAAGCAAAGACCCATTGAAAGTACTCATCACAGGCGGCGCTTAAATGCCAAAACGATATGACGCAGTGCTTCAAACGGTCGTAGGCTGAGCAATGGATTGCTCGATCGTCGTCCGCACGGTCTTGCGCTTTTCTGCTGCAGCCTCCGGGCATTCGCCAATGGTGTGCTTGCCGGTATCCGGGTCCAGCATCTCGACCAGATAGTCGACGAACGCCCGCACCGCAGGCACCATGCCCTGCCGCGAAACGAACACCGCATAGAGCTGCGGCGCAGGTAGCGTCCATCCCGGCATCACCGGCGACAACTGCCCGGCGCGCAGCGCAGCGCCGTACATCATTTCGGGCAATGCGGCGATGCCGACACCTGCCAGCACCGCCTCGCGGATCGTCATCAGATCGGCGCTCACCAGACGTGGTTCGTGTTCAAGTATGTGTCGCGTGCCGTCCGGTGAGATCAGCTGAAACACGTGGCGGCCGTCGGTGGTGGGCGTATCGAGCGTCTCGAAGCGGTTCAGGTCGGATGGCAGGAGCGGCGGCGCGTTTTGCTGCAGCAGGCTCGGTGCGCCGACCAGCATCTGCTGCGTGCGCCACAACGGCCGAACGACGATATTGGCGTTTTCCGGCGGCTCCGAGCGGATCCGCAATGCAACATCAATCGAATCTTCAAACAGGTCGACGACGCGATTGGTCACGCGCATCACCACCCGAACCTCTGGATAGCGGTGCATGAATTCCGGCAGGATCTGCGAGAGCAATGTCTGCGAAATGGTGACCGGCACGCTCACGCGCACCGAGCCGCGCGGCGACGAGCGTAGCTGCTGCACCACGTTGACGGCCGCCTGCGCCTCCGACAGCATCGCCTGGCAATGCTGATAGAACAGCTGCCCCGCCTCGGTCAGCGCGAGCTTGCGCGTGGAGCGCTGCAGCAAACGCACCCCGAGCGACGCCTCCAGCTCGGTCAGACGCCGCGACAGACGTGACTTCGAGATGCCCAGCACCCGCTCGGCCGCGGAGAATCCGCCGTGCTCGACGACCTGCGAGAAGTACATCAGGTCGTTCAGATTGTGCGAATCGATCTTCATCTCATCGTTCCATGAATAGAACAATCCATTGCGTGAGGGTGGCTGGCACCGCTAAAAACGGTCCCTATAATAGCTCTATGTTTCAGAAATAGTGCTATTCCCCATTTTTTAAGGTGACTTTGGATGAGCTCGACACGCACGATCGAACGCACGTATCCCGCGGTTCGCACGACCGAAGGCGGCGGCTTTATCGTCCATCGCCCGTTTCCGACGCGCATGCTGATGGACTTCGACCCGTTTCTGCTGCTCGACGAAATGGGCCCGATCGACTACGCGCCCGGCGAAGCCAAGGGCGCGCCGGATCATCCGCACCGCGGCTTCGAAACGGTCACATACGCGCTTGAGGGCCAGTTCGGCCATAAGGACTCGGCGGGCCACTCGGGTACGCTGAACGCCGGCGATGTGCAATGGATGACCGCAGGCGCCGGGGTCGTCCACAGCGAAATGCCGGATCCGGAATTTGTGCGTACCGGCGGCCGGGTGCATGGCCTGCAGGTGTGGGTGAATCTGCCGCGCAGCGACAAGATGATCGCGCCGCGCTATCAGGAGATGCCATCGGCAAAGATTCCGGTGGCGACCTCTGCGGACGGCCAGGTGCGCGTGAAGGTGATTGCGGGCGAAGCGCTGGGCGTGGCGGCGGCCATCGAAACCCGCACGCCGATCCTGTACCAGCATTTCACGCTGCAACCGGGCGCGAAGATCGAGCATGCCGTGCCGGCGAATTACCGTGTGTTCGCCTATGGGTTGTCGGGCAACGGCTTCTACGGCGAGTCTCGCAGCGAAATCGGACCTCGCCAGATGGTTGTGTTCAACAATGACGGGGATACGGTCACGCTGGCCGCCGGCGAGGAACCGCTCGATGTGTTGCTGCTGGGCGGCGCGCCGCTGAAGGAACCGGTGGTGCGCTACGGGCCGTTTGTGATGAACACCGAGGACGAGATTCGCCAGGCCGTGATCGATTACCAGGCCGGGCGGATGGGGCAGATCACGCACTGAGCGTTGCCCCTGCGCGGCAGGCGGGCGCGACGGCCGTATGCGGCGCGCCCGCTAACGGCGCCGTGCTGCCGTGACCTCTGCGGCGCGAAGCCGGGCGATTTCGTTCACAATAGCGGCTCATGCCGCGCGCCCTTGACCTCTGTACCCTGCGCCGCGCGGCGCCCCCGTCCCTGTTCAGGAGCGCGCATGGCAGAGTCCACCGTCACCGCCCACATCGGCGCGACGAATTTCCAGGTTCTTCTCGACGACGGCACACACACCTGGATCGCCGATGAACCGGAATCGCTCGGCGGCGGCGATCGCGGGCCTGCCCCGGTGACGCTGCTGCTGGCGAGCCTTGGCGCCTGTACCTCGATCACGCTGAAGATGTATGCGCAGCGCAAGGGCTGGCCGCTGGCCGACGTGCGTGTGACGCTATCCATCGAGACCGGAGCCGAGGGCTCGACGATCGACCGGCGAGTCGTGCTCGAGGGCGAGCTGTCCGACGAGCAACGCGAACGCTTGCTGCAGATCGCCAACGCGTGTCCGGTCCACAAGATCCTGACGCATCCGATCACGATCCGTACGGGCCTTGCCGCTGCCTAACGCCGCGCGCGCTGACAACATGGGCATCGCTTAGCTTGAAGAGGAAGCCTCCGTTTTGAATTTCGAACACCTAATCCAGATCAACGACCCGTTGAATCCGTTCGTCGAAGCCATGACCCGCGAGCAGTTGTGGGAAGGACTGGTGCTGCGCGCCGAACAGCCGCAACTGTTCGTGCTGGGGCTCGACACATGCACGATCCTGTCGCGTACCGGGGACACGCTCGAGCGCGAACTGCACTACGGGCAGGCTACGGTGCGCGACCGCGTCACGCTGCTCGCCAACCAGAGCGTGCGCTACGACATCCTCGCCACCGAATCGCACGTAGGCGGTTCGCTCACGATGACCATCGAGCAGCCCGACGAGTTGCAGTTGTTCCTGCGCTTCGAATACACCACCACCCTGCCCGTTTCCGACGACGAGGATGCACGTCAAACGCAGGAGATCGTCAAATCGGCGTACCGCGAGTCGGACATCGATACGGTGCGGTTGATTCGCCAGTACGTGCAAGGCAACAAGGCGCCTGGCGCGCTGCATTGAGGCCTGGCGGGGCGGGTATTGCTAGAGTTGGTGAAGTATACGCGTTGCGCTCACCGCTCCTGCGGTGAACCTACCAGCCCCAGCTATCGAAACTGTAATCCGATGAATTTGTCGATCTTGTAAATGGGAACGATTATCATTTAGAATCACTCCATCGAATCGACAAACCGACGGAACGAATGAACGACCTCACACGCTCTTCTACGCTTAGCCTGCGCCGCCCAGCGGCGGCTGCGCTAACCAGCCGTCCGAAAGCCATCAGCACGACCGCTGCTCCGCGGCCGTCCGCCGAACGCAGTCCGTCGACGCCGGCCGCAAACACTTCCGCGCCGGCAGTCCGTAGCGAGACGCTGCTCCAGGGCCGCAGTCACGTCAGCATCGTGCATAACGGCGAGACCTACCAGCTTCGCGCCACGCGGCTCGGCAAACTGATTCTGACCAAGTAACGAGGTATCTACCGGGTATTGTGGGGACCACCTCCTCGAGAGGTGTTGGGCATTAGCCAGCAACGACGGCTTGCACGCGAGATCTAGACCCCTTCGTGCAAACACACCAAGCCAGCCGTCACAGCAAGCCACGCCGTTTTTTTGGGTTCCCACCCAACGCGGACATGCGCCAAAGCGCTTGTCGCAACTGCTGAACGAGTCGTATGAAGAAGCCGTGTGGATGGCGACATCCCACGGCTTTTGTGTTTGCGGCGCTGTCTGCGGAAGCGCGGGTGGAGTAGTTGGTGTTCAACGCGCCGCTAGCGCGTCCAGCCCCAGAACATCAGCCACCACGCACTATCGACAACGGCGAGTGCAGTGATAAACCACACCATCGCAAAGCCGCGCTGGAAAAGCCGCTCACTGTAGCGGCGTGTGACGAGCCATGCGAGCCAGGCGCTCCACAGGTTGGCCACAGCCAGAATGGCAATGCGCAGATCCGTCGCCCACCACAGCGAGACATGCTCGGCGCGTAATAGCGACAGTGTGGTCGCCGACAGCCCGAGAAACACGCCAGCACCCGCGAGCGGAATCAGCCCCTGCGCGAGATGATGCAGCCGCTCCGTCGTCGCAAACTTGCCCAGCGTGCGGGATGCGCCCATCAGCAACACCAGCAGGATCGTGCCGTAGACGAGCCCAGTCGCAACGATGTAGCCGATCACGAGCGAGCCGTCGAGCCACGAAAATACATCGTTCTGCTCAGGATAGTGCGTGAAGAGAAACCACGGCGGGTTGGTGTCGAGCGGCCAGGTGATATCGTGATCCACGAGCCAGGTGGCGAGAACCATCTTCAGATCGACGAACCACGTCGACACCGTCCAGTGAAACGCGCCAATCGCAATGCCTAGCAGTCCATACAGAATTAGCGCGGTGTCCCAGGCGCTTGCCTGCCGATCGCCAAGCTCCACGATTTCCGACGACGGTGCGCGCCATGTCAAGGCAATCGCATCACGATGTCCACTGCAGCGGCCGCACATATGGCACGACGCCGCACCCTTCATGCTGCGCAGCGGCACCAGCGGGGCGCAATTGATCGGAATCACGCGATGGCCGTGTTCGCCCTCTTTATACGAGCGGCGCCAGGCGTCTTCGTCGACCTTGTAGTGAAACGGTGCGAGTCGCGCCAGAAGCGCGAAAACCCCGTTGACGGGGCAGAGATACTTGCACCAGACGCGCTTCTCGCGCCCATACAGCAGGCCGATAATCATCGCGGCAAAAGTCGAGCCGCCGAGCACCAGCAACACCGCCTTCGGATACTGATAGACACTCACCATCTGACCGTAAATGGTGGTGAGACCGAAGGCGACAAACGGCCAGCCGCCCCAGCGCATCCAGCGAGGAATCGCCCAGCCGCGGCCGAATTTGCTGGCGAACTCGGCGAGCGTGCCCTCGGGGCACAGCACGCCGCACCATACGCGACCCAGCATCACCATGGAAAGCAACACGAACGGCCACCAGATACCCCAGAACACGAACTGCGCGGCAAGCGTCAGGTTATTCCAGAGATGCGCCGTTTCGTCCGGCAACGGCGAGAACGCCGGCACGAGAATCAGGAACGCGTATACCGCGACGACGACCCACTGGATGCCGCGAATCAGCGCGCCGTGACGCTGCATCCACTGGCCCGCCGCTGCGAGCCGGCCTGGGCCGCTCGCGGGGTTGGCGTGGTCGAGGTGTTTTGAGCGGCGCAACGCCCCTCTCATGCTGCGCGCCCCGCCGCCTGCTGCGCCGGCTGCCGGTTAGCGCGGCGCACCAGCAGATAGACGATACCCCAGTACAACGCATACGCGATCAGGTTCATCAGCGCGGGATGCGCGCGATAGCCAGTGAGCGTGGCAACGAGCGACCCGAACGTGCTCGAATCGTCTAGCAGCGCCGAGGTGTTCCACAATTGATCGACAAACGTGGGAAGAATTTCCTTGTCGATCAGCTTGTCGACGCCGGTCTGGAACAGGCCCGCACCGAGAAACAGCAACATGATCTCGGTGACGCGGAAAAAGAGCCGCCACGAGAAAAGCTTGCCACCCAGTTGCAACACGTAGAACGTCAGGAATGCGAGAGCGAGGCCAATCAGCACGGCCAGTATCTGGCCGCCGTCGACGTGGCCCGACTGGCCGAAGCCGAGGCCATACAGAAAGATGACCGTTTCGCTGCCTTCACGCGCGATTGCGAGTGCGACCAGCACGGCGATGCCCCACCAGTTCGAGTCGCGCGTGCTCTGTTGCAGCGACTGCTCCATGTCACGCTTGAGCGTGCGGCCATGCCGCTTCATCCACAGCACCATCTGCACGATCAGCACGCACGCAACCAGCACCATCGCAGTTTGAAAGTAGTCCTGCGCGTCGCCGGACAGGACTTCAGTGAATCCGATCAACGCAGCTCCGAGCGCGATCGCCGCAAGGATGCCCGCGCCGACGCCCGCCCACAAATACGGCAGACCGCGGCGCGCGTTGTCGTCGCCGTTCTTCAGCCACGCGTACAGAATACCGACGACCAGCAGCGCCTCGACGCTCTCCCGCCACACGATGAACAACACCTGACCCATCGAACTTCTCCTGCTACCTGAGCGGACGCCAGGCGCCCGCACTCAATACTGCCGGACCTACTTCGCGACGATCACACCCTGTGCCTGCTGATGAAAATCGTCGAAAAACTTATATTCACCCGGCGACAGCGGCGCGATCACCACGAACGAATCCGCGCCCGGCGCGAGCACCTTCTCCTTACGCAACTGGACGCTCTCAAATTCAGCCGCGCCCTTGCCCGTGTTGCGCACCTCGATCTTGATGCGCTGTCCGGCCGGCACCTCGATGCGCGCCGGATTGAGCGTGCCGTCCGCCATTTCAAGCTTGAACGTGGGCAGGTCGGCAGCGTGCGCGGCGCCCACGAGCGAACTCGTCATGGCGAGGATCGCGATGTTTCGGTTGATTCTCATGGGCCCTTCCAGACAAATGCCGCGCGTTGATCAGTACCCGCCCTTCTTGCCGATGCCCGCATACGTAAAGTCGTATTCGAGCGTGAACGGCTTGAACCAGGGACCCACGCCGGTTTCCTTGTCGACGTGACGGCCGAAGGCCATGTGGCCGGTTTGCATCGGCGGTGCGATAAAGAGCTTGAGGTGGTATTTGCCAGGGCCTTGCAGCTTGACGTTGTCGCCGTAGTGCGGACCGTCGTCGGCGACCATCGCCATCATGTCGCCCTTCTGCGTCTGGGTGGAGCCGGCCTTCGTGAGTTCATAGCTCACTTGCAGATAAGGCATCCAGTCGCCTTCCGCGAAACCAGTCGGGTTGTTCTTGACCGCGTGGATGTCGGCCTCGAGGTGGACGTCCGAATCGGATGCCTTGCGCATCATGCCTTCCGGTTCCATCGTGATCGGCTGCAGATAGACCGCGCCGATTTCCATGCCACCCTGAATCTGCTGCTTGCCGATCGGATACTCGGCGGCCGTTGCCGTGATGGCTGCCACCGCTGCGACGGCTACCATGCCGCCGCGCACGAATGAAGAAACCCGCATTGAAACTCCTTGTTTTTTAGACTGAAATGCTGAACGCCAGCGCCAAAACCGGTGCCCGCTCAGCATTCAATACACTTTCTCATAATTACTAACGCTAATGCGAACTATTCGTATTATTGAGCGAATCTTACCAGTTTTTGGAGTCGAAAACAAATGACGACGCCGGGAAACCCTTTCTCAGCAAGGATTTCATGAGACGTCAAAAACGGGGATTGTCCTGACACGACCGTCAGGCGAATCCTTACTAGAAGGCTTCGCCTGAGGTCAGAGTCGGGTAGGAAGGATGGAGCTTAGAGGTGACGTAACTAGCTGGTGCCGGTCAGGTGGTCGCCGACATTGGCGCCAAATACCCGTTGCCGCAGCAGCGCCAGTTGATCGCGCGTCTGAGCCGCCTTTTCGAATTCGAGGTTCTTGGCGTGCTCCATCATCTGCTTCTCGAGCCGCTTGAGTTCCTTCGACAACTGTTTCTCGGACATGTCCTCGAACTTCGCGCGCTGTTGCTGTTCCTGCAACTCCGCGCGCGCTTCGTCGACGTTATAGACGCCGTCGATGATGTCCTTGATGCGCTTGACCACACCACGCGGCGTGATGCCCATCTCGAGGTTAAAGGCGATCTGCTTGTTGCGGCGCCGTTCAGTTTCGTCGATGGCGCGGCGCATCGAATCGGTGATGCGGTCCGCGTACAGGATCGCCCGGCCGTTCACGTTCCGCGCGGCCCGGCCGATGGTCTGGATCAGCGAGCGTTCGGCGCGCAGGAAGCCTTCCTTGTCCGCATCGAGAATCGCCACCAGCGACACTTCCGGAATGTCGAGCCCCTCACGTAGCAGGTTGATCCCCACCAGCACGTCGAACGTGCCAAGCCGCAGATCACGGATGATTTCGACACGCTCGACCGTGTCGATGTCGCTGTGCAGGTAACGCACCTTGACGCCGTGGTCCGCGAGAAACTCGGTCAACTGTTCAGCCATGCGCTTGGTCAGCACCGTGACCAGCACGCGGTCGCCCGCCTTGACGCGCTCGTTGATTTCGGCGAGCACATCGTCAACCTGGGTACGCGCCGGACGCACCTCGATTTCGGGGTCGACGAGGCCGGTTGGCCGGACCAGTTGCTCGGCCACCTGCCCTGCCGTCTTCTGCTCGTAATCAGCGGGCGTGGCCGACACGAATACCACCTGGCGCATCTTGCGTTCGAACTCGTTGAACTTGAGCGGACGGTTATCGAGCGCGGATGGCAGACGGAAACCATAGTTGACCAGGTTCTCCTTGCGTGCCTTGTCACCGTTGTACATACCGTTCAACTGACCGATCAGCACGTGCGATTCGTCGAGCAGCATCAGGGCGTCGCTCGGCAGGTAGTCGACCAGCGTCGGCGGCGGTTCGCCCGGCGCCGCGCCCGAGAAGTGCCGCGAATAGTTTTCGATGCCTTTGCAGAAGCCCAGTTCCTGCAGCATTTCCAGGTCGAAACGGGTGCGCTGCTCGAGACGCTGCGCCTCCACCAGCTTGCCTTCGCTGTAGAAAAACTCGAGCCGGTCGCGCAGTTCGGCCTTGATCGTTTCCACGGCTCGCATCACGGTCTCGCGCGGCGTCACATAGTGCGACGACGGGTACACCGTGAAGCGTGGAATTTTCTGACGCACACGGCCCGTCAGCGGGTCGAACAGTTGCAGGGTTTCGATTTCGTCGTCGAACAATTCGACACGCACCGCCATTTCCGCGTGTTCCGCCGGGAAGATGTCGATCGTGTCGCCGCGCACGCGGAACGCGCCGCGCTGGAACTCGGTTTCGTTGCGGTTGTACTGCATGGCGATCAGCCGCGCGATGATGTCGCGTTGACCGATCTTGTCGCCGGTGCGCAGCGTCAGAATCATCTGATGATATTCGGACGGGTTACCGATACCGTAAATCGCCGACACCGTCGCCACGATCACCACGTCGCGCCGTTCCATCAGACTCTTCGTAGCCGAGAGCCGCATCTGCTCGATATGCTCGTTGATCGACGAGTCTTTCTCGATGAACAGGTCGCGCTGCGGAACGTACGCTTCCGGCTGGTAGTAGTCGTAGTACGAGACAAAGTACTCGACGGCGTTGCGCGGGAAAAACTCGCGGAATTCCGAGTAAAGCTGCGCCGCCAGCGTTTTATTCGGCGCAAAGACAATCGCCGGACGGCCGAGCCGCGCGATGGTGTTCGCCATCGTGAAGGTCTTGCCGGAGCCGGTCACGCCGAGCAGCGTCTGGAACGACAGGCCATCCTCGACACCTTCGACGAGCGTGTCGATAGCGGTGGGCTGGTCGCCAGCAGGCGCGTACGGCTGATAGAGCTGGAACGGCGAGCCTTCGAACGTCACGAATTTCGACTCGTCGAGAGCGTCGTTGACTTCAGTCAGATGATGTTCGGACATGTGTGCGGCACCGGGGCCTGGGCAAAGGACTATTCTAGCGGTTTGCGGGAGCGCGGGCTGAGCCGGCGACCGAGGGATGACTTGCTTGATTCGCTGGACGCGAGCCGCTTCCGATGCGGTAAAGAAGCGCCCGTATAGCCATGCAAGCTGTAACGTTGCCGCCCTTTTTCAGGGCCGCCGCCGCGGACATCAAGGCGCCGCCGGCTTGTCGAATCTGATGCCAAAGCGCTGTTTTTCAAGCAAATAATCCCGCCCCGTGGACAGGATGGGTCAAAAAACCCGTCAGGATTCGCTACAATGGCATGCTGCGCTCTTCGCTGCCGCCCCTCTTTTTTACTACTGCCGAACCATCATGTCTCTGTTCTCCGCCGTCGAACTTGCTCCCCGCGACCCGATCCTGGGCCTGAACGAAGCTTTCAACGCTGATACGCGTACCACCAAGGTCAACCTGGGTGTGGGCGTGTACTTCAATGAAGAAGGCAAGATTCCGCTGCTGCGCGCCGTGCGCGACGCGGAAAAGGCGCGTGTCGAAGCGGCGCTGCCGCGCGGCTACCTGCCGATCGAAGGCATTGCGGCTTACGACGCGGCCGTCCAGAAGCTGCTGCTCGGCAACGACTCGCCGTTGATCGCCGCGGGCCGCGTGGTCACCGCGCAGGCATTGGGCGGCACGGGCGCATTGAAGATCGGCGCCGACTTCCTGAAGCGCCTGAACCCGGCCGCCAAGGTCGCGATCAGCGATCCGAGCTGGGAAAATCACCGTGCGCTGTTCGAAAGCGCCGGCTTCGAAGTCGTGTCGTATCCGTACTTCGACGCGAAGACCAACGGCGTGAACTTCGAAGGCATGCTGAGCGCGCTGAACGGCTATGAGGCAGGCACGGTCGTCGTGCTGCACGCCTGCTGCCACAACCCGACCGGCGTCGACCTGAGCGCGGCCCAATGGCAACAGATCGTCGAAGTCGTCAAGGCGCGCGGCCTGGTGCCGTTCCTCGACATCGCCTATCAAGGCTTCGGCGACAACATCGAATCGGACGCGTCGGCTGTGCGTCTGTTCGCGCTGGCTGAACTGAATGTGTTCGTGTCGTCATCGTTCTCGAAGTCGTTCTCGCTGTATGGCGAGCGCATCGGCGCACTGTCGATCATCACGGCCAGCAAGGAAGAGGCTTCCCGCGTGCTCTCGCAACTGAAGCGAGTGATCCGCACGAACTACTCGAACCCGCCCACGCACGGCGGCTCGGTGGTCGCAGCCGTTCTCGCTTCGCCGGAACTGCGCGCCACGTGGGAAACGGAACTCGCCGAGATGCGCGACCGTATCCGTGCGATGCGTAACGGTCTGGTGGAACGTCTGAAGGCAAGTGGTGTGGACCGCGACTTCAGCTTCGTGAACGCGCAACGCGGCATGTTCTCGTACTCGGGGCTGACGTCGGCGCAAGTGGACCGTCTGCGTGAAGAATTCGGCATCTATGCGGTGAGCACGGGCCGCATCTGTGTGGCTGCCCTGAATACGCGTAACCTCGATGCTGTCGCCAACGCGATCGCTCACGTTCTGAAGTAATGCTTTGAGGGAGAGCGGCGCGGTTAAGCGCCGCTCTTTCTCTAGTCAGGTTGTATGAACAACGGCGCCCACCCCGGGCGCCGTTTTCATTTGGCCAGAGCGTTAGCGTTGTTGCCAGGAAACCTCAGCGTTGGCCTAGCGTTTGTCGCGGTGAATGTCGTGCGTGACGAAGCCAGCGTCGTTATCGGGCATTGCGAGCCAGTCGGGTTGTGCCAAAGAGGCCCGGATATCTTCCAGACCGCTTTCCCAATGTTCGCGCATGGTGGAGAGGCCGAACTGGAAATCCTTGAAATGCCCTTCGTACTCCTTCTGACGATAGATCAGATGGACAACGTTGTAGCGCTTCGAGCAGGAGAGTTCATCGGCGACCTTGCACCAGGCGTCCTCGCGATGTTCCGGTGCCACGCGGTCGAGCACTTCGCGCAGCACATGCCGGAAGCGCTGCGAGCGTTGCAGCATGTCGGTAACGAGACGCGTGCGGCTCGAATACTGGATGTCCTTCATGCGGCCCTGCACGTCCGTTATATTGTCCGGTACGGGCCCGATGGCACTCCACAGATCCACCTGAAACGCCAGTGTGTCGCGCCGCGGCGTGCTCTGCACGACTTCGTAGAGCGGCGTGTTCGACATCAGGCCACCGTCCCAATAGTATTCCCCGTCGATTTCCATCGCGCCGAAGCCAGGAGGCAGCGAGCCGGATGCCATGAAGTGCTCCGGCCGCAGCTTCATCCGCGTGTTGTCAAAGTACGCGAAATTGCCGGTACCGACGTTCACTGCTCCCACTGAGACGCGCGTTTCACCGGAGTTGATCCGGTCGAAATCACACAGTCTCTCGAGCGTCGCCTTCATGGGCGACGTGTCGTAGTAGCTGGCATTTTGCGGCGGCCCGGAGACGGTGGGCATGGGCGGCGGAAAGCGCGGCACAAAGAATCCCTGCTGCCCTTGAACGATCGCACCGGTTGCCTGCGCGGCGGTGAAAGCCTTGCGGACCGTGTCGCCGGAATTGAATAGCAGCTGCTCGAGGAACGGCGGCAATGGCGGCGCAAAAGCCGGTTGACAGATCGTCTCCCAGAATTCGAGCAGCCGCGTCACACGATGTTCCGGCGCATTACCGGCAATGATCGCCGTATTGAGCGCGCCGATCGAGATTCCGGCGATCCAGTTTGGGTGAATACCGGTCTCGTGGAGTCCCTGATAAACGCCTGCCTGATAGGCGCCCAGCGCGCCACCGCCTTGCAGCATCAGCGCGATGGTTTCGTACTGGGGTAACTGGATATGCCGGCTGGCGCGAACGCCAGCCGCTGCTCCGGCGTGCTCGCCATCCCCGTCGCCGAGGGTGCCGGCCCGCGCCCGCTTGACATTGCGTTGCGCCATAGCGGCCTCCTTATTGCATGAACCAGCCGTGGCTCACAATGAAGGACTGACCGGTCAAGGCCGCGCTCGGGAAAGTGGAGAGGAACAGCACGGTTTGCGCGACGTCTTCCACCGTGGTGAAGATGCCATCCACCGTGCCGCCGAGCATCACATTGCGAATCACATCTTCTTCGCTGATGCCCAGTTCTTTGGCCTGCTCAGGAATCTGTTTGTCGACCAGCGGCGTGCGCACAAAACCCGGGCAGACGACATGCGAGCGCACGTTGTGCTTTGCGCCTTCCTTGGCCAGCACGCGCGCAAGACCCAGCAAGGCATGCTTGGCTGCGACATACGCCGACTTCAGCGGCGAGGCTTCATGCGAGTGAACCGAGCCCATGTAGATCACGATGCCGCCGCGATCGTCTTTATACATGTGCTTAAGGGCTGCCTTGGTGGTGAGGAACGCACCATCGACGTGAATGGCCTGCATTTTCTTCCAGTCCGAAAATGCATAGTTCTCGATAGGATTGACGATCTGGATGCCTGCGTTCGAGATCAGGATGTCGATCGAGCCGAATTCAGCGGCGACCTTGTCGATGCCCTGATTGACGGCTTCTTCGTTGGTGACGTCCATGGCGACACCGATGGCCTTGCCGCCGGCCTGTTTGATCTCTTCAGCAACGGCGTTCGCGCCATCCTGATTCAGATCGGCAATTGCGATGGCAGCACCCGCGGCCGACAACGTCAGCGCGATCTGCTTGCCGATTCCGCTCGCCGCGCCCGTAACAACCGCGACCTTGCCATTCAGATTCGTATTCAGTGACGACATCCAGAACCTCCATTGGGTTGATGAGCAATGAAACCACGGCACGCAAGCGGCGTGAAGCTAGCCGGACGGCATAGGCCGTTCGGACGAATGCTGCACTGCGGCCAATTTTGCTATTGTGCATGAAGCCCGGCAAAGGCATCCGGAATTCACGCGCAAATGCATATCTCTTTAAACTGTGCGTTTCGCGTCCGAATCTGCGTCTGAAATCAGCGCCGGATTCCACTGGCAGACCTGGATGCCCGTTGCATCAACTCGCAAGGAGAAATGCATGAACTATCGACGACTCGGCCGTTCCGGCCTGCAAGTCAGTGAACTATCCATCGGTTCCTGGGTGACCTACGGCAACCAGGTGGACACGCACGCAGCGCGCGAATCGCTGGCGGCCGCCCGTGACGCCGGGGTCAACTTCTTCGACAACGCTGAGGTCTACGCCGCCGGCAAGTCCGAAGAAATCATGGGACAGGCGTTGAAGGAACTGGCATGGCCGCGCATCAGCTACGTAGTGTCGACAAAGTTTTTCTGGGGCCTGCAGGAAGCGCCGAATCAATATCACACGCTGAACCGCAAGTATCTGCTAAACGCGATCGACGCGTCTCTTAAGCGGCTGCAACTCGACTACGTGGATCTGGTGTTCTGCCACCGCCCGGACCCGAATACGCCGGTCGAAGAAACTGTCTGGGCGATGAGCGACATGATTGCGCGCGGCAAGGCGCTTTACTGGGGCACGTCCGAATGGAGCGCGGACGAGATCCGGGCGGCCTACGAGATCGCGGAACGGCATCATCTTCATAAACCTGTCATGGAACAGCCACAGTACAACCTGTTCCATCGCAAGCGCGTCGAGCAGGAATACGCGCGGCTCTACGAGGACATCGGTCTCGGACTTACGACGTGGAGCCCGCTTGCATCAGGCCTCCTGACCGGCAAGTATCGCGACGGCGTACCGGCCGACAGCCGGGCGCAATTGCAGGGCTACGACTGGCTGCGCAAGCAGGTGACGGATTCGGGCAAAAACGGCGTTGTCGGCAAGCTCGGCAACCTGGCGGACGAACTGGGCTGCACGGTCGGCCAACTCGCAATTGCATGGATTCTGAAGAACCCGCATGTCAGTACGGTGATCACCGGCGCGTCGCGGGTCGAGCAGATCGCCGAGAACATGAAGGCGCAGGAAGTGGCGGCGAAAATCACGCCGGAGGTCAAGCTGAAGATCGAAGAGATCGTTGGGGACTCGTACGACTGATCTGGAGGGCGATGTGAGCGGTGGCTGCTGCAGCGAGGGGAATCGGCCACGGGTGCCTTGAGCCCTTGATCACCCGGTCGCAGGGCCACTGCTGGCCCTTGGCTCGAGGCTCGGGCCGCCCACCGTTCGGACCGCCGCGCCGGCTCGCGTACAATACCCGACCGTACTGCCCGCGCATCTCCGGTCACAACGCGGCGCCCCCGCACTGGCGGACCCGAATGGGTCCGGCCAGAAACGCCAATCGACCGGCACGCTCTCTTTCGAGTCTCACCTCATCATGCTTAGTTACCGCCACGCCTTCCATGCAGGCAATCATGCCGACGTCCTGAAGCACGCCGTCGTCGTGCAACTGCTGCGCTATCTCGCCCAGAAGGACAAGGCGTACTGGTACATCGATACGCACGCGGGCGCCGGTGTCTACTCTTTGCAGGAAGGCTACGCTACCAAGACCGGCGAGTTCGAGACCGGCATCGCCAAGCTGTGGGGACGTAAGGACCTGCCGCCCATGCTGGCCGACTATGTGGATGAGGTGGCGGCCCTCAACGCGGATGGCAACCTGCGCTTTTATCCCGGCTCTCCGTATCTCGCATGGCGGCTGATGCGTGAACAGGACCGCATGCGTCTGTTCGAACTGCACACCACGGAAATCGACGTGTTGCAGCACAACTTTCGCGATGCCGGCCGGCGCGCCATGCTCTACGCAGGTGATGGCTTCGAAGGCGTGAAGGCCTTGCTGCCGCCACCGCCTCGCCGGGCGCTGGTGCTGATCGATCCTTCGTTCGAAGACAAGCGAGACTACTCGCGCACGCTGAATTGCGTCGAGGAAGGTCTCAAACGCTTTGCGACCGGTACTTACGCGATCTGGTATCCGCAGGTGACGCGCCTTGAATCGCAGCGCTTTCCGGATCAGCTAAAGCGCTTGCAGGAACGCAACTGGCTGCATGTGTCGCTGACCGTCAGCAATCCGCCGTCGGATGGTTTTGGACTGTTCGGCAGCGGCATGTTCATCGTGAACCCGCCCTACACGCTGGCAAAAACGCTGAAAGAAACCATGCCGTGGCTAGTGCAGACACTAGGCCAGGACAAGGCCGCACAATTCAAGCTGGAGCATCGCGGCGATTGAAAGATGCGCTGCCTCGCAGCGCATTCGCCCTGCCGCACATATCCGAATCGGCGGGCTTCCGAAGGCCGGTCCGGCATCTACTGAGATGACTGCGCCGGCCTCACCTGCGATTTCGAATGAGACGATGACGTGCTTCCCCCGGCAGGCAACTGAACATACGGGGCAACGATGATCGGTGTGGACGAGTTCGAGTTGAGCTCGGTGGGCGTCGCGATCGGCTTCGCCTGAACGATGCGCTCGTGCGAAAGCGGTGCAGTCTGCAGCACCGTGCCGCTGTGGCCATCGCTGATACCGCTTTGCGTATCGAGTATCAACGGCTTCCCACCGCTGGACGAATCCGCAAACGCGGCTGGCGCACCGAGCATAAGCAGCGACGTCGCGGTAAATAGCGCGGGGACAACGGCGCCCTGAAAGGCGCGAATCAATCGGACAGGAGCCATGAGCGGACCGGGTTGGTTGCGGGAATGCCGGATTGCGCAAAAAACGCTTTACCTTACCGCGGTGGCAACGTTCAAGCTAGTCGATATTGAACGACATGTGGACGTGAGCCGGTAGACGGACACTGAGCGGCTAATCAACTGGCTGGCTAACGGCTCTGGCTAACGCAGACTCCAGATATGACAAAGCCCCGTCTATACGGGGCCTTACGCTCTACTGCTGCGACTGCGCGAACTGTGCTGCCGCGGGTCAAACGGACTTCAGACTGCTTTACAGCGAATAGCCGTTCGTTTCGAGCGAGCGGATGCGCTGTTCGAGCTGGACGATATCCGACGACGATGCGAGGTAAGCCTCACGGCGGCTACGTTCAGCGGTCTCAAACCAGGTGCTCAGCTTTTCAAGAAGGTATGCAAACATGATGTTCTCCAAGGATCAGAAATGAATCCCCGGTGGATAGGACATCAGGGATTTCCCTTATGAAGGGTTAACCCGGATTATAGCCTTCTGGTGCAACCTGGCTAGTGAAATGCCCGAATGACGTGCATTCCGTTTTGGAATGGTGCACCCGAAATTAGGCGCCAAGTGACTGATTTTGATAGACTAAATGGCCTTTCAATGCAGATTTCATGCGATCGGACGCCCAAAACGCACCAATTAGGTGCGAATGTGTGGTCTGGTTGCAACGAGTTGACGTCGAGGTTGCACCTTTCATCGTCAGTCGGCATGACATGTATGGCTAACGGCCGTCGCGGGATCCGCCAGACCCTCGATGATCGGGCAATCGGGCCGCTCGTCACCATGGCAGTGATCGGCCAGGTGCGAAAGCGTGTCGCGCATCTCCGTCAGTTCGGCGATGCGGCGATCGAGATCGGCCACGTGTTCAAGCGCGATCGCCTTGACTTCGGCGCTGGCGCGCGAGCGGTCCTGCCACAAAGCCAGCAGACGGCGGATGTCTTCGACGAGGAAGCCCATACGCCGCGCCTGGCGAATGAAGCGCAGCGAGTGCACTTCCTGCGAACCGTAAACCCGATAGCCGGCCGTGGTGCGAGCCTTTGCCGCCAGCAAACCGACACTTTCGTAGTAGCGAATCATCTTCGCCGTGACGCCCGATGCGCGGGCCGCTTCACCGATGTTCATGACTGTTTCCCTTGTCGACCAGAGTTCGCGCTTCAACTGGCGAGCAGAGTTCACGCTTTGGCGCATGACTCCGCTTCCATGCAAAACACTTACTCTGGTCCGTGCAATTCGCTAGTGATGTCTGCCGATCGTACACCTTCCCACCGTGGGAAGGTCAGTCCTCCAGTTGCGGTCTGGCAGGCATAATTCAACCGTTACACCATTCACGTTTCTCGAGGCAAAGCAGATGACGATCGAATTTCAGGTAGAAGGTATGAGCTGCCAGCACTGTGTGGCGGCAGTCACCAACGCGATTCGCGAGCAAGACGCCACGGCGCAGGTCAAGGTCGATCTGGAGACGGGCAGGGTGGCGGTCGAATCGACCCAACCGGTCAATGCGCTCAAGGCGGCGATCGACGAGGCCGGCTACACAGTCGTCGATACTCACTAAGGTGAGCGCGCCTATGTTCAAAGTTGCCGTGATCGGCGCGTCGGGCTTGCTAGGCCGCGCACTCGCCGACGAGTTGGCACAGCAAGCGGACTGGCAGATCGTTTCGACGGCGTTCCGGCATGCCGGGCCGCATCACATCACGCTCGATATCCGTGATGCACAGGCGGTCGAGCAGTTTGTCGAGCGCGAGGCTCCCAATGCGATCGTGATTGCGGCGGCTGAACGCCGTCCCGATGTCTGCGAGCATGACCCGGCGCTGGCCCGTGCATTGAACGTCGATGCTGTGCGTACCTTGGCTGCAATGGCCAGGAAACGCGACGCCTGGGTACTGTCGATCTCCACGGACTATGTGTTCGACGGCACTCACCCGCCCTACCTCTACGATGCCCAACCGTCACCGATCAACGCCTATGGCCGCAGCAAGCTCGACGGTGAGCGAGCGCTCACTGAGACGACCGATCTTGGTTGCGTGCTGCGTCTGCCTCTGCTGTATGGGCCAATTGTCGATTGGGCGGAATCGGCAGTAACCAGTCTGGTACCGGCCATTGCCGCATCGGCGAGCTCTTCGCCGAACCCAAAGGCAGCCGTGATGGATGCATGGGCAATCCGTTATCCGACTTTTACGCCCGACGTTGCGTTCGTCATCCGTCAGATGCTCGAACGGCATACGCATGGGGAAACCATTCGCGGCATCGTGCAGTGGTCGGGCAATGAGCCGATGACGAAGTACGAAATTGCGCTACGTCTGGCCGAGGCGCTGCAACTCGAGGCTCAACTCACGCCGCAACGCACGCCGACGGATGCGACGCCGCGCCCGCACAATTGCCATCTGGATTCGAGCCGTCTCGAAGCGCTGCAGATCGGCCGCCGTACGCCGTTCGATACGGCGATCAGGCAGGTATTGGCGAAGTTTCCGTGGCAAGGAAGATGACGGAAGTGTACTCGGCGCAGGTCGGCATTGCGGCTCGTTATTACGAGCTGCAATAAGCCGCCATGGCCCGTTCGGACGGCGCGCCCTGCTCGCCGCCCAAGTCCGCCTGGTAGCGCAAGTTAAATCCGGTAAAACAGGCAATCAGCAAAAATCCCTGCTGGTGGACTGCAGCCCACCCAGCAGATGCGACATATCTACCAGGTGATGCGCAACGAGGTGCTGCACTTCCCCTTCACGCTGCCAGACGCCGTACACCGCGAGCAGCGATGCCCCCAATACTTCCTTGCGCTGTCTCTCGAGCAGAGCTGGCCACACGATCACATTGACATTGCCCGTCTCGTCTTCGATTGTTACGAAGATCACCCCTTTCGCCGTACCCGGCCGCTGCCGAACCGTAACGATCCCGCAGGCGCGCGCCAGTCGTCCGTTAGGATAACTGCGTAGTGTCGATGCCGGCATTAGCCGGTTGGCCAATAATTGAGGCCGCAGCAATTGAAGCGGATGACGGCCGAGCGTCAACCCCACCGAGCGGTAGTCCGCGACGATCTCATTGCTTTCCGATGGCGCGCCCAGTTCCGGCGTCTCATCCTGCACGGCGGCGATAGCCAGCATGTCCTTGCCGGGCACGGCGGCCACCGAATGCCATAACGCCTCGCGACGATTGCCTGCGAGCGCAGCCAGCGCATTCGCATCGGCCAGCACGTGCAGATCGTGGCGGTCGAGTTGCGCGCGGCGCGCCAGGTCATGCACGCTCCTGAACGGCCGCACCGCGCGAGAATTCTCAATGCGCTCTGCGGCGTTGTCTTTCATGCCGCGCAATAACGATAGCCCCAAACGAACCGCTGGGCGCTCTGCATCTTCGATCGTTTCGAGCGTCGAATCCCATCCGCTGACGGTCACATCGACCGGCAACACCTTGACGCCATGCCGTTGCGCATCCTGCACGAGTTGCGACGGTGAGTAGAAGCCCAGTGGCTGACTGTTGAGCAGGCCGGCGAGAAATGCCTCCGGCTCGTGACACTTCAACCAGCTACTCGTGTAGACAAGCAAGGCGAAACCCGCTGCGTGGCTTTCCGGAAATCCATATTCGCCGAAGCCCTTGATCTGTTCGAAGATTGCTTCGGCAAAGCTCCGCTCGTAGTTATTTTTCAGCATCCCGTTGATGATGCGATCGTAGTACTTCTCCAGGCCGCCCTTGCGCTTCCATGCGGCCATTGCACGGCGCAGTTCATCGGCTTCGCCTGCCGTGAAATCGGCCGCGATCATAGCGACCTGCATGACCTGTTCCTGGAAGATCGGCACGCCCTTAGTGCGTCCCAAGGCTTTCTTCAACTTGTCGCTTGGATAAATTTCAGGTTCCAATCCCTGCCGACGGCGCAAATAGGGATGTACTGCACCACCCTGAATCGGTCCTGGACGCACAATCGCCACCTCAATGACGAGGTCGTAGTATCCTCGTGGCTGCAAACGCGGCAGCATGCTCATCTGTGCACGCGATTCGATCTGGAACACTCCGATGGTGTCAGCGCGGCAAATCATGTCGTATGTCTTTTTATCGCCATCTTCTATGTCCTGCATCTCGAAGCGCTTGCCGCGGCGAGCCGATACAAGATCGAGCGTACGCCGGATCGCCGACAGCATGCCAAGCGCAAGCACGTCGATCTTGAGAAGTTTGAGCGATTCGAGATCATCCTTGTCCCATTCGATCACCCGGCGATCCGCCATTGCCGCATTTTCGACAGGCACAAGGCGCGTGAGCTTGCCACGGCTGATCACGAAACCACCGGAATGCTGCGATAGATGTCTCGGAAAGTTGAGCAGTTGCGACGCGAGTCTCGCCCAGGCCTGAATCAAAGGTTTCTCCGGATCGAGGCCCGTCTCTTCAAAGTGCTTCAACAGATCGTGACTATTGTCGAACCAGTGATGAGATTTCGCGACCGCGTCGACGATCTGCGGATCGATCCCCAGCGCCTTACCCGTCTCACGCAACGCGCCTCGCGGCCGGTAAGTGGAGACGGCCGCAGCAATCGCCGCGCGGTCATGCCCATACTTTTTATAGATGTACTGGATCACCTCCTCGCGTCGCTGATGCTCGAAGTCAACGTCGATATCCGGTGGCTCGCCACGCTCCTTGGAAATGAAACGCTCAAACAGCATGTTGCTGCGTGCCGGATCCACCTCGGTGATATACAAGCAATAACACACGACAGAGTTGGCCGCCGATCCTCGTCCCTGACATAGAATGTTCTGGCTTCGCGCATAGCGAACGATGTCGTAGACCGTCAGAAAATACGGCTCGTATTTCAGGTCCTCGATGAGTGCCAGTTCGCGTTCGATCTGTTGCTCGACCTCATCCGAGATACCGAAAGGAAAACGTCGCTTCGCGCCGACATACGTCTCCTGACGAAGGTACGCGGTAGGCGTGAAACCTTCAGGCACGAATTCATCGGGATATTCGTAATGCAACTCGTCAAGTGAGAATTTGCATCTACCGAGTATGGAGATCGTTTCGCGCAAAGTATGCTCGGGATAAAGATTCGCAATGCGCAGTCGCGAGCGCAAATGCTGCTCGGCGTTAGGCGCGAGATCGTAACCGCACTCATGAACAGGCTTGCCGACGCGGATTGCCGTCATCGTGTCCTGCAATGGTTTGCGCGAGCGTACGTGCATCACGACGTTGCCAAGTGCGACGACTGGTACGTTATGACGATCCGCGACATATTCGATTTCACCTCGATGAATATCGTCCATCGCGCGCTGATGCAGCACGAGACCTACCCACGCACGGCCGGGAAAGGTCTCGTCGAGCCATTCGATTTGAGCTTCCAATGCCTCTTCTTTGGCGGGAAATGCTGGCACCAAAATCGCAAGGCAGTCAGGCACGCCGCGCAAGTGGACGTTTTCGCGATCAGGCCGTGACAGATCGTGCGGCGTGAGCCTATATTCACCCTTCGGCGCACGGGTTCGACCAAGCGTAATCAGCTCCGACAGATTGCCGTAGCCCTCACGATTCTGCGCGAGCAGAATCAGCCCGAACGCAGGCGAACCATCGGCATTGCGCAATTGAAAATAAGAACCGATGACAAGCGGCAGCCCCACCTCTTTCGCCGCTACATGGGCGCGCACAACGCCTGCGAGCGAACATTCGTCGGTGACGGCCAGCCCCTCGTAACCCAGTTGCACTGCGCGCTTGACCAGCTCCTCCGCATGCGACGCGCCATGCAGGAACGTGAAGTTGGAGAAGCAGAACAACTCGGCATACGACGGTAGCGCAGTGAAGGTCGAGTCCATTGCGCGTCATCCGAATAAGCCGTGAAGGAACCAGCGTGGCGCTTCTTCGGCATCACGGCTGCTGATGCGCTCACGATAGATCCAGTAGCAGCTGCGATCCTCGGCTTGCGCAACGAAGTAGTCGCGCGTGACGAGTTCCCCGTCGAACCAGCCGGCTTCGATACGCTCAGCCGGCGACATTGTCCGCAGAGACGAGCCATAAAACGGCCGATGCTGGCGCATCAGCAGACGCATGGGCGTAGCCAGCATCCATGTTGGACGTGGCAGGCTATCGGGAAACGTGCTGCGATTCGCCGTCTGGCTAACCGGCACCCACCGATTCGCAACCTCCGGCCGGTAATCCGCAGTCGGCGCAGGACGCAGCACGTTCTCGTCGCCAAGCCGCGCGATCAGCAATTCAATCAGACGCGCGTGGTCCTCCCGCGAGCCCCCGGGTTCGGGAAACAGGCTGTCTGTATCAGGCGTGGCCGCGTCGACCTTCGATGCATCGAGGCGCAACGCAATGGCCGGCGCCGCGAGCTCCACACGATGCAACCGCTCCTTCACGAGACGCAGCAGGTGGTCTTCATGCCACGTCGGTTCGCCGAGCGCAATTTCGATCAGCGTCGGCGCAAGCGCCTGCCTGCCTCGTTCGTGTTCGATAGACAGCGTAATCGCTGTGACCGCCAGTTGCTTCGCGCACAACCATCCGCACAACTGCACGATCATCCTGTGTGCGGCGAATATTGCGCCGTCCGCATGTTCGAGCCGATCGGGCAATTCGATGCGCGCGGAGAATGTGGGCGGCAACTCGAGCCAGTCGAACAACTCTGGCGCTGTACCGAAGGCACGATCCAGCGAATCCAGCAAATGTTCGCCGCAGCGACGCTGCAAACCCGCACGCGGCAAGCGGCGCACGTCGCCAATCGTCTCGCTGCCAAGGCCCGAGAACCAGTCGGCGAACGGGCGAATCTCGGGCACCGCGAGCATAGGCAAGGGGTGCAGCACGCGCTCGAGTGAGGGCAGCTGCACTACTCTGCACGCACCACCACGTCCCTGTCCGTACTTCGCCAGTAGCCATGCGCCCTGCCCCGTCGGCGCAACACTGATGCGTGCGGTCAAACCAAACATGTCGAGCATCGACTTAGCCTGCCGGCACAACGACAGCAGGCCGCCGAAAAGCCGTAGACTCGCGCCGACTTCGACGATTACCGTCGCCTCATCTAGCAACGCGACATCAGGCGAAAACCTCAGCAGCGCCATACCGACGTCCCACTGTGCAGCGGCCTCACGTGCAATGTCGCGCTCGTACATTGCGGTTTCCGGCGATAACGTCAGGACTCCACCGCGCTTCATGCCAAGCAGGACACCCGCTTCACGCGCCGCCCTGTCCGCGATCACCACCTTGTCTTTCTCGAGCACGGCACTGCCGTGCGCCGGTTCAGGCGACCACCTCGGCCGGAAGACTTCGAGGGACAACTTCGGCAAGTGAACGGCGAGAAAGACGCGCATGACGGGAAAACAAAACTGGAGTGGGTTGAAGAGAAATCGACAGAGGCTCCGCGCGTATTGGACCTCGTCGTTTCACGATATCGACGATCAGGCCTTCTGCGGCCGGTCGTAAAGCCAGCCGCAGTAACGCCGGCGATGAGTCCTGGGCCGCCGTGAGTGGCCGGACCATGATGAATAGCGTCTCAGATGATTGCGCAGCCAGATGCAGACGCCGCAGCGATGACGACTGCGCGTGTTGTGCCCACAAAATCAGCGCGCCACAGCTGCCGGCACGCAAAATCTGTTCGGCCGACCAAAGGGCATCCGTTGCCTTGGGCGGCTTGATTTGCAGGAGACGATCGAGCGATAACCCGATATACCGGAGTCCCAATCCGTCAGGAATGTGCGGCGGCTGGACCAGCGCAATCGACCGCTCTCCGAGCGAGCTAAGCGCAGGCTGCAAAAGCCGCATTTCACCGACACCGGGCTGCTGAACCAGCAGATCAATTAGCGCGCCAACTGGCCAGCCACCGCCGGGTAACTCCGTCGAAAGTGCTGGATAGCCGGTGTCCACCATGTGGCCACGCCCACGCGCAAGCTGTGAGGCTCGCCAGAGCGACGGGTGAATCTCTTCGGCAGTGATGGCGGAGACTGACATGGCGTGTGGGAGAAACCTGTATATATACAGTATCCTACACGGAAATTTCCTGCTGTGAATTGGCACTTTTAAGGGAATGGCGAGAGTTGCCAAGTGCGAGAATGCTGTTTATTTGGACAGCATTTTGAGGAAATTAGACTGCATCGTTGGCAACTGGCGAGGAACTTTGTCAGAACGGCCTTTGGTAGGTTCGCGGCCTTATGCGGGGAGCCTCAAGACGGTTGCGGCAATGCTAGGCGATTGCGTGGTTTTGCACGCGTAAACGCAGAAACCCCACCTTTGCGGGGTGGGGTTTCTGGTTCTGCTAGGGAGCCTGACGATTACCTACTTTCACACGGGTAATCCGCACTATCATCGGCGTGGAGTCGTTTCACGGTCCTGTTCGGGATGGGAAGGGGTGGTACCGACACGCTATGGTCATCAGGCATGACTTGTTGCTGCACTGCTCATGGAGCAGTACGGCCAATCGGGAAGAAGTAGTTTCTGGTGATGCTCACCAGCGGGAGCGTTCTGGGGTTGTGTTGTTTCTGGCACAACATCGATCACTCAACCGTGCGTTCTGCTACCCCCGTCTGGGGGTTCACACGCATCCCCTTCGGGGATCGGACCCGGGTAGGCGCTAAAGCGCCAACCCGGGTCGAGACACACCTGTTATAGGATCAAGCCTTACGGGCAATTAGTATCAGTTAGCTTAACGCATTACTGCGCTTCCACACCTGACCTATCAACGTCCTGGT